>NZ_JAIMJA010000018.1 GCF_021295315.1 Motilimonas cestriensis | reverse complement strand
ATTATACTCACTGCTAGGTGGGTATGAAGCATTAAAAATATATTCGAAACCGCCGTATGCGACCCACGCTTGTACGGTGGTGTGAGAGGACGGAGGCCGTGAGGTCTCCTCCTACTCGATTGGACAAGCCCGGAGCCTCGATGAGCTCGATTCCTTCCTTATTAAGTAAATTTCTGCATTGAGCTTTAACCGCGCTTCGCCTGAGTGCCTTTCTCAAGACGAGCGGGAGAGATGCAAGGGGCGATCATGATGTAAACGCCTACCTTATCAGTTTGTTATGGCTTGCCTGTGTGTTGTTTCTTTATTCGTATTCCTCCTGTTGACGCGCTAGGCGTGGTGAATGCCATTATCCTTATTGCGTCCTTGCGGGGTTGATTATCTCGGTCGAAGGATACCGATGCAGCGCATGCTGTACTGGCAACACGGGCAAGTGCGCTCGGGTTTACTCGGTGGCTCAATCCCCAGTAGCAATTGCAATAACGGCAGCAATAAGCACTGAATTTGGTGCAGTAATCCTTTGGCGTTACCGCGTAAAAAACCGTAGTCACGCGCCCGTTGTAATCCCTTGGGCAGCACGTGTTGCAACATCAGCATCAAGAACTTTAGTGTTGGCAGCGTGCGCTGCTTCCAGTGTTTGGTTTGCCCATCGCGATAGCGAAAGGTGACGTTATCCTTGGTGATCTTAATGATGTCTTTATCGGGCAGCACGCCGCGATATAAATAACGCGATAGATACTTCAGCGTCGGTAATCCTTCCCCCACGGCGCGACAATCCGCTATCCATTTCGCTGGAATATGATTGGGCAGGCTTAAACTTGGGTGTTGATTGATGGCCTCGAGCATTCTGGCTCGCCACACGTTGGCTAGTGCAAAGGCGTTAAACAAGTAATCTTTTTTGCCTTTGTACCATTGTTTTTTGCTGGCGTCATAGCGCCCTCCGGCCACTAAGATGTGCAAGTGCGGATGCAGATTGCGCTGTCGGCTGTGGGTGTGTAGCACCGAGGTAAAGCCGAGTTCGCCTTTGTTTTGTTTGGCGGCGAAGTCTTTAAGGATTTGGGCGCTTACTTTAAACATCAGCGGATACAGATGACGCGGGTGTGAGGCGGCTAAGGGGCGCAGTTCATAAGGCAAGGTGAAGGTCACCATAAAGTACGTGGTGGGCAATAGCTTGCTTTGTTGTCGCCATAACCAGTTGGACGCGGTGCGCTGTTGGCACTGCGGACAAAACCGATGCCCACACGATAACGGCGTCACTTCCTGATGCGGGCAGTGACGACATTGCCACTTTGAGCTGCCTTGTTGCTGGGTTTGACAGCGGAGCATGGCAGCAATGGCGCGGCGCATGTCGTTGTTGAGGTTGTATTGCTGGCGCAGCGCATCCTGATTTGCTCGCAACAGTTCAATGAAGGCACTCATGACTGAGCCCACATCAACACCAGTTTATCAGCGAGATGGTTCACCGCTAACACACTGTCGGCTTGTTTCACGCGTGTCAGGTGAGTGTAACGCGCGGTGGTATTGAGACTGGCGTGACCGAGTAAGGCTTGCAGCGAGCGCAAATCTAAGCCTTGCTCAAGTAAATGCGTGGCATAGCAATGGCGCAGCGAATGGGGGCTAATGTGTTGATGAATATCGCAATCAGCCAGCACCCGCTTGAGGGCTTTTTGCACGCTGCCTTTATCCATGGGGCTGTCGCTGTCGGGGCCCATTTTCGGAAACAACAACCGAGGATGGCGATGAGTAGCCCAGTAACCGCGCAGCGCCACCAAGGTGCGTTCAGGCAGCGGCACGAGCCGGTCTTTACCGCCTTTACCGTCACGCACATGCACCTGCATTGATGCGCTGTCGATATCCGATATGGTCAAATTAAGCCCTTCGCTTAAGCGCAACCCCAAGGTGTACAACACCAAAAAGAACACCTGATAACGACACTTAACCGTCATGGAAATCAGCAAGCCGACCTGCGCCGAGGTCAACACATCAGGCAAGCGCTTCACCTGCGGCGGTTTGACAATGTTAAGCCACTCCCACTGCCTATCAAGGGTGTAGCGATAGAAAAACTGCAAGCCATTACGGTCAATTTTCACCGTGCTCCAAGAATGAGTGGCAATCAGACTGGCAAAGTAAGTCTTTAAATCCGCCGCGGTCATGGCATCGGGCGCACGGTCAAAAAATGCAGAAAGGCGACGCACTGCACGAGAATACGCATCAATGGTTGCCGGGCGTTTTCCTTGCAAAGTTAAGTTGGTAAGATGTTGTTGATAAAGAAATTCAAAGCGTTGTTGGTCGGTGGTATTCATGGGTTTACTCCAGTAAGCCCGATCAAAGTGACAGGGGTTACTTGAGTATGAAATATCCGCCACACTCTGCCGCGCAGCGGCTTCGTTCAACAAACTGCTCAAGAGGGATTCGCAACGCGTGGCATTTTTACTATGCGTTGAATTTAGTGATTAAGGTGGTTGCAGCAACATCGGTATTGCGTTGCTCACCCCTTGGCAGCGCGTTACGTGTCTTAGGAGAGTTATGTGCTGAGCAAGTTATTTGGGAATAAAAAGCATAAGGAATTCGAAGCGAAAGTTTCCGAATTGGAGTTCGCAGGAGATCTCGATGGCAATGGTGTAAATGCTCTGAGGTTTGAGGTCGGTAAAATTCTGAAGACCTTCCCATATATTAGAAATGCCTACTTCTCGAAGCTCAAATATAAAGGAGAGGAAAAGCCTCGTATTTCCTTGGTCATCGAGTCGTCTGAGCCGTCAGAGGTAATTGGCGCGGATGTCGCGAATCAATGCGCAGGTATTGTACCAATGGATATAATGTTTTCCGACTCATGCTCTCCTAGTTTACTTGAAAAAATCATATCAAACACTGAACCTCTCTTTAACGACTCAAACTTATTGTTTGAGTGCCCATTGGTTGTATCAAGGGGTAGCAGTCAAGATATGCCCGAAGAATGGAGTGGAGCGATTCTTAGTTATTTTGTTGCTGCCAAAGATTATGAGGCTGCACTATATAAATCCGTGAATGACTTAAGGTCTGATGGGTACAAATTCGAAGGTGTTCATGATGGTAAGGTCAATCAACTTGATCCAACGGTTTGGTGGGAACAATACGTTATGGAGAAATGGCCTGAGTACGCTGATCATTTCCCATCACAGGAAGACATTGAAATTATACTTGTCACAGGTGGCATCCATAAAGGGCCCGCACTAGGCTGGGAAAATGAACCAACCAACACGTAACAAGGTGCTGCTACGGAAAAATTACTCGCTGGCTCTCCTAAATTTCCGCAGAGCACGGCGTTGAGGCTGTAGAATTTCTCTTTTTTAAGAAATATAGCCTGTTTTATGGGTTCAAATGCATTACCTATTGTCTTAAAAGCGCTTAGGATTGATTGCTGGGCCCCGTTTTTTAGTCAAATCTGGCTGTTGGAGTTATTCTACAGTCTCGTGATGTGTAAGGAGGTCAAATTGTCAGAAAAAGTGCTTTTTGCAGATTTCGCAAATACTGATTTGGTTGAGTTTAAATACAACATCGACCCTTGGGATTCTTCGACCAGTTCAATTGAAATGGTTGTTCATGACAGGGCTGGTACTTTTAGAAAATTTAAGTTTAATAAAGTGTCTAATTTAACCATAGAGGAAGGGTTTACAGGTTACTTAGGCGGTACAGCTATCGTAGACATAAGTTGTCGTCAATGGTCACATGCTCAAATCGAAATTCAAAACTTTGAGTTGGACCCTGGTATCAACTTTTTGGCAATGACAGTAGAAGTATCAGATGTTGTGGGAAATTACACATAACAATTTAAGAGGGATTCCCAACGCTTGGCATTTTTGCTTCTACTTCAAATTTAGTGTTATGGCACAATGCTTTAGGTTGGGTGGTAGCGTTGCTCACCCCTTAATTGGCGTTGAGGCTGTAGAATTTCTCTTTTTTAAGAAATATAGCCTGTTTTATGGGTTCCAAATGCATTACCTATTGTCTTAAAAGCGTTTAGGATTGATTGCTGGGCCCCGTTTTTTAGTCAAATCTGGCTGTTGGAGTTATTCTACAGTCTCGTTAGAAGCATGGATAGATATGAGCATTAAACAAGAATGGCAAAGGAAGTGGAGAGAAGCTTTAGGTGAGCCTACTGATTCTATGCCTGATATCAGAGAAGATTATGCTCTTCATTTCGACATATGGAATGTTAGTGATGAAAAGCTACAAGAGTGTTTTTCAATATTCCCTAATGGCGATAGATTATTTAAACGAGTTAACGAAGTAAGGAAAACTCATCCTCAAACTACAGAAATTGATGATGAGAAGCTTTTAGGCAAACTTGATCAGCTAAATGAAGATATCGAGGCCGTACTCCGTGATTTTGGAGATGAGGAACTTATCCAATTAAATGGAGAAAAGTCTACTGCCAAGAAACGCTCCGTTTACAGAGGCTCTGAATCACAGAGACATGAGATTCTTAAGAATAGCGATTCACCCACAGTCCATTTAGATGATGAACTGTGTGAGATCATTGAGAAACACTGTGGCGAGGAAGGCTACGAAGCTTTTTTCTTTTTAAGTGAGCCTTTATATCAGTTGTCTGGTTGCTATTACACAGTATCGCATTGGATAGCTTGGGCAATGGTAGAAGCTGAGTACGATTCCGATCCATATCAGGCTGCATTTGATTTATACAAAATAAAGGCACAGGCTAGGTGGTCAAGTGATGAGCAATTCATCTACATCGCCAGCTAAGCTTCTAACCAGCCGCTGTGATGGGCGTTAGTGCGTCAAGCGAAGCTTGATGCATCTTGCAGGGTGCAAGTCCCTGTCGGGTAAGGTTTAACTCACCGCCCGTATCGAGTGTTGCGCCTATGGCGGAGCTGATTTTTTTTCAGCGAACAAGATAGGTGAAGCGTACACAGAGAATTAAGTAGGCCACAGGGGATGCGTGCCGAAACGTCGGACCGCCCTAAAGTGCTGAGATCGCTCCGGTAAGTACAGTCTGACTGACGAGGTTTACTCTTTTCATAAAGGAAGTGCCACTGAAGTCCAAGCAAAGCAACCGTAATGAGTGAGGTTGTGGCGAGTCAGCGGAGTTATTAAGCCGTGGCATGTTTAAAGAGATGTATCAGCTTTTATTGGCTGATGGCTCTTTGAGAGAGCCAAATGATGAAACAACCCAAACGTGCCGCTGCTCAGCAGGCAATGAAATGTGGTGCAGCAGTGATAATTTGAAAAACCATCATCAACGCTACACGCAATTCTGTGGTTACTTAAAAGATTGCAAAGTATGCCCGTTGCAAGCGCAATGTATGCGAAAGCCCCCGATAAAAACAGGGCGGCAAGTTCAGTTTAAAAATGATGAATCACGCAAGCAGCTGAGCTATATCGATAAAATGAAAGTTAAAATAGATAGCCCAATTGGGCGAAGGCAATATAGCAAACGATTGGGCTGCATCGAGCCCGTGTTCGGCAATATAACGGTGAATAAAGGCATGAATAAGTTGACGCTACGGGGACAAGCCAAAGTGAATGCCCAGTGGCAGCTGTATTGCCTTGTTCATAATATTGAAAAGCTGCAAAAGACGATGCATTAGGCAGGGCAACCCCCCAATTGCCTGAAATCCCCCCCAAACCAGCCTGAAACTTCCCATAAAAACGCCAAACCTTGATAATTTTCATCACAGCAGAAAAAGACTAAACAATTGAGTCAAAACAAGAACTCAGCTATGGTTTGGTGCATTATAAAAATATATCTTAAAACGAGTAATTCTACAGGCTCGTTGAGGCTGTAGAATTTCTCTTTTTTTAAGAAATATAGCCTGTTTTATGGGTTCCAAATGCATTACCTATTGTCTTAAAAGCGCTTAGGATTGATTGCAGGGCCCCGTTTTTTAGTCAAATCTGGCTGTTGGAGTTATTTTACAGTCTCGTTAGCTGCACATTAAACTTAGGAGATATATATGGGCGCATGGGGAATGGGCATTTTCGACGATGATACATCATGCGATTTGATTGATGAGGCCATGGAAGGAAGTGCGGAATCACTCATTAAGGGCGCTTGCGCTCATAAAGATAGCGACTATTTAGAATACGAGGAATGCCATGAAGTATTAGTTTCAGGCGCCGTATTAGATTCCATACTAAACGGAACAAAGTATGGAGATGCTGTCGAAGGTTTTGATGAGTGGATTTCAAAGCAACCAAAATCATTGATTGATAGCTTCAAATCACAAATCCTTGAAGCTATGAATCTTATTGTATCTGAAAAATCTGAGCTAAATGAACTTTGGCAAGAAAATGAAGATGACTACCCAGCGTGGAAGTCTAATGTGAATAAGATAATTGCTGGGTTAAGCAGCTAACAAGGTGGTGCAGTGGAGCCAGTTACGCTCCGCATTTTTATGGAATCGCTTCGATCTTTTTACCATAAAAAATGCTCCACTGCACTGGCCCACTGACCACGGCGTTGAGGCTGTAGGATTTTATTTTTTAGTCAAACTTGGCTGTTGGAGTTATTCTACAGTCTCGTTAGCAGCCAGAAGTTACCATCATGCAACCAAGTAATCTGTTAAAAATTGAATCATTAAATGATGATTGGCGGGATAAAGATTCCATACTTTTGCATGCCTGTTTTCAGCTACTAAAAGACTTCGTAGAGAAAGAAGACTTGGCTCTTGGAAATACGGATTGGAATGCAGATGAAAAGCATCGACTAGCAAAAGTTGAGATAGACGAATTATATAAATGGTGGATTAGCTACACCGAATCAGATACATCTGAAGAGGATAGCTTTGAGTTAGAAAATAACATGCTAATCCGTTTAATTAAAATAAGGTGGGCCTTGTGGACATAGCTGCTAACAAGTCAAGTCTAGGGACTTGTACTCGCTGCACTCCCACCCCCCCCAGCTTGAAGCGTTATACGAAATGAGAAATATACTTCCAATACTTGTTTTAATATCTTGTGGCGCGTGTAGTAAAAGCGATAGCTATGACTACATGCTAAAGATCGATAGGGACGCGGGCGGCTTTAATTTCATTCAAGCTGTGAATGCCAAATGGGACAAAGTCTGTTTTTTTGGCCCATATTCAACTAATGCTACGGCGAAAGAGGTTCTTGGCTTTGACTGGGACTTAGAAGCTAATAGTCGTATCAATCTCAACGACGGTATTACACTAGCAGTATTTACCGGCGACTCAAGCGTCGTTGCTTACAAAGAAATATCACGTTACACAGATTTCTCACAGTTTTCAGGTGAATGCTTTCGTAAAGAAAATTCTGAGTTTGAAATAAAATCGGGAAAAGTTACTCATGCATCTTAGAGCGTATAACAATCGCAGGCAGTCGGAGCAGCTACGGGCGTTAGGCATAAAATGAATTACACAGACTTTTTGAATCAGCTAGAGAGAGATGGATTCGAATTCATCGGTAAAGCCCTTGCGTTTAAAGAGCTTGATAATTGGGTTATTGGGTACATCGGCTTAGGTGGGAGATTTCAACAAACTGGAACAAAAGCTTTCGTGCTTTGTGCTAGACCCAAAGACTTTGGGTTCATGGATGCTCCTAAAAAGAAATATGCAACTAAACCAATGGAGTATCCATACAAACTGACACCTGATAGCTTTAATAAAAAACTAGAATATAACTCAGAGCTATTGAGATTCGATCATGGCAGAGTTGAAACAGAGGCCGATTGGTCAAGTGTATACAAAATACTAAACAATGAGCTACCAGAAGCACTTAAGAAACTTAGTGTGGCTGGTTTGGTAAAACAACTCAAAAAGCTGAAAGAACCTGGGTACGTAGAAAAAATATGGCTTGGTGAAGAAAGTGCCTAACAGATAAGAATAGGTGTCGCGAAGCCGACCCCCCCATATTCAATTGTTGGACAATGCTCAGATTATCCCCGGAGCCTCGATAAGCTCGATTTCCTTTCTTATTAAGTAAATTGCTGCATTGAGCGTTAACTGCGCTTCGCCTGAATGCCTTTCTCAAGACGAACTGGAGGGATGTAAGGGCAAGTTCGCGTCGGTTGGCTCAGTGGCTCAATTCCCAGTAGCTGTTGCAGCAACGGCAATAGCAAGCACTGTATTTGGTGCAGTAAACTTTGGCCTGCCTGACAAAAGACTCAGCCTAGATAGGCTGTAAATTTATGTGCTGCACAGTTTATATAAATGGTTGAATAGGCGAAGTGGCAGACGAAGTTACAATTGGTGTAATTTCAAGAAGATGCTAATGTATTAGGCCATAGAAAGACCAAGAGTGAGTAAGCGATTTATTCACGTAGATTGGTACTAGGTGCGTGGTGATTTACACGCGCGAATATATAACTTAAGAGCGCAAAAGCTCGATGCGGTCTTGTGTTTTTAAATCAGCGCACGTCCGGAACTGTGTGGGGTCGGCCCAGTAATGGGTCGCTCTGTAGTGGTCAACTAAAACTGGCCACCTCGTTATAAGTTTTGAAGCATTCTGCTTCAGCCTTTTGTGGCGATAGCCCCTTGTTAAACTGGTGAGGCCTGTAGCGATTGAAATAACCGATAATGTAATTGTTAATCGCTTCAACACCCACTGCAAATGACTGATAACCTGACCTTGGCATCCACTCGGTTTTAAAACTTCTGAAAAAACGTTCAGTGGGGGCGTTGTCGTGGCAGTTACCTCGGCGACTTAAACTTTGCTTTATACCAAACCGCCAAAGCAATTGACGATAAGTTTTACTGGTATAATGGCAGCCCTGGTCGCTGTGAAACATCAAGCCCTTTGGCTTTCCTCTGCTCTCATAGGCCATCCTCAATGCTTTCTTTGTTAGCTCGCTGTCTGGGCTTTTTGAGGTTGCCCAGCCAACAACGCGTCTTGCAAATAAGTCAATCACAACGGCTAAATATAGCCATTTAGAGCCTGTCCAAACATACGTCACATCGCCCGTCCAAACCCGATTTGGAGCGTCTGGTTTGAAGTTCCTATCTAGCAAATTCGGAATACCTAAGTGCTCTTTTTCAGCTTTAGCATAACGATGACTAGGGATTTGCCTGCTGACGAGACCCTTCTCCTTCATCAGCTTGCGAATCAACCACCGACTAGCTTTAAAGCCTGAATCAGCGAGCAGTACCTGCAACGTCCTTTGACCTGCCGAACCACAACTTTTACCAAACCAGCGCTTCAGCTCAGAGATGAGTTTCAGCCTTTTGGGGTCTAACTCATGATGACGCTCGACCCAATAACGATAGCTACTACGATTGACCTCAAATGCCTTACACAGCCGTTCAACACCCCAATAAGCGCTTAGCTCCCTTATTAACGCGAACCTTTGAGCGAGTCCTGCATCAAGAGAGCGGAAGCCTTTTTTAGGATGGTGTTATCCTCTTCAAGGCGTTTAATCTTACGCTCTAGCTCGCGTATTTTGACTTGGTCTGGCGTCATCGGCATGGCACTCGATAGGTTGCCATTTCGCTCTTCTTTAAGCTGTCTTGCCCATTTATCGACGGTTGACTTGCCTAACTCTAGTGACTCAGCAACCTCGCGAACTGAGCGCCCCTTGTCGACGATTTCTTGGGCAACTTCTAGTCGGAATTCTGGTGAATAAGTTAGTCTTGTACGTTTTGACATATTGATACCTGCTTAGTTACGGTGATCTTATCACCTCTAATCAGGTGGCCAAAATAGTTGTACCACTACACTCTACCACGATTGTGGTTGCAGCATTAATAGGAGTTTAAGTTGCTAGAAATCAAAACGATAGGTCTTTTCTTTGTAACAGCTATTGCAGAAATTTTAGGCTGTTATTTGCCATATCTTTGGCTGAAAGAGGATAAATCTGTTTGGTTATTGGTACCAGCAGCTTTCTGCCTTGTTCTATTTGCATGGTTATTGTCTTTACATCCAACAGCAGCAGGTAGAGTTTATGCAGCATATGGCGGTGTTTACATTTTCGTAGCTATCTTATGGCTGTGGGTCGTAGACGGTATTCGACCTAGCCTATGGGACATAGTAGGTGTTTGTGTAGCGATGCTGGGAATGGCAATCATCATGTTCGCGCCAAGAACCACATAACAATAAGAATAGGTGTCGGGCTGTCAAAAGCTCCGGCCTTCGGTCTCCACTTTCGAAAGTCGCAAATTACGGCGTTAACCGTCTATGGAGTTTTGTTTGAATAATCGAGTAGTTTTTACAGGTGGCCCAGGTTCAGGAAAGACTTCAGTTATCGAATATCTGCGCCAGATTGGGTACGCGAGTGTACCTGAAGTTGGGCGAAAAGTTATCCAAGCCCAAGTAGAATCGCAAGGTACGGCATTACCTTGGTTGGACAAGGCTGCATTTCGAGACGAAATGGTTCTTGAAGAAATCGATAATTACGAGAACTTTGGTGGTTCTGAAATTACGCTCTACGACCGAAGTATTATCGACTCGTATGGGTACAGTAAACTTGAGCGCATACCTATATCGGATCTTTTGCTAGCGAAATGTGGTGAACTAATTTATTGCCGTAAAGTTTTCATTTTTCCACCTTGGGAAGAAATCTATGAATATGACGCTGAACGAAAGCAGGACTTCATTGAAGCAATCGCGACATACCATGAAATGGTGAGCGCATATATTAAATTTGGCTATGACTTAATTGAAGTGCCTAAGGTTTCAGTTAAAGAAAGAGCGCTGTTTATCATTAGTAAAATTTAGTCAAAAATATATAATTTTTTTTGGTGGGATTCTTTAATGTCCATTAGTTACCCTGGTCAGTTAACTTGCTAAACAGACACCTTAAAGACATTTCAGTTAGACTAAGCCAATTATAAGAGTGAAGAATGAACTATCTAAGCAACAAATTTTTTCCTAAATCAATATTGCCCATTTTTGCGTGTTTTTTAATTTCTTGCACTAGTGAGTCCTCAGATAACCAACCTGTGCCACTAGATGTGAAAAATAAACTCTCAATTACTCAGGGGGTTTTTGGTGCGATAACTAGCCATGATGATATTGGTGATAACCATGTTGAATTTGCCTCAGGTTTCAACATTGATATTTTTTATGATCAACCTTCAATGGATCTAAATGAAGCCGTGACACCATTAGTGTCAATACAAAGTGACGAGAAAGGTTTTTATGAACATGAACTAGAGACGGGTGAGTACTGTATTTGTACTCGTTTTCGTCGATGCGCCCCTATTGTAATTCATGAAAATGAGATGTTGAGATTAGATTATGAACTCAGCACTGGACCAGGTTGGTCTTTGCCTAATGATCCTGAAAGAGCCCTTGAATTTTCATGTAAAAAGCCATGATTGCTTGCCAGAGGTTTCTCGCCTCCTGCACCACATAACCTTGAAGCATTTTGATAAAAAGTGAAATGGGTAGTTTATTGTCCAAAATGATTTTTATCCAAAAGTCTTGTACTTCAATGGTTATTTCAAGGCCCCTGCGCAATGATTACTCGTTGCTCAGGGGCAGTGTTTTTGGCTCGATCTTAGACAAGTCCCTTGTTTAAACTGCTTAGGAACCTGCGGTTATTTAATATAAACCAGCTCAAAGCGGTAATCCTCATCGGTGAGTATGTCGGTTTGCTTAAACCGTATTGGTTTGTATTGCGCGCCTTCGATTAAGGGGGCTTGATCAAAGTAGTGGGGTGAGTTTGGATTATTTGATTGACTATAAAGCAGCACACTTCGTCCATTTACACCTTGGTTGGTGAACTCCGCGAGAAAGATAAAGCTGTCGCCAACATTAATGCGATAGCCTTTTTCCGTTAGTGCATTAGCAGGGTTTTGCGACATGTTATCGGCAACAGTACTAAAGCTGCCTGTCACGTCACCATACCCACCCGCAATAGGATACTCCGCTTCACCTTTGACGAGGGATTGAATGTTGCCTAAAGGGGCGTTTAAAGGAATATTGGCTTGGTTAAGCTGGATGACTGCTTTGGCTAATGCGACCAGATGAAGATCGGTAGTTGGATCTGATACCGCGGGCAAACCAGCCGGTGTATTAACCGGATCTTGTGGGTCAAATTGAGTTAGCCAACATTGGCCATTACAACTGGCCAAATCGCGAATTTTGTAAAACTGCAAGGCGTATTCTCTGAATATATGAGTGCCAACGCTGTCGATATTGGCTTTTTTGTCCCAGTTCGATAGTACTTGGCAAGCTTGTGTTATGTTGACAGTCTCGTCGTTCACTTGCACTTGATCATAGCTTTGGCAGCGTTGGATCAAGTCTTCAATGACCAACTCAGCTTGAAAGATGCGCTTGTCGGCCATGGTATGTTGCAGATCCCCTAGGGTGACTTTTTTACCACTTGTTTTAAATTGCTCAAGCATTGCCACACTTAATCGAGTGCGTGGTGATTGCGGGTATTCACTGGGTCCATATAGGGGCGAATAGCCAACAATGGGGTTTTCGATATTAACCAGCCAAGGGGATTCATTGGCATTTTGTACATAATGTTCAGATTGGCGTTGTGGTACTTGGTTAAAAGGAACGGCTTGTTGCCACTCAAAGACGGGATTAGAGCCGTCGAGCAATACACCGCCCCAAGCGCGTAATTCAGGTACTGCGTTGATGATTGACCGCGCTGTTGCACTGAGATCAGGCACGGATGCCAAGTCAGCATAGAAGGTATTGCCTTTATCATCTGACATCACTATATTTTGTGAGCCAGTGCGATAGCCGAGTTCATTTAAAGCGATGGCGTCATCTACATTTTGACTTAGGGCTAATTTTAGCCAGTAATCAGTTTGATCACTGCGTTGGCTGGCACCATCTTTCAAGCTGACAAATCGGCCTTGTGCCGTAAATTCGATGATCGGGCCGTAGTGACTTGAATATAAGGTCCGTGATAGCTCAGATAATGAGCCATTGGGTTGTTTAACACTAATCTGATAGTTGTTGGCTTGCAGTGGCTTAACTTGATTGCCATATTGGTACGCTAATGCTTGATCAGCGGCGGGAGTTAACGTGTAAACCGAGCCTGGCGTTGAGTTGGTCCAAGTGTGCGTCCAAGCGAAACGCTCATTAAAGCCAAGGGCAGGAGTAACAAAACCGGGTAAAAAACTGCCATAGACATTCAGTTCGTCAGGGATAGTGAGCTGCGCTTCATACCAAGCAAATTTGCCGCCATGGGGCAGGTGTGTATTTGACAGTAGCATGCCTTTACCGCTGTCGGTCATTGCTTTACCTAATGCCCAACCGTTGCTGCCCTTCATTTTATCAAGGAACGAATCGGGCTTGTTTAATAGCCGCTTGTTCGCGCTGGGTGCCGTTGGTTGTGCTGAGCCAATCTCAGCCAAGAATACTTCAACAAATGCCCAGTAATTTAATGATTGGTTAAGTGCATACAGATCGTATTGATCTATCGGTTGCACGAGTGCTGCACACTCTTTTGCGTAATGTTTATTTTTCTGTACCGCATGATTAAATCCTTTAGTAAAGCCAGTCATCAACGCTTGGCTTCTAGGATCAAGTTGCTGAAAGTTTGTTTTTGCATTTTGGTAAGTGGCTAAGTGTAGATAAGCAAAGTCGGAGGTAATGTTGGTATTATTGATACCTGCTCCTAGGAACTTAGCGCGCTCGCCTTTTGCGGTAATAATACCGTCAAGGTAGTTACACGCGCGGTCTTGTGCCATCACATAGCCAAGCCCTTTGCCCAGTGCAGTGTAGTTATTGGCTTTAATGTGCGGCACCCCATAGCTGGTCCAGTGAATTTCAGCCGTGTTTGAATCACAGCCCGATATCACTGCGGCAAGGGTGAGTGTTAATGGAAAATAGCTAAGCTTTTTAACAATCGTTTGCATGGTCTCATTCCTTTTATTCACCCTAGAACCCGACGCAATTAACTTGGGTTGTAGGTGAGGGTTAATGTCATTTATAAAAGATTCAACTTCGCCATTAACACCTCCTTTTATTTGATGATTACTTTAGTGTAGCTTGATAAAAATAGATCCAAGTAGGGGAAAAGCACTAGGTGATTTAAACTGTTTTGTGTTGTTGATTCTGGCTGGGCGCTGTCTGTCAGAGTACTCTCTGAGTACTTATTTTCTCTGTACTAAGGGAGGTGTTTAAGGGAAAAGAGCAAGGAGTGAATGGCAGCTTATTGATGTGAGTATTTGCCAATATGCTCTTTTGATGAACCATTGCGGCTGCTATTAGCGCAATGGCCCATTAAAGGGTTTGTTGGCTCTGGAGAGGGAGCATGTTAATCATGCTAAATTAAGGCTTCGGGGTTGAGCAACTTAGCTAAATAAGCCTCGTCTAAATCGGTCATCTCTTTTGCGACATCTAATATTGGGCGCTTTTCCGCGTAGGCACGCTTAGCTATCTCGGCTGCCTTGTTATAGCCAATTTCGTTATTCAGGGCGGTCGCTAAGATAGGGTTACGAGCTAAGCTTTGCTCTAACTGGCTAGCATTCACTGTAAAGTCAGCAATGGTGGTCATTAAGGCGTCGCAGCTTCCGGTGAGTAGTTCAATACTTTGCAATAAGTTGAAAGCAATTACCGGTAGCATCACATTCAATTGAAAATTGCCTGAGCCGCCAGCAATCGTAATCGTTGTGTCATTACCTATCACCTGCGCCGCTGCCATTGCCACGGCTTCGGGTAGCACGGGGTTAATTTTGCCGGGCATGATACTGCTGCCCGGTTGCAGCGGTTTAAGAGTAATTTCAGCCAGGCCAGTTAACGGGCCACTGTTCATCCAGCGTAAATCATTGGCTATTTTCAGTAACGCGACTGCTAATGCTTTTAGCTGGCCTGATACTTCAACCGCGGTGTCTTGGCTACTTAACGCACTGAATAGATTATCGGCGCTGCTAAATGGTTGACCAGTCAAGCTTGATAATTGCTGGGCAAATAGTGCGGCGAAATCATCGGGGGCATTGACTCCTGTGCCAACGGCGGTTCCACCTTGTGCTATTTGGCATAATCTTTTTTGACTGTCTGTAATTCTATTTGCCGCTAGGGATAATTGCGCGCGCCAGCCAGAAAGCTCTTGTGCTAAGCTCAGAGGCATGGCGTCCATTAAATGGGTACGGCCGGTTTTAAGCTGGCCAGCCACGTCTTGCTCTTTTGCTGCTAACGTTGCTTGTAGCTTAGTTAAAGCAGGGAGTAGTTGTTGTGAAATGGCCAATTGCGCACTGACGTGAATGGCGGTTGGAATGACATCATTACTACTCTGACTGCAATTTACCGCATCATTGGGGTGAATGGTTTGCTTGAGTTGTTCGCTGGCAAGGCTAGCGATCACCTCATTGGCGTTCATATTGGTACTGGTGCCAGAGCCTGTTTGAAATACGTCGACGGGAAACTGCTCAATATGCTGGCCTGCAGCTAAAGTCATTGCAGCGTGATAGATGGCATCTGCAACGGTTGGCTCCAGTAAGCCCAATTGGCCATTCACTTTGGCGGCAGAAGCTTTAATCAGGGCGAGACTTTGAATAAATTGGGCGGGCATCAGCAGACTACTAATGTTGAAGTTATCTTTGGCACGTTGAGTTTGTGCGCCAAACAAGGCGTTTGATGGCACGTTTACTTCACCTAAACTGTCTTTTTCTGTGCGGTATTGTAAATCCATTTTATTTCCTTCAATTCAAAGTAGGCAACCCAAAGAGGGGAATAGCAAGGTAATTGATGGGCCTGCCGGCCCATCAGGTTTACGTTTAGCCTTAACGCTCAGCGGCCATGCGATTAAGCACATAAGTCAGCACGCCGCCGGCGCGATAATATTCAACTTCTACCGCGGTATCGAGTCGCGACCGTAATTGAATGTTACGCTGCTCACCGGACGAATAATGGATCACCGCATTTAAGGTTTGATTGGCCTGCATTTTTTTGTCCAAACCTAAAATGTCGAACGACTCATTACCAGTTAACTGTAATGTCTTTCTGTCTTCACCCGGCATAAACTGTAATGGCAACACGCCCATACCAGCAAGGTTAGAGCGGTGAATGCGTTCAAAACTTTCTGCTATCACGGCTTTAACCCCGAGTAATAGCGTGCCTTTCGCGGCCCAGTCTCGGCTTGAGCCGGTGCCATACTCTTTACCGGCAATGACGACACTGGCACGCTTTTCTTGCTGGTATGTCATGGCCGCATCATAGATAAATAATGGTGTAGACTGCCCTTGAAGATGGGTGTAACTGCCTTCGCGCTCGGGCGTCATTTCATTGCGAATGCGAATATTGGCAAAGGTGCCACGCATCATCACTTGATGGTTACCGCGCCTTGAGCCGTAAGAGTTAAAATCGGCTTCACTCACGCCGTTACTGCGTAAATAATCAGCCGCGGCGCTGTCTTTGGCAATCGCGCCAGCGGGTGAGATATGATCGGTGGTCACCGAATCACCCAGCATCACGAGGATCGGAGCGTTAACAATGTTGCTGTTATTATCGCGATACTCCGGTTCAAAGAACGGCGGTAATTGGATGTAAGTAGACTGCTCTGAAAAGGCGTAATTAGCTTGTTTACCAGCCTCAATGGCTTGCCATATTGGGTCACCGTCAAACACCGCGCTATAACGTTGTTCAAACATTTGATGGCTAACGCTTTTAAGACACTCGGTAATTTCAGCATTGCTGGGCCAAATATCTTTTAGATAGACCTTTTCGCCGTCAGGGCTGGTGGTAATGGGCTCTTGAGTGAGATCGATACGCGTGGTGCCCGCGAGTGCATACGCGACCACCAATGGTGGCGAGGCTAACCAAGACGCTTTCACCAGTGGATGTATTCGGCCTTCAAAGTTACGGTTGCCAGATAACGCCGCGCAGACAATGAGATCGTTCTCTACAATGCATTCTTGTACCTCCACGGGCAATGGACCGGAATTACCGATACAAGTGGTGCAACCATAGCCAACCAAGTTAAAGCCCAAGGTATCTAACGACTGTTGTAAACCAGTGGCTTGCAAATAGTCGGTTACCACCCGAGAGCCGGGGGCGAGGGAGGTTTTAACCCATGGCTTGGTCACTAATCCTTTTGCGATGGCTTTTTTAGCGAGTAATCCCGCTGCCAGCATCACCGCCGGATTAGAGGTATTGGTACAGGAGGTAATAGCTGCAATCACGAGATCGCCATGATGCAGAGCTTGATCATCAGCACCGGTGTTAAGTGGAAACGCTGTCGATTGCTGCGCGCCTTTACCATTTAGCGCAATAAAATCATCTGTGGCTGTTTTAAGCTGGCGCATGGGGACGCGATCTTGAGGGCGACCCGGTCCCGCTAGGTTTGGCTCCACTGTGCTCATATCCAGTGTTAAGGTCTCAGAGAAGTTAGGCGTGACCGTGGTTTCATCGCGCCATAGCCCCTGTAATTTACAATAGCTTTCCACCAGTGCAATGGTTTGTTGATCGCGGTTCGTTAGGGCTAAGTAATCAAGGGTTTGTTGATCGACCGGGAAGAAACCACAAGTAGCGCCATATTCAGGTGCCATATTGGCGATGGTGGCGCGATCTGCCAATGGCAAGTGCGCCAAGCCTGCGCCATAAAATTCGACAAACTTACCGACCACGCCATGTTGCCTTAGCATTTGCACCACCTGCAGCACTAAGTCTGTCGCGGTAATGCCTTCGGCCAACTTACCGGTTAACTCAAAGCCAACCACATCGGGTATTTGCATAGAAATTGGCTGACCGAGCATCACAGCTTCAGCCTCAATGCCGCCTACGCCCCAGCCGAGTACGCCCAAACCATTAATCATAGTGGTATGGCTGTCGGTTCCAACCAGTGTATCGGGATAAACCACGCATTCGTTTTCGTTGGTTTCAGTCCATGCCACCTTAGCGAGATATTCAAGATTGACCTGATGACAAATGCCGGTACCTGGCGGCACTACGCTAAAGTTCTGAAAATTTTGCTGGCCCCATTTTAAAAAGGCATAACGCTCGTCGTTTCGTGCCATTTCAATGGCGACATTTTCTTCAAATGCTGATGAATTAGCAAACTTATCGACGTTAACCGAGTGATCGATGACCAGATCAACCTTGGCTAGCGGATTTACTTTTTGCGGGTCTCGCCCTTGCTTAACTAATGCATCGCGCATAGCTGCAAGATCTACAATCGCGGGTACGCCGGTAAAGTCCTGCATTAACACGCGCGCTGGTTGATAGTTTATCTCTTTGCTACTTGCGTGGCCTCGGCTGCTGATGAGGGCGTCAATGGCGGCTTGGTTATCTGTATCGTTACCATGATGGCGTAGCAAGTTTTCGAGTAATATTTTGATTGAGACTGGTAAGCGATCAACGCCACCTTGTTCGGTAGCTTGCGCAGCAGCGATGGGGTAGTAGTGATAAGCTTGGCCGTTAACGGTGAACGTATGTTTAGCGTTGACTTTATTTCCAGACATTCATTATCTCCTTAATAAATCGGTAACTAAAACCCTGATTAACACAACTTATGGTTAAGCTGATTAACTGTACTCGGAATGATAAAAACGCCGAGTTAAGGTTGATTAATAAGTGATGACCTATTTAACCTAACATCTTTCCCTTTCGCATTTCAAAAAAGGATCGTTGATTAATGAGTCGTTAGTTTGGTCTAGTCATTATGGTTTATTATTTGAAAGTCGAGTAAAGATTAACGATGTAACAAACAATGCAGCTCGCTTTCTACACAGTGTTTTTTGCCAAGAAGCGAGCTGCAAGGTCCGTGCTGGGGTGGATGAATTAGCAGGCCTTTGGAAGGGGAGGTTTAGCCTTTAAGCGCTTTAAGCTCGGTTGCGATATCACCGGTAGTAAAATCGTGCTTGTATTGATTAACCACGAGATGAACACTGCCTTCAACTACGCCTTTTACCGCGCTGTCATATTCTTTACTTAGTTGGGGAAAGTCGACTTTAGCGTAATCGGCTACCTTGATGCGTACCCGTGTAATACAGTGATCTATTTCGGTGATGTTGTCGCTGCCACCCAGTAATGCGATTGTTTCTGTTGCTAGTTGCTTAATCATAAAAATCCTTATTATGTTGTTGAAACCCTAACCATTCTAACAGTGAGCAGTGACATTTTTTATGATGTTACTCATGGATCACTATAGACTAATGGTTCAAATAAGATGGCTTTGTAGTGCTTATCTATGCCTGACAGTAACAGCCTTTGGCCTTATCGATGATCAGCTCAGGATTAAAGCCTTTATTAAAATTATTTATTGCTAGTTCAATAAGACTATTAGAGCTAGAGCAAGCTAAACCTTCCGAATAAGGACCAAAGTAAACCAATTTACCTTCGTTACTCATGACCAACGCGGCGGGCGTCGCTGGCACTAATTCACGTAAAGCTGCCGTCATTGTTAGGTTGATAACTTGATAACCATTGCTTATTGCTTGCTGATTAAGGGTTTGTTTGTGCGCTTGGCTATAAGAATTACAAACGCAACCCTCACTAGTGAAATGGATAATAGTGTTATCCATTGCCAGAGGATCCAGCTGAGCTTGTGCTAATAAAGACATCACAAAACCTTGGCGGTTTTGTTGTAGCTTGCCGTTTGGATCAAACTCAACCAGTCGTGCATTAATAAAATAACTGGCGGCTATTAATGTGCTAATAACCCAAACCACCACAATAACGACATGATGGCGCCTAACGTGGTGCGTTAAAGCCTGTTGGGTTAACGCGGGGTTATTTGAAGCTTTCAATATCATGCTCTAGTGTTTCGGTCGCACGTTTAATGTTATCGGTTTCGATAGAAAGCTGCGCTATCCGCGAGAGGTCGTCTTGGCTGTTGAGTTTCATATTTTCTGTGCTGGTGGCAATACTGGCGGTAGCATCAGATTGCTCATTGACGGCACTGGCTACCGAGTTAGCGATTTCGTTTGCAGAGCTGACTAATTGCGAGGTCTCTTTCATTTGCTCGTTGGCTGAAGCGGCAACGCCAATAACCCCATCAACAATACTAATACAAGCTTGCATCGCTTGCGTTGAGCTTTTTGAATGGGTGTTTAGTTCATTGATTGTTTTGGCAATTTTAGTGGTGCTGTCTTTAGTGCGATTGGCAAGGGCTCTCACTTCATCAGCCACTACCGCAAAACCACGCCCTTGTTCACCGGCTCGTGCAGCTTCGATGGCGGCATTGAGTGCCAGTAAGTTGGTTTGGTCGGCGATACTGGTAATGTCCTCAAGCACGCTGGTGATCACTTCACTGGCCTGTGCTAGCTGTTGAATTTGCTCACTGGTACTACTTAACGCATCGTGTAAATGTTGGTTTTTACTATTTATGTCATTGACGTTATTTTCGGTTAAGCGACTTAACTTGTTGGCTTGGGTCATTTGAGTGCTAAGTTGCCCTGCTTGATTAGCGATCATATTAACCGTGTCGAGCATTTGTTCAACGGACAAGGCAATGCTATCGGTTTCTTGGCGTTTAATATTGGCAGAAGTATTTAACGACTCTTTCAGTTCAGCTAAGGTTGCTGTGTTAACTACTAATTCTTTGGCTTGGGTTTTAACGTCATGTATGAGGGTATTAAGTAGCTCTAGTAATTCGTTAAAACCACGTAGTGTTTTACTTTTCTTGCTATTTACGCGTAATGTTAAGTCAATTGATTGCTTGTTTTGAGTTAGTTGTTTGGTGATAGTTGCAAGCTCAGCGCCAACATAACTATCATCTCTAAGGGTTTTGGCGATATAGCCTGCCACGATTGACTCGACGATGGCGTAAACCGCGTGAATAATTACCGTTGAAAACATCAATCGATCAGGATCGAAAATGTAAACTCCCGCGTTGTTCATTTGTAAAAAATAAAATGAAACGTGATGCACTGCCACCACCGAAACGGCGGTAATAAACACCTTCCAGTCACTGTAAATAATCAAGAATGCCATCAAAATAAATATCTCGAAATGCACCTCAATCAAACCGTTCATTTGATGGATATGTAAACAAGCAAAAATCATCGCCGCCATGGCTGAAACGTGACGGGTCAAGGCACTTGTTGGCGCCGACTTAATAAGATAGAGCGGAACGAAAAGCGCAGGTAAGCCGATAAAAACGACTTCAAGATAGGTCGAGTGCACAAATGACATCGCGACGGATTCAATAAATAGTGCGATAAAAAGAAGTGAAAACATTTTACTTTGGGTTTTCATATTTGTTAACCGTTGCGGAGTGATTATAAATTTTAATACATGATTGCATGTAAATGTAGCGAATGAATAGTCGCTTTGACTAATAAGCAGATAAATTTAGTCATATTTTTACATCGTCTTACAGAAGTAAGGAAAATTGATCACCACTATTCAAGGGCTAACAGTGATAAATTATGTCGCGTAGAGTGAACCAGTTTATTTGCTTGTACGTTAACTTTCTCTATGCCTGACTCAGCAAAGCACAACAAATATTGTAGCTTGAGCAGACCATCTCACATTTTTAGTCACATATTAATTAATGGCAAAACATGAGCATTGCAGTTGTTTGGTTAAAGCGAGATTTACGGTTACAGGATCACCAACCTTTATATGAGGCTGCCGCAACGGGGCTACCTGTATTGTTGTTATATTGCTTTGAGCCGATATTACTCAATGATCCCCATTACTCATCGCGTCATTGGCGTTTTGTACATGAGTCGCTGGTGGACATTCAGCAGCGACTACCTACTCGCGCCTTATATTGTTCACACCTTAATGCTTTGGAAACCTTTGCCTTGTTACAGCAGCGTTTCCAAATAGCCGCGATTTATTCCCACCAAGAAGTTGGCTTAGCCAACACATTTGAGCGCGATAAAGGGGTCGCTAATTGGTGCCAACAACACAATATTAATTGGTTTGAATCACCTTACGCAGCGGTTATTCGTGGTTTGTCGCAGCGACATCATTGGGACAAGCACTGGCAAACGGTGATGCGTTCGACAACGTTTGATGTAGATGTGAATGGTGTTAACTGGTGCGAAGTAGAAGAAGCTCAGCTTATGAATATAGAAGCTAGCAATGAGGGATTTCAGCGAGGAGGTGAAACATCGGCGTGGCAAGTAATGGACGATTTTTATCATCAGCGGGGTAAAGACTATGCCTATTCATTGTCTAGCCCACAACTCAGTCAGCGTCATTGCTCTCGTTTGTCAGCCCATTTAGCATGGGGTAACTTGAGCTTGCGCCAAGTATATCAAACCCTATTAAGCCATTGGCAGCGACCCGGCTGGCGGCGCAGTTTAGTGGCGTTAAGCGCTCGACTGCATTGGCATTGTCATTTCATACAAAAATTTGAAAGCGAATGCCGAATGGAGTTTGAGCCAGTTAATCGTGGTTACTTTGATTTGCCTAGAGCTGAAGGTGAGCAAGCCAAACAATACCTCGTTGCTTGGCAACAAGGCCAAACGGGGATCCCCATGGTTGATGCGTGTATGCGTTGTTTATTAGCAACCGGATACATCAATTTTCGCATGCGCGCCATGCTGGTGAGTTTTTTATGTCATCACCTTGCTGTTGATTGGCGTAGTGGAGTGGCGCATTTAGCCGCACTTTTTTTAGATTTTGAACCGGGTATCCATTACAGCCAATTTCAAATGCAAGCTGGGGTCACTGGGATCAATACTATTCGGATTTATAGTCCAGTAAAGCAAGGGCTTGAAAAAGACCCTGACGGCGAATTTGTTAAAAAATGGTGCCCAGAGTTAGCCGAGTTACCTGCACAAATAGTGCATACTCCTTGGCAAATGACTGATATGGAACAGTTATTCTATGGCGTTAAATTGGGTGTCGATTACCCCGAGCCAATTGTTGATTTAAAAGTCAGTTACAAGGCCGCGCAAGCCCTGTTATGGCAATGGCGCGACAAGCCAAAAGTGAAGCAAGAGGCCAGTCGCTTGTTGCAGCGACATGTTAGGCTAACGTGACCAGGAGCAGTGATAAAGTAATGAAAAAAGCACACTTAGACAGCAAAATTTGCCCCGTATGTCAGCGGCCTTTTACATGGCGTAAGAAATGGCAACGTAATTGGGCCGAGGTTAAATATTGCTCTAAACGTTGCAGTGGCGATCGAAACAAGCAATCCTTGAGCAAAATTTAAATATTTCCATGTCGGTGTTAATTTTGCTTACAATACAAGTTGATCTACCCAGGGATGCAATTAATGAGGAGTCAACTTGATAAAAACGATTAAAAACATGGTTGAGGATAACAATACTGCCATCGGTCGCCGCTTTGAAATTTTCACGCAGATCATGATCGTTCTATCACTGGTCAGCTTTTCTGTTGAAACCTTACCGAATATCAGTGCCGAGTTAAGAACTAATCTCTTTTGGTTTGAAGCTGTTACCGTGTTTATTTTCACCGTCGAGTATATTGCTCGAGTAGCGGTGGCTGACAGTAAAGTAAGGTATATTTTCTCCTTTTTTGGCATGGTTGATTTACTTGCCATTTTACCGTTTTACCTTGCTACCGGATTAGACTTACGTTCTGTTCGTGCCTTCAGATTGTTGCGGTTGGTGCGTATTTTAAAGCTAGTGCGTTATAGCGCAGCATCACAGCGCTTTTACCGTGCCTTTATCATTGCAAAAGAAGAATTAACTTTATTTCTGTTCGCCTCATTGATCATCCTTTATTTAGCTGGGGTTGGGATTTACTATTTTGAAAACCCAGTACAACCCGAGGCTTTTAGCTCCATATTTCATAGCTTATGGTGGGCCGTTGCAACCTTAACTACCGTGGGCTATGGCGACATATACCCGATTACGGTGGGCGGCAAGATTTTCACCTTTTTTATCTTAATTATTGGCTTAGGTGTGGTGTCTATTCCCGCTGGAATGGTTGCTTCGGCCTTGTCTAAAGCCCGAGAAATGGAAGACTAATAACTTAACGATAGAGTCGGTAAATGAAAGTGTAAGTTTTTGAACTCACTCTATTTTACTGGCACTAACGGTTGATTATCTTTTTCATAAGAATAGGATGTAGCATTGCTATAATGAGAGGCGCTAGACAATGAGCCATAAAATATCTGATTTTGAAGTACAGCTTACTATTAACCCTGAGTTGTTTGAATCGCAAACTCAAATGAAAGAGAAGCTTTATGACTTTAACCACGCTCGGCCTTCGCAGCACGCATTAAAAGCCAAGCTACTGGGTGACATTCTTGGTAGTCATAATGGCGCGAATATCGTACCGCCTTTTTACTGCGACATGGGCAAAAATATCCATTTTGCCGAAGGGGGCTTCTTAAACAGTGGGGTAACTATTTTAGATATTGCCCCAGTGTATTTTGGCCGTTATGTGCAAATTGGGCCGAATGTGGTGATCAGCACAGCAGGGCACCCACTTGATATTGCTGAGCGTGTATTGCCTTTGGCATTAGGCAATCCTATTCATATTGGTGACAGTGTTTGGATTGGTGCTGGCTCTGTGGTAGTAGACGGAGTCACCATCGGCGCACGCAGCGTGATTGGCGCTGGCAGTATTGTCACAAAAGACATCCCCGAAGACTGCTTAGCCTTTGGCAACCCATGTAAAGTGATCCGTAAACTTGAACATGGCGAAGTCCCCTCAGAAGCAGAGCTGTATGAAATGTGGAAGCCGATGATAGAGCTAAAATTGTGAAGCTAAACGGCAAGGTAAATCACTATACAACCAGCACACCTTATGTCGGTGGTCACTAGGGTTTGATCGCTATCGGTTGTTGGGACTATGCGAATTCGTAGGTAGCCAAATTCACAGTGTCACTACACACATTTACGAAGTGGCGGCGTAGCAATGGTATGCACAGCCAAGATTGTTTTATTAGGAGTAATAAATAGTGGGCGTCCACATGAAACATGTTTTATCTTTTTTGGTTGTGGTTCTCTCAACCGTTGGAATATCCTTTGCTTCCTCTGTAGAGCCTGATATTAGATATAGAACTATTATTTATTACTACCCAGAAAAGGTTGATATAGACACGTCTTTGTTAGTCGAAAAGTTTAAGCAGTTCGATATGGTAGATGAACTGCCTGAGTCTGCTTCAAAGCCGGTGTTGTCACACAAAATAATAAAAGATTTAAAAGCATCATATCCGGTACCTGATGCAAGTTATCTCGCATATTTTGGAAGAGGGCTTGATAAGGGGCAAGTGACTCGAATAGAAAAATCAAACTTGGCAATCATTATCGATATAGCCTACCCATATAATCTGTCCTTTGCCGGACTAAGAGAAGCAACCAATTCGCTGTATCAATTTTCAGAGTCTTCTGGTGGCGTAATTTGGGACTCTGAAACCAGAGAGTTATTTACCCCACTTGCATGGAAAGAACAACGAATAGATTCGTGGGGTGGCAGTATGCCAAACGTGAGAGACCATACAGTTATTCACGCTTACAAAAACAACGAAGGGGTTAGGGCTATTACTTTAGGAATGGTCAAGTTTGGTTTACCCGATATCGTAGTGAATGATTTCTCTTGGTCGTCAAACCGATCTATGGGTAGTTTAATTAACCTAGTTGCGCAATCTATTGCAGAAGGGGCTTCCCTAACTAAAGATGGCGATCTTGAACTGAATATAGGTAACCTTGTGGAAACTGAATACAAGACGGCGTTGATTCCAACACTCAAAAAGAATGCTGAATCTAAGCTGCTAATTCAGACAGGGGAAGGAAAGTGGGAAGAAGGTGATCCAAACAACTATATTATTGAGCTGTTGTTTCAGAATATCAAAGGTAAGTCGTTGAGTGAAAAGCATGAAAGCTTGTTATCTAGTCTTTTTGGGTCGGAAGACAATATATCATATGTTCAGCATAATTCATTGATAATGGCTGCAAGTCAAAGAGCTAAGGAAAAGCTGAATGGGCTAAGAAGTGATTTTAATGAGGGTTTAGACCCAGGTAAGTTTATACAGGTGAAGGCGCCATTTACTACTCCAGAAGGAGGCACTGAATGGATGTGGGTTGAAGTTTTATCTTGGAAGGATAACGTTATCACAGGCCTTCTTAAAAATGAGCCTTACAGTATACCTAACTTAAAGGGGGGCGCTGAAGTTACTGTAAATCAGACAGATATCTTTGATTATATTATAAACTTTCCCGATGGGACGTCGGAAGGAAACGAAACAGGTGCACTTATAGAGAAGTATCAGAAATAGTAAAAAAACAACAATTACACTTTATCGTTTTGGTTTGACCGTGTTGCTTACATTGCAACTCGACTTTATAGCCAGAGGGTATATTTATAAAAAAGCATAATAGTCGCGTTATTAGCGCTGTAATTTTTTCCATTAGCTGCTGCCGAGAATGTTATTTTTTGCTGACTGGAAAAACTTTTACTAAACGATGTCGAAGATAATCCAAGGTGTAAGGTGTTTTGTGATGAACTACCTATCAGCGAAAGCGTTACGCTAAGGCATATTTATTGCCAAGCTTGTTGCTGGTTTACTATTGAGCAAGGGCAACTGTTTTACCAAAGCGTATAGGGATATATCTATCGCGTTTTCGCAGTAAAAATATACTATTCTGCTTATCCAAAACTCGGGTTTACTTTGGAATTATATTAGTTATGCCATCATGCTTTTTTGGGTTATTGCCTTAAACTTGTGGTTGAAGTGAGTAACATTAAAATTTTGTCACTAAAGGGCTAGCTAGATGGTTCGCCTTTGCTGGTGGGCATAAATTAAGTTACAGGTTGAGCCGAAAGATTTTCGTTTTTGAGCGTGGTAGATAATCTTGCTCAAGGGTGTGAAGGAATAAACGGCTGTTTCCAGCCGTTTAGTATCTAAGTTGTGGTGATTATTTATCCATACAGTTTGCGTAGTAAGTGACTGTCGCTGGCCAGTCAGAGAATACACCTATCACGCCTACTTGTTTTGCTAGCACGTCTAGCACTTCAAAAGTATCGCCTTCGTTATCAATGGCGTTAGCAATTGACTGATGGTACCAACCGCCATTGCCTTGGCTGAGTAGGCCTGAGCGCTCTAACGTCCAAGTAATAATTTTCAGGTCAGCTGCTTTAGCCGCTTTGGCGTATTCCGAAGGGACGATGTTGTTGTTTGCATCCAAAGTTAACAATACCCACAGTGGTGGCGCGATAATTTTAACGCCATCGCTTGCTAGCTCAGTCATTGATGGTGACCAAGTCGCTGCATTTTGTGGGTCAAAGTTAGCTAAATCGTAACGGTCGTCTAAATAAACACCTTGTTGGCCAAACTCTGGCGTATTGGCTATCCAGTATTTAACATCTTCTAAGTTAAATGATTGTGGGTAAACATCAGCAGCGGCAACACCAGCCGCAGTATATTCATTAATCATTTTTTGCGCGTAGTCTTGTTGAGTAAAGCCATCAAACGGCATCGTCACACTGGCAGATTTAAGCTCTGGCGTCATTTTAACGCCAGCGGCTTTAAATAACGCGATACTTTCGGCATGGGTCATCAGCGTACCATTGCCAGAATATAGGTCTGTGCGCCATGATGCGGTACCCGCCATAAATTCTTCAACAGTGGTTGCATTAGGGTTACTGCCGTCCATTTTACCTTTTAAGGTTTTAAACTCAGCTAAGCTAATGTCACTGGTACAACAGGTCGCGGTGGCTTTTACGCCGTTAGCCGGATCGGCTGGGCTAAATGGCACTGAACACTTACTTGCTAATTCAGGAATGGCCAGAATGTTAGTTGTGGTGGCTAAGTCACATTGCGAATGGCGACAAACCAGCTCTTTATCTTTGGTGAAGGTAACGTCACACTCTACTACGCCAGCGCCGGTATCAATCGCTGCTTGGTAAGACTCTTTGGTATGCTCAGGAAACTGTAATGCAGCGCCGCGGTGACCAATGGAAAAATCGCTGCGATAAAATGGGCCAGATGCACATTGTTCTAGCTTAGTTTTCAGTGGGCTTGATTGCATTTCTGATACTAAAAACAGTGGGCGAGGGCCAACAGTAACCGATTTAGCATCGGGTTTAACGGTTTCTTTAATCACTTCTTTTACCGTTGTTTCAACTTTATCGTTGTCATTGCAGGCGCTAAGTAACAACACGCTACTTAATGCACCGACCATTCCCAGTTTACGTTTCCAACTTATCGACATGTTATGGCTCCATTGAATAGATATAATAATTATAAAAAGAATGGTTACACTAAGTGGTTAATGTGACGCATAAAACAAGTATGAATGAAAGTTTTGTGAGCATAAATGAGCTATTTAATTGTAGTAGCTACCCGTGTAGGTCCTTGCCTTGCGCTATTTTTCAAGTTTTTCACGTCAAATTCGTAAATTTCTGCAATTACGCATTTTTGGTCAGATATATTTTGCCTGAAGTATATAATCTAAATTCATTGAGCTAAGCAAGTCTATATACATGATTTTAAAGTGCTATATATCGCTCTTGCGGGTGTAATAAAAGGACTATTCAATGCTAAATCGCGCCACTCGTTTCTACCTGGCGGCTTTTATACTGGCGGCTTTGTTGCTTTCCTGCATCGACAGCATCGCATTGCAAACCCAGGTGCCAGAGTATTATAAAGATGCCTTAAATATTATGCTTGGCAGCCCAATGGGGATCCCTCTCATCGGCTTTATGATTGTGATTGCCGGCGGATGCTTTTTTATCCTGTTTAATGCAGCGCATATTCGACAAATTGTGATTGCTTACGCCATCGGCATGGTACTTTTCTTTGGTTTATTTACCTTGTTTATGAATGCGGTGGAAACAGAGCAAACTGAATACTTACCTGCTGTTGTGACTGAGCAAGAAAGGCCAGTCTCCGATGTGAATGAACAACCATTACCCCTTTGGACAAAGACAGATCCAGAACAACTGCAGCAGCAGATACGCCAATTAATTCAAATAAACCCTTGGATTATTGCGGCTATTTTAGCAGCGTTGTTAGGGTTAATTGCCGCGCCCATGTTGCGAAAAGGGCAAAAGCCCAAACAACCAAGTGAAGATGTCGATACCGAGCCACCACTGGCTACGTTAGCCAAAAACCAAGCACAAATCATGCAAACTAGCCAAGCTGCGGGTAAACAACAGATCATTGAATGCTATCAACAATTATTGCAACTACTTGCAGAGCAATATCAGCTAGTGCGGCAACCTGCGCAAACAGCGCATGAGTTTTACCTGCTTTTGTGTCAAGGAAACTTGCCAGCGCAGCCCCTTTATCAAATCACTTTGCTATTTGAAAAAGCATGTTACAGCCAAGCGCCTTTCGAGCAACAAGATTTGTCACTGGCCATTGGTTATTTAAACCAAATTGCGGAGGCTAAGGCATGAACAACTGCAACGGTTATAAAATTCGCAAAGTATTGATCATTACTTTGATCATGCTGATAGGTCTACTCACACTTGCTTGTTACCCGCCGCTATGGCTTTTGTCATTGTTAACTTGGGCATTGGCGCTGCCAGCGGTGTTTGTTTGGATAGCCTTGCTGTTAATGCTGTTTTTTATCAGCTTACAACGGATCAAAAAAGCCGACTTGGCAGCAGAAGTGTTGATCATCAACTACCAAGCCGCGCCAGTAGCCGATATTCACTTATTACAAAAATTAAGTTACTACTTTGAAGCCGGTAACGAGTCGAAATTACACGGCTATTTAAAGGCCCTGTATTTGAAAAGGTATTGTAATCAACATCAAATCAGCAGCAGAGACGGCTTGAAACAGTTACTACAAGACCAAGCCATCGCCAAAGATTTAAAGCAGGCATTGGCGTTTGCGGTAAAACCAAACTGGCAGCAAACACTGAGCTTTGGCCATTGGCCTATCAATACGCAGCCTTACTTGCGCCATGCTCAGATCATTTTAACGGCTTTGTGTCGCCATCAATCAAATCAATCTTAAGGAAGCAGCGATGAACGAAAATAATATTGGCTTACAACAAATTCCCGAGATCTGTCAGGCGGTATTGGCAGAGGTTGAAAAAGCAATTATCGGTAAAAGACATATTTTAGAACAAGTGCTTGCGGCGTTATTGGCGCAGGGACATGTGTTACTTGAAGATAACCCGGGGGTGGCAAAAACCCAAATAGCGAAGAGCTTTTCTAGGGTGTTGGGGTTAGATTTTAAACGTATTCAATTTACCCCTGATTTACTCCCCGGAGATATTTTAGGTGGCTTTATATTTGATCGCCAAACCAATCAGTTTCAGTTGAAAAAAGGCCCTATTTTTACCTCATTGCTGTTAGCCGATGAAATTAACCGCGCATCACCTAAGGCGCAATCAGCCTTGTTAGAAGCGATGGAAGAAAAGCAAGTGACCTTAGACGGTGAAACCTTGATGCTGCCACAGCCCTTTTTTGTCATGGCGACACAAAATCCGATTGAGTATGAGTCTACCTTTCCGTTACCAGAGGCGCAGTTAGACCGGTTTTTGCTCAAGCTTTCTGTCGGTTACCCGTCGCAAGAGCAAGAAATAGCCATCTTAGCAGCCAGACAACACCGCCATACAGCGCAAGCAAACTTAGATGTGATCACTGAGCGCAGTGAGTTAGTTGCGATGCAAAATGCCATCGAACAAGTGACTGTAAGTGATGTACTGCAAAGCTACATAGTGCAAATTGTTAGGGCAACCCGCAACTTGGCCAATGTGGTGGTTGGCGCTAGTCCCCGAGCCAGTCTCGCGTTGCTCAGTATTAGCCGAGCATGGGCTGCCATGCGGGGGCGTGATTATGTATTACCGGACGACATTAAAGCCATTGCCGTACCATGCTTAGCCCATCGATTAAGTTTATCCCCAGAGTTATGGGGACAAGATCAAGCCGCTGAAAAAATCATTCAAGGCATTATAAATAAACTTGCTGTGCCAATGGAGCCAGGCCATGGAGCAAACTAAATCCTTACAGCTATTATTTGTTATCTTTTTTGTCATGGGCTTGATTACCACCAATGTCACCTTAGTAGCAATGAGCCTATTCCCTTTGGCTTACTTGTTAGCGGCAGCGGCAACACAGCGCCCGGCTAAGTTAAACGTGAGGCGTGATATAGCGACAAGCGACAGCCATTTTACCCTTTCTTATCAAATTGAAAATTTGGCTAGCGGTTTACAGCATATATACCTCAAAGAGGTGATACCTCAGGCCTTAGCGCTCAGTCAACAGGTACAGAATGAACAGGCACTGAATCAACCTAACTGGGCCAGCGTAACCATGACAGCGACGTTAAAACAAAAGGGGGTGTTTAATCATCAACATGAATTAGCGGCAAAAAGAGGGCATTTTGAATTTAGTGACATAGAAATATCCGTCGCAGATTATATTGGCCAAGTTTATCACCGTGAAAATGTACAGGATGCGCAAACGGCGAGCAAAGCCCCCGTGGCACAGTACATGGGGAACATTCCTCTTAAATCGAATAAAACCTTTGGCTTTAACGGTGTCGTGGCAGCGGGTAAAGCGGGCACGGGTGAAGCTTTCTTTGGCTTAACCCAATACCAAGACCACATGCCAAGCAGAGCCATTAATTGGCGCGCCAGTGCGAAACATGAAGAATTGTTGCTAGCCAACGAATATGAACAAGACAGTAATATGAATGTGGGCTTGATTGTTGATGCACGCCAGCATGGCCATTTACATGGCAGCAGTGAGTTAGCTAATGCGCTGGCAACCAGTTTAGACCTAACCTTAACGCTGGGTTTAACCATGGCAAAAAGTTTACTCAACAGTGGCCACCGCCTTGGTTTACTCACCTTAGGCCAGCAAATGGATTATGTTTATCCAAACTTTGGTCGCAGGCAACTGCGCAAAATTGAACAAACATTAACCAAGGTAGAGCCATCAACTGGCAGTAAAATTAACTTATGGGCCCTTGAGCACAAACCGGCGATGTATTTTCCTAACAAGGCGAACATTGTCTTTATTAGTCAATTACAAGCCAGTGATTTGCCGTTACTAAAAGGCCTAAAACGCGCGGGGTATTGTTTAACCGTGATCGTGCCAGATCCGTCTGGTCTAGTCAGTGGCGAGCATCACGAGCATATCAAGGCGTTATATCACTTAGAGCGTCAAAGCGTGCTGGATCCATTTAGGCAACAAGGCTTTTACTTAATTAACTGGCAGATGGAGCAATCGTTTAACGCGTTTTACCATCAAGAGCTACTGCCTGCATTGCGACTACAGAGGAAAATGAAATGATCTATGCCTTAGTATTACAACTTTTCCCCGTGCTTGGTATCGGCGCTATGTATTATCCAACGGGAACCATGGTGTTGATTATTTTGTGCTTGTTTCCTTTTTATCGGCTCCATAAAAATATTTCGGCGACCATTTTTTACCTCACCAGTGTGGCGCTGTGTTTAATCGCAATAAATAATGCGGGGGGGCAAGCTGACTTTTACTTTATTGTGACAGCCTTTTCCGCTGCGCTAGCGGGTTGGCAATTGCGCCAGCAGCAACTAGATCAAGATACGCCAGCATCATTAAGGCGAAAATTTAAACAGTTAATGGGGCTAAGCGTTGTGTTATTGCTGGTGACCAGCTTGCTGCATTCATTACAATTAGGTTTAAACATGGTGTGGGCTGTGCTGTTAGTCGCAATGGCGGTTGGGTTATTTATATTTGCAATTCAGTGTGTTAAAGATAAATAGCTGGCATCTACAATGTCCTTGCGTTGGCTCAATTTGAAGCTTTGCTCAGTTGCTTTATAATAGCCGCGAAAAATAAGGGCATGAAGTGGCCGAGATGGATGACTCGGCGAAGTATGCAAATGCAATAGATAATGGAAAATAAGCCGTAATGAAGTTAGCAAAACGCCAAGCAAGAGCGAAAAGTAAAAAACAAAAATTTAACCAACAAAAAGCACATAAAGCGCAATCTGCCAATAAAGTAGGGCACAAACCTGCGGTACCAAACAGCCAACCAGTGGCTAAAACAACTAAACCCGCAGTTGCTAAGCCTGCAGTAGCTAAACCCGAAATAGCTAAGCCTGCCGAGCCAACGCCGCAACCTCAGGTAAGCGCCGAGCCTACCACTGCATTTGCAGTGAACCACCCAGCAGATGTAGTGAAGGCCGTTGACACAGCGATTAAAGCTGATGATTTAACGCCAACTATCATGGGCAAGCTGCTCAATGTGGGCGCGGCAAAAGTGAATAAACTACTTGAAGATATCGCGTTTCAAGAGGCCAAAGAAACCGGTAAAGCGCGCCAAGCCACCACAGCGGGCGAAGCCTTTCTATCAAAAAGTAAAGCCAGTGGTTTAACTTGGAAGTTTGCCGCTCTTGAGCAAATAGCTTCGAAGCTATCCCTCGAACTGGATCAAGATTTGGTCCGCGAAGATTACCGCACATTTGTGTTAAGCGCAGCCTAATCACCCCATGCGGGAATAACCTGATGTAATAAACCTGAGTCAAATCAGGTTTATTACATTACATGACTACCAAAGATCACACACATTTTTCTTCTATTAAATTATTTATGAGCACTCAATTCTTTTAAGTACGCTTGCTGGGTTCCCACCGATAACAACATTGTCGCCAAAGCTTTTAGTGACAACCGCGCCTGATGCTACAACCACATTATTACCTAATGTGATCCCGGGATTTATCGTAGCATGGCCACCAATCCAGCAGTTATCACCGATAGCGATAGGCTTGGCGTATTCTAAACCGGCGTTTCTTGCTATTGGGTCAATGGGATGTGTGGCGGTATAAATGCCCACTTGAGGCGCGATAAAACAGTTATCGCCAATTGTAACGTCTGCAACATCTAAAATGACGCAGCCAAAATTGGCATAAAAGTTTTCACCAACCCTTATATTCACCCCCGTAATCACAGTTGAATGACGATTCAATATGAATGTTCATACCTGTAGCGCCAAATAATGATTTAATTATTTCAACGCGCTTGTCTGGCTCATTCACACTGGTTTGATTTAGCTTTTCGGTAAGCAAGCGAGCGTGAAGGCGTAAATCAACAAGTTCAGCATCACTGGGATCATAATATTCACCAGCAAGCATTTTCTCTTTTTCTGTCATATTAGACTCAATTACAAGGTGTGATTTTGCGAGTACAGATTAAACCGCTTAAAGGTTTAAGTCTTTCTCGATATAGGTTTTTAGGCCGGCTTTCTCAAAAAACATACCAGCATCATATTCGGTGACCAGTTTCAGTCGTTTCAGTTTGCTAATGGCATTTTGCACTGAGCTTTTCTTAACGGCTTTACCCATGTGCTCAGAGTAAAACTGCATGTCTTGTTGCGAGTATTTGCTACGGGTGCCGTGAAGACGAAGATAAACCAGCTTATCAATTTTACTCAGGCCGGCGGTAATGTAATCCAGCGCGCCATCCACCTCAATTTTCCCCTTAATGATCTTCATTGCCGAGGTCACATCTTGCATGTTGGCGGTCATTTCGGTGAGCAACATGCGCAGCCAAAAAGGGGAATAGTCAAGCGCTTTGAAGGCATCAGACAGCTCGCGCTTAGGACAATTAATACTAAAACGATCGGCTAAAACACCAAGGAAAAAATCAATACACTCAGGCTCAAGGTGAGGGAACTCAACAAGAGATGCGCTGTTATAAAAGGGCATTTCACGCTTTGCGAACTTCTCACCAGTTAATACTTCGGCTTCCTTTTGATTGAACATAGCCGCAACACCACCGCGTGAAGAGCCCGCGTAAATAGCGCATATTTCATCAAAGGTATCAAAATTGGTTCGTAAACAGGCTTGCAGGGGTAAGAATTTCTCGGATGAATTTAAGATCTGCACTTCGTCAATGATAAACAAAGGGCGTTTGTCCATCTCACTGGCTAACCTGATTACTTCCTTGATCTGCTCGCTTATTTGCGATATTTCAGAAGGTGTCACCGCGGTGTGTGATGCCGAAGTATCAACGGTTGCTTTGATCAGGCCTAGGTTGATATCCAGTTTTTTTACCTCTGACGCAAGTAAGTCCTTTATCGATTGCTTCGCGCTCGATTTCATTGAACTGATAAAGCGATCAAGGGTCATAATGATATGCTCTTGCGGGCTTTCTTCATTCTCCCAAATATTGAGATAAATTGGCACAAAGCCAAGCTCAGAGGCTTTTGGCGCAAGATCTTTAAGCAAAAATGCGGTCTTACCGATGCGCCGCACCCCTAACAGCGCAATCCGCGAGATAGGACTTAAGCCAACAGATTTTAGATACCGAGTGGCAAGCTCAGGTCGCTTATAATGCCAATCAACTTGTCTCATCCCCATTCCAGTATTAAAAAGTACAAAAATATTGTACTACTCTATACCAAGCAAATGTTAGCTGCAAATCGAATAGCAATTAAGCGTAGGTTTGTGTCAGTGCCAATGAGCTGCATTTCCTAACAGCGACGACAGTGCAACTATAGTGATACATTTTGCGCTGGAAACAATCAGGAAAGTAGAATTAGTAACAACACTCAAACGACAAGCCACCAAGATCTTATCAGAGCTAGACGCTTCTAAAGAGCAGTGTTGATCACCGAACATGGACAACCCCAGCATTAGAAGATTTGAATGATTTAGCTGAATATATTTCAATAAGTAATCAACTCGCTGCTAAGAGTTTGGTTAAAAACATATTTGATAAAGTCGACCGACTTGAAACATTTCCTGGGTCAGGCAAGACGCCAATAGAGCTAAGCAATCTTAGTTATCGTGAAATATTGGTTAAACCTTGCCGTATTTTTTACAAAATAGAAGCGAATAAAACTTATATTTTGTACATGATGAGACAAGAGCGAGCTTTACGTAAACTCTTACTGATTAGTTAATTATACTGCTCCTTTGGCTTATGTAGCATAAAGTTAATGCCAGTGCGTCGTTTGGTTGCAATTATACTGAAAGAGCAAAATAATAGGCGTTAGATAAAGGACCTCTGTCGTTGCTTATGGGGGCACAGTAATGCTTTTCACAATCAGGGGTTGCGATAGTTGAGTTAGATACAATGCAGCGCAGAACAGGCCAGCACATGCTGGCCTCTTTGCGTTAAGTTAAGACACGGGCTCTTTAACTTCTATTTCAAGTAACGCAAGTAGCTCAGCGAAGCTGTGTGGGTAGTATAAAGGAGTGAACATATTCCCTGGAAAGTCTGTATCATGTCCATATAAATAAGCTTTATCGGAAAATCGCTCTCTGTTAATGGGCTTAACGGAATGATGAGCCGTATTTGTTATTTCAACCAGCCCCTTTTCCAGTAGTTTTTTATTGAAATTCTTAACAGACATCTTTAAGCCAAACAGCTTTAGTAAGTTCGGTAGAGTCATTATGATCTTGTGACTTTTAATTCCTCTTAATTCGAGGGCTTGGGCGACACGCTCACGAACAGTCCCCCTGCTAGTGTAGTGATAAGCTTTGCATAAAGCCCAGGTAGGTAGGCAATTTAGATCAAGATGCTCAGAACTTGCCAAGTGATAAACGATAAGTTCATTATCATGGCAAAGACGCAAAATCTGATCATCATCTAACCTTTGATAACACGCGATGTTTTTTCGTACTTGTTTATCCTTACTGTTGATTAACTGATTCACGTGAAGGGGATTCAGGTGCTTATTACTAGCCAAACTTGGATAGTGTATATTGATATCCCCGCGCTGAGCGGCAAAGAAGGCTCTATCAAGAAACTCGCTGCAGTTTGATTTTGCCAAGATAACCTTGTCCAAATCACTGGCACCATTGATGAACTGAGAGGCTAACAGAACACCATCATCGATGACTTTAGCAGCCTCGACGCGTAGGCGTTCAGCGCGGTTATCATCAACGAATATGTCCTTGAGTACCCGTTGCAAGCGTTCACTTTCAGACTTAGACAGCGTAAATTCTTTCAACTGTCTAAGGGCATATAGCGTGACCAAATCATCTTTATCGGCTACGAGCAATAGGAGTAGCTCGGGTGAAACATGCTTGTTGTTGGTGACTTGTTCTCGAACATCTCGGGTTTTATCGGATGCAAGAATAGTCAGTAGTGCCAAATCTGACGTTTCCTTTGCAAGCTCTACCCGTTCTGGTTTGTTACCTAGGCTGTTCTGGCGTGGTTTTTTCTTTATTGGAGTTGAAATGTTCACATTAAGCTTGCGCTTTTTCGCAAGTTTTAATGCGTGAGTTTTCACTGAACTATCATTGTGTTCAAGCAATTCTTTCAACGAATCATTATCAATATATTCCGATTTGATCAGACTCTTAAGGGTTGTTGCATTGCCTATGGTTGCTAACATCCGATACTCATAGAATGAATACTTCCTAGCTGACGTGGCAACAAAACGTCGTAGCGTTTCATCATCCGCTGAGATAGCCAAGTGGCGCACTTTATTTGGGTTTAACCTTGGTACTGATATACACCTGCGAATATCACGTTCATCGGTTAAGTTCTCAAGTACCCATTCGTATACAAAACTGTAGCCTTCACCTGTCATCAGTAAGTTTTCAATTTTTCCAGTGCTGTATTGTTCGGCTTGCGCACTTTCAGGATCTTCTTGTAGCTTAAGCACATATTTTGTATTGAGCTTAGTGTCTTGCGGAAAATACGCTGCGAGTCGAATAATGAAGTTGATTGGACAGCGAGCGTGGCGGGCCATCAATCGAGAAAACACAATGCCATGCGGGTTTGTTTTGCCTTGGATTTTAACCACATCCTTACTTGAGGTGTCAGGGTCGAGCAACATTTTTAGATGTTTTTGCCAAAGTACTTTTTTGCCACGCTGGTTGAGGATAATGTCAAGGACTTCATGGTTATCAATAAAGGTGTTGGCAATTCCACACCAAATAACTTCATCCTTACTTTTAACGATCAGCGTTTCTGCCTGAGCTGCGCTAAGGTTTGGGTTATCACTTAACGCAAACCAGAGATCTTTGTTGTCCGTTGCTATCAATGCATCGATTTGTGCAGCATCTTGCGTATGCAGTGCAATACCTATTTTGGCCCAGTTAGGCAAATCCTCTCGTTGCCCAGCAGCGTTAAACACCTCTTGTGTTGCAGACTTGTGTAGAGTGGCTGCACAGCACCAGAGCGGCTTAGCGGTTGTGGCTATTTCTAATAATGCTTGCGTGGATACTGCTTCAATTCGCAGTAAATCAAGCAGTGCTTTGTCATCCAGCTTGTTATTAAGAGCTGTAGTGGTTAGAGCCTGATTCAGCTCACTCAGGCGTTCCTTAGAAAGCTTTTTTTTAGCCATCTCAGCTATTTTGGCGTTTAAATCTTGTGCCAGTTGAAGCAACACCGTTTCGTCAGCCCATTTGTTTTCTAACAATCGCTTTTTAACTTTTACAGAGTGATGAGATGCTAGAAAGTGTTGGATTTCAAGGGTCAGGTCATCTCTTTGTGCAACAAACTCAAGTTCGGTGACCTTCATTGCCGCTAATCTATTAGCGAGAGCTTGGATAGGTTGAAAAGCGGCAAGGGTGATGGGGGTTTTAGCCTCATCGGCAAAGGCGTCGAAAATGAATTGAGGAGTTAATGCAAACAAATTACGCATCAGGCCCTGTCGGTATTCTTGATATCGATTACGGTTAGCGCAAAGCACTAGGATTTCATCAAAGTGGTCTTTGTCGTAAGTGTAGTGGTTCAGAATATAGCGTCTTTCTTGTTGAAACAAACCAGAATAGATAAACATCGCTAGCTCTTTATGGGCGAGCGAACTTTTAGTCGCTTCCCATTCTTTTTTACCATCTGGATCTAACATGCCAAGCTGGATCAGCGCCAGTGCAGGGGAGTCGACTATCCACTCAGGTTTAAACCGTTGCGCTATGGCGATCAATCTTGGTGGGCAATTAGGGTGCTGAAAAATAGACTGACATACCTTATCATCATTATCCAACCGGTGATGGAATACCCCATTTAAGAACCAGGCTTGGGTATTTTCTGACGCAACAAAGTTATCTATTTCCTCACGGCTGGCAGCGATTAACTCAGGGAGCCACTGGGTTTTAGGTGGGCATGTTTCAGCCTGGTATATCTCATTTAGTGTCATACAGATGTCTCCTTAAGTCTTACGATGATGCCAAATGGCACATTGCTATCATCACAACCATCTTCGGTAATTAGCCAGAGGACCGGGATTGAGGGGGCTTGAGCCGGGTAATCCCCAAAGCCGTCAGTGAAATAAATTACGGCTTGAGGTGCATCAGTAAATCGATTCTTCTGCTTTAACGCATTGAAGTAAGGTGCAAAGCTTGTTCCCCCCCAGCCAATAGGCATCTGCAATTCAGACACCTTCTCAGGCATCTCGAAGGGGCCATATAATTCATCGTCTGCGTAATACACCTTAATATTTACCAGCGGGTGGCAGCGTTTTATAGCAATCATTTCGCTGACAAAACTTGATAGCTCACGTTTTGAGATTGAACCACTGGTATCAATGATCACATCAATACTAAGAGATTCAGCCTGTAATGTTTCTGTGTAATACCCACAATAGATAAAGCGGTTATCAAACTCGGTATAGTCAGACAGAGTGGGGGTTGCATATTTCCAAAGCATTTGCCGCCAGTCGAGCTGTGTTTTGCAACTGAGCTCAACTTCTCGAGCCAAGCTATCGGAATGATTGCCGTAGTGAGGATCGGGATGCAGTTGAGTGGCTTTAGTCGCCGCGCTGCGCCAATAGGTATTCGCCAATTCGGTCTCTTCACTAGGAAGAGTGCTGAAATCAGCATGGATTTCATATAGCTTTATAAGCTGTTCAATTGCTTGCGTTTCGCCTATACCTTGAAGGTGTTCAGGTGCGTTGATCTGTTCAGTCGAGATGTCGTCTTTAGGCTTTCCATCTGAGCTACTGTTTTGTGCATGAAAACTCGACTGGACTGCCAAGGCATTTAAGTGAGCAGCTGTTTTGACTACTTCTTTTTGCAGTGAAGCATATATTCGCTCAACAGAGTGTCCTTTAAAGCGGTGGTCCCAGGCTGTCATCGGGGCTATAGGCCAGTCTGTGGTATCGCTGATAATTTGATTCACTGATATATCGGCAGCGATATTCCACAGTGGTTGGTTGCGTCCTTCACCTCGTTTAATGTGCTGCAAGGCAAGATGTAACACCTGATGTAGCATGTAACTAAACTGTTGTTGCTCGCTAAACTGTTGTAGAAATGCCGGCGATATGACCAGCTTTTTATGCTGTGTTTGAGCGTGAGTAATGTTGTCATTGAGCTCAAAGGTTGCGAACATCGCTAACGTTGAAAAAAAAGGGTTCTGCATTTTGAGCTTGAGCAAAAACTTACTCCATAGCTTCGCAGAGTCATTTGTTGCATTCATTTGCTAGGACACCAGTGAGACAAAGTCAGCAAGGAAGCGTTTGGCTGAGTTGTCCGCCACTATTTTGCTGGCAAACCCTTGATACTGTTGCAATGCTCGAAGGCGCGGGAAAAGGTCACTAGCGAAAAGATGAACCCATTCTTCATTGGCGTTAGTAATTAACCATTGAAATGCGGCTACGGCCTGTTCAGTATTTTGGAACCGTGATACCAATGCGGCAATGGTGGCATATCTTATGGACGGGTCGGGAGGGAAGGCCTCGGATGTTTTACCCTCAAGAATAGCGTCAATATTTGGTAGATGGTCACGAAGTTGTACAAAGGCACGGTATTCTTCAGCAGGGCCTAGACCCACAGCTGATTCAATAGATAGCCCAGCGCGAACCAGATTGGATGCCATTTCCCAGGTGCGAGGAGAAGGCCAAGCTGGGTCTGATGGGTGCATTTTGTGTAGCAGATCAGGACGGTATGTCAGAAAACCTATGATGGTTTCGCAAACATTATTAGCAAAAGCAAATTGTTTAAAATCGGCAAGTGAGGGGGCCACTTCTAAATGTAAAAAGCGGTTTGCCAATGGCCCGGGCATCTCATATACCGCGGCGCGATCGGTGTTTCGGTTACCTGCTGCCCAAACCAGCCAGCCTTCAGGTAAGACATAATCGCCTACTTTTCTATCTAGGATAAGCTGTTGTGCCACGCCTTGCAGTGCAGGCGGAGCCATATTGAGCTCGTCCATAAACAATACACCGCGTCCCTCTGTCGGTAGAAATGCCGGAGGGTTCCAATGAGTCACCCCATTTACGGGTGAGGGTAAACCTCGCAGGTCACTGGGCATCAGCTGACTCAAGCGCACATCAACAAAGCCTATTTGGTTCGTTTTGCAAAGTTGAGAAACGATAGACGATTTGCCTACGCCCGGTGGGCCCCAAATCATCACGGCATGTTTTACGTCATTTTCAACAATGGATTCAAGGAAGGTAACTAGTTCAGATGGTGACATTAAATAACCTTTTTTAAAAAGCTGACTGCTTATGTTGCTATATATGCAATAAAGAGTGATCTAGAACTATAGACATTTAATCTTTTTGTCATAGAGAGAAATGGCACCTCTGTGCGGTTTGTCATTATATTTATTTGATGTAATGGTGTGCCACGAAACTGAAGTGGGTATTTTAGACTTGCCCAATTTTGCTTTTTGAGGGGTGCTGAGTCTTGTATCATGTGTATTGATATACACAAAAGAATTTTGTTGAATAAGAAGTCGTTTATTATCTGGTGCTTGGCAATTTTTTTATCTAGTGTTTCATATCCTTTTGCAAGGGGATTGTTGGTTGAGCTTTTTCCGACAGTTTATGAAATTGTGCTATCAATGATCTATTTTGGTGTAATTCTATTATCTTTAGATCGTTTTAGGCCAAGGTATAAAATTGAGTATGCTCTGATTGAAAACTAGAACGCGTAACTTGTGAAGCAAGGGATGGGTCCGGGTTAATAGAGCAAAGAGGTGATGCCTCCCTTCTTTGCCCTAAGCCTGCTAGAGCAGGCTTAAGGTGGACCATCAAATCGCGTTGATCATATCCCCCAGCTTAAATGATTTTTATCACGTCTTTGGCGGCTAAACGAGATTTTGGCAGCTTCGCGTTGTAGTCTTCCTCTGGGTGGTGGTAACCCATGGCTAACGCGACATCACAAACATAACCGGCTAACTCGTCTTTAAATATTTCGCCAATTAATTCGCTATCAACACCTTCCATACAGGTAGAGTCAATGCCTAAGCGTGCGAGGGTGTGCAATGTATTTCCTAGGGCCAAGTAAACTTGTGCCTTGGTCCAAGGCGCCGTGTTGCCATTTTCATCGGTATTTAAGGTGGCAAAGGCAAAACTGCCAAAGGCTTTTTCTCTGTCTTCGGGTTTGGTTCGGCCATCTTTGATGCCCTGATCTACCACTTTGGCGTAATCGTCACGGTTGTATTTAGGATTATGAGCAAACAATACAATGTGCGATGCAGCCATGATATGGGGTTGATTAAATTGAAACTTATTGGCAAATGTGTCGTGCAAGCGCTGTTTAGCGGCATCACTTTCAATGACGATAAACTTCCAAGGTTGTGAGTTAATCGAAGACGACGACAAGCGCATGGCTTCATAGATGACCTCAAGATCACTTGGTGGGATGCGTTTAGTGGGATCATAGCGTTTTGAAGTATAACGCTTATTTAAATCAACAAGGATAGGGTGCATATTTTTAATCCATCTAATAAAGGCTTCTGCGTTCTAACGCGACCAATTGCCGATGGCGATAGTGGTAGTAGTACCATGCGGCATACTGGCATCATCTTCAACTTGCCATGTGCTGTCAAATAAATGCTTGCTGTACAGCCATCCATACGCCATCAACAAACCATATCTATTGGTCAGATGTTTTATCTCAAACCATTATCGCAACGACATAAATATAGCCGCAGATAGCCCTCAGATTATTACTCCCGCGGTTTAGTAATCCGTTCCTTGGGTCGAAGTGACCCTTGTGGCTTCATGTAAATTATTTGTCAAAGAAAATGCTTGCGATGGGTTTGCCGTTAACGTCTAATAATCAGTAGGTTATAAAAGCTAAGGTGTATTAATGAATAAATTGCTGTTACTTGCCTTCTTTGTTTCTAGTTTCGCTTTCTCTGAAGAGCTGCACCATTGTGAAGATGAGGCTGGAAATATGACGACACAAGAAAGTGCCTGTAGCCCATCAATTGAACCAAGCACATCACCTCAAATACGAGAGGGCTCAATATCTAAATACTCCATCTGGGTTGAACCTAATTATGTCGATACACATTATTCGGCTTTGCTACAAAGCCAACAAGTAACACGAGGGGATAAGAAATATTACCAATACATCTCTTTTGGCTGGATACCTTATATAGTGAAAGCAGAGGTGACGGATGTTTTTAAGGGCGACCTCAAAAAAGGTGAAGTGATAGAAATATTAATCTATGTGTCATCTATGAGTAAGTTTCAGAAAGATATAATCAAAGGCGAGTTTATCTTAAGCTTTTGTAAATCCAAGGGCGGGGTCTATTTTAATAGTCGAGACTTCCTCATTCAGGAACCAACCCTAGGAAATGTCACTAAATTTATAGATGTTAGAACGAATGGCACAGACTATAAAGCGTCAGAGGATTGTCAGGGATATCACCGCTCTTTGAATCCGGACAATCACAATTAGATTGAGCGCTATAGGGCTTTATGTCTGGGTGGCTATCGGGTTGATAACTCGGTTTTGCCCAAAATGAATTTGGGCTGTTCATTGGGGAGACGCATGGTGGGTGGTGTAGGGGTGAGGGCTCCCAGCTACCCGATTACAAGAATTTGACCAGAACAACTTTCAGTGGCGAGCTTTATGCGTTCACCAACAAGCAGCGCAACAAAATCAAATGTGTGTTCTGGGAAGATAATGGCTTTGTGCTCTATTACAAAGCCTTGGCCGAGGATAAATTTAAGTGGCCAAAATGCCCTGATGAGCTGGTGACGTTAACGGGGCAACAGCTGAATTGGTTTCTCGATGGCTATGATATTAACCTGATGAAACCCCATAAAAAATTGCAATTTAGTCGGTTTTTAGCGACTAAAACAGCCTGTCTTGATACAACAAGCCCACTTGAAATAATGCGTTAAAGGCTATTGGTATCGTTACTTCTTCGCTAAAAACTTTTCACGAAACAGGGGAGAACAAGCTTTAGCAAATGGTTTGTATTCATGAAAACAAAGGGTTGAGTCGTGTTTGGTGATGAGCATGTCAGGTGTGTAGGGAAGCTCTTTACCCTCAAAAGAATACATAATTCGGGTTGGCTTTGAAAGGTGAGGACATCTTCGTTGTATTCAAGGTGGAAACAAGCATCAAATTCTAGGCTGCTCTCACACATAATCAGTTCACTTGATTTAGTGCTAGCAAAACGAAAAAGATTTTTTACTGGGGACGGTTTACGAAGATTACGGACATACATAACACACCCGAATGTTGTAAAGTTACAAATAAAACATAGGCTATTACAGCTTATAGTTCAAATTTTTCACTTTATGGGGGAGTTATTACAGCTTATGGGTATGGTGATACACCCACTAATATGGTTGGGTGGTAACCCTAAAGCCACATCCCGGCACTTGAGTCATCCGCTGCGGTTGCTACCTTCCGGTCCTGGCCGAGTTCACGGAGTATCAATGCGAGAGGACCCTAGGGTCACCATTGATTCATTGCTTTCGCAACGGTGTGGATTATTACCTAACGGACAGGTCATTTCAATCTTTAATCTGTCATTTTTGTTTGAATGCTGGTTTTTAAATCAATTTGTTTTTTTGTTGTACATTTCGTTTTTAATGGCGATGTCTTTTTATGCGTTGCGCCAAGCTTGTTATTAAATTTCCCGCTAACTGAAGAATAAAAACTTAATGGCCACCAGCGTTAAGATGGTGGCAAATAAGCGTTTCATAACGATTGGCGGCAGTTGATGGGCCAGCTTAGCCCCTAATTTGGCAAACAAAGCGCTGGTTAAAATAATACCCAGCCATGCCGGTAGATAGAGGTAACCAAGACTGTATTCAGGTAATTGCGTGCTATTCCAGCCAGAGTATATGTGCCCTAAGGTGCCGGAAATGGCGATAGGCAAGGAAAGGGCGGATGAAGTAGCCACGGCATTTGGCATGGCGACGCTACAATAAGACAAAAAAGGTACCGAGAGAGAGCCACCACCAATGCCAAATAAAGACGATATGCTACCAATAATGGTGCCTGCAACACTTTGTCCCCATTTATTGGGAAGCTTACGTGCGGCGCTCGGTTTGAGGTTGAGCGCCATTTGTAATGCTACACATAACGAAAATACACCAATGAGTTTTTGTAATGCGGGGCCTGAGATATAGTCAGCGGCAAACGCGCCTAGCCAAGTTCCAATGATAATACCAATGCTCATTTGCTTAACCACAGGCCAAGAAATAGCTCTGCGTTTGTGATGGGCTAATACTGAGCTGCTTGAGGTAATAATGATAGTGGCAAGGGAAGTACCAACGGCTAAGTGAACTAATACATCGGCAGGAAATTTGAGTAATCCGAATGCAAAAATAAGCACAGGGACGATGATAACACCGCCGCCCAGACCAAATAAGCCTGCTATTAGTCCTGCGCAGGCCCCCAAAACCAAGTATACAATAATGCTCATATTTGCCTGTTAATGTGGAAATTTGATTTATTTTGCAGCAGGTTACCATTGGGAGTTTGATAACAACAGTGTTTATCTAGGTTGTTTTTGAGCGGATGGGCATTAAACAAAAAACTCAGCTTGGTAAGTTAACATCAAACTGAGTTTGTCATTATTTCGTCAACAGGCTGTGCTGTTATAGATTGATGGTGCCAGTGGCTATCATGTAGCAAGCTGTTAACGCCATAAAAATAAGTAAACCCGCGAAGGCTTTTTCTTTGTGGCTGGTTAAGAAGCTTTCACCGGCTTCTTTTTTGGCTTTACGATATACCCAGATGCCGGGTGCATATAATAGTGCGCAAAGTAGTAGCGAATCTAAGCCTGCGGCATAGACTAACCAACAACTGTAAACGGTGGCAATGATGGCTATGAATAAACTGCCCTTGTGCTCACGTTTTTGTTGGGTGACGACCAGTTTGACGGCGTAGGCGGCGGCTAATAAGTAAGGTAGCAGTACCGCAGAAGTAGCAATATAAACTAACGCAAGGTAAGTGCTTTCTTGGACCAGTGTCATGATCAAGAAAAACTGTACTAATAGCGTTGATACCCATAGTGAAAATGAGGCCGAGCCATTTTTGTTTTCACGGCGAAAACAACGAGGAAACAACCCCGATTTAGCGGCAACAAATGGCGCTTCAGCCGATACCACTGTCCAGCTAAGTAGTGCGCCCGATACTGAAACCACTAAACCAGCACTGACAAATTTAGCCCCCCAAGGACCTAAGATGTGCGCCAAAATTTGCCCCATGGATGGATTATGCAAAGCAGCAATTTCAGGTTGTGTCATAACACCAAAGGTAAATAGCGTTACCATAATGTATAGGGTGAGGGCGCAGATCAGTGCAATGATCGTGGCTTTACCTACGTCACTGCGTTTTTTGGCACGGCCAGATACGATCACCGCGCCTTCAATACCAATAAATACCCATAACGTCACCATCATCGACGCTTTAACTTGATCCATTACACTGCCTAACGCTGGGCTGGCGTCTCCCCAAAAATCGAAGCTAAACTTTTCATATTGAAAGGCTAAGATCACCGCGACAATAAATACGATAATCGGTAGTAATTTAGCAATAGTGGCAACGATGTTGACTGCCGCAGCGACTTGCACACCGCGAAGAACTAAAAAATGCATGGTCCAGACTAAGATAGACGCGCCAATAATGGCAGCAACGGTGTTGCCATCGCCGAACAATACCCAATCGGTGGTGTCGGTGAAAATACTTAGCGCGCCGAAAAACACCACAGCATAAGATACGTTAGCCAATAAGTTACAGATCCAATAACCCCAAGCGGAGTTAAAGCCCATAAAATCGCCAAATCCAGCTTTGGCATAGTCAAAAATCCCGCCTTGCAGCTCAGGTTTTACTTTGGCCAAAAAATGGAACACTAGCACCAAGCCTGTCATGCCCACGCCTGTAATCAACCAAGCGATGCTAACCGCACCGGCGGAAGCGCCAGCCGCAATATTTTGTGGCAAGCTGAAAATACCAGCCCCTATCATAGTGCTAATGACTAAAGCGACTAATGATGCAATGCCTAGTTGTTTTTGCAAAGGAAACCTCGAACAGTTAATAATTTTATATTATTAGAGTTATTGAGCTGACCATTCTGCTATATATCAAAATAATAAATATAAGTAGGGCTGGTGAGCAGGCCGGGCACAATAAATGTAATGCGTTGAGAATTCAACTAGCAAGGTATGGAAAACATAAAAATGAATATAAATTCTGTTTTAATGTTGGTTTATGTCAAAGATATCAGCCTGAAGAACTAATCATCATCTGAATTAACGATTACTTCTAGTCTATTTGTCAGCTCGTTGGTGTGTAAATGAATATGAATGGGGTGACAACATTGACGGCAATCTTCGTAAAAGTCTTGATCCCCGTTACTGGCGTCGAGAGATACGTCGGTGTTATTGCCACAAATAGGGCAGGTAATTGATGCTTCATAAAAGTTGATCATGCTACACCTCTAAGTCGTATAGTTGGTTAGAGCAACATAATACGTTTAACCAACATTTCAGTTTTTAGTTGATGGTCGCTGCCATCCTGATTACATAAGGTTAATAGATAGTATAACTGATAGATCAGTTCTCGATCTGTATAGTCATGGGCCAGCGGCCATACTTGTTGATAACCCTGATAAAATGGCTCAGGAAATGCGTTCAGTAATCGGCTTCTGGCGATTTCAGCTTCGCGGTCTCCCCAATAGCTTGCGGTGCCAAAGACGATTGGTTCACCTAGATGGAAGCCGATGTTACCCAGCCACAAGTTACCATGAAGTAAGCTAGGGGTAGGTTTATGATGGATTAATACTTGATGTGCTTGCTCTACCACTGAGTCGATATGACCAAAAGCCATGCCATTTTCTAGGGCAAGCTCTAATTGCCAACCAATACGCTGCTCTGAGAAAAAAGTAGACCAACGCTTAGCCCAGCGATTAGGTTGTACTAAGGCACTGATGTAGTTGTCGGTGTCCCAACCGAACATTTTTTGTTCACCGAATTGATGCAGCCGCGCTACTTGCTCACCCGTGGCATGCCAGCTTTGATCCTTAGCGTAGGAAAAGTTAAAGTATTCGAGTACCAAATAGCTAAAGGCTCTAGTGGTGCCATAACAAATCACTTTTGGACATTGTATTGATTGGCTTTGGCTGATTTGGTTTAGATTGTCGGCCTGACAAGCAAACAGTTCGAGTTTATCGAGCTCGTCTATTTTGACAAAAAACTGCTCATTAGCACTGCTTAATCGATAGGTGTGGGAAATGTTACCGTTTAGCAGTGGTTTTTTTTCTATGGGTACAAATTCTCGGTTGAGTGTGCTGCTGATGTTTTTACAGATGTCTGACCACATAGGAAGTGTCCTTGTAGTTAAATAAAACAAGCGTTTAGTCAAAACCAATTATAGTCGACTTGCGCTAGATAGGCGGTTTGTTATTGGTTTATTGTTAGTTTGGGGTTTTGGTAGCGCGATGATCGCGCTGGAACAGGTTGGATGAACAGCCAGCATTGCCTTGTTAAAAATAGGAATATTATGATTGCTGCATTAAAAAGCTTTTTTGCTGATTTAAAAGTAGAAGAAAAAACCGAGGTGATTGATATTGAACTCGCGGTGGCTGTTTTGTTGACTGAGGTAGGACAAGCCGACAGTGAAATGTCCGTTGCAGAGCAACAAAAGATTGAGTACATGCTGATGAAAGGCTTTGATTTAAATGAAGAAGAAGCAAAAACTTTGTTACTTAAAGCGCAGCTACAGCAAGATAAGTCGGTGTCGATGCAAACCTTTACTTCGGTATTAAAAGATCAGCTAAATTACGAGCAGCGCGTACGTTTCGTCAAAGGTATGTGGCTAGTGGCGTATGCTGATAATCAGCTTGACCCGTTTGAAGACTATATTATTCGCAAAATTGCGGATTTGCTGTATCTAAAACACAGTGATTTTATTCAAACTAAACTCAGCGCTGAATCACAGAGCAAATCCAAGTAGTAATAGTTAGCGATAAGGCTTAGCCAATCAGCTTGGCTAAGCGCTTTGTCGCTGTTTATGGTTTAATACTAACCCCAAGCACGAGTTGGGCCAGTGTCAATGTGAATAAAGTCGCGGTAGCGGCCGACCCCACCAGAGCGCAATGACATGGCCGCTTTATGTACATCTTTCATTGGTACACCTTCAATAAAGAAGTCAATTGCTTGGCCTGTCATGTGAAAACTTTTCTTCGCTACCTTGCTTGATTTGCTGCGCAACATTTTGTTAGTTGCAGGTGAGCGATAACCACTAATAATTTTAATGGGCGCATCATTTACATTAAGCTTAAGACGAATTGCGTTGAGCTTGTCGTATAACCTTGCGTCCATCATGGTGGCTTGGTCTTGTCTAAAGTCTCGACAAATGTGATTGAGTTCTAGTAGCCCTTCGCGAACATATTGTGAGCCGTTGAAGTATTCACAGCGAGCAGACTCACCAGTATGAACACTTGAAAGGGTCAAGATACGGTTACTTGGCGTAACGGTTTTACTTGCGTAAGCAAGATTAGGTAATAAGGTTGAAGCAGCAGTTAGGCCGCCTAATGCTAAAAATTGTCTACGATTTATCGAAGCCATAAATACTACTCAACTGTTATGGAATGGGTAAAACGTGGAAAGCAATTATGTTGCCAATATTTAGCAACAAACTTTACAGAAGGATTATATCCGTATTAGAAAAGTATGAGGCGTTCCAAGCCCGGTCACCATAACGGTTGTACAAAAAAGGGTCAAATCAATGTTTGACCCTTTGGGGTATTTTGTGAGGGTTGCACCGTCAAATTATTATAAATTTGCGACCGTCTTTTGCGAATTGCGAACCGTTTGGCGAATATCTGTTTCGATAACTGGCTGATCGAAATCATAAATATCACTTCTGAAATTCACATTACCGGTTTCGTCGACCCACGCTGTTTGGTAAATCATATGAACAGGCAGTTTTAAGCGTAATGAAATAGCTTTGGTTTTAATTTCGCCTTCATTTTTTTGCAGATACTCAAAGTCTTTTGGATTTTTCTTCGACAATGTCAGCAATTTTTCTGCAAACTTACCTGCGTGCTCAACCCTGACACAGCCAGAACTGAGAGAACGGTTTTCTCTATTGAAAAGCGATTTACCCGGGGTGTCGTGTAAGTAAATCGCCATGTCATTAGGGGTATTAAATTTATATCGACCTAAAGCATTACTGTTACCCGGCGGTTGACGCATCCGATACGGGAAGTGTTTTGGATTAACCGCTTGCCAATCGATTTCTTGTGGCGGGATCACTGGCGAGTCGGCACTCCAATTTTGCAATACCTGGTAGCCTTTACTGGGTAAGTAATTTTCATCACGCTTGGCTTTAGGAATGATGTCTTCTTGCATTATCGTCACTGGAATGTTCCAGCCTGGATTAAACACAATAGAGTCGAGTCGGGTTATAAAGATTGGCGTTTGGCGACTAGGGCGGCCAACAATAACACGCGTTTCAAACACGCGCTTTTCATCGACCCATACATCCATTTCAAAGGCGGGTACGTTTACCACCACGATGCCTTTTTTGTCTTCAGGCCATAACGATAAGCGAAGCATATTGAGCGCTAACAATTGTTGACGCTTTTCGATTGAAGCATTTAGCCAAGCTAAAGTTTTTGGCCCTATTATGCCATCGACAAATAAGCCATGACGGCGCTGAAACACTCGGATATGCTCTTGCAGTTCAGCAGACAAATAAGTTAAATGTAAATCTTTTAGTTGTTGTGCCTGTTCGGCTGAAATATCACCGAGTAGGGTAAGAATATCAATAATTTGCTCAGCACTTTGCAGTGGATCGTTATCTCTTACTACTCGCACTGGCTCGGTAACCATGGGCCAGCTAACATCGGCTAGTGTATTGAAGTGATCTTTTACCGCCGCCATTTGCTGGAATTGATCAAAATGGGATTGCTGTTGTTCAATAAAAGTCGCTAATTGATTCAACTTTAGCGCCTGATTAAGAGCCTTCGCTTGGTCGCTATCCTCCAACAAAGTGACTTTTTGCTTTTTCTTGGAGTCAGGTTGAAAGAACCAGTCGACACCAACTTGTTTCATCGATTCTTTGTAGCGATATACATAAAGCAAGGCATTAGCAAACAGCTGGCGGTTCTCTGCGCTGGCTAAAGAAAAGTTAACTTGCTGCAGCTGCTGCCAGTTGTGCGTGAGTTGTTGATCAACACGCGATTCACCGGCCATGGTGATTTGCTGCTTGGCTGCTTCAAAATGACGATTGTCTAGCCAAGTATCATAATGCATCAATTTTTGATAGTTCTCCCCACGTAAAGAGACGGTTGATGCATCGGTTTGCATTTTCCATTCACTGGGAAAACTGTGTTGCGGGCTCGCACTCACCACTGGGGTCAGTAATATCGACGCAAACGCGGCTAAGAAAGGTTTCACTGTATAACTCCAAAAATATATAAAGTTGGCTAAGTACCAAGAGGCTGGAGAGCTGAAAATATTATTATGTTTGTGCGGTTTTGTAGCGCTTTACTAAACGCTTAGTTTTTATATTGCACAAGGTAGAAAGTAAGCGGCTGTTTGTCAATTATTAATAAAGGTTAATGTTAATATAAAGAAAAAACGCACCCGAAGGTGCGCTTTAGAATACTAATTAAGCAAAATTATGCCACTGGCATTTCAGCTAATGCGGCACATACCATATCACCGAACTTCTCAGTGCTGATTAAGGTCGCTTCACTGTCTTTTGACAGATCAGGCGTTGAGAAGCCTGCAGCAAAAACGCTTTGCATTGCTGCCCAAAGGTTTTTCGCTTCTTGCTCCATACCAAAGCTCATTTCTAGCATTAATGCCACTGAGCCTATCATAGAGTAAGGGTTGGCGATGCCTTTGCCTGCGATGTCTGGCGCGCTGCCGTGAGAAGGCTCGTAGTAAGATTTTTCAGGACCTTTACATGCTGAAGGCATTAGGCCAAGAGAGCCAAGAATACCGCCCCCTTGGTCACTTAGAATGTCACCAAACATGTTTTCCATTACCATCACATCAAATTGTGCTGGGTTTAGGCATAGGTAAGTGGCGGCAGCATCCACTAAGATGTTTTTCACTTCAACGTCAGGGAAGTCAACTGCAACTTCATCGACAATTTCGTTCCAAAGAACAGATGATTTAAGCACGTTTGATTTGTGAATGTTGTGCAATACTTTCTTACGTTTTTGCGCAACTTCAAAGCCAACTACGATGATTTGACGGATTTGGTCTTCATCGTATTCCAGTACTTCGCGTACATAACGTTTGCCGTCTTCGTTAACGCCGACTTCTTTGTGACCAAAGTACAAGCCACCCACCAGCTCGCGGATGATCATAATGTCAATACCTTCGCCAATCACTTCTTGCTTAAGCGGCGAGAAGTGAGAAAGGGCTTTTGGTAAATACACTGGACGGAAGTTCGCGTAGGTGTTGTAACGGCGACGTAGTGGCAGTAATGCACCGCGCTCTGGTTGCTCATCAACTGGGATCTTCTTCGACTCTTCATGGCTTAAGCCAATGGTGCCTTTTAAGATGGCATCCGCTTCATCACAGGCCTTAATGGTTTCTTCAGGGAATGATTTACCGGTTGCAAAATAGGCCGCTGCACCAAATAGTACATCGTTTAGTTCAAAAGAAACGTCTTTATTACGTTGTTCTACTAACTTAAGTACCTTTACCGCTTCCTTCATTACTTCTGGGCCGATACCGTCACCTGCAAGTAATGCAATTTTATAGTTTTTCATTATTTTCCTTAGCTAGTGCTACTTCCTAATTTCTGCTCAGAATAATAAGTAAAAGGGGTCCTTAATGCAATCTGAGCGTGCCGCAATATCAATACTTATGCACTAATAATAAGTAACTTTTCACAATTGGGCAGAATATGCGACATGATTTGCCATAATTGCACTCTAATTTGCCTCAGTTTAACCATCTAATAACCCTTTTTCATTGCTGTAATGTTCTCATTCACCGTCAATGAGGAAGGAAACTATGAAATATCAATTAGGCAAAACAATACTAAACAGCGTGCTCATTACCTTACTGTTGTTATTTTTAACGAATTTGTTGCAACCATTAAAAGCGGCGACTTTTTCTGAGCCACTAGAGGTGGCTAACAACCTAGAGGAACAGCTAAATTTAGCTTTATCTCACTCTGGTTGGGCAATGGCCAGTACGGTGGGAGCGGCCCTTACTGCAAACGAGACAGGGTATAAAAATACTTCAGCAACAACTGCTCGACACACTCAGGTAAATCCCCCCTTGATATTAAATGCGGGTTTTGGCTTACCGGAGCCTGCATACAATATGCACCTATCTGCTATATTCACGCTCATTCTGTTATTAACTGGCGCCAGTCTATATATGCGTCAGCAGTGTCAAAAAATGCAATCACTTAGCGATGATTAACCACTTTACGGGCAGTATGATGAAAGCTGATAATGTAGTTTTGCATTGCCCCTTTGGAGAGGTTTATGAATTTTAGTCGCTACTTAACCATGGACGTTAATATGCTACTCAGCATTGTTAATATGAAGTTACGTGATGAAGGTGATCAATTAGAAGACTTTTGCCAACGTTATGAAATGGATAAAACGCAGCTTGAGCTGCGTTTGAACAACCATGGTTGGTTTTACCAGACCAGTAATAACCAATTTACTAAAACAGATTAGATCTCTTGGTTTAGCCATTGAGTGAATTGGCCAGCGGGCAGGGCGCCTGCTAATTGTTGCACCATTTTACCATTTTTAAACACCATTAGGCTGGGGATGCTGCGGATATGATACTGACTGCCTAATTGCGTTTCTACTTCGGTGTTCACTTTGGCAAAAATAGCGCGGCCTTCGTAGCTTTTGGCCGCTTGTGCAAATACCGGCGCAAATTGTTGACAAGGTCCGCACCAGCTCGCCCAAAAATCAACCACTACGGGGATGCCACTGTTTATAAGGTGTGTGAAGTTATCGCTGGTTGCCTCGACAGGCACCCCGGCAAATAAGTTGGTTTTACATTTACCACACTGCGGCTGCTGCGCAAGTTTGTTGGTTGCGATACGGTTTTTAACGCTGCAGTGTGGACAGCGAATAATACAAGTGTCCATGATATTTCCAATTTGTTTTGTTGTTGATTGTAGGCAAACGCTAATTAAATACATGCATTTGCGTTGGTAAATTGCGCTGTTTTACATCAAAAAGTTGAATCTGATCCAATTTTTCCCTACGCAATTGGTACAGTTCAGGTATTTTGATTTATGATGAAATTGCAATAAAGGATCTTATTGTAACAATTTCAGGATGAATACAATGAATATGAAACTATCGACCATCGCCTCTTTGGTGATCGGTGCATGCGTTAGTTCGCAAGCAATGGCGGCTGAGCCTATTCAGTGGCAAGCCGGACAAACAAAAGTCACTAATGGTGATTTAGTGATTTACAACAACAGCTGTTATGTAGCTAAAAACAATCCCGGTACTTGGGAAACCCCAACGGCCACTTCTTGGTTTTGGTCAGCAACAAGCTGTGGCACTTCGCCTACGGTTGAACCGACAGTTGAACCCTCTGTTACCCCCACAACTGAGCCAACAGCCGAACCAAGTATTGAGCCAACCCAACCACCTGCTGGTATGATTGTTTGGGTACCGGGCACGACCCGTGTTAGTAACGGCGACCAAGTCAGTTATAACGATCGCTGCTTTGAAGCGAAAAACAATCCGGGTCCATGGGAAACGCCAGCGGCTGGCGGTAACTGGTTCTGGAATGAAATTGGCTGTGATGGCACCGTTCCTACTCAAGAGCCGACCACGGAGCCAACTACGCCACCCACACAAGAGCCGACTATTGAGCCGACCTTACCGCCTACTCAAGAGCCCACTATTGAGCCAACATTAGAGCCAACGCAACCACCGTCTTCTGGCGTATGTGATGAGCCTGCTTATGTCGCGGGTACGTCTTATGTTGCTGGCGATGTTGTGCAAAATAATGAAAAAGGTTACGAGTGTGTCATTGGTGGTTGGTGTTCATCTGACCAAGGCTTCTATTATGAGCCAGGTGTAGGCAGTGCATGGCAAGATGCTTGGGCAGAAGTAAAAGCGTGCCCAGCGGTAGTGACTGATGTGACCTTTACTGCGCCTGTTCAAGGCAGTGCACATTTACAAGGTAGCTTAATCGATGTAGCGGTTAATGCGAAATCAACTGATGCTAACCGAGTCATTACCAGTGTTGAGTTTTTCGCAAATGATATTTCCATTGGTACAGACACTAATGCGCCGTTTACCGTGTCATACAAAGCAATGGACTTAGGTAATGTTGCCCTTAAAGCCGTGGCTACAGACAGTAAAAACCTAGTGGGCGTGGCATTAAGTAACATTAAAGTAAGTGATAAACCAGTTGTGGTTGACATTACTGCGCCGAGCAAAGGTAAAGTAAACACAGGTAAAGTGGTTGCAATCGAAGTGTCAGCTGAGTCAATTCCTGCTGCTATTTCTAAAGTCGATTTCTATCAAGATGGCGCAATGATTGGTAGTGATACGAGCTATCCATACAGCTATAACATGACATTCACGACCGACGGTGATCACTTAGTTAAAGTAGTCGCTACCGACAGTAAAGGTAATTCTGCAGAAGATACTAAAACAGTTAAAGCGACGAGTATTCCTCCTTTAGCTGATCGCGCTGTGATTGGTTACTGGCATAACTTTGAAAATGGCAGTGGCTTCCCGCTACTTCCTGAAGTATCGCCAGAGTGGGACATTATCAATGTTTCCTTTGCTGAGCCGAAACGTGGCAGCGAATCAGACATGACCTTGGAAATTCAAACTAAGCTAGGTCACAGTGAAGCGCAAATGAAGTCAGACATTGAGTTTGTCCAAGCGCGTGGCCAAAAAGTGTTGATTTCTATCGGTGGTGCAAATGCGCACGTGAAATTGAAAACCGACGCTGAACGTGAAGAGTTCACTGCAAGCATGATTGCGTTGATTGAGAACTATGGTTTTGATGGTTTGGACATTGACCTTGAAGGTGGTTCAACATTGGCGCTAAATAGCGACGATAAAGACTTCCGTAACCCAACCACGCCAACTACAGTGAACATGATCCGCGCGGTTAAAGACATTATTGCTCACTTTAACGGTGATTTAATCTTGTCTATGGCGCCGGAAACGCTTTACGTGCAAAGTGGTTACCGTGCTTACGGCCCATTAGAAGGTGCTTACTTGCCGATTATCCACGCACTACGTGATGAGTTAACAGTTATCCATGTACAGCTGTACAACACCGGTAGCATTAACGCACTAGATGGACAAGCATACGGTCAAGGTACACCTGACTTCATCGTGGCGATGACTGAAATGATGTTAACTGGCTTTAAAGTCGGCGATCACTTCTTCCCAGGTTTACGTGCTGATCAAGTAGCGATTGGTTTACCGTCTATCCCAGCAGCTGCGCCATCGGGCGGTTTTGTCAGCGTATCGGATACCCAAAAAGCAATGGATTACCTGATTTCAGGTAAGAGCTTTGGCGGTAAATACGTACTGCAAAACCCAGAAGGCTACAATAACTTACGTGGTGTGATGACTTGGTCAATTAACTGGGACCGCACTCAAGGCAGCAAGTTTGTTAACGGCCACGCTAGCTATTTTGATAGCTTGCCACCTGTAACAAAATAAGCAGTTATTGTATTGCTTTCGCTATGTGATGACTTGGCCCAGTGAAGTAATAACTGGGCTGAGTAAAACTAATAATCACAACTAAAATAGACTCGACACGAAACAAGACCCTCTTTAGGGTCTTGTTTCGTAACACCGTTATTAGCCACAATTCAAGCTAGATATCTGCTTTTTCTTTTTTGCTAAAGCTTGCTGGCAAAAGTAAAGTAATATTTTACTCATCTCATCGATACGCCGTACAAAGCTGGCTTTTTCTGCTCGCTCCGCACTGGTATGGTCGCCATCCCCGTAAGGGCCAAAACCATCAAGGGTGATAAGCCCTGCTGCTGACATGATATTGGCATCACTACCGCCACCGCGGAACTCCGTTAAAATTGGGTAACCAACTACCTTGCTAATTTGTTTAACTAACGTGCTTTGCCCCTTACTTGGCGCCATTACATCACGCTGCACACCTCCACTGATGTTAACGGTGATGCCAGCCACTTTTGGGGTATCGATGATGTGCGCTATGCTTTCAAGTAATCGCATTTTTTCATCATTATTGGCAAAGCGGGCTTCGACAACAAGTGTCGCGGTGGGAGAAATAGTATTAGCGCCGATACCACCACTTATTTTACCCACATTCACGGTGGTTTTTTGGCTCAGGTCTGTTAACTCAGTAAGAGCAATAATCATATGGGCCGCTGCTAAGTTAGCGTTGATGCCACTCTGATAATGATTGCCCGCATGTGCGGCCTTACCGGTTAAATTAATGGTAAAAGTAGCGACCCCTTTACGGCCAATAACTACCTCATGATTCTTTCCAGCCGCTTCAAAAACAAAACAGTAGTCATAATTAGCAGCTAAAGATGCTGATAAATGTTTACTGTCATCGCTGCCAGTTTCTTCATCACTGACTAATAACATGTCGATATTGAACACCTTACCTAGTTCATTTTTAACATGTCGAAGGGCATTAAGTGCAATAAAGTTCCCGCCTTTCATATCGCACACTCCTGGGCCGTATATCCACTCCTCATCTTGCTGAAAACCTTCAAAAGTGCCCTCTGGAAACACGGTATCTAAGTGCCCGAGCAACAGCACTTTTGGCCCAGGTACTTTTACAGAGCTGAATAATAAATGGTTGCCAATGGTTTCACGGTGATAGGTTTGACACTGAAAACCTAGGGGTAACATCCATGCTTTAAAAATTTCAGCGTTATCATCAATCCCTTGTTTATTTCCACTGTGAGAGTTTAGATTGATTATTTCAGAAAGTTCATAAAAATCAATTTCATGCATCATGAGTTAAATCTATCCTTAGGGCGTTGTATGAATGATAACTTTACTATTTAAGTATAAATTTCTTACAAAAAGGCGGCGGTTTGATGACTTATTTCTTGAACTTCTATGAATTATTAGTGTTTTTATTGTTTTGTCAAAATAACATCACAAGAATGACTATAATCACTTTGATTAAGCAGTACCGAACAATGACCTTCTAAGGAAAAAATAATGGCAACAGCAAATGTCGGGCTCTGGTTATATGAAAATGGTGGTGGTGCAGAGGTTGAAGCAAAAATAGTACAGGCGCTGAAGCAGCGTAATATTACAAGTGTGAGTAATTTAAACTTGCGTGACGCTTACTCACATCAAGGCCAAATTATCTGTCATGATGTGGTGATGGAAGATCTCAGTTTATTTTTCAGTTACAACGCTGGCCAACAATCACCGTATCAAGTGTACTTATACGAAGCTATCAGCCAACGGGTTCCCACCATTAATAATTACGCCGCTTTTGCATTATCTGAAGATAAGTTCAAAACCTCCTATTTGCTGCATAGCCACGGTATTCCAACTGCGGATTTTCGCTTATGCCATAAAAGTGATCTTGCTGGATTAAAACAAGCGATGCGCGATTGGGGAGGGAGGATCATTTACAAGCCGACAGACGGTTGGGGCGGTGCTGGCATAGTAAAAATAGAAGGTGAGCAAGCATTAGACATGTTAGCGCCGTTTTTAGCTGACTCCGCTCTGCAGTATCTCTACCTAGAGCGCTTTATTGATTATGACAACACCGATTACCGTGTCGATATTGTCGATGGTCAATATATCGGCTGTTATGGTCGCAGAGCCCGCAAAGATGACTGGAAAACCAATATTAGCAGTGGTGGCAGTGTGTTTGTGCGCGAGCCTAGTGACGAGGTGGTCACCTTAGCATTAAAAGCCGCGGCTATCAGCGGTTTGGAGATAGCTGGGGTAGATATCATATACGATCGCGAACAAGAGAAATTTGTCGTGCTGGAAGTGAATGGTATTCCCGCGTTTGCGACCCCTGAGCAAGAAAAATTGGGCCTTAATTTTAATCAAAAGAAAATTGATGCCATCGTTAATTTAATTGACCGCACCGTACACGTGGCACAGGCTAAGGTGGCCTAACTAATGAAAGTGAATCGTTCGTTGCCCAAATTGGGTTTTTTATATTTGAATCATGTAATGCGTTTTTTTGATAAGTCTAACTTTAAAGGCTGGCCCAATAAAATTGAGCAAGTTACCTACCGTTGGGGTAAAGATAAAGAGCGTTTAATCGCTGAGATCAAGGAGAAACAGATTGATGTATTGATCGGTAATATTCCTGCTACCGCTTATGAAACGTTCAGAGAAATAGCAAAAGCGTTACCCGAGGTTGAGTTTGTGCCGTCACTTGATGCGCAGTTTGCCAACAAATCAAAAGAAAACGTCACGCATTTTTGTCATAAATATAATTTACCCGTTCCTGCGACTGACATTTTTTATGTACCTGAGCGCGCAGAACAATTTTTGAAGACAACACAATATCCAAAGATCATTAAACGCTCATTTGGCCCTTCAAATTATGGCGGTTATTTTGTGCATAAAGTGGACAGCTATGATGAAGCCAGCAAGCTTCTGAATAAGCGTAAATACTACCCTGTGTATGTCCAAGATTTTGTGCCCATGGAGGCGGATATTCGGGTGATGTTGATTGGTCATAAACCTGTATGTGCTTTTTGGCGTCGGCCTCCTGAGGGGGAATGGCTGACCAATACAAGCCAAGGTGGCAGCATGGATTATCAAAACGTGCCCAAAAGTGTGCTTAATCTGGCGGTTAAAGCATCAAAAGCCGCCAAAGCAGAATATTGGGCATGTGATATTGCATTGGGTAAAAACGGTAAAATCTATATTTTGGAATGTGCCACCGCTTTTGCGGCTTTTCCGTATATTCGCGATTGGATTGGTCAATATCTGATGTGGAAGTATTCAAAAGGCTTGTTTAGTAAACCGCATTTTCCAATGTGGAACTGGGAAGAATTGGGGAAAATTAACCCACAATTATTGCGTACTATGCGCCATATTAGTTTTGGTAAATATACGCCAAGTTGCGATGGTAATGAGCTATTTGAGCAACTCGACGATCAAGGCTACCCATTGCTTGCAGTAGAGCAGGGCAGGATTGAAGAGTGGCCCAGTTGTGTTTGGAATTTCCAAGACAATGTAAAAATAAACCATCATCAGTCATTTCCGTTGCAGAATATTGCCGTTAGCCAAGACGAAAGTTGCGAAACGTTAGAGCAAGAAAATACTAGCAATGAGAAAGTGATCTCTCACCATTCGTTGATGAGTTTTTTCACTGGTATTAAAGGTATAGGTGAAAAAATGGCATCTGAAATTATCGCCACCTTAGGGATCCAAGGCGTTGTGGATGCGTTGACTCATGACCCACAGAAATTATGCAGCATTAAGAATGTGAAAGATAAAAAGCTCAAACTAATCACTAGCCACTGGCAGCATTACAACCAACAGCTATAACGCCTTACATGGGAGCGTGGTATTGTGCAAAACTGCAATGCCAACGCTCCCTTTGCTTTTCCATTCAAACGGGTTCATTTATGAAAACTCAATACGCCTCGTATCAAGAAACGTTGACATTTTTAGAAGAGGCCATGAGCCAGCATCCAAATTTGATACGCCTACAAAGCATTGGTGAAACCTGGGAACAGCGGCCCATTATGTTAGCCACCATTTCTAATGATGTGAGTTATGCCGATCAAAAGCCTGCCTTGCTTTACACTGGTACAATTCATGCCAGAGAATGGATTGGAAATGAGTTAGCAATTAAATTTGTTAAATATATTATTGATAATTATAGATTTAATCCAAAGTTAATGGCTGCCCTGACGCGTAACACCCTCTACCTTGTGCCTTGTCTTAACCCTGATGGTTTTGAATATTCGCGTAATCACTTTTCGTTTTGGCGTAAAAATCGTCGTGACAATGGTGACGGTTCATTTGGTGTTGATTTAAATCGAAATTTTGATTCTCATTTTCGTAAACAGGTAGATGCCAATAGTACGACTTATTCGGGACCACATGCTTTTTCTGAGCCAGAAACTCAAGCGATTAAAGGGTTTGTTGAAGCCCATCCAAATATTACGATAGCACTTGATTACCATTCTCAAGGTAATGTGTTTTTCCCTGCACACAAGTTTAACCATGAGGTTGAGATAGAAGGCACCGACCTTAATGTGCTGTGCGCTAATATGAACTGTGAAATCAAAAAAGTAACAGGTCGGCAATACGGTATTCATCGTGGTAAGCCGCCTGCTAATTTAATTAGAGGCAGCGGCCGAGAGTATTATTATGCACGGGGAATATTAGCGGTGGTGGTAGAGGTTGGCACCCGTAATATTCCTGACTATATGCAGAACATGGCACAAAGTGTCGATGAAAATATTCCCGCGTTATTTTACGCACTGAGCGAAGCGATTAATTACTCTAGCCTTGCTCCCAAGCGAGTAGAAGGGTTTACCATCAACAAAATTGGTGTTGATAGCGTGACCTTAGAGTGGCTTCCGCCTGCTAATGATGACTTATATTTTGAAATTTATCGCAGCGACAGTAGCAAAAGCCAATGTAATGAGCAGACATTAGTGGCGATTACTAAATCAACATTATTTACTGATGTGCAATTAAGCAGTGGTAAAAGTTATTACTATAATATTCGCGCTGTAGATAAAATCAGTAAAATCAAATCACCTTTTAGCCCCGAAATCCGCTTAAAAACCCTACTCGCCAATGATGAGTTTTCATTAACTGTGTTTCCAAGTAAGGCAGAAGTTGGCTATTTAGGCGCCAACTACCTTAATAAAAATAAAGAACATTTCGGTTATAACTCAATGTTTATAGGCGTTAATCAAAAACGAGGGATCAGTTATGGGTTAGTGCGGTTTGATTTAACTAATTTGCCTGAAGGTGCCAACATTAAGATTGCCCGGTTTGCTTTGTATCCGATGAATCGTGTTGCCGCAAAAATTGAAAAATATGGTCATTGGTCAATTGATATTCTCGACGCCCACCAAATTGCTGATATTTATGATTTCACTGAGATTGCATCAGCACCCAGTTTGTTTAGTTTAGGTCATACTATCGAGTCAGATAAACTAACCCAAGGGATTTGGAGCCACTGGCCCTTTAACGGGGTTGAGCGAGAACGATTACAACAGCACTGTCAGCAACAAGAAAACCTTAGCGTAAAAAAATACCTATTATTACGGATCCAAGGGCCGACTACTTTACCGCTGGGTAATGACTCGCAGATGATGCAATTTGATATTGGCTTTGGTCCTTTTGGCAGTGGGTTACATTATCGGCCCTATCTGGAATTGATTTACAGTAAACAGCAGCAAACAATTGAAATGCTGCCTGATTCGTTACATACCATTTATCCTGATAGGGTCGTTGAGGGTAAGCTGGCTGCCGGTTTTGACCCACAAGGTAAAATCATTTATGGCCAGATGGCATTTGCGCTTGATGCTTTACCTGACCCTGATACGACTGTGATCACTGAAGCCTACTTAGTACTTAATCATAAATTAAGTGATGCTAAACTAGGCGGTAAAGATATTCGCTTTACTATTGAATTGGTTGAGCTAAATGATGTTGACTATTCAAGTGTAAAGCAACGTGAAAAAATTGAATACATTGGTTACGAAGTCAGCATTGAACAATTGCGCGAACAAGCAAAACAGTTTTTTATTTTTGATAGCTATAGCCGGCTAGCGCTTGAGCGCTTACATAGTGAGAATAAAGCGTTTTATTTTATTATTCGCGCCACTGCTGCATCTCAATCGAAAAATGTCTTGGTAGATTGGTATTCAATAGATCATGCACAGCAGGCAAAACTGGTGATCAACACCATCGAACGACGTAAGTTTCCGCTCGATCCGCCCAGTGATTTGAACATTATTAGCGAGAATAAAGCATTAAAACTCACGTGGAAGAATCCAGTTCACCCAGATTTTGTGGGCTCATTTGTGGTACGAAATCGATTTCATCCGCCCAAATCACCTGCAGATGGCGTTAAAATTTATGGCGGTAAAGACGAGTATACCGTTGACCGATTTGGTAATAGTCAAATTGCTAAGTATTATTCTGTGTTTAGCTATGACAACGTGCCAAATTATTCCGCACCAACGTCAGTTTATTATGAGAATAATCAAGTGATAAGCCTTGATGAACAGAGTAATGAGCTATTCTCAGAAACGGAAGATGAAGATATGTTTTTGGGAGATGACTAAGGTCTGTTGATCTTTTGAGCTTGTTTTTCAGCGATTTGTTGGGTATTTATACAAGGCAGAGACTTTGCGGCATAGTCACCTACGCAAAAAGGTGCTAACGCAGTAGAAATGAGCAACAAACGCAGCCCAAAGAATTCGGCTAAAAGCGCTTTGCGCGTCGCTGAGCAGTATTTACTTAGAGTACTAAGCTACACACTGCTCGCCTCGCTCAAAACGCTTTTAGACAAGGTGTCCCCTATCGAACAAAAATTAACCACCAAAGATCAACAGACCTTAAATAATATAAGCTAGTGCACTTTTCGCCAGCTTAGCTCTTTGAAGCCAAGTTTAGCTGTAGGCAGAGCTTGCTCTGCGAATATCACAAATTCCCTGAGCAAGCTCAGGTCCCACAAGAAACACGAATCAACAAGTTCAACCAACAAAGGATCTAACATGACACCAGCCGTTCGATGGCTTAAAAAGCAAAACATTCCCTATGAAATCCATGAATACGAACATGACAAATCCAATAATGACTTTGGTAAAGAAGCCGCTGAAAAGTTGGGATTAGATCAAAACCTAGTATTTAAGACCCTATTAGCCTGTGACGCAACGGATAAAAATAAACTCGTTGTTGCGATTGTTCCTGTGGCTGGCTTACTTGATTTAAAAGCGTTGGCTAAAGCGGCCAAAATTAAAAAGATGGTAATGGCAGATCCGGTTCATGCCGAGCGAGTAACGGGTTATATCGTCGGCGGGATTAGCCCGATAGCCCAGAAAAAGCGTCTAGCTACTTTTTTAGACAGCTCTGCAACTGGCCTTGAAACCCTGTATATCAGTGGCGGAAAACGCGGACTTGATCTCGGGTTAAGTTGTGACGGATTACTAAAAGCAACCTCGGCAACACTTGCTGATATTAGAGAAGAAAAGGGAAGAGGGGAATAACCAGCTAAAGTCAGTGAAACTTAAGAAATAAAAAAATCGGCCTGTTGGCCGATTTTTTTATTAAATGTACTTTTAGTTAGGCAGCTTCTATCACTTATAAAGCGAAGAACAGACCCGCTAACGCTGCACTCATTAAGTTGGCTAATGACGCAGCAACAATGGCTTTAACACCTAACTTAGCAATGTCATGACGACGTGTTGGTGCCATCGTACCTAAACCGCCTAGTAGAATCGCTACTGATGAAAGGTTAGCAAAACCACATAATGCGAAGGTAACGATAACTTGCGTATTCATTGAAAGCGTATCACGTACGCCAACAAAATCGATGTAAGCTACAAACTCGTTAAGCACTAGTTTTTGACCGATGAAGCTACCTGCGGTAACCGCTTCAGCCCATGGCACACCAATAAGCCATGCAACAGGTGCAAACACGTAACCTAAGATTAATTGAATGGTGAAGTTATCATGGCCGAACACACCACCAACATAGCCGACAAAGCTATTCATTAGCGCGATAAGACCGATAAAAGCCAGTAGCATTGCGCCCACGTTAAGCGCCAGTTGCAAGCCTGAAGATGCACCAGATGCCGCCGCGTCAATCACGTTAGCTGGCTTATCTTCTTGCTCAGCCATCGCGTCATCCATGTTGTCGATAACCTGCTGCGTTTCTGGCTTCATCATTTTAGCCATTAACAAACCGCCAGGGGCTGCCATGAAAGAAGCGGCAATTAGATACTTAAGCTCAACACCTAGACCTGCATAGCCAGCCAATACAGACCCAGCAACACTCGCTAAACCACCCACCATAATAGCGAATAGCTCAGATTGGGTCATTTTAGGAATGAAAGGGCGCACAACTAATGGTGCTTCAGTTTGGCCAACAAAGATGTTTGCAGTAGCAGACATGGCTTCAGGACGGCTAATACGAAGTACTTTATGTAAACCACCACCGATTAGCTTAATGATCCATTGCATCACGCCAAGGTAGTAAAGCACGGCGATTAATGAAGAGAAAAAGATAATAATTGGCAGTACACGGAAGGCAAACACAAAGCCACCGCCACCGAATACTTCAAACATCTTATTGCTGACGAGGCCGCCAAATAAGAAGTTGATACCGGCTTGCGCACTATCGATAACCGCTTGAACACCACCTGAGATGCTTTCTAATACATCTTTACCAAATGGAACGTAAAGTACAAAAGCACCTAGACCCGCTTGAATGGCAAATGCCCCCAAAATGGTTCTAAAGTTAATTGCTTTTTTGTTGTCACTTAAGAGATATGCAATTAAGAGCAATGCACCTATCCCTATTAAACTCATTAATGCTGCCATGGTGGTTCCTTTTATTATCTAGTTAATCATTGTGCTGTCGGTGACGGCTGGCTTACGCCTAATCTGGGTTAAGGGGTATTTAACAGAATTATTTACTGAGTTGGTAATCAATCTCACTAAAATAATCCTGTTAACGGACCACGCACTACACTGAGTGCTTGTCCGTAAATCACCCGTGCAATATGCCTGAAATACAACCCTCGATTCCCACCATGCCTCACATTTTTAGCGTAGATATTACTCAAATTTTAAGATGCTTACCGTTTGTGTTGTTGCTCTTGATTTACTTATATTGCTTTAATCGTTATTGGCTCCGATAAGCTGAAAAAATCGCCAAAGCTAAAGATTGTTTGTAAGTAATAGTAGGTATTCATACAGAGGTAGCCAGTAAAGGACGAAATTTGGCCAAAAAAAAGCCAGTCAATGGACAGACTGGCAAAAAGGGAAGTAACACAAAAAAAATGGGTATAACAAATAAACGGTAAAAAGATAAATCGGTAAATTGGATTAAAGCAGGTTCACGCCATAATCCATCTTAGACAGGCCAAAGTAACTGGCTAAGGTCTGACCAATATCGGCAAAGGTTTCACTTTTACCCAAGTCTCTTGGGCTCAGGCTTTTGCCGTAAATCAGCACGGGAATATGCTCACGGGTATGATCTGTACCTGGCCAAGTAGGATCGCAGCCGTGATCAGCGGTGATAATTAAAATATCGTCAGGCAGCATAGCACCGATAACTTCAGGTAATCGTTGGTCTAAATATTCCAGTGCTTGTGCATAACCAGTTACGTCACGTCGGTGGCCGTAGGCTGAATCAAAGTCAACCAAATTGGTGAAGACAATGCTATTAGCGGGCGCGGTTTTCAGCTCTGTTAACGTTGCATCGAGTAACGGACCAATGCCGGTTGCTTTGGTCTTTTTGGTGATACCACAATGCGCATAAATATCCGCAATTTTACCCACTGAAATTACGTCACCTTGGATCTCGTTGACTAACTTATCCAACACCGTTGGCGCCGGTGGCTCAAGAGAATAATCACGGCGATTACCGGTGCGTTCAAATTCGCCTTTTGCCGGGCCAACAAATGGGCGCGCAATAACACGACCAATGTTGTATGGCTCTAGCTCTTCACGCACAATCAAACAAAGCTCGAGTAGGCGCTCTAGGCCAAAGGTTTCTTCATGGCAGGCAATTTGAAATACCGAGTCAGCCGAGGTATAAAAAATCGGTTTTCCTGTTGCCATGTGCTCTTCACCAAAATCATCCAACACGTGTGTGCCAGACGCGTGACAATTTGCTAAGTAGCCGGGTAAATTAGCGCGCTCGACAATTTTGTCTAATAGCTCAACTGGAAAGCTGTTTTCTTTTTCATGGAAGTAGCCCCAATCAAACAATACTGGTACCCCAGCAATTTCCCAATGACCAGACGGTGTGTCTTTGCCTGTTGAAAGCTCTGCGGCATAACCGTATGAACCAATGAGTTCTGGTTTACCCGAGCAACCAGCTGGTAGCTGTCCGGTTGAACCTAGTGCGGCCAAACCTAAACCTAAGCGTTCAAAGTTTGGCAGGTGTAATGGGCCACTGCGGTGTTCGTTATCACAATGTCCTGCCGCACATTGCTGAGCAATATGACCAAAGGTATCACTCCCTTGGTCACCAAATTTCACTGCATCATCTGCAGCGCCAATACCAAAAGAATCAGCAACTAATATAATGGCTCTTTTCATTTTTTATTACCTCAGTAAGTGCGGCTAGGGTAGTTAGTGACGAGCTTGAAGACGCTCGCGGATCACCACTTCTAATTTTTCTTGGTCAGCGGCAAATAAACGAATGCCTTCTGCCAGTTTCTCAACGGCCATGGGATCTTGGTTGTGTTGCCAATAAAAATCGGCTTCTGTTAGCGGCGTTGGTTTTGGCTCTACTGCCACATCTGCAGATAGCTTTTCGCTGACAGTTTCATTACTTTGCTCTAATTGCGTCAGTAAGCCCGGGCCAATGGTTAACTTATCACAACCGGCTAGCGCGATGATCTGACCCACATTTCTAAAGCTGGCTCCCATTACCACGGTGCGATAGCCATATTGCTTGTAGAATTGGTAAATTTTAGTAACAGACGCCACGCCGGGATCATTGTCAGCGGTGTACTCAACGCCGTTCTGCTTTTTATACCAATCGTAAATACGGCCAACAAAAGGAGACACTAAATAGACATTGGCTTGGGCGCAGGCTTGGGCTTGCGCAAATGAGAATAACAGCGTTAAGTTACAGCGAATACCTTCAAGCTCTAACTGCTCAGCCGCTTTAATACCTTGCCAAGTTGAAGCCAACTTAATTAATACGCGGCTTTTATCAATGCCTTTACTCTCGTAAAGTGCAATCAGCTGTTTTGCTTTGGCGATGCTGCCTTGGGTGTCGTAAGACAAGCGCGCATCAACCTCGGTTGAGATTAAGCCTGGCACTTGTTTTACAATTTCAGCGCCAATACTAACCGCCAAGAAATCGCTCGCGGCATTAACTTGCTCAGTTTCTGAGCCGCCTTGCTCGATTGCAAAATCAATCGCTTGGCTAAAAACGGCTTCATATTCAGGTAACTTAGACGCACCTAAAATTAAAGATGGGTTAGTGGTGGCATCTTCTGGTTTAAATTGCACAATGGCATTAATGTCGCCTGTGTCGGCAACCACCGAAGTAAAACGGCTTAATTGTTCTAATTGATTTGACATTATACTTCCTTAAAGCTCAATGGCCGTTGCTAGCGCGACTTGCATCATGTCGTTGAATGACGTTTGTCTTAGCTCAGCTGATAATGATTCATGACGACGAATATGATCAGACACGGTTAAAATACAAAGGGCATTAGCGCCTAATTCAGCGGCGACACCATAAAGGGCTGCAGCTTCCATCTCCACCCCAAGAATGCCGTACTTTTCCATTACATCAAACATTTCTGGTTGTGGTGTGTAGAATAAGTCGGCTGAGAAAACATTACCAACGCGTACTTTTACGTCTTGTGCGCGAGCATTATTCACCGCTTTTTCTAACATGTTGTAGTCAGCAATCGCGGCAAAGTCGTGATCTTTAAAGCGCATACGGTTAATTTTTGAATCAGTACTCGCGCCCATGGCAACAATCACATCCATTAATTTTACTTCTTCGCTGATCGCGCCACAGCTGCCGATGCGAATGATGTTTTTAACACCGTATTCACTGATTAACTCGTGGGTGTAAATAGAGCAAGACGGGATGCCCATGCCGTGGCCCATGACTGAAATACGTTTACCTTGGTATTCGCCAGTAAAGCCCAACATATTACGGACGTCAGTTACTTGGGTTACGTTTTCTAGATAAGTTTCAGCAATGAACTTGGCACGCAGTGGATCGCCAGGCATTAAAATAGTTTCTGCGAAATCACCTGGGTTTGCATTAATATGTGGAGTTGCCATGGTAAAAATTCCTTTACTAACTTATGAGAAAAAACGTTCAATAATCATTGCGTAAGCTTTACCGCCAAGATAAACACCGACGATACCCATCACACCACTCAAAACAGGCGGAGCCGGAATAGGTAGCTTCAAGGCGCTAAAAAAAACACCTACGACAAACCCTGCCAATATTGCTATCACTATTTCGTTCATGCTTTACCTGTTCTGTTGTGCTTATTTGATGTAGCAAGTCTAGGCGTCAAGTTAGTATTCAAACGAGATCTCAATCACACTAAACACCCAAATATATTATTTAAATCTAAATATTAACCCTTTGAGTTGTTATGCGGAAAAATTAAGGCTAGGTTTTAGGCGTATAAAGGCGACATTATGGTCGCTATTAAGCTGAGGATTGAATAGTGTTTCGTACCACTTTTAATTGTTGCAAAAGTTATCCGTGTCATAACTTGGGCATTGCCAATAGCCCAGAATATCAGATGGAAAGCAATCATTTAGGATACCCTGCGATCCATTGCCGCGCGTGTGGCAGTTATCCGCCATTGGTAGATGACGCAACGGTTGCAGTGTTGCTTGAAGAAAAGCTAGGCATTCAATTTGGCCAACCGCTAACAGGCTGCACTCATTGTGAAAATGTTTTTTTTATTGCACACGCCAAGGCTAAGCAAGGCGAAAACGCCACCAAGCGATATGGCCATACCAGTGCTGGCCAACAACGCCTTAAATGTGGCTATTGTCAAAAAGTTTATAGTTTAAAGCTGATCAAACAAGTGGATAAGTTAGAGCGATTGTTACACCTTATTGCTGAAAATAAGTCGACCACTGATATCATCGATCAATTAGCGTGTGCGCCCAAAATTTATTACCAGTTATTAGCAAAGTTAGCTGATATTCTAAGATCTTACGCAAGGCTTAACGAGCAGGCGTTATTACAGAGTAACTTCCTTGCATTGCACACAGAGAGTGGTTTATTACGCTTCGCTGGCGATAAAACATTATGGTGTCTGGCGACAACGGAAGCACAATCAGGTTATTGTTTGTTATACAACCATAACTTGTTACTTAACACGCCTGCCAATACCGTCTACGAAGGCAAAGCCAGTAGTATTTTGCCTGAGCCTAAGGTGCCGTCTATCTTGGCCGCCTTGACGGCACGTTATCAAAGTACCATGAGAAGACCACATTTTGAGGCGCTTCATTACGGACTCATCGCCCCTTTGCGCGGAGCTGATTATGTAAAGCCAAGCACATTATCTTATGCTCACTTTCAGCTATTACGCATGTTTTGTCAGCCTACCAAGCATTTCCATCATTACATTGAACATGAAAGTGCGATTCGTGGCGCAGCATTAATGGCCAGTAGCGATGAAATAAAAGCTGAGCAAGCGGAAGTGTTTTTTGTCTACCGCCATTTTACCGGTGGTAAAGAGCTGCCAAGCAATGGCAATAACATAGGATGGTGGAGCGACCGTTGGTATGGCACTCACTATGGCGCTTATTGCCCGATCACTTATCGCAATAAATACCCAGTTCCATTTTCGTTATTTGATGCAAACGGACCTAAAAAAGTACATCAATGGATCCAAGACCATCAAGCTGCTAGCTTAAAAAGTGCAAAGTCCCTTGATGCCAGTATAGAGATCCAACGCAATATTTATAATTATTGTCAGTTGTTGAAAACAGCTGATACGCCGGCAATGCGCATGGGATTTACCAAGCAAGCACTGAGTTTGTCTGATTTGCTCAACAAGGCCGTCGCCGCAGTCGAATGTGGACATGGGTAGATTAGGGTTATTATATTCACTACTAATGGTTTACTAAACAAACAATTAGCGCTGAAAATAATAATATTTTGGTGTTTTATGATTATTTGATTAATAAACACGTGAGGTTAATACTGCAAAAACAGATGTGAAAAAGCACTGAAAGTGTGATTTCGCGCTGCTTTATTTGATTGACTGTCTTTAAAATCGGCCACCAGATTAACGCAATCTTCAACACAAAAACATTGCAATCTAATTACCGTGAGCAAGAAGACAGGGATATTAAAATGAAAAAAATCGCTATTGCAGCAGCTATCACTATGAGCCTAAGTGCACCTGCCAGTGCAGAATATTTATACGGTTTTGGTAACGTAAGTGTTAACGCACTAGATTGGTCGAAAGGCAGTGTAGATCGCGCTGCACATCACAAAGACTTCGTTTACCTAGAGCTTGAGGGCGGCGCAGGATTCTCTTGGGGTGAATTATACGGTTTCTTCGACGTTGAAAACGTCCAAGAAGATTCAAGTGACCTACGTACTGCGTACAAAGGTACAGCGGCATACAAGCTTGGCGAATCAGGCTTTCGCGCTTACGCACAACATTATGCAACAGACTCTAGCGGCTTCTCTTCTAGCAACACGGTACTAGGTGGTCAATACCGCTTTGAAGGTGACGGTTGGTTTGTTGCGCCATTCATTGGTAGCCATTACACCATTACTAACCCTTCTTGGACCACCGGTTTCTCTGGTTTGAACGGCGGCATGGCAGGTTGGGCAGCAGTTTACAACTTCACTGCATTTGACCAAAACTTCTGGGTGTCTAACTGGCACGAGATGGAATTTAGCCGCAAAGATGCATACATTGCTGCTTCTGGCGAAGAAAAAGGCACATCAATGAACGGTGCACTTGGCTTCTGGTGGAATGCAACAGACAACATCACAGCGGGTGTTCAATACCGCTACGCTGATAAAAAGCTAGGCAGTGCTGACAACCTAAACGCCGTGATCTACTCTATGCGTTACAACTTCTAATTAATGCTTGCCATTAATTAATGAAAGTCAGGCTTAGTCCTGACTTTTTTATACTCCACGATAACCCTAATCTGGACTGCAAAAAATGATTAATAAGCAATACCCACTCGTTGATTTACATCGTCACTTAGACGGTAATGTGCGTGTTAACACCATTTGGGAGCTGGCACAACAACACAATATTAAGTTACCTGCTGACTCACTAGCAACGCTCGCTCCTTATGTTCAAATTCAAGGAAAAGAAAGTAGCCTAGTGGCTTTTTTAGCTAAACTGGATTGGATGGTGGGAGTGCTTGCCGATTTAGACGCAGTGAAACGTATTGCTTATGAAAACGTTGCCGATGCGGCTATTTCAGGACTGGATTATACCGAATTACGTTTTAGCCCATATTACATGGCCATGGCTCATAAGTTACCACTACAAGGTGTGGTTGAAGCTGTGGTTGATGGTGTTCAAGCAGGTTTAAAAGATCACGCTATCAAAGTGAATTTAATAGGTATTATGTCGCGTACCTTTGGTCAACAAGCGTGTTTAGACGAATTAAACGCTTTATTGGCGTGTAAACAGCATTTAGTGGCGATGGATTTAGCCGGTGATGAGCTTGGCTTCCCAGGTGAATTATTTAATGAACATTTTGCTAAAGTGCGTGCAAGTGATTTAGCCATCACTGTACACGCGGGTGAAGCAGCTGGCAGCGAAAGTATTTGGCAGGCCATAAACGAGCTTGGCGCGACGCGGATTGGCCATGGCGTTAAAGCAATACATGATGAAAAATTACTCGCGTTTATGGCGAACAATAGTATCGGTATTGAGTCTTGTCCAACCAGCAACATTCACACTTCGACGGTGGCAGATTATAAAACGCATCCGATTAAAACTTTCCTTAACGCTGGTGTGCCAGTGAGCCTTAACACCGATGATCCAGGTGTCAGTAACATTGATATCGCTCACGAGTATCAGATTGCCGCTAGCGAGATAGGCTTAAGCCAAAGCGAAATATTTACGTTGCAAAAGAATGGCTTAGCAATGGCATTTTTATCTAATAGTGAAAAACAAGCACTGATCAGCCTTAAGCAGAGCTAAGTTTTCGTTTTACACTCTTGCCTAAGCCGCTATGACAGCGGCTTTTTTTGGCCATTTTTGTTTGATACTTTATTAGACAACCTCACTTAGTTCATTGATCCATTGCTCGGGATCCGAAATAATCAATTCGTAAACTTGTCCACTTGCCAAGGTAATGCGTATCGCGTCTGTTGTGATAGGTAATATGCCACCGCCTTTACCTAAACACTTGGTCACTGAGGTGATTTCATTGCGCTTAAATTGGTAGGGGCCAAGTCCAAATTGCTGATTGTAAGGTTCAAAAATAACGACTGAATCTGTTAACAACAGTTTGCCATCAGCTTTTGCTACGCCAACTTGAACGGTAGCCACTGAAGATTTAATTATGTTTGTAGACATATTGCCTCCTAAGTTGAGTCTTTTACTCATTATTCATGTGGGTGCTCGATAAATTGTTTTGCCTTATCACCAGTTGATACCCAACTTGGTTTCTCGGAAACAAACCTATCAAGTTCAGTTTTTCGCTTATTTCAAATTGAACCGTTCCGCAACAGCAGCTTCCTTTTATCATTACATGTCTCTTTAAATATAAATATTTGATTAATGGAAAGATTAAAGTGCTGGGTATAGATGCAGCCCTCAACAAGTGTGGATTAAATCAGCTGAGTATGGCGTTTTTGTGTTGAACATGGTTATCGAGACGAAAAAAAATATCGTTTAGGTATCATTGTTTGTTTGCTCTGTATATTCTTATCAACTAACTAATATTGACACCCAATCAAGGAGTTAACCTGTGAGCCAAGAGCCAGAGCAGCAATGGATCAAGCAATACATGAAAGAAAGTTTTAGCGAGCAGAAAAAATCGCGGCGTTGGGGCATTGTTTTTAAACTACTTACTTTTATTTATCTGTTTGTTGCCTTATTTATGTTTTTAAATATAGGTGGCTTGAATAATGGCCCTTCTGCTGACAAAGAGCACACAGCATTGGTTAAGGTGACGGGTGTGATAGCGGCTGATCAAGACGCTAACGCCAATGTCATTGTCACCGGACTGCGTGCGGCGTTTGAAAATGAGCACAGCAAAGCGGTCATGTTGCATATTAACAGCCCCGGCGGCAGTCCCGTGCAAGCTGGCTACGTATATGATGAGATCAAGCGTTTACGCGGCATTTACCCGAATAAAAAACTTTACGCAGTCATTTCCGAGCTAGGTGCATCCGGTGGTTACTATATTGCTGCTGCCGCAGATGAAATTTATGCTGATAAAGCCAGTTTAGTGGGGTCAATTGGTGTCACGGCATCGAGCTTTGGCTTTACTGACACCATGGAAAAATTGGGTGTAGAGCGTCGCCACTTTACGGCGGGCGAGCACAAGGCTTTCTTAGACCCGTTTTCACCTTTAAAGGAAGAGGAAAAAGTGTTCTGGCAAGAGGTGTTAAACAAAACCCATCAGCAATTTATTAAAGTGGTTGAAGATGGTCGTGGCGATCGTTTAAAAGCCACTGAAGCGGATGGCTTATACAGTGGCTTAATTTGGAATGGTGAGCAAGCACTTGAGCTTGGTCTAATTGATGGCCTTGGCAGTCCTGGGCAAGTTGCTCGAGATGTCATTAACGCTGAAGATATTATTAACTACACGGTGCAACCATCGCCGATTGATGCATTTACTAAGAAATTAGGCTTAGCGTTAGGACAGGGCATCAGTAGCCAAGTGGTTAACTCTAATATCGTTATTCAATAACGATCCGCAGTTATTAGGCTAAATACGCCCTTAAGCCGTTTCCTTCTATACTCAATATAATGAAGTAGAAAGGAAGCGGCTATGATCCAAGCAAAACTGCAAGCCTTATTCGAATTGAATCAAATTAACTATTACATTGGTGAATTTGATCCCGCCTACACCTCACAACATCGCGCACAATCCGCACACGTTTCGGGCTATGAGTTGGCCAAGGCTGTGATTGTTAATCTTGATGAACAGCTTGCAATGGTCGTCGTTCCTGCTCCCTATAAACTAGATTTACAACAGCTTGCGCCTGAATTAGGTGCCGATCGAGTGCTATTGGCCTGCGAGGATGAATTTATGCCTTATTTCAGCCAGTGTGAGTTTGGTGCGGTTCCACCTATTGGCTCAATATTTCATTTACCGGTATTTATGGCGGTGAGTTTTGAAGTGCAGCCATGGATCTATTTTAATGCTGGCAATCATCAAGAAATGATAAAAATGAAAACGGCAGACTTTATGGCGCTAGTATCGCCAACCATGATTGAACAAGGGTACTATTTAGCAGGGGACCAAAATGGGAAGTGGCGACAGCAATTAACCTTCCACCGGGTTTCGCGCATTTTGCATTAACGACTGGTCATCCGCTTTTGGCTTGCTCATAAACGGCGACGAACAAGAATATCGCCGCCGATTGTTATTTAGTTTTAACTACTGAGAAACTGAGTTAATTGATAGCATACGCTTGAAGTCTTCATAGCCAAATTGGTTAAGTAGTTCAACCTCACCATTGCTGCGCTGGCAGTAAATCGCTGGCATTTTAATGCCGTTAAACCAGTTTAATTTAACCATGGTATAACCGCCGCTATCGGCGATGGTTAAGCGTTGGCCAACCTCAAGTGGCACTGCAAATTTCGCTTCACAAAATTGATCGCCAGCAAGGCAAGAGCAAGAGCCGATCACATAAGCGTGCTCACCGTCTTCATCGGCCTCGGCCACGGTTGCAGGCTCGTTGTAAATTAACGTATCTAAGCGGTGTGCTTCAGTGGCGCTGTCAACAATCGCCGTTAGTTTTTTGTTTTCAACAATATCAACCACGGTCACCACTAAGTCAGTGGTTTTAGTGACGACGGCTTCACCCGGCTCAAGGTAAAGTTGCACGCCGTGCAGCTCGCTAAATTCTTTTAGCTTTTCGGCTAAGGCTTCCAGATCATAACCGGGGTAGGTAAAGAACACGCCACCGCCTAAGCTAACCCATTCCAGTTTGGCCAATAAGTCAGAAAAATTTTCTGTGATATGGTCAAGCAGGGCGCTAAATGAAGACACAGATTTATTCTCACAGTTCATGTGAAACATTACACCTGAAATCTTCTCCGCGATGTTAGATTCTAAAATCGACTTTCTCACTCCCAAACGGCAAAACGGACGAGCAGGATCGGCTAAGTCTTGCCCTGCGGCGCTACGCTGTGGATTAAGGCGCAGGCCCACTTTACATGAATCGGGTACAAGGTGCGCAAAACGATTCAGTTGTGACTGTGAGTTAAAGATAATTTTGTCGCTTTTGTTAGCAACATCAAGCACATCCTGTTCACTGTAACCGACGCTGTAGGCGTGGGTTTCTTTGCCGAAGGTTTCATGGCCTAGCATCACTTCGTAAGGACCACTACTGGTGGTGCCGTCAAGGTAAGGCTCAATAATGTTGAACACGCCCCACGTTGAAAAGCATTTTAAAGCTAGCACCAGTTTAACGCCGCTGAGCTCTTTTAGTTTTTTACATTTTTCAAGATTTTCGATTAACTTGTCTTCATGGATCATGAAGTAGGGAGTTGCTAATTCAGTCATAATATTTCTCTTAAAAATCTGCGAAAAAAAAGCCCCCAGTTGGGAGCTTTTCGATTAAGCGTTAGGTGTGAGCTCTTGCACATCCCAGCTTAAGCCGATTTTCGGCATTAGCTCTAAAAAGTCATCTGGATTTAGCTGCTCTACATTATATAGGCCAGGCTCTGCCCATTTATTTTGGAAGAACAACAGTGCAGCTGTGATAGCCGGTACACCTGTAGTATAAGAAATAGCTTGGTGCTCAACTTCGTTATAGGCTTGTTCATGGTCACAGATGTTGTAGATAAAGACACTACGTGGTTGACCGTCTTTTTTACCTTGTAGCCAAGTACCGATACAGGTTTTTCCAGTGTAACCGGGTGCTAAAGAGGTTGGATCAGGCAATAGCGCCTTCAACACGCGCAATGGCTGCAACTCAACACCATCAACGTTAATCGGATCAGGGCTCAGTAAGCCAATATCGCGCATTACGTTAAAGTAGTTTAGGTATTTATCAGAGAAACCCATCCAAAATTCAATGCGTTTAGCAGGAATGAATTCTGCCATAGAGCGCACTTCATCGTGAGCCATGGAATACACTTTTTGCTTGCCCACAACAGGGAAATCAAACTCTAACATGCGGCTATGACAAGGCACTTGGTGCCACTCGCCATTTTCAAAGTAGAAAGAATCCCCTTGAATTTCAAGCATGTTGGTTTCTGGATCGAAGTTTGTCGCAAACTTACGGCCATGGTCGCCAGCGTTAACGTCCATCACATCGATAGAATCAATTTCATCAAATAGGTGTTTGTGGCCATAAGCGGCAAATACACTCACTACACCTGGATCGAAACCCGCCCCTAAAATACCAGTTATGCCAGCGGCTTTAAAACGCTCGCGATACGCCCATTGCACATCATATGCCTCTGGCACTTGTTGGCCTGGGCTACATAAGTCAGCCGCAACAGAGGTATCTAAATAGGATGTTTTAGTGCGGTAACAGGCTTCCATAATGGTAACATTTACCCATGGAGGACCGGCATTAATTACTAGTTTAGGCTTAACGTCTTCAATTAATTCTACTAGCGCATCTAAATCATCAGCATCGACCTTTGCCACACGGATCGCGGCATTTTTGTCTTTTTGATTATCACGTAACGCGATAGATGCAATGATCTTTTCACACTTTTCAATATTTCGTGAGGCGATAGTAATATCGCCAAAAACATCATTATTTTGAGCGCATTTGTGCGCAATTACCCATCCGACTCCGCCGGCTCCTATTTGTAAAATAGACATACTTTTTCCTAAAATTATTTAAGCGCTTTCGCAAATTTCACGATCTTTTCGAACAGCTCGCTAAAATTGTTCAGTGTTAAACAAGGGTTTAAAATGGTTAGCTTTAAAGCCGCTTGGCCATCTACGGTCGTTTCCCCTAAAACCGCAATACCTGCTTTAAGCAGTTGCACACGTAATTGACGGTTGAACTCGTCAACATTCTCGCCGATGTTTTCACCGACATATCTAAACAACACGGTAGAGAGTGGTGGTGGTGCTAATAGCTCAAACTCATTGTGCTCGGTGACCATGGCTGCCACTTGCTGGGTTTGTGCTAATAAGTGGTCAACCATTTGCCCCAATGTTTCTGAGCCCACTGCGCGTAATGTCATCAATACCTTTAGAGCATCAAAGCGGCGCGTGGTGGAAATGGTTTTGTCCACCAAGTTTGGTAGATCGTCACTTTCACGGTTTAAATAGTCAGCATGATGTAATAAGTACTTAAAATTTGTCTTATTTTTTAGCATCACCGCACTACAGCTAACGGGTTGGAACCATAATTTATGGAAATCGACCGTTACCGAGTCGGCTAGTTCGATGCCTGCTAAACGGTGCTTAGATTGGCTGAGAATAACCGCGCCGCCATAAGCTGCGTCAACATGGAACCAAATTTTATGCTGCTCAGCAATTTTGCTGATCGCCGTTAGATCATCAATGGCGCCATGATCTGTTGTGCCTGCAGTGCCTACTACGACAAACGGAATTAATTCCGCCTCTTTTAGTTGCGCTAACGTTTCTTCAAGGGCTGCTAAAATAAGCGTGCCGTCTTGATGCGTTGGTACGCACACGACTGCTTTCTCACCTAGGCCCATAATGGATGCGGCTTTTTTAACGGTGAAGTGGCTCTTGGTAGAACAAAGAATACGCAATTTAGGTGCGTATTCAGGTAAACCTTCTTTTTGAATGTTGTGACCGGTCATCACATCGGCAACCCAGTCACGCGCCATTAATAGCGCCATGATATTACTTTGCGTACCACCGCTGGTGAATACGCCGTCGCTGTGCTCATCAAAGCCAAATTGCTTACATAACCAATCTGTTATGTATTGCTCAACATACGTTGCTGACGCTGATTGATCCCACGAGTCCATCGATTGGTTTTGCGCGGCAATAAAGTTCTCGGCCGTGATCCCCGCAATCAGTGGCGGCGTGTGCAAATGCGCGATGCAATCAGGGTGTTGCACAATAATGGCGTTGCGCGCGACCAGTTCAGCGGTTTCGCTGATCACTTGGCTTAATGGTGAAACACTGCCTTGCTCGAGACGCAAATCATAAATAGCACGTTGTAATGTCGTGGCATCCATGGCGGAATAAGGCTTATCCGCTGACTCAAATACGTTAACAATTTCGTTAACGCTGTTGGTCATAGCACGGCGGTAGTTATCGCTACCGTTTTCACCAACTTGAATAAAATGTTGTTGCCAATTATTCACTTGCGCACTCCGCTGAGACGTTAACTGCTTCGGCAAATGCCCAGGCAGCATAATCAATTTGCTCTTCGTTAATGATCAATGGTGGTAGAAAGCGTAATACTGCGCCGTGACGACCGCCTTTTTCAATAATCAAACCACGCTCTAGCGCCGCGCGCTGAATACGTGCCGCCATTTGTGGGTCGGCTAGTGGCTCACCCATTGCGTTGGTAGCGCCGGGCTTTACAATTTCAATGCCAATCATTAAGCCTTTACCGCGTACTTCAGCAATACAGGCTTGCTTACTTTGTAGATCAAGTAATTTTTCGGTTAAGCGTGCGCCCATGTTTAGCGCGTTTTCAACTAAGTTGTCACGCTTAATAATTTGTAATGCCTTCGCGCCCGTTGCCATTGCTAACTGATTACCGCGGAAAGTACCGGTATGTTCACCCGCATTCCAGCTATCAAATTTTTTCTTAAATACTAAGCAAGAGAGGGGCAAACCGCCGCCAATGGCTTTCGACATAATTAAGATGTCAGGTTCAACGCCTGCGTATTCGAATGCGAAGTTACGACCTGAACGGCCAACACCACACTGAATTTCATCAAAAATAAGGAGAATACCTTGCTCTTCGGTAATGCGACGTAGCTGTTGTAGCCAGTAAGCAGAAGCAGGGATGGCACCACCTTCACCTTGAATCGGCTCAACGATGATCGCGGCTGGTTTAACAATGCCGCTTTCTTGGTCGTGCAACACCGACTCAATGTAACGAATCGATGCTTTGTCACCAGCTTCGCCACCCAAACCAAACTTACAGCGTAAAGAGTAAGGGAAAGGGAAGAAGTGCACATCTGACATTAGGCCAGTACGGCGCTCTTTCGCATTTAGGTTACCCGTTAAAGCTAATGAACCATTGGTCATGCCGTGATAAGCACCGTGGAAAGAAAATATATTATTCTTTCCGGTAAATAGCTTAGCTAGCTTGATCGCCGCTTCTACCGCATCAGCACCTGATGGGCCACAAAATTGAATACAAGATTCTTTGGCAAACTCTGCTGGTAAAAAGTCCATCACTTCTTTAATGAAGGCGTCCTTTGTTGGCGTGGTAATATCAAGAGTTTGATATGGCACACCTGAATTGAGTTTGTTAATGATTTCTTGGTTGATTTCTGGGTGGTTGTAACCCAGTGGCAGCGCGCCAGCACCGGCTAAACAATCAAGAAAAGTTTGTCCCTTGGTGTCTTGAACCAATACACCCTTTGCATGTTGGATCGCAATTGGAAAACGTCTTGGGTAAGAGCGCACTTCTGATTCATAGTGCTCTTGGCTTAACAACACACTATCAGGTGTTAAGTCGTACACTGTTTTGAATTCAGGAATCATTTGGTCGTGGATTAGCTCCTCAACCCCTAGGTTAACAACGTTATTCATACTGGTTATCCCAACAATAAATTTTTTGTATTAATTCAAGCGACAATAAATGCTTCGAATTAACGAATAAATAAAATAAACCCATGCGAAGCGCATAAGGAGAAATTTAAATTGAGTAAGGGGCGATCAAGGCTCTGGCACCAGGCAAAATTGACTGGTGACCGGATGTAGGTTGGTCTGTTGAGAGATCATAATCATTTCGGGCTCCTAAAACTGTTAATGAAAGACAAAATGCCTTTACACTATCCCTACTATTACGGGGGCTGGTTACCCCATACCGATTATCTTGTCCGTATAGATTAAGGCCATACGGCAAGGGCTGCTCAGTTTATCACCAACTTGAATGTTTTCAAGCTTAGCGATCTTCCTATCTCACACTAAATTAAAACGTCATTTGCGTTGTTTGACGGATATAAAAAAGCGGCGAAAAAATACCATATATCGGTAAATGTGCAAGCTTTTTTGAAATCGATCACGTAAAAAAAACACCTACATTCAATTAAGACAAAATAGAGGAAGTATTTTTCATTTATATGAATGGGTTAGTAAAAAGTAAATAAGAAATAAAGCGAGCTAAAATGGAAAGTTAAACTCGCTTTTTGGTCGCTAGAGCTTTAACAAAACTGTAATGAACAACGACAGCGCAAAAATTGGCGTTTAGTTTTATCAATATAGCTGTCTAACCATATCGCTTAGTAGGGAGTGAAGTTAAATTTTTGCCCACCAATGGCCGCTTCGTACATTAGGCCTCCTTTGGCATAAGTGAATATGGCCATGCCTTCAACGTAAGTACCATGTTGATTTTTATTGTCGGTACCAGCAGACGCCCCAGAAGTACTGGCTTTTGCTTGTGCTCCTAAGGTGATAACAACGGCTGACACCTGCGCCGCTAACTCAAAATTACCACTGGTAAATTTGTCATAAGCACGCTTATCTTGGAAAAATACAATCTCGCTGAAGGCTTGTCCACCGGCTTGAAAGCCAAATGACAGTTGCACTAATGAGGTATCACCGACTCTGCGATGCCCCTTAAAGACCACACCTTCACCATATGAACCGCCAATACCCAAGCCACCTTTTCCTACTGTGGGGAATACCGCATAGCCATAAGAATTTTTAAAAAAACGTTTCACTTCAGGTGCTTGCTTAAAATTATCAATAGCAACCTGAACTTCGTCAGCCAAGGCTGGTCCGGTTAACAATAAACATAGTATCAGTAGAATCTTTCTCATTTCACACTCCACAATAATAAGGGCCCACAGCAATCGTATGTACCACTAATTCATGATAAATAAAGTATGTTAAGAAATCAGTGATCCAGTATTGGTTAAATTATGTTTAAGCAAACCTTAACAAAGGCTTAACCAATACTGATAAAGAAGGGTAAATTAGATACCAAGCTCGTCGAGCAGATCTTGGTCAATATCAACCGTAGGCGCAGGGGCAGGTTTTTTTGATGCTGGTTGGTTATTTTGAGCATCACTGATGATTTGGTCTGGATCGACATCAGCCTTAGGATCAAAATCATGGAGCTTGATAAATTCAGTTTTATCCATTGCCAGCTCAAGGTAAAAAATATTGTGTTTCTCGGTAGTGAAGGTTACCCGTCTTGCTTGTGGGCGATCTAAGTTAGTGTCAATTGACACTACAACTTGCTTATTAATCGTCAACATTTTTGGTTGGTTTTGGGTGATAGAGGTGTGCAGCTCTTTACCAATGGCACCAGTAAAATCGCCAACAATCTGGTTCATTAATTCACCCATTACATTGCCGACATCATCGGATGTGTGCATGGTGGCAAGCTCTTCTTTTGGAATGCCCATGTTAACCATGTAGTTGTGATAAATTTCTAATGCTGCAGCGGCAGAGAAGTTAATTAACACTAGGCCCGAGAAACCACCATCAAACAATACAAAGCAACCAATGTCTGGTTTTAAGCAGGTTTTATTTATTTTTTGTACCATTGCAGAGTAATTGATGTCACTGGCAGTGGCGCTGGCCAGAACGCCGGTGACTGATTTACATAACACTAATAAAATGTCGTCGGTGGTTACTATTTCTGTTTTTCTCATTGATCTTCCCGTATCAGTCGGATTATTCATGGATGTTTACTCTATATATGTCATCTCACGGGGTTTTAAAATGGCTAAATTGATAATCTGCTACCTTTGTCTCTAGTTATATTAGGAGAAGGTAGCAAAAATGCCTTACTTTGATGAATTAATTTATCACTTTATGATATTTAGCCTTAATTTGCAGGCTTAGAGATTTTTCATTCAACTGCGGATAACCGTTGAATAAAAAACCTGCATGAGTATCCTTTAACAAGTAGAATTTAAGGTGTATTCATGAATAATCAAGTATTAGGCTGCCAGGTCAACTTATTAGGCAATGTTGTTTCCAAGCAAAACACGGTGCGTTACTTTGCTGATGGCAAGGCCGTGCTGATGCTCGACCTTGTGGTAAAAAAATCATGGAAAACCGCTCAAGGCGAATTTAAAACCCATGATACCTTTGTCACCGTTCGCGTGCTGGACACCCTGGCTGAGCAACTAGCCAAACGGGTTCAGGCTGGCGATGCGCTATTTGTGCAAGGGCGGTTGGGAAAATATATCGAGGCTGTTCAATGCCAGTGGGCAGATAAGAATAAATTGTTTTGGAATCAAGTTTACTGCAGCGGTGTAGTCAGCCAAATAGAGCGACTAAAAAGTGTGAGTGATGCTGATTACATTAAATTGTTGTTGCAGGTTGAGCAGTTGAGTTTAGAAGTAAATTTGCGCGGTAAAACCGCCGAGCTGATGTTAGATAAGCTGACTGAGCAGCAAAGTTTGTTGGTTGAAGGCGCACTAGGGTCAAAATCGGTTAAAACACCGCAAGGGTATGAACGTCAATACTGGATTGACGGTCATACTTGTGTCAACTTTGACAACAGCTAGCTGCAGCTTAAGCGGGGTAGGCTTGCTCTAATCCCTGATATACTTCTTTTGCAAATTGCACCGATTGACTGTCTAAGCGGTGCAAAATGTCCATTAAGTGCTCATTGTCTTCGCGACCGTTCCACTCTTTAATATACTCGCCGCTTTTATAACCTTTGTTTTGTCGAAACATGTTCAAGGTATTTTTACCCACATACATGCGATACATTTGATCAAAAGTAAGGCCTATTTGCTGCATGCATCCCGCAAAGGCATTGGCGTCAAACGTTTGCTTTGTTACGGCAGCACTGGCTAAGAGCTCTAATGTTTGTGGAAAATCATCGCCCAAGGTTGGTTGTTCAAGCTCGCTTGCTAAGGTTTGAGAAATAACGTCAAATGACGTTTGGCCATCAATGCGAATACTTAAACCAAAGTGTAAAATATCAACCAACTCAAGCATAACCTGCTCGGTATCAGGGTTTTGTTTTTTCCACCATTTCCAGCCAAAATGATCCAGCATTTCAGCGCATTCTACCCAGATAGCACGATGCCAAGCAAAGTCTTGATTGAACCATTGTGGATGAACTTTAGTATTCATTTGATGTTGCATATCCAACATTTGTTGAATTTGACTAGCGGCTGAGCGCGGAGACATAAAATAATCCTTCGTATTCAAAGCGCTATTATACCCAAGCGGCGGCATGTTCAGCGTATGCTACTTGGGTAAACACGATCTTAGTAATAAAAAGTGGTATTGTTACGGTTGCTAGTTTAATTAGCAAATAGTTTAAGCAAATGCAGTGCAAGGAGTACCTGTGTTAACTTGGTTGAAAAATTTAATGCGTCCAGCTGAACTGATTAGCGCTGAGCAGCAACAATGGCTAGAGCAGGGCATGGCGCAATTTAACCGTGTCATGGCTTTACATCAGTTTAGTCCGCGACTGATAACCCCAACAATTAAAGACTTTCCGAGTAAGGCAGACTCGCCAGAAGGCATTGCGCTGGCAACCTTGCAACAGATAAAACAGTATATGGGGCTAGAGCAGCAGAGTTTTACCATTAAGTCACCTAATCAATTTAATGTCTCGCTCCCTGCTCACTTACTGCAACCAATGGTGCTGAATCAAAAGCAAAATGCCCTTAGTCAGCCGGTATATATTGATTATCATCCCGCGCACCTGAATAATCCAAACGCCTTGGTTTCTGTCATGGCCATCCAGCTAAGTCATTGGTTATTGCAACCGTCTGAGTTGGATGCCATTGGCGGCGAACAAATGCGACCACAAGCGGCAGAGTTACTGAGTATCGCACTAGGGGCAGGGATCATGGTCGCCAATAGTGCCTTTACTTTTCGCGGTGGCGGCTGTGGCAGTTGTCATAACACAAAATTAGGCCGCCAAGCGATGCTTTCTGAGGCGGAAACTTGCTATGCTATTGCACTGTTTTGCCAAAGCCATGATCTTGACTATAAAAAGGCATTGCCCCATTTAAAACCGCATTTACGTAGCATGGTAAAAATGGCAAACAAACAGCTAACAAAAAAAGCAGCGACTCATTTTAAGGCGATTACCCAATGAAAAAAAGATTCACGCTATTTGGTTTCACTACGGCGCTGTTGCTACTTAGCGCATGCAGCGATGACGTAGGCAAAGTTAGTCTTGGCTTGTTTACGACTAAAGATGTGATCATCGAAGCCATGACCGACCCTAAGCTACCCGGCGTGACTTGTCACCTAAGTCATATTAAAGCCAATCTTGATTTTTCCGATCCTTCCGACATGGCTATTTCTTGTCGCCAAACGGGTCCCATTAGCGCTGCTGAAATAGCAAAAATCGACAAAAGTAAGAGTGGTGAAGTGGTTTTTTCTGCCTCTAAAAGTATTTTGTTTAAAAGCTTGAAAGTGCGTAGGGTATTTGATGCTGAGCAACAAACATTACTCTATCTCAGTTATTCAACCAAAGAGACTAACGGTAGTCATAAACACTCTTTGTCGACAGTGCCTCTTTATGGCAGTGAAGCTTGGCAAGCACGCTAGCGTTCCGACTGTAATATTAAGATTTATAAGGTATTTATGAGCGAAACTCATGCTGTGCAACGCTTATATCAAGCGCGAATGCAACGGGTGACAAGACCCTATTTAGCGCGCGGGGCAAATGTAGTTAGATGTAAATTGTGCATGATCAATGCCCATCTTTGCATTTGCGGCCATCGACCGAGTATTAAAAGCCAAGCTGCCTTTATGCTGGTCATGTATGATGATGAAGTGCTTAAACCCAGTAATACCGGGCGCTTAATAGCAGATGTAGCGAGTGATTGTCATGCTTATATATGGTCGCGCACTGAGCCTGAGCAGGCCATGCTCGACACCATTAATGATCCTAAATACCAAGCGTTTGTTGTTTTTCCCGGTGAGTATGCCGCGTCAGAGCGAGTGGTGAGCCAACCAGAAGTTCCGCTAGGTAAAATTCCGCTATTTATTCTACTGGATGCAAGTTGGAGCCAAGCGCGAAAAATGTTCAAGAAGAGCCCTTGGCTTGCCCACTTGCCGGTGTTGTCTTTCGCACCTGATTTGGTATCGCGTTATTTAATTCGAAAAAGTGTTCAAGACCATCAACTCGCGACAGCTGAAGTGGCGGCGCTGGTTTACGACAGTATAAATGAGCCCAAAAATGGCGCGTTAATGAACGCGTGGTTTGACGTATTTAAAGAACATTACCTTACCGGCAAAATGCAACGCCAGCTACCCGAACAAGGGGCACTGCAACGTTTAGCGTTATTACAAGGTAATAACGCTGCTGATATTGCTTAACTAAGTAATTGAAAGGGATAAACCACCTATTATAGACTCACATGATAGGCGGGGCTGAAAGTAGTGGTAGGGATCAGTACGCCACCTCTACCTGAATTTGAACGTACGTTAAACTTTTATCAAAAAACGGTTTGAACCCTGTTGGTGGCCGTAAAATGAGACAAGCATTGTCGTAACTCATTGCTAATGCCAATATGATTCTTTGTTCTACAAGGCCCTTTGCTGGTGATACCACAGGCAAGGGTGAGACGTTCACTGACACCCTGCTTGATTATTTGGCTGATATGCCTATACAGGACTATTTCTGGTCACCCCAAACTCATTTTGGGGCATAAAATGTGCCAGCCCAGATCCGACTAACTCGAAGCTGGACAATAACTCGTTAACACATGTCGCATAACATTATTAGGCGCCGTTTTGTCGGAATATAACAGCGAAGGCGCAACGCGTTCTTTAATTACTTGTTTACTATAGATAAAAATGATGCAAATATTGTGGATATGTTTTACGTGCCGTTTTGGCGCGTTTTTATCACTCCGTTATGGGTTCTAAGAAGCTGTTATGTATAATGGTTAGGCATCTCCACCTTGAGCTATGAATTCATCATATGTCATAGCAGTTGATACAGATATGGCTGTAAAATCGAGGGTAAGTACTACCTCAGACTCTGCATTTCTCGCCCAAAGAATCGATTCTTTATTAACTGTTGCTTTGATTACAATCCGATCATTTCTAGGTGTATCGGAGGAAGGGTGGTGATATGCAGTAAACGCCCCATGATCCCACGGGCTGATGTTGCTAATGTTTGAAGTTCCAAGGCAGGAGCGCATCGATATCTGGCTCCGCTTTCGCTAACTCCTGCATACACTTGACCATGTAGTCATAGAGGATG
>NZ_JAIMJA010000017.1:28510-106048 GCF_021295315.1 Motilimonas cestriensis | reverse complement strand
AGCGACCGTTAAATAGCAGTAATAGATCAAAATAGGGGATCGCGGTCAATAGGGTGTTTGCAAAATTGCGCAGAAATGATCACGCGATCACACTATTTTAAATCTGGAATTAGCTGCGGAATGACGGTAATATCATTAAATTCTTATATTCCCCCCCTATTACTAGGTACTCTAGAAAAATCTATACATTTATAAATATATTATCTAAGTAGCATCTTTGATATGCGATTAGATGTTTCACGTTGCTTACTTTCACTCAATTTAGCATAACGTAACGTACTCTCAATTGAGCGGTGATTTAACAGCTTTTGTACTGCACTAATATCTACGCCATTTGAGATGAGATTACTTGCCACAGAATGACGAGCAGTGTGCAGTAGCACCTCTTCTGCATTATCAATACATGCAGTGGCTTTGATTGTCTTAAATTGGGTAGCAGGTCGATTGATACAGCCTCGTTTAAAGCGCCCTACGAACAAGTAAGGATTACCCTTTACCCTCGGCAACTTGTTAATGATATCGAGCATTAAATCTGACAGGTACAATATATGATAACTGCCGTTTTTAGTGCGTGGTACGCGGATAGTCTTGTTATCCAAATCAACATCACTCCACTTTCTCAAACGTAGTTCAGATTCACGGCAACCTAACAAAAATAGCAAGGCAATTAATGAACCTGCATAAATATCCTTATAGCTTAGTGAAGCATCAATCAGGCGTTTAATTTCATCAATGGTGCAATAGCGAGTACGAGCATTATCCTCTGGTAACAAAGACACCTTTTCAGCAACATTAGTTATATCCAGCAATTGATTCGCAAGCTTGCCCATTGTTTTGAGCAAGGCTAATACTCGATTACAAGTACTTGGAGCATAACGTCTATATTGACTAGATGACTCACTCATCTTCAGGTGTAATTGCATTATTTGATGGGCAGTGACTTCGTTATATGGCAGTGTAAATAGTGATTTGCAGTGCAACTTAAAACGCGACACATCATCATTCCATGAGCGTTTATGTTTCTTCGCTAATGGCAGGTAAGTATCCCAAAAGAAGTCATATACCGTTGGAAAGGTAGTAACTGCATCACGCTTCGCTTTAGGGTCAATATCTTCCGCTAATAACCCTTTGTGCTGTCTAGCCACCTTTCTAGCGGTCGCTAAATCAACATCAGGGAAGTGACCAATAGCGATACTGCCCTTGCGACCTTGATGGCGATAACGAAACAAGAAGCGTTTACTTCCATTTTTACCTGATAAGCATTTAAGGCCGATGACTTCTGTATCTGAAAATTCTAAGTCAGTAGATTTTGAGCTTTTATCATTACTCGGTAGTGCTAATAGCTTATTAGCGGTGAATTTAAATTTTTTTAAGTGCTGTATTTTAGACATGATTAACTCCTTTTTAATGGGTTCAAGGCATTAATATATGGATAAAAATCACTATAAAACGATCGCCATAGCGGCGTTAAACAACGTGCTATGGAATCAAAAGACCAGAGAAGTACAGTAAAAGGTCAGGAAACAGAGAGGAAAGCAGTATTGGGTATGTTGGAAGGTAATTTTCCTACTCTTGCACAGCCTTACACCTGCTTAGCCCTCAGAATTCACAGAAAATGCACAGAGAGGTCAGGATATGGACAGGGAGAATTTTATGAATTGAGGTTATTTAAGTGAATAATTAAGTAATGAATTGATTGTAACATTTGCTTTATTTAGTGGAGTCACACTAGATGTAACAGCCAGCTATGGTACAGGATACGGGGCATTGCATGATTAGATGAAGAACAATTACTAGGCTATCAGAAACGAAAAAGCCCCAACGATTTCTCGTTAGGGCTTCATCTGAATATGGCAGGGGTGGAGAGATTCGAACTCCCAACATTCGGATTTGGAATCCGACGTTCTGCCGTTGGAACTACACCCCTGCTGAAGAACGAGGCAGATAATACCAAATGATTTTTAAAGGTAAAGCCTTTTATGACAAATTATTTTCGACTGCTGTTTTTATCACCGCTTCACTGTATTTACGTGATCTAACTCTCAACACTCGGCCACTATCTCTTCATCGGCGCGGTCGAGAAGCTCCTCTAATTGAATGTCATCTAGGTTAAAATGCTCACCAATAGACACTTGCACCTGCGCCCATTCGGAGTCGGTATTTTTCAGTACTACATGTCGCGCTATCTTTAAAATAGACAGCAAATCTAATGCCACCGGTGGCAGTTCCCCTGATTGATAAAAACCAGCAGCATCTTGTTGATAATAGATTATTTCAACTAACGCTTTTGGCAACATCCACTGCTGTGACAGTAAGGCGCCGATAGTGGTATGCGCGGTGCCAAATGTTTGGTGCTCTCGTTCGGTTAAAGCGGGCCAACCTAGCTCATCAAGTTGTGCATAAAGCGCAGGATATTGCTCAAAACCCAACATCATCACTGGCACCCCCGACAAGTGGAATAAGCCTAACATGTAGGCATTATCAACCAAGGCATCTTTACCTAAGAGTTTTGCCACAACGGAACTGGCTTGTGCAATTTCTGTCGCTTGCTCCCAAAAATCATCCAGTAACGCATGAGAGCTCATTGCCGATCTGAGGGCGACCGCTTTCACAAGAGGAATAATACGCTTTAACCCAAGCATCATAACGGCCTGGTTGATGGATTGTATCTCTTTGGCGCGGCGAAAAGCGGCGGAATTGACAACTTGCAACACTGCAGAAGCAATACTGACATCGGAGCTAATGGCTTTAGCTATCACAGCAACATCCGGCTCAGGCTTACCTGCTTCTTCAGCCACTGTCAGTAGCACTGCTGGCCGTGGTGGGATACTGATACTTTTTAGCAATGCACGCTCTTGACTGGTGATATTTATTGCCATGCCATGTTCCTTATATTTGAAATAAAACCTTTAATGGTGACGCGACAATGACGAGTGCCATCGTTAAAACTATAGATTAAGGTTAAAGCTTCGTGGTATTTTTGGCCTCATTAACACGCTTATCTTGCACTAGGCTTGGTAATACCAACCTCACTGTTCGCATCTTTTTAGCATAGTTTGGTTAACTCGTTCAAATTGGGCGTCAGCCCACAAATTTTATATCTTAATACCAAGGATTTCAGGAATATATGACTACTTTGAACAAGCCCGCGAACCCTAATTTTTCATCTGGCCCTTGTAGTAAACGACCTGGGTACCGCTTAGCTGAGCTAAAAACTGAGACCTTAGGTCGTTCACATCGTGCCGCTGTTGGTAAAAATGCTTTAGGCAAAGCGATTGATGATACCGCGCGAATTTTAGGTTTACCTGAAGGCTACCGAGTCGGTATTGTTCCTGGCTCTGATACAGGTGCGATGGAAATGATCATGTGGTCTATGCTCGGTGCGCGTGGCGTAGACGTAGTTGCCTGGGAATCGTTTGGCCAAGAATGGTTTACCGATATTAGCCAACAACTGAAACTTGAAGATGTAAATACTCACTTTGCGGATTATGGTTTATTACCCGATTTAACGGCTATCAATCAAGATAATGACGTAGTATTTACATGGAATGGCACCACCTCAGGGGTCAAAGTACCTAACGGGGATTGGATCAAAGATGATCGCCAAGGCTTGATGATTTGCGATGCAACATCCGCTGTTTTTGCAATGGAAATGCCTTGGGAGAAGCTCGACGTTATCACCTTTAGCTGGCAAAAAGTACTGGGCGGTGAAGGCGCACACGGCATGATTATTCTTAGCCCTCGCGCAGTAGAGCGCCTTGAAAGTTACACGCCAGCGTGGCCACTACCAAAAATCTTCCGCTTAACTGCTAAAGGCAAATTGATTGAGGGCATTTTCAGTGGCGCGACTATCAATACCCCATCAATGCTATGTGTGGCGGATTACCAAGATGCATTAGATTGGGTTGATGCAATTGGTGGCTTACCAGCTGCGATCCAAAAATCCAAAGACAACCTTGCCGTGTTAGCTAAATTTGTCTCGGAAAATGATTGGATTGAGTTTCTAGCCCAAGCCCCTGACACGATTTCAAATACCAGTGTGTGTTTTACATTGAAAGCAACCGCTGACCAAGTGAAACAATTCATTAAATTACTTGAAAATGAAGGTGTGGCCTATGACATTGGCTCATACCGCGATGCACCGGATGGGCTACGTATTTGGTGCGGGAGCACGGTTGAGGCAAGTGATCTTAAAGCATTGCTGCCATGGCTAAGCTGGGCTTGGCAACAAGTCACTCGCTAATCAGCGCAAAAAGCGTAGCTTCATTTTGTAACGAAAATAGAAGCTACGCTTATTAGACTATTATGGAGTTATTGAAAATTACTCTTCTTCTTCCGTTGCTGCTAAATTCTTAACACGATTAGTTTCAGTGGCATAAGTGGCGAAGTGCTCAGCCATCACTTCAGGGGTTAGTTCGCCTTTTGCTTCTAATGCTTTTAATTTAGCAACAATAGCGCGCTGCTCTTCAATACTCGGAAGCGGCGTTTCATCTACAGCCTCATCTTCCATCGCTTTTAATTCTTGCTCAAAATCGTTCATGCTTTACTCCAAATTGCGACGCTCGCTGGCGCAGCTAATTGCATTTAACCTATCTCGTTTACTACAGTAACGAATAACCCTTGTATCCAAGGCCGCATCATACCGTTGCTAACCAAGTGATGCCAACGATGCGATCAAACAAAAAGCGCTATCACACTGTTAAAGACAAAAAAAAGCGCAGCATCAATGCTGCGCTAGTACATATAAGCAATGACTATTTAGCTTACTTTGAACTTGCGAATTTGTTGCTCTAAGTTATCCGCTAAATCCATAATAACGTTTGTCGAAGCTCGGTTTTCACGTGCTAGTTCCGCTGCTTGATGCGAGCTATCAGCAATAGAGTTGATACGATGAGAGATGTCATCCCCAACCTTAGTTTGCTCGTCTGCAGCACTCGCGATTTGATGATTCATCTCAGTTATAGTGCCCAAAGAATCAGCAATTTGCTGTAATGCTTGCGCGGCTTCTTGCGCACCCGATACCGTATCAATACTTGACGTTTTACTGTTCTCCATAGAGCTAACCGCTTTTTGCGAACCGCTTTGTAAGCGCTCTATCATTTGTTGAATTTCAGCGGTGCTGTCTTGTGTACGCTTCGCTAAGTTACGCACTTCGTCCGCCACCACGGCAAAGCCGCGACCTTGCTCACCAGCCCTTGCTGCTTCAATGGCTGCATTTAACGCCAGTAAGTTAGTTTGCTCGGCAATGCCTCGAATTACATCTAATACAGAAACGATATTATCAACATCACGTCCTAGCTCACCAATGACTTGTGCCGCTTCATCAATTTGAGAAGCCAAGCCTTCAATTGAACTAACCGAACTTAATACAATATTTTGTGCTCTTTGACCTTCTGCATCCGCCTCTTGAGTAGAAGCCGCAGCATTATTTGCACTCTCTGCAACGGTACGAGCTGACGATGACATTTCGGTCATTGAAGTGGCGACCATGTCCGTTTCACTGCGCTGCGCATCAGAAACCTGATCCACCTGACTAGATCGATTATCAGCACTGGTTGCTTCATTGCGTAACTCAGCTGTAGCAGCAGAAACGCTGTTCATGATCTCTCGTAGTGACGCTTGCATGGTCACTACAGAACCATAAATGCTCGACTCATCAAAATCTTCACCATCGCGTTTCACTTTGGTTGATAAATCCCCCGCAGCAACCGCTCGAACTAGGGTCAATACATCTTCAGGCTCACCACCTAAGTCAGTCGTTATTTTGCGAATCGTCGTAATAATGATAAAGCCCAGAATAGCAGCAATAATTAAACACAGAATGAGCTGATTTTGTGCCGAGCTCCAAAAACGCTCATCCACTTCAGTTGAACGAATCCCCGTTCCTACCGCCCATTTCCAACGCTTTGATACCTGAGCAACAGACAGTAAATCAGCAACTTCTCCTTCAGCATTACGAGAGGTCCATTCGTATTCAACAATACCATTGGGGTTTGATCTAACAGCATCAAGCAAAATTTGGCCAACGCTGGCACCTTGAGCATCTTTAAAATCATGAAAGCTGGTGCCATGAAGCTGTGGATCATGAGGCGCAGCCACAAAATTCATGTTTTCGTCAGCCACGTATACATATTCAGAGTCATTGTATTTATTTTCACGAAGAATTTGCGCCGCCAGCTCTTTACCCTGCTCGTCACTCATTTTTCCCGATGCAACATACAACTCAATTTGATTAACAGTAGAGTAAGTACTTTTGAGTAACTGATAAATCCTTGATTTGTTATCAGTATCACTGGCTTGTCTCAAGGTATAAAGGCCCATCAGCATAACCCCTAAGAGGGCAATTAAGGTTAACGTAGCCATTCCCCATACTTTTGTTTTTAATGTCATTTTGCATCCTCTATATATGCTTAGTGCAGCCTAGGTAACTAGAATGTTACCTTATTATTATAAAATCTAGATAACTATCGGCTTACTCGCCAGTTTCTTTAATGTAATTGAGAGCAAGGTAGAAAAACAAAGCCGAGCTCACAGCGTGATGATAATGAACAATTTTATGACTCATTTTATTAACATTATCACCTGTTCTGTTTCGCTGTCTTGGCTCTATCTCGGGTGCAGCAAAAGCCTATTGACCGCGGTGAGCACTAAGAAGCTTAGTCAGCCAAAGAGAATGCTGCTGAATAAAGATAAACGGCCAAACACAACTCACACCGTCTTTTTTGTCACACGGATGCAACACAGCTGAATTAGCATGCTAGATATTGATAATTTCAATAACATGAGAAGTTATCAGTCGAAGAACACTTTACACTGCATTTAATTGATAAAACCACTATTTAGTAAATACTACTAATGCTAAGTGGCCTCAAAAAAACCAACCAAAGGATAAACAATGAAAAAACTTCTACTGACAGCTGCAGCTATCGCAGTTCTTGCTGGCTGTTCAAGCAATAAAAACGTTGAACCGGTCCAACAAACTATCAATGAAGTAGAAAATGGTACTAATGGCCAATGTATTGTTGCTATTCACAACACAGCGAAGGCATTAGAGCAGGCAAACCGACTTGTTGGATCAGCATCTAAAGGCCAACTAACCGAAGTTGAATATGCAGCAGCTGAAAAAGCCGCAAATAATGCCGCTAAGTACAAAGAACAAGCTAACTCTCAATGTACTGAAGAGCTAAAAGCATTGCTTTCGCAATTGATCGTGAAAGAAGAGACAAACACAGATACATATACACAAGTACAACACTTACCTGGCGTTGTTTTTGCTGAAGCTTCGGCTGAACTAACCATGGAAGCGAAAACAATTCTTGAGGCGGTTGCGTCTCGTTTGGTACAAGAATCTAGCGATGTTGAAATTGCCGGTCACACATCAAGCACAGGTAGCTATGAATATAATATGAGGCTATCACAGCAACGCGCACAATCAGTAAAAGCGTTTCTTGCCGCTCAAGGTGTAGAATCGTCACGTATGACAGCGAAAGGCTATGGTGAAACTCAACCGGTCGCAACTAACGAAACTAAAGCGGGTCAACAAGCTAACAAGCGCGTTGAGATTCGTTACTACCGTTAATTTACAGTGTACGATAACTGCGAAAATAATTTCAACTGAACCGTGGCCTAGCAAAAGATAGTTTTGCTGATCTTACACGTTCGGTAAATAAGCACAAAAAAGCCGAACCTATGTTCGGCTTTTTATCGACCTCATCCGATTATTGACGGATATGTCCATCGCCAAGTACTACCCACTTTTGCGACGTCAGCCCTTCTAAACCAACCGGTCCCCGGGCGTGAATTTTATCGGTTGAAATACCAATTTCAGCGCCTAACCCATATTCAAAACCATCGGCAAAACGCGTTGAGGCATTAATCATCACCGAACTAGAGTCAACCTCAGTGATAAAGCGGCGTCCTTTTGAGTAATCTTGAGTAACAATAGACTCAGAGTGCGCTGAGCTGTATTGAGCGATGTGATCCATAGCGGCATCCATATCGGCTACCACCTTAATGGATAAAATAGGTGCCAAGTACTCAGTCGCCCAATCCTCATCAGTGGCTACTTCAGCAGCAATGATCGCACGTGTTTGTGGGCAACCTCTTAGCTCAACTCCTTTTTCACCATAACCTTTTGCTAGGCGTGGCAGAATATCAGCCGCGACCGCTTGGTTTATTAACAAGGTTTCCATTGCATTACATACGCCATAACGATGGGTCTTAGCGTTGATCGCAATATCGTATGCTTTATCTAGATCGGCTTGATCATCGATATAGACATGGCAAATACCATCTAAATGTTTAATGACTGTCACTTTGGCGTCTTTAGAAATGCGCTCAATCAGGCTTTTACCGCCACGAGGTACAATCACATCGACATATTCCGCCATGGTAATTAGTTCACCCACCGCGGCACGATCAGTGGTCTCAACCACTTGCACTGCGGTTTCAGGTAACCCGGCTTTTTGTAAACCCGATTTTATACATTGCGCTACCGCTCGATTGGAATGTATCGCTTCGCTGCCGCCACGTAAGATGGTTGCATTACCGGATTTAAGGCATAAGCTCGCCGCATCGATGGTTACGTTAGGGCGTGATTCATAAATAATACCGATCACACCCAGTGGCACGCGCATTTTGCCCACTTGAATACCTGAAGGCATATAATTTAGGTCAGTAATCGCACCACAAGGATCGGGTAATGCTGCAACTTGGATTAAGCCTTCAATCATTTTATCAATGCCTTGAGAGGTTAAAGCTAAGCGGTCAATCATCGCCTCATCAAGCCCTTTCTCACGACCCGCTTGTAAATCTTTTCCATTCTCAGCAATCAAAAAATCACGCGTTTCATTGAGTGCATCAGCAATCGCGAGTAACGCATTATTCTTAGTACCTGCCGTTGCGGCTGCAATCTGACGTGAAGCAGCTCTAGCATTCTTTCCTAGATTTTGCATGTATTCTTGCACGCTCATGGTGACATTATCCTTATATATGACCTAAACCCTTGCCCTTCGAGGCTAGTCTGGCAGAATAATGAATAATATTTATAAGGGCAAGCAACGCCCATAACTTCCTCACTCCGCCACCGCTAAAACGACTCAAGGATAAACATGAAATTTTCACTACCGCAAAATAACCGAGCATCGCTCGCACAATTAACAGAGCAAGCTAATATAGAATTGGTATCGACGGGAACTATCGCTCTCGGTGATCTTAAAAAAATTTTAGACACCTGTTTTACATCAGGTTTTACTTTAAACGAAGTAGAAAACGCATTGCAATGTGAAGTAGATGACTTAGAAAATGCAAACAACGCAGGCCTACACCAGCTTATTGCACTAATCAACGCTAAAAACGATTAGGAGTAGCAGTTAAACCGAAAGGTATCCGTTACTTGCTTAAGCTCACATAGCGAATTCTTGTAACTAGGTTTTCTAAATACTGCGTGTTATATTCAGGCAATTAAATGTGTTGAACATTAAAACCTATTGTTTATAAAGATATTTTAAATCTTCAATAGCTTTGTATAAGGAAGTTAAACCATGTTGTTGCACGATTTGGGCAAATACCGCGGTATTGTAGCTGCAATTACTTTATTTCTTGTCTTAGATACCTGTGTGTTAGCGCTGAACTATTTCGTGTCTAAAGAAATTCAACAAGAAACAGAAAGCGTTAATCTAGCCGGTCGACAAGGGATGTTGACACAAAAATTATTAAAATCTCTTTATGAATTACAGGATGATTTAGCGGTAAACCTTGATGTTCAGGAAAACTTTCAAGAGTTCGCTGACACTTTCGAGTTATTTGATGTCACATTAGTCGCTTTAAAAGAAGGCGGCATGGTGCCTGTTATTGATATTAATGATGCCGAAAAAATTGACGTTAAGCCCGTTAACTCAGAAGCAGCAATGCAATCTGTCGATGCCGGCTTACAACTTTGGCAACAATATCGCGAGATCCTTGGCCCGATTATTAATAACGGCAGTACACAAGTTTCATTACTTGATATCCATGAATCGATAGCCACAGTAAAAGAGACTAATGCGACATTGCTTAAATTCATGAACGATTTAACCCGTTACATGGAGCAGCAAGCGAATGAAAAAACGCAGATGTTGCAATATGTTGAGCTAGCAGCAGTAATTGCTGCGGTATTAAACTTCTTTGTTATCATGTTTATTTTTGTTGGTCGTTTGAAGAAAAACGATGAACAACTTGAATTATCACAAAAAGAAAACGCCGAAATCCTCGGCACGGTAAAAGAAGGCCTATTCCTACTTGACCAAGAATTAATCATTGGCTCTCAGTACTCACAGGAACTGGTAAATATTTTTGGTCGCCAAGATTTAGACGGTAAGAAACTCGCCGTGCTTTTAAAAGACATGGTATCAGATAGCGAACTACAGCTTTCTGAAGACTACATCGGCCTACTGTTTAAAGAACACGTAAACGAAAACCTTATCCAAAGCTTAAACCCGCTCAAACAAATTGAAGTCAACCTATTAGGCGCAACTGGCTTATTTGAAACTAAGTATCTTTCTTTCCAATTTAACCGTGTACGTGTTAACAAACGGGTATCACATGTACTGGTAACAGTAATGGACCGTACCGTTGAGGTTGAATTAGAGCGTGAACTAGAAGAAGCGAAAACCAAAGCCAAAGGCGAAGTAGATAGCTTAGTGAGTATCTTAAGTATCGAAAAGAGCGCCTTTATTGACTTCCTAGATAAAGCCAGCGACGGCATTAACTTAATTAATGAAGAATTAAAATCCTCTAATCAAGATCATAAAGCCTATATGGCGAATGTAGTGCAATTCCAACGTATTATTCACTCAATCAAAGGTGACGCTTCGGCATTAGATGTCTCGCCAGTTGAGAAGAAAACTCACGAAATGGAAGATGTATTAACAGACATTCGTAACAGCGACGAGATTACGGGTAATAGCTTCTTACCCTTTACCGTAAAACTGGACGAACTATTCTCACAAATCGGTAGCTTACGTCTGCTAAGCGAACAAATTGCAAACATCAGCGATCAACACTCTGACGCACAACCTATAGCGCAATCGAACACACAGTCGTTTGCTGAAATTAATAGTTTGGTGAAACGCGTAGCTGAAGATGAGAATAAAATGGTCAACCTAGTCACGCAAGGACTCGATAGCCATCATGTTCCACCAGCATATATTCGCAAGGTACGCGAAGTAGCAGTACAATTAGTACGCAATGCTGTTGTTCATGGCATTGAAGAACCAAACAAACGGGTTGAGTTAGGCAAGTCGCCACAAGGAACGATAAAAGCAAGCTTCCTGAAAAAGGCCGATGGTAACTACTCACTAACCATTATTGATGACGGCGCAGGTTTGTCGGTTAATCGCATTAAGCGTCATGCGCTACAGAACGACTTAGTTTCTGAGCAAGATATTGAGAAGATGTCTAATGGTGAAATCCTCAACCTGATTTTCCAACCAGGATTCTCCACGGCATCAGACGTATCAATGCACGCCGGCCGTGGCGTTGGACTAGATGTGATCAAGCAATCTGTGATGGAAGCTGGCGGTAAGATGAAGCTAAGCTACAAACAAAATAAAGGTTGTCGTTTTGAGATTGTATTACCAGGTAAAATCACAACGACAACAAAAACTTATAATGAAACAGATCAAAACATTGGGGTAGAGCAGGTTAACCATGAAGTTGTTAATAGTTGATGATTCAAATATTATCCGTCGTAAAATTAGACGTAGTAATAAAGTAGGTGATCTAGAAGTTGTTGGCAGTGCATGTAATGGTCTTGAGGCTGTTGAACTTGTAAAGCAAACCCAACCCGATCTAGTCACCATGGATTTAACTATGCCAGAAATGGATGGCATTGAAAGTATTGAAAAAATTCTAGAGGTTAAACCTGACACCCGTATTTTAGTGGTGTCAGCACTAGCGGATAAAGCCACCGCAATTCGCGCCCTTACGATTGGCGCACGAGGTTTCATTTGTAAACCGTTTACGGAAGATGAGCTCAATGATGCATTTGAGCAATTGCTAGAGGATATTTAAGCAAAATGAAAGAAGAACAATTACAAGTATTTATTGAAGGTACAAAATATTTCTTTAGCACCTTTGCTGGCCAACAAGTGGATGTCGGCGTTCCTTATTTAGTGTCTAGCGATACCAAAGTGGCTTTTGATTACACGGGCATTATCGGTATTGCTGGCGCGCGTAAAGGGTGTGTTTACTTTTCAGCTCCAGGTCGATTATTGGCTAAATTGCTGCAAGCCTTAGGTGAAGATGACCTAGAAGATGACAACCTTTGTGATGTGGTAGGTGAAGTAGCTAATACCGTCTCAGGTAATGCTCGCCGAGATTTGGGGCCAGAGTTTGTCATCTCGGTTCCGGTCATTGTAAAAGGCCAGCTTGAAGATATTAAATTACCTCGCGAAATTCGCTCGTTTGTGATCCCGATTACCTGGGGTCAAGACAAAGCAGCTTTGGTTATCTGCTTAGAATAACCCTTTATCAGCACAGTCTTAATATTGGCTGTGCTTTTTTCTGCTCAAAAATATGCCACAAAGTGAGGCAGGAATGTTTAGCCTAGAATTTAAAGTGCTCCCCCATTTAGATAATTCTATTTACCAGCCATTATGTAACCAATTTAAGCAAATTAGTTGCCAAGCTTCAGTGAGTCAATTTAGACCGACTGGCGCATTAGCGCGATTTGATTGGTTGCTACCTTGTGGCGTAACAATGGAATTAACCGAACCATTTTACGAAACCCAACTCGATCCAGTACGTGAAAGTTTTGTCGCACCGTTAAAGCAACTGATCGAAACCGAGCTATATCAAAAAATGATTCGTGCTCAGGACCCTTTCCAGCTAAGAAACAAAGATGGCTCAGTAAAATCTACTATATTCTCGATGCACTGCTGCCTTAATTACACCATGCGCAGTAAAAATGATGAGATGAATCTTCGGCTGATGTTCCCAGTCAACTGTACCCCTCTCTACTTTCGAGAAGCCATTTTTTCATTTATGCAGATGCTGGAAGATGTGCACTTAGCCAGCTCGACCGAGTTGTTTTTAGAAATGCTCAGAAATGCCGATGGCCAAGGGTTTGGCACTCGCGTGCTTTGGTACAACGCGGAGACTGGTAGAACAGAGTTTGTAGATGTCGAACGCAGTCAAAAATCCAATGCCGTGGTCAAAAAGCGCATCGCATAAATACTGGCTAAAACCTCTCCTCAGTCTGAGCTAAAGAGGCTTTAGCCCTTACGATTTACGCTAAGTCAATACCGGCTAAATTAGCTTTCAACACATCAGCTGAAATCCGTAGTTTTCTCAGCTCATCTTTGGACAAGTTAAGCTCAACTATCTGCTCGACCCCTTTAATACCAATTTTAGCTGGCACACTAATACAAACGTCTTTAATGCCATATTCACCGGTCAAGCGCACACTAATGGGCTGAACTGACGCCCGGTCAGATAATAGCAAAGATACTAGCTTAGCCAGCACCACGCCTATCGCCCAATTGGTATAACCCTTGGCGGCAATAATTTTGTACGCAGCACTTTTTACATGCTCATACAACTGGTCGATATCTTGCTGATTATAAGCAATCCCTAATACTTCATTACCGACAACTGATACTCCACCGATAGTGATAGTGCTCCACGCAGCAAACTCAGAGTCGCCATGTTCGCCTAATATATAGCCGTGAATTGACGCCGGATCGACATCATAATGCTCACTCAGCAAGGACTTGAGACGACTGGTGTCTAATACCGTGCCGGTCCCTATCACTTTACTATTAGGACGACTAGACAACTCTTGAAAAATATAAGTTAAAATATCAACTGGGTTAGAGGCTATCACCACAATAGCATTGGGCGCATACTGATCTAGCTCAGCCGTAATAGATTTAAAAATTGCGGCATTTTTATTGAGTAAATCTAACCGCGTTTCTCCCGGTTTTTGCGCGGCTCCTGCCGTCACGATAATTACATCACAATCAGTTAAGTCGGCGTAATCCCCTGCTTTCACCTTCACTCGTCCAGTGATCCCTTGACCATGCATTAGATCGAGCGCTTCTCCTTCAGCTCGCGCTTTATCAAGATCAACTAAAATAATTTCACTGCAAAGCTGCTGCAAATAAATCGCATAAGCGCCGGCAACGCCGACGTTACCAGCACCTACTATACCAACAGATTTAATCTTCATTTGAACTCCTTCTCGGAACACGAGAAATAAAATTTAAGGAATAACTTGCTCAGTAAACCCTGCCGCCACTAAGGCTTGATAAGCTCGCCAAGCCTCGCTATCGATTGGCATAGCAAGTTGGTAACCCAGCGCAGGATAAAGCTTCATGCGCTGCATATCACCAACCAGAGTATGAATAAACAAAGGCTTATCAATAATATCGTTAGGGTAAGATGTATAAGTCAGCTGCGGCCCTGTAACCCTTGCATCAATATCAGGAAAGTGTTGCTTGAATGTGGCAAAAGCACGTTTGGTGGCAAAATCTTTATGCACCAAAATAACGCTATCAACGTCAATACCTCGCTCAGCGAGGAGCGCCATTGAAAATTTCACATTTTCACCAGTATTGGTTGCTCTAGTCTCCAACAAAATGCGGGATCCCGGCACGCCAGCTCGATGGGCAACCTCAGCAAAAACTTCGGCCTCCGTTTTATTAAACAGCCCCTCTGTATTGCGGCCACAATTGCCGGAAAAAACCACATAAGGAGCTAATCCCTGCAACATTAATTCAGCCGCGCGCTGCGCCGTTCTCACATCGATAGAGCCCATAACTATGATACAGCTGGCAGGCGCCAGCGGGGAATAAAGCGTCAAGTCATGCCAAAGTAGCTGACCATATTGATCCACTTGTTGCTCAGTAAGCATTACAATCTCCCCTATTCGACATTGACTAACATAAAATAACGGGGTAACCCGCTGTCGGATGAGTAATAATTTCACACTCTAATGAAAATACACTCTTTAACAATGACTGAGTAAAAACTTCGTTACTCGCCCCTTGAGCAACCACCTTGCCGTGGTCAAGCACCACAACGCGATCAGCATACCTCGCTGCAAGATTTAAATCATGCAGCACGACTAACGAGCCTATTTGCTGCTGGGCCAATTCTTTGAGTAAATTCAATAGCTGATGTTGATGATACAGATCCAACGCCGCGGTTGGCTCATCTAATAATAAATATCGTCCACCTTGGCTTGGTTTCTCCCATATCTGGGCAAAAATTCGTGCAAGTTGTACTCTTTGTTTTTCACCACCCGATAGATGAGTATAAATATTCTGCGCTTTATCTTGAATATCAGCCCAGCTCATCACTTGAGAGATCACCCGCTCATTTTCAAGGTGGCTGGTCGTTTTGTTCATCCGGCCAATATTAACGACTTCAAAGGCTGAGAAAGGAAAATTTAATTGCGAGCTTTGTGGCAAAATAGCCAATCGCTGTGCCAGTTCAGGAGGCGACCATGAGTCCCGTAATAACTGCTCGATAAAGACTTGCCCTGAACTTAACAGCTCGCCGCTGATGACATTAAATAAACTCGACTTTCCCGCACCATTAGGCCCCACTAGCGCGACCACTTCATTACAATTAAGCGCCACATTAACCTCAGTTAATACGGCTTTATCATCACGGGTTAAATTAACGTCGACCGCTTGCAGCATATCAAACCATATATTGTTTTTGTTGCATTAACAAAAAGATAAAAAACGGCGCCCCAATACACCCCATTACCACGCCAACAGGTAGCTCAATAGGCATAAATAAGGTGCGGGCCAACAAGTCAGCCAGCAATAAAAAACAGGCGCCGAGTAAACCAGAAAGGGGTAATAAATAACGATGATCTGGCCCAACTAATAAACGAATCAAGTGCGGCACCACCAGCCCAACAAAGCCAATTAACCCCACACAGGCAACACTAACACCAACTGCTAAAGCCGTTAGCACGACTAAGGTATTTTTTAACCACTGCACATTAACACCTAAATGACGAGCTTCAGACTCACCAAGTAACAACGCATTTAACGGCTTAGCGACGGGCTTTATAAAAGCAAATAACACCATACTAACCAGGGCGCAAAGACCAACCATGATCCAGTTTGCCCCCACCAAACTGCCTAATTGCCATGCCACGATATTTCGCAGTACAGTGTCATCAGCAAAGTAAGACAAAATAGCAATCCCCGCCCCCGCGAGCGCAGTAATAGCAATCCCCGCTAATAGCATCACACTAACCGACGTACCATGGCGAGTCGATGCAATGTTGAGCACTAAAAAAGTCACCACAACCCCGCCTAAAAAAGCAAACAAAGCCACCAACAACTCATTACTTATGGTTGATGAAAAGGGCAGCACTAAACTGCTCAGAAAAATAGCCCCCGCCGCCCCCAATGCCGCGCCACTTGAGACGCCGATAATAGCAGGGTCTGCCAACGCATTACGAAATAATCCCTGCATCATTGCGCCGCACAAGGCTAAGTTGGCACCGACTAACAAACATAGCAAGGTGCGAGGTAAGCGTAAGTTTTGCATCACCATGATGTGCGTTGCATTGATATCAGAAAATGTCTCTGGTACGAACAAAGCCCCCAAGGTTTGCAAACTTTGCCAAGGACTAAAAGAAAGAGGCCCGATCATTAAAGAAAACAGCATGATGGCTAACAAGCTTACACTCAATATAGCAAATACAACTGGTACTCGACTTATTTTCACTATCACTCTGGCACAGACTCATAAGGTAGCGCTATGATAACACTAGCAAACACTAAGCTGGGAAAAAAACCGCTTAGTTAAATACACAAATAAATACAACCTTTGATGAGTGAGAGAGCCATGGCCATAACTGGAAAACTGCGAATCGCATTGGTGGGATTAGGTGATATAGCGCAAAAAGCTTGGCTTCCCATTGTTTGTCAACACCCTGAGGTTGAGCCCATTTTTTGCACTCGAAATAGTGATACCTTATCGCGGCTAGCGCAGCAATACCGCATCAAAGAAACCTACACAGATATAAATGATGCAATAAACGCAGCCCCGGATGCAATCATGATCCACAGTGCAACCGAGAGTCATTTTGAGATCGCCTCTGCCAGCATAAAAGCGGGCATCGCCACCTTAATCGACAAGCCTATAAGCGATAATTTTGAACAGGTTAACCAGTTAATTAATTTAGCTAAAGCAAACAACACCCCTTTATGCACTGGCTTTAACCGCCGCTTTGCCCCTTTATTACAGCCCCTAAAAACTGAGCAACTCAATCACTTGCGTTGGCAAAAAAATCGTCACAACTTGCCCGGTAATATTCGCCAGTTCATTTTCGATGACTTTATTCATGTTGTTGATAGCTTGCTCTATTTTGGCCGCCCAGCAACCCCCATAGAGCCACAAATTCATTTTGTGATGAAACAGCAGCAATTAGCCGCCGTTTTTCTACGTATCGCCAGCGAAAACACATTGATAGAAGGCAGTATGAACCGGATAAGTGGGCAAACATTTGAACGAATTGAAGCGTTTAGTGACAACCAACACTGGCAAGTTGACAATTTACGACAAGGCCAGCATTTTAGCGACAACATGACGAACCCCATGCTGTTCTCTGATTGGCAAAGCACCCTTTACAAGCGCGGATTTGACGATTTATTAGATTCTTGGCTATCTCAGATCAAAAAAGGCCAGCCACAACATGATTATTTAGATAGCTTATTAACAACACATCAATTATGTGAAAGGATAGTCAAATATATTGAAGCCAAAACAAACGAATAAGCAGATTGCTGCTATATTCCTATAGAGCATTGAAATCGCTTAAAACTATAGGCTGCGAAGCAGCTTAGTTTCAAATTACGCTTAAGTGGATAAGATTATGTCAATTACTAAACGCTTAATAAATAACGATTCGGAATTGGAAATCATCATTCATGGCCGATTTGATTATTCTTTACATCGTGAGTTTCGGGCCTGCTATCAAGATCAACAGCCCGATTTGGTTTATAATATCAATCTTAGTGAAGCCCAGTATATGGACAGCTCAGCGTTAGGCATGATGCTGCTATTGAAAGAGCACACTGAAACGTCCAAGCTTGGCGCAGTCAAAATAAGCCATCCATCCAATACCGTACTAAAAATCCTAAAAATTGCTCATTTCGATAAACTCATTGAAATAGAAAATTAATTCGACGCGACTGAACGCAAGCGCAACGTCATAAAACATTACTCCGTCGCGAATACATATTGATCGCGACCCAATGATTTTGCCTTGTACAGCGCTTTGTCTGCCTTATCGACTAACTCGCTCGAGGATAAGTCTTTATTCGGAGTAATGCTCGCGATACCAACGCTCACACTGACAACCTGACAGACGTCGCTCTCCTTATGAACAATGCCTAAGGCTTTCACTCCCTGCAAAACATTCTCAGCCACGACATGCACCGCCGACGCGGTCATATTCGGCAGCAAAATAACAAACTCTTCCCCGCCATAGCGCGCAACCACTTCGCCAGCACGACGAGCATGAACAAGCAAGCTCTGCGCCACACGTTGCAATGCTTTATCACCCTCTATATGGCCATAACAATCGTTATATTCTTTAAATTTATCAACATCGAGCATTAGCAAGGCTAAACTCGAGCGGTGTCTTAGCGCTCGATCCCACTCTGCTTGTAGAGAAACATCAAAAAAGCGTCGATTACTTACACCTGTCAAACCATCCATCATAGAAAGGCGCTCAAGTTGTATATTGGCGGACTCTAATGCGCGGTTTGCGTTTTCTAATGCGTAATTGGCCGATGCTAACTCTGCAGTACGCTCTAATACTCTTTGCTCTAACTGTTTATTAAATTGTAATAATTGATCGTCTTGACGCTTTCTAAAAATTAATTGAGATAAATTCGCCGCATACAGCTTAAGCACCTCTTTATGATGTAACTCTAACGGCTGATGATTAATCAAATTATCCACTGCGATCCAACCTAATGCTTGGTCGCCATCCCATAAGGCGACCATGGCATTCCAGCCACGTCCGACGTCTTTTTTGTTATGCTGCAACGCGGTATCTTCAATCACGATAACGTAGTCTTTACGTCGCAACGTTTCTTGCACCACAGGGTGTTCAGGGATTGAACTGCTAAAGTATGACTCATTAACTACTTTGCCATTTTCATCGGTGCCATAGGTACCGAACATTTTGTTAGATTCTTGATCGATCAGAAAAATCGCCATGCGGTCAATTTGTAAATATTGCTGCGCTAAGCGTACCGAGTTGTAATAAAGATCATTAAGCGTGACACTTTTAGATAACTCAATACTCACCCGGTGCAATTGTGTTAATAACGACAAAAACATCTCAGACTGTGCGACTTTTTCTCCTAGCGCTTTAGCCGTTGTCACATTTTCTGCTTGCGCAAGCTGAGCCTGCTCAGAAAGATAACGCTTTTCAAACTCGGCCCCGATGGTTTGAGCAAACAATTTAATAATATTTTGTTCATCAACATCAAGTACATCGACATTATTGCTGGTTTCTAAAAATAAAATGGCAAAAACCACGTCATCATGAAAGATTGGTGCTGCAACTTGAACGCTTTCATGAATATCTAAGGATTGCGTTTGCCAAATATCATCTTCCGCTTGGAAATTAATTTGATATTCAAACTTTTTTGAATAAGCAACTGACTTTATGAATGACTCCGGCAAATCACTATGTTGGCGTAGTGCTGAATCTCCGTCGTAAAAAACCACTTCATCACGGCTGTTCTTTTTTGCCAACACTTGAAAGCCTTGATGCACTAAAATAATCGCGCAATTGCTCGCATCACTATATAATTGCAATTCATCAAGGGCTTGCTGATATACATCCGTCATATCGCCAGCGGCAGCAACTTGCTGCGTTAATAATGCCAAAAAACTGTTTTCTTCTTCCATAAAATCCAAGCCAGTCTTATTCGGTTCTGCGCCTCTGCCAATCATTGCAATCGGTAGGCGACACTATATTTTCAACTGATTATAACAGACCGTAAAACCGATTTTTTGACTTAGCCTGCATGAGACCAAAGTAATACAAATAATCAATAGAAACCGTTAGCTATGGCCTAAATAAGTAATATAAATGCTCGCTCTTTCATTGTTTTCAACCTACATCAAATTCACCTTCAACTAAAATAACCATCAAAGGCTGTTTGGGGTGCATTCATCGGGTATAATACCCTCACTTTTTTTGCCATAAGCCTCAATATGACCGCGATAAGTTCCTCCCCAACCTCAGCTAGCCAAGTGTTAGAACGAAATATTAGCCAATTTAATGATAAGTCTGTACTCGTTGCTGGCGCCATTGAAGACACCTATGCAATTGAATTAGCGAAAGTGTGTAATTCGGTTCACGTGTTTACAACCTACTACTCGGCTTACCAAGCACTGCAACAATCGGATCAGATTGAACTAGACTTTGGCGCGAGCTTCACCCCTGAAACTCCGCTTGAAGTTGATGCTGTCATTGTATATTTGCCTAAAACAAAGGCTGAAGTTGACTATTTACTGGCGAATGTTGTGCCACAAATCAAAATGGGTGGCATCCTCTATCTAGTTGGTGATAACCGCGGCGGGATTAAATCAGTAGATAAGCAGTTAACGCCATACAGCAGCAATAAGGCCAATAAGCTCGATAGCGCACGCCGTTGTAGTTTACTTGCCCTTGAAATATCTCAAGCATGTCAACCTTTCCAGCTTGACGACTGGCTAACCACTTATCCTTGCGAAGTAAAAGGCGAGCGCCTCGACATAGTTAGCTTACCGGGTGTATTTAGTGCTAAAGAGCTCGATCTCGGTACCCGTTTACTGTTAGAAAATATCGCCCCGCTTAAAGGCAACGCCTTAGATATAGGTTGTGGTGCAGGCGTAATCGGCAGCTTTTTGCTTAAACAAAACCCTGAGCTAAAAGTTGAAATGACCGATGTAAGTGCACTAGCGGTCGAATCGGCCAAGCTTACCTTGGCAAAAAATGGCCTAAATGCCCATGTATTCCCAAGTGACGTTTATAGCGAAGTTGGACAAAGGTATACCACCTTAGTGTCTAATCCTCCTTTCCATGCCGGATTAAACACGAATTATGGCGCGGTCGAGCAAATAATCGCTGACGCCAAACAGCATCTCAAAATCCGCGGCCGGCTGATTTTAGTCGCCAATAAATTTTTACGTTATGAACCATTATTTGAAAAAGCGTTCACGCACTGCGAATTGCTCACTGAAACCACTAAATTTAAACTACTGAGCAATTACCCCGATTAAAAAGCCAGCAACCATCCTCCCTAAGCCGCAAAAATAGCGGCTTAGTCCTCATATCCTTTCTTCAACCGCCATTTCTAGATATTAACTATTCACAAAATAAGCAAAAAAAGATAAAACTAGTAGCAAGTAATAAAAATGTCAGAATTCATTTAAGTGTCATGATGTTTTATTTAAATGAACCAACTACACCCGAAAATCCTTGGGCTAATCTACTAACTGAAAATGGAGAACATATGGCTGGTATTCTCGCGATGATCCTTGCGGGAGGAGAAGGAAAACGCCTTCACCCCTTAACAGAAACTCGCTCTAAACCCGCAGTGCCATTCGGAGGCAGCTACCGCTTACTGGACTTTGCACTTAACAATTTTGTTAATGCTGATATTTTAAAAATATACGTACTAACACAGTTTAAATCTCAATCTCTCAATATTCACCTGCGACAAGCATGGCACCTCTCTGGTATTACCGACCGGTTTATTGATCCCGTTCCAGCACAGCAGCGCGTTGGCAAGCGCTGGTATGATGGCACCGCTGATGCGATTTACCAAAATGATAAGTCAATTGAAAGTAACGAGCCGGATCAGGTTTGTATCTTCGGTAGTGACCATATCTACAAAATGGATATTCGCCAAATGGTCGACTTCCATAAACGTAAAGAGGCAGATCTGACCGTTGCGGCTATAAAAGTAACCAAAGATCAGGCTTATCATTTTGGTATTATTGAAGTTGACGAAAACGGCTGCATGATCGGTTTTCAAGAAAAGCCCTCGGTTGAAGAAGCTAAAACCATTCCTGGCGACCCTGAGCATGTGTTAGCTTCCATGGGTAATTACATCTTTGAAACCGACACCTTGTTAAGTGAACTAAGACGAGATGCCGATTTAGAAGACTCTGAGCATGACTTTGGTAAAGACATCATTCCGCACTTATATCCGCAAGGTAAGGTTTTTGTTTACAACTTCAATGAAAACAAAATTGCCGGTGAGCCTGACGCTGTTTATTGGCGTGACGTAGGTACCCTAGATGCTTATTGGGAAGCCCATATGGACTTACTCGATGATGAAGCCCCTTTCTCTTTATACAACCGAAAATGGCCACTTCATACCTATCATCCGCCACTGCCACCAGCCACCTTTAAAGACAGTGACGGTTATAAAACAAAAGTAAGCCAATCATTGCTTTCTGCTGGATGTTTTATTCTTGGTACCGTGATTGAACGCAGCGTTTTAGGCTTTCACAGTCATATTCGCAGCGGTTCTAAAATTACTGAAACCGTGATGCTAGGCAGTGTCAAAATTGGCGAAGGTTGTCGAATTACCCGCGCTATTATTGATAAAAACGTTGAGATTGCACCGGGTACCATTATTGGTGAGGACATAGAACAAGATAGAGCCCGCTTCACCGTATCTGAAAACGGCATTGTAGTCATCGCGAAAAATTCTAAAGTTGGGTTTTAACGATAAATACGCGGAAATGAAGCTGATATGTAATAAAGCTTGAACTACCGCACTGTCTTAATTAACCAATTAGGCAGACTAATCACAACACGCTAATAAAATAAAAATAATGGTTGTGAACAGAATTGACATAGGGCCAAGGCTGGGGGAGTCCCCAAAATAAATGAATTAAATTAAGGATGTATTAATGGCACGAATTCTTTCCATGGTGCTGGCTGGCGGTGAAGGCACACGCCTTTATCCACTCACACAATCACGCTCTAAGCCCTCTGTTCCCTTTGGTGGCAGTTATCGTTTGATCGACTTTGCGTTAAACAACTTTGTAAACTCGGACTTTTTACGAATTTACGTATTAACGCAATTTAAATCACAATCCCTTAACGTGCACTTACGTAAAGCTTGGCACTTAACGGGCATAACAGACCGTTTTATTGATGCCATTCCCGCGCAAATGCGCATGGGCAAGCGTTGGTATGATGGTACTGCCGATGCCATTTATCAAAACTCACGCTTTATTGAAATTGATGAACCAGATCATGTATGTATCTTTGGCAGTGACCATATCTATAAAATGGACATTCGCCAGATGGTGGACTTTCACCAACAAAATGAAGCAGAGCTGACTGTTGCCGCGATTCAGGTTCCGGTAAGTGAAGCTAACCAGTTTGGTATTATTGAAGTCGATGAAGATGGGCGTATGATTGGTTTTGAAGAAAAACCAACTTCAAACCCTAAAACTATCCCTGGCGACCCTGATCATGTTTTAGCATCCATGGGTAACTACGTATTTGAAGCTAAATGTTTGATGCGCGAATTGAAAAGTGACGCTGAAGACGAAAGCTCTAGCCACGATTTTGGTAAGGATATTATTCCGAAACTTTATCCAAAAGGAAAAGTATTCGTATACAATTTTAACGATAATAAAATTAACGGTGAGCAAGAGGGTAGCTATTGGCGTGATGTTGGTACCATCAGCGCTTATTGGCAAGCCCATATGGATCTGCTAGAAGACGAGCCACCTTTTTCACTTTATAACCGTAAATGGGCGTTGCACACGTACTACCCACCGCTACCGCCTGCGACCTTTAAAGACTGTGATGAGCATGAGTCCCAAGTAAGCCAATCGCTGGTATCGGGTGGCTGTTATATTTTAGGTTCAAGCATAGATAAGAGCGTTCTTGGCTTTCGCTGTCACATTAGAGCGGGATCAAAAATCAGTGGCTCCATTATGCTAGGTAATACCAAGGTAGGTGAAAACTGTGTCATCCGTAATGCGATCATCGATAAAGATGTCGAGATTGCACCGGGTACCTTGATCGGTGAAGATCTCGAACTTGACCGCCGTCGCTTTACTGTTTCCGATGAAGGGATAGTTGTAATACCCAAAGGCTCAAGAGTTGGCTTCTAGCCAATACTAAAGCGGCTGAACAGCCGCTTTTCCGTTTCTAATAACTAGAATAATAAGTACAGCGCATCAAAAGGAGCGCATTTTGACTGATACAAAACTAAAAATTCTGTTTGTGGCTTCCGAAGTAGAAGGCTTCGCGAAAACAGGTGGGCTTGCCGATGTGGCTAAAGCATTGCCTTTAGCCTTGCACGAACATGGCCATGATGTGCGCGTCATGATGCCACTTTATCGCACGGTAAAAGGTGCTGATACAGCCGAGTTTTTGTGTAACCAAACCATGCGCCCACAAAGCGGCTTACCCGAGATCCCATACTCAATAAAACAATTAAAAATGGGTGGTGTCCCGGTCTATGGTATCGATAGTCCCCACTACTTTGATCGCGCAGGTCTCTACGGCGAAGATGATCATGCTTATAATGATAACGGCGAACGCTTTGCTTTTTTCTCCCTGGCAATTTTACAGAGTTGCGAAACCTTAGACTTCATTCCGGATATTATTCATTGTAATGACTGGCATACGTCATTAGTGCCTTTTTTACTTAAGACACGCTATCGCGACAGTGGTCGCTTCAGTCACACCAAAACCATACTTACTTGCCATAATGCCGCCTACCAAGGCATTTTCGAAAAGTCTCAACTTAAGCTGATCCCTGAAGTTAATAGCTGCATGGATCATCAAGTACTGGAGAATTACAGCTATATTAATTACCTAAAAGCGGGTGTGCTTTACGCTGACAAAATCAACGCCGTCAGTCCTAACTATGCCTCTGAGCTTCTAACACCACTTGGCTCACATGGTATGTCTCATTGCTTTGTAAACCGGATACGAGATTTTGAAGGCATTATCAACGGTTGTGATTACAATGATTGGAACCCAGAAGTCGATCCCCATTTACCGCAAAATTACTCGTCACACGACTTATCAGGCAAGGCTGTTTGTAAAGCTAAATTACAACAAGAGGTAGGCCTAGCTCAGTCCGATAAAGCAATATTTGGCATGGTTTGCCGCCTAACCGAACAAAAGGGCTTTAATATTTTACTGCCAGCATTAGAGGATTTATTGCTGCACGATATTCAGCTAATCATTGTCGGCACTGGCGATCCGGCAATCACGGGTCACTTACGCTCACTAGAGCAGCACCATCCTGATAAATTTAAATTTGTGAATACCTACAGCGACTACCTCTCTCACTTAGTAGAAGCTGGGGCAGACTTTTTCTTGATGCCATCATTATTTGAGCCTTGTGGCTTAAACCAGTTATACAGTTTAGCTTACGGTACTTTACCAATCGTTCGTGGTGTCGGCGGACTAAAAGACACGGTTAACGACTACGATCAAGACAATGATAATGGCAATGGCTTTATGTTTTATGAGCCTGAGCCGGTTGATTTAATCAACTTATTACGCCGAGTTTTATTACTTTATATAGAGCGTCCAGATGAGATCATCAGATTGAAAACACAAGCGATGCAGTCTCATTTCTACTGGTCTGAGTCGGTTTTTCAATACGAACGTTTATATGCAAAAGCCCTCGAGCGCTACGCTTTATAACCAGCATGACAATATAGGCAGCATGAGTTGTTGCCATAATTGCTAAGCAGGCATTTTGTAGGTATTTAGGTATATACTTAAAAAATCACACATAGACAGGGTTTATTATTATGGCACTAGGTATTGATGTACATAACTTTACTGAAAGGTTCGTGAGTGAGCGATTTAAACAGCTCGATTTATATAGCCGCTTTGATAGTGAGTTTTTAGAAGATTTAGCCTGCATTGTGCTAAATAGATTGCCGGTTCATTACATCCGTTACGATGTAGATATGTACAACTATATGAAAGACGAAGATAAAACGTCGTTAAAGCAAAAAGTTGAAGTTGCCGTTGATGAATCTATTGCGTTTTTGTTTGATGAGAAGCAAATCAAATTTAGTCGCGAGCCAAAGGATGCCGAATAACTGCGCTAGCTAGTTGAATCCAAGGTGTTCAAATGCCAACAATATCGCCAATGCAAACAAAGTAAACATTGGCGATATTAATATAAACGGCCGCATCGAAGGCACCATCAACAATACAGGAGCAATTAAAATACACGCGGCAACGATAATGTTCATTTCCACACACTCCTTCCGTTATTTTCAGCTCAATAAACAATAAAGACAATCACTTAGTTTCGTCTATGATTAAATAAATAGATCTGGAACTCATTTTAATGAGAATAATTACCATTAGCAAATTATTTTGGAGGTGAGCATGTTTGTGGTTTTATATCAATGGCAGCTAAAGCCTGAACGCCTAAGATATTTCCAAGAAGGTTGGACAGAAATTGTCCATCGTAATATTGAAAAATACGGTGCCCTTGGCTCAAAATTACACAAAGGGAGTGACAATAATTGGTATTCTTACAGTCAGTGGACCAGTAAAGCATGCTGGGAAGCCGCTTTTAATATGGATGATTCCCATCAAGAAGCTCGAAAGAAAATGGTCAGTGCAATCTTACGAAACTATCCACCGGTGCTGATGACACCTATCCTAGATCACCTCGTCAGTGATGAAATGATTACGCCACCTTATTTGTAACGAAATAAGCATAAAAAAAGCCCCAACATAAGTTGAGGCTTTTTTTAAAATATGGTGCCCGAGGGCGGACTTGAACCGCCACTTCCGAGGAAACCTGATTTTGAATCAGGCGTGTCTACCGATTTCACCACTCGGGCTAACAATCTGGGTTAACTGGTCAGCTATTCCCTGTTAAGAGTTGCGATTATACTCATGACGAACGCCTTGGCAAGCGCTTTTATGCCGATCTGTTTGACAATTAAATCAACCGCTCACTAATTCATCAATTCCGATATTTTAATGACCTATCACACTGCTAACTCAAATAAATTTGCTACAATCAGCCATCAAAAATCTAGCACTATCATTTAGCGCTCCAAAAGCTAACACGATTATTTATCGCTCCCAGCTCTAGCAAAATTATTTAAAGTAGATAAACGATGAAAAAAAATAAGAAAAATAAGACTGCAACCCCTAGCAAGCCAATTAACCCCTTTATCGGTTTACCATCCGCTGGCTTAGGCCGCCGTTTAGGCGCACTCATATACGATGCACTAGTGGTCATCGCAGTGATGCTATTTTCCGCGGCACTGGGGGCAGTGGTTGCCATTCTATTAGAAAAAATGGGCCTTATTTCAACAGCAGGCCATGTCGATATGGCAGCCTATTTAAGCCATAATATCTTCTATCAGCTTTGGATTTGGTTTGTTTTTATTAGCTTTTATGTGTTCTTTTGGACCCGAGGAGGGCAAACCATCGGCATGCGAGCATGGCGATTACGGGTTCAGAACGAAGATGGCAGCCCAATTAATAAATCACAAGCGGTGATCCGATTAGCGACCGCAACCTGTGGCCTAGGCAACTTATTTGTGCCCTTCAACAAGCCTAAACACCGCAGCTTCCAAGATCATTGGGCTGAGTGTGAAGTGGTTGTGTTGACGAAAGAATTAAATGAACGAGTCACCATCAAAGGGGTTAAGTGGTACTAACCAGAGCAACGACTCAGCCACGCAAAAGGTCACCCGAGGGTGACCTTTTGCGTTTGAAACAACTCATCGTTTAGCTTTGCCGTTTAAGTAAGAAGGCAGAAAGTAGAATAAAACCTAAGCTTGGCGCAAGGGCACCAATAAACGGTGGAATGTTAAAAACCAAGCTGACGGGGCCAAACATTTCGTTTGAAACATAGAAAGTAAAACCAACCACGATCCCCATCATTAATCTGGCTCCCATTGTTACCGTACGCAGCGGGCCAAAAATAAACGAAATCGCTAATAACATGGTTACCAATACCGTAAATGGCACCATTACCGCACGCCAAAGCGCTAATTCATAACGACTCGCATCTTGTTTATTGGTTTTTAAATAATCAATATAAGCCCATAAGTTTCGCATCGACATATCTTCTGGCTTGATGGTGACCACACTTAACTTATCTGGGGTCAGACTCGACTGCCAAACTTCTTGATCGATTGATGTTGACGTCACAGACTCATCATTAAAAAAGGTTTTCTGAATATTAAAAGCATGCCAGCCTTTGTCGGTAAACTCAGCTCTTTCGGCATGGATAGACTGGCTGAGTTTCAATTCATCATTAAACACAAATACTTTAACGTCAAACACTTGCGTTTTATTTCTTACCTCACCGATACTGACAAAGTTATCGCCATCCTTTGCCCACACGCCGTATTGTGAGCTGATCACATTGCCGCCATAAGTTGCCCCTCGGCGTAGCTCTTTCGCCGCCGTTTCAGACACAGGCGAAACAAACTCGCCAATCACCATCACTAAGACCATAATCGGTACTGCGGTTTTTAACACCGACAGCGCAATGCGCATTTTTGATATACCGGCAGCCTGCATCACCACCAATTCACTGCTACTAGCAAGGGAGCCCAATCCAACTAAAGAGCCAAGTAATGCCGCCATCGGAAAAAATAGTTCTATTTCTTTTGGCATTTTAAGTAATACATATAGTCCAGCGAGCATCACATCGTAATCACCCTCTCCCACTTTGCCTAGCTGTTCAACAAACTTAATAATGGCGCTCAATCCAACCAGCGTTAATAAGCACAACAAGGTTGCGGCAATAATGGTACGGCCAATGTATCGATCAAGAATCCCCATTATCTTTCACCTTTTGCTGAACTCGCCGCCGTGGCTTTTTTATTGAATAACTGCGCAATCGTTGGATGATCTTTGATATTGAGATAGATCCCCACCAACAAGAAAGCCCCTTGCACTAACCACATACTAAGCAAAGGCAAAGTCTTATCTTCAATGCCACTGCGACTCGCACTGAGTAGTAAGAAATAGGACAAATAAATCAATAGGGCAGGAAATAACTTAGCGTAACGACCCTGACGGGGATTAACGACAGCCATCGGTACCACAATAAACGTCAGGATCAAAATAGAAATAGGCAACGCAATACGCCATTGCAACTCCACCTGCTCCGCTAAGTCATTTGATCCGAGTAGCTCAACTGTCGGGATAGTATCAACTTTACGTCGACTCTCCTTCACCTCACGGCTTTCTAGCACCATGGAGAAACTATCAAATTCAGTTATTTGATAATCTTTCTGGCCTTGTATTCCTTCATAACGTTGACCGTCATACAAAGTCAGAATTTCAGCGCCTTTCTTTTCAACCACCTTACCCGTTTGAGCTGTCAACACCGAAGGTCGCTGCTCACCCTCCTTGGGCCAATGCGCGGCAAAAATTTTACTTAAATTGTAACCTTCAGAGTAATTCTCGACATAAACCACACCCGAGCCGTCCGGCGCGGAGTGAAAGCGACCTTCAATCAAAGTAGCCAATCCGGCATCGGCCTGTGCTTCCTCAATAACTTGCCGCTCTTTTAAGTTCGCAGCAGGTGAAATATAAAATGTAATGTAGGCGGCAAAAGCGGCTGTGATAAGCGCCAGCACCATGGTCGCATTAAGCACATTTTTGGGACTATAACCACACGCAGTCATCACCACCATTTCACTTTCAGCATGCAGTCGCCCATGGGCAAACAACACTGCAATAAATAAACTAATGGGGATCATTAAAGTGCCAAGTGACGGCAAATTCAGCCATAAAATGGTTAACACCAAATCAGCTGGAATATTACCATTGACCGCATCAGCCAATACCCGAACAAATTTTTGGCTAATAAAAATCAATAGTAAAATGAACAACACAGCAATTTGTGTCTTGGCTGTTTCTTTTAATAAATAACGGAAAAGAATCACGAGCGTTCCTAGCTAAACTTGTGTTTTTACTGGCGTAGGCCTGTATTTTAGGTAAACTTATTGTTTTTAGCACTTACTAAATCAAACACAAAAGCGAATATTGGCCTTCAGCGCCGTTTTGATATGCGAAAAATAGCAGCTTTTGACCTCATAATGAAGGAGAGTCCATGGAGTTTAGCGTAAAAAGTGGCAGCCCGGAGAAACAACGCAGCGCCTGTATTGTGGTCGGTGTATTTGAACCTCGCCGCCTGACTCCTGTTGCCGAGCAACTCGACAAAATCAGCGATGGCTATTTAAGTGCCCTATTGCGCCGTGGTGATCTGGAAGGCAAAGCCGGACAAATGCTGCTATTGCACCATGTGCCAAACATGCTCAGTGAGCGCGTACTCCTCGTTGGCTGTGGTAAAGAGCGTGAGCTCGATGAGCGCCAATACAAACAAATTATTCGTAAAACCATTGGCACCTTAAATGAAACGGGATCAATGGAAGCGGTCTGCTTTTTGACTGAGTTACATGTCAAAGGTCGCGATACCTATTGGAAAGTGCGCCAAGCTGTCGAGGCCGCGGATGATAGTCTTTATACTTTTAACCAATTAAAAAGTAACCCGGGTGAAACCCGACGTCCACTGCGTAAGCTAGTGTTTAACGTACCGACACGTAAAGAGCTAGGATTAGGTGAAAATGCCATTGCTCATGGCTTAGCCGTCGCGCGAGGTGTTAAAAAGTGTAAAGACCTTGGTAACTTACCACCAAACATTTGTAACCCTGATTACCTTGCTACGCAATCGCTGCAATTAGCCGAAAAATACCAGACCATTACCACTAAGGTCATTGGTGAGCAAGAAATGGCTGAGCTAGGCATGAATTCGTACCTTGCAGTGGGTCGAGGCTCGCACAATGAATCGAAAATGTCGGTTATTGAATATAAACAAGGTGAAACATCCGGTAAACCTATTGTGCTAGTAGGCAAAGGCTTAACCTTTGATGCTGGCGGCATTTCATTAAAGCCCGGCGCCGGCATGGATGAAATGAAATACGACATGGGCGGCGCTGCCAGTGTCTTTGGTACCATGCTCGCTTTAGCTGAGCTGGATTTACCGTTACATGTCATTGGCGTCATCGCAGCGGCAGAAAACATGCCAGACGCTAACGCTTATCGTCCCGGTGACATCTTAACGACCATGTCCGGGCAAACGGTAGAAGTACTCAACACTGACGCGGAAGGCCGCCTAGTATTATGTGACGCCCTCACTTATGTTGAACGCTTTGAGCCAGAACTGGTGATTGACGTTGCCACCTTAACCGGCGCTTGTATTGTCGCATTAGGCCATCACATCACCGGCCTAATGAGCACTCATAACCCGCTAGCCCATGAATTAATTAATGCTTCTGAACAAGCTGGCGATCGCGCTTGGCGCTTACCGATGAGCGATGAATATCAAGAGCAGCTAGAAAGCCCGTTTGCTGATATGGCGAATATTGGCGGTAAATCAGCAGGGACCATCACTGCAGCTTGCTTTTTAGCACGCTTTACCAAGAAATATAATTGGGCCCATCTAGACATCGCTGGCACCGCTTGGCGCAGCGGCGGCAAAGATAAAGGCTCAACGGGACGACCTGTGCCTATGCTGACGCAGTTTTTAATTAACAAAAGCGGCGTCAGCGTCGAAGAATAATGACTCATGGGCTGTTTTATCTAATGAGTCAAGACAATGAGCCGGAAGTTAACCTTCCGGCTCATTTTGCTTATGCCTGCCAATTGGCGGCATATCATTACAGCCAAGGACAAAAAGTATTTATTGCTACCGATGATCAAAGCGATGCTTTTATTATCGATGAGTACTTATGGCAATTTAGTGGCGACAGTTTTGTGCCACATAATTTAACTGGCGAGCCCCCTTATTACGGCACGCCAGTAGAAATCGGCTGGCAAAAATCAAAACAAAGACGACAAGTGCTGATTAACTTGCGTAAAATAGCGCCAGCATTTGCAACCGAGTTTGCACAAGTGGTAGATTTCGTCCCTATAGACGAAATACTAAAGCAGCAAGCTCGACAACGTTATGCCACATACAAACAATGGGGCATAACGCTTGCAACCACTCAACTGGAATAAGCGCTAACCGTATTTAATACTTAGCGCCTTGTTGACCAGTGACGAATACCGCGACAGAGAGCATTCTCTGGCTGAGATCTAACCCGACATGCAGGCTGTTTACCCGCATGGCATTAATTTGACAGAAGCTGACACTGAATATGGAAAAGACCTATAACCCTCAATCAATTGAGCAAAAGCATTACCAAAACTGGGAACAGAAAGGCTATTTCAAACCCCACGGTGATACCACCCAAGACAGCTACTGCATCATGATCCCGCCGCCAAACGTCACCGGTAGCCTGCACATGGGTCATGCCTTCCAAGACACCATTATGGATACCTTAGTACGCTACCAGCGTATGAAAGGTAAAAACACCTTATGGCAAGTGGGTACCGACCACGCAGGCATCGCCACACAAATGGTAGTAGAGCGTAAAATTGCCGCTGAAGAAGGCAAAACTAAAAACGATTACGGCCGTGAAGCCTTTATCGAAAAAATATGGGAATGGAAAGCCGAATCAGGTGGCACCATCACCAAACAGCTGCGTCGCCTTGGCGCATCAGTAGACTGGGATCGTGAGCGTTTCACCATGGATCCGGGCATGTCAAAAGCAGTCCAAGAAGTCTTCGTTAAGCTGTTTCAACAAGATTTAATCTATCGCGGTAAGCGCTTAGTCAACTGGGATCCAAAACTGCACACCGCCATTTCTGACTTGGAAGTTGAAAACCAAGAGAAAAAAGGCTTTATGTGGCATTTTCGCTACCCACTAGCCGATGGTGTCACTACCGCCGATGGCAAAAATTATATTGTGGTTGCTACAACTCGCCCTGAAACTATACTGGGTGACACTGGCGTAGCGGTCAACCCAGAAGATCCACGCTACCAGAGCCTGATTGGTAAATTTATTGAATTACCTCTAGTAGGCCGCCGCATTCCTATCGTTGCTGATGAGCATGCGGATATGGAAAAAGGCACGGGCTGTGTGAAAATCACCCCAGCCCATGACTTTAACGACTATGAAGTCGGTAAACGTCATCAACTGCCGATGATTAACGTTTTAACCTTTGACGCTCATATTCTTTCAGCCTCTGAAATTTATAACACCAAAGGTGAAGTCTCAGATGCTTACAGCACCGAACTGCCAACGCAGTTCCAAGGCCTAGAGCGTTTTGCTGCGCGTAAAGCGATTGTTGCAGCATTAGACGAGTTAGGTTTACTCGACGAAGTCAAAGACCACGAACTTAGCGTGCCATATGGCGATCGCGGCGGCGTGGTGATCGAACCGATGCTGACCGACCAATGGTACGTACGTGCAGACGTGTTAGCTAAACCCGCTATTGAAGCGGTTGAAAATGGCGACATTCAATTTGTGCCTAAACAATACGAGAACATGTATTTCTCGTGGATGCGTGAAATTCAAGACTGGTGTATTTCACGCCAGCTTTGGTGGGGTCATCGCATTCCAGCTTGGTATGACGATAACGGCGGCGTTTACGTGGGTCATGACGAAGCACAAGTTCGCAGCGAAAATAATATCCCAGCGGATGTTGCGCTACGCCAAGATGATGACGTACTTGATACCTGGTTCTCATCCGCCCTTTGGACCTTCTCAACCTTAGGTTGGCCGGATGAAACTGAAGCACTAAAAACCTTCCATCCAACAGATGTATTGGTTACCGGTTTTGATATTATTCCATTTTGGGTTGCACGCATGATCATGATGACCATGCACTTCATCAAAGATGAAAACGGCAAGCCGCAAGTACCGTTCAAAACCGTTTATGTTACAGGCCTAATCCGCGATGAAAACGGCGACAAGATGTCGAAATCTAAAGGTAACGTATTAGATCCATTAGATATGATTGACGGCATTGACCTAGAATCCCTAGTTGCAAAGCGTTGTGGCAACATGATGCAGCCACAACTGGCCGCCAAAATTGAGAAAAACACTCGTAAAGCTTTCCCGGAAGGACTTGAAACCCACGGCACCGATGCCCTGCGTTTCACTCTTGCCGCATTGGCTTCAACCGGCCGCAACATCAACTGGGATATGAAGCGTTTAGAAGGTTACCGCAACTTCTGTAACAAGCTTTGGAATGCCAGCAACTATGTGTTTATGCACACCGAAGACCAAGATTTAGCCGGCGCTGGCGAATTTAGCCTCGCCGATCGCTGGATCCAAGGCCAGCTACAACAAACCATCAAAACCTATAGCGAACACTTAGACGCATACCGTTTTGATTTAGCAGCAAATACCTTATACGACTTTACTTGGAACGAGTTCTGCTCTTGGTACTTAGAGTTGACCAAACCAGTATTATTTAAAGGCACACCAGCGCAACAACGTGGTACCCGTCAAACCTTGGTTGACGTGCTAGAAACCTTGCTACGTTTAGCTCATCCTATGCTGCCGTACATCACCGAAGAGATTTGGTTGCGTGTGAAGCCACTAGCTGGCAAAACGGGCGACACCATCATGCTGGAAGCCTTCCCGGAATTTGATGACAGTAAACTCGATGCACCAGCAATTGCCGATTTAGAGTGGGTTAAGCAGGTGATCCTCGCGGTACGTAATATTCGTGGTGAAATGGACATTAGCCCAAATCTGCCATTGAATGCATTACTGAAAAACGCATCAGCTGAAGATCAACGCCGTTTCAACGACAACCGTAGCTTCTTAAACTCGCTAGCGAAGTTAGAGACAGTAACAGTACTGCAAGAAGGCGAAGTGGCACCAGCCTCAGTGACTAACTTAGTCGGGAACATGGAGTTATTAATTCCAATGGCGGGCCTAATCGATAAAGAAGCAGAGCTGGCACGTTTAGCGAAACAAGCCGAGAAAGTGGCGAAAGATCTTGATAAGGTCACCGCGAAACTAGGCAATGAGAAATTTGTTGGTAAAGCGCCGGAAGAGGTTATCGCCAAAGAGCGAGCCAAGCAGGAAGAGCTGCAAGGTACACTCGATAAAATTACCGAGCAACAAGCAACCATCGCTGCGTTGTAATTGCTCAAGTAATCGCATTTTTCAAGGTCACCTTCGGGTGGCCTTTTTTGTTTATAAAGCTGCCTGTCATCCCCGACACTCAACCCGCCATAACAAAACCCAATCAACTAAATAGAAACTAAGTGTTTGATATTTAATATATGTCACCTTGGTGTCACTTGCATGTCGTGGTGAAAAAGGTATGCTTTGCTAACCTTGGTGGCATGAAAGGAATGCAGGATGTCGAAACCCAATATGATTAAAACATATCGCTTACAAAAGGCTTGGTCGCAAGAGCAACTATCTGAATTTAGTGGCGTCAGTGTACGCACTATTCAACGCTTAGAAAAAGGCGGACAAGGTGCACTTGAGACACTAAAAGCCATTGCGGCAACCTTGGAAGTAGACATTCAAAAATTACAGAATATGCCTAACACTGAGGAAGCCAACATGAACACAAGTCACGCCAGTGAACCACAAGATCCAGAAGCGATAAAACTAGCCCAAGCCAAAGCCGAAGTGCAAGAATTGAAAGGGTTTTATGCCCACCTCTCTACTTATGCCTTAGTCATGCTGTTACTCACGGCGATTAACTTGTTTTTTAGTCCCGATTACTTATGGGTGCTTTGGCCGATGATGGGTTGGGGCATCGCCATTATCAATCACGCCCTCGGGGTATTTAATATTTGGCCAAAATTTGGCAAAGATTGGGAAGAAAAACAGATTCAGAAACGTCTTAAAAAATAACCCAGCTGTGTAAAATGGGGAGCCCCCCATTTTACGGTGCCCTTTCAGCAAAATTAATCTTGCTGATCGCGCTTAAATACTAACTCATAAGGCTTAGAGTCTATTTCTGAGAAGAAATACCCATCTAAATCAAACTGCTTAAGCTGTGCCACACTCGTCAACTGATTTTGAATAATGTAGCGCGCCATTAAGCCGCGCGCCTTTTTCGCGTAAAAACTGATAACCTTGTACTGACCGTTTTTATTATCTTTAAAAACAGGGGTGACTAACTTACCTTTTAGGTCTTTACGTTTTACCGCTTTAAAATATTCGTTAGATGCTAAATTAACCACCAGTTCATCACCTTGCTCAGTAAGGGCTTGGTTAACTTTGTCGGTAATTATATCGCCCCAAAATTCATACAAATTTTTACCTCGAGCGGTGTCCAACTTCGTGCCCATTTCCAAGCGATAAGGTTGCATTAAATCTAACGGTTTAAGTAAGCCATAAAGGCCTGACAACATCCGCAAGTGCTGCTGAGCGAAGGCAAAATCTTGCTCGCTAAAACTCGCCGCATCTAATCCAGTATAAACATCCCCTTTGAACGCCAGCAAGGCTTGGCGCGAATTTTCTAAATTAAACTCAGGTTGCCACTCAGCAAATCGCGCCGCATTTAAACCAGCTAATTTGTCGCTAATTTTCATCAACTGCGAAATTTGCAATGGCGTCAGCTCACGGCAACGTTTGATCAACTCATAACTGTGCGCAACAAATTCAGGCTGACTAAAAGTGTCTGTCGCTAAAGGAGATTCATAATCTAAAGTTTTTGCAGGAGAAATTAGCACTAACATAACAACAATACTCTTTTTTATAAGCAATAAAGCCCAGCCGCATAAGCGCACTGGGCTTAGAATAGTGATATCTTACCGCGCTGACATTACATGTCTACTGTGACATCATCCATCATACCTGTGCCCAGATTATCATTGCCTTTTAGCTTGATCATTAGACGCAGATCGTTCGGTGAATCAGCATGAGCAAGAGCCTCAGCGTAGCCAATTAAACCTTGCTGGTACAATTCAAACAAGGCTTGGTCAAAGGTATTCATGCCCAGCTCGGTCGATTTGCTCATGATCTCTTTCAGTTCATGTAGCTCACCCTTGCGGATAATATCTGACACCAGTGGCGTATTAAGCAGAATCTCAAACGCACCGCGACGGGTGCCACCATCTTGCGTTTTAATTAACTGCTGTGCCACCACGCAACGCAAGTTGACCGACAAATCAAATAAGAACTGACGCTGCATGTCTTCTGGCACTAAGTGCAAAATACGATCTAGTGCTTGGTTAGCATTATTAGCGTGCAAGGTTGCCATACATAAGTGACCGGTTTCAGCAAACGCAATGGCAAACTCCATGGTCTCACGAGTACGGATCTCACCCAGTAAGATAACATCTGGCGCTTGACGCAATGAGTTTTTCAGTGCCATTTCAAATGACTCGGTATCTAACCCCACTTCACGCTGAGTGATGATAGATTTGCCATGCTGATGCACAAATTCAATCGGGTCTTCAACAGTGATAATATGCCCACTAGCATGCATGTTGCGATAGCCGATCATCGCGGCTTGTGAGGTCGACTTACCCGAGCCCGTCGCCCCTACAAATAAAATCAGGCCGCGCTTTGCCATACATACTTCTTTAAGCACTTGCGGTAAGTGCAGCTCTTCAAAGGTAGGTATGCGCATTTCAATGCGACGAATAACCATCCCCGGCATGTCTTTTTGAAAAAAAGCACTAATACGAAAGCGGCCAACTTTATCAACGTTAAAAGCGAAGTTTGACTCTTTTTTCTCTTTAAATTCAGCAAGCTGCTGTTCATTCATAGCTTGACTAGCTAACTCATAAACAGCCTCCTCTGAAAAAGACTCTTTACCTGCTGATTGCAGCTGACCGTTCACTTTAATGGCTGGCGGCATGCCCACAGAAATATAGACATCCGAGCCTTTCAGCTTATGCATACCGGTTAATAATTGCTCCAGTGTCATCCGTAACTCCTAGACAGTAATTGTAATCGTCGCTTTAACATCACCCCAACCTTAGAAAGTATTAGCATCGGATGCTTTAGTGGCGGCATCGGCTTGAGAAACTTGTCCCGTATTAACTAACTGACGTAAACACTGATCCAGTGTTTGCATGCCGTGAGTCATCCCCGTTTGGATCACAGAGTACATTTGGGCAATCTTATCTTCGCGGATCAAGTTACGAATAGCGGGAATACCGATCATGATTTCATGAGCAGCAACACGACCACCGCCATTTTTCTTCAATAGAGTTTGCGAAATTACTGCACGTAGTGATTCCGACAACATCGAGCGCACCATGTCTTTTTCTGCGCCAGGGAATACATCCACAATACGGTCAATGGTTTTCGCAGCTGAGGTGGTGTGCAAAGTACCAAATACTAAGTGACCCGTTTCTGCTGCCGTTAACGCTAAGCGAATGGTTTCTAAGTCACGCATCTCACCCACCAGAATAACATCAGGGTCTTCACGAAGCGCACTACGCAGCGCAGCGTCAAAGCCATGGGTGTCTTTGTGCACTTCACGCTGGTTAATCAAACATTTTTTGTTTTGATGAACGAATTCGATCGGGTCTTCAATGGTTAAAATATGCTTGTAATCATTGTCGTTGATATAGTCAATCATCGCCGCTAGGGTGGTTGATTTACCCGAGCCTGTTGGCCCGGTAACTAACACTAAACCACGGGGGGTCTTTGAAATTTTCTTAAAAATATCTGGGGCGTTTAAATCATCTAAGGTTAACACTTCACTTGGGATAGTACGAAACACCGCACCGGCACCGCGGTTTTGGTTAAATGCGTTAACACGAAAACGCGCCAATTCAGGCACTTCAAACGAGAAATCCGTTTCTAACTTTTCTTCAAAATCTTTACGTTGCTTATCGTTCATGATGTCATAAATCAAGCTGTGTACTTGTTTATGGTCGAGAGCCGGTAAGTTAATCTTACGCACTTCACCGTCCACACGGATCATGGGTGGAACACCTGCAGAAAGGTGTAGATCCGACGCTTTATGCTTTACACTAAACGCCAATAACTCTGTAATATCCATAACCTAAAGATTCCTGTAGTAAACTATTATGAGCACACTATCTAAGCAACTCACTACGGTTTTATCTCAGATTGAGCAAGCGGCATCCGCAGCTCATCGAGACAAACATGAAATAAAACTACTGGCGGTCAGTAAAACCAAGCCAGTAGCGCAAATCAAAGCGGCCTACGCCGCAGGCCAACGCCTATTTGGTGAGAACTATGTGCAAGAAGGCATAGAAAAAATTCAAGCTCTCAGCCAAGATGCAGATATTGTTGAGCCAATTGAGTGGCATTTTATCGGACCACTGCAATCAAATAAAACGAAACCCGTGGCCGAGCATTTTAATTGGGTACAAAGTATCGACCGTTTAAAAATAGCACAGCGCTTAAACGATCAACGCCCTGAACACCTCGCGCCACTGAATATCTGCTTACAGGTCAATATTAGCGGAGAAGCCAGTAAGTCGGGAACCACTTTATCTCAAGTTATTGAACTCGCATCACAAGTAAGTGCATTACCACGCTTAAAACTGCGTGGCATCATGGCCATACCACAAGCAACCGATGACGAAAACATCTTAAATGACAGCTTTCAACAACTACATCGGTTATATTTGCAACTACAACAGACCTACCCCGATATAGACACTCTCTCAATGGGGATGAGTGGTGATATGATACCCGCCATCGCTAATGGCAGTAGTATGGTTAGAGTAGGAACCGCCATTTTTGGCGCGCGCGATTATTCCGCTTAATATAACAACGAATAACATTCACAACGGATTTATAAAGAGACTCACATGGAACAAAAAAAGATTACCTTTATCGGTGCCGGCAACATGGCAAGCAGCTTGATCGGCGGCCTACTTCAAGACGGTTATGATAAAACGTGTTTATTAGCCAGTGACCCTAGTGATGAAAACCGCAGTAAAATGCAGCAACAGTTTGCTATTGGCACCCAAACGAACAACGCTGAAGCGGTAACGTGGGCGGATGTGATAGTGCTAGCGGTGAAGCCACAAATTATGGCGGCAGTATGTCAAGACATCGTCGACCAAGGTGTCGACTTAGCCGGTAAGCTATTTGTTTCAATTGCAGCAGGGATCTCGGTGTCACGTTTACAAGGCATTTTAGGTAACGTACCAGTAGTGCGCACCATGCCCAACACGCCAGCCCTGTTACAGCTTGGCATGACCGGCTTATTTGCATCTACTCAAGTCAGTGACAGCGATAAAACCTTTGCAGGCGATCTAATGGCTGCGGTAGGTAAAACCGTTTGGGTTGAAGACGAGGCACAAATTAACGGCATTATCGCCGCCTCTGGCAGTGCGCCGGCCTATTTCTTCTTATTCATGGAAGCAATGGAGCAAACTGCGATTGAAATGGGCTTTACCCCAGAGCAAGCACGTCTATTGGTGCAACAGTCAGCATTAGGCAGCGCGCAAATGGTGGTACAAAACCCTGACCTTGATTTAGCCACCCTGCGCACCAATGTTACTTCTAAAGGTGGCACCACTGCCGAAGCTGTTCGCACTTTTAACGAACAAGGTTTAGCTGACACCGTTAAGCAAGCCATGACCGCAGCTGCCGAGCGCGGCGCGCAAATGGAACAACTCTTCTAGGAGGCAAAATGGGCACTAACCCGTTTGATTTTTTAATTAACACCCTGTTTGATTTATATATCTCAGTGGTTATTTTACGCTTGTGGCTACAAGTTGTACGGGCCGATTTTTATAATCCATTCTGTCAATTTGTGGTAAAGGCAACAAATCCATTGCTCAAACCACTGCGCCGCGTGATCCCCGGCTTTGGTGGCTTTGACTTTGCCAGTGTGGTGTTACTGCTGATTATCGTATTAGCTAAGTTATTGTTGCTGCAATACCTTAACTTTTTACCTTATGAAACGAACAGTGTCGGTGGTTTACTGCTAATAACGGCATTAGTCGCCCTCAAGAAAATTGGTTACTTACTTTTTTGGGTACTGATTATTCGCGCCATTTTAAGCTGGGTTAGCCAAGGTCGTAGCCCCGTAGAGTATGTGATGTATCAGTTAACTGAACCTCTAATGGCACCGATTAGACGCATGCTCCCTTCAATGGGCGGACTGGATTTATCCATATTAGTGATTTTTATCCTACTGCAGTTTATTAATTACGGTATGTTGAGCTTAATCGGCCCACTTTGGCTAATGCTCTGAATTAGTTGATGAATGCCATAACCCGACAAGGCGAAGACTTAGTGCTTCGCCTTTATATTCAACCTAAGGCTAGCCAAGATAAAATCATGGGGCTACACGGCGACGAGCTTAAAGTGAGCATTACCGCACCGCCAGTGGATGGCAAAGCCAATAGCCACCTAATTAAATTTTTCAGTAAATTATGCAAGGTTGCTAAGGGTCAGATCTTGATAGAGAAAGGTGAGCTAGGCAGACATAAACAAGTGCGGATCTGTGCACCCAAAGTGATCCCATCAGCACTTTTACCACTAATAGCTCATACTTAAAGCGACCATTTCAGCCCAGCCAATTCGGAGTTAGTTATGCCAACCCTAAAACTTTCTATATTAGGCTTAATGATAAGCCTAATGCTGCTCATTAGCCCAATGACTCAAGCAGAACAAAAACAAACTTTTGCCAACCTTGACGTCCACTACATTGCCTTAAACTCTACCTTTTTAACACCCAAAATCGCCCGAGCTTATAAGATAAAACGCAGCGCCTATAACGGCTTAATTAATATCAGCGTGCTTGATACCAACCAAGTTGGCAATCCCGGAGTAGAAGCAAAATTAACTGGTACCGCCAGAAACCTGTTAGGCAACAGCATCACTTTAGCGTTTCGCGAAGTAAAAGAAGGCAATGCCATTTATTATTTAGCCGAAGTGCCGTTTCGCAATGAAGAAACCTTCACCTTTGACATTAAGGTGGAAAGCCAAGGAAAAAGTAACAAATTGAAGTTCATTCAAAAATTCTACGTTGAAGACAATTGAGACCAGCATGAAACAATTAGTATTAGCCACAGGTAATCTAGGAAAAGTAAAAGAGTTGAGTGAATTATTAGCCGCTTTTGATCTAGAAGTATTACCACAAAGCCACTTTAAGGTGTCTGATGTACCAGAAACCGGCACCACTTTTGTTGAGAATGCCATTATTAAAGCGCGTCATGCTGCTTATATTACTGGTTTACCTGCGATTGCTGATGATTCAGGCTTAGAAGTCGACTTTCTAAAGGGCGCACCGGGTATTTATTCAGCCCGCTATGCGGGTGAGCGTGCTACCGACCAAGATAATATCAATAAATTGCTGAAAGAACTCGAAGGAGTACCTGAGTCACAACGCACCGCTCGCTTTCATTGTGTATTAGTATTGATGAACCACGCTGATGATCCCACTCCCGTTATTTGTCATGGTAAATGGGAAGGATACATCACCACCGAAGCCGTCGGCGAAAATGGCTTTGGTTATGACCCCGTATTTTTTGTGCCAACAGAAGGCGTGGTCAGTGCGCAACTGGATAAATCGCGTAAAAACCAATTAAGCCATCGCGGCAAAGCGCTGCAGTTACTGAGCACTAAAATCAACAAGAAACTGGGCCAATAATGCTAACCCTGCCACCGCTGAGCTTATATATTCACATACCTTGGTGTGTACAAAAATGCCCGTATTGCGACTTTAACTCCCATGGCTTAAAAGGCGACATTCCTGAAGCCGAGTATATTGATGCCCTGCTCGAAGACTTAAGTCTTGAAGCGCAATATGTCCAAGGCCGAGCGCTGCACAGTATCTTTATAGGTGGCGGTACGCCGAGCCTATTAACCGCAGAGGCGATGGCAAGGCTACTCAAAGACGTTGCACAACAAATCCCGTTTAGCCAAAATATTGAAATCACCATGGAAGCGAATCCCGGCACGGTAGAAACCGAGCGTTTTGCTGGCTTTATCGCCGCCGGTGTAAATCGTATATCCATTGGCGTACAAAGCTTTCAACAGCCAAAACTCAATTTGTTGGGCCGCATTCACGGCGAAGACGAAGCCGTTAATGCCGCCAAGCTTGCCAGTGCTAGCCCTCTCAATAGCTTTAATCTCGATTTGATGCACGGTTTGCCAAATCAAAACCTTGATGACGCACTGTTTGATTTAACCACCGCAATCAATTTAGCACCGCCCCATTTATCTTGGTATCAACTGACAATCGAACCCAATACGCAATTTGCGTCTAAACCACCAACGCTACCTGATGACGATATCTTGTGGGATATTTATGAGCAAGGCCACCAGCGTTTAATCGCTGCAGGCTATCAGCAATATGAAATATCAGGTTACGCCAAACCTGGTAAGCAATGTCAGCACAACTTAAATTATTGGCGCTTTGGTGATTACTTAGGCATAGGTTGCGGCGCTCACGGCAAAGTCACCTTACCGGAACAGAACAAAATCATCCGCACCACAAAAGTTAAACACCCCAATGGTTACCTTGATCCTGAGCGCGCATATTTAGATCAACTAAACGAGGTACAGCCCGATGAATTGCCGTTTGAGTACATGATGAACCGCCTGCGTTTATTTGAGGCATTTGATAAAAGCGAATTTAGCCAACTAACGGGCCAATCATCAGGCATGATGCAAACGGCAATTGATGCCGCATTAAGCAAAGGTTTGTTACTGGATTTAGGTAAACAATGGCAAGTAAGCCCACTCGGCCATCGCTATTTGAATGAGCTATTAGCGTTATTTATGGACGAGTAAGCTAACTTAAAGACAATTAAATTAAAAAAGGGCCTTTCGGCCCTTTGTTCATTTAACGCTACGACAAAAACACTTAAAAGCGGTATGAACCTGTTACATAATAACTACGCTCTGCGGTGTTGTAGTTTTTCTTCACTTCATATTGTTTATCGAACAAGTTAGCTATTCGACCTCGTAATACCAAGCCGTTGCTGAAGTAATAGCTTGTTGCTAGGTCAGCTAAGAAGTACCCCTTAAGCTTATTTGTATTGGCAGCATTATCGTAACTATCACCTTGATATAAGGTAGTGACATCAAACTGGAGGTCTTGGTAGCGATAATTCAGATTCCATTTGGCTAAATGTCGAGCACGGCGGGTCAAGTATTTATTCGTTGCTTTGTCCTTAGCGCTAACATGATCATAAGACAACTGATGATTCAGCTCTCCGGTAGCAAAGTCAGCTTGAAACTCAAGTCCCTTAATATTAGCTTTACTTACATTCTCAGGCATGTAATAAGTCGGAGCTGGCCAAATAATTAGGTCTTCAATCTCACTTTGGTAGGCCGTAAAGCGCAAGTCAACACTATCAAGTGTTACTTCTAACCCTAAATCATAACTCAACGACTGCTCTGGCTTGAGCTTTGGGTTGCCTTTGTTATAAGGCGATTCAGGGTAATATAAATCATTAAAAGTGGGCGCTTTAAATGCGGTGCCAATGGAGCCCAACAAGCGCACTTGATCGACAACTTGATAACCTGTCGCCAATTGCCAAGTGGTTTTACTACCATAGCTTTCGTTATCATCTAGGCGCGCGCTCGCTTCAAGACTCAGCAACGCGAGTTGGTAATCTAGATTGATGTAAATCGCTTTGTTATAGCGTTTCGATTTCGCATAAGCCGCACTATCTGTGCCCACTTCGTCTTGATACCACTCAAGACCAGAAGTAACCGTTGTTGCTTCATTGGCAGGAACGCTGACTAAAAAGTTAACTAAATCACGGTTAGTTTTGAACACATCATGGGAAGTTGTTGAGTAATCATCACTCTTATCTTGGTTTGTCGCCAACGTTAACTCACTAAACCACCACTCGCCTTGGTAGTTGACCTTAGCGGCCACATTGTAATTTTCAGTTTCACTGTAGGTGCTGTCGGCCCATTTGCTATCGTATTCGGATTTACCTTGCTGAAAATACCCTTGTAAGCTGGCGCGCCATTGTTGGTTGAATTGCTTACCCAATTCAGCCACGAAACTGGTGTTATAAAAGCCATCTTTATCTTGATCGACTGGCGCTTTTTGCGCAGAGAAACCTTCTGCATTGTCATGCTTGACTGCAAATTTAACCCAAGCGTCGTCTTTAAGCGCCGCTGCCGCTGCGGTTTCAATACTAGAAAACTCACGAGAACCAAGGCTACCACTCACTGCGCCGTATTCCTCGCCTTGGTAACTGGTGATCACATTAATCACGCCACCTATGGCATCAGATCCATAAATCGCCGCACGCGGGCCGCGCACAAATTCAATTCGCTCAATGCCAGTTAACGGTATTTGGCCAAAGTTTGCCGAGCCGGTGGTCGCACTGCCGATCCGTACGCCATTGATCAGCAGTAGCAAATGCTTACTAGAGGAGCCGCGAACAAAAATATCTGTTTGCTGGCCAAAACCGCCTTCATTGACTTGAATACCAGGTAAACGACGCAGTACCTCAGCAAATGACTTGGCTTGAATCGCTTCGATTTCTTCCTTTTCAATCACGGCGACCGACGCTAATGAACTAGCTAATGGCTGTTCTGTTCGATTAGCTGTGACGATAATAGTGTCATCAGCAGCAATATTTTTTGCGGTTGCATACGGCAAGCACAGCGGCGTCATTGCCACTGCGAGAAGTGTTTTTTTCATTTTTTGAAAACCTTATTCGCGTTAAAAACCTAAGCGTCCATCGCTTAGTTGCTGATCGGTATTCGGACTTAAGAGACTGCCCAAGTGGGCGCTAAAACACGACTTCCCAGAGTAAAGTAAACTATCGGCTCCAGTGTCTGAGGTTACCCTCGGTATCTTAGTATTCTCTATTACCGCTGCGCGTCAGTCAGGGATTTACACCCTGTTCCCGCCATGACTATTAATAATTAAGACCTTGGCTTAATCAGCATTCGCGCGCATGCTAAGGAGCAATAGAGCAAATGTCTAGTAATCTTTGCTGCAATATTATTTTTTACTGACAACCTTGGTTTGCAGCATCCCAAAGACTTACTTAGCCGACAAAAACAATAAACACCTTCATTTGCAAAAATTGCTTCAATTCATACCAAAGGCTCTAGAGGGGTGCGAAAGAGTTACACATTTCACAATTTTTCTTCTAATCAAGCTCAACCTTACCTTTTGTCACGTAAAACACATATACTCAAAAAATCTAACAATCGCATAATAAAGGATCTTACTGTGCTTGATTATTTTGCTTTAGGGTTATTGGTATTCGTCGCCATCACCTTTTTCTATGGCGTAATCGCCATACATGATATTCCTTACGAAATTGCGCAACATCGTAATCACCCCCATCAAGACGCCATTCATGTTGCTGGTTGGGTTAGCTTATTTACCTTACATGTACTGTGGCCATTTTTATGGATTTGGGCCACTTTATACCGTGAGGATCGTGGCTGGGGTTTTGGTACGACAGGCACCGACAATACGATGGAAAACCTTTGTCTCAAAGTAGACGAATTAGAAAATCGTTTACGTGAATTAGAAAGTAAGGGAGACAAATAAATGGATTTACTACTTATACTGACTTACACCGCGATCTGCGTGGTGGTATTTAAAGTCTTTAAAATCCCATTAAATAAATGGACAGTGCCAACAGCAGTGCTTGGCGGTATCGTGCTAATCGGCACTCTGATCTTCCTGATGAATTACAATCATCCCTATTCAGAGATGGCGCGTGAGTACTATGTGACAACGCCTGTGGTACCAGCGGTAACAGGTCAAGTGATTGAAGTGCCTGTGAAACCGAATGTACCCGTGATGAAAGGTGACTTGCTATTTAAGCTCGATCCCACCCCTTTCCAAAGTAAAGTAGACTCACTGAAAGCGCGCTTAAAAAGCGCAACAGATGATCTAAACCGGGCTTATGAACTAAAAAAACGTGGTGTAGGTAAAGATCGGGACATTGATGTTGCCCGAGCCACTGTTGACGACATTAAAGCCCAACTTGTTAATGCCGAATTTCAGTTGGCACAAACCGAAGTCAAAGCCATGAGTGATGGCTATGTCGTGCAACAAGCTTTGTATCCGGGCATGCTAGCTGTAGCAATGCCACTACGACCAGTGATGATATTTGTTAACAAAGACGGGCAAAATTATTACACCGCTTGGTTCAGACAAAACAGCCTATTGCGTTTAAAGAAAGGTTATGAAGCCGAGATTGCGTTTGATGGCATTCCGGGCCGTGTATTTAAAGCAGAAGTAGCCAACGTCGCTCCTGCCATGGTTGAAGGCCAAGTACAACCATCTGGCACGATGATTTCACCACTCACTGCACCGCAACCAGGACGAGTAGCTGTGCTATTAAAGATCACAGATCCGGCGTTTGACGAGTTTAGCGAGCAAATTCCAGGCGGCTCATTTGGCCAAGCAGCGGTGTATTCCGACCACTTTCACCATGTAGCGGTTATGCGCAAAATTTTACTGCGTATGTCATCTTGGATGAGTTACTTCTTCCCCTTCCATTAAAGTCCAACTGGCCACTGCAATGCAGTGGCCACTAGGAGCCTAAATATGGAAAACCCTTTTATCGACCCTATTTTCGAGTTATTACTGGATGCTCAGCAGCCACTTAAAGTCCACGATATCAGCCACGCATTAAAACCATTACAGCAAACCGAATTAGATCAAGATCCCAACCGCCACCTATTTAAATTAAATTTTTTAATTATGAATGCGCTTTACCAGCTGCAAGATGAACTTATCAACGAATATCATTTACAGATAAGCAGCTTGCATATCGAGTTGCAGGTTAAGCCGGAAAGTGACATTCAGCTAGTTAACACAAACATCACTAATAACTTGAAAGCCTACTATTTAGATTGGCAAAACTACCAAACCAGTGCCGAAGAAATAGCACAACTACTGGCTCAGTTTTGGCAACAGTTTCAGCGACAGCATAAACAGCCAACAAGCCTTACTAAATTACAAGCGCTGGAGATATTCCAACTTAATAAAGACGCAACTTTTGCCGAAATAAAACAACGCTGGCGTAAGTTAGCCTTAATTTATCACCCAGATCGGGGCAGTCACTCACCAGAAAAGTTCAAGCAATACCTTGCGGCTTGGCAAGCATTAAAAGACATTCATGTTTGTATTTCGTGATGGGGCTAGACTATTTCATTAAAAAACCAGAAAAGCGTTTAAAGAAGCTGATACTTAAATAGATACTTTATTTATGAGCTCATATTTTTAGTCTTGTTCTAAAATTTATGCTGTTACTCTAACTTCCCAATTCAGGGCGATACGAATCCAGTCACTCGGTGAGGTGCCACGTGTTAAAAAAATTAAACTTCAGAGCCAAATTAGCCATACCGGTTGCGCTGGTAACGGTCATATTCGCTATTATCTTCTTATTCACTATTAACGAATTTAATGAACAAGCCGAATTCAATATTCAATATAGTCAAGAAGTACAACCTGTATTGGCAGATTTATCTGACGGTTATCGCGATTTATATCAAGCCACAGCTGCGATCCAAGGCTTAGTTATCGCAAATGGTAATAAAACCCTGATTGACAAGCAGGTATTTGAATATAAAGACAACGCTCCCAAAGCCCGAAAACGTATCTTGGCAGCACAACGCTTAATCGATATAGGGCTGTTCTCCGCATCGAATCAAACTCATTTAGACGAAATGGCGCGCACCTTTGATATTTGGTTAGCCATGACCAAGCCTTACATCGATAACCCAAATCAAGCCCCTCAACTATTCGAGGCTAAAGGAGAAGCACTAGAACAAGCATTTGATACCATGCGCAAAGCACTTAAACGTATTGAAGATAGCTTAGTCGAGACAGTTGAAGCCACAGAGCAAGAGAAGCTAGCGGGTATTCATAGTGCTAAAATGATGATGGAAGTGGGCGGCATTAGCGCCTTAATCGCTGCTGCAGCTATCACTTGGCTGTTAGGCAATATTCTGATTGCACCTATTACACGCCTAACCAGTGCGATGAAAAACATTGCAACGGGCGAAGGTGACTTAACCGCACGCGTACCCGTTGAAACCCAAGATGAAATTGGTGAGCTAGCGGAGTCGTTCAATACTTTCACCCAAAGAATACAAGAGACCATTACAGAGGTGATTATCTCATCGAACGCCGTTCGCGCTGAGATGACCAATATTCAGTCCATCACGCAAGGGGTTGCGCATGGTGCCAGTAACCAACAACTAGAAAGTGATGCAGTGGCCACTGCTGTTCATGAACTCAGCGCCACCAGCGAAACCGTGAGTCAGAACGCTGAAGACGCAGCCCATTCCAGTCAAGATGCCAACGATGAAGCAACCAGCGCAAAACGTATCATCAGTGCCACAGTCGTGTCGATCCAAGCATTATCAAATGAATTGGCTCAAGCATCACAAGTAATTAATACCTTAGAGCATGATGTAGGTGACATAGCATCGATTTTAGACGTCATTAGAGGTATAGCTGACCAGACTAACCTACTGGCATTAAACGCAGCGATAGAAGCAGCCAGAGCCGGTGAGCAAGGTCGAGGCTTTGCTGTTGTTGCCGATGAAGTGCGCTCACTAGCCAGTAAAACTCAGGCCAGCACAGGCGAAATTCATAATATGATTGAAAAATTGCAAAACGGTGCCAAACAAGCCGTTAGCGTGATGACTTCAAGTCAAGAAAGCGGACAGCAAACGGCCAGTCAAGCGGGCGAAGCCGGCGCATCACTGGATGCCATCGTCAATGCCATCGCAATGATCAACGATCTTAATATTCAAATTGCGACGGCGGCGAAAGAGCAAAACCATGTTAGCGAAGATGTTAGCAGTAACGTGCAACGCATCGCTGATAATAGCCACCAAGTGGTTGAAATGGTGGCCAGCGCAGAAAATGCCTGTGAGTCTTTAGCCCAGCAGTGTGAGAACCTTGATAGCTTAGTCGCGCAGTTTAAGGTTTAAGATTTAAATTGCAGTATCATTTAATAAAAAAGCGCTACGGCGCTTTTTTTATTGCCTGAATAACCGTCCATGTAAGCAGAGTAATAATCGTAGAAGCACTCAGATAGAAGGCCAAAGTAAACAGAGCAAATGGGTTAAGCAGATAGTCTAAATAATATTCGAGCCATGAACATGACCAAACAGCATCAAGCAATCCTGCGCAATGAGCACCATCGTATCCACCATAAGCGTAATAGACTGAACTGCCAACATGGAACAAAAACGTAAGGATTAACGCCAGTAGCAACCAATATCGTAATTTAGACAACATGCCCTCACCGAGAGATAAAGATAGCCAAATGATAAATATATAGACAGAGTGGTGTTAGGACAAATTCAACGCAAAAAAAAGGCCTCGCAACTAGCGAGGCCTTTAATATGGTGCCCAGACGCGGAATTGAACCACGGACACGGGGATTTTCAATCCCCTGCTCTACCGACTGAGCTATCTGGGCAAAACTTTGTAAACAAAGCTTTTAAAAAATGGTGCCGACTACCGGAATCGAACTGGTGACCTACTGATTACAAGTCAGTTGCTCTACCTACTGAGCTAAGTCGGCACGTAAACTTAACGTAACAAACGTTAGGTTTAATATGGTGCCCAGACGCGGAATTGAACCACGGACACGGGGATTTTCAATCCCCTGCTCTACCGACTGAGCTATCTGGGCAAAGCTTTGTAAACAAAGCTTTTGAAAAAATGGTGCCGACTACCGGAATCGAACTGGTGACCTACTGATTACAAGTCAGTTGCTCTACCTACTGAGCTAAGTCGGCACAACTTGATATTATGTTCTACATAACATGTTGTACACAGCACCAAGTTAAAAATGGTGCCCAGACGCGGAATTGAACCACGGACACGGGGATTTTCAATCCCCTGCTCTACCGACTGAGCTATCTGGGCGACGGGGCGTATTAAATAGATTTTGCTTCCAACCGTCAACTATTTTTTTAATTTTTCATGTCAGTTTGAACTGCTTGCACAAGGTTTCACCAGTTCGAGCTAAAAAGCAGCAACTTTTGCACTTTAACTCAATAAAAACACGTTAACGGCGATTAACTTCGGCCTGAATAAAATGCTTTTTGCGCTTTGTTTACTTTATACAAGTAGCGCCTCGACTCGGCTGACGGATGCTCATTGGTCAAAGACTGATAAACTTGTGCACTTGATCGACTATTAATTACATTCGGCGCCTGCTTTCGATCAGCATGAAACGTTTTTAGCACATTACCCGCACCGCCGTTATACGCAGAGATAATGGCAAAGCGTAACGATTCGGGATCTTTTATCTCTTTTAAGTAACGCGTTTTTAAAATATGTAGGTATGCCGTGCCTATGTCGATGTTATTTTCCGGATCAAACAAAAACTGCCGCGAAGGCTCACCGTCACGCAGTTTTATCTTCTCAAATACATCACGGCCCGCCGTGGCTGGCACTACCTGCATCAAACCATAGGCGTTAGCATGGGACACAGCATAAGGATTAAAGCTACTTTCGGTTTTCATTACCGCATAAATTAAGCTTTCATCAATGTCGTACTTCTGACTGTATTTTTTCACTAACTGCGCGTACTTATATTCACGTAGCGCTTGGTGATCACGAACCAAATTAAAGCTGACCGACCACACCTCTCCCACTTGACGATACTCTCGAACCACTTGATTGGACAGTAGGTAGTCAGCAAAGCGATTGGCGCGCCAACCCCATTGAATGGGCTGCCCTTCATGATCTTCAATTTGGCCATACAAGAATGGCTTACCGCCAACCGCATCGACTTCTTTCGCAGAAAATATATCAACCGAGGCAGGATCGTCAGGGGTCAGCAAAGTAGCCACTATCGCTTGATGTAAATGCTCATTAGGCTGGTCTTTAGCGATGGTTTCTATGGTGATCACACCATTGTCGAAATCTATTTGCGCGCGACTTTGGTAGTTATCCGTGTACTTTACGTAATGCTTGCTGCTGGCAAATATGCTGTCACTTTGCCCCCAAGTAACATAGACGCGATCAGCAAAGTGATTCACTAGGCTCTCAAAGCCCTCTACGTCTTTGTCTGAGCTTTGTGGATTATTCTGATAATAATCCTGCCGCTGCGCCAAAAACTGCTCTAAATCGCTTTGCTCAGATTTTTGTTGATTGCTCGCACACGCTGCTAACAGCAGCGCGGGAACGAATAGAAGGGTTTTATTCAATGCTTTGGCCTATGGAGCAGGTGGCGTATAACCTTCAATGTCAACTTCTTGGCCTTCAAATAGGTATTTCACCATTTCAGCTTCAAGAAATTTACGATCTTCTAAATTCATTAGACTCAGTTTTTTCTCGTTGATCAGCATGGTTTGTTTCTTTTGCCATTCTGACCACGCTTCCTTGGAAATATTATCAAACACACGTTTGCCTACTTCACCGGGGATCAATTGAAAATCTAAGCCAGGTAATTCTTTTTTTAAACGGGCACATAAAACGGTTCTAGCCATGGTTATCCTCTGAAATCTGAGACAAGTTGTAACGGCGTACTATCAAGCAACTTTTGCGTTGCTGCAGCCAAGCCAATAGTTTGGGGTTGATTTAAGTTATACCAGAGAGCGCCATCGGCTTCCATCACCTGACGCGTATTCCATAAGGAAACATCTACCAGCACTGGCTGAATATCAAAATGGTAATGACTAAAGGTATGACGAAACTCAGGCAACAGCTGAGTTTCGTATTGTTCTGCCCCTAGCCGTGTCAAAATATCTTGCTGTTGTTGCTCGTCCTCTGCTTGTGGAAAACACCAAAGCGAGCCCCAAATTCCCGTTGGCGGACGCTGCTCCAGCCATACTTGATTGCCGTCGCGGACAATAATCAGTCGCGCGCGCTTTATCGGCTGAGTTTTCTTTGGCTTAGAGTGAGGAAACGCTGTCGGTTGACCAAGAGCGAGCGCCTTACAATCACTGGCAACAGGGCAAACATCGCACTTTGGCTTACTACGGGTGCATATGGTTGCGCCCATGTCCATCATGGCTTGATTAAACTGAGCCACTCCCTCTCTTGGGGTGCAAAGCTCACTTAGCTGCCATAAGGCCGCTTCGACCGGCTTTTTTCCAGGCCAGCCCTCAATGGCTTGATGGCGCGCCAACGTGCGCTTCACATTACCATCTAAAATAGGATGATATTGGTCAAGGGAAAGAGATAACACCGCACCTGCGGTGGAGCGACCTATGCCCGGCAAGGCGAGTACATCATCAAAATCATGCGGAAATTCACCGCCAAACTGATCGCGAATTTGCTGCGCCGCTTTATGTAAATTACGTGCACGAGCGTAATAACCTAAACCACTCCAATGATGCAGCACTTCATCTTGCGGCGCATTAGCAAGGGCAACCACATCGGGAAAGGATTGCATAAATTTCTGATAATACGGGATCACAGTGGCGACTTGAGTTTGCTGCAACATAATTTCGGAAATCCAAACCGAATACGGCGTTTTAGCTAGCTGCCAAGGTAGGGTTTTACGTCCGTGTTGGTCATACCAAGTTAATATACGGTTGGCAAAGGCGACATTATCCACAAAACTGCTCTCTCTTTTTTATTTGTGGGTAGCATAAACAAGCTGGTAAAGAGACTCCAGCAGTAATACTTGCCAAGCTTGCTAAACGAAGAGAAGTTTGGATAATGCGTGCAATTAAACCAAATCCCCCTTGCGTGCGTTAAGCTAATTTAACGAATGTGAACTATTTAAAGGTATTTGCCATGAGCGATAACGATAACAAACCTGAAGAACAACCTAAGCAAATGCGTCGAATTCGCAGTTTTGTTAAACGTGAAGGTCGTATGACCCAGCGCCAAAGCAATGCCAAAGAGCAATACTTGCCCACCATGGGCCTAACCTATGAGAAGAAGCTACTTGATTTAGACGCCGTGTTTGGCCGCCAAGCACCACGCGTGCTAGAAGTCGGCTTTGGCATGGGTAAATCATTAGTAGAAATGGCAAAAAATAACCCAGACTACGATTATATTGGCATTGAAGTGCACGGTCCGGGGGTCGGTGCTTGTTTAGCTGACGCAGCAGAAGCCGGTATTACGAACCTACGGGTATTTGAACACGATGCGGTTGAAGTACTAGCGGATATGATCCCAGATAACTCATTGTCCACCTTTCAGCTTTATTTCCCTGACCCTTGGCACAAAGCACGCCACCATAAACGCCGCATTGTGCAGCCGGAATTTTTAGCCTGCATTCATCAAAAATTGGTCGCAGGTGGCATCATCCATATGGCAACCGATTGGGAGAACTATGCCGAGCACATGCTACTTGAGCTAACGGAAGCACCAGGCTTTGAAAATACGTCTGAAACCCAAGACTACGTGCCTCGCCCTGATTGGCGCCCACTGACTAAATTTGAAAGTCGCGGCCACCGTTTAGGTCATGGGGTATGGGATTTGATATTTAAAAAAGTTACCAAGTAATTTAAAGCAGGTTAGATAATGGCTGGACTAATTAGTCCAGCCATTAAAAATACAATCCCTTTCGCAGCCCATTCACATCTCTGGAGACACTATCACTCGCAGGTTAACCCGGTTGCTGACCGTAATCGCGACACTGGAATTGTGCTAACTGCTGATCAAGATCTTCTGCTTGCTCTTTAAGGGACAAACTCCCCGCAGCCAACTCCATTAACTCGGAATTAGTTTGGCCTAACTCTAGGTGTAAATCGTTAACACTTTGACTCATCGTTTGTGCCACTGTGGCTTGTTGCTCAGCTGCAGCTGCAATTAAGGTATTTCTGTCATTTAGCTTGCCAATTTCTTCCGTGATAGCACTAAATTCACTCCCAACTTTATTGGCTTCGCGCAACCCTGTTTCGGCGGTCAATACGCTGTTTTCTACTAGTGATACCGTTTCTTGCGCTTGCTGTTTTAGCTGTTCAATCATATCGGCAATTTCACTGGTGGCACCTTGAGTGCGAAAGGCTAACTGACGCACTTCATCTGCCACTACCGCAAAACCACGACCATGCTCTCCTGCTCTGGCTGATTCAATAGCAGCATTAAGCGCCAGTAAATTGGTTTGCTCCGAAATACTATTAATCGTGTCAACAACAGAATGAATAGAAATCACTCCATCAGACACGCCTTGTACTGACATTGAGCATTGCTGTAACTGCTCACTGACTTGATTAATGGCTTTAATACAATGAGCTAAACTCGCCGCGCCTTGATGGGATTTATCATCAACAGAATGAGAGTCAACTGAAGCTTGCATGGCGTTTTCAGCCACTTCGCTAATACTGCATACCATTTCTTCCATGGCACTGGCGAGCTGGTCTAGCTTATTTAATTGGCTTTGAATGAGTTTATTGGTGTGACCCAAATTCGTGTCCATTTGCACCGCAGTTGTCGCCACATTGGCACCATTTTGAGTTTGCTGCAATAAGGTTTCACTGAGTTTCTTTTGGCTCAAATTAAGCGCCTTGGCAATAAACGACATTTCATCTCTACCTTTAAGGTCAACATGATCACGCAGGTCGCCTTGTGCTAGCTTTTGCATCGCACTGATCAGGTAATTAACCCGTAAATTAAGATGTTTAGTAACAATAAATACAGTAATAATCACAAATACAGCCACCCCTAAAAAAGGCACAAAAATTTGCTTATAAATAGCCGCTAAAATGCCCTTTGAACTATCCAAATAGACCCCAGACACCAAAACATTACCCCCACGCTCTAGTGGGTAAAGGTAAGCGGCTTTCTGAGTCGTATCATCATCACCTGGTTTTTTATGAGGGTAGTTAACCATGGCAGGCTGGCCTGTTTGACTGGCTTGAATAATCGCTTGGGCTAAGGTTCCTCCTTCATCCAATACAATATTGGATAAAGCTTTTCCCTCTTTTTCAGGCTTTGGCGGGTAGACGATATAGGAAGCATCCTTCCCATTAACTAAAAATACATACCCAGAATCGTCTTGATACCAACGCGCCGGATACAGTAGCTGGCGCAGCGAAGTAATATCTTGCGGCTGATGCGCAATCAACTTAGCAATTGAGGTAACATGGTATTTTAGTGTTTGCCGCTCTATGTTAATGACTCCTTCGCGAACGCTACTCGTCGAGGACAAGGTACTTAGTAGCATGGCAGTGATCACCAGTAACGACAGCAACATCATTAAGGTGGAAAGCTTAAAACGACCAAAAAAAAGAGAAGCAAGGTTTAACATAGTATGTTCCTTATATAAAACCGTCCGCTAGCACTGTAAAGTCCACGCTTCAATTCTGTACAACAAACATCACTAAGAATTTCAGAATGTTACTAAAGTAGAGTCCGCTCAAGCCAAAATCATGAATGAACGATGAAATCGACTACCAACAACAAAGCATGTAAAGCTTAGTTGGCCCTGAAATTAGCGTCAAATGTATCACTACATTCCCCCTCCCCATCATTTAAAAATACCTAACCACCAACATCCAATATATTCATCTAAATTAGCAAGTTAAAAATATTGTCAGGCTTACAAAGCGTTTTCACTATAAGTATTACACTTAAGCTGTTGGTCGTGAAGGAAGCCATCCCGCAAGCATTAAGGCAAATTGGCAATAGCGAAATAGATAAAGCGATGCTGTAAGGAGCTATGTATAGGGATCCACGACGCCAAGCCATACTCACCAGAGAAACGCGCTTGGGTAATCGCAAATCAAACATCCAAGGTTACATAACTAAGCCCAACTGCTAGAATTGCGCCATTGCAAAAAAAGAAGTGGAAATGAAATGAGACAATATTTGGATTTATGCCAACGCATCGTGGATGACGGCGTCTGGGTAGATAACAAACGCACGGGTAAGCGTTGTTTAACCGTGATTAATGCCGATTTAACTTATGATGTGGCAACAGGCGAGTTTCCACTAGTCACCACCCGCAAGAGTTTTTGGAAATCTGCCATTGCCGAATTACTCGGCTATATTCGCGGTTACGATAACGCAGCAGATTTTAGAAAAATAGGCACTAAAACCTGGGATGCCAACGCCAACGAAAATCCTGATTGGCTAGCCAATCCACATCGCAAAGGCACCGATGATTGCGGCTTTATCTACGGAAAAGTGGCGCGTAACTTCCCTAAACCCGACGGCGGCAGTGTCGATTTATTGCGCCAAATTGTTGATGATCTCAGCAATGGCATCGACAATCGCGGCGAAATATTCACCTTCTATCACCCCGGTGTATTTGATATGGGCTGTTTGCGCCCCTGCATGTACAGCCATCACTTTTCATTGCTAGGTGACACCTTGTACCTAAACAGCACACAGCGCTCTTGTGATGTGCCGCTGGGGCTAAATTTCAACATGGTGCAAGTGTATTTCTTTTTGGCAATCATGGCGCAAATTACAGGCAAGAAAGCCGGGCAGGCCTACCACAAAATTGTAAACGCCCATATTTATGAAGATCAGCTTGAACTAATGCGTGATGTACAACTTAAACGCGAGCCATTGCCCGCGCCTAGACTAATCATCAACCCAAAAATTAAAACGTTAGAAGATCTAGAAACTTGGGTCACACTCGATGATTTCGCCGTCGAAGATTACCAACACCACGACGCCATCAAGTACCCATTCTCGGTATAACGCAGAGTGATAAAAAAAGGGAGTATCTGCATACTCCCAACTTCTGTCGGTCAAGCTTCACGTCAATTAGCTCGCCTTTAACTCAGGCTTAGCCGGTTGCTTATAAGCCCAAACCACAAAGATAATCCCCGCTACAATCATCGGCAATGATAACAGTTGCCCCATGCTCAAACCTGCGGTTAATAGCCCTAACTGCGCATCTGGCTCACGGGCAAATTCAATAATGAAACGGAACGTGCCATAACCTAACAAGAATAAACCTGAAATAGCACCTAATGGACGTGGCTTGCGCGAATAAAAGTACAAGATGCAGAACAACACCACGCCTTCTAAGGCAAACTCATAAAGCTGCGATGGGTGCCTTGGCAACGGACCCGCTCCTGGAAACACCATACCCCATGGACTATCGGTTACACGCCCCCATAACTCGCCATTAATAAAATTACCAAAGCGGCCGGCACCGAGGCCAACGGGAATTAACGGGGCAATAAAATCGGCAATGGTAAAGAATTTACGATTGGTTTTTCTCGCAAACCAAAACATCGCCACAATAACGCCGAGTAAGCCGCCGTGAAAAGACATACCGCCTTCCCAAATTTTGAACAAGTAAAGCGGATTATCAAGAAATAAGCTGGTTTGATAAAACAGTACATAACCTGCGCGGCCACCCAAGATCACACCCAGAAAGCCGTAAAACAAAACGTCACTGACTTCATCTTTAGTCCAGCCAGATCCTGGCTTCATGGCGCGGCGATTGGCCATCCACATAGCAAAGGCAAAACCAATTAGATACATCACCCCGTACCAGCGCACAGCCAGCGGGCCAACACTGAATATGATGGGATCTATTTGCGGAAAAGACCAAAACGTTTCAGACATAACAGCGAGAACCTTGAATTAGAAAAACAGCATTTTGCTATCAAATAGCGGTAATAACAAGGAAAGAGCCACATTGTCATCACAAAATCATATACCTAGCAAGCCTTTGGCACTTAACGCCCAGCCCTCACTAAGCCACCAAGGCCTTGGGCTTCAAGATATTGGGCGAATAAAGCGCGAACCGCTTTGCCAGAATCAAGCTCATATGCTTGCCCTAATAGTGCTTGTAACTCTTTAACTGAAACATGGCGAATAACAAATTTAATCCGCGCAATATTATAAGTATTCATACTAAGCTTAGTGTAACCCATCGCCATTAAGATTACGGCCCCTAGCGGGTCACCAGCCAGCTCACCACATAAGCTCACTGAGACCTTGTGTTGCTTGGCTTGCGCAATAATATGCTGCAGGGCTTGTAGCACGGCGGGGTGAAAACTATCAAAAATATCCGCCACGCGCGGGTTGTTGCGGTCAACGGCAAGTAGGTATTGCGTTAAATCGTTACTTCCCACCGACCAGAAATCGACTCGTTTCGCCAGCTGCGGCAAAATATACAACGCAGAGGGCACTTCTAGCATCACACCTAATTTTGGTTTTCTTAAATTCTCGCCTTGAGCCGCGGCTTGCTCGCTGATTTCATTCCATGCCTGATTGATTAAACGGATCGAATCGTCAACTTCGGTGACACCACTGATCATTGGCAGCATGATTTGTAAATTGTTTAAGCCGATACTGGCGCGCAGCATCGCTTTAATCTGCACCAGAAATATTTCAGGATGATCCAGGGTTAAACGAATACCGCGCCAACCAAGAAAGGGGTTTTCTTCAATAATAGGAAAGTAAGGCAACTGCTTATCACCGCCCACATCCAGCGTGCGCATGGTGACTGGTTTAGCGGCATAAGTTTGTAGAATGCCACGATAACGTTCGGTTTGCTCTTGCTCGGTAGGAAAGCTTTCCGTTAGCATAAAAGGCACTTCAGTGCGATACAGCCCCACCCCATCAGCGAATTCATTAATCGCGATTTCGGTGTCAGCACTTAACCCAGCATTTAACAACATCTCAATCTTAATGCCATCTCGGGTGACCGCTGGCGCTTCAAGACAATCAAGCATGATGCTGTCGAGTTGCTTCTCTTCGGCGAGTAAGCCTTCGTATTCATTCTGTACGGCTTGCTCAGGCGAAACATACAATTCGCCACTGTAGCCATCAAGAATAAGCAAACTGTGACTGAGCTTTTCAATCGGTAGCGACATGCCCATCAGCGCAGGAATACCCAAGGCGCGCGCTAAAATAGCGGCATGAGAATTAGCCGACCCTTTAACCGATACAATGCCTTTGAGCTTTTCTTTTGGCACATTAGCCAACATTGTTGCCGTGACTTCGTCAGCCACTAGAATTAACTCATTGGCAATCAGTGCTGCAGGCTCTAGGCCAATTAAATGATTAATTAAGCGCTGACAGACATCTTTAGTATCCGTCGCTCGCTCTCTTAAATAAGGATCTGACATTGCTTTAAATTGCTGAATATACCTAACGGCCACTTGTTTAACCGCCGAGGTAGCTTTAAGACCCGCGCGAATTTCAGCTTTAATTTCGCCAGACAAGCTCACGTCAGCCAGCATATGCTGATAAACATCAAAAATAGCTAGGGCTTCTTTAGGTAATTGCTCCTTAAGACGAAATGCTATTGCCTTGATCTCTTCAATACTCTGCTGCACCGCAGAAGTGAAGCGAACCAGCTCACCGTCAATATCTTGAGACGATTCAATCTCGATCATTTCAAGGGTCACTTGTGGCGTGATGACTTGCGCTTTAGCGATCGCAATACCGGGACTACCGGCAATGCCTTTGATTGAGCGGATGGTTTTCTTTTGAGTATTTGGAGAAGAAAACATTCCTTTCGCGTGGGAGTGAGCAATCACATTTGCCAACTGCGCCGCGAGAGTAACAATAAACGATTCTTCGTTGATGTCGTATTCACGCGCACGCCTTTGCTGTACCACCAAAACACCTAATACTTTGCGCTGGTGAATAATGGGAGCGCCTAAAAAAGCTCGAAAATCATCTTCTTGTACTTCAGGTAAGTATTTAAAACGTGGGTGTGCTTGCGCATCTGCCAAGTTTAACGGCTCTTCTTTTTGACCAACTAAACCCACTACCCCTTCACTAAATTCAATGCGGGTATTACCGACAGCACTTGCAGCAAGACCGTCAGTAGCAGCAAGGGTAAAGTGACTTAACGAATCGTGAGCCAGATACACAGAGCAACAGTCAACCGCCATAACCTGACGTATTTCACTGACTAATACCCCCATAGCAGCCTCTAGAGAGTCAGCTAAATTAACATGCTCTACTATCTCTCTAAGTTGCGTTAACACATCGCCTCCTATGGGGTATTAATTAAAACACTACTTGGTTGGTTTTCGGTACTTTTTGGTAAAACGCTTACGTTTTTCTTTGCGCTTTTTGGGCTCTGCTTCAGGGCGATTAAACGGCAGCGCCGTCGGGCAAAACTCTTTCATCACCCGGCGATAAACATCCCGTTTAAATGACACAACTTGACGCACCGGATACCAATAGCTAACCCAGCGCCAGTCATCAAATTCAGGGTGCCCACAAGCACTTAAATTAACTCTGGATTCTTTTGCTTGTAATGACAGTAAAAACCATTTTTGCTTTTGTCCGATACATACAGGCTTAGAATCCCATCTCACTAAACGTTTTGGCAATTTATATCTTAGCCAACTTCTACTCACAGCTAAGATTTTTACTTCATGTTTTTCTAGCCCTACTTCTTCATAAAGCTCACGAAACATAGCTTGTTCGGCGCTTTCGCCTTCATTAACTCCACCTTGCGGAAACTGCCAAGAATGTTGTCCAAAACGCTTAGCCCACATTACCTGCCCACTGGGGTTACAGATAATAATGCCTACATTTGGACGATAACCATCGGCATCAATCACTTATGCACCTATTGGGCTTAATCTCTAATACTTTAGATTCTTTCATATTCCCACGATTGCAGCAAACAAGATACACTTTGACCCGTGCCAAACGTATAGCGGCTCACACTTTATGGATAACTTCAATACATAGCTTCACTTATACACACCAATTAGTCACATCGCCACAAATTCATTTCAATTTCTTCACTAATTCTGTGCATAAGTCTGTTAAGAATTCGGTATTTTGTCACCATCGAAAGCTAAACTACCTTTCTCTGGAATTCCCCCCTACTGAAGCAAAAAAATTTATCTTTTTAAAAACAGCATATTGAAGTAAAAGCAATGATAGAAAACTAAAAAACTGTTTTTATAAACAGTACTGTAATCAACCTATCTGGTGTGTATAAAACTCAATGAACAGATTTCAACCACCCAGTAAGTTATTCACAAAAATTTGAAAACAATCGCTAAAAAAGTACCAGTTTGGCGGCTGGTATCTCATTCGGCAACCTAACAAGCATAGAATTGTGAATAAAACAGCCAAGGTTTCATAAGTTATCCAGAGTTTCTGTGGATAAACTTGTGTACGCAAACTTATATGTACAGTAAAACTGCAAAAAATGCTTCCCTTGTTATAAGTCAAGTAAATGAAAAACATAAAAACCAATATAAATCATATAGATAGAAATTAATTATCACTTGAATACTTAACCAGCAAGATCGAACAAAAAAACAGCAAATGCAGCTTAGTTTGCAAAAAGGTATAATCATTTTTATTTTTCGACTTTTTATTATGCAGTCTTCTCCTCAATCTATAGAGCAACTTATGCAACGAGCCCAGCACATTGCTGGGCTTAATTTAGCGCAATTAGCGGCGAGTGCTGATTGGCCACTTCCCAAGGATCTGCGTCGAGATAAAGGCTGGGTCGGCCAATTAATTGAACACCATTTAGGTGCGCAAGCGGGGTCTAAGCCAGAGCAAGATTTTCCCGAACTCGGGGTTGAGTTAAAAACAATCCCGATCAACGAGCAAGGCCAGCCACTTGAAACCACCTTTGTTTGCGTTGCCCCCCTTTTGAATATTGCTGGTTTAAACTGGGCCAATAGCAATGTGAAAAATAAGCTCAGTTGCGTACTTTGGATCCCCGTGGAAGGACGAAGAGAAATCCCCCTTGGGCAGCGTCGCATCGGCTCCCCCTTGCTTTGGCAACCAACCCAACAAGAAGAGAAGTTATTGCAGCAAGATTGGGAAGAGTTGATGGACCGCATTGCCCTTGGCGAGATTGAGCAAATCACCGCTCGCCATGGCCAAGTATTGCAACTGCGGCCTAAAGCAGCCAATGGCAAAGCACTTACATCAGCAATAGGAAACAGAGGACAACAGATCCAAACACGGCCTCGAGGCTTCTATTTAAAAAAGGAGTTCACTTCACAAATTTTACAAAGTTACTTTTTAGTTTAATATTTACTTCACTAACGGCAGCAATAATCGTTATGATAATGTATTGTTATTTTTGTTATTAGTGATAGCCATACCTGAGGAGGTATTCATGCCAGTGAAAAAGCGCTTTCTAAAATCTAAACCTCAAGTGAAAGTGACATTTGAAGTGGAAAAAGAAATGGCAGCAGCAGCCGAACAAGTTTTTTTACTTGCCGAATTTAATGATTGGCAGCCTCTTGAGCTGCAAAAGTTCAAAAATGGTAAGTTCAAGGCAACGTTAGATATTCCAACTGACAATCAAGCTGAATTTGAATACAAATATAGATTTGTTCATACCGACGGCTCGGAAGCGTTTGAAAATGATATACAGGCAGATGGCTATAAAAGAAACGAATTTGGCACTGAGAATTCAGTGATCAGTGTTCAAGGATAATATCAACAATGAAATTGGCTCGCACAATTTGAGCTAGATAAGAACAACAATAAAGAAGCAGCAGATGAAAAAAAGGCTCGCAGTGCGAGCCTTTTTTAGTCTTACTTTTTACCAAGCTTCTCTTTGATACGAGCTGCTTTACCAGTACGACCGCGCATGTAGTAAAGCTTAGCTTGACGTACATCACCACGACGTTTAACTGTAATGCTATCTACAATTGGGCTATGAGTTTGGAATACACGCTCAACACCTTCACCGTTAGAAATCTTACGAACAGTGAAAGAAGAGTGTAAGCCGCGGTTACGCTTAGCTAATACGAAACCTTCAAAAGCCTGAAGACGCTCTTTGTCGCCTTCTTTTACTCGAACTTGAACTACTACTGTGTCACCTGGAGCGAAAGTAGGTAGATCTGTTTTTAACTGCTCGTCTTCGAGCTGTTTAATGATGTTGCTCATTTTAAAAACCTCTGCCTAGATAAACTGATACGATTGCTGTTACTCAGAGTCACTGATGTATTCAGCTAACAAGCGTGCTTGTTCGTCAGTCAGAGCTAGGTTGTTAATAAGTTCTGGTCTTCGTTCCCAGGTACGGCCTAATGACTGCGTTAGCCGCCATTGTCGGATTTTTTCGTGATTACCACTCAGTAACACCGGTGGCACCGCTAAATCTCCCAGCACTTCAGGACGGGTGTAATGCGGGCAATCCAATAATCCTTCGGAAAATGAATCTTGCTCGGCTGATGCAGCATGACCTAAAACACCCGGTACAAAACGTACCACAGCATCAATTAAAGTCATGGCAGGCAATTCGCCGCCCGTTAACACATAATCACCTATCGACCACTCTTCATCGATTTCAGTTTTAATTATGCGCTCATCTATCCCTTCGTAGCGACCTGCCACTAAAATCAAACCTTGATTTTGTGCCAACTCTTTAACGCCACTTTGTTCAAGTTTTCGTCCTTGAGGTGAAAGGTAAATTACCTTCGCCTCGATCCCTGCTTGCTCCGCTGCGGCTTTTGCTGCATGAATGGCTTGGCGCAAAGGCTCAACCATCATCAACATACCAGGGCCACCACCATAAGGTCTGTCATCGACAGTTTTATGTTTATCTGTGGTGAAATCCCTTGGATTCCAACATTGGAATTCAAGCAGTTGCTGCTTCACAGCCCTACCTGTTACTCCGTGTTCTGTTATGGCCCGAAACATGTCCGGGAAGAGGCTAATGACCCCTAACCACATAGAATGACTCCTCGGAGTAACCTAGAATCCTGGATCCCAGTCTACTTCAATAAATTTGTTGGCAATATCCACTTGGATAATTACCTGCTGTTCAAGATACGGAATTAACCGTTCTTTCTTGCCAAAGGCATCTGTCGGGTTGGATTTAACAACTAGCACATCATTTGAGCCAGTTTCCATCATGTCAGCCACCACACCAAGGTCGTAACCTTGCGTTGTTTTTACCTGACATCCCATCAAATCACGCCAATAAACCCCATCATCGAGTTCAGGAAGTTGGTCATCGCTAACCAAAATCTCTAATCCAACAAGGGCTTGAGCGTCTTCTCTAACATCAAAACCTGCAACTTTTGCTATCCAAGTTTTACTATGGCGACGGTATTCAGTTACTTGAACTTCTTTTTGCCGCCCTTGGTATTCAACATGCCAAGGCTTGTAGTCAAAGACACCTTCGGGGTCATCAGTATAGGAATGTATTTTTAGCCAGCCCTTAATACCGTATACGGCACCAAACTTACCAACAACAATCTGGTCTGCTTGTTCACTCACTAAACTTCCCCTATACCTAGTTGATTAAGCAGCTTTTTGGCTGTCTTTAACCAGCTTAGCAACACGTGCGCTAAGCGTTGCGCCTTGAGACACCCAGTGCTCAATACGCTCGCTGTTTAAACGAAGCGGCTCTTCGCTACCGCGAGCAGTAGGGTTAAAGAAACCTACTTTCTCAATGTAACGACCAGTTGCTGCATTACGGCTGTCAGCTACTACAACCTGATAAAATGGACGCTTTTTTGCGCCGCCACGAGCTAAACGAATGGTAACCATATCGTCCTCATATATTTTGAAAAACTACTGAGCCTGAAAAAGTTTCAGACCCCCCACTTTGTAGAAAGCCGCAAAATTGTACTCTTATTCTCTATAAAAGCAACTGATTCCTTACCTGTTGAATGGCTATTTAACAGGTAAGGTCAAGCGGCAGACACAAAAAAAGGGAACCCGGTTCCGTTTTTTTGTGTCACGACAACAGCCGTTCATAGCGCTAAGGGATTAAAATGGACCTTTGCCTTTCATCATGCCCGGCGGCATCATACCTTGCATGCGTCCCATCATTTTGCGCATGCCGCCCTTGCCGGACATTTTTTTCATCATTTTTTGCATCTGCGTAAATTGCTTTAGTAGCTTGTTTACTTCTTGAATAGAAGTACCCGAACCTAATGCTATACGACGTTTACGCGAGCCCTTGATTATTTCAGGGCGGGAGCGCTCACCCGGCGTCATGGAATTAATGATGGCTTCCATTTGCACCGTTAGCTTATCGTTCACCTGATCTTTTACTGAATCTGGCAACTGTCCCATACCGGGTAGTTTATCCATCATACTCATCATGCCGCCCATGCTTTTCATTTGCACCAGCTGTTCACGAAAGTCTTCTAGATCAAAACCTTTGCCTTTTTGTACTTTATTGGCCAGCTTAGCCGCTTTGTCTTTATCAACTTTTTGCTCGATCTCTTCGATTAAAGACAGTACGTCACCCATGCCTAAGATTCGAGAAGCGATACGATCAGGGTAGAAGGGCTCTAAGGCATCGGTTTTTTCACCCATACCCATAAATTTAATCGGCTTACCGGTGATTTGACGAATCGACAACGCAGCACCGCCGCGAGCATCACCGTCCGCCTTGGTTAGAATGACGCCCGTTAATGGCAACGACTCATTAAAAGCACGCGCGGTATTCGCCGCGTCTTGACCTGTCATGGCATCCACTACAAACAGCGTTTCAACCGGGTTAATCGCCTTATGTAAGTCGATGATTTCATTCATCATGCTTTCATCGACGTGCAAGCGACCCGCGGTATCGACAATAACCACATCAATAAACTGCTTTTTCGCATGGCTAATAGCCGCATTAGCAATATCAATTGGTTTTTGTGAAATATCACTCGGGAAAAACTCAACTTGCACTTCGCTTGCTAAGGTTTCCAACTGTTTGATTGCTGCTGGGCGGTATACGTCAGCACTAACCACCAGTACCGATTTCTTTTCACGCTCTTTTAAAAATTTCGCTAATTTAGCCACCGAAGTGGTTTTACCGGCACCTTGCAGGCCTGCCATTAATAAAATGGCTGGGGGTTGCGCGGCTAAATCCAGTTTTTCGTTAGCGTCACCCATCGCGGCTTCAAGCTCAGACTGCACGATTTTGATGAATACTTGGCCGGGACTTAGGCTTTTAGTAACTTCCTGACCTACCGCTCTTGCTTTAACTTTAGCGACAAATTCACGCACAACAGGCAGTGCCACGTCGGCTTCAAGCAGGGCCATTCTTACTTCACGTAAGGTATCTTTAATATTGTCTTCAGTTAATCGGCCACGGCCACTGATATTTTTCAGCGAACGCGACAGTCTGTCAGTCAGATTCTCAAACATGGTTTTCTCAACAAACTTACTAATAAATTAGGGCGATTATACCCTTAAGTGGTCCAATACAACACAGTATCAAGCGCCTTAGTTTTAACCAATCCCCCCTTTTGTCTCACAAATGTTAGCCATAATGCGTGTTAAGTAACTGGATTATCCTTTGATTTATTGGCTCAAGTAGAACCCACAGGTTATACTACCAGCCTTAATTAAAGGGTAATTTACGTTAATGGAAGTGATGTCTATTTTTGCTTTAGCACTTTACGCACTCGCGACTATCGCGTGCTTAAGTCGGTTATTGCACCATCAAGGTCCCAACAAGGTGTTAGTGCTCGGCTGCGCTTATAGCGCAATGGTGCTGCAAGGCGCTTGGCTATACCAAGATATTTTTATCGCATCAGGGCAAAATTTATCTTTAATTAACGTGGCAACATTAGTTAGCTTGATTATTTGCTTAGTGTTATCAAGTGCCGCACTGCGTATTCGGGTTTGGGTGATCTTACCTGTCGCCTATGGTTTTGCCATGGTCAATCTAGGGGCCGCCACCCTGCTGCCATCAAATTACATTACTCACCTTGAAACTCGACCAGAGATAGTCGTGCACATTAGTATTGCCTTGTTGGCTTACTCAACGCTGATGATCGCCGGTCTATTTGCAACCCAATTAGGTTACTTAGATTATCAGTTAAAACAAAAACGAAAACCTTTGTTTCACCCGGCCCTGCCACCGCTAATGACAGTAGAAAAACAGCTGTTTCAACTGATATTTATTGGTACCATTTTATTAAGTTTATCCCTTGCTACCGGTTTTATCTTTTTAGATGATATGTTTGCTCAGGGTAAGGCGCATAAAGCCATACTGTCTATTGTTGCTTGGTTTTTATACATAACTCTACTTTGGGGCCACTACATCAAAGGCTGGCGCGGAAAACCTGTCATTTATGCCACGGTTATAGGTGCCTTTGTGCTTACCTTAGCCTATTTTGGCAGCCGTTTTGTCAAAGAAATAATCTTAACTTAAGCTGCTACTCAATTTTTAACCCATTTATTGACTACCAAGAGGATCCACATTGGATACCATATCGACCGAAGTACTGTTTGCCATTTTAGGTCTGTTGATCTTAATGTCAGCGTACTTTTCCAGTTCTGAAACCGGCATGATGGCGATTAATCGCTACCGACTGCGCCACCTTGTTAAACAGAATAATAAAAGTGCAATACGGGTCGAGAAGTTACTACAACGCCCTGATAAATTGATTGGCTTAATTCTCATTGGTAACAACTTAGTCAATATTCTGGCTTCGGCGATTGCGACTATCATCGGTCAACGCTTATTCGGTGATGCGGGTATCGCCATCGCCACAGGTGCACTCACCTTAGCATTATTGATTTTTGCCGAAGTGACGCCGAAAACGTTAGCGGCGTTATATCCCGAAAAAATAGCGTTTCCAAGTTCATTACTGCTGCGCCCGCTGCAGAAGATTTTCACCCCTGTGGTATGGTTTGTTAACTTTTTATCCAATGGTTTACTCAAGCTGCTACGCATAGACAGTGCCAATGGCGGTGACGACCATTTATCCCCCGACGAGTTGCGCACTATCGTTCATGAAGCTGGCGCGATGATCCCTAAACGTCACCAAGAGATGCTACTCAGCATCTTAGATTTAGAACAAGTTGCAGTAGAAGACATTATGATCCCGCGCAGTGACATTGCCGGTATCGATATTAATGATGATTGGGAGCTGATATTACGTCAGCTAACGCAATCCCCCCATACCCGAATTCTACTGTATCGTGACAATATTGATGATGCCGTTGGCTTTATTCATGCCAAAGATACCTTGCGTATGATGCTCAAAGAGCAACTCGATAAAACCACATTACTGCGCAGTGTAAAAGAGCTTTACTTCATTCCAGAAGGCACCCCCTTGAACACGCAGTTACTGAAATTTCAGCGTAGAAAAGAGCGCATAGGCTTAGTGATTGACGAGTACGGTGATATTCAAGGCTTGGTCACATTGGAAGACTTACTAGAAGAAATAGTAGGTGATTTCACCACCAGCATCACGCCAGAGGTATCTGATGAAATTCACCAGCAAGAAGATGGCAGTTTCTTAGTTGAAGGCAGCATCAGTATTCGTGATATCAATAAAGAAATGAACTGGCAGTTCCCAACTGATGGACCAAAAACCCTAAATGGCTTAATTCTAGAGTACTTGGAAGATATTCCAGCACCCAATATCAGTGTCCGTTTATTTGGTTATCCCATTGAAGTGGTAGAAGTTGAAAACAACATGGTCAAGTTAGTGCGGATCATCCCCCACCTGTACCAAGAAAAAGAATAAATAAAGCGGGCTGATATACTGTATTGAATAAGTTAGCCCGCTTTTTTTGTTGTTCAATTTATTTGTTACAGCTTTTCAAGTAATTCTTTTGGCAGCGCCAGCTCATCATTTTGATTAACTCCAACACCGCGTTCAATAATGGTTTTAGCTATCGCTTTTGCTTCATCAAGAGAATGCATCACAAACGTGCCACACTGATATTCATTAAGCTCAGGGATTTCATCTTGGCTTTGCACAACAAGCACATCTTGCATTGCAGCTAACCAGCTGTCGGCAACTGTTTGCTCAGATGGCGAGCCAATAAGGCTCATGTAAAAGCCAGTACGACACCCCATTGGAGACACATCAATAATTTCTACGGTGTCGCTATTTAAATGCTGACGGATAAAACCGGCAAATAAGTGCTCTAAGGTGTGGATACCTTTTTCTGATAGTAGCTCTTCATTTGGTACGCAAAAACGTAGGTCGAATACGGTAATCGTATCTTGGCCTGGGGTTTTCATGGTTTTTGCCACACGTACTGCAGGTGCATTCATCTTGGTATGGTCTACAGTGAAGCTATCTAATAATGGCATCTTGTTTCTCCTATCATAGTTATGGCGCTACTCTAACCAAAGCCGTGACTGGGATCTAGTTGATTGTTGGGTTTTAGCTAAAGAAAGTACGCCACAACCAACCTGAATCTAAGTCATCTTGGCACCGCTTTAATTGTTGAGCATATTGCTTGGCGCGTTGGTCAACTTTCTTTGACACCTTGATTAACCAAGGTTTTTTGTTATAACTACCTTTTCTATAGCCACCCCAACCCTCGTGATAATTAAGGTATTGACGGTAAGCATCCCATTTAGATACGCCATTAATTTTATGAGTCTTAGTGGTAAACCACCCCATAAAATCAATCGCATCGGCAAAGTCATCACGGCTGGCCCAACCGTTTCCCGTTTCACGAGTATAATCTTGCCAAGTTAACGTTTTGGCCTGGCTGTAACCATAAGCACTACTGGCTCTTCCAGTTGGGATAAATAAGAAATACTCCATCGGCGGCGCGGCATCATGCTTAAAGCTACTCTCTTGATACATCATTGCCATTGGTACATGAAGTGGCGTGCCCCATTTATCTTCCATGTCCTTCGCCGCCGTATACCAATCGCGCTTTTCTTGAAATATTTCACATAAATTTTCGGGATTTCGGGGTGGGGATGAGCTACATGCAGCCAATAAAGACACACAAGTAAGCAGAAAAAAATATTTTGTATTTTTTATTATTCCCATTGAACTCTTTGCCTCTATTGTTGCCTTAGTAAGTGCAAGAATTGTTTTTTTCATTGTTTTCAGGAGCCGTAAGGCTCCTGCTTTTTTATCTACTGCTACTTCTTGGCAAAATACTGGGTCAAAAACTCATCAAAGCCCACTTGGTCTGCCGACTCAATCGCCTGCTGCTTAATCATCGACTCAACTCTAAATTGGGTAAAATCATCTTCAGTCCAATATTGGTATGAACCAGAGGCAAGCTCTTGCTTGTATTGATTCGATAATTTGATGGCAAATTCACCATTATCTATTTCTAATGATTTTAGTTCTTTCAATAGCTGCCCAGACAAGGTGAGTTCAGGGTCAGCAAAGCTTGGCGCCAACTCAGTTAAAGCGGCGCTAAATGATTGAGTGTTGTTATCGCGATCAAGCATTGCCGCCACTTCACGCCACTCAAGCATCAGTTTTTCACCCCATTGCGGTATGGTTAATTCTTCACGACTGATCTCAAGAGTAATGCCCGGCTTTCTGCCTTCAAGTACCACTTTAGTAAAGTTGCCTTTGTATTCATTACAGCGCGATGGATCAAATTCAGCCGACGGTTTAAGGGCGCACCAAGTGAGAAAAACATCTAAGAAATAAGACTGGAGCGGTGTGATCCCCACAGCGGCGAACGGATTCACATCAAGTGAGCGCACTTCAATATACTCAATACCACGCGCCGCCAGTGCATGACGCGGCTTTTCATTGGCAAACGTGACACGCTTAGGACGGATCGGCGCGTAAAGTTCATTCTCGATTTGCAGCATATTAGCGTTTAACTGCTTATATTGGCCGTTTTCTTTTACACCAATTTTTTCAAAAGCTAGCGAGTGTGCATTGACGGCTTTTTCGACCGAATGAAGATAAGAGTCAAGCGCATTATAACTCACACACAAATCAGCTTGACTGCTATTTGTATATCCCAAATCACTCAAACGTAAAGACGTCGCATAAGGTAGATAAACCGTTCCTTTGCCAAGAGCTTCAAATGGTAAGCTGCTCTTTTTACCTTGTAAAAATGAACTACAAAGCGCAGGTGAAGCACCAAACAAATAAGGAATAACCCAGCCAAAACGGTAAAAATTACGCACTAAAGCCATATATCCAGCTGAGGCTTTATCTTGTTCACTCATTCCCGGCGCTTGCTTTAACTGCCAAAACTGCTGCGGCAAAGAGAAATTGTAATGCACACCCGAGATAATTTGCATCATACTACCGTAGCGGTTTTTTAACCCTTCACGGTAAGTGGTTTTCATTTTGCCGATATTAGAGGTGCCGTATTGCGCGAGTTCTATTTGCTCTTCATCAGCGCAGTAACAAGGCATGCTCATTGGCCAAAGCTGCTCTTGGCCCAAATTTTTCACCGTGTAATGGTGAATGTCTTGTAATTGCTCAAATAAGACCGAAGTAGCGGTTGATACTGGGGTAATAAACTCTAGTAGGCTTTCTGCAAAGTCAGTTGTAATGGTTGAATGCGTTAACGCTTTACCTAATGATTCAGGATGAGGAGTTTGCGCTAGCTGGCCATTACTAGCAACGCGTAAACTTTCCCGCTCAATGCCTCGATTGATCCCAGTCAACGCTCCAGGAGTAGCCTTTAACAGCTCAAGTTGTTGATTAAATTTTGAATTCAAGATAAAGCCTTAGTTTATGTCACACCAGTCTTATTCATAAGAGTGATAGTCGCTGGCGCCTAAACAAATAGAAGAGTCACATCATGTCACTCTGATTCACTTACAGCAAGCTGCAGAAAACACTTACCTAAACCGCTAACAGGTAAATGCGCATAATAATATGTTTGCTACCGTATATTGGGGCTGCCACTTCATATTACAAGTTTTCGCTCATACTTTGGCTCAGATAAGACCTTGAGCAATCAAAGCAATAAATGAGTAACGTAACAGCTTACCAAGCAATAGCAATAAACCTGACCAGTAGCGATTTAATTTCAACCAGCCAGCCGCAAAACAAAAAATATCACCGAAAATAGGTAACCAGCTAAATAATAAACAATAAATACCATAACGTTGCATATAAATGATGACTTTCTGTTGCTTAATTTCTAAGTTCTTTTGATAACAGCGCGCTAACCAACCAAAATAGTAAGTGAGAAATCCACCCAATGTATTGCCTATAGTTGCCACTGCGATCAAACTGTAGACTGAATATTGTTCAGCCAAGATCATAGCAGTGAGTAATACTTCAGAGCCTGCAGGTAATAAAGTCGCGGCGATAAAGCTCAGACTAAACAAGCCCCATAGTGACATAGTGTGCGTTAGCACAGTTTCGAACATTTTAATCAACCAGAAAAACCAAGTGGCAACAGTTTATCAAATTTGTTCGTTAATCTAAGCTTAAGCAAGGCGAAGTAGTCGATTTTTAACGTAAAATCAGACTAAAGGTTGCCAACTCAGACAACGCTATCACCCCTAATGCGATGTTTTTTGATATAAATAGAGCAGATGTGGCAACTCAAACGTAAGCTAAACAACGACAGGCTATGCACCCAAGGAGCGCTACAATGGCGAGAATGTTTTTAATCCCCCTAGTTATCTCATTACTTTGGCTGGGGTTTCTGCATTACAATGGTTTATCAATTAAGCAGGGCGCGAAAGGTTTTTACTGGATAGCTGGCCTGTCTGCCTTTTTAATTGGCTTTTTTACTTTAATGCTTCATTTAACACGAACATAAAAGACAAGCTAAAATAGGCCTTAACCAACGAGAACTAAGTGGGGGCAATAAAAAAGGTGGCCAAGCCACCTTTTATTAAATGCTTATCTGATTAAATAGAGATTAACCAACTAAAGCCAGTAACACACCAGCGGCGACAGCACTACCGAGTACGCCAGCCACGTTAGGGCCCATAGCATGCATCAGTAAGAAGTTTTGTGGGTTAGCTTCTAGGCCCACTTTATTCACCACTCGCGCCGCCATTGGCACCGCTGATACACCCGCAGCCCCTAATAATGGGTTAATCTTACCGCCCGACATTCGGCTCATTAGTTTCGCCATCAATACACCCGAGGCAGTACCAATCGCAAACGCCACCGCGCCAAGTACCAAAATGCCTAATGTTTCTAAGGTTAAGAAATATTTGGCTGATAACTTAGATCCAACAGCCAAGCCGAGGAAAATAGTTACCGCGTTAATAATTTCATTTTGCGCAGCATTACTTAAACGCTCTACAACGCCAGATTCACGCATCAGGTTGCCTAAACAGAACATGCCCACAAGCGGTGTTGCTGCTGGTAATAACAAGATACAAGCAAACAGCACCAATAGCGGAAATAAAATTTTCTCACGCTTGCTAACTGGTCTTAATTGCTCCATCTGGATCGCACGCTCTTTCTCAGAAGTTAAAGCACGCATGATCGGCGGTTGAATCAAAGGCACTAACGCCATGTAAGAATATGCCGCTACCGCAATCGCACCTAACAAGTGAGGGGCAAGCTTGGAAGCAAGGAATATTGCTGTTGGCCCATCCGCACCACCAATAATGGCAATGGCAGAAGCGTCCTGTAAGCTAAACTCAAAACCTGGGATAACATTCAACATGATTGCACCAAACAAGGTAGCAAAAATACCAAATTGTGCCGCGGCTCCCAAGAATAGCATTTTAGGGTTAGCAATTAGCGCACCAAAGTCTGTCATCGCGCCCACCCCCATAAAGATAAGTAACGGGAAAACACCCGTTTCAATACCAATATGGTAGATGTAGTAAAGTATGCCACCTTCGTCGGTAAAACCGGCATTGGGAATATTGGCTAAAATAGCGCCAAAACCAATCGGCAACAATAATAATGGTTCAAACTTACGTACTATCGCTAAGTAAAGTAATAAAGCACCCACCGCCATCATTACGAGCTGTTTCCACTCGAAATGATAGATACCGGTATCGTGCCAAAGGGTTAATAAACCTTCCACTGGAACTCCTTATGCCAGCGCTAGCAGGGCATCGCCAACTGCAACTGAATCACCTTCACGAACATGAATCGCTTGTACCGTACCTGCTCGAACCGCTCTGATTTCAGTTTCCATCTTCATCGCTTCCATGATCAACAGTACGTCACCTTCACTCACTTGCTCACCTTGTTGCACTAGCACTTTAAAAATAGTGCCTGATAATGGCGAGGTAATATCTTCTGCTGGACCATTTGCAGTAGCAACAGGCGCGGCAGCAGCTGAATCGACAGCAACAGGAGCCCCACCCACTGGCGTGATGGTTTCAATGCTACCTGCAGGCCCCACTTCAACATTAAATACCTGACCATCCACTTTAACCGCGTAGGTTTCAGCTTCAGTACGCGGCGCAGCCGCAGGCTTCATATCATCGGCACTTGGCACTGGCTCAAATGCGTCAGGATTATTACGATTCTCTAAAAACTTAAGGCCTACTTGTGGGAATAGCGCGTAAATAAGCGCATCGTCCACTTCATTTTCAGCAACCTTAATGTCTTTCTCTTTCGCTTTGCCTAAGAACTCAGCAGTTAATGCTGCTAACTCTGGCTCAAGTAAATCAGCAGGACGACAAGTAATGACTTCACTGCCCTCTAACACGCGTTGCTGTAGCTCGGTGTTTACCGCTGCTGGCGTAGCGCCGTACTCACCTTTAAGTACACCAGCTGTCTCTTTGGTAATGTTTTTGTAGCGCTCGCCCATTAGAACGTTAATTACGGCTTGAGTACCAACAATTTGCGAGGTAGGAGTAACAAGCGGAATAAAGCCAAGATCTTCACGTACACGTGGAATTTCTTTTAATACTTCATCTAAACGGTCACCCGCGCCTTGCTCTTTAAGCTGGCTTTCCATATTTGTTAGCATGCCACCCGGCACCTGAGCTATCAAAATACGTGAATCAACACCTTTTAGAGCGCCTTCAAATTTCACATACTTTTTGCGCACCTCACGGAAGTAAGAAGCGATGTCTTCAAGCGCATGCAAGTCTAGACCGGTATCACGTTCAGTGCCTTCTACAATAGAGACAATGGTTTCCGTTGGTGAATGACCGTAAGTCATACTCATTGAGGAAATAGCCGTATCAAGGATATCAATACCACTATCAATGGCTTTTTGCTGAGTCGCAATACTTAAACCAGTCGTAGCATGACAATGTAGGGCTAACGGTAGATCGACAGTTTCTTTAATGCGAGTAACCAATTCCTCGGCAACATAAGGCTTAAGCAGGCCAGCCATATCTTTGATACAGATAGAGTGAGCGCCCATGTCTTGTAAACGTTTAGCCATATCCACCCAAGTATCCACTGTGTGTACTGGGCTAGTCGTGTAAGAGATAGTACCTTGTGCATGAGCACCAACATTTACCGCGGCTTTGACAGCCGTTTGAAAGTTACGGACATCGTTCATCGCATCAAAGATACGAAACACATCAACACCATTGGCATGAGCTCGCTCAACAAACTTCTCTACCACATCATCCGCGTAGTGGCGGTAGCCTAATAGGTTTTGACCCCGTAATAGCATTTGATGTTTCGTGTTTGGCATTGCTTGCTTAAGCTTGCGGATGCGCTCCCAAGGATCTTCACCCAAATAACGGATACAGGCGTCAAATGTTGCGCCGCCCCAAGTCTCGAGAGACCAAAAGCCCATTTTATCGAGTTTCTCTGCAATAGGCAGCATATCTTCGATACGCATACGCGTCGCAAACAGCGATTGGTGTGCGTCGCGCAATACCACTTCAGTTATAGCGAGAGGCTTAGACATGACGTTGTGCTCCTTTAAAAAGTTTTCTTAGAACCAAGTTACTTATTATCACGGTACTGCTGTACCGCACTTGTGATGGCTGCTATTAATTTTGGATTCAATGTTGCTGGCTGAGGTTTTGCCGCTGGCTTTTTTGCTGCTACAGGCGCGGATTCAACGGGACAAAGTTTAGCCATTTGTTGAACAACAATAACTAATAGGCCAAGAAACAAAAACACTGAAATCATGCCGACCAGCATCAAGTTCCCTGCTTCTAATAACAGTTCAGTAATATCCATAATTTATTACGTCCATTCGGGCCTAAATAATAATTCATGAGCATTATTACCTAGACCTTAAAAAAGTCAAACCTACAATGAATAAATATTCACTATTAAGTCGTTTTTATATTCTTATTATATTGAGTTAGCCATCATATTACGTAGCAGAGACATTCATTGACGAGCTATCTTTTAGACATCGATAACTAATAAGCTTGAGTTATCTGTAAAAAAACAACATTTATTGGTGAAAAAGCCAACAAGTGCGATTTTTCAAAAGCCATTAAGTCTACTTATTTTACTCAATTATAAAACCCCTATGAGATCTAAATATCTCAAATTAGGTCAATAAAGCTAACAAAACTTAAAGTTATAAAATATACAGCCATAAAAAACACAAGTAGCAGACTAATATTTCAAATGAGCAAGTATTTCAGGATGTTCGCGTTCAGTCATTTTGTAGCCATCATGACACAGGCCCTTTATCAACATTTCAAAGTGCATAAATATGAATAAATAGCACAAAAAAATCAACACCCCAGCAAACAGGCAATAACAAAAAACTAACAACAAAGAGAGTATTTATTCAGGAAAAGAATGGAAGTGTGGAATAAAGAATATATAAGAAGAATAAAAAATGGCGCGCATGGAAGGAGTCGAACCTCCGACCGCCTGGTTCGTAGCCAGGTACTCTATCCAGCTGAGCTACATGCGCGCGGTAAACTTTTTATCTGGTTTAGCAGATTTTTATTCATCGTATAACTTATGTTACACAACAAATGAAAGTGGCGCGCATGGAAGGAGTCGAACCTCCGACCGCCTGGTTCGTAGCCAGGTACTCTATCCAGCTGAGCTACATGCGCGCGGTAAACTTTTTGTCTGGTTTAGCAGATTTTTATTCATCGTATAACTTATGTTACACAACAAATGAAATTGGCGCGCATGGAAGGAGTCGAACCTCCGACCGCCTGGTTCGTAGCCAGGTACTCTATCCAGCTGAGCTACATGCGCGCGGTAAACTTTTTATCTGGTTTAGCAGATTTTTATTCATCGTATAACTTATGTTACACAACAAATGAAAGTGGCGCGCATGGAAGGAGTCGAACCTCCGACCGCCTGGTTCGTAGCCAGGTACTCTATCCAGCTGAGCTACAT
>NZ_JAIMJA010000017.1:0-28414 GCF_021295315.1 Motilimonas cestriensis | reverse complement strand
TTTAGCAGATTTTTATTCATCGTATAACTTATGTTACACAACAAATGAAAGTGGCGCGCATGGAAGGAGTCGAACCTCCGACCGCCTGGTTCGTAGCCAGGTACTCTATCCAGCTGAGCTACATGCGCGTCATACCAAAACATAAATGGCGGTGAAGGAGGGATTTGAACCCTCGATGGGGCTACAAACCCCATACTCCCTTAGCAGGGGAGCGCCTTCGGCCACTCGGCCACCTCACCGTTCTGGTGGCGCACATATTACCCGCAGCCGAAAATATGTCAAACAGTTTTTCAGAAAAAGGCTCTGTTCGAACAGTTCTTAAACAGACCGCCTTGTTTATGAGGTTTTAACGAGATAAAAGTGAGATAAATAACAACTTCGGCGATTGAGCACTCACGCAATCAACTCCCTTTCGGATTAAACTTAGATTATTAATCTATGGGATGAATTTATAACAAGGCAATATTTCGAATAATAAAGGAGTCGACATAACGACATATCTCCACGAGATATTATGATAGAAGCATACTCGATGACATTGCGGCAGACTTAAGCAGAGCCTAGGTTAGGTTTTATGACAGATATAAAAAAAGGAGCCGAAGCTCCTTTTTTACAATTTGTCAGCATTAGAACTGGTCAGGGCCTTTCTCTGCTTGGATACGCATATAAATTTCTTCTCGATGAACTGAGACTTCTTTTGGTGCATTTACACCGATACGCACTTGGTTTCCTTTAACTCCTAGAACAGTCACTGTCACTTCGTCACCGATCATCAGAGTTTCACCTACACGACGAGTCAAAATTAGCATTTACAGCTCCTTGTTTCCATTATTCTGCTTTATTGGATCCTATTATCCATATATTAATCAAAAAGGTAATACCCAATATCCTCTAAAGCATAAGGGTTTTCGCCTATTTGCCTTCTTCTGGCTCAGCGTCAAGGCCAAATGCAGTGTGCAGCGAGCGTACCGCAAGCTCTAGGTACTTCTCATCAATCAATACTGACACTTTGATCTCTGATGTTGAAATCTGGTGCATATTAATGTTTTCACGTCCCAATACTTCAAACATAGTTTTAGCCACGCCAGGGTGGTTCCACATCCCTACACCAACTATAGACACCTTGGCGATATGTTCATCCCCTTGCACACCTTTTGCGCCAACTTCTTTTGCCACAGCCGTTAAAAGCTCAGTCGCACGGCGGTAGTCATCGCGGTGCACGGTGAAGGTGAAGTCCGCTTTACCATCACCTAAGGTGTTTTGCACTATCATATCGATATCGATACCTGCATCGCCAATCGGTGATAACACACGAGCGGCCATTGAAGGTTCGTCTGGTACACCACAAATAGTTAAACGCGCTTCGTCACGATTAAACGCAATACCTGATACTACAGGAGATTCCATGTTTACTTCCTCATAACTAATTAAGGTGCCAGAGCCTTCTTTAAAACTTGATAGTACGCGTAGCGGTACGCTGTATTTCCCGGCGAATTCAACCGAGCGAATTTGCAGCACTTTTGCACCCAAACTCGCCATTTCAAGCATTTCTTCAAACGTAATCGTATCTAAGCGACGAGCCTGAGGCACCATGCGTGGGTCAGTAGTGTAAACACCATCAACATCGGTGTAGATTTGGCATTCGTCAGCTTTCAATGCTGCCGCCACCGCTACAGCGGAGGTATCTGAACCACCACGACCTAAAGTAGTGATGTTGTTTAACTCATCACGACCTTGGAAACCCGCAACGACAACAACCTTACCCTCAGCGATGTGCTGTTTTAAGTTATCGGTTTCAACATCTAAAATGCGCGCTTTACTGTGACTTGAATCAGTTTTCATGCGCATTTGATCGCCTGTCATCGATACTGCGTCAACGCCCGCTTTATGCAAAGCAATAGTCAGTAACGCGATAGTGACTTGTTCACCGGTCGATACGAGTACATCCATTTCACGGCGGCTGGCATCTAAATCAAGCTCCTTTGCCATACCAATAAGGCGGTTGGTCTCACCCGACATAGCCGACACCACCACGACAACATCATGGCCCTGCTCTTTAGTCCGCTTTACCCTCTCTGCGACTGCTTCTATTCGCTCAAGGGTACCCACTGACGTACCACCGTATTTTTGAACTATTACACCCACGTGCGTATTCCTTTTACAGACGTTGTTCTAACCAAGGTTGAACAGATTTCAATGCGTCAGGCAAAGCTGCCGCGTCAGTACCACCTGCTTGAGCCATATCAGGGCGACCACCGCCCTTTCCGCCTACTTGCATAGCGACCATATTTACTAATTCTCCCGCTTTTACCTTAGCGGTTAAATCTTTAGTAACACCAGCGATTAAACTTACCTTGCCTTCACTTGCTGTTGCCAAAAACACGATGCCAGATTGCAATTTGTTTTTAAGCTCATCGACAGATGAACGTAGCGCTTTTGGCTCGATCCCATCTAAGTGCGCAACCACGACACGGGTGCCACCGATTTCTATCGCCTGACCAATTAAATCAGCACCAGCTTGGCTCGCCATCTTGGCTTTTAACTGCTCCAGCTCTTTTTCTAGGGCTTTTGAGCGATCAATAACTTGACGTACTTTAGCGCCGATTGTGAATTGATCACCCTTAACCAGATCAAGAGTTTGTTGAATTTGTTCACCTAAGCTATGAATAAAGTCGATAGCGGCAGGGCCCGAAACCGCTTCAATCCGGCGAACGCCAGCAGCAATACCGCCTTCGGAGATAATTTTGAAGAAACCAATATCACCGGTGCGTTGGGCATGAGTACCACCACAGAGTTCGGTAGAGAAATCGCCCATCTGTACTACGCGAACCATTTCATCATATTTTTCACCAAACAGTGCCATTGCACCTGATGCTTTCGCTTCTTCGATATTCATTACCTTAGTGATCACTTCAAAGTTGTCACGAATGGCTTTGTTCACCAAATAGTCAACCTGACGAATAGACTCCATAGTCATGGCTTCGAAGTGAGAAAAGTCGAAACGTAGTTTCTCGCTATCTACTAATGAACCTTTTTGACCAATATGATCGCCCAAGGTATGACGTAATGCTGAATGCAGTAAGTGAGTAACGGAGTGGTTTAAAGCGATTGCTTTGCGTTTCTGCTCATCAACTACTGCGGTTATATCTTCGCCAACGGATAGCTTAGCGCCACACATATAACCGTGGTGTAAAAATGCATTGCCGGACTTTTGCGTATCAGTTACAACAAAAGCACCACCAGTGAATTGAATTTCACCGGTATCACCCACTTGACCACCTGATTCGGCGTAGAAAGGGGTTTCACCTAAAATGATAATGCCTTCTTCACCTTGAGCTAGGCTAGCCACTGATTCGCCTTGCTTAAAGATTTCAACGATCTTCGCTTTGCTATCTGTAACGTTGTAACCTAAAAAGCGAGTTTGATGCTCCACTTTAATCGCGTCGTTATAATCAGTACCAAAGCTATTTGCTTTTTGTGCGCGCTCACGCTGAGCTTGCATTGCTGCCTCAAAACCGTCTTGGTCGATCACTAAGTCACGTTCACGAGCAATATCAGCCGTTAAATCAGCTGGGAAGCCATACGTATCATAAAGCTTAAACACTAATTCACCGGGGATTGTTTTCCCCTCAAGCTGAGTTAATGCGTCATCAAGAATGGTTAAACCGCGATCAAGGGTTTTTGCAAACTGCTCTTCTTCCAGTTTCAGCATCTTTTCAACAATGGCTTGTTGTTTAGTTAGCTCAGGATACGCTTCACCCATTTGGTTAACTAATTCAGCTACCAACTTATAGAAGAAGGTTTCGGTGGCCCCAAGTTTATGACCATGACGAACTGCGCGGCGGATAATGCGTCGTAATACATAGCCACGACCTTCATTTGATGGCATCACACCATCTGCAATCAAAAAGCTACATGAACGAATATGATCGGCAACTACGCGTAGTGACTTATCTTCTAAGTCTTTCGCGCCAGTGATCTCAGCCGTTTTCTTGATCAACGCTTGGAAAATGTCAATCTCGTAGTTTGAATGCACACCTTGTAAAATAGCTGCTATACGCTCTAGCCCCATGCCGGTGTCCACAGAAGGCTTAGGTAAAGGCTCCATCGTGCCATCGGCATGACGGTTAAATTGCATGAATACTAGGTTCCAAATTTCAATGTAACGGTCGCCGTCTTCTTCAGGTGTTCCCGGAGGACCGCCCCAAATGTGCTCACCATGATCATAGAAAATTTCAGTACAAGGACCACATGGTCCGGTGTCACCCATAGACCAGAAGTTATCTTTAGCGCCAATACGAGATAAACGGTCAGCTGGTACTCCGATTTCTTTTAACCAAATTTCGGCTGCTTCATCATCTTCTTCAAAAACAGTCACCCAGAGTTTTTCTTTTGGCAATTTAACGACTTCAGTTAAAAACTCCCAGGCAAAGCTAATGGCTTCACGCTTGAAGTAGTCACCGAAGCTAAAGTTTCCAAGCATTTCAAAGAAAGTATGATGACGCGCGGTATAACCCACGTTTTCTAAATCGTTATGTTTACCACCAGCACGTACACAACGCTGACTTGAAGTAGCACGGGTATATGGACGCTGATCCATCCCCAAAAATACGTCTTTAAATTGAACCATGCCGGCGTTGGTGAACAGCAACGTGGGATCATTACCAGGAACAAGTGGACTACTAGCGACACTCTGGTGTCCCTTACTTTCAAAGTATCCAAGAAACGCGTTACGGATCTCAGCAGTGGATTGGCTCATGAATTGGGTTCCAAATAAACTGAATATAACCATCTACAGTCAGCCTCATTGCTTAACTGTAAAATAGGCAAAATTAAATGCGCACAATATATCACGGTGAAACACGGGGGAAAAGTAAACAGAGCGATTTCAAAACGCAATACTAATAATTAGAGTCATTACATTTAATTGCCCGGCTTCTAAGCCGCTTTAGGCTATTTTTCTGGACGTTTATTAGTAACAATCGCGCGGAAATATGGGGAAATGATGACCAAGACCTAGCAAGTTTAGGCACTGCTGGCATAGCGCACTTGTTCACTATCAAAACCACGGTAGTAGAGGTAGCGCTGCCTTTTTTGTCTACTTTTAAAATCATCAGGTTGCGGGGTAGGATATTTACGTTGATACAAACTTTTTGCTAATTCAAACCAATCGAGATCTAACTCATCTAAGGCTAAAGAAATTAAGTCGTTAGCAATTCCCTTTTGCTGTAATTCCATTTTAATGCGATTTAACCCTAACCCCTTGCCTGCTTTAATGCGAATAAAGCTTTGCGTAAAGCGTTGGTCATTAACATAATCACTATCACAACAGTAAGTAATCACTTGGTCTATATGAGCTTGAGGGAAGTTTCGTTTTTGCAGTTTTTGTTGCAGCTCTAGACGAGAGTGCTCTCGCCTAGAGACCAAGTTTATCGCAGATTGATAAACTTGGTTATAGCTAGCAGTTTGATTATCAATCAAACTCTGCCTCATCTTCTTCGGCTGCGACCGGTGCTGCTTTTACGTCATCTTTAGGCTTAGGTAGTAAAGCATCGCGTAATAAACCTTCAATTTCTTGCGCGATATGTGGGTTCTCAGTTAGGTAACGGCAAGCATTGGCTTTACCTTGGCCGATTTTATCGCCTTTATAAGAGAACCAAGCACCGGCTTTTTCGATTAACTTTTCTTTCACGCCTAAATCAATCACTTCGGCTAGCATGTTAATACCCGCGCCATATAGGATCTGGAATTCTGCTTGTTTAAATGGCGGCGAAACTTTGTTTTTAACCACTTTTACGCGCGTTTCATTACCAACTACTTCATCACCTTCTTTTACCGCACCGATACGGCGGATATCTAGGCGCACGGAAGCATAGAATTTCAGCGCATTACCACCGGTAGTGGTTTCAGGAGAGCCAAACATAACACCAATTTTCATACGAATTTGGTTAATGAAGATACATAAACAGTTAGTTTGCTTGATGTTGCCTGTTAGTTTACGTAATGCTTGCGACATTAGGCGCGCTTGTAAACCAACGTGCGAGTCGCCCATATCGCCTTCGATTTCAGCTTTAGGCGTCAATGCCGCTACAGAGTCAATAACTACAACATTAACCGCACCAGAGCGCACTAGCATGTCGCAAATTTCTAGTGCTTGCTCACCGGTATCAGGCTGAGAAATAAGTAGCTCGTCAACTTTCACCCCTAATTTACGTGCGTAAATTGGGTCAAGAGCATGCTCAGCATCAATGAAAGCACATGTTTTACCCTGTTTTTGTGCCTCAGCAATCACTTGTAAGGTAAGTGTTGTTTTACCAGAGCTTTCAGGACCGTAAATTTCAACGACACGACCATAAGGCAAGCCGCCTATACCTAATGCAACATCAAGTCCTAATGAGCCGGTAGAAACTGATTCAATATCCAGCATCGCAGCCGAACCATCACCAAGACGCATGATAGAACCTTTACCAAATTGCTTTTCTATTTGGCCTAATGCTGCTGCTAACGCTTTTTCTTTATTTGAATCCATTTGCGACTCCACTCAGGGTAAAAATTCGAAGTAATTGGCTTTAGTATACTGTGGTTTCGTACAGTATCAAGAGGAATTTTAACTGTATATAAAATCAGGCTATTGTTGTAACTGTATTTTAAATACCAGTATCCACCAGCCAACCTTAACAAATCATCAGTTGATAAATCTATTTCTGTTTACTGTATCTTTGCGAACGAGTTTGATTCCAGTATCCTTAGCGCCTTGCCTTACGAAACACAGCAGAGAATGGCCAAATTATGAGTAATAAAATAACCCCCCAACACACGCCAATGATGCAGCAATATTTAGCATTAAAAGCAGAAGCGCCGGAGATCTTGCTGTTTTATCGTATGGGTGATTTCTACGAACTGTTCTTCGATGATGCTAAAAAAGCCTCTCGCTTACTGGGTATATCATTAACCAAGCGCGGCCAAACAGCGGGACAACCAATTCCTATGGCAGGCGTGCCACACCATGCGGTGGAAGGATATTTAGTTAAATTAGTACAAATGGGCGAATCAGCGGCTATTTGTGAGCAAGTTGGCGACCCAGCAACGAGTAAAGGCCCAGTAGAACGAAAAATAGTCCGCATAATCACGCCTGGAACCGTGAGTGATGAAGCACTATTAGAAGATAATCGCGATAACCTGATTAGCTGTGTTTACCAGTCGCAACAAACTTTTGGTCTTGCTACCTTAGATATCACTAGTGGCCGCTTTATCGTCAACCAATTTGAACAAGAAGAGACCCTACAAGCTGAGCTACAACGTCTCGATCCGGCTGAGTTGCTGTACCCAGAAGATTTCCAACATATTCAATTGTTCGAACAAAGACGCGGGATCCGCCGTCGTCCAGAGTGGGAGTTTGAACTGCAAACAGCTAAACGACTGCTAACACAGCAATTTGAAACACGAGACTTAGTTGGTTTTGGTGTTGAAGATGCCCAAGTTGCGCTCTGCGCTGCAGGCTGTTTGTTGCAATATATAAAAGATACCCAGCGCACCGCATTGCCTCATATCAATTCGATTTCGTTAGAGCAAAATCAAGACGTGGTCATTTTAGATGCCGCCACACGTCGCAATCTAGAGCTGACGCAAAATCTGGCCGGCGGCTTTGATAACACCCTTGCACAAGTGCTAGATAATACCGCGACCGCAATGGGGAGTCGTTTACTGAAACGTTGGATCCACCAGCCGAGTCGAAATTTAGACACCTTAACGCACCGACAAAGTGTCATTGCACAGCTATTAGACTTATCCCTTTATTGTGAAACCGCCGAGCTACTGAAAAACATTGGCGATATCGAGCGCGTTCTCGCGCGCTTAGCGTTAAAAAGTGCCCGGCCTCGCGATCTTGTTAAATTAAAAACAGCGTTTGCAACCTTACCAGAATTAAACCAGCTATTAACTGATTCTGAGAGCCCATTGTTACTCGCGCACAGTCAACGTATCAGCAACTACCCTGAATTAGCAGACTTATTGCAGCGTGCCATTATTGATAATCCACCCGTACTCATTCGTGATGGTGGCGTAATAGCGCCCGGCTACCATGAAGAGCTGGATGAGTGGCGCAGCTTATCTAAAGGGGCAACCGATTACTTAGCCGAGCTTGAAGAGCGTGAAAAACAGCAAACAGGCATTGCTACGTTAAAAGTGAGCTATAACCGCGTTCATGGCTATTATATTGAGGTAAGTCGGAGCCAAAGTGAACAAGTTCCCCCTCACTATGTACGCCGGCAAACGTTAAAGAATACCGAACGCTATATCATTCCCGAGCTGAAAACTTACGAAGACAAAGTGCTAATGAGCCAAGGCAAAGCGCTTGCACTGGAGAAAAAGCTCTATGACGAATTACTCGATTTGCTATTACCTTTTTTAAGCGCTTTGCAAAAAACAGCCATCGCCCTATCTGAACTGGATGTATTTGCCAATTTCGCCGAACGAGCGGAGACATTGCACTATGTAAAACCTACTCTGAGCCTTGATTCAGGTATACAGATCAGTGCTGGACGCCACCCCGTTGTTGAGCAAGTGACCAGTGAGCCTTTTATCGCCAACCCTGTTGAGTTGAGCAAAGATCGCCGCATGTTAATTGTTACCGGTCCCAACATGGGCGGTAAATCAACTTATATGCGACAAATAGCCTTAATTGTATTGATGGCGCATATCGGCTGTTATGTGCCTGCAGACAGCGCAACCATTGGTAATGTCGATCGCATTTTTACTCGTATAGGTGCCAGCGATGACTTGGCTAGTGGCCGCTCGACATTTATGGTTGAAATGACTGAAACCGCTAATATCCTGCATAATGCGACCAGTAGCAGCTTAGTGTTAATGGATGAAATAGGCCGCGGCACCAGTACATATGACGGAATGTCTCTCGCTTGGGCATGTGCTGAACACTTAGCGCAAACAACCAAAGCATTTACCTTGTTTGCTACCCACTACTTTGAGCTTACTCAACTGCCAGAACTCATGCAGGGACTCGCGAATGTGCACCTAGACGCGGTTGAACACCAAGACAGTATCGCGTTTATGCATTCAGTACAGGAAGGGGCAGCTAGTAAGAGCTATGGCTTACAGGTTGCCGCCCTAGCAGGGGTGCCACAAAAAGTGATCAAACAAGCAAAGCACAAGCTCCATCAGCTCGAAACACAGGCCGAACAATCGACTTCACCAACTCAATCGTCGCCTAGCCAACCTAGTCTACCATTTACGGTAGAAGCAGAGCACCCAGCAGTCACTCAGCTTACCCAGATAAACCCAGATGAGCTTTCACCTAAGCAGGCGCTAGACCTTATCTATCTATTAAAAAAAGCGCTATAACGCGCTAGAGGCTTTTAAAACAGTAACAAAAAGCCACAACATTATGTTGTGGCTTTTTTCATTTAATTAACAAATGTTAACTGCGCAAAGCTAGGTTATCGTTACTCGCGAAATAATGCTTCAATATTCAAGCCTTGTTGCGTCAATACGTCTCTTAGACGACGCAAGGCTTCTACTTGAATTTGTCTTACCCGTTCACGGGTTAGGCCTATCTCACGACCAACATCTTCAAGTGTTGAAGCTTCGTAACCCAATAATCCAAAACGACGAGCCAATACTTCACGCTGTTTCGCATTTAGCTCTTCTAGCCAATGTACCAGACTAGAGCTAATATCATCGTCTTGTGTACACCCTTCTGGACCACCGGCTTTTTCATCAGCAATGACATCAAGTAGCGCTTTATCTGAATCCCCACCGATAGGCGTATCAACAGAGCTAATACGTTCGTTTAAACGGAGCATTTTATTTACATCTTCGACCGGACGATCAAGTTTTTCTGCAATTTCTTCGGCGGTGGGTTCATGATCGAGACTATGAGCCAGTTCACGGGCGGTACGAAGATAAACATTGAGCTCTTTAACCACGTGAATAGGGAGCCGAATAGTGCGAGTTTGATTCATGATCGCACGCTCAATGGTTTGTCGTATCCACCAAGTAGCATAAGTTGAAAAACGGAAACCGCGCTCGGGGTCAAATTTTTCTACCGCACGAATCAGACCTAAATTGCCTTCTTCGATTAAGTCTAATAGGGCTAGACCACGGTTGTTGTAACGTCTGGCGATTTTCACAACTAAGCGTAAATTACTTTCGATCATACGTTTACGTGCAACTTCGTCACCACGAAGAGCGCGTCGAGCGTAATAAACTTCTTCTTCTGCTGTGAGTAGCGGCGAAAAGCCTATTTCACCAAGGTAAAGTTGGGTGGCATCGAGATTTTTAACTTCTGAAGCGACCATTAATTCTTCGTCGATTTCTTCTTCAACTTCAAGAGTTATCAACTCTTCATCGTCAACAAGGTCTAAGTTATCAGTCTTTGCTTTTACTTTTTGTGTAGTGAGATTCATACTGTGTTCTCCCTAACAGTTGCAGTACAAAACGTACTGCTACGGTTATTTTTTTGGTAAAAACCGTAATGGATCTACGGACTTACCGCGGTACCTAATTTCGAAATGAAGCCGGACATCTGTTGTGCCTGTACTTCCCATTTCAGCTATGAGCTGGCCCACTTTAACCGTTTGCTGCTCTTTAACGAGCAACTTATCATTATGAGCATAAGCGCTAAGATAATCTTCATTGTGTTTAATAATGATTAACTTACCGTATCCCCTTAAGGCACTTCCGGCATAAACAACTTTGCCATCAGCAGATGCTTTAACAGACTGATTACGCTTGCCGGCAATATCGATGCCTTTGTTTCCTAATTCCGCAGTTGAAAATCCTTGAAGAATTTTTCCTTGGGTTGGCCATTGCCAATTAGAAATCTTATTGCTTGCTACGTCAGTTGTTGCATTTTTGTTCTTATTTTTTTCAGCGTATTCTTTTCTTTTTTGCTGTTCAAGTTTTTTTTGTTGATTTTTTTCATTTATGCTTTGAGCGGTTTTAGTCACTGGTTTGGCTTGAACTTTGCTAACTGACTGGTTTTTATTGCTACTGGAACCGGTTCCAGTAGTGTTATATTTTGCCGGTGGTATTTTTAGCTTTTGTCCGACGAAGATAGTATATGGGGGGTTGATTCGGTTGTATGCGGCGATATCTTTATAATCTTTTCCTGCTCGCCAAGCGATACCAAACAATGTATCGCCCGCTTTAACCTTATAAACAGTTTGCGTCATTTGACCGTAATTTTTCTTCTGATACTTACCCGCACTTTTAACTGGAGCGGGTGAATGGTTTGAACTACAAGCTGAAATGAATAAGACCCAGCCACACAGCAATGCTATGTGTAAATGTCGAACTAACCAAGCAGAAGGTAATTTCAAGCTAACTCACCATTTATTAAAGGAACAAATCTAACCGTTTCAATTGTTCGGCTAATAAAACCCGTTGTATCACGCGTCACGACTTTCAACATTTGCTCTGTATCCCCAACCGGTATCACTAGGCGCCCACCCTCTTTTAATTGATCCAATAAGGCTTCAGGCACCGAGCTTGCCGCGGCAGTCACAATGATGGCATCAAAAGGCCCTTTCGTTTGCCAACCTTGCCAACCATCACCGTGTTTACATGACACATTATGGCAATCGAGGCGATTAAGTTTACGCCGAGCTTGAAATTTTAAGTTTTTTATCCGCTCAATAGTACACACCGAAGCCACGAGCTGAGATAACACCGTCGTTTGATAACCCGAGCCCGTTCCTACCTCTAAAATATGTTGGGGGTTAGACTCTAATAGCAACTCGGTCATTTTAGCCACTATATAAGGTTGTGAGATAGTCTGGCCTTGTCCAATAGGCAGCGCGGTATTTTCCCAAGCTTGGTGAGAAAAAGCCTCATCAACAAACCAATGACGAGGTGTCTTTGCCATGACATCCAAAACCGATTGATTGGTTATACCCATGGTCTTTAAAGTTTTGGCTAACGCTAAGCCAGCAGGGGTAATTTCTAGCATCAGCTCTCACCCCATTGTTGCTGCATTTTAGCCAATGCCGATTGGTGTGTTAAATCGATAGTTAAAGGTGTCACTGACACATAGCCATTGTTAATAGCATGGAAGTCCGTTCCCTCATCAGCATCTTGTGTTTTACCGGGGGGGCCAATCCAAAAGATGTCTTTACCACGAGGATCTTGTTGCTTCAACATCGCCTCGGCGCGATGGCGACTTCCTAAGCGTGTTAGCTTAATACCTTTAACCTCATTTATCGGTATATCGGGTACATTTATATTGATCACTTGGGCTTCTTTTAAACCAAACTGCTGCAGCTTTGCGAGAATTATTTTGCAAAAATGTGCCGCGGTTTCGTAATGCTGATCACCCACAAGTGACACAGCCAAAGCCGGTAATCCAAGAAATCGACCTTCTGTCGCCGCTGCTACCGTGCCAGAATAAATAACATCGTCACCTAAATTGGCACCCTCATTAATACCCGCAATAACAATATCAGGCTCTTGATCAAATAATTCATTAATGGCCAAATGCACGCTATCTGTTGGAGTGCCATTAACACTATAAAAACCATTACTCAGTAAGCGTAACCTTAATGGCGATTCAAGGGTTAATGAATTACTTGCACCACTATGATTACGCTCAGGTGCCACGGTTGTCACTTGAGCTATATCATTAAGAGCTGCAGACAAACAGGCGATTCCGGGCGCAAACACACCGTCATCATTACTCACTAAAATTCGCATGGTTTTCCTGCACTTCAACTAGTTCACGGAGCACACTGGTTGCATAACAACCCGACTCAAGATAAAAACTCACGACCATATCATTACCTTCAGCGTGATAGCTCAAACCTTCAGGCAAGATAAACAGAGCACGACGCTCTTGCTTTAAACCATTAGCTTCAAGGCCCTGCTTGAGCTCCTCTTCACCAGCCAAGGCGGCTAATTCAAAGTCTTGAGCTTCAAGATTAGCAGCCAATTCTCCCTTGCCCCAAAGCGGGCCGGTTAATTTAATATTTTGCTGTGCTAAACGCTCGGCTAAGCTTGTGTCTTCTGCTTCAGTGATAAAGTACGAACGACTCCCCACTAAACCACAGCAATCACCAGGTAACACCGTAAACGCCAAGCCTTGCTCAATTCGCTGCGACACGACTTTGTTAAATAAGTAGCTACGTGCGGCCGATAAATACATGCCTTTTTTAAAACGATCTTTCACCTTTCGACCGTTAAACATCGCCTTAGCGGCAGTAATGTTGCCACCGTTAAAGCCAAAGCGCTGCTCACCAAAATAATTTGGCACGCCTTGTTTAACTTGCTCTAAGCGCTCCGTTAATCCAGCCATATCAGAAACATCACGTAAGCGAATAGTAAAGGCATTGCCCGCTAATGCACCTGTTTTTAGCTTTCGGTTATGTCGAGTGATCGACAATATCTGCACCAAATCACTATTTAATTCACTAAAGTCCGGCGTTACCAAGCCAGGAATATGCACAGAAAAGGTCTGTTCGGTAAGACCACGACGATCTTTTAAACCAGCGTAAGTCACCATTTTGGCAGGCAGACCGGCTATTTTGGCGATTTGCTTGGCAACAAATTGGGTGTTTTCGTTGCGTTTTTGCAATCGAATGAACACATGCTCACCCTCTCCTGTCGCTTCAAAACCCAAGTTTTCTGTGACTATAAAATCTTCAACTTCGGTCTTAAACAGTGCATTAATCTGCGGCTTACCGTAGAGGTAACTCCAATTCATTTCTATACTCATGATGCTTTCACCAATAACACCACACAATGACAAGCAATTCCTTCCTTGCGACCTGTGAAACCTAGTTTTTCTGATGTCGTCGCTTTCACATTAACCTGTGATAATTCAGCCGCTAAATCCTGTGCTAAACAAGCGCGCATACTATCAATATGAGGAGCCATCTTAGGCGCTTGAGCGATAATCGTGACATCGAGATTACCAAGTTGATAACCCATTTGTGTTACTTTATTAAACACGTCGCGTAATAAAATACGACTATCAATGCCTTTAAATGCAGCATCGGTATCAGGAAAGTGACGACCAATGTCGCCAAGGGCAAGTGCGCCAAGTAACGCATCGGTTACCGCATGCAGCGCAACGTCACCATCCGAGTGAGCCACTAAACCTTGCTCATAAGGTACGGCGACCCCGCCAATGATCACTGGGCCTTCGCCACCAAATTTATGTACATCAAAGCCATGTCCAATTCGTACCATGGAAAGCCCTTATTGAGAGAGAGATTGAGTTAAAAAGCGTTCTGCCATTGCCATGTCTTCAGGGCGTGTCACTTTTAAGTTATCCGAGCGACCGGGCAAAATAGAGCAGGCCTCGCCACTAAATTCGATAGCAGAAGCTTCATCTGTAATGTTTACCCCTTGCATCAAGGCAGACTGCAAAGCATGACGCAATTGCTGCACCGGAAAAGCCTGTGGTGTCAACGCATGCCACAAGCCATCGCGGTCGACTGTATTTAGAATATTGCCATTCGCATCGCTGCGCTTCATGGTATCGCGGACTTGGGCGCCTAAAATTACCCCCTGATGATGTTGCTCAATATGCTTGATTAATAATTCGATATCGGAGTGGGCTAAACAAGGACGCGCAGCATCGTGAACCAATACCCAATCTGCTTTTTTAATAGCATGTAACCCGCTTAACACAGAATCGCAACGCTCAGCCCCACCAAGCGCTAATGATATTTTAGGGTGTTTAGCTACTTCTAGCTGCCTAAACCAGCGATCATTTTCGGCCAGTACTACCACAACTTGGCTAATAGCAGGGTGCTGAAGTAACTTAGATAAGCTATGTTCAATCACCGTTTTACCCGCTAATGGTAAGTATTGCTTAGGCACCGCAGCCTGCATTCTGCTGCCTATGCCTGCGGCGGGTAAAATTGCCGCATAAGTTTGCTTAATCATGTGTTTTTTTTTCTTTTGGTAAAATACGAAAGAACATTTCGCCTTCCTTAATCAGGCCAAGTTCATTTCGGGCGCGCTCTTCAACTGACTCAGTCCCTTGCTTCAAGTCAGCAATGTCAGCAAACATGCGCTGGTTGCGCTTACGCAGGATGTCGTTATCTATCTCTTGTTGCGCAACTTCAGCTGAAAGCCGAGTGTAATCTGCTAAGCCATTTTTGCCACGCCATAGATGGTATTGCAATAAAGCCAACGAGATACATAAAAGGAGTGTGAAAAATCGCATAAATATTTAGTTAAAACCCACTATTAGGTACATATTTATTTTAAGGCGCTTAGTTTCCCACATAAAAGTCTTTAAATCAGCTATTGCGCACTTAATTTCTGATGTCGACAATCTTTCATAAACTCAATCACGTTGAGATAACCGACCGACTTACCTTAGTTGCGCTACAACAGAGTAAAAACGACTGGCCTTTAGTTGACATAAACTCAGTTAGCAGCTGTAGTCACGAGCCTATTCTCTAATTTTTACTTTTAAAAAGGCAAAAAAAATCCCCGCATCAGCGAGGATTTAAATTTTAAGGTTTAAAACTCAGTAAAAATTACTGACCTTTAACTTCTTAAGGCTGAAGCTAAAGAGGTGCTTATTAAAAGCACCTATCAGAATTACTGACCTTTAACTTCTTTAAGACTGAAGCTAAAGAGGTGCTTATTAAAAGCACCTAACAGAATTACTGACCTTTAACTTCTTTAAGACTGAAGCTAAAGAGGTGCTTATTAAAAGCACCTATCAGAATTACTGACCTTTAACTTCTTTAAGACCGTTGTAAGGTGCTTTTTCGCCCAGCGCTTCTTCGATACGTAGAAGTTGGTTGTACTTAGCTACGCGATCAGAACGGCTTAGGGAGCCAGTTTTAATTTGGCCAGCAGCTGTACCAACAGCTAGGTCAGCGATGGTTGCATCTTCAGTTTCACCAGAGCGGTGAGAGATAACAGCTGTGAAGCCTGCATCTTTCGCCATTTTGATTGCAGCTAACGTTTCAGTTAGTGAACCAATTTGGTTGAATTTGATTAAGATTGAGTTAGCGATACCGTTGTCGATACCACGCTTAAGGATCTTAGTGTTTGTTACGAATAGATCGTCACCAACTAGTTGGATTTTATCGCCAAGAAGTTTAGTTTGGTGTGCGAAACCATCCCAATCAGACTCGTCAAGACCGTCTTCGATAGATACGATTGGGTATTGCTCAGTAAGATCTTTAAGGAAGTAGTTAAACTCTTCAGAAGTGAACTTCTTGCCTTCACCTTTAAGGTCGTAGATGTTTGCTTCTTTGTCGTAGAACTCAGATGCAGCACAGTCCATCGCTAGCGTGATGTCTTTACCTAGTTCGTAACCTGCGTTTGCAACAGCTACTTTAATTGCTGCAAGAGCCGCTTCGTTTGAAGCTAGGTTAGGCGCGAAACCACCTTCATCACCAACTGCTGTTGAATGACCATCAGCTTTAAGTACTTTAGCTAGGCTATGGAATACTTCCGCGCCCATACGTAGACCTTCACGGAAAGTCTTAGCACCAACAGGTTGAATCATGAATTCTTGGATGTCTACAGAGTTATCTGCGTGCTCACCACCGTTGATGATGTTCATCATTGGAAGTGGCATAGAGTAAACACCAGGAGTACCGTTTAGATCAGCAATGTGAGCGTATAGTGGTACTTTCTTAGAAGCAGCAGCCGCTTTAGCAGCAGCTAGAGAAACAGCTAGGATAGCGTTAGCGCCAAACTTAGCTTTGTTTTCAGTACCGTCTAAGTCGATCATGATTTGGTCTAGTTCAGCTTGAGCTAGTGCATCTTTACCCGCTAGCGCTTGTGCAATTGGACCATTTACCGCTTCAACTGCTTTAAGAACACCTTTACCTAAGTAACGTGCTTTGTCGCCATCACGAAGTTCTAGCGCTTCACGAGAACCAGTAGAAGCACCAGAAGGCGCAGCAGCCATACCGAAAGAACCATCTTCAAGATGAACTTCAGCTTCTACAGTTGGGTTACCACGTGAATCCATGATTTCACGGCCTAGTACTTTAACGATCTTAGACATTAAGATTTCCTCTATATTGATGTAATTTTACAACATTTAAATTATGAATTTTTTAACAAATCTTCGCTATCGGGTCAATCAGAAACTACTTATCTTCCCGATTTTGGTACTCGCGAGCCGCTTTAATAAAGCCTTCAAACAACGGATGACCATCGCGAGGTGTCGACGTAAATTCAGGGTGGAACTGCGCTGCAACAAACCAAGGGTGGTTAGGGTTTTCGATAATTTCCACCAACTTCTTGTCTGCTGATAAACCTGTTACTTTCAAACCCGCTTTTTCGATTTGTGGTAAAAGGTTGTTGTTAACTTCGTAACGATGACGATGGCGCTCATAAATGGTGTCGCTGCCGTACATATCGTGTACTTTTGAGCCTTTTACTAAGTGACATAATTGAGAGCCGACGCGCATGGTGCCGCCAAGATCAGACTCTTCGGTGCGGGTTTCAACATTGCCGCTTTCATCAATCCACTCAGTGATTAAACCAACCACAGGGTTCGGTGTGTTTTCGTTAAACTCTGTTGAATGTGCCGCTTCCATTTCCGCGACATTTCGTGCGTACTCTATCAACGCGACTTGCATGCCTAAACAAATACCAAGGTAAGGTACGTTATTTTCACGCGCATATTGTGCTGTAAGAATTTTACCTTCAACGCCACGCTCACCAAACCCACCAGGCACTAAAATCGCATCCACGCCTTTTAGAATATCAGTACCTTTGGCTTCTACATCTTGTGAGTCGATGTATTTAATAGTGACGCTAGCTTGGTTTTTTAAGCCGCCGTGTTTTAGCGCTTCGTTCACTGATTTATAGGCGTCAGGCAATTCAACATATTTACCAACCATCGCAATGGTTAGTTCAGCGGTGGTGTTCGCTTCTTCATAAATAACACGTTCCCACTCGCTTAAGTCTGCTTCTGGGCAAGTTAGGCCAAAGCGACGTACGCAGAACTCATCTAGGCTTTGCGCTTTAAGTAAGGCTGGGATTTTATAGATACTATCGACATCTTTTAGTGAGATAACCGCTTTTTCTTCAACATTACAGAACAAAGAAATTTTTGCGCGTTCATTCGCTGGGATAGTGCGATCACTACGACAAACTAAAATGTCAGGCTGAATACCAATGCTGCGTAATTCTTTGACCGAGTGCTGTGTTGGCTTTGTTTTCACTTCACCAGCTGCGCCTAAGAAAGGCACTAAGGTTAAGTGCATAAAGATGGCATGATCACGGCCAACTTCGGTACCTAACTGACGAATGGCTTCTAAGAAAGGTTGTGATTCAATATCACCCACAGTGCCGCCGATTTCGACAATGGCAACATCTACGCCTTCTCCACCTGCAATCACACGCTCTTTAATGCCGTTAGTTATATGTGGGATCACCTGAATGGTCGCGCCTAAATAATCACCACGACGTTCTTTAGCAAGTACATCAGAGTACACGCGACCTGTGGTGAAGTTATTACGCTTGGTCATTTTTGTGCGAATAAAACGCTCATAGTGACCTAAATCGAGATCAGTTTCAGCGCCGTCGTCGGTGACAAACACCTCGCCGTGCTGAATAGGACTCATCGTGCCTGGATCCACGTTAATGTAAGGGTCCAGCTTCATAATCGTGACTTTTAGCCCACGAGCTTCAAGGATAGCGGCCAATGATGCAGCGGCAATGCCTTTACCTAGGGATGAAACCACCCCACCTGTTACGAATATATACTTTGTAGTCATGCTGATCCTGAGAAGTTAGGAGTATTACGATGGTTTTGAGACGTTCAAGACGGGAAAAAATTATAGCAAAACCACCCCTAGCTCACAACGAAAGATAGTGTAACGGGGCAATATATTTTCATCTTGTTTTAAATCAACTTTCGTAAGTTTCTTTCACTTTTTGCCAAATTTGTTCCATTTCGTCCAAAGAGCATTGATCCAGCGCTTTGTTTTGACTTAAAAAGTGCTTTTCTAACAAACGAAAACGACGTTCAAATTTATCGTTGGCCCGGCGCAACGCTTGCTCGGGATCCTTTTTCAAATGGCGAACGAGATTAACGGTAGCAAACAATAAGTCACCCACCTCATCTTCGATGCGATCTTGATCTTGGTTAACTTGATGAACTTCATCGAGCACTTCGTCGATTTCTTCTTTAATTTTATCTACTACTGGCCCTAAAGTTTTCCAGTCAAACCCAACCGTGGCACAGCGTTTTTGAATTTTATTGGCTCGCGTTAATGCTGGCATGGTAGTGGGAATATTATCCAACACACTGACATTTTCGACTTGCTCCCCCACCTTGGCAGCGCGCTCTTGGGCTTTTTCGGCTTCCCAATTGGCTTTTACTGCTAGCTCATCAGCAAAATCAGCGCCACCAAACACATGAGGATGACGACGAGTCAACTTTTCAGATACCGCCTCAACCACATCATTAAAATCAAACAACTGCTGCTCTTTGGCTAATTGCGCGTAAAATACCACTTGGAACAGTAAGTCGCCTAGCTCACCTTTTAACTCGATATAATCTTGTTGCTCAATCGCATCCGCTACTTCATAAGCTTCTTCAATGGTATGAGGCACAATGGAGCGAAAAGTTTGCTTTTGGTCCCATGGGCAACCTGACTCAGGATCACGTAATTTTTCCATAATCGCTAGCAGGCCGTTTATATCACCGAGTTTACTGCTCATGTTTCATCCTATTCTGTTAAATACGTTTTGTTTCCGACACACCTTTGAGGGAGTTAACTTTTGCCAACACTTTGCTGAGAGAGTCCACGTTATTGATTTCTAGCTCCATATCAATGATCGCGGTTTGACTGCGTGTATCGGAATGGCTTTTTACGCCCAGCACATTCACTTTTTCATTAGATAGCAAAGTAGTAATGTCTTTTAGTAAACCACTGCGGTCCATGGCGGTGACGCGTACGGTTAATGAATAACCCGAGGAGTCTGATCGGCCCCATTGCGCTTCAATAATACGCTCAGGGTGTACCTCTTCTAAATCTTTCAGCTGTTCACACTCGGTGCGATGAACTGAAATACCGCGGCCTTGTGTAATATAGCCACAAATATCATCACCCGGAACAGGCTGACAACAACGGGCAATCGAGGTCATTAAGTTCCCTACCCCGTCCACTACGACATGATCTTGAGTGCGTTTTTTCTTGGTCGCCGCTGCAGAGCGTTTTTCTACTTCTTCCAGGGCTTTGCGATCGGCCTCTTCTGCCGTTGGTTTGTGGTGTAACCCTTGAATGATATTAATCAGTTGATTGATGCGCACATCACCGCCACCAATGCCGGCAAACAAGTCATCCATACTAGAAAGGTTTATTTTTTTCAGTGCCGGCTCGGCCGCATTTAATTTCAGTTGATGCTTCGCCAATTCTGACTCAAGCATCTCCTTACCCGCGATAACGTGTTTTTCTTTATCTAACTGACGAAACCAAGTGGCAATTTTTGCCCGAGCGCGTGACGAGTTAACGTAACCGGTATGGGCATTAAGCCAATCGCGACTTGGGTTAGGCTCTTTTTGAGTGATAATTTCAACCTGATCACCCGTTTGCAAATGATAAGTAAAAGGTACAATCTTGCCGCCCACTTTACTACCAATACAGCGATGCCCCACTTGGCTATGGATATAGTAAGCAAAGTCTAGTGGAGTAGAGCCGGCTGGTAAATCAACCACTTCGCCCTTAGGCGTGAAAACGTACACTCGCTCTTCGAATACTTGGCTGCGCACTTCATCCACTAAGTTACCTGACTCAGCCATATCATCTTGCCAGGCAATTAACTTACGTAGCCAGGCAATGCGATCTTCATAGCCATTATCGCGACCGACACTGCCTTCTTTGTACTTCCAGTGCGCCGCCACCCCCAGCTCTGCATTTTCATGCATCTCGCGGGTACGAATTTGAATCTCCACAGGGCGGCCTGACGGCCCTAGCACCACAGTATGAATAGATTGGTAGCCATTAGGTTTCGGGTTGGCCACATAATCATCAAATTCACTCGGAATATGATTAAACAAGGTGTGAACCACGCCTAGCGCAGCATAACAGTCTTGTATGCGCTCACAAATAATGCGCACCGCACGCACATCAAACAGCTCATCAAATGCTAACGATTTTTTCTGCATCTTTTTCCAGATGCTATAGATGTGTTTTGGTCGACCATACACGTCAGCTTTGATTTCGTGGTCTTTCATACCTTGACGTAAAGTCGCGACGAACGCACCAATATAGGTTTCACGGTCAATCCGTTTTTCATCTAGCTGCTTGGCAATTTTTTTATAGGTATCGGGATGAAGGTAACGAAATGACAAGTCTTCCAGCTCCCATTTCAACTGACCGATACCTAGCCGGTTCGCCAAGGGGGCGTAGATGTCAGCAATTTCTCGCGCCGTCAGCACCCGGGTTTCTTCGGAGGCATTTTTAATTAAACGTAAGTAACAAATCCGTTCGGCAAGTTTAATAACCACCGCACGAACGTCTTCAACCATAGCAAGTAACATGCGGCGTAAATTATCTATTTGTAAGTCAGAGGTCGCTAAGCCTTTATTTTGCAGGGTGCGGATTGCTTCCATGTCCGCAACCCCTTGCACTAACTTGCACGTATTTTTGCCAAAATGCTCAGTGATCCAGAGACTGTCTTTCAGTTTGCGATCAAAAGCAGGAAAGAGAAGCGCAGCTTTGAGGGTATTAACATCCATATTCATGGTGATCAAAATCTCCACCATCTCTACACCGATCTCTAATACTTCACGACACTGCGACTCATCACTAATGGCATGCACAGCAAGGTAAACTTGCTCAACTTTTTGCTGATCCTTTTCGTTTAGTCCTAATGAGGCCGCCCAGGCTTTTGGATCGCGTTCTTGTTGATTTAAAAAGTGGGTATCTCTCACTGAAACCATAATGCTGACTCTCCACAATACTATTTAGCTCATGTCATTTTACATAAACAATCTAAAACGAACGCCTAACTTAAACACCACAACCGGCCTAGTTTAAGAAATGATTATACCGTTATTTTTTCTTCTTGCGCTGAAACAGTGCCATCGATTCCATATGAGCTGTATTAGGAAACATATCCACCAAGCCTAGCTTAACCAGATCATAACCACGCTCAATCAACGCTTGTGCATCCCGCGCCATGGTCGCAGGATGACAGGAAACATAGACAATTCGCTCACAATTTAGCTTAGCTAGATGCTCTGTAACAAACAATGCGCCATCGCGGGCAGGATCGAGCAGCGCTTTATTAAATGTCTCTTTAGCCCATGGCTGCTGACTAAAGTCGCTACTTAAATCTGCTTGGTAAAAACTTAGGTTAGCCAGCCCTGCTTGCTCAGCATTACGGTTCGCTTGCTCAACCATAGTATCAATGCCCTCAACGCCGACTACTTGCTTGGCAAGGGTTGCGAGGGGGAGGCTAAAATTACCTAAGCCAGCAAACAAATCAATGACCCTATCATCAGGTTGCACGTCTAACCAATCGAGCGCTTGAGCGATCATCTTTTGATTAACCTGATCGTTTACCTGAATAAAATTGTTCGGCGAAAAATCGATATTCAGTTGCCACGCTGGCAAGGCATAGCTCAATTGCCCCTGATGCGCTAGCGCTTGTACGTGATTGTCATTGCCTTGTAAAAACCACAACACGTGATGCTGCTGCGCAAAGGTTAACAAACGCTGTTCATCGGCCTTGGTTAACGGTTTTAAATGACGCAGCAGTAATGCGGGCCCTTGTTCAGCCAGATAAAAAGCAATATGACCCAGCTTTTCAACTATCGATAGTTGCTGCAATAGTTGCTGGACTGGCTTAATGAGTGTGTCCAACTGAGGCGCTAACACCGGACAACAGGTTTGTTTAAATAGCTGATTACTACTTTTACGACGAAAGCTCATCTCAAGGCGGCGCTGCTTTTTATTAAACTGCAAGCCAAAACGAGCACTACGGCGATAACCTAATGGCTCACCCGATAAAGTAGGCGATAACGAAATATTACGCACTTGAGCAAACTTAGCCACCAGCGCCAATAAACTCTCTGCCTTGTATTGCAGCTGGCTATGACTATTTAAATGCTGCAAATCACAGCCACCACATATTTGATAATGCGGGCAAACCGGAGCTTGACGCTGAGCCGAAGCTGACACCACTTTGATGACTTGCCCTTTGGCATATTCTTTCTTTTCTTGCTCAATGCTGGCAACCACGGTTTCACCGGGTAAGGCGCCGGCAACAAATAAGGTTTTACCTTTTACTTTGGCCATGCCTCGGCCTTGATGATCAAAGCGATCAATCTGAACGGTAACAGGACTGGGTAATGCGGTATGATTAGCCGCTTTGGGCTTAAAAAACTGGGCCATAAAGCTCAACATAAACAAGTTAAACAATCAGCTATTGTCACACATATGTTGAAAATCGAAAACCTTGTTGGCACTTAATCAAAAAAGTCAGCGCCAGCGCAAACTTGTTAGTCTATTCCAGCGATACACATCATGCTAACATGCTGATTAATTTACATAGCCTTAATTACCATTTGATATGACCAAGTACGGCCTAAGAGCCCGGGTAATTGCCTTAACGATCATTCCAACCATTGTCATCGGTACCTTGCTGGCGGGTTACTTTACGTTTAACCGCTATCAACAATTAGAAGACTTGGTTATCGAGCAAGCGCGCAACATCGCCGATCCTCTGGCGATTGCGGCAGAAATAGGCATGCGTCAACAAGACCCAAAATTTCTTAAAGACCTGATTGGTATCACTCACCGACGCCACAGCCCAGCGATCATCACCATCGGTATTTATAAGCCTGATAACACCCTGTATGTAAATAGTAATTACCACCGAAACATAGGTCGATTAAAGTTGGAAAAGGGCAAACCAATGCCCGACTCAACCGAAGTGGAAGTGTTTGAAGATTACATCATTCTGCGCACTCCCATCATTGATGAAAACAACCTAACCAACTACCCACTGCCATTGCCACTCGATGAGGACTCTGCCAAACTCGGTTATATCGCCATGTTGGTGAGCACTGACAAAGCCTTACTGCTGCAATTTCGCGACACCACTTCCGCCTTCTTTATTGTGTTACTGGGCATAGTGATCAGTATTGTGTTTTCATTCCGACAAGTTAAACAGGTAACAGAACCAATTTCTCGGATGGTAAAAGCGGTCGACAAAATTCGTGAAGGTCGCCTCGATACCCGAGTAATGGGCAATTTTACCGGCGAGCTGGGTATGCTCAAAAATGGTATTAACGCCATGGCTAAATCCATGAGCGAATACCATGAAGAAATGCAGCAGAGTATCGATCAGGCCACTTCCGACTTACGCGAAACCTTAGAGCAAATAGAGATTCAAAACGTTGAGCTCGACATGGCGAAAAAACGAGCTCAAGAAGCAGCGCGGGTTAAGTCGGAGTTCTTGGCGAATATGTCCCATGAACTGCGCACGCCACTTAATGGCGTGATCGGCTTTGCGCGTCAATTACTCAAAACATCCCTTAGCCCAAGCCAGACCGATTATTTACAAACCATCGAAAAATCTGCCCATAACCTACTTAACATCATTAATGATATTCTCGATTTCTCGAAACTTGAAGCTGGGAAGCTCATACTGGAAAGCATTCCATTTGCTCTGCGTGATACAGTGGATGAAGTGGTCACCCTACTGGCGCCAAGTGCTCACGATAAAGGTTTAGAAATTTCACTGATGGTCGATCATGACGTGCCATCTGGCGCCATTGGCGATCCACTGCGCTTTCAACAAGTACTCACTAACTTAGTCGGCAATGCGATTAAGTTTACTGAAATGGGTAACGTTGAAATTCAAATCAGTATGATGGGCGAGCAAGACGGCAAACTGATCCTAAAAACCATGGTATCGGATACTGGTATCGGTATTTCTGAAAAACAGCAAGCCCAACTATTTGAAGCCTTTGGTCAAGCCGATACCAGTATCACCCGTCGTTACGGCGGTACTGGTTTAGGCTTGGTGATCACGCAAAAACTAGTGCAACAAATGGGCGGTGAAATTGAGCTAGTTTCTTCACTCAACCACGGCTCTACATTCTGGTTTACTATCGCCTTGGACGCCTCACCAATGTCGATGTCTGAACCACTACCAGTCGCTAGCTTGAAGTCGCAACCAGTATTAGTGTTTGAAGCAGATGAGTTTTCCGCGCGGTCTTTCTCGCAGCAGCTACAACTTTGGCGAATGCAGGTATTCTTAGCGCAAACCAATGAACGTTGGCACGAACTCTTGGCCGATAAATACCAAAGTATCGTTATTGGCCACAGTGATAACTTGCATATCACTCCGCTATTAAAACGCATTACGGAAGCAAAAGATTATTGTGAAAATATCGTAGTGTATATCAATACTGCCAGCCCCGAAATCAAAGAGGAAATCTTGGCTCAGGGCGCAAGTCATGTCTTAACGAAACCCGTTAATCACCGTAAATTTGCCGCCGCACTAACCGATATTCAAGTTGAGTTTGAAATATCACCGGTAATTAAACTAAAACCAAGTCGCCACCAAACAGCCCTTAAGGTAATGGCGGTGGATGATAACCCAGCCAACTTAAAATTAATCTCAGCCATGCTGGATGACTTGGTATCAGAGGTTGTCACCGCAACCAACGGTAAAGAGGCAGTGAAAAAGTCAGAGATGGCCAATTACGACCTGATTTTTATGGATATTCAGATGCCTATTTTAGATGGCATTAGCGCCTGTCAGCAGATCCGTAAGGGCGATACCAACCAAGAAACGCCTATTATTGCCGTTACCGCCCACGCGATTGCTGGCGAGCGCGAGAAATTGCTTGAGCAAGGCATGGATGACTACTTATCTAAGCCCATTGATGAGAATATGCTAGTACAAATCATTGATAAATGGGCGGTACAACGTCATCAACAACCAACAGGCCCAGTTCATTTAGACTGGGAGCTGGCGCTAAGGCAAAGTGCTGGCAAGCCTGATCTTGCCAAAGAAATGCTCACTATGCTGGTAGAGAGCTTTCCTGACGTTGAGCGCAGCATTGAGCAAGCCATCAATCAAGAGATAACCGATCTTGAATTAGATGCGGTGATCCACAAATTCCATGGTGGCTGTAGCTACAGTGGCGTGCCAGTCTTACAAAAACTCGCATCAGTGATAGAAATAGAATTGAAAAAAGGCCTGAGCACCTTAGAGCTTGAGCCCGAGCTATTTGAATTAATTGATGAAATGAAAAAAGTTAAAGAAGCTGCTCGAGTATATTTGCCTAATTAGCAGCATGGTATACAACCTTTTAAATAAAAGCCGTCGTTTTGTAAACAGACACTAACAAAAATTTGTCTTATAAACCTATACTAATGGTATTGATAATTGACTGGGGATGCCAATGAGCGCCAGAAACAAACTATTGTTATCCATTACGTTGCTGATTGGGTTGATCATTTCGTCCTTGTCGGTCATAGCCTATATACAAATCAGTGAATCATCCACCCGAGATTTTCGCGCTAAGTTAACCAATACTTCTTTTTTGATTTCTAAGGCTATTGAGCAAAAAGTAGAGACCTATTTTGTTGCCTTAGAAACGGTACCTGACTCGCTCAAAATTGAGCAAGGCCAAGCTGTGGTCGATGAACAACTTTTTTCAGAACTTGAAAGTAAAACCAAGCGCATGAAAGTACTAAATATCTTTATTGCTTTACCAAATGGCCTTACTTATGACGCAGCCAATAAAGGACTGATACCGGGTTTTAATGCTAAAGAAAAACAAAGAGAGTGGTTTGTAAAAGGGATGACTGGCGAAGGTAGAATTGTGACTACGCCTTTTCTGTCAACAACTGGCGACTTAACTATGGCGTTAGCAGCGCCCGTTAAGCACAACGGTAAAGTCATTGCTGTACTTGGCTTAAGCATAAAAATGAATGATATTACTGAGTTTGTGAATAGTATTTCATCTGAGCCTAATATCTTCGTCTCAAGAGAAGATGGTTTTACAATGGCAGCAAGTTACCCTGATTTTATAGGTAAAAACCTTTTTGAACTCAGACCAAGCTATCGCCAGTATGCAGATCAAAACAGCAGCTCACACTCATATACCGTCCCTGAGCTAGGTGACTTCTTCGTTGTTTCTGCAAAAATAGAATCCCTAAACTGGACGACATGGGCATGGGCGAAATGGGAGAATATTAATGAGACATCTAATACTGCGATAAAAACCAACATAACCCTTGGCTTAGTCTTTATCGCGATAGGCATCATCAGTGTCTATATTTTGATCACTAAATTGATGTATACCCCCATAGGCGGCGAGCCTAAAGAGATCGAAGCGTTAGTGAATCGGATTGCGAGTGGGGATCTAACCAACATCCCCGCGCTGGATGACTCAAGCAAAGGGATTTACCATTCCACCTTATCCATGGCAAATAACCTGAAAGAAATCATCTCAAGTATTAATCTATCAGCGGAGCAGCTGCTGTTAGCATCAAGTCAATTAGGCGCCTCGTCCGATAAAGTCAGTGACGCATCAAACTCACAAATGATGCAATTAGAGCAAGTTGCAACGGCAATGAATCAAATGACAGCGACAGTATCTGAAGTCGCGCAAAATGCTGTTGATGCGTCAACCTCTTCTGATGGTGCCAGCCAAAGCTCCAATCAAGGCATGCAGATTGTCAAACAGATGAACGAGGAAATTTCGCAACTCACTCAAGATATCATTGAAGTTCAAAAAGCCATATCCGGAGTCAGCACTGAAACTGTGAATGTTGGTGGTATTTTGGATGTGATCCGCGGCATTGCTGACCAAACCAACCTACTGGCATTAAATGCAGCCATTGAGGCAGCAAGAGCGGGCGAGCACGGTCGTGGTTTCGCTGTAGTCGCCGATGAAGTTCGCACCCTTGCAACCAAAACGCAAGATAGCACAAATGAAATACAAAACATGATCACCACGCTGCAACAGCAGGCCTCGCACTCTGTCGAACTAATGACAGCTAATACAAAGAGCGCTGAACAAACATTGGGTAAATCCGATGCAGCGAACGCAGCGTTGATGCAAATAGAGCAAGAAATTCAAACCATTAAAGACATGAATAATCAAATAGCTACCGCCGCAGAAGAACAGTCAAGTGTGGCAGCTGAAATTAATGAGACCGTAGTAAGAGTAAACGACTTAGCGACCAGCACAGCCAGTGATGTACAAGAAAATGTCAACACAGCATCTGAACTAAATGCCCTAGCAGGAAGGCTCAGTGAGGCCATTAGTCGGTTTAGAGTAAACTAATACAACCTATAATCGGGATATATACCCAAGTTACCTCAAGATGCTTGTTCAGCGAGAATTTGTAGGCTGTTAGGCGCGACGCTGATTTGAGACATAGTGATTCTACGTTGAAAATCAGCAACAAAGCATAACAGCCTACAAAACTCG
>NZ_JAIMJA010000016.1 GCF_021295315.1 Motilimonas cestriensis | reverse complement strand
GAGGGTCCTAAAGGGCCGTTGGAGACTACAACGTTGATAGGCAGGGTGTGTAAGTGCTGTAAGGCATTGAGCTAACCTGTACTAATGACCCGTGAGGCTTAACCATACAACACCTAAGCGGTGTTGGCTAAAGATATTAGAAGTACAAAGCAACAAGAATGCTTGTGAACAACAAACCGATTTGCTAAAGAACGACCTATCGCTTTCCAGATTACGATTTATGCTTGGCGGCAATAGCGCTGTGGAACCACCTGAATCCATGCCGAACTCAGAAGTGAAACGCAGCAGCGCCGATGGTAGTGTGGGGTTTCCCCATGTGAGAGTAGGACACCGCCAAGCGCCAATTAGGCTCATTATGAGCAGTAGAAAGCCCGATTCGAAAGAGTCGGGCTTTTTTACGTCTGCAGAAAAATAATTCCCATCGTACAAGACACAAAAAAACCACTCGAAAGTGGTTTGATAAAGGGCTTTGTTGATTCATTTCGAGCATCTAAGCTGTAATTTGTTTGGGAGTTGTTTGAAAATGTCGTTTAAACTCTCGACTAAATTGAGAGGGACTGCTGTAACCGACTAATTGAGCAGCATCATTGACCCTTTTACCTTCTAATGTGATCAGCTCTTTTGCTTTATTAAGACGAACTTTCTTTAAATATTGCAACGGTGATTCTAGTGTTACCTGTCGAAAAGCGCGATGAAATGCCGATATGCTCATACTCGCGCTGGCAGCTAAGTTGTCAACAGTAAGCGGTTGGGCATAGTCTTGATGTACTAAGGTTAGCGCTTTAGCTACGCGCGCATAATGGCCATCTTGTTGCGCTAGGTTAAATAAAACTTTTCCTCTTGGCCCTGTCAAAATTCTAAAAATCAGTTCAGTGACAAGATGCTCACCTAAAATTTCGGCTTCGGCATGGTTTAGTAATGCTTGCAGTAGCCTTTCACAAGTCTGCTGCATCGCTTGATCCATTCGTTCTGCGACCAGTCCACACTCAGGAGCGACCGAAGCGGTTGTGTTAGCGTGATGCTTTTCTAGTTGGTTAACCAGTTGCAATAATGTATGTGGATCTACGTCAATGGCGATGCCATAAATAGGCAGGTTATCTCGGCTAAAAGCTTCACATTCTAGCGGCAAAGGCACACCTAGCACCAAGTAATCACCTGGCCCGTAACTGAACGCCCGCTCATTTAAATGCACCCTTTTGTCACCGTGCCCCATAATGATAATGCCAGATTGATACAACAAAGGTTGGCGCTGGCTACTCTGGCCAGTACGATAAAACTTAACGCTTTTTATCGCAGTATCAACAACGCCGTCCAGTTGCTCTAAGTTGTGCTGTATTGCATAAGACAGCATCAATTGACCTAAGGGGTGCATGTTCTACCCTCTTCCTGATAGCGGTAAATAAAGTCCAACATATCTCTTTTGGTAGGAATAGGCAATAAATCGCGCAGAATATGCCTATTTTAAAGCGGCTTTAGCGACTAATATACATGCTTAGGTTGTACAAACCACTTAGAAACCCATAACTGCAAGATACTGCGAGGGCATCGAATGAAATTTTCTTATGTGAATCCAACACAGATCCATTTTGGTCAAGGGCAAATAGCCAGCATTAGTCATGCTATCCCGAGTGATAAAAAGGTACTGTTTTTGTACGGTGGCGGCTCGATTAAACACAACGGTGTTTATGACCAAGTAGTTGATAGTCTGAAACAACATCAGTTTGTAGAGTTTGCCGGTGTTGAAGCCAACCCAACGGCTGAAACGTTAGATCGCGCGGTTGAACTGGTGAAAGAACAACAGCTTGATTACATCCTCGCGGTGGGCGGTGGCTCGGTGATTGATGGTGCTAAATATGTAGCGGCAGCCTCGGTATATGATGGCGAAGGTTGGGACATTTTGATCGGCAAGCACCAAGTGACCGATGCTTTACCTATAGGTGCGATCTTAACTTTACCTGCCACAGGCTCTGAATCGAACATGGGCGCAGTTATTACCCGTGCGGCGACTCAAGATAAATTGGCTTTTATGGCGCCAGCAGTACAGCCTAAGTTTGCGGTGATGGATCCTGACGTAATGAAAACCTTACCAGAGCGTCAGTTGGTTAATGGTATTGTTGACGCTTGGGTGCATACTTGTGAGCAATACTTAACCATGCCCGTTGGCGCATTAGTGCAAGATGGTTATGCGCAAGCACTACTAAGCAGCCTAAAAACACTCGGTGAGCAATATGATCAACGAGATAACGATCAATGGCGAGCTAACTTAATGTGGAGCGCTAACCAAGCGCTAAATGGCTTAATTGGGTCAGGTGTGCCACAAGATTGGGCGACACATATGATCGGCCATGAGCTTACCGCTTTATACGGCGTTGATCATGCCCGCTCATTGGCGATAGTACAGCCGTGGCTGCTCCGCAATCAGATTGAAGCAAAGCGCGCAAAATTAGAGCAAATGGGCCAAGCGGTATTTAATCTGGACCCCAGTGAAGATTTAGCTGAGCGTACAATCGATGCCATAGAGCACTTTTACCAAGGTTTAGGCGTTGCCACTCAGCTAGTTGAATATGGTAGCGATAAAGAGGCTGCAATTAATACTATTATTGCCCAGCTAGAGCAGCATGGCATGGTAGCACTTGGTGAGCATCAAGCCATAACACTTGAACACAGCCGCGAAATTTTAACTGCCGCACTTAAATAACCCAGTCATACGGACAAAATTAATCGTTTTGTCCGTATTTATCATTAATTTAGCTATTGATAGCTTTTAAAATAAATAATTTAGTCATTTAAATCTAAAACTGAGACTAAATTAGACCTAGCCAACATTTTTTTTCCAATCCATCAGGCAAAATTTACCGTATGACTGTTTATTGTTTGAACAGTTTGTTCTCTGCAAGGATGTGGAGACAGGCCCGAGTAATTGTAATGACTACTTTTTATTTCAATTGCTTATCCATAAAGGAGTAGAATGTATGATTTTTTATTTTGCCATTTTTGCTTTGCTTAGTGTTACATTTGCATTGCTATACAAACAGCGTCGAGCGGATGTTCGTTTAGTTAAAAAACTGATTAATAGTCAGACTTTTTATTTAAATAATAGCCCTATTGTCGGTGATAATCTTTCGTTGGTATCTGTTATTCGCAGTACGCCTAAGCAGAAAGTTGGGTTGGAAACACACTTCACTATTTATTGTTTCGATAAAGAAGAGCAAAAGCCGCTTTGCGTGACGTTAGAATTAGTTCACAACAAACTTAAAAGAGCAGAAATCCGTCAGTCGAAAGGGCTGCAACTACAAAATGTAATGGATAACTTAGTGCTTGATTGATTTGACAGGATTAATCAGTATTAATTGACTAGGCTGCCATTTGGTAGCCTTTTTTATACCAACCGTTAAGATTGAATTGCAGTTTAACTGCGTTATTTTTTGCTGAAAACCCGCTGCTATTAGCACTTTTTTGCCAAACAGGTCGAAGATAAACGGGTCTTTGTTTGTTACACTGCGTTTTCTTGATACAAGGATTGTAGCGGGAACAAGTTACTTAGCTGGCTTAGGCCAATTAATCATATCGCATTATCATGGAAGTTTTGGGCTATGAGTCTGATTTTTTTAGCAATGACCTTGCTAATTCTCTGCACGAATTTGGCTGCAGTTGGCGTTGTTGGACAGCGTTACTTAGGTAATTATGCGGTCAGTAAATTCGCAAGCACCTTATTATTTTGTCTGATTTTATTCTTTATTGAGCACTACATTGGCTTGGGTCAGTTGCATTGGCTATGGCCCCTTACCACCCTCACCTCGGTTTGGTTGCTATATCAGCAACGGCAACGTTTTTTTCAAATACTGTGGAAACACGAAGTTGTTTTTGTTCTTGGCTTGTTATATGGCTTGCTCTGGAAAATGGCTTTTCCTGACATTGATGGTGGCTCTGAAGCGCTCACCGACTTATCCTTTGTCAGTAATTATTATAGTGGCGCTCAGCTTCCTCCTCCTGATAATTGGCTTCCGGGTTACACTTTCAATTTCTACTATGGTTTTCAACATTACGCAGCTGCTTTATTGGGCCGAGTGCTTAACCTAAGTGTTGGGCATACTTATAATTTAGCCAGCGCTGTAATGATGGCGTTTATGTTTAGCTTAGTGTGGTCGATTGTCAGCACTTGGTGTCGTAATAAATACTTAAAGATAGTGCTGTTGTTGGCGGTTGTGGCGGGCGGTACGGGAGTCTCCCCGTTTGTTTCTTATCTCTATGACTATCCAGAGAATCAACCAACCTATACGGCGCAAAGTAAGCTTTGGGCGAGCGTACGTTATATCGGTATGTACGATGCTAGGATGAATACTGAGTTTGCTAAAGAAACGCTAGGAGTTGCACCTGATACCAATTTGGAGTTGCCACTTGAAACCATCGGTTATCTGACCTTTCAAGGTGATTATCACCCACCTTTAGGTAGTTTTGCTTTATTGCTGCTAGCCCTTGCCTGTATTTTCCAATTAGAGCGTATTAATACTCGTTTATTTCAGCAACGCATACTAACCGCTATTTTAGTGGCAACAGGGCCGTTAATGTTGATCACTAATACTTGGGTGGTGCCATTACAAGCGTTATTGGTATTTGGTTGGCTGATATATCGTCAGGTTAGTGGCCGTTCACTTTGTTATAAATCTGTCTTGATTGGCGGTCTGGTTCCGCTGATCTTGTCTTATCCTTTTTTATTTGAATTCACCAGCCAAGCGTTAAGCACGCCGATAAAGTGGGTTGGTGAAGGCCAACACGTTGACTTTAAGCAATGGCTTTTGGTGCTGTGGCCACTGCTTTGCCTATGGTGCTTAGCTGCATTTATGGTACGAAAATTTCCAATTGTTGCCTTTATCATGGTGATGAGTGGACTGTTTTTAGGCTTAGCAGAGTTAGTTATTATTGATGATCCCATGGGCGGTGTCTGGGAGCGTTTTAACACTAGCTTAAAATGGTGGTCATGGACGCAGGTATTCATGCTAGTCGCTCTAGGCAGTATATTATTTGCTAAACCGAGCAAGTGGTTGCGTTGGGTTAGCTTAGTGCCAATATTAGCGTTAGGTAGCTATAGCATTACCATGATTGAGTATTTTGACGCTGCAGACAAGTCATCGTTTGGTAAGCTCAATGGTCATCATTGGCTAACTAAGTTGCCCGAAAATAGACAAATGCTGCAATACCTAAAAGATGCACCCGATGGCGTGGTGTTAGAAGGGCTAGATCGTATGGCTTACACCCCTGCATCGGCGATGGCATTGTTTGCCGATAAACCTTCATTTACCGGTTGGCCGTCACACCAAAAACAATGGCGCAGTAACTCTGACTTTATTTATCAACGCGGACGTGATGCGCAGTTGCTGTTTGAAGGGAAATTAGACAACAGCTTAGATTGGTTAGCAAAGCATAAAATTGAATATATTGTTTATCGACAATCAGATTTTGATCGAAACAAACAAGGTTGGCTGTTGATCCAGCAGCAGATTGCCCGCGATTATGTTTGGCTGCCGTTTAAAGAATATGGCGATTTAAGACTGGGTATTTGGCAGCGTAAAGAACAAGGAAGTCATTAACCATGCATTATATTTATCTCACCCTCACGCTGGGGATTATTTGGCTTAATCTAGCGGGCTTAACCTTGTTTTGCCGTCGTTGGCTACCTAACTTTGCCTTAGCGCGTGCCTTAGGCATTTTACTGTTTGCCCTAGTTTTCTTCTTTGTTGAACACTTTGTTGGTTTAGGCTCCCTGAATTGGCTTTGGCCGATTACCTCGTTAGCTAGTGCTTACTTGGTGCATCAGCAAAAGGATCAACTTAAAGTGAGTGGTTTTTGGAGTGCTGAGCTGGTATTTGGCTTGGCATTTTTATATGCCTTTATTTGGCGCTTTTCGTTACCGGCCATCAATGTCAGCTCAGAGCGCATTACCGATCTCTATTTTATAAGCAACTACATGGGCGGCGACACGCTGCCCCCTGATGATAATTGGTACTCACCTCATAAATTTGATTTCTACTACGCATTCCAGCATTACCTAGGTGCGCTCATTGGGCGTATTTTCAGCCTAGATATAGGTACGACATACAATTTATCTTTCTGTATTTTAATGGCTTTACCGGTCACGTTAGCGTGGCACTTAGCCGGTCATTTTGTGAAGTCTTCTTGGCTTAAATTGCTATTAGTCGCCACCTTGGCTTTTGGTGGCACCGGCTTATCACCTTTACTGCACTTAGTTTATAAACAGCCTGCCGAGCCACAAATTCTGCAACAAGGATTTGTTGAAACAGCCAGTGAGCGCGATATTACTAATGCGGAAAATAGCTATCGTCATCAGTTCTCTAATCATGCTTTTATGAATTTAGTACGGGGTGCTCGTTTTACCGGTTCTCATGATGAAAAGGCCCATGAGGGCGGTGATAAAACCAATGCTGAAATGGCGGACATTTTCTTTCCAATCGACAAGCCAAATGAGCAATTTGAGCTACGTGTGTTACCACTAGAAAACTTTGGCTATCAGTATTTTGTTGGTGATTATCATCCTCCGATAGGCGGCTTTTTAATACTGTTAATTACACTAGTATTGATCATGACTATTCAAGCACAGCAAGCGGTGCGATTGTGCACCGCGATGTTAGGCGCCACGGTGCCATTGATGTTGATCACCAATACTTGGGTTTTTCCGTTGCAAGGTTTGTTACTTTGCGGCTGGTTAGCGTTAACTTACTGGCAAAAGCAAAAGCCAGATTGGGCGGCTCTTATCGGGGGCGGCTTATTTGCCGGAGTATTGGTGTATCCATTCTTAATTGGCTTTACCAGTGGGGGCGTATCCACGCCAGTGAAGCTAGTAACAGGTAATGATCATACGCCTTGGGCAAGATTTGTTGGTATGCAGTGGCCGGTTTTATCCTTGATGTTGTTGGCATTATTTGATCGCAAATGGCGCCAGTTGACGGTGGTGTTCTTACTAACCTTTGGTTTGTTATTGCTGATCAGTGAAATGATTTATATCGATGATCCGACCGGCGGTAAGTTTATCCGCACTAATACCGTGATGAAATGGTGGGGCTGGATATATGTTGGCGCATTGGTTTTGTTTGGTGCTATCTGCTTAGGCGCAGAAAAGTTATGGATCAAATTGCCGGCCATCATAGTGTTGCTGCTAACCGCTACTGCGGGGATCGACGTGGTGAATTACTTAACCCATGCCAACAAAGCGCACATGGGTAAGTTGCAAGGGCACGAGTGGTTTACAGGTAATCCTGAAAACCGCGATATGTTTAACTTTTTAAAGCAAGCCCCACGTGGTGTCGTGTTAGAAAATGTGCCTGACAATGCTTATATGCACTCCAGTGTTTACGCTATTTTTAACGATAAGCCAGTGCTGATGGGTTGGCCCTCCCACTTACGTACTTGGCACGGTGAAGTGCCACAAGTGTGGAAAATGACCGAGAAAATACGCAGCTTCTATGCTGGTACCTTGGGGGGGAGTCGTGATTGGCTGCAAGCGCATCGGGTTGAGTATGTGGTATTTGATGCTGGCCAGCAGCAAAACTGGCATGCTATAAACGAACAAATAAAAAGCCATTATGATTGGTTTGGCTTTAATCGCAACGGTCAGCCGCCAAAAGGGATTTGGATGCGCCGTCAACAATAAGCCAATGCCTAAATAACACCATCTCATGGAAGAGAGTCATTTAAAAAGGGGAATGTATGGTCATTAATCCAGAGCTTAGCGTCGTAGTATGCGTGCTGAACGAAGAAGAAAGTATCGATCTATTTTTAGATACGCTGACACCAATCTTAGAGCAGGCGGTATCGTCTTATGAGATATTGTTTGTTAACGATGGCAGCACAGATAAAACCTTTGAGATCCTGCATCAAAAAGCCATTGCTCCAGATAGCCACGTGCGCTTAATTAACCTATCGCGTAACTTTGGTAAAGATGTGGCATTAACTGCAGGGTTAGACAATGTTAAAGGCCAAGCGGTGATCCCGATGGATGTGGATTTACAAGATCCACCTGAATTAATTACTGAAATGGTCGAGAAATGGCGCCAAGGTGCTAACTCTGTGGTGGCGGTACGCAGCGATCGCCGTGAAGACAACTTTATTAAGCGTAAAACCGCTATGGCGTTTTATCGCTTAATTGGCCGTATCAGTAAAGTGGATATCCCGCAAAACGCCGGTGACTTTCGTTTGATAGATCAAAAGGTGTTAGAGGTAGTGCGTAAAATGCCTGAAAAGGCGCGTTTTATGAAAGGCTTGTTTGCGTTCCCCGGTTTTAAAACTGAATACGTTTACTTCCATCGACCACAGCGTGTTGCGGGCGAAACGAAATGGAATTACTGGAAGTTGTGGAACTTTGCTCTAGACGGTATTTTAGGCTTCTCTACAGCCCCTCTTCGGATCTGGAGCTATCTTGGTGCCGGTGTCGCCGTTATCGCGTTTCTTTATATGGCATTTACTATTTTCAAAACCTTAGTGCTAGGTGTTGAAGTGCCTGGTTATGCTTCTTTAATTTCCTTAATTTTATTCTTCAGCGCGATAAACCTGATTGGTATTGGGATATTAGGTGAATATATTGGACGAATCTTTGAAGAAGTGAAAAGTCGGCCACTTTATGTAATTGAGGGAATCTATGACAGTCATGATCAGCAAGCTGAAGCATCAGATAAATGTGCATAATATTAATCTAGGTCAGCTGGTTTCCTTCGCTGTTGTTGGGGTGGGCGCGACGCTCACCCATGCCCTAGCATTCCATGTTTTGTATGCTTGGGTCGATGTTACGCAATTGCCGGCGAATATTATTGGTTTTCTAGTCGCTTTTTGCGTGTCTTATTTGGGGCAATTTAAGTGGACCTTTAAAACCGAAGCACAAGCGGCAACCTGCCAGAAAAAAGCCTTTATGCGCTTTGCTAAAACGGCGGCTATCGGCCTGTTACTTAATTTAGCCTGGGCTGGGATTACCATCGACTGGCTGGGTTTGCATCATTATGTTTATTTAGCGTTATTGATGTTTGTTACTCCAGTAGTGATATTTTTACTGAATAAATTTTGGGTATTTAAATAATGGTAACCTCAACCGAAGTTGCTACCGCCTTTCAATGTATGCCTAGCGCGGTGGATCTAATTTTTCAGTATTGTTAACTCTAAACCAACCTGCGATGCTGTAGCGATCGCGCATCGCGGGTAGTACCTCATGAGGAAATTCCTCACTCAAAAATATCACCATGGTGCCAAATGTAGGCATTACTTTCGCTAACTGCGCATTTTGATTGTCGGGATCATGTTCAGGGTAGAGCACTAACTCGCCACCATCTTCCGTAGTCCAGCTTGGATTCAAGTAGAAAACCGTCGTTAATACTCGGTTGGCTTCACCGCGAAACGCATCCATGTGTTTTTTATAGAAAGCGCCGGGGCGGTAATGCGCGAAATGGCTTTCATAAGAAAATAAGCCAAGAAACAGACGTCGATTTAAAAAGTGTTGTAGGCGATAGTTCCAATCTAACCAAGCTTGTTCGGCGGGGGTTTTACCATCAATCCAGTGTATTTCATCGCGACGCACGAAATTGTTTTGCATATGATCTTTTTGTCTACCAATACCAGCAGCACTAAAGGCTTTATCTGGCATTTGGCAAGCCTGCAAAAATAGCGCTTGAGTTAACTCCGGCTCAGAAATTAAGGCGTCAGGAATAATGCAGTAACCTTGTCTGGTTAATGCCTGAGCTATTGCTTCAAAGTGGGTGGGAGTACCATCAGAAGGGGGCAGTTGTTTAATTAACGCTGACATGAGCTCAATCCGAATAAGTGGGCTGACTATTTACAATAGAAAGAGCTTGAGAGTAAAACGAAATAATTTTGTTGTGGCGGTGAAACGCAGGGCAAGATAAGCAAACCTAAGTTTGCCTATCGCTTGGGATGACTACTTTGCAACCAAGGCGATTGCTTGGAATGTGATGCCATCCCAGCCGTACTTAATAAAGTTGCGAATATTCGCGTGATCAGTACCTTCAGGGTGTTGTAGTACGTCTTCGCGATAAAAACGGCCAAACAAGGCTAAGGTTTGCGCTTGATCGAGTTGGTTAAGTTGGGCGAAAGCGAATAAACGGCATGAGCCTTCATTGGTGCCCGCCGCGTTGATGACGAGTTCATTGCCGGCACCATTACTAAACTCAGTGGCGGTGTAGTCATAATTAGCTTCAATGACCGCCATCACATCATTAAATTCAATGCTATTTGGTTGGGTTTGTAATTGTGAAATTAGCTCAGCTATGCTCATTGCCTATCCTTGTGCTTAGATTAAGGTAAGGCTGTGATAGAAAGTTATCACTAGCCATAAAGTAAGCGCATTATTTTAAGTGATGAGGTTGGATAACGCCAACCCTAGAGAGGAAAAAGGAGCGCGTATGTGGAAGGTTTGCCTAATGGTGTTGAGCGTTTATTTATGTTTAACCGCCGCTGAGGCTGAAGAGCAAGTGTTGTCGCCGCCGTTCACTGTAGATGGCGTTGACCCATATTCAGAGGACTTGTTCTTGTATTTATCCGATTCGAATAAAATACACTTAGCAATATCGGTAGAGGGGGACGCGCAAACATTACTACTTAATGATCAGCCACCAACACCCAAGCAACTGCAGGTCTTAAAGAAAGCTTTGACTGACTTGCAGGTCCAAGGGCCCATTGACCCACAAGTCAGTCAAGCTGTTAACTACATCATTAAATTATTGAATCAGTGATTTCCATTTATTACGCAGTCTAATCTTAGGTTATTGGTAAAAGCCATGGTGTTTAATGTGAACGACTGAGGCTTTTTTTTGGCTTAATTCTAATAGCTGGGAAGCACATTGAAATATGGCTATTGGTAAGAAAATCCCTAACTGGAAAGCAAACAATGTGTGCTGATGTAGCGCAAACAAGGTAATCAGCATAGTTGGAATCAGAATACCGAGTGCAATTATCTCTCTCATCGTAGGTCTCCCCTATTTTGTAACAATAAAGCCAATAATAGAGTAATAAGTCAAAAGTGCTAGTTAATTTATCAAGTTTTTATGAATTATGGTTAACTAGTTAATTCCTAAATTTCTCGTGTGGCTAATAGATTGTTTAATTGAGCATTTAGTCGTTGGTGGTTGTTGCTAGTTTCTAATAAATGTCACGCCTTGTTTATATTCCCTGTCTAAACTTAGAATCAAATGAGGAATATTTTCTCTCCGTATTGTTGTTACGCAGCAGGGGGGCAAGGAGGTTCAATGTTATATCAAAGTGATGCACTTAGTGTGATACAGCACGAGCATGGAATAGCTGAAATTCGTTTCGACAGTGCGGGTTCAGTGAACAAATTTGACCAATGCACCTTAGTCTCTTTCGATCAAGCGTTGCAATGTTTACAAGGTATGAGTGAGTTGTCGGGGGTGATTGTTAGCCATAATAAGGCTGACTTTATGGTGGGCGCTGATATTACCGAGTTTTTGCCTAAGTTTGCGTTGCCTGATAATGAGTTAAGTGAATGGTTGATTAAAGCCAATGACATCTTTAATCGATTAGAAGATCTTAATGTGCCTACCATCACTGCCATGCGTGGTTTTGCCCTGGGTGGCGGTTGTGAATGTGCGCTGGCCAGTGATTATCGGATTGCGACGTCTTCTTTAGTGATTGGCTTGCCCGAAGTAAAACTGGGCATTATGCCCGGATTTGGCGGTTCGGTGCGATTACCGCGCTTGATAGGCGCTGATAATGCTCTGCTCTGGATCACTACGGGTAAGCAGTTTCACGCCCAAGCGGCACTGGCGGTGGGCGTGCTTGATGCGGTGGTTGACCATGAACACCTGCAGCATGCCGCTTTAGACATGTTGCGTGCAGCGATTGCTGGCAAGCTAGATTGGCAAGCACGACGTCAGCAAAAAAAATCACCATTAACCTTAAGTGCTGTTGAGGCGGGTATGTGTTTTGCTACCGCCAATGCTATGGTCGCAGCCAAAGCCGGTCATCATTATCCTGCACCGATTACTGCGGTGAAAGCTATCGAAAAGGCAGCTGGGTTAGCGCGTGATGAAGCTTTGATGGTTGAAAATAAGCACTTCGTCAAACTGGCTAAAACCAATGTCGCCCGTTCGCTGGTGGGCATTTTTCTTAATGATCAAAACCTTAAGCAACAAGCTAAAAAAATAGCTAAACAAGGCAAAGATGTTCAGCATTTAGCCGTGCTAGGTGCAGGTATCATGGGCGGAGGGATCGCTTATCAAGGTGCGAGCAATCAGTTAACAACCGTGATGAAAGACATCAACCCTGGGGCGCTTAAGTTAGGCATGCGAGAAGCCAATAAGTTACTTAATAAGCAACTTGAACGGGGCCGAATTGATGGCCAAACCTTAGGTGAAACCCTCATTAATATCATACCGAGTTTACATTACGGCTCTCTCTCTAATGCCGATGTGGTGATAGAAGCCGTTGTCGAACACCCCAAAGTAAAAGCGCAAGTGTTGGCAGAAACAGAGCAGCATGTTAGTCAAGATTGCGTGTTAGCCAGTAATACCTCCACAATTCCTATTTCCTTATTATCAAGAAGCTTAACCAACCCCGAGCGTTTTTGTGGTATGCATTTCTTTAACCCTGTTCACCGCATGCCGCTGGTAGAAGTGATCCGTGGCGATCAAACATCAGAAGAAACCATTAATACCGTGGTGGCATTGGCTAGCAAAATGGGTAAATCAGCCGTTGTTGTGAACGACTGCCCCGGCTTTTTTGTTAACCGAGTGCTCTTCCCTTACTTTTTTGGCTTTACCTATTTAATTGCTAAAGGTGTGGATTTTGCCCAAATCGATAAGGTCATGGAAGGCCAGTTTGGCTGGCCGATGGGGCCGGCCTATCTGCTTGATGTGGTTGGTATTGACACCGCTCATCATGCCGGTGAAGTGATGGCGCAAGGTTATCCTACGCGGATGGCTAAACAACAAACGGATTGTATTGATATATTTTATCAAGCTCAGCGTTTTGGCCAGAAAAATGGCGAAGGCTTTTATCATTATGGCCGCGACAAAAATGGCTTGTTTGTTAAAGAAATCGCTTCGTCGGCATATGATTTACTCGCTCAACATTACCCTGTTGATGCCGTCATCGAGGATGAAGAAATCATCGATTACCTTATGATCCCAATGGTTAACGAAGTACTGCACTGTTTAGATGAAGGTATTATTGATTGTCCTGCACAAGCGGATATCGCACTGGTTTATGGCTTAGGTTTTCCACCTTTTCGTGGTGGCGCTATTGCCTGGTTGCAACATCTCGGCTTAGTTGAATTTATTGCTAAAGCCGATGCCCTTAGTCATTTAGGGAGTTTATATCAGGTCCCTGAATCCCTTAGACAAAAAGCCATTGCTGGCGAAATTTACTATTAAAGGAGCGAAGCTATGGCTGAATTAAATTCAGTGGTCGTGGTTGATGCGATCCGCACGCCAATGGGGCGCAGTAAAGGGGGAATTTATCGTCATGTTCGCGCAGAGGACTTAAGTGCCCATTTAATGCAACAGCTACTGCGACGTAATGATGCGTTAATGGCTGATGACGTCGAAGATATCTATTGGGGCTGTGTCCAGCAGACGTTAGAGCAAGGCTTTAATATTGCCCGCAATGCCGCATTGCTGGCTGGGTTGCCAGTTAATATTGGTGCGGTGACGGTGAATCGGCTGTGCGGCTCGTCAATGCAAGCGCTGCACGATGCCACGCGTGCCATTATGTGTGGTGACGGCGAGGTGATGCTGGTGGGCGGCGTAGAGCACATGGGGCATTTGCCCATGACGCATGGCGTCGACTTTCATCCCGGTATTGCTAAATATTCGGCTAAAGCGGCGGGTATGATGGGACTGACCGCTGAACTGCTGGCGCGTAAATTTTCAATCTCACGGCAGCAACAAGACGAATTTGCTGTCCGATCACATCAACAAGCTTATGCTGCTAGTCAAGCTGGCCTGTTTGCGAATGAAGTGGTCAGCACCTTGGGGCATGATCAACATGGTTGCTTAAGTGCCATCGAGTTTGATGAAGTAATAAGAAGTGAAACCAATCTTGAGCAGCTAGCACAGCTGCGTCCAGTGTTTGACCCCGTCCATGGCTCGATTACAGCCGCAACTTCTTCTGCTTTATCCGATGGCGCAGCTGCCCTGTTGTTAATGAGTGAGGCTAAAGCCAAGCGACTTGGATTACCGATAAAGGCAAAAGTGCGCAGCATGGCTATTTCTGGCTGTGAGCCTTCGGTGATGGGCTTAGGGCCTGTTGAGGCATCACACAAAGCGCTGCAGCGAGCGCAGTTAAGTTTAGCTGACATGCAGGTGATCGAGCTCAATGAGGCATTTGCTGCGCAGTCGTTAGCGGTGTTGCAAGCGTTGCAACTGGATGACTGGCAAAGCAAGGTCAATTTGAACGGTGGTGCGATTGCCTTAGGGCACCCATTAGGCTGTTCTGGTGCGCGTATTTGCACCACCTTACTTAATGTAATGCAAAGCCAAGATGCCCAATTTGGTTTAGCCACCATGTGTATCGGTTTAGGGCAAGGCATCGCAACGGTGTTTGAGCGAGTTAAAAACTAACTCGCTGTTCGATAAAAAAGGATGATATTGCACTATCCTTTTTTATTGCGCGTTTTGAAAATACTTAACCACTTGCTGAATTTGCTCAATACGATCGCTATCGGGTAAGTAAGCCGCATAAACGCTGCGCTCTAGACTAATAGCATCAGCTATTTGTACTAACTCGCCAGCTTCAACATATGATTGAATCAAAGCTTGGGGTAAAAAAGCGGCACCACCATTTTGCAGCATAAAGTCTAACCCGATGCGCACTGAGCTGGTATGTAAAATGGGCTGAGGTAAGTCTGAGAACTCTCGGGCATGTTGCATATTAAATGCCGTTCCCCAGTCAACTTTAATATAGTTCTTTATATTTTCGACTAACGGATCGCAACTCATATCACTGCTGACCATCACCAACTCAACTTGCTGCAACAGCTCACGCTTAATATCGTCAACCTTAGGTGGATCAAACAATACTGCAATATCCAAACTGCGCTCAAGCAATTGACGCGACATTAACTGTGGTGAGATAACGTCTGCACGTAAAGCCAGTCCGGGCAGTGAGGTATAAACCAAATTGATATAGGGCTGTAAAAACGCGTCCCAAAGGTTAGGGGCTGCACCAATCGATAGCTGTAATGCATTGTTTTCACTGAGCGCGATATCTTGCTGTGCGCGATCCCAAGCGTTTAACATCGCTTCTGCGTAGGGCCGCATCCGTTCACCCGCAGGGGTTATTTGAATGTTGTTGCGGTGGCGACTAAATAGCTCCACGCCTAATAGGCCTTCTAGCTGTTTTATTCTAAAACTGACCGCTGAAGGGGTGAGATATAAGTTTTCTGCGGCCTTGCCAAAGTGGCGAGTATGACCCACTTCTAAAAAGGTTTTAAGTAGTTCGGTGTCCATCAAAAACCTTCACGCTAGAGGAAAAAAAATTTTGATTTAGTAATTGCGAATAATGACTAAGATTCAGCTGAATGCAACTAAAATCAGCAAAAGAAGGAAAATTAATTATGGCTACCAGTTTTGTATGTGGTAAAGCTTTCTATGACGACCAGTCTTTTCCTTATGGTTTTAAGCGTAGTGGTGATTTTACCATCAAGGAAGCAGAGCTATTAGAAGGTATTGGACACTCTTTGATGGCTTTAGCTAAAGGTGAGCAATCGCCCATGACTGATGAAGAAGCGCGTTTTGTTAAAGTGGCGCAAGGCGAACTGCCGGCTGAATCAGTTGTTGAGAAGGTATGGATTAAGTACCGTACGTTAGCGAAAGGCAAGACGTTCTTTGGCGTAACCGGTAATCCAAATAAGAGCCAACTCAGTCGTGAAGTAGAAACCGAAGAAGACGAAGAGTAAACATCACAAAAGATGCAAAAAACGGCAGTACATGCCGTTTTTTTATGCCTAAATAATCGTCTTACAACCATTTTTTCCACCAAAACAAGCCAATGAGTGAGCCGGTTAATGACACTAGCAAAGCAATGAAAATGTAAAATGCAGCAGGGTTTTCAGAGCCCGGGATGCCACCGACGTTAATGCCTAGCAGCCCAGTTAAAAAGCCTAACGGTAAAAAAATCGCGGCCACCACTGACATTACATACATGCGCTGGTTTAATTGTTCCGACAGCAGGTCCGATCGCTCTTCGTAAGCAATTTGGGCGCGCTCTACAATCACCTCTAACTCTTCAACATAACGCATCAAATGGTTGGCCGTTTCTTTAAACTCATGCCGAAACGCTTCGTCAATCCAGGGGTAATTACTTTCATAAAGCTTACTCAGTGCCGCTTGTTGCGGTGCAATATAGCGCTTTAAGGTAATGGTTTGACGGCGAATAGAAGATATCTCTTGGCCGATTGTTAACTCTTCTTCTTGGTAAAGTTCATCTTCTATGTTGTCGATACGTTGCTCTAAATTATCGATAACATGCTGCATCCGCATGGTGAGTCGCTCAGTCAGGGAACTGATCACTTCCGTAATACAAGTGGGTCCATCACCCTGCGCCAGTTGTTTGCGAATATCGTCAATAGACAACAGACGGCGTTTTCGCGTACTGATAATGCGGTTGTCATCAACATATAGGCGAATCGAGACCATATCTTCAGGGGTTTCAGTTGGGTTTAAATTGACGCCACGCAGAAAGATTAAGCTGGCACTGCCGTAGTTAGTCCCTGTTACTCGCGGCCGAGTTTCCCCAGCTAACAATGCATCAACGACATGTTCAGATAGGCCTGACTCTTGTGTTATCCAGTGGCGCGACGTCGCGTCAGTATAATCAAAATGCAGCCATAGTTTACCATCTTCAGGGCGCCATTCTGTTATGGCTTGATGAGTATCAACAGGAGTTGCACCACCTTTACCATCGAGTAATAAGCCATGAACTAGACCATTTATCGGCATGTTAAATTCTCATTAAGTGGACAATTAGTGCCCTATCATAGCGGAAAAGCACTAGAGTATAACTATATACCCAATCAACTTGGAGATGCATGCATCTTCAAGTTGATTGGGTATATACGTGGTTGCTATAAATAATTACAAGGTCGTGTTATTTTGCTTGTGTGGTTAAGGGTTTAGGTATAAAAAGCATGCCCCTTAATAATCTCAATTAAGCATGGGTTGGCGCAAAGGAGTTTCATGTGGATCAGAACAAATTAAAGGTGGGGTGGCGAGAGTGGGTTGCCTTGCCAGAATTGGGTATTTCACAGATCAAAGCTAAGGTAGACACAGGCGCAAGAACGTCCTGCTTACATGCATTTAAAATTGAAGAGTTTGAGCGCGATAACGCCACTTGGGTACGTTTTTGGCTACACCCAGAGCAACAAAATAATGATGTTGAACTCATTTGTGAAGCACCGGTTTCAGATCAACGTAAGGTGACCGACTCTGGTGGTCATACCGAAACGCGTTACGTGATTACGACTAAGCTTGAGATAGCGGCGCAGTCTTGGCCGATAGAAATAACCCTAACAAATCGCGACAGCATGATGTTCAGAATGCTGTTAGGGCGCACCGCGATGAACGGTCGCATAATTGTGGATCCGGAAGGTTCATACCTTGCCAGCCACTAGGAACTAAATGTAATGAAAATTGGTATTTTATCTCGTAACAGAAATCTTTATTCCACTCGTCGCCTGATTGAAGCGTGTGAGCAGCGCGGCCACGAAGTTAAAGTGATAGATGCGCTGCGTTGTTATATGAACATCAATTCAGAGCAACCTGAAATTCATTTTAAAGGTGAAGAATTAAGCGGCTTCGATGCGATTATTCCACGCATCGGCGCATCCGTTACCTTTTATGGTTGTGCGGTTTTGCGCCAGTTTGAAATGATGGGCGTGTACCCAGTTAATGAGTCGGTGGCGATCACCCGTTCGCGTGACAAGCTACGCTCAATGCAATTACTGTCGCGCAAAGGTACTGGCATGCCTATTACGGGGTTTGCCAGTAAGCCAGATGATGTTAAAGATTTATTAGACATGGTTGGTGGTGCACCTGTGGTGATTAAGCTGTTAGAGGGCACCCAAGGTATTGGCGTAGTATTGGCGGAAACGCGTAAAGCAGCGGAAAGTGTTATTGAAGCCTTTATGGGCCTAAAAGCTAACATTATGGTACAGGAGTACATTAAAGAAGCAGGTGGCGCGGATATTCGCTGTTTTGTCATTGGTGAAAAAGTGATCGCTGCGATGAAACGCCAAGCGGGTGAAGGCGAATTCCGCTCTAACTTACACCGTGGCGGCAGTGCTTCTTTAGTGAAAATTACCCCAGCTGAGCGTCGCACTGCGATTGCGGCAGCCAAAGCCATGGGGCTTAATGTGGCGGGGGTTGATTTATTACGCTCAAGCCGTGGCCCACTCGTGATGGAAGTCAACTCCTCGCCGGGCTTAGAAGGCATTGAAAAGGCAACAGGCAAAGATATTGCTTCGTTGGTGATCGATTTTGTCGAGCAAAATGCGGCATCAAAAAGGACAGCGACACGTGGCAAGGGCTAAAAAGAATCGGTCATTTACCTTACTGGGTGAGGAAATCCTACCGGGTGAGCGTAAAACATTAGCGTTAGAAGCGGCGAAGCTATATACCCACTCCACGTTGGACTTCCCCATTGAAGTGATTAATGGGGCTTATCAAGGCCCCGTGCTAATGGTATGCGCCGCGATTCATGGTGATGAGCTTAATGGTGTGGAAATCGTTCGTCAGTTGTTAGCGAAAATTAACCCGCAACAGCTTAGAGGGACTTTAGTGGCCGTGCCGGTGGTGAATGTATTTGGCTTTATTCATAAATCCAGATATCTACCTGATCGCCGCGACTTAAACCGGTGCTTTCCGGGGTCGGCAAGAGGCTCGTTAGGCTCGCGTATGGCCCATATGTTTTTTGATAACATCGTCAAACATTGCTCGCACATTATTGATTTACATACTGGCGCTATTCATCGCACTAACTTGCCGCAAATTCGCGCTAATTTAGATAACCCTGCCACTAATGCTATGGCGTTGGCATTTGGCACGCCAGTGATCATTGATGCATCACTGCGTGATGGTTCGTTGCGTAGCGAAGCAGAAAATTTAAATGTGCCCGTTATTACCTATGAAGCGGGAGAAGCATTAAGGTTTGATCCAATCGCAATCGCGGCTGGTCTTCAAGGTGTAGAGCGCGTCATGCGCAGCTTAGGCATGCTGCGGTCGTCGCGTAAAAAGCGTTTGAGTGAGCCGGTGATTGCGCGCTCAAGCAGTTGGGTTCGCGCTGAAAGCGATGGTATGTTACGTAGCCAAGTCTATTTAGGAGAGCGGGTCAATAAAGGCCAAATCTTGGCTTATATCAGCGCTCCGTTGGGGCATGGTGAGTGGGAACTAAAAGCGCCGCGTAGCGGCATCGTCATTGGCCAGCAAACTTTACCGCTGGCGAACGAAGGCGACGCTGTGTTCCATATTGCTTTTTTTGCTGAGTCTGATCACTTGGTCGAGCAACAAGTGGGCACTTATATTGGTGAAGTGATTGATGCCGATGAAGAGTTATTACGTGCCGGGTTTGTCCATGATAGTGGCAGCTCTCAGCCTTAACTATCTAAGCTAACTAAAAAAACCAGCGTCGATGCTGGTTTTTTTATACTTGTTAATTACAGGATCAGCATTGTCGCCGTGCCTAAGAAAGCAAAAAATCCAACCACATCGGTCACCGTGGTTAACACCACTGAGCCCGCTAATGCAGGGTCGAGTTTTAGCTTGTCTAATACCATTGGAATGAGCACGCCGAATAACGCGGCGGTGATAATGTTGATACAGATGGCTAACGCGATAATCGCGCCGATCATTGGCGATTGGAACCAAAGCCCCGCCAGTAAGCCAATAACAAGCGCCCACAGCAAACCATTTAATGCGCCAATACCACACTCATTTTTAATTAGAGATATTAAGTTACCAGCAGAAACTTGATTCAGCGCCATCGCGCGGATCATCAAGGTTAATGTTTGGCTACCGGCGATACCACCCATAGAAGCAACGATTGGCATCAGTACTGCTAATGCAACCACTTCGGAAATCACGTCTTCAAACAAGCCAATGGTGATGGAAGCAAAAATCGCTGTAACAAGGTTTATTCCCAGCCAAACAGCGCGTTTTTTCGCGCTGTCGATCACTGGCGCGAATAAATCTTCACTTTCACTTAAACCGGCGCGTGCCATTAAGGTGGTTTCATATTCTTCGCGAATAATCGACATCCCCAGACGCACACTAATTTGGCCGATCAAGCGGTTATGCTCATTGACTATGGGTAGGCAGTCATATTCAGCATGCTCAATCAGCTCTGATGCTTCTAATAGCCCTAAATCGGCTTGAAGTGCGGGTTGCTCTTGATCCGCCAAGGATAATACTGGAGCGTCCAATGGTGCATTGAGTAATTTATGTGTCGCTAATGTTGCGTAGTAAGTGCCATGTTTATCTACTAGGTAAATGGTTGGTTGGGTATTACTGGGATCCCGGCTGATTAATCTTAGGGCGTGGCGCACCCGTAAGCTTTTTGCCAGCACCCACATTTTTCGTTCGGCGTAACGGCCTATTTCTTCATCGTTATATTCGTTTGCTTGATCATATAGCTCAATCTCTTGTTCATCGATCAAGCTTAAGGCTTTTTGTACTATTTCATCGGGTAAATAGTCGGCCCATTCGATTAGGTCGGCGTTGTCTAAACGAGATAAAACTAAGTCTAACTCAATTGACGAAAGGCTTTGGATAATCGAGTATCGCGCATCCGAGCGCATTTCAGTCAATACATCAACACTGTGATTTAACGACAGGCTACGCCATAAGTGAATACGCTTTTCAATGGGTTGAGATTCTAGAATCAGTGCTATTGCACCATCGTCGAGCTCTTTTTCCGCCAAATTAAACAAGGCATCCTGCTGCTCTAAAGGGGCTGCAGAGATTTGTGAAATCACTTGGCTAATGTCTTGTTCCATTATGCCTCCTTTGCGAGTGCATTTAGGCCTGAGTTTTGCCTATTAGGCGTTTAGTGTGCACTTTCTTGGCTTTTTCCGGTGGCTTAGTAAGCACCATCACGGGGCGAACAATAAATAAATTATTAGGATAAATTACTTTATTGCCATCTATATTTTCCATCACCACATTCATCAAACCCATTTCGATGATCCGGCCTTCAACAAAATTTGCTCCGTCAACCACTCGAACCCAATGACCGACACGGCAATCGTTTTGGATAAAGAGTAACAAGAAGGAAGTAAGGTTACTCAGCAATGACCAACCCGCAAACAAGGCCACACCGAGCATAGCAAATAGCGATGAACCAACGACTAACAGCCCGCGCAGTTCAATGCCCCAAATAATCAACAGCAAACACAATAATACAAAGGCAGAGATAATCTTTAACAGTAACCCCGCTCGGTAGCGGCGATGGGGGTCAGTACGGCCCCGCACCATATTTTCTAAGATACGATTCTGTATTGTTACAATTTTGGGAAAGCCTGCAATAACCAATATGGTAATTAGCAGCTTATATTGCTCTGCGACTAAATAGATGACTTCCATCATTATTCCCACCCTAAAATAGTAGGGCAAATGTAAAGTAAATACTTACAGGATCAACCTTTATTTCGGTTTTTAAGGCGAGAAAACCTTACCCCCAAGTAACAAATTCCTCCAACCTAGGCCAAGTTAATCGCCCAATTTAAATGATTAGAGTCACCATTTGGCCATGCCGATAATCTTAATTGAATAAAATACAGTAAAAATACGGCTAAAGTGATCCAAAGGCATTAAATACTTGTACATATATTTGTTGTTAGTACAACTTCTGACTAACTTTAAAGCATCTTTTGTGTACAAGGACTTTGTTTATGTATCAGTTTGAGCCAGAAAAAATAAAAATCGGTATCAGTTCGTGTCTGTTAGGCCAAGAGGTGCGCTTTGATGGCGGCCATAAACAAAGTAAGTATTGTCGTCATGACTTAAGCCAATATTTTGATTTTCAGCCTATTTGCCCTGAGATGGCGATAGGCATGGGCGCGCCACGTAAAACTATTCGCTTGGTTAATCAACTGGGTGATATTCGTATTAAAGCCTCTGATGACAGCTTTGATGTGACTGATAAACTACGCGAGTTTTCTACCAATAAATCTGCTCAACTTGGTGGTATTACCGGTTATATCTTTTGTGCCAAATCGCCAACCTGTGGCATGGAGCGCGTTAATTTATACAAAGACGGCACCAAAGATGCCGTAAAAGAAGGTGTTGGTGTGTTTGCTGGCCAAGTGATGGCCGATCACCCGCTTATCCCAGTAGAAGAAGAAGGGAGATTGAACGACCCTGTATTACGTGAAAATTTCATTACCCGGGTCTTTGCCTATCATGACTGGCAAAAACTACGTGCCGACGGCGCGACCCGCGATGCCTTGTACAAATTCCACGCCCGCTATAAATACCTATTGATGGCCCATGATGTGAACTTGTACTACAAGCTTGGGCCACTTTTAGCCCATGCAGAAGGTGACGTTGACGACATTGCGGATCAATACATAGTGATGTTTATGCAGGTGTTAAAAGGCCATCCTACGCGTAAGAGCCATGCCAATACCTTGTCTCATATTCAAGGCTATTTAAAGCGCAGCTTGCGCAGCGATGAGCGTCAGCAATTGGCTAAAACCATTGATAAATATCGTCAGGGTTTGATCCCGCTATTGGCCGCCATGACCTTGATTAAGCATTATCAAACCTTATATCCAGATGCGTATATCGAGCAGCAAATATATCTGAACCCGCACCCAGAAGAGCTGAAACTTCGCTATGAGCATTAAGCAAATGCTTAAATTTAATCGCAATATTCAGACCGAAGGTTGAAGTTACGTTATGAGCACTAATCAGGCGTTATATCCGATACGCGAAGTGTCTGAGCAAACAGGGGTAAACTCGGTCACGCTGCGTGCTTGGCAGCGCCGTTTTGGTTTACTTAACCCGCAGCGAACAGCTAAGGGCCATCGCTTATACAGTGAGCAAGATATTGCGCGGGTTCACGAAATAGTGCGCTGGCTAGAAAAAGGCGTGCCAATTAGCCAAGTGAAGCCCTTATTAGAGCAGCAGCCAAATAATGAAGTATTAGATAACTGGCAGCAACAAATTGAGTTATTGCTGGCAGCTTCATTTGCACTAAAGGCGAGCAAGCTGAATCAACTGTTAGATCAACTTACCTCTCTCTACCCTTATGGCTTGGTGATGAATAAAGTTTTGATTCCTTGGTTAAAACAATGTGATGAAGACTGTGTCACTCGGGCTGATGGCACTATCGTGATGGTCTGGCTGCAACAACAAATAAAACAACGTTTTTACACCCGATTGCAGCTGGCTAATCAAACCAATCAAGGGCTTGCAGTCTGGTTGCTACAAGTGGGTGAACGGCCTTGGTGGCGACTATTGTTGCAAGCCAATGAATGGGCTTTAGCTGGTTACAGGGTTACCGCGCTGCACTTACCCGATTTAACACAATTGCCGCTAGTAATTGATCGTTTAGAAGCGAATGACATCTTGTTTGATTTACCGGCGCAAGTGACTACTAATCAGAAACAGTTATTTAATCAACATGGCGCACGCGCTTATTTAACCGGAGAGTTTGCCGTTTTGCATCAAGTGAATTTGGGTTTAAGGGTTGCCGATAGTCGCCAGCCGAAGGAGGCGTGGCAATGAACTTAGTTTGGTTAAGAAAAGATTTACGCATAAGTGATAACCCCGCGTTAGCCGCAGCCATGGCCAGTGGCACGACGTTGGCGTTATTTATCAGCAGTCCAGCACAATGGCAAGAGCACAACTTAGCGCCGATCCAAGCGGATTTTATCGAGCAAAACTTACAATCAGTGGTAAACGAGTTGGCGCAGCTAGGCGTCGCCACCTTGCATCATCAGGTCGATTTATTTACGGATATCCCTTCGTTTTTATTGGATTTCTGTCAGCAGCATCAAATTCAACAAATCTTTGCTAACACTGAGCCTGAGTTAAATGAAGTACGCCGTGATCGCGCTGTGCTAGAAGCTGGCTTGCCGTTACAGCTGTTTGAAGGTCATAGCATCATGGCGCCGGGCACGGTATTCACCCAAGCGGGTACCATGTTTAAAGTGTTTACTCCGTTTCGTAAGCAGTGGCTAGAAAAAGTGGCGCAGCAATGGGCATCGCCCTTGGCCAAGCCAATTGCCATTGGCCCTGCCGTCGAAGCGATTAAGATTGAACTGGCTTGTCCCAAGCGTGATAGCAGTGCTTGGCTTGCTGGCGAAGATGAAGCGCAACAACGCTTAAGCGCTTTTGTGCAACATAAGGTGGCAGATTATAAAACCTATCGCGATATGCCAGCCCTTGATCAAACCAGTGGCCTATCAGGATACCTTGCGGTGGGGGCGCTCAGCGCCAAGCAGTGTTTACATCAAGTGTTACAGCATTATCCCGATGCGTTAAATGAGCAGGAAAGCGGCGCATTTTGTTGGATCAGTGAGTTAGCGTGGCGTGATTTTTACCGTCATTTACTGATCGCACACCCTAAATTATCCATGGGTTATAACTTTGTCCCTAAAGCCGCCAATATTCAGTGGAGTCAAAATGATGATGACTTTGCTGCTTGGTGTGAAGGTCGCACCGGTTATCCGCTGGTGGACGCAGCGATGCGCCAGCTAAATGAAACCGGTTGGATGCACAATCGCTTACGCATGGTGGTGGCGAGCTTTTTAACCAAACATTTGCTAATTGATTGGCGCCGCGGCGAGCAATATTTTAGTCAGCAGTTAATTGATGCCGATTTGGCGTCGAATAATGGTGGTTGGCAATGGGCGGCGAGTACGGGGTGCGATGCACAGCCATATTTTCGTATTTTTAATCCGATCCGCCAGAGTGAGCGGTTTGATCCCGACGGCACCTTTATCCGTAAATATTGTACGGAATTGATTAATTTAACGGCAAAAAATATTCATATGCCCAAAGCCAACGAGCGGCCTATTCGTTATGTTAAACCGCTGGTTGAGCATAGTTTTGCGCGCCAACGAGCATTGGATGCATTTGCCGTGTTAGGTAAAGGTTAATCAGTTAAATGCATTTTATAGCTAAAAAGGAAACGTGAGTGAAATCAGCCATCATCAGCCAGTTTGTAAAACTGTATCAACAGCTCGACAAGCATAATTTAGAGCGCCTAGGGGAGGTTTACGATCCTAAGATACAGTTTGTTGACGCGCTCCATGAAGTGAATGGCTTGGTGGCGCTGACGGAATACTTTGCCGGCTTATATCATTCTTTGGAACAATGTGATTTTGTCATCCATGAGGCGATTCAAGAGCAGCAGCAAGCCAGCATCTTCTGGGTGATGACCTATCGCCACCCTAAGCTCAACGGTGGTAAAGCTATCTGTGTAAACGGAGCGAGTCATCTTAAGTTTACCGATAAGATCACTTATCACCGCGACTACGTCGATTTAGGCGAAATGCTATACGAAAACATTCCAATGTTAGGGGCTTGTATTCGCCAAGTGAAGAAACGGGCCAAGCAATGAGGATAGCTGCATGAAGCAAGTATTAATCACCGGTACCACCTCAGGCATCGGTAAGCAACTGGCATTGGATTACATCAAGCAAGGTTGGTTGGTGTGGGCTTGTGGTCGTAATGAGGCTGCTTTGACCGAGTTAAAGCAGCAAGCTGGTGAGCATCTCCATGCTTTATGTTTTGATTTAAACGACAGCGCGGCCATGGCGCAGGCAGCAAAGAAAATCACTGCGCTGGATTTAGTTATTCTTAATGCGGGAACTTGTGAATATATTGATGACCCGAAACACTTCGATGGCGCACTGTTTGAACGCGTTATCAATGCTAATCTCGTTGGATTAGGTTATTGTTTAGAAAGCTTTTTACCCCTTATCAAGCATGACGGCAAGCTCGCTTTAATGGGCTCAAGTGCCAGTTATGTGGCGTTGCCAAGAGCCGAAGCTTATGGTGCCAGCAAAGCAGCAGTCAGTTATTTAGCGCGTACTTTAGCGATTGATTTAAAGCCTCAGGGCATCAAGGTTAGTTTGATCAGCCCCGGTTTTGTGAAAACGCCACTGACGGCAAAAAATGACTTTCCAATGCCGATGCGCATTGAGGTGACCGAAGCCAGTCAGGCCATTATGCAAGGATTGGCACGCAATCAGTTTGACGTACATTTTCCAAAGAAATTTACCTTTATTTTAAAAACATTAGCCCTGTTGCCTGAGTTCTGTTGGCAAAAATTGGCTTCAAGGATACAAAAATAATGAAAAAAATCGCCATCGTTGGAACCGGTATTTCAGGTTTAGTGTCTGCTTATTTATTAAACCGAGAGCATGATATTCAAGTGTTTGAAGCCAATGATTATATTGGTGGTCACACCGCCACGGTGGATGTAGAAGTGGATGGTCGCAGCTGGGCCATCGACACCGGCTTTATTGTATTTAATGATCGCACTTACCCAAACTTTGAGCGTTTGTTAGCGCACCTAGGTGTGAGTGCGAAGCCGACCGAAATGAGCTTTAGCGTAAACAATGTGCAAACTGGGCTAGAGTACAATGGCCATAATTTAGATACCTTATTTGCACAACGTCGTAATATTCTTAATCCGAAATTTTGGAGCTTTATCGCTGAAATTATGCGCTTTAATGGTAAGTGTAAGGCGCTTTGGGCGGAGCAAAGTATTGATCCTGAACTGACGTTAGGGGACTTTCTCAAGCAACAAAATTTCAGTGAGTTTTTTGCCGAGCACTACATTTTGCCGATGGGCGCGGCGATTTGGTCGTCAAGCTTGGTGGAGATGGAGCAGTTCTCGCTGTTGTTCTTTATTCGTTTTTTCCACAATCACGGTTTGCTTAACGTCAACGACCGCCCGCAATGGTATGTGATTGAAGGTGGCTCGCGTAATTATGTCGAGCCGCTGGTAGCTGAATTTAAAGATAAAATTCATTTAAATACCGCGGTGACTAAGATTGAGCGCGGTCTTGAGGGCGTGGTGCTAACCTTAAATAACGGCCAGCAAACTTATTTTGATGAAGTGGTATTAGCATGTCACAGCGATCAAAGCTTAGCCATGTTGAGTGATGCCACCGAACAAGAGCAAAAAATATTAGGTGACTTAGCCTACAGCGAAAATGACGTGGTATTGCACACAGATACGCGTTTGTTACCTAAGCGAAAAAAGGCTTGGGCTGCGTGGAACTACCAGTTAAATGGTCAGCGCGACAACCCTGCCAGCGTCACTTACGACATGAACATATTACAAAACCTGCCAGCCGATGCACCGACTTTTTGCGTTACCTTAAATCAAAATCATGCCATTGACCCCAGTAAAATATTACGCAGTTTCAAATATATGCACCCTGTATTTAATCAAGCTAGTTTGGCCGCGCAGCAAAATCGTGAACAAATTTGCGGTCGTAATCACACTCACTTTGCTGGCGCGTATTGGTACAACGGCTTTCATGAAGATGGTGTGCGCAGTGCGTTGGATGTGTGTCAGCGCTTTGGTTTGAAATTATGAGTAGCGCCCCTGCGACGTTAAACCAAGATGCTACTATTGAGCACAGTGCTATTTACACTGGTATTGTGCGCCATCGCCGCTTTTCCCCTGTGGGTCATGAGTTTAAATACCAAGTGTTTTTTTTAGCGCTGGATTTAGACGAACTGGGCGCGGTAGAAAAGCTTGGCTCTTGGTTTAAACAAAATCGCTGGGCACCCCTTAGCTTCAATCACCAAGATTACCTGCATAAAGACCAGCCTGTCAGTCGTCAAGCGGTGTGGCAAAAAGTGCAAGACTTAGGCGGAGTGGCACTGAATGGTCGGGTACTGATGCTGGGGCAATTACGTTGTTTTGGCATTTATTTCAGCCCAGTGAATTTTTACTACTGCTATAACGATGCTGGCGAGCTGATTTATTTGTTGGCGGAAGTCAGCAATACACCTTGGAACGAACTGCATTATTATCTGGTTGATATAGAAGCGAACCAGCCGACCGATAAGGTATTTCATGTCTCGCCATTTATGGATTTAAACATGAAATATCACTGGCGGATTAAAGCGCCGGGTAAGCAATTACGTCTGCATATGGAAAATCGCAACGAAGCCAAATTATTTGACGCGAGTTTAATGTTGCAGCGGGTAGATCTAACCAATCAAAACTTACGTAAACAAGTATTAAAATTGCCATCTATGGCTATTAAGACCCTGGCGGGTATTTATTGGCAGGCACTGAAACTCTATTTAAAAAAAGTGCCTTATATTCCTCATCCAGGGCCATCGACGGAGCAAAAAAATGGATAATTCAAACGTGGCGACCCTGCAACCGCAGTCGGTGCACTGGTTAGACAAATTAGCGAAAAAAGCCTTATTTGCCATTTTAAGTAAGTTAAGTGAGGCGGGTTTAACGGTTGAAGACGGCTCGGATGTAATGCATTTTGGCGATGCCAACGCTGAGCTGCAGGCGAAAATTGAAATCCATAACGGCCGCGTTTGGCGTCAGTTATTATTGGGTGGAAGTATTGCCGCCGGTGAGAGCTACATTCAAGGTGAATGGACCAGCCCTGATTTGACCAAAGTGATCCAAGTGTTAGGGCGAAACTTAACGGTACTGGATAAGCTTGAAAAACGCTTTGCTTGGCTATCGAGTTTGCGTCATTTAAAAGTGCACAAGTCGAATCGTAATTCTGAACACGGCTCGCGCAAAAATATCTTAGCCCACTATGATTTGGGCAACGATATGTACCGCACTTTTTTAGATAAAGAAATGCTGTACTCCAGTGCGATTTATCCGAGTAAAGAAGCAGATTTAGAAGCAGCGCAATTACATAAATTACACCTGATATGTGAACGTTTGGAGTTAAAACCCGGCGAGACCTTATTAGAAATTGGCACTGGCTGGGGCGGTTTAGCCATTTATGCCGCGCAGCATTATGGCGTTAAAGTCACTACTACCACCATTTCTGATGCGCAATATGATTACGCTTGTGCGCGGGTGGCGGAGCTGGGGCTACAAGACCAAATTACTTTGCTGAAACAAGATTATCGCAAGCTGGAAGGCCAATACGACAAGCTAGTGTCAATCGAGATGATAGAAGCGGTTGGTCATGAATATTTAGAAACCTTTTTCCGCACCTGCAGTGACCGCCTTAAGCCGTCGGGTAAAATGTTAATTCAAGCCATTACCATTGCCGATCAGCGTTATGACAGTTATCGCACTGGTGTTGATTTTATTCAACGCTATATTTTCCCTGGTGGTTGTTTACCCTCGGTGAGCGTGATGAGTCATCATATTGCGGATAAAACTGACATGGTAATGATGCAGCTGCATGATATCGGTCTGGACTATGCGCGAACGTTAAAGGACTGGTTGCATCGCTTCGAGCATTCATTGGCTGACATTCGCCAACAAGGTTACGGCGAAGACTTTATCCGATTGTGGAAGTTTTACCTTTGTTATTGCGAAGGGGGCTTTTTAGAGCGCAGCATTAGTACCGTGCATTTGGTGGCTGCTAAACCAGATTTTCGCAGTCCTGACTACGTGACTTATCACCGTTGAAATCTATGTTGAAAATTAATCTCGAACAGCCGTCTTGGGCGGCTGAATCTAGCTGGCTAGCCAAGCATTTTATTTGGCTTAATGCTTTGATGTTTCAGTTAGTTTGGTTTGCCGCGATTTTATTACAGCAAGATGCTTGGCCTTACGTCAGTGCATTACTGTTGTTGCATTTTTATCTTAGCCCAACGCGACGCCAAGATTTGCCTTTATTAATTGGGGTGAGTTTTGTGGGCATGCTGGTAGATTCGGCGCTGTCTCTGAGCGGTGTGTTTGTGTTTGCCGATCAGGCAATATTACCGGTGTGGCTGGCTTTTTTGTGGTTTCATTTTGCGGTAGCGCTCAATCATAGCTTGGCTTGGCTGCGCCGTTTGCCGCTATTGTTAGTGGCATTAATGGGCAGTATCTCAGGCCCTTTAAGTTATCTCGGTGGTTATCGTTTAGGGGCAGTAGAGTTGCCTTTGGGGGCGTTAAGTTCTGCGTTAATTATCGCTGTGCTTTGGGCGTTAGCCTTACCTGCTTATGTGCACTTTTCTGTATGGTTAAAGCGTAAGAGCTGATTTTCTTCTTGAGATCATTTATTTAGTTTATTGCGTAACTACTAAGCGTTAAAGCATACCTTATCTAGCTGTGACTGGATTAAGCCAAATTTAGGTTAGCTATCTATACATCCAATGTCCTAGTCACGTATCCATCACTTTTCCATCACTAAACCATAACACTTCTCCGCCACTATCCTTATTTTACTTCCTTCAACGAAAACAAAAGTTTGGTGAATCAAAATGTTAAATCGGATTAAGAAAGCAGGTATGGCAGTCGCTTTAGTTCTTTTATTTGTACCTCAAGTAAGTGCAGAGACAGTTAAGCTTGCCGTAACAGATCTTGTCGGCTTGGAAGAGTTACAGCGTGAATTTGGTGCGTTTAAAGAAACACTTTCTAAAGTAACTGGTTATGACATTGAATTCTTGCCCGTTACTAACCGTACCGCTGCAGTTGAAGCATTACGCTTTAATAAGGTGGACTTTGTATTAACTGGCCCTGCTGAATACGTTGTAATGCAAAAGCGTTCAAAGGCAAGAATCGTTGCGGGTTTTTCTCGCCCTGATTACTTCGCTGTAATCATCACTATGGCAGACAGCCCCTATACTGATGCAGCTTCTTTGAAAGGAACGAAAATCGGCTTGGGCTCTGTTGGTTCTACTTCTAAACATCTTGGCCCAATTCAGGCTTTAGCTGATGCAGGTCTAAATCCATCAGAAGACGTGGAAGTGATTAATACCAAGGTCCCTGTTTTATGGGAAGCACTTAAAAAAGGCGATGTAGCCGCTATCGGTATTAATCATTTGAAATTTATCTCATTGCGAAATAAAGAGATTGAAAAAGGTGGTTTACAGCCGGGGGCGTTTCGCGTGGTTGCTCGCGGTCCTGACCTTCCAAATGATGTACTAATGGCTGGCAGCCATGTGAATGACAAAATGGTTAAAACCATGAAAGAGGCTTTTGTTAATCACTCTGATGAGCTAGTAGCTGCGATTTTAACCGGTAAAGATAACCAAAAATACGCTGGAATGCGCTTTCTTACTGGCATCAAAGATAGTGATTACAATTACGTACGTTCAATGTACGCAACTGCTGGTTACCCTGAATACTCTGACTTCATTGGAGATTAATCTCTATGAGCAATTATGCCGATCCGAGTTCGCTAGCAAGTGCTAGCGTTTCGGCAGCTTCAAGCCTACTTCAAGTGAGTGGGCTTTCAAAAAGCTTTGATAACAACAGTACACCCATTTTTTCTGATGTTAATTTTTCTATATTTGCCTCTCAATCTGTTGCTCTCATAGGCTCAAATGGCGCGGGAAAAAGTACTTTGTTGCGCTGTTGTTTAAGACTAATTGAACCTGATTCGGGATCAATTGTTTTTGATGGCGAGGCGATTGATAAAAAGTCAGGACGAAGCTTAAGTAAAGTGAGAAATAAAGTGGGTTTTGTCTTTCAAAAACACTGCTTAGTGCCGCGTTTGTCTGTCTTAAGTAATGTCATTCACGGTAATTTAGCCTATTGCCAAGGGCCAAGAAATTGGCTGCATGGCTTTGCAAGGCAAGAGGTTCGAGAGCGTGCCATGGATTGTTTAGCGCAAGTTGGTTTGGCGCATCTAGCCACTAAACGCTGCGACCAACTCTCTGGTGGGCAATCACAACGAGTGGCCATTGCTCGAGCCTTAATGCAGCAACCAACCATTTTATTTGCAGATGAGCCAACAGCAAGTCTCGACCCTCAGTCAGGACAAGAGATTATGGAGCTGTTTGAGCGGTTGGTAAAAGATAACGGCCTGACGCTATTTTTTGTCTCACATAATATTGAGCATGCATTGAAATATGCCGATCGAGTATTAGGGTTGCAAGAGCGCAGGCTGTCTTTAGACAGCGTGACACATACGCAAAGTCTACAAAGTTTGCGAGCATTTTATGGATAAGCTAAATAATGAGTTTACTAAAGACGCCGATATGACCAAAGCAACCTTTGAAACGCCGCTTCGATTTGAGCGACCGAGTATTATAAGTCACGTTCTATTTGCCTTATTTGTTCTGTTTTTTTTGTGGTCTACCGCTAACGCAGGCCTATCAATATCTGAATTGCTATCAGGTTTTCCAAACATGGCCACAATAGCTGGCGAAATGGTACCGCCAGCTACCGATCGCGTTTGGCCGATGGCCAACGCCATACTGGTTACGTTTCAAATGGCGCTGGTCGGAACGGTGATTGGTATCGCGGTTAGCATCCCCATTGCTATTTTATCTGCACGCAATACTTCACCGCATCCGATAGTCCGTCATATTACGCGTTCGGTGGTTAGCTTTTTTAGAACCGTGCCAGACTTAGCTTGGGCGCTATTTTTTGTTGCCTCAGTGGGGTTAGGGCCATTCGCCGGAACCTTAACTATCATCGTTGATACAATAGGTTTTTGTGCGCGCTTTTTTGCAGAGTCTATGGAGGAAGTTGACCCCGGGCCTTCAGAAGCTCTGGCTTCAATTGGTGCTAGCCCTATGGACAGAATTGCAGTTGTATTAATGCCTGGAGCGATGCCCAGCTTTATCAACATTAGTCTATTTTCCTTAGAAAAGGCGGTGCGCTCTTCGGTTGTTTTAGGTTTAGTTGGCGCGGGTGGAATAGGTGCTGAGTTAGCTGTTTCGATGGAAATGTTCCGCTATGACCAAGCAGCAATGATTGTCTTGATGATTTTCATTTTGGTTTTTGCAGTAGAACAGTTTTCTTCTTCAACTCGCAACCGGCTGTTAGGCCAGAGCAAATAATCACCTTGGAATAAGCAAAACTTAGTCTTGCAAACCTTCGATCAGGCTCGGTGTACAAATTAAGAGATAGTAGAAAGTAATGAATAACAACAATGTAGTTATTGAAAATGTTAAAATATTAAGTGAACAAGGCTGGAGTGAACCCGTATCTTTGTTGATTAAAAGCGGTAAAATTAGTGCGATTGGCGAGGCGGTTAGTGACCCTGATGCCCAGCGAATTGATGTTCAAGGCCAGTATATTCTCCCCGGTATTATCGACTTACACGGTGATGCCTTCGAACGACATATCGCGCCACGTGCAGGAGCCCATTTCCCCTTAGAGTTGGCATTAGCCGCTAACGACGCCAGCTTAGTAGCAAGCGGTATTACTACTTTTTACTACAGTATTACCGATGGCTTTGAGCCGGGCCCCAGAAGTCGTGACACTGTGCGCGAGCTACTACTCGCGATCGAGAGGTTAATGCCTCGGTTTAGTTGCCAAGCACGCATTCATATTCGCCACGAGAAAGTGAATGTTGAGAAGCATGAAGAATTAGTGGATTGGCTTCTTAGTGGAAGAATACATTTACTATCATTAAATGATCACTTACCGCCTTTAAATAACGAGCGGAAAATACAACGTTACTTAGCGGGCATGCGTAGGCGCGTTTCAATGTCGGTAGAGGATATTAATCAATTTCTTCATCAGCTGCAGCAATACCGAGAACTGGGCGAGGAACAAGCTAAAGCCTTAGCCGACATTGCCGCTGAACAGGGAGTCTCGCTGGCATCTCACGATGATGAAACGCTAGAAGAGGTTGCTCGCTCAATTGCATTAGGGGTTTCTATAGCAGAGTTTCCGATGTCGGAATTAGCTGCTCGCGAATGCCAAAAAGGCGGAGCTGCGGTTCTAATGGGGGCGCCTAATTTGGTGAGAGGAGGCTCTCATGTTGGTGCGATCAGCGTAAAAGAGGTAATTGAGCATGGCTTAGTTGATATTCTGTGTAGTGACTATCACTACCCAAGTTTATTCTGCGCACCATTTACAGCGATGACGAGCAATGGTTTATCTCTCTATGAAGCATGGAAATTTGTGAGTGAAAATCCAGCCAAAGCAGCGAGTTTAGGCGATACAAAAGGTAAAATAGAGCAAGGTTTCGATGCTGACTTTATTCTACTTAATGAGTTAGATGGCTCGCCTTTGTCCATTTCATCTACTTGGGTTAAGGGTAGGAAAGTATTTACTAAAAGTAGCTTAGCTTAAACTTTATATTAACTATTTTAAGCGGGCTCGCTTCACTTCAGACGAAGTTGAACCTGAAATTTTGGATGATGGGCAATAGCGCAAAACCAGTGTAATTAAAATAAAGTCACTTTGTTTATTTAAAACGTCCAATTTAACCCCCGAAGAGGTGGCTAAAACCACCGTTGATTTAGTTGGCTAAAGATGAAAATAAGAACGGCGAAACAGTCAGATGTTTCTGAACAAGCAACTTGATTATATCGAACAGGATTTATGGTCTGAGAATCTTGATTTAAGTTATTCTCGACCCTAGAAAAATAGTCGATAGAATGGCTGTTACTCATTTATTCATAATTTTAACGGCATGAAATATTTTAAATTTTGGGTCAAAGAACCGTTCGATATAAGGGTTGGCAACCAAGTCGAAACCATTCAATTACTGGTTGGCTCAAATGTTTCAAAAGCGGTGGCTGCCGAGGAAGGCGCGCTACGAGCTAAGGTGATTGAACAGCGCATTGCCGAGCAGCAGCCGAAGCCATTAAATGAATACGATGCTGTGATTAAAGAGCATGTGGCGCAGATTATTGATGATAAGAATATAGTGACGGTCTGTCGCTATGGCGCAAAAATTTGGAACACCACGCAATACACCATTTTGGATTTGGATCATTACCGTAAAGGTTGGCTCGATATTTTCAAGCCCTTGCGTAAGTTAAGCCTAAAAGAACGCATTGTGTTTAAGTTTGAAGAAAACCTAACGCGTTATCCGCAGCTTGGCGGCGACTTTCGGATTTATGAAACCGCAAAAGGTATTCGCGTCATCTGTCGAACGTATTTAGACCCCGCCGAACGTGCTCATACTAACTTGTTGCATAAGCTGCATGTGGATTGGCTGTATGTGCAGCTATCCAATAAGCAAAAGTGTTATCGAGCGCGCTTAACGCCTAAGCCTTATCGGATGCGGATTAAAACCATTAAACTCAAAACGCCGCTCGATTGTGAAACCCAAGTTTATGAAGATTGGGCGAAAGATTACGAGTATGCGGCGCAGCAGTTTTCCGTGGTGAGATTAGTTAAGGCGATTGGTCGCGATTTTTCCCGTGAGCCAGCGATTGAATATCATGATCAAATGGCGAATTTAACTCGCGGCTGCAAACTGGCTTAATCGAACGGAGTGAAAAAACATGAAAACCCATCCATGTGCGTCTTTTTTGTTAATCAAAGATGGCCAAGTGTTACTGGAAAAACGCTCTGAGCACAAGGCTTGCGATCCAAATTTAGTGGCGATCCCCGGCGGCCATTTAGAGGCTGGCGAGTCACCTGAGCAAGGGTTATTGCGAGAAATAAAAGAAGAGCTAGGTGTGCAGGCGCAGCAGTTTGTGCATATTTGCTCGCTATACCATCCCAGCACTGAACTTCAACTCATTCATTATTATGCCGTGTTATCTTGGTTGGGTGACATTGCCGCATTTGAAGCGGATGCGGTGTATTGGCGATCGTTTGCCGATGCCAAATATGAGTTGGATACTGATGCGGATAAGCTCGCCCTCGCAGAATATCTCCGATTAACGGGCTGTGGTTACACAGCAGTTCAATGGTAATGCGCTTAGTTCGTGCGTTCGGTATTTTTGCCGTTGGACTATGTTGCGGAGCGCTTGGGCTTTTTATCTATTAGCAGCCGTATTGAACGCCGTAATGCCTTTCACCCAACAGCGAATTAAGCCTGAAAATCAGCACTGTGAAGGTCGTGATCTCGATACAGTTGGCAAGGTGTTTGTTAATCTGATCTCTGCTAGCTAAAGGGAGGGCGCGGGGGCTGATTGATGTGGGCTAAAAAAAGCGCGTGTAGGGAGTCGTTTCATTGCGTAAACAAGCAGGGTCCACTGTTTCTGATGAGACTATTATGAGCCATAATACCAGCCTCATTCTTTAATATTTACTAAGGTGTGGTGATGCCTGTAAACAAAAAATTGTCGAAACGAGCGCTGGCGTTTTTCCTTATGTTCGTTGCGATTGTGGTTTATGCGGTTAACTTACAGTTGGCGAAAACCACTTTTTATATCAAAAATAGCAGCAGTGAAGCCATTAATGTTACCGCGAGTTGGGATGGTCAGATTAAAAGCTTGGGGTCGCTAACGCCGCGCCAAGAAGTGCCATTTGAGGTTAAGGAGCAAGGGGCGATAAAATTTAAAGCGAATTATGCCAGTGGTAAAATCAGCACCGCTATCGTGCCTTCTTATACCTTAGGATCGGATATCACCGTCGTGATTAGTGACGCTAATATTACGGTGCGTGGCCAATAGTGTCATTTTCAACCTTATTAAAGGATGTACGTAGTTGCCGCCATTGCCTAGCGCATTTACCTCATGAGCCGCGTCCTGTGGTGCAAATCCATCCTGATGCCAAAATTTTAATTGCTGGCCAAGCACCGGGACGTAAGGTGCATGAATCAGGCATTCCGTTTAATGATGCGAGTGGTGAGCGATTGCGAGAATGGTTAGGTATAGATCGTGAAAAATTCTATAACCCTAAGTTAGTTGCCATTTTACCTATGGGTTTTTGCTTTCCTGGCACGGGTAAGGGTGGCGATCTTCCACCAAGACCGGAATGTGCAAAACTGTGGCGGGAAAGGTTACTCGCGCAACTGCAGCAGGTCGAGTTAACGCTTGTTATTGGCAAGTATGCTCAGGATTATCACTTAGGAGGCGCTCGATTATCGGTGACTGATCAGGTGCGCGCGTGGCAGCAATGTTGGCCCAGTATTGTCCCCTTGCCTCATCCTAGCCCAAGAAACAATATTTGGTTAAGGCGTAACTCTTGGTTTGAGTCTGAGTTAGTACCTGAGTTACGCAAACGGGTTTCAGAGCTTATTTAATCCATCTATGCCATCAACCTGGAGATGCTTGAAACATGTTTCTCAAGTTGATTGGTTATATGAGGCCCCATAAGCGAGGCTCGTTTTATTGCTAACTCCATCATTTCGTCCCATGAAAATATGCCCGAGCTAACAGATTTTCAAAGTAGTCATACTTTTATTGTGGTTTTGTCGTTATAAAAAGGCATCTCTTTTCAAAATAAGGATATGACGAAAATGGAAAATACCTTTCAACATCCAGAGCCTAACGCACAGGGCTATTTTGGTGAATTTGGCGGCAGCTTTATTCCTGAAGAGCTACAAAAAATCATGGATCAAATCAGCGTGGCTTACGATGAGTGTAAAAATGATCCTGAATATCGCGCCGAGCTTGCCCGGCTATATAAACATTTTGTTGGCCGACCTAGTCCTATTTTTCATGCACAAAATTTATCAGAAAAATACGGCACCGATATTTATTTAAAGCGTGAGGACCTTAACCACACTGGCGCCCATAAAATTAACCATTGTTTAGGTGAAGCGCTGCTGGCGAAAAAAATGGGCAAAAAGAAGCTGATTGCGGAGACGGGGGCAGGTCAACATGGTGTGGCCCTAGCAACGGCAGCGGCGTTAGTTGGGCTTGAGTGTGATATTTACATGGGTGAAGTAGATATTAAAAAAGAGCACCCAAACGTAGTGCGCATGCGCATTCTCGGGGCACGGGTGATCCCTGCGACTCATGGCAGAAAAACCTTAAAAGAAGCGGTTGATGCGGCGTTTGAAGCTTATATGAAAGACCCGATCACACAAATTTATGCCATTGGCTCAGTCGTGGGTCCGCACCCATTCCCTGCGATGGTGCGTGACTTCCAATCAATTATTGGTAATGAAGCGCGTGAGCAATTTCAACAAATGACAGGTAAATTGCCTGACAATTTAGTCGCGTGTGTCGGCGGTGGCTCTAATGCGATGGGCTTGTTTAGTGCATTTTTGGAAGATAAAGACGTTACTTTATATGGCGTTGAGCCATCGGGTCGTAGCCTAGACCCGGGTGAGCATGCTGCTACGCTAACCTTGGGTGAGCCGGGCATTATGCATGGCTTTAAGTCTTATATGCTTAAAGACAGTGAAGGCGAGCCGCAACAGGTTTACTCGGTTGCAAGTGGCTTGGATTACCCGTCAGTGGGGCCACAACATGCATTCTTAAAAGAGTCTGGCCGTGCTAATTACACGCACATCAATGATAAAGAGGCCATTGATGCTTTTTTTGAACTGTCGCGTATGGAAGGCATTATTCCCGCTATTGAATCGTCTCATGCCATTGCGCACGCCATTAAGCTGGCGCAGCAAGGAGAGAAAGGCTCTATTTTGGTGAACCTATCGGGTCGTGGTGATAAAGACATTGATTTTGTGATTGAAAATTATGGGCCTGAATATGGTATTGAGTCACTGTTAAGCTAATCAGAGCCGCGATTTAGGCGGTGGGCCGTTATTCACTTATGCAAAATAATGGCCCATATTCTATTTAATAGTCATTAGCGAGTGCGAGCTTAACTTACACCGACAAGCGCAGACAACACCCCAATTACCCCGCCGAATACGCCGCCCCAGACGACTAACCAGCCCAAATGTTCACGGATCATTTTCTGAATAATCTCTTTAACTAATTGCGGCGTTAGTTCGCTCAAGCGTTGGTCGATAATACTGTCGACATTGGCGCGAATATCGTTGAGCATATCGGGCTGTTCAAGCTGGGCTTTTAAGTTCTGCTTAAATTCGTCTTGCTGGCTGATGTCCAGCATTGACTGCTTCATTTTCTCAATAAACGGCTGCTTCAAAGGCGCTAACGTTTCTTGTCCGCCCATCATGGTTAACATACCGCCAAATTGTGAGTTTAAAATCACTTCGACTAGGCCATCGAAGCTTGGTTCTAGATCGATTTCTTCAATCACTGGCTTTAGATCAATAGACGCTGCGCTGTTCATTTCTTGGCTGAGAAATCGGTCGATGTTTTCTGTGGTAAAAAATTGTTCCATCATTAGGCTTTTAATGCCTAACTTAAAATCTTCAAAGCGAGCGGGGATCACGCCTGAGCCATACAAACCCGGTACTTTTTCAAATAGCATGTGTATAGCAAGCCAGTTGGTGATGGCGCCCGAGAAAGCAAATAAACCGGCAAATAATAGCATCGATTGGTCTAGCCAGTAACCCGCAGCAAGGGCGATTAAAGCCAGTAGATTGGTCACTAAACTTTTGTTCATTACTAAATGCCTCCAAAAAAGTTGCAATTTTAGCAATCGCTTAGGGTTTCTGGAAGTGGCTTATGGCGTTAATGGGTGATTGATGGTGTATAGCGTGTTACAGGCTAATAGGGCCTGCTTTGCGCAAGCCTCACCGATATTATATACCCAAGCATCTTGAAGTAACTTGGGTATAGAGGCGTCTACTTTTCAAAGTAGTAAGTATTTGATACGAGTTCGTGGCTTGGTAGAGCACTGGTCATGATGAGTTTTAGGCAGCCATCGGGTTTGATCTCTAAGGTTTTACTAAAAAATACTTCGGAATCTTTTAGGATAATTGCTTCTAATAAATTAGGCTTTTTAAGCTCCAAACAATCTTCATCACCTGAGCCTTTGCCAGTATACGGGCGGAATTTACCATCGGGTACCTGTTCATAATGGTGCTTTTTTTCTACGTCCCGTTCATTTTTACTAAAAAATGAAATAACCAATGTATCGTCTTCTTCACTTATTAAACAGTGCCCGCTAACAGGGGGGCTGCCAAACTCAATGTCGGCACGTTCGGGTAGTAACTGCCAATCACCCAAAAATTGTTCAATCATGTTTTAAATCCCGGTAAAAAATGAAAATAAGCAAAAATATATGGCCTAGATCTTTACCTAACGTGTTGATCTAGGGGCCTCGTTATCTGTAAGCAAAATTAGTACATTTCCGTTCTTTTTAGCAATAAATATTTACGCCGATAAAGCGCTTTTTTATCGCTATTTTGTTCTATGTAGCCCGTGGAAATATATTTTTGAGGTAATCGCTCGAAATCACATCACTCGTTAAGTTTTGTGCTAATAATTTTTGACTAATGCTGGCTCGCTAGGACTTTGTGAGCTTTGCTGTCCTTTTGTTGCTCGGTTCAGGGTATATTGTCGATCCTGATTTTGGCCGAGTTAGCGTGTTGGCTCGGTATGATGTGGATAAGGGAAGCTTACCTCGTCATTATGTTTTTATTGCAGCAAAGGATTGCAGCTATGAAATTGTTTGTTACCAGCCTAGTTTGGCTGTTTTTGTTTGGGTCTCATTCAGCCTTTGCTGAGTCGATCCGAGCCGGTTATTTTCCATTTTGGGCTACCTATAGTCAGTCTTATCATGTTACTGATATTCCTGCCGAACGCTTAACGCATGTGATTTATGCCTACGCTAACATCACCGAGCAAGGTGAAGTGGCATTAGGGGATAAATACGCCGATGTTGATCGTATCTATGAAAATGATTCACCGTTAGGTGGCAAGCGCGGAAGTTATAACCAGTTGCGGCAAATGCAAAAAGCTTATCCTCATATCAAAACCTTCATCGCCATTGGTGGGTGGAGTTATTCCAAGTATTTTGCCAATGCTGCGCGTGATCCTGACACCTTTGCTCGCAGTGCGGCTAACTTTGTGCGTGAGCACGGCTTTAATGGTATTGAGTTAGATTGGCGCTCGCCGGTGATGAAGCATCGTGGTCAGCCAGCTAATTGGCAGCAACGCGAACAATATTTTACGTTAATCAAGGCAACGCGTGCCGCGCTGCTAGCACTCACAAAGGAAACCGGGCAAGAATATGGCTTGAGTGTCACCTTGAGTGCTGATGATCAGATGATGGAGCATTGGCCGTTGCCTGAAATGCAGTTGTATGTCGACTTTATTAGCTTATTAAGTATTGATTTTCATGGTAGCTGGAATGATAAAACCGGTCATTATGTGCCATTAAACGCGCCAGCCGGAGAGTTGAGCGTTGGCGCCGCGATCACACGTTTTAATGCCTTGGGTGGCCAAAGTGACAAGTTAGTTTTGATGATCGCGAGTCAAGGTACCAGTTGGCAAGGGGTGAGCTCGCCGGGAGTGGGTCAGCCAACCAAAGGTGTGCCACTAGGCTCTTGGGATAATGAACAGACGGGAGCCAGTGGTGTCTTTTCTCAGCAAGATATTCAGCGTTTTACTAAGGACCCGTCATGGCAGCAAGGCTTTGATAGCAAATCAAAAACGGCTTGGCTGTATCATCCAGAACAACAGATTTGGCTATCTTATGATAGCCCGCAAGGGATCGACGCGAAATTGAACTTTGCCCAACAACAAAGATTGGCTGGTACTGCTCTTTGGACTTTGCCTGGCGATGCGTCTGGCTCGGGCAGCGTGTTACTGCAGATCCATCAGTTTGATGCACCTTGGCAAAGTATTTGGATCGATAGCCGACAATGGTTAATTGCTGGCTTCATTAGCCTTGCCATCTTACTTTCTCTGTTGATGGCTTATCGCAAATTTAAGCCAGCTAAACAAGAAGCGCCGATCAGCTTGCCTGATTTAGTGTCTTTAATCGAACAGGGGGCACATAACCATCAAGATGTTCCTGAGCCAATGCAGCAAATGGTGCAAAAACTGCAGTCGTGGCAACAGCAAGCGCTCGCTATCGAATCGAATACCGAGCCCGCTCGCGATATTTTACCGGTGTGGCAACAGAGTCGCAGTGTTGAAGCTTTGCACCAAGAGTTAGTCAGTTGGTTTTCCCGCCAACCGGGGGTGAAGTCGGCCAGTGTATATCAGGGCGATCGGCAACTTGCGGCCAGCGATGATCCGCAGCATGGTGAAGATAGTCAGTCTATTCAGTTACTGCTAGATGACTTGGATGCTTGTGTGCTGCAACTGCAAGTGAGCCCTGAGCATAATCATGAGGGGCACTATCGCCAATTAACGGATCAATTAGGTCAGTGTCGACAGTATTTAATGCAGCTATGCCGCCAGCCGCAATTGTTGGGTGAGTTACACGCGATTGCGCAGAGCAAAGATAAATTAAGGTATATCAAGGCTGAGCGCGGCTACAGTGGTCTGTATTTAGATGGCCAAGCCGAGCCGAGTTATATTTTATTAAGATTGACGGGCATTAAATTGTATTTTGACAATCAAACCTTGCTACAAGTACATCGTTCTTGGTTGGTTAATCCTAATCGAGTTGTCTGCTTAGAAAAGCTGCAAAAAGGCAAATGGCAATTACGTTTAGACTGTGGCGACGTGGTGCCCGTTTCTAAGAGTTATTTGCAATGGATCCAAGAGTTGTTCCCTCAGTGGTGGAGTCAAAGTGCGTGATTTGGTGATGTTTACAGACTAACTTGCTTGATATTAAGTCGTTGTTACAGCTGTTTAAATTTTGTTTTTTGAGTGTTTTTGGTGAATGTTTTAATTATATTTTGCAGATAAAGCTGCTCTAGTAAATAGTACGCTGGGATGTTTTAAACCGATAATCTAGCAACTGCGTATTTGGTGTAATAAAAGCTATGTTTGATCGTATGTAAGTGTTTGATTATTAATTTTTTTGTTGTTTCTTTTTGGTCATTGGTGAAGCCAAGGGCGTAACCGCCTAGTTTGCTTGTGTTTTTACTGCATGATGAAAGGGCTTTAACGCCATTCACACGGAGGAACTATGGCTAAATTAACTTATCTTGCAGGACTAATGACGATTTTATGTGGCACAGCAGTGGCTGCGCCAAACCCAGCACAACTCGATGTATTACCTACTAAAACAAGCGTGTATGAGACACATACCGTGAGTTGGAATATGTGGTGGGGCGAAAATGCTCAGCAATGGCGCTTGCTTAACAATGGCGAGGAAATTTGCTTTGGCGAGCTGGTGGTAAACGGCAACAGTAAGCAGTCTGCATCATGTCAGACGCAATTTTTACCGGGTGAAAACCAACTTCAAGTATCTCTCTGTAATGACGATGGTTGCACTAACAGTGCGACACACAAAGTGATTGCCGAAGAGCCAGAGCTGCTTGCGTGGCAAGCGGAAATCGCTTATCCGGCAGGTAGCTTTATTTTAGTTGGTAAAAAGATTTACCAAGCACAGTGGTGGACTAAAAATGAGCAACCGCCAGCGAAAGTGTGGGCGTTTGTAACAGAGCAAGGGGCTGCTCTGTCAGCGCAAGTGGCCACTTGGAAAGACAATGCTCAAGCTGCTTATACCATTCAACATGATGATCTTTGTGCCTATATTACGGATGGTATCATTCATAACGGTATTCCTGAGCTAGAAGCGCGTGGCTTGCAGGGCTCTGTGGGTGTCATCGCGGGAAATTGTGCCGACTATCATTGGCAAGCTGTAGAGAAGTTTGCCGCTGCTGGTCATGAAATATTTAACCATTCTTGGATGCATGTGAGCCCAGTTGGCGACACATGGTCTGATGCGGTCGAAATCAGCCAAGCTCAGCAAAAAATTGAACAACACGCACCTGCCGCTATCGAGTTTTACGCCTTCCCTGAAGATCAAGCCACGCAAGGCTCTATTGCCGCATTAAAAGCGGAGCCAAACTTAATCGGCATGCGTTCGGTGAATTATTGGCAAGCTCGGGGCGTGAATGACGCGAACACCTTTGACCCATATTTTATTAAAAACGATCTGTTCACCAACTCTGGTATTTGGTCGGTGTATGAAGGCAGTGATGATATTTTACGTGCCTACGTTGATGACGCAGTTGCCAAAGGGGGTTGGGCGCTACGTACATTCCACGGTGTAGAAGATACATCATGGGAAATGGTGCCGTTAACCCGTTATCAAGGCCACTTAGATTACGTTAAAGCGTTGGTGGATAAAGGTAAGCTTTGGGTTGCTGGTGCGAGTGATATTATCCGTTATGGTATGTCGCGTCGTAGTTGTGCTACTCAAACAGACGCTCAGTACAATGGTAACCTAGTGGTTAGTTTTGATTTGTCAGATGCACAATGTCAAAAGTATCTTGCTGATGAGACCGAGCTGACATTAGTAGTAAACACCGATCAAGATGTATCAGGCTTGTCTGCTAGTTACCTAAACGCAGCTCAAGAGCAGCCTAAAGTGACCGTAGTTTCTGCTACTCAGTACTTGGTCAATGTGAAACCCCATGCTGGCTCAGTGGTTTTAATGGCAAAGTAGCGACAAAACGTGTTTACCTTGAATGATTTTTAACCACTAGAGGTAAGTTGAGTCCAGTAGGCTGTCGCCGTTAGCGACGGCCTATTTTGTGTATTGACGGTTCAGCGAAAAGGTGTGGTCATAGGTAAGCAATTATTGTCGTTTTATCTTATACTCAACGCGCTTGTATGTGGTTCGATGAGATAAGGATAGTTTACCAATGAAGCTCAATTTTTCGCTGCTTGCGGGGTTGTTTTTAATTGCTTCAACTGGTTTCGCCCAAAGCAATTCTTCATCTGAATATTGGTCCCTTGATGAGTTTTACCAAACCTTTCCTGAACAAATCAAGCTTAGTTCCGATTTTGAAAAATTAGTGCAAGGGCAAAGTCAGCCCTTATCTGTAGAGCAAGATGAAGAGATTCGTATTTTCGTGGTGTATCCCGGGCATCAAGTGTCTGACTATTGGCGCCGTAGCATTGCTTCTCTTACCGCGCGTTTAGATGAGCTTAATATTCGCTATCAAATCTACAATCATTACACTCGGCCAACTGTTGCCGTTGAGCAGCAACAGCGCTTAATTGAAAAAGCAGAACGCTACCAGCCTGATTACTTCATTTTTACCTTAGATGTATCCGAACATGCAAATTTGATCGCCCATGTGCTTGAGCAGCATAAGATGAAACTTATTTTGCAAAATATCACAACGCCTTATAAAGCATGGCAAGCCAACCCTCCCTTTATGTACGTCGGCTTTGATCACGTAGAAGGCACTAAGCTTCTGCATAGCTACTTTACCCAACACTACCCTAAGGCAAGATATGGCTTAGTTTATCGAAGTCCTGGATATGTGAGTGAAATGCGTGGCGACAGTTTTATTCGCATGCAACAAGCTACTGGTGCTCAATTGGTTGATTCTCATTATTCCGATGCTTCCAAGCACAGCGCAGCGATGGCTACCCGCGATATGTTAAAGGAACATCAGCAGGTTGACTTTATTTATGCTTGTTCAACGGATGTAGCATTTGGCATAACCTCTGCTCTTGCTAGAGAAGAACAATTAACACATAAAATAGCAGTTAATGGTTGGGGTGGTGGCGAAAAGGAGTTAGACGCTATCTTATCCGGTGAGTTAGATGTGACGGTGATGCGAATGAATGATGATAATGGGGTCGCGATGGCAGAAGCTATTAAGTTAGATCTTCAAGGTCAGGCGAAGCTCATTCCACAAGTTTTTTCGGGTGATTTTAAGCTTGTCGATAAGCGTATTCACCCGGCAAAATTAGAAGAATATAAAAAAAGAGCGTTCCGTTATTCATTAGCCAGCGAATAATCATAAGCGGGTGTTTATCTAATTATTTGATAAAGTTTTTTCGTTAAACTCTTGCTTTATCAAATACAAAATAGGCAAATAGCTATAGACTGGTTACTGACTTTATTAGTTATCAAGGAGGATAACCCGTGAGTGAAGTGTTAAAAGTAACCATTATTTCTGACGTGATCGCTGCGCTAGACGCTGGCCATTTAAAACTAACTGATGTTGAATCAGTGGTGGCACATACCGAACATAGTTACGCGAGTGTAGTTGACACCTTTGTTGACGACGCTGGCTTAAATTTTGAATTAGCCAAACAAGCCAATCGTTTATTGGCGCGCTTTATTTCCAGTGCCGATCATCAATTAACCCCTGCCGAACGTTTGATCGACATGGGGATGATGTACTTGGACTTTGCTGAAAGCCATCCCGGCTTATTTAACTATATGTTTAGTTATGAAGACAAAGACAAATGGTTAGATCAAAACTTTGCGGAAATTGCTCATGCTAACTTTGCTTTGTTACAGCAAACGATTAAAGAAGGCATTGAAAAAGGCGTGTTTGTCGCAAAATATGAACCTGTTTTGTCCCTCTCTGCTTGGTCGATGATCCAAGGTTTGGCGCACATTCAAGCAAACCGGCTGTCGCCATTATCGGAGTCGCTATCGCAAGAAGCGAAGCGCCAAGTATTAGAGAATCTTTATTCAGGTTTATTAACCGACAGTTATAAGGCGGTTTATAAAGCTTAAATGAGTCATTGTATTGATTTATAACCTTTTAAAGTTATCATTCAAGCGTCTTCTATGGGCAAGCAACAGGCTCAAGCAGAACTGGGGTTATTTGCTAAACCTCAGTTTTGCTTATCCAAAATTCGGCTTATTTAAACTAACCCGAATTTGGATAAGCAAAATAGTATCTTTCCCCTGCAAAACGCGGTGAATATGTCCCAATACGCTTTGCGTTTTCATCCCTGAAAACGAAATTTTCAGTAAAAATATACATTATCCATTTGTAATAGGCTTAGGCAAAACTGAGGTTAAACTAGTAGCAATGTTAACTCCATTGGGCTAACCAAGTTTGGTGCTGCTGCAGTGAGCCAATATGCTGTTCAACCCATACTTGGTCGTAGTAGCAGTCTAAATAGCGCTCACCTGAGTCACATATTAGCGTCACAATTGAGCCCGTTTGTTGCTGAGTTTGCATTTGTTGCGCCAATTTGAGTACGCCAAATAAGTTAGTGCCTGTACTGGGGCCAACCTTGCGATTCAATTTTTGGTGTAGCCAGAGCATACAAGCAACAGACGCTGCATCGGGTACGGTCATCATATTGTCGATCACGCTGGGAATAAACGACGGCTCAACCCTGGGTCTTCCAATACCTTCAATGCGACTGCTTTGGTTGCTGGATAGATCGTTATTGCCGGTTTGGTAATAAGCATGAAACACGGAATTTTCAGGATCTACTACTGTCAGCTGGGTGGAAAGTTGCTGATAGCGAATGTAACGGCCTATCGTTGCGCTGGTTCCGCCAGTTCCTGCACTCATTACAATGTGGCTTGGCTCTGGGTATGGCTCTCGTTGCATTTGATTAAAAATAGAATCGGCAATATTGTTGTTACCGCGCCAATCAGTGGCGCGCTCGGCATAAGTGAACTGATCCATATAATGACCATTAAGCTCATCAGCTAATTGCTGAGCGGTGCTGTAGATCTGCTCTGTGGAATCGACTAAGTGGGCCCGGCCGCCATAAAACTCAATTTCTTCGATTTTCTTTTTCGCGGTATTTTTCGCCATTACCGCAATAAAAGGTAAGCCCAGTAAGCGGGCAAAATAAGCCTCTGAAATGGCCGTACTGCCGCTTGAGGCTTCGATAATAGGCGTGTCTTGCTTGATCCAGCCATTGCATAGGCCGTACAAAAATAACGATCGTGCTAATCTGTGCTTTAAGCTGCCCGTTGGATGAGTACTTTCATCTTTAAGGTATATATCAATGCCTGAAAATTGCGGCATGTCGAGCTTGATTAAATGGGTATCGGCTGAGCGTTGCACGTCAGCTTCTATTGTTTGTATTGCTTGTTGGAGCCAAGTCGGTTGCTGCGGCATGGTGAACGCCCTGAATAAATAATGGCTTAATGATAGAGAATAACGGGGAGAAAAAATGTGCCAATAAATCCCTAAAATACCTACAATTTAGAAAATAATTCTTCTATTTGTTTTAAATTGGAAATTTATGCTGGATAAGGTCGATATAAAGATACTGGAACTATTACAACGCGATGTCAGTTTGTCGGTCAGTGATATCGCTGAGCAAGTTAACTTAACCACTACCCCCTGCTGGAAGCGAATTAAAAGGCTACAAGATGAAGGTGTTATTCGTCATAAAGTTGCTTTACTGGATCCACAACAACTCAACTTAGATCTAACCGCGGTAGTGCAAGTTAAAACGCAGCAGCACAGCGCGACTTGGTCTGAGGCGTTTCTATCTCACGTAAAGGATTTGGATGAAGTGATGGAATGCTATCGGATGGCGGGAGAATACGATTACATGCTCAAAGTGGTAGTGAAAGACATGCGCAGCTTTGATGCCTTTTACAAAAAACTCGTTAACAGAGTGTCCGGGTTAACGGAGGTCACGTCTAGTTTTGCTATGGAGCAACTCAAATACACCACAGAACTGCCTCTTTCAGCGGCCTTGACCAAGGATCATTATTTCGAATCATAGTTAATGTCGCAACTAACATAACCTCACGCCTTATGTCGGCAACACTAAAAGCCATAGCGTGAGGCGCGAATTAACGATACTGCAGGCAATTACTCTGCATCGCTAGCGGGTTCGGCTTTGGCAATGTTTCTATAACGTTCAACCAAGGCTGAAAAATCAACGGTAGGGGAAGGCAGTTGCGTTGGCACCATGGTTTGCCAGAGATTACTATTAGGCTCATTCTGCGCGATGGCAAAACTAAATGGGTAATAGCCGCCCATACCTAAACGTAGGTCGGTCACTTGCAGCTGTTCATTGAGTGGCGAAAACAGCAGTAAGCCTTGGCTAAACCATTCTAATCGGTCAAGATCGTCAGATTGATAATGGTTGAGATATTGTCGACCGGTGCTGTAGTGCTGCCACTTTATTGGCCGCGAGTTAAACACATAAGTAAAGCCTTCGGCGTAACTGTCTTGTTGGTAACGCAAGATGCGCCAAGCAAAAATATTAAACGGCGTAGGCGCCACAAAAATTTGCTGACTGGCGGCTTCATCGGCACTCAGTTGTTGCTGCACTTGCCACTTTGAAAATTGTCCGGCCGCGAGATATAAACAGCTGAATGTTAATGCCCAAGTGTTAATTTTTTGCCAGCGTGAAGCGTGTTTGCTTTTGGCTAAGCCAATAATAGCCACCAGTAGTGGCAGGGTGTAAAGCGGGTCGATAATAAACACGCTGGACCAAGAAACTGGCGGAGAAGTCAGTGGCCACCAAATTTGCGTGCCATAGGTGGTAAACGAGTCGAGTAGTGGGTGGGTGATTAACGCGAGCCAAATAACCAAAAATCCAGTCCATGGATGCTCTCTCACACTTTGCCAATATTGCCTAGCCAGCAAAAATAGCACGCCGGCAAGGGCGGTAAGAACAAATAATGAATGGCTAAAACCGCGGTGACTGGTGTAATTTGCAATATCATCACCGTAGTTAACTAACACGTCCATATCGGGCAGCGTACCCAATAGAGCACCTGTTAGTAATACTTTTTTGCCAAAGGGTTTAAACCCTATTGCGGCGGCGACTGACGCGCCTAGCGCAATTTGCGTGACTGAATCCATAACAGTAATTTTCCTTTCGCGGTAAGATACCACTGCTGTTGAATTAAAACATTACTTTACTGTGCGAGTTATGACAATAAAACGATTAGAAACCGATTTATACCCACCAATTAAAAATATGCTAGAGCAACAAGGTTTTTTGGTGAAAGGTGAAATAAAGCAGTGTGACGTGATGGCTGTGCGTGCAGAGCAAATGCTGGTGGTTGAGCTTAAAACCACGCTTAATTTGACCTTAGTGCTACAGGCCGTTGAGCGTTTGGCGTTAACGGATTATGTTTATATTGCGGTGCCTGCGGATTGTGCTCCGATTAAAAAGCAGCAAAAGAGTATAGTTAAATTACTGCGACGCTTGGGCCTCGGTTTAATTGTGGTAGCGTTTGTTGGCGAGCAAACCTATGTTGAAACCATGGTTTCGCCGGGTGACTATCAGCCGCGTAAAAATCATGGCAAAGTTAAGATGGCTTTAAATGAGTTTCATCAACGTCAAGGTGACCCAGAGCAGGGGGGAGCTAACAATAGCAGTAAAAAAATGACGGTGTACCGACAGCGTATGATAAGGCTGGCGCTTTACTTAGAAAGCCATGGTGCAACCAAGGCGGCGCAAGTTGCAGAGGGCGTCGATGAGCCAAAGGCTGGGGCGATGTTGGCGAATAATTTGTATGGTTGGTTTGAGCGCGTATCGAAAGGAATCTATCAATTGTCTAAACAGGGATGCGTCGAAATTAACCAATGGCGTTAACGCGTTAATGGCTCGTGACAAGACGGCGATAGCTCATATCTTTCGTGAATAAGCCAGCGTGATTTAGCTTATTCGCCAGTTCAACTGGGGCCACATCGGCGAATTGGTTTTGAGCAAATTTTACCCCACTTACTATTATTTCATCCCCTTCACGATGAGAAATAAACAACTCAAAAGCGCGCAATGTTTGCAGCTCTTGTTTCAGTGCGCTAAGGCTGACCTCATCCTTGATAGAAAAACTACGAACCTGGTGGTGGTGATAAAGCAACACTTGTTTATAACCTTGAATTTCATTCATTCTAGCGATTGCTTCTGTCAGAGACATTTCCATTGTTTTCCCACCTATCCTAATATGCTTGTTGTTTTAATGCATTGGTATGACAATTGGATTAAACAGCATCATGCTTTAATGGGGTTAAAAAAATGAGAAATGCTGATCTCGGATGCCTGTACTTTGTTTTCATCCATGAAAATGAAATATTGCGTACAAATAGGCGCTCTCCGGCAATGGCAGGCTGCAGTAGTGCGGAAATTAAAATAGGCTAACGGCGAAGCACATTTGCCGTTTTGGGTTTACTCATTTTTTAGTGCGCTAGCGGCAGCATTGAGCGAGTAAATAATGAGCTGGTTTTTGCCATTTTTTTTTGCTTGATAAAGGGCTACGTCGGCTTGGTTCACTAAGTTTGCTTGGCTTTGTGGTTGGGCGTAATCCAATTGCGCCATACCCGCTGAGATCGTCACGATGCCATGGGCGCAAGCATGATGAGTAATGGCCTTGTTAGCTAATGCGGAGATGACTTGATTAACTCTCGTAGCCGCTTCTTCTAACTCAACCCCAAGCATAATGATGGCAAACTCTTCACCCCCGTAGCGGGCGATGGTGTCATCAGCACGGCGAAAGTGTTCGGCGAGCACCTGAGCCACTGCTTTGAGTGCATCATCACCTTTTAAATGGCCATAATTATCGTTATATGTTTTGAAATTATCGACATCTAACATGGTTACGATCAAAGGGATTTGGTTGCGACAGGCGTGATTCCAAGCGAATTGTAAGCGCTGATCAAGAGAGCGACGGTTTGCCACGCCAGTAAGCGCATCGGTTTGGGTTAACTGTTCTAGTTTTAAGTTGGTTTGCGCTAGGTTTTGATTCGCGAACTCTAGCTCTTGGGTTCTTTGTTGTACTTTTTTTTCTAAATCTTTATTGAGTTTAATTAAGTTTTCTTCTGCTTGTTTGCGGGCAATCATTTCAGAAAGATTGGTACCAAAGATCCGGATTAACTGTTGAGTATGTAAGTTAAGCGCATGGCCATGAATTAAATTATCAGCAATGATAAAGCCTATCACCTTGTTATCGCTGCGCAGTTGTAACAGGGCGTTCCAACCAGTGCCAACTACCTCCCCGTTATGGTACAGAGTGGCAGGCTCTTCTATAACAAAGATATCGTCATGAGCGATAGCATGTTGAATTAACCTGTTATTAGGCAATATATTCTGGTAACCCGTTTCATCGACGAGATTGCCTTCGAGATCTGAGCCATAGGTTCCGCGCATTGTTTGGCCGTTATCGTCGGTAAGAAAAATAGCTACGCGATCCAACATCAATTCTTTTTTTGCCAGTATCACTGCCGCTCGGCAAACATCTAATAATGTATCAGCGTGTGATAATTGCTCGGCGCTGTTATAGAGCATCTTTAGGCTTTCTTCGGCGCGTTTTCGTACTAAAATTTGGCTGAACATATGAGAAAACGAACGCAGTATTTCTTTATCATGTCGTGTTATTGGCTTGCTATTAATTAGGTTATCCAGTGCGATCCAGCCCAGTAATGTTTCACCGTCGCGTAGGATCAGCATTGCATTCCAGCCGTAGCCAACGATGCAACTGTTGGTGAAAAGAGGTACGTCCTCTAGCACCACAAAATACTCTCTAGTCTGTAAGCAAGTTTGCATAAATATGGGCGACATTTTATGCATATCATAAACATGAGTGTGCTCATCTGTGGTGTTGCCTTGTTCATCGGTACCGTAAGTTGGATTAAAAGTGGATGTTAGGGGATTCATCAAAAATAGCGCAGATCGATCAAACCCGAGGGGGGAGCGCAAGCTTTCCACGGCTTGTTTATGCAGTTGATCTAGTGAGGGTGCATTACTCAGCTTAAGGTTTATATTTTGCAGCAGCATCAAGGACTCAATAAATTGCGCTTCTTGTTCTTTTTGCGCTTTGGCTTGATTGGCAAATTCCTGTTTAGCTTGTACTTTTTGCTCCAAAGAACGCTGGGTTTTTTGTTGTTGATATTGATAGCCTATCTGTCTTAGTAGCCCTTCAAGCAGTGGGCGCTGCTTCAGCCAAGTGCGGGTAAAGTGCTTACTAGCAAACACCAAGCATAAATCGGGACTGATCTTTTTCGGCCAAGCAAGTATGTGATAATTATTAGCTGGAGTAGCTTGATAATGCCAACCCTCTTGGTCTCTTGTTGTTGCGGCTATAAGTTGTTGGCGAGGCAGTGCATTGGCGTCTGCTGAGTTAAACACACAAGTTTGGCCTACAATTTGCTCTGCCAGTTGATAGGGCTCTGGATGCAAATCAATTAATCTAATTTCAGTTACTTGGCTCGTCGACAGAAACAATTCGAGCGTCAAGGCTATCAGCTCATTTGATTGCTGACATTGCTCTAACTGTTTTTGTATTTCATTAACTTGTGTGACAGATAAATCCAACGGTTCCACTCGCATCCTCAAAGAGTCTATCTGAATAATATAGACAAAAGCTCACCCGGTTTAGTAATTTATTAATTTATGACACAGTAACGGGCTGAGTTTTGACCTAAAGCATTCTTTCTATCTCGGAATGAGTGGTGCTGTGCCCTTTCATTAGTTGATCATAGTGCACCAATAAATGCTGCTCAGCACTTCGATACAATGCCGCAGGGCGATTCTGACTGCGATCTTTCTCTCCGGTTTCGACTAAAATATCAGGCCGATTCAGGCGACGTCGGAAAGCGGCTTTGGGCAGTTTGCTACGTAATATGGTCTCAAACGCATCTTGTAGTTCGGGTAAGGTGAACTGGTCTTGGAAAAAATGCACCGGCAGGCTGGAATATTGTGTTTTGTTGATTAAACGCAGCAAGGCTTGTTGAATCAAAGATAAATGATCAAAGGCTAAATTCACTTTTGAGTTAATTAAATCAAACACATTAATCCATTTACAGTGAGGCAGTACCTTTTGCTCTGGTGTAATGATGGCGAGAAACAGGCAGCAAATAGACCAATCTCTTGGGTCACGATGATTATTCGCTAAGGTATTCACTTGCTCTAAATATTGACTGGAAATATTGGCGCGCTGTCGCAATATTCGAATCGCTGTGTCGCGAATATCGGTATCTTCCGCGGGCAGTATCCCCCCTCCGATCAAGCCAAACTGATTGAGGTAGGGTTCACTTTTACGTTTAGACAGCAATACTTGCAGCTGTCCTTGCTGTAAACGGAAACAACATACTTCAATGGTACCAATCATATTTTATCCTTGGGGCATGCATGATGAGCCTACTACCAGGCGCGTCTTTATTAGTTTAAGTACCAAATAGGTACTTATATGAAATTTAGTTACTTTCTGTCATTTGGTAAAGATTTTGTTGCTGCAAATTGGTCATTTCTTTAGTTCAGATCGCATGCATTAGCCATTTTTACGATTAGGGCTAAGATGTAAGCTTTGCCCAGCCGCCCGATAATGCTAAATTTGTAACCTATTTATCGTTAGTGGCAATAAGGGATACAGGTATGAAGGCGCAAATTTTGGCTGAAATGAAGGTTCAGGCTGAAATCGATGTTGAGTTTGAAATAAACCGACGCATTGAATTTATTCAGTCACGCCTTACCCAGTCTGGTTGTAAAAGCTTAGTGCTTGGCATCAGTGGTGGTGTCGACTCAAGTACGGCTGGTCGTTTATGTCAGCTCGCGATTGAAGGGTTGAACCAGCAGCAAGGCTGTTCCGATTATCAATTTATCGCCATGCGTCTCCCTTATGGTGTGCAGCAAGATGAAGACGAAGCACAATTAGCGCTAGATTTTATTCAACCAAGTCAGCGCGTTACGGTCAATATTAAAGATGCCGTCGAAGGGTTACATGCCGCCAGTGTTGCGGGCTTATTGCTCTCTGGTTTGAGTTTGCCGGAAGAGGGTGTTGTTGATTTCGTAAAAGGTAATGTGAAAGCGCGCCAGCGCATGGTGGCGCAATATGAAGTGGCAGGTTTGACTCACGGGCTAGTGGTTGGAACAGATCATAGTGCGGAGAACATTACGGGTTTTTACACTAAGTTTGGCGATGGTGCGTGTGATTTAGCGCCTTTATTTGGCTTAAATAAGCGACAAGTACGGGCATTGGCTAACGCCTTAGGCGCGCCAGCACTGTTAGTACATAAAGCGCCGACTGCCGACTTGGAATCACTTAAGCCACAACTAGAAGATGAAGTCGCACTCGGAATGACCTATGATCAAATCGATGATTTTTTAGAAGGTAAATTGGTGCCCGCTGACATCGAAGCTAAGTTGATTGCTATTTACCAACGTACTCAGCACAAGCGTCAGCCAATACCTACCATTTATGATTAAGTTACTGTTGTTACGATAGTAATGGCCAACTATTTATGATGTTTATTCGGTGGCGACCGGTTTGCCACCGCACTATTTTTGGATCTAATAACGTGGAACTAGCCTCAAGTCTTAGCCAGCAAGATGAAGTATTATTGTCAGCTTGGTTAAACAGCGCCGAAACACCGAATAACACCTTCTCGTTGATGGCGACCAAAGGGTTTTTATTCGCCTTGGTTTGCGCCCCTAAGCCCATTGAGACCGATGTCTGGTTAAGCCAGATTTTAGGTGGCGAGTTACCTGCTGATATTGCAGAAGACAAGCTGTTTGCTTTGATTACGCTGCATAATCAAATTGGCAATCAAGTTTATGAAGAAGGCATGAAACTGCCAAAACAATTAGAGTTTTCGGCAGGTTGTGAAGCTAACTTTCTGGCGGGACACCCATTACATGAATGGTGTTTAGGTTTTGCGGTGGGAAGTGGTTTTTATGCCCAAGACCTCATGGATGCCTTGCCGGAAGATGAAGATTTATTTGAAGCCTTTTCGATGGCTTATATGACCCTGAGTTTTTTTGCGAGTAAAGCCAACGCAGAAGCGATAGCAGAATTTCAAGATAATGGCGATCTACAAACTTTTAGCCAAGAAATGTATGGCCTAATGCCTGATTTCAGTTTGGGTTTTGCAGCCCTAGTCGAAGAAGCGGCATTGGCTTCAGGTTTAATTGCTGAGGATGATTGGGACGAAGAAGGCGATGCTGACGATAGCCAATAGGAAATAAACGTGACTGAGCAAATATTAACTTGGATGCAAGCTCTTGCGCGTGAGCATGAAGGTGAATTACATGGCTGCGCAGTATTACAGCCTTACTTGAAAGGTTACTTTCCTGAGCCATATTTACAGCAAACCGCGTTCATGGTGGTGGACACTTTACCGTTGCCCAATCTGACTGGCCTGAAAGGGATGTTGGCACAGCAGTTTATGCCGAAAGATTTACGCTCCATCGCATATGCCCACGGTTATTACATTTTGCGAGAGCATGCTGATGACTGGTCACTGCATTGCCGCGAACTAGTGCATTTAGCGCAATGGCAGCATCTCGGCGCTGAAGGCTTTTTACAGCAGTTATACCAGCAAATAAAATCAGACGGTTACCAGCAAGCGAGTTTAGTTAAAATGGCTGACGCAGTAGTTGGGCATTTTAATCAAGATAGTGAACTTGATAATATTCCTGCATTAATAGTGCAAAGTTTACAAGCAGTAGAGAGTTAACATGAGCGTAGAGCAGTTAGAAAAAGTCGACTTGATGAGTATCGACAAGGAAAGTGAAACCTTAGTGCTAACCATTTTAGATGCCCTTGAGTGGGATGAAGAAGATGTTCACTTATTTACGCTGCAAAGTAAGGTTAATGCGTATCTTGAGTTTATTCGTACCGGTGAAGTATACAAGGCAGAGCCTGATGCAAAAGGCATGCGCATGGCCATTGAAGTGATGTTTAAGCACAAGCCTCATGCCGCCGCTGAAGCCTTTTTAGCAAAAGTGGAAACCATGCTTTACGAGCAAACACGCGTGAAATTTAGCTATGGCCCTAACCCCGCTACCGGGTATGTAGACAGTGACGGTTAACGTTGAATCACTGTTTATTTGCGCGAACATGAATGTTCGCGCGTCTTAAACATTAAAACTGCGCTACTTCTTGCGCAGTTAAAAAACGCCATTCGCCTTCCGCCAAATCTGTTAAATCAACTTGGCCTATCGTGGCACGGTGCAATCCAATTACTTTGTTATCTAGCGCCGCAAACATTCGTTTTACTTGATGATATTTGCCTTCTTGTAGGGTTATTTTGACTTGTGTTGGGCTAATCAGCTCAAGCTTGGCTGGCAGAGTCGGTTTACTTTCATTGTGTAGCATAATGCCTTGCTCACAGCGTTCTGCGGCATCGTCACGTAAGGGTTCTGCTAGCTCTACCATATAGGTCTTTTCACAGCTTTTCTTGGGTGAAGTGACGCGGTGCGACCATTGGCCATCATCGGTGAGCAGCACTAAGCCTGTGGTATCAACATCAAGCCGACCCGCTGGATGCAGTTTGTCTTTCTTCTCATGCTCAATAAGGTTCAGGACACAAGGATACACTTCATCTAGAGTCGAGCAGATATACCCTTGCGGTTTGTGCAGTGCAATGTAGAGTGGGCCGGTTAATGTGAGAGGAGCACTGTCAAATAACACGGTTTGTGTGGTATCTATTTTTTGTGCTGGGTTAGTGATTAACACATCCGCTACTTTTACTCGGCCGCGCAAAATCGCTTTTTTGGCGTCAGCCCGAGATAGCTGGGTGGTTTCACATAGGTATTTATCTAGACGCATGCCGATTCTCTTTTTTGATGGTATGAGTGGCGCTCCACTCAACAAGGCTGCAGTCTAATCAAGAACCAGCAGTGAAACCAGTGGATATCGCTTTATGAGGTTATCTATAACTTGCACTAAGAGATAGATAATGGTTTTTAGGACTTATCTGTAATTTATCTTGCGCGATAAATTGTAGTCTTTAGCCAGCTTATCCAAAGTGCCACTTTGCTCCAGTTGCTTAAGGTAAGCGATCAGCTCATCTTGTGAAATAAGTGCGCCATGGCTCAACAAGGCTTGATGCTGGTAGCGCTGATCCCAACGTTCAGAGCTTAATAGTAAGGCTCTCTTTTCTGGATAATGCTTTAAATAAAACTGTAAGTAAGACCAAGTAACAGGGGCAACCTCGCCACGCCCTCTTAAGATGGCCTCGATACTGGCGTGATTGTTATTCACGAATGAAACATCAAACTGTTTATTTAGCAGGGTTTGGTCGGTGATATCACGGGTTATGTTGTAGTGATAGCCATCGACTAAAATCAGTTTTTTGCTTTTTAGGTCATCAAAGAAGTCTTGGCCGCGATCGGGCTTATTCTGGGTGATATAGACTTCGCCGTCATCAAGGGGGAGCGGTATGGTATGAAAGTCGACATGTTGCCATCCCCACATTTTATTTTCAAATAAGATTAATTCGAAACGGTTACGGCTAAACGCTTGGTAGCGATATAGGCTAGAAGTTGAGACAAAGGTGAAGTTGTATTTATTCTGTGCTTTATTCAGCTGCTTAAGTACATCTAAGGTTAAGCCGGAATAAGTGCCATCGGACGCTTTAGTAACGTAAGGAGAGAAAGGATAGCCACCGACTTTAATGGTTATTTTTGTGTGAGCATATGCACTTAAAGAAAAGCATAATGGAAAAAAGAATGAGAGTGCAAAGCGCAGCAACATAAGCTTTATTATTTCATGGCGGTCAAAAGATAAAATAAATATAGCCTTTTTATCTGTATGTTGACCAGTTCGAAAGTCATTTAATGCTGCGCGAGTGGCTCTTTACAGTCCAACCTGTGGAGTTGTGTTGTTTTCCCAAAGAGAAGTAAACACGATTTCTTGCTCTTGCATATCACAGCTAGCGTGGAAACTATGTCCTTTTGGATCTTGATGAGTCAGTACAATTTCCTTTCTTACTCTTTGCTTTTGCTGTGTTTTTTTGTCGTAGTCAGCGCAGAAAATAATATGAGCCATAATTGCATCCTGTGATATTGAGATGCTGACACTATATGAAGAATAGGGCTACCTCACTATCAGGGATAACCCATATATTTATTGAGTAAGAGGCTATTTTTTGTGATCGCCTCGATTAAATACACTAAAAGCTGTCGCCACGTGGTGGCAGTAAACCTCAATTAAGTGTTGGTCGTATTCTGAAAATTCATGACGAGGCTTACCCCGTGAATAGAGAATATGCTCTGAACCTTCTTCTGTTTTGAAATAAGCGATATAGCGATCGCCGTAATACAAGCTATTTTGAGTGCGGTGCACTTCGCTTAACTCCGCTTGGATACTCTCGGGTAGTTTATTGATTTTAAAATCTGAATATGCAGAAAATTCACCAATACCCACAAGCACCTCGCGCTCGTCTGTATTATCGGCAATGCGGTAATAAAGGGCGTCATCACCTAAATGCAGTAAGGTGGTCAATTGTGTTAGCACATGAGTGGCAAATTCATGAATGGCTTGTTCATGTAATAGTTCGTGTGAGTATTTGATCATCGACTCAAGGCTGCGCTTGGTCAGTTCGATGGCTTGAATATCACGAAAGTTTCTCAGGGAAGCATAAATCGTTGTGCGTAGTTTTTGTGAGGTAAGCTCAGCTTTTTCTTTGTAGTCGTTAATATCATATTCGACAATAACATTAAGCTCCGGTGCTTGTCCCGGCTGGCCTGTGCGAAGAATAATTCGGGTTTGGGTATTCTGTAATTCATTGCGCACATATTTAACCACATCTAATCCAGCATGATCTGTTTCCATGACCACATCAAGGAACATTAGAGCGGTGTCTGGATTTTCTTTGATCATTTTTTTCGCTTCAGCGCCGGAATAGGCACTGATGGTTTTGACCGGTAAATCCATAAACTCCATTTGATGGGTGACCATGCGAGTCACCGAATGAATATCGTGCTCATCATCAACAATCATCACTTTCCAAAAGCGACCTTCCGCAGCTTTTGTATTTAAATTCTCTTCTGTGGAGTCATCATCCTCAAAAATTAGAATGTCGTCATCATCGGTCATGTTAACGCCTTGTTTAATTGCTGATCTAAGCGGGTTCATTAAGGTTTTAGACCTCGAGTCGGCCGCTGTCTAGGTTTAGATTAAAATTCTGCTAGGTAGAGCAAAGCTAGGCTAGGGTGATATTATTTAATCTACATCAATTATTGTGGTTATTTTTACTAACAATGTAAATTATTGGGGTGAACTATTGCTCGTATTAATAATATTGAGCCAAAAATAGCGCAGTCATTGCGTGCGCGGCTATTTATACTGGTGTTTCTCACAAAATGAATCGCGCTTAGTGCTAAGGGATTTTATGTCGTCGTTTAATCACAATAAATATCAATCGTTTAAACCAATTGAAATAGTCAATAGGCAATGGCCTGATCAAGTGATTAGTAAAGCGCCACTCTGGTGCAGTGTAGACTTACGCGACGGCAACCAAGCACTGATTGAGCCAATGTCAGTAGAACAAAAGAAAGTGCTGTGGGCTTTATTAGTTAAAGTCGGCTTTAAAGAGATTGAAGTGGGTTTTCCTGCCGCGTCACAGCCCGATTTTGACTTTGTGCGCTGGTTGATTGAAGAAAACCAAATCCCAGACGACGTGACCATACAAGTGTTGACTCAAGCGCGTCCGGCGTTGATTGAGCGTAGCTTTGCAGCATTAAAAGGTGCCAAGCGTGCGGTGGTGCATTTATATAACTCCACTTCGACGGTGCAACGTGAGCAGGTATTCAAGCTAGATCGTGCTGGAATTATTGACATTGCGGTAAAAGGCACGCAGTGCGTGAAAGCATTAGCGCAGGCAAACCCTGAAACTCAGTGGACGTTTCAATACTCACCGGAGAGCTTCACTGGGACTGAGTTAGATTTTGCGGTGGAGATTTGTGATGCCGTGGTTGCGACTTGGCAGCCTACTGCGCAAGACAAAGTGATATTGAACCTACCCGCCACGGTTGAGATGTCGACGCCGAATGTCTACGCCGATCAAATTGAATGGTTTATTAATCATGTGGCGCAGCGTGAAAATGTCATTATTAGCTTACACACTCACAATGACCGAGGTTGTGGCGTCGCTGCGGCTGAATTAGGTGTGATGGCGGGGGCCGATCGTATTGAAGGTACCTTGTTGGGTAATGGCGAACGTACCGGTAACATGGACGTAGTGACCATGGCGATGAACCTTTACAGTCAAGGTATTGATCCTGAGTTAGATTTTTCCAACATCGATGAAGTGGTGCAAGTGGTAAAAGCTTGTACTCAGTTACCTGTGCATCCGCGTCATCCGTATGCTGGTGAGTTAGTCTTTACCGCATTTTCTGGTAGCCACCAAGACGCGATTAAAAAGTGTTTGGCATTGCGTCAGCCTGACGATATTTGGAATGTGGCTTACTTGCCGATTGATCCAACGGATCTAGGCCGCGATTACCAAGAGGTGATCCGCATTAACAGTCAATCTGGTAAAGGCGGCATTGCGTGGATTTTAGAGCGTGAATTGGGCGTGCAATTACCGCGCTGGGCGCAAATTGAATTTAGCGCGGTAGTGCAAAAAACTGCAGAAGTCACCGGTGCAGAAGTATCCGCTAGCCAGATTAGTGAGTTGTTTAAAACCACTTACCTTTCAACCTCTGGGCCGTATGTGTTAGGTGATTATCACATTGAGCGTAAGCAAAGTGATCACGTCAAAGCCAAGCTTGAGTACCAAGGTCAAGAGGCGACCACTGCGGTGGAAGTGGAAGGCATTGGTCGCGGTGCGCTAGATGCCTTTGTTAATGGCTTGCAGCAACAAACCGGATTGACCATCGACGTGATTGATTTTGCCGAGCATGCCATGACCTCGGGTGCAGAAGCAGAAGCTATTACCTATCTATTAGTGAAGGTAGAAGACACGCGCGTATTAGGCGTTGCGGTGCATCAAGATATTATGACCGCTTCGTTGGACGCTGTGTTAACCGCGCTAAACATTTACACTGCACAGCAAGTTGCTGAGGTGGCGGTAGCGGGTTAATCCTACCTTTAGATTTTAGTGAGCCTTGTTTAGTTTTGGTGATAACCCCAGATTAAGCATGGTTCACTCTGCAAATCGCGCTAGCCATCCTTGGTTGCTCAATAAAAGGCGTCCCTGCCGATTGAATTATGCTTAATCATCTTATGGTTTATTGAACGTTAGGGGGACTCTTTTCTGGTTGTTCGATGTAGTGGGCATTAGGTTTATATGCAATTATATCGGCTAGAAGATCTAGGAGGGTGGCATGTTTGAGTTAATAGGCGGTTTGGTTTCTATTTTGATTGGTTACGCTATTTATAAATATTTGCGAAAAACTAACAACCTCAGTCACGTGAAATGGATTTTCGTCATCTTGTTCATTTCATCTATTGTTTCCATATGGATAGTGGATTTAAAGGTACCTTTTGAAAATTCGCTTTTGTATTCTGGCGGTAAGGCTAATGAATTCGTTGCTATGCTAGCGCTGGTATCAAGGCTAGTGTTCTCTGGCACAGTTGTCTTTGTGTTCATTGCATTCAGTAGAATAAAAAATCACATTACAAGTTAACCCAAATCGTGGATCTGCGAAATTTTGCCGTAAAAAAATACTTTATCTTGTTGCGATAGGCTTAAGCAGAGCTGGAATAAGTTAGTCATCACTGTATTGTGGGGCGACCCGAGCGATCTGCAAAGTTGACCGACTGTTGCCAAAGTGATTGTTTTAGTATGCTGTAGGCTCAAACTTAAGGCGATAAATAATAAGGGGCTGCTGTGGTTTGGAACAAAATGAAGTACGTGGCTTGGCTGGTTATCTGGTTGATATTATTGGCTACGCCCAGTGTGTTATTGCTTGAGCATCAAGCGCTATTCCCTTGGCTTGACTTAACCAGTGGGTTTGCTGGCGCAACTTATTTGTTAACCTCAACCGGCACAGCGCCTTATGCGGTGATTACTGTGGTGATCTTTTTAGCGGTGAGCTATTTTTGCATTCCCAAACCTGACTGGCTAAGAATGACTGCGGCCGTGGTCCTTAGCTTACTGAGCAGCTTTACGTTAAATCATCAGTTGAAATCGTATTTTGCTGAAGCGCGGCCTAACATTACGTTTCTTGCTAGCCAAATGGGCTCTCCTGTTGATCTTTATTCGTTTTATAATCAACATGCTAGCCAGAGAAGTGCGTTAGTTGCGCAGGCTTTAGAGCAGTATCAGCACCCTGATAATCGCTCCCAATTAACTACCCAGCCGCCGCTTCAAATATCGCCGACGATCCAACAACATTGGATCAATGAAGTGGGGTATGCATTTCCCTCTGGCCACACTATTTTTGCCACCACATTAGTACTCACTGCGAGCTATTATTTATTATTATCCGGTGCGCTTGGTTTGAATATTATTTTGCTGTGCTGGGGCGCGGCAATGGGGCTGAGCCGAATGTTACTGGGTATGCATTGGTCACAAGATGTATTGGCTTCTACCTGCTTAGCGGCGGTGATCAGTGTTGTCAGTATCAGTGTTATTGAGAAAATCCAACGGCCAAAATAATCACCGCTACAGTGCTGCCATGGTTTATTTTAGGACTAAGCATGGGGCAATAATATTGGCGCGATATGACCAATGCATTTTGTTCTTTAGATGCTACCCTAGTTAGCAGTTATTCATTGTGGAGTATGCAAATGAAACAAGCGCTATTTTTATCGTTTTTAGCAGCATTCGTTCTGGCTGGTTGTGAATCAAAACAAGCTGCTCAAGAGACCAAAACGACAGCACCTGAAACCATGATAGTAGTGGATGCTGCCAACGCCCGTTCGTCATTGGATTGGAATGGCGTGTATCGTGGGATTTTACCTTGTGATGATTGTGATGGCATTGAAATTTTTATCGAGCTCAAACCCAATAATACTTATGCGCTTAGTCGTAAGTTTCTCGGCAAAATGGGTGTTGCGGTCGTTGAAGCTGCGCCATTTACCTGGAATGATGCTGGTAATACCATCACTATTGAAGGTGGTACACAGTTTTTTGTTGGCGAAAATCAAATGTGGTTAGTTGATGAGAATGGTGAGCGCCTGATGGCAGAGGCGAATGTCATTCGTAAAGAGATGTGATTTAGCTGACAACAACTAACCGCGGATGCCAGCTCCTTTATTAGCAAAAAGCCAAACGGAATGTTTGGCTTTTTTGTTATTGGCTGTATGCGCTTAACCTTTGTTGCCGCCAGCGGTTAAGCCGCCGACTAACCATCTTTGTGCAAGAATAAACACCAGCGTGATCGGGATGGCTGATAGTACTGCCGCGGCGGCAAAATCACCCCAAAGGTAGTTTTGCGGATAAAGGTATTGCTGCATACCAACCGCAAGGGTGTACTGATTAACATCACGTAATAGAATCGACGCCACAGGCACTTCGGTGATCGCCGCAATAAACGACAAGATAAACACCACCGCCAATATCGGCACCGAAAGCGGTAGCAATATCATTCTAAAGGTCTGCCAAGGGCTCGCGCCATCTAACGCGGCCGCTTCTTCTAGGGACTTATCTATGGTTTCAAAATAACCCTTAATGGTCCAAACGTGTAAGGCGATACCGCCGAGGTAAGCGAAGATCAAACCGCCATGGGTGTTTAAACCTAAGAAAGGAATATATTGTCCCACTTTGTCGAACAGGGCATACAAGGCAACTAAGGCCAGTACTGCTGGGAACATTTGGAAAATCAGCATGCCTTCCAGCAAGATCTTTTTCCCTTTAAATGCCATGCGAGCAAAAGCATAAGCACAAGTGGTGGAAAGGGCTAATACCAATACCGAAGTGACCGCGGCAACTTTTACCGAGTTCCACAGCCACAGCAATACCGGAAACGGTGGTTGCGTGACCGAGCCGTCGCTGTTTTCCACGGCGATACCTAAGGCTAAACGCCAGTGGTCGAGGGTTGGGTTTTCAGGAATTAATGAGCCTGAGGAAAAATTCCCATCCCGAAATGAAATTGCAATTACCATAAATAAGGGCAGCAAGATCATTGCTAAAAATAGCCAAAGTAAACCATGGGCTAGCCAAACGCGGTATTTTTCATTTTTTGATTTTACAATTGCCATCTGAGTTCCTTAAGCCAATTGGTTCTTGCTGGCTTTGAGATTTAACAACGCTAACCCACCAACCATTAAGAATATTAAGGTTGCAATCGCACTGGCTAAGCCAAAGTCTTGGCCACCGCCGCCTTCAAATGCAATGCGATAGGTGTAGCTTACAAGCAAGTCGGTGTGACCCGCGGGCGTAGAAGAGCCGATGATATCTGGTGCGCCATTGGTTAATAATTGGATTAATACAAAGTTGTTAAAGTTAAAGGCAAAACTGGCGATCAGCAGTGGCGTTAATGGCTTAATCATTAACGGAAAGGTGATCTTGAAAAAGTTTTGGATTGGATTGGCGCCATCAATGGCCGAGGCTTCGTATAAATCAGCAGGAATGGATTTTAATAAGCCCATACATAAAATCATGATGTAAGGATAACCGAGCCAAGTATTCACAATTAAGATCATTGTTTTTGCCAGAATCGGATCGGTAAACCAATTAATGCGAATACCAAATAAGCCTTCAATTACTTGGTTTATTTCACCAAAGCTTTGATTAAATAAGCCTTTAAAGATCAAGATAGAAATAAACGCGGGCACCGCATACGGCAAGATCAGTAGCATGCGGTAAACAGCTTTACCTTTTAACCCTTCCCACTGCACCACAGATGCCAGCACCATACCAACCGCTAAGGTAAATACGACGGTGAGGCCGGCAAAGATAACGGTCCAAATAAATATTTTAATAAATGGCCCCTGAATGCCCTCGTCGGTCAAGATGCGCTCAAAGTTAAACCAACCGGCACTGACCACAAAGCCTGGTGCCATTGGTTTGCCGACAAACTCACCGGTTGGGTTAACCGCTTGATAAAAGCCAATATCGAAATTGGGTTTTATTTGTTCATTGGTTTGTTGATTAACCAAGCTTTCGCCGTCTGCCGCGAGTGTGTACAACGGCGTTTTAGCTGCAAATTGACGTAAGCCACTCATGGCGAGTTGCGTGCCGTCTGGGGTGAAAACAGCCAAGTTACTTAAGATATTACGGTTTTTGGTGACAACCATCAGTTTGGCTTGGTTGCCGGTTGGTGGGGTGTCAGTTGCTTGCAGTGATACTTGTTGTAGGTTTTGATCTAGCGCTACCGGCTCAGAGATGAGCTTTTTATCTGCTTGGCTAAAAAATAACAGTACTTTGTCGTTATCAGTATGGTAAATCTGAAATTTAAATTGATAACGGTCATCGGCAAAGGTGCGCTGTAAAAATTGTTGTTGTACTCGCTCATAAGAAAGCTGATTGCTACCACTGTAATTAGTAAACGCAATGCTTACGGTATAAAGCAAAGGGAAAATAATAAATAACACCACGGCAGCCATGCCGGGGTAGATGTATCTGTGTGCGTACGTTTCTTTGCGCGCAAAAATGATCACCCCAGCAGTGACCAGTATCAGAGTTAACAACGCAAAAGATGATTCACCTTTGGCATACATGAGTACAACGGCATAACCACCAATCAGAGAAACTAACGCTAAAATAAACCACTTCAGCCAAGGAGTTGAAACAGTAGAAGCATCACTAGTGGGCATAATAACCTCATTAAGCAAGAAACAAGAAAAGCCTTTGGCATCCGGCCAAAGGCTGCTTAGTCAGTATTACTTCACTATTCGTGCGGCGGCATCGTTCGTTGCGTCAGCAACATTTTGACGACCTTGAACAGCGTTGATAATGGCGGCTTTTTCGGCGTACCAGAAGGCTGACATTTGTGGGATGTTGGGCATCACCTCACCAAACTGTGCATTTTCCATGGTGGCAGCAATACGTGGGTCGGCCGCTAAAGTTTGCTGATAAGACTTCAGTGCAACCGCGCCTAGTGGTTTGTCGGCATTAACGTGGGCTAAACCTTGGTCAGTTAACAGGTAGTTTTCAATAAACTCTTGGGCTAAATCTTTGTTGGGGCTGGCACTGTTAATCCCTGCGGTTAACACGCCAACAAAAGGTTTCGCGGTTTGACCATTAAACGTGGGTAGTACGGCAACGCCATAATTAACGCCGCTTTTGTCGATATTGCCCCAAGACCAAGGACCATTAATGGTCATGGCGGTTTCACCTTTGTTAAAGGCTGATTCTGCAATGGCGTAGTCTACGTCGGCGCTGATCACCTTGCCTTTCACCATATTGACTATGTGTTGTAGGCCAGCTTGTGCGCCCTTGTTATTAACACCTGTATCTTTAATGTCATAACCGCCGTCTTTGGCTTTAAAGGCGTAACCGCCATCAGCTGCAATTAGCGGCCAAGAGAAGAAGGGTTCTTGCAGGTTCCACATAATGGCAGACTTACCCTGTGCTTTGAATTTCTTATTAAGCTCAGCAATTTCTTCCCATGTTTTCGGAGGATTAGGTAATAAGTCTTTGTTATAGATAAGAGATAGCGACTCAACTGCAACCGGATAGCCGATGTACTGACCGTTAAAACTCATGGCATCCCAAGTAAAGTCTTCAAATTTGGCTTTAAACTCTGCGGATGGCGTAATGGGCGCGAGCAAACCAGCTTGTGCCCAGCCGCCGAATCGATCATGTGCCCAAAACACAATATCTGGACCATCACCGGTAGAAGCAACTTGTTGGTACTTCTCTTCCATTTTGTCCGGGTGAGCCACGACCACCTTAATGCCGGTGTCCGCTTCAAACTTTTTACCTACTTCCGCTAGGCCGTTATAGCCCTTGTCGCCATTAATCCAAATATTGATAACACCTTCTTCCATTTTCGCGTGAGCTAGGCTGATTCCGCTAAGTGCAGTGGCAGCTGTAATGGCCAAAGTGCATAGAGTTTTTTTCATGGTATCTATCCTTCAAGAACGGGGGTTAATAACTCAGTCGTTAAGCTAAATCAGACCCCAGATTGCGTCATCCCCCCCCTTCTACGCCCCCCTAAGCCCAATCAGAAAGTACTGAGGAGGATGTGGATAGTCATTCGTTTTGCAAAACTAGCCAGATTAAAAACACCTGCTGTGTAACTGACTAAATGGGAGTGGTATGTCTGAACATCTAATTGCACATCTTGCCAGCATCAAAGGAATTGACCCGCATTACACTGACGCTTGGGGCCATCAAACCCAAGCGAGCCCAGCAACGGTGGCGCGCATTCTAGCGGCGATGGGAGCCAACACCGCGCCGGAGCAACTGACCGCTGAGATTAACTCAGCGAAAAAGGCCAATTGGCTGGCTGGCTTAGCGCCGGTTATTTTGGCCTATGATGGTGCAGGGGTAACCCTTGAATTAAAGTTGCCGGTTGAACGCGCAGCGCAAACCTTACGCTATGAAATTAAGACCGAATCAGGTCAAACCTTTAAAGGGAGATTTATCCCTGCTGATGGCAAGCTATTGGCTACTGAGCAGTTTGGTGGTCAAGCATTGCACGCTTATTCGATCGTGCTCAATCTTGATCTTGAGCTGGGGTATCACGACCTAAAACTTTTTGCGCCAAGGGCGCGTAAAGCATTTGCTAGCAGTCGTCTGATTGTTGCGCCTCGCACCTGTTATACCCCAGCGGCCATCGCTGAAGGTAAGCGTATTTGGGGCGTGAGTGTGCAGTTATATGGGGTGCGCAGCCAAGCTAACTGGGGTATTGGTGATTTTACCGACCTTAAGCAATTACTGGGGCAAATAAAGGCGCAGGGCGGAGACTTTGTTGGCCTCAACCCAATCCACTCGCTGTATCCGTTAATGCCAAACAGTGCCAGCCCTTACAGTCCTTCATCGCGTCAATGGTTAAATGTTATTTACATTGATGTCGCGGCCGTGCCGGAATTTAACGCCAGTGCTGCGGCGCAAGCCTTGTTTAGTAGCGTGGCATTTCAAGAAAAACTTAGTCATGCCCGTGCTGTCGATGAGGTTGACTATACTTTAGTGCACGAGCTAAAACTGAGCGCGCTTAAGTTGGCATACAACGACTTTAAGCAAGTTAGCAATAAGCGCATGCGCGCGTTTAATCAGTTTGTGACTGAAAAAGGCGATGCCCTGATGCAGCAAGCAGTATTTGATGCACTACATGAAGCACAACTCAAGCAAGACCCGAACGCTTGGGGCTGGCCTGCTTGGCCGCCAGCGCTGCAAGATTACCACTCACCTGAAGTAACTCAGTGGCATCAGGCGCATCAAGATGAAGTGCTGTTTTGGGCTTATTTGCAATGGCTGGCTGATGAGCAGCTGGCGCAGGCTGATCAACACGCCAAGGCGCTGGGCATGGAAATAGGCATTTATCGTGACTTAGCGGTGGGTGTTGCTTCGGGCGGCAGTGAAATTTGGGCCAACAAAAATGACTATTGTACTCAAGCCACCGTGGGCGCCCCCCCGGATGTATTGGGGCCGTTAGGACAAAACTGGGGCCTACCACCGCTGCATCCAAGTCGATTAGCTGAAAACCAATTTGCCGCTTATATCAAGTTACTCAGAGCCAATATGCAAGCCTGTGGCGCGCTGCGCATTGATCATGTGATGGCGTTACTGCGCTTATGGTGGGTACCCGCGGGTGAATCTGCTGCTAATGGCGTTTATGTTTATTACCCCGTGGAAATAATGCTGGCCATTTTGGCATTAGAAAGCCAGCGTCATCGTTGTTTGGTCATAGGTGAAGACTTAGGCACGGTACCCGATGGCATGGATGCGTTACTGAAAAATGCCGGGGTGTACTCTTATCGGGTATTTTGTTTTGAAACGGCGGCTGATGGCGGCTACATCTCACCCGCGCATTACCCTGAGCAAGCCATGGCCACGGTCACTACACACGACATGCCAACCCTTAAAGGGTACTGGCATTGCGATGATTTAACCTTAGGTAAAACCTTAGGTTTGTATCCCACTCAGGAGCTGGTTGAGCAATTAACCGCCGAGCGTCATCAGTCGAAACAGTTGATGCTTGATAGTTTGTTTGGTCATCAATCCTTGCCTGACCACATCTCGGCGTGTGTCGACTATGTTGGCATGGATCGCGACCTCAGCTTTGGCATTCAGCAGCATGCGGCCCATGCCAAATCCTTATTACTGAGCTTACAGTTAGAAGATTTTTTAGAGATGGAAAAACCCGTCAACATACCGGGCACCAGTGATGAATACCCTAACTGGCGGCGCAAGTTAGTTTGCGATTTGGATGACATCTTTAGCCAATCACACATTCAGCAGCTTTGTAACAACATCAGTGAGGCGAGAAGCCGCGCAGCCGAGTAACCACCAAGGGCAACGTTTATTTGAACGTTGCTCATTGCTTGTTAAAGACGAGAGCATGATATGACCAAACCCTCGAAGCCGAAGAAAAAGGCCACGACTAAACCCGCCATCACTAGCCATACACAGCATAGTCAATCAGGCATTGCCACCCTCCAGCCATCAAACGCCAAGCTTGGCTTAGTTGATCACGAGTTATTAGTCTCGTTAACACAAGCGCGCTTAGCGCAGCCGTTTGAACATTTAGGGTTACAACCACAAGGCACAGGGTATCTATTGCGCGCTTGGTTGCCAGATGCGGTTAAGGTCGAGGTGTTTACGTTAGGAAAGGATGTCATCCCTTTAGCGAGCTTAGAAAAAGTTGCCGAGTCGGGCCTGTTTGAATATGCATTTAAGCAAGCAACCAAGCCATTTCATTATCGCCTGGTTGCCACTTACGACAATGGTGCACAGCACAGCTTTGTTGACCCTTACCAATTTCAGCAGACCGCTTATCAGGGCTTAAGTTCACTTAACGAGCGGCCAGAGCATTTATACCAAGTATTGGGCGCGCAAAATGTAACCCTAAATATTGAAGGCGAGGCGATAGTGGGTACTCGCTTTGCGGTGTTTGCACCGAGCGCTAGCAGCGTTAGTTTAATTGCCGACTTTAATCAGTGGGACGGTCGCAAGCATCCTATGCAACGTAGTTTATGTGGTCACTGGGTACTGTTTGTCCCCGGCATTACCGCTGGCGCTAAATACAAATACGAGCTGAAAGATGCAATGGGTAATCGTCTGCCCCATAAAGCCGATCCCGTTGGTTTTTATGCCGAGCAATATCCGTCTCATGCTTCCATTGTTTATGACCATGCGCAATACCAATGGCAAGATCAGGCGTGGCGTGAATCGCAACAACAGGATAAGCGATTCAGTGCGATGAATATTTATGAGGTGCACTTAGGCTCATGGCGGCGCAAACCTAACGGCCAACAGGGCGCGCGCAGTTTAACCTACGATGAGCTTGCGGATGAGTTAGTTAGCTATGTCAAAGACATGGGCTACACCCATATTGAAGTGATGCCAGTGTCGGAATTTCCATTTGATGGCTCGTGGGGTTATCAGCCGGTGGGCATGTTTGCGCCAACCAGTCGCTTTGGCGATCCCGATGCTTTTAAACGCTTTGTTGATAGTTGCCATCAGCAAGGCATTGGTGTGATCATCGATTGGGTGCCGGCGCACTTTCCGTCGGATCCTCATGGCTTAGCGCGCTTTGACGGCACGCCCTTGTATGAATATGAAGACCCGCGCCGTGGCTGGCATCCCGACTGGAACTCTTATATTTACGATTTCGGTAACAACAGTGTGCGCCAGTTTTTAGTCGCAAGCGCCTTGTTTTGGCTCGATAAGTTTCACGTTGATGGATTACGTGTGGATGCCGTGGCCTCGATGCTGTACTGGGATTATTCGCGAAATCACGGCGAGTGGGTGCCCAATGTAGATGGCGGCAATCATAACTATGAAGCCATTAGTTTACTGCGTTGGTGCAATGAGGAGGTGTATGCACAATACCCTCATGCCATGACTATCGCCGAAGAATCCACTTCGTTCGCTGGGGTGTCAAAGCCCACTTTTGCAGGCGGCTTAGGCTTTGGCTTTAAATGGAACATGGGCTGGATGCATGACTCTTTAAATTACATGTCTAAAGACCCTATGTATCGTCAGTTTCATCATAACGAAATGACTTTTGCCATGGTCTATCACTACAACGAGCACTTTATTCTGCCTTTGTCTCATGATGAAGTGGTGCATGGTAAGGGCTCACTATTGGCTAAAATGCCGGGGGATGAATGGCAAGCGGCGGCGAATTTACGCGCCTATGCTGGATTTATGTTTGCCCACCCCGGTAAAAAAATTAACTTTATGGGCAATGAGTTGGCGCAGCCGATTGAATGGAACCATGACAGCCAATTGAGTTGGGATTTACTGCAGTTCGACAAGCACCATGGTCATCAACGGTTATGTAAAGACCTCGGGCATTTTTATCAGGCCGAACCTGCGATGTATGAGGCCGACTACCAGCCACAAGGGTTTGTTTGGCTGGACCATCAAGATAATGAGCACTCCATTTTTGCTTTTATGCGCCAGAGCGTCGACCAAAGTCATCAAGTGTTGGTGGTGGCTAATTTTACCCCAGTGCCACGCCATCATTACCGGCTTGGTGTGCCCCATGCTGGTGAGTATGAAGTGGTGATTAACACCGACAGCCGTTATTACTGGGGCAGTAATTATGATGTCGGCACACATTTCATGGCGACAGAGCTGGCCTATCAAGGTCAGCCCTATTCCATTGCCCTTAATATTCCGCCATTGGCGACGGTGTATTTACGCCGCAAGGAATAGCAGTTTTGTCCCACTAACAGCTCACGAGTACTAAGCCACTATTTTGTAACACAGTGTTTCAAAGTGGCTTAAGTCACAAAACGATAGGGGGATTATTCACTAGAATGCTTATCTTAAACGCAATAGCAATCTTGTCGTCGTCAACATGACACGTTATTTAGGGAGTTATATTTTTCAGCCTGAAGGTTGCTAAGTCATCTATAGCGGAAGCTCTATCGATCTTGGTCGTTATTGCTCCGTGCTTTTCAATGTTTGATTTAAGCAGGAACCGACATGTTAATTGCTTCAAAGATATCTCAGCCAGATATTCTCCAGTCTTTAATTGACCGACCAAGATTACATGACGTGTTACAACACTGCGACTCAACTAAACTCATTTTGGTTTGCGCACCAGCGGGTTACAGTAAAACCTCAACCATATTGCAATGGAGCAAAACCCAGCCTAACGTGGCTTGGTATGGTCTGGACAAATTTGATGATGACCAGCACAGATTTGCCAGCTATTTAATTCAAACTATCTATAACAACATTCAATCGGCCTGCGAAAAAACCCTGCAGATGGTACAGCAGCGTAGCTTTGCAAATTTGACCACCTTATTCACCCAACTGTTTGATGAAATTAATCAAACTCAGCTGCCGTTAACGCTGGTGCTCGATGACTACCACTGCATCAGTCAGCCTGAAATTCATCAGGCGATGAAGCTGTTTATTAAATATATGCCGGCCAATTGGAAAGTGGTTATCAGCAGTCGTATTCGCCCGCCTTTGGCACTATCAAGCTTACATTTAAAGCAAGAGCTGATTGAGGTGAATACCGAAATGCTCGCCTTTGATTTAAAAGAAGTCACCGCGTTTTTTCATCTGCGTCTCAACTTTGAGATTGATAGCGATACCCTAAGCCAGTTAAAAAACCGAGTAGAAGGTTGGCCGTCTTCGTTACAGCTGGTGGCGTTAACAGCCAAAAATCCTGAGCATTTTTTACAATGCGCCGATCAAGTTGCTAGAAGCCAACATTCCCATCTTTGGGATTATCTTGAAGACGAAGTATTTGAGCCGTTGAGTGAGCAAAAAAAGCAGCTGTTACTCGATATTGCGCCACTTAAGCTGGTGGACGGTGAAATGGTCAATCAGCTAACCGGGCGTCATGATGGCCAAGAATTACTCGAACAATTTGAAGCCGAAGGGCTGTTTTTAATCGCTCAAGACGTTCAAAAGCAATGGTTTAGCTTTCATAGCTTGTTCAAAGGTTTTTTATTACACAAAAAAGCGAAAAGCCCTGACCGGCAAGGTGATGACTATAAAATTGCCAAGATCTGGCTACAGCGCGACATGCCTATTCATGCCTTGCCTCATGTGCTTTATACCCAAGATATCGAGTTGGTGACTGAGCTGTTATTGGAATCGGGTTGGTCTATTTTCCATCAAGGCGAGCTGTCTAGTCTGGATTTATGTTTCGAACTGCTCGGGCAGGGGTTTTTAAACCACCCGAAACTGATTTTATTAAAGGCTTGGATGTATCAAATTCGTCATCAAAACGACCAAGTTAAGCCTTTACTCGAGCAAGCTCGGGCTTGGCTCGAGCAACATCATATTGCTATTCCGGTTGAGCTAAGTGCCGAGTTTGATGCACTAGAAGCGCAAGTGGCGATCAGCCAGGGCAAAGTAGAAACCGCATTACTAAAAGCCAACAGTGCCATGGCGCAATTAACCGGCGAGGTGCCGCGCATTAGTATCATTGCCCAATCGGTTATTGGTGAAGCCTACCATTGCCAAGGTCGATTGCATCAAGCCTTTGAGCAGCAAGAGACCGTTAAGCAGCTGTCGGTTAAACACCAGCAATACCAAAGTGCCGCTTGGGCCATGTATCAGCAGGTTGAGTTACTTTACGCGCAAGCCAATAAGCAAGAAGCCGAGCGTTTATTGCAAGTGTTGATCGGCTTGATTAAAGAGCACAACTTAGACCAGCTGCCGCTGTTCACTTTTCCACTGCACTTTAACGCGTTGTTAGCGTACCAAAATGATGATCTTGATTTAGCACAAGAGCTAAGTGAGCAAGTGTATACCATTGCTTCTCTTTATGGCGATCAGTGGCTGCTTTCTTGCTATTCATTACAGGCTAAAATCGCCTTAGAACAAGGTGATGAAGCGCGCGGTAAGGCGCTGGTTGAAAATATCGAACGCTTGCTGCACAGCAAGCAATACCACAGTGACTGGGTGGCAAATGCTAATTATGCCCGCCTTAAATATTGGCGCTTTACGGGGGATTATTGCGCGATCCGGCAATGGCTAGAAACCGCACCTGAGCCAGAAACAGCTTTTAATCGTTTTGATCAGTGCCATTGCCGCAACCGTATTCGAGCACAGGTGCAGCTGGGTCAGTTAGAGCAAGCTAAAACGCTGTGTTTAAAGCTGATTAACGACGCCCGCCAATGTCAGCTACAAGTTGAGATTAACCGTAATCAAATTTTATTGAGTAGCATTGAGCTTAAATTAAATAACAAAGCCAGCGCGAAGGCCAGCCTAGCCATGGCGCTTGATGCGTCGTTATTCACGGGCTTGTCTAATTGTTTTATTCGTCATGGGCAAAAACTGATCCCGTTACTCCTTGAGTTAGAAAAAGAAGTGAGTGTGACCAAAGCAGTAAAAGAAAAGATAAGTCAGCTGCTTGCCTTGGCAAAATACAGCCCCGAGCAACCCATCGAAGCACCGTTTGATGCGATCAAGGTGAGTAAAATATTAGAGCATCCTAAAGTCCCATCTTTGGTGAAAAACATCCCTCTCACCAGTCGAGAGTGGCAAGTGCTGGGGTTTATCTACAGCGGCTATACCAACGACAAAATTTCACAAACCATGAAAGTGGCCCCCACCACGGTTAAATCCCACATTCGAAATATTTATCAAAAGCTCGGCCTCACCGGCCGCGACGAAGCCATTGATTTAAGTAACCAACTGCTATCGCTGAGTTATTAAATCCTGCCCCATCTCTTGTTGTATCTGTGGTGCTTCTGAGTGAGGTGCCACTTTTTTTGGGGGGTATTAATTGCAGTACCTGATAAAAAATCAATTATTGGTCAAGAGTTTATTAATTGGCTGTTTACTAAAGAGAAAAGCGATGTGAGTATGTTGGTTGTATGTTAAGCGCGGCTCAGCGTGTTTATCACTTCATCTTGGGAGAAATGAGGATGCGAGGAGAAAATATGAAGCAATTACTATTTTGTTTGTTGCTGCTAATACCCGCCGTGACCACGGCGGCAGAGAAGATTGATGATCAGGTGGTGATGGTTAGCGACCAGAACCCAGCCATGAATGCGGCAATAAAAAAAGCAAGAAGCACATTAAAAGATTTTTTTGCCATTGCCGCTAATCCGCCAGCGGGTGCTAATAACTTCAAATTAAAAGTCATGGTTACAGATGACAATGGTGTTGAACATCTTTGGTTTTCACCTTTTAAACAAGTTGAGGGCGGGTATGCTGGGTTGTTAGTTAATGAACCTGACATTGTCAGCTCAATGACATTTGGTGAAATTTACGTCTTTAGCGAGAGTCAAATTACGGATTGGGGTTATGAATTGAACGGCAAACAAGTCGGTAGCTACACTGTTTGCGCATTATTTCTCACCATGGACAAAGCAGTGGTTGAGCAGTATAAAAAAGATCATGGCTTTGAGTGTGAATCTTAGTCTGTGCCTTTGGGTAACAACCTTCTCAGGCCCTAGCTACAGCTAGGTCATCCCTGCCTTTTATTCCCTTCATTGTTATAGTGAGCTGCATTAAAAGCACTCACTGCTATGGCAATGAAGGTGCGATCTGTCTCACATAAAAATCTCATCCCCCCCTGTTTTAACAACTGCGCCCCCCTGTTAGGAGGATGTCGCAGCCTTGCAATACCCGCAAACTCTATCCCATCACTGGTCATTCATAGCAATGGCAGGTTGCAGCAAGCCGAGAGCGGTTTATTGCAAACAGGTTTTTATTAAGGGGATAGCATGGCAAGCGTCACGTTAAAAAAAGTGTGTAAAGCCTACGGCGATAATCTGGTGCAAAAAGATATCGACCTAGATATTAAAGACGGTGAATTTATTGCGTTTGTTGGCCCGTCTGGCTGTGGAAAAACCACCTTATTGCGCATGATTGCAGGTTTAGAAGATATTACCGCGGGTGATTTGTTGATTGATGATGAGCGCATGAATGATGTGCCGCCAGCCAAGCGTCACATTAGCATGGTGTTTCAGTCTTACGCTTTATATCCGCACCTGAGTGTTAAAGAAAATATGATCTTTGGCCTCAAACTGGCCAAGACCGATCCAAAAGAGATCGAGAAACGAGTGGAATATGCCTCCAGTATTTTGCAACTCGGTCACTTGCTCGAGCGTAAACCAAAAGAATTATCAGGCGGTCAACAGCAACGTGTTGCGATAGGTCGAACTTTAGTGAATCGGCCCAAAGTGTTGTTGTTTGATGAGCCGTTATCGAATTTGGATGCCTCATTGCGGGTGCAAATGCGCATTGAGATTTCCAAGCTGCACAAACGCCTTAATGCCACCATGGTTTACGTGACCCATGATCAAGTCGAAGCCATGACCATGGCCGATCGCATTGTGGTGTTGGAAGGTGGTCGTGTGGCACAAGTGGGCACCCCGCTCGAGCTGTACCATTACCCTAAAGATCGCTTTGTCGCCGGATTCATCGGCTCGCCAAAAATGAACTTTATTCCGGCCAAAGTAGTGAAGCTAGGTGATAACGAGGTGCAATTGAAGCTATGTAATCAGCAACTGATTACGGTGCAAGTGCATAAAGGTGACCTAGCAATAGACGAAAGAGTTTCCATCGGCATCCGTCCTGAGCATATCGATACGTCACCGTTTAGTGGTGAAGCGAGCTCAGTGTTAGCGGCCAGTGAAAATATTGTTGGTCCTGAATTAAAAGGCGAAGTGCAGGTGGTGGAGCAGCTTGGCCATGAAACCCAAATTTACATCGAAGCTAAGGATATCGATAGCAACTTAATTGTGCGCTATCCCGATGTGGTCGAGGTGAAAGAAGGCGCGCAGTTCCGCTTTGCTTTTCCCGCGCACCGCTGCCACGTATTTCGCAAGGACGGCACGGCCTGCCAGCGTAGCTACAAAGAAGTTGGCGTTTAGGCCCTTTATTCTCATTTCACGAAGCAACCACGACACGAATGCAGCAAAAGTACTGTACGGGCTCATCGTGTTTAATTATGTCAAAACAGGAAGCAAAACAATGAAAATACTACCTCTTGCGGCCGCAGTTTCTGCAGCACTACTCGCCAGTCAAGCAATGGCTGTCGACTTTCATGGTTACTTACGTTCAGGCATCGGCGCGAGTAGCGATGGCGGCGATCAAATCGCAATGAAGGCCGATGGTGCCGGCGCTAAGTATCGTTTAGGCAATGAAACGGAAACTTATGGTGAGTTTAAGTTTGGTCAAGAGCTTTACAATGAAGACGGTAAGCGTTTCTACCTTGATACCAATATGGCTTTTAGTGTTGATCAAGCAAATGATTGGGAAAGCACCAACCCTGCTTTTCGTGAAGCGGTTGTGGTTGGTGAAAACTTAATTGAGTCGCTCCCTGGCGCGAAAATTTGGGCGGGTAAACGCTTCTACCAACGTCATGATTCGCACATTATTGACTTCTATTACTGGAATACTTCAGCGCCGGGCGGCGGTATTGAAAACATTGATCTTGGCGGCGCTAAAATGTCATTAGCTTGGCTGCGCAATACGCAAGACACCGGTGGTAATAGTGAAATTGGCAACGAGTGGACAGAGGCGACAAGCTTTACCGGCAATAACTTAGATTTGCGCTTCTCCGATATTCAACTAGGTAATGCCGGCTCACTGGAGCTGGGCGTTAACTACGCTAAGTATTCAGAAACGGATACTAACAAGCTACACAGTGATTTTGCGCAAGATGGGTTCATGCTAACGGCTGAGCACACCTTGCCAATCATGAACGGCTTTAACAAGTTTGTGCTGCAGTACGCTTCTGATGCCATGGCGGGTAATGGTTTCTCTGGTTCGTTGACTGGCTTTGGCAATCAAGCTGGCAGCACTGGCACTATTTCTAAAACCAACTCAGGTAATGCGTGGCGTGTAATCAACCACGGTGCCATTGAGCTAAGCAGCAACATTGAAATGCTGTATGTCGGTTTGTACGAGAAAAGCGATTTAGATAATAAAGGCTTTGGCACTGACAACCGTGAGTGGTTCAGTGTTGGTGTGCGCCCTATGTACAAATGGAGCAACACCATGAGTACGTTAATGGAAGTGGGCTACGATGATGTGTCTTGGGATGCATCGGCAAGAATCGCTAATCCAAGCCGTCAAGATAACAGCTTAACCAAAGTGACCTTAGCGCAGCAATGGCAAGCGGGCCCAAGTATTTGGTCACGTCCAGCACTACGCGCATTCGTTACCTACGGCAACAACTCAGATATTGAAATTGCTAACGATAGCAAAGACCAAGTGACATTTGGCCTACAAATGGAAGCTTGGTGGTAACACCCGTTGCGCGGGCTCAAGTGTTTGAGTCCGCGCTCAATTCATCCTGAGTTCTGGTTAAGCCTAGCGACATACTATTCCACTTATCCAAAGCTCAAAGGATTTAGCAAAGGTAGGATCCACTATGAAGAAATCGATGCTCAGTTTAGCCTTAATAGGTCTGCTTGGTTTGCCCGCCAGTATAGTCACTGCGCAGACCTATTCAGTTGCCAACGAGCAGGCAATTCATCTTGGCTCAGACCAAGCAACGTTAGAGTATGATAGTGACATAGCCCGCATGGCCTTGCATTCAGTTGCCAATGAGCGGGCAATTCATCTTGGCTCAGACCAAGCAACCTTAGTGTTTGACCGCGACACTGCCAGTATGGCCTTGCCATTGGGCGCGAGTCGTTATCAAGTGGTGCAAATACCCCAAGGCCAATACCAAGTAAATATTCGTGCGGATATTTATAAATCGGTATTCGCGCCGACTGTCTATGTGATAGATGCTCAGGGCCAAATTTTACAAACCTATAGCCAACAGCAGCTTAGTCTTAAACCTGCCACTGCGATGAGCCCCGATCAGTTGCAACTCACCTTTGTGGTGGATAGCCAACAAGGGGCGCAGGCGCTGATTATTGCCACCAGTGCGGCGCAGTTATTGGCCACCACAGAGATAGAGCATCCGGCCCGCCAATTAGCCAAGGCCAGATCAAATCAGCCACCTAATATTCCTAATCTGTTTATTCAGCACGTCGCAACAGGCGAAGTGCAGATTAGGCTGAGCAAGATGGAAACACACACTCAGCCAGCGGCCCCTATTTTAGTCACTAGTACCGCCACGGCGCGTGATGCGGCGCAAAATCATCAGGTTAGTTTGAGTGCTGAGCCCACTGCAGCTAAGCCATTGCTAGCGGAATCGGAAGCCATGTACAACCAAGCCATCAACAAGGCGGTTGCCAATAAAGACCATGAACTGGCGCTAAAACTGATGCTAGAAGCCACCGAGCATGGTTCAACCTCGGCACGGGCCACTTATCTTGAAGCTTTACAAAATCTATAGCATTACCCTTTTATTTGGAGTTTAGTATGTTAACCAAGGAAAAACCGACCTCACTGAGTGTCGAGAAACTAAAGCTGTCTATCGTTCGTCATTTGCGCACTACACTGGCCAGTAATGAACACGTCGCCTCACAAAATACCTGGTGGCAAGCCACGTGTTTTGCCTTAAACGAAGAGATTTTTGAAAATGCTTGGAGCACCTTCAAGCAAACTCGCCTCGATCATTGTGCGCGCACCGTAAACTACTTGTCTCTTGAGTTTTTGATTGGCCGTCTCACCACCAATAACCTAATTAACTTAGGGCTAGAAGACAAAGTGCGTCAAGCGCTGAATGAATTAGGCCAAGACATTAATGCCATTAGTGGTGAAGAGCGCGACCCATCATTAGGTAACGGCGGTCTAGGCCGCTTAGCGGCTTGTTTTATGGATTCATTGGTGACGCTTGAATACCCCGCGGTGGGTTACGGGCTGCATTATCAGTACGGCTTGTTCCGCCAAGGTATTAAAAACGGTGAGCAAGTAGAATATCCCGATAACTGGCGGGATTATGGTTATCCGTTTGAAGTGTGCCGTTCGAGCTTTGCTTTGGATATTCCATTATATGGCCATGTTGAAACCTATTATCAGGGCGACACCATGCGTAAGCGCTGGGTGCCAAGCCAATATCTTCGCGGTGTGCCTTGGGACATTCCTGTGGTGGGCTTTGAGGTGAAGAACGTGAACACTCTAAGGCTGTGGGAATGTCGCGCCGTTAATGAGTTTGACCTTAACCAATTTAACCAAGGGTGTTTTGCGTCAGCGCTACATGAAAAAGTAAAAGCGGAATCGGTGACTCAGGTGCTTTACCCCAACGATGAATCAGAAATGGGTAAAGAATTACGCTTAATTCAGCAGTATTTCTTATGTGCTTGTTCGGTGCGCGATATCATAAACCGTCACAAGGAGCACTTTGCTTCTTTAGATAACCTTTGTGATACCAACGTGATGCAGCTAAATGACACTCATCCTGCCATTGCTATCCCTGAATTGATGCGCATATTACTTGATGAAGAAGGTATTGAGTGGGACAAGGCTTGGAAGATTAGCCAGCGCTGTTTTGCCTACACTAACCACACCCTGTTGCCAGAGGCGTTAGAGACTTGGCCAGTGGATTTGATCGCTAAAGTATTGCCGCGTCATATTGAAATTATTAATGAAATTAACTATTTGTTTTTAAGCCAAGTAGTTGAGAAGCAATGGCCGGGTGACCAAGAAAAGCTGATCAAGCTGTCTATTTTTGAAGAAGGTTATCCACGCCAAGTTAGAATGGCGAACCTGAGTGTGATTGGTAGCTATAAAGTAAATGGCGTAGCTAAGTTACACACTCAGTTAGTTAAGTCAGATTTGTTCCCTGAGTTTGATGCCTTATTCCCCGATCGTTTAGTCAATGTGACCAATGGCGTGACGCCGAGACGCTGGTTGCGTCAGTGTAACCCCGCGTTAGCGCAATTGATCAGTGCCAATATCGGGCCGCAGTGGCAAAAAGATTTAAGCTTGTTGGCGGGCGTGGAGAAATACGCCACCGATAAGAAATTTGTCCAGCAATATGCAGATATTAAATTAGCGAACAAGCAAAAACTGGCTAATTACATTAAAGATAACTTGGCCATCGACGTCAGTACCGAAGCTATCTTCGATGTGCAGATCAAGCGTTTACATGAGTATAAGCGCCAGCATCTCAACCTATTGCACATTTTAACCTTGTACCGTCGTCTATTAGCGGATCCAAATTATGATATGCATTCACGAGTATTTATTTTTGCCGCCAAAGCCGCTCCGGGTTATCGCTTAGCCAAAGATATTATCTATGCTATTAACAAAGTAGCGGCGGTGATCAATAGCGATGAGCGCATCAAGGGCAAGATCAAAGTGGTGTTTTTACCTGACTACTCAGTGACCTTGGCCGAATTGATTATTCCGGCGGCGGACGTGTCGGAGCAAATTTCAACGGCGGGCAAAGAAGCGTCGGGCACAGGTAACATGAAGCTGGGCCTTAATGGCGCGCTGACCTTGGGCACCTTAGATGGCGCCAATGTGGAAATTGCCGAAGAAGTGGGTGATGAGCATGCCTTTATTTTTGGCTTAACCGTGGACCAAGTGAATGCGCTAAAAGCAAGTGGTTACCGACCACAAGATTACATTGCGCAAAATGATGAGCTTAAAGCGGTGGTTGATTGGCTTTGTGGCGATAAGTTTACCCCTGAAGAGCCGGGCCGTTTGAGTAGTATTGCCCATAGTTTGGTTCAAGGTGGCGACCCGTATTTAGTGTTGGCAGATTTTGCCGCTTATGTTGAGGCGCAAGCACAACTCGATAAGGCTTATCGCAATCGAACGGCGTGGCTCCATAGCACCATTTTGAATACGGCGCGATTGGGTAAATTCAGCTCAGATCGCTCGATTGAAGATTATGTTCGCGATATTTGGCACTTGAAAAAAGTCAGCGTGAAATAACCTTTATTTGTAACCGCGTGGTCAAAGGATTGGCCGCGCTTTAAGTCACCCGGGTTTGATAAGCTAAATAACATCAGTTCTGCTTAAGGCTGTATCGCTGGATAGCGTATGTTTTTCCGGCAAGTTTCGTTTTCATGGACGAAAACGCAAAGTGTATAGGGATATATTCACCACGTTTTGCAGGGAAAACATACTGGTTCACAGACCCAGGCTGAACTGAGGTTAAGTCGTCCCCGTCGTTCTTTTATTTACAACTTAGCGTGATGCTCTAGCCACTAAGCTTAGTTATATTAGTTTAGTGGTTATTTTTTCCCCTGTCTTTATCCCCATGCTAATGCTGCTCTTGATTTTTAGTCAGGTATAATCAGCCCAAGTGAAGTTTTTTGAGCCGATTGTTATGTCTAAATTTACCCTACGTCCGTATCAGCAAGAGTCGGTGGATGCCACGTTGCAACATTTTCGTCGCAGTGATGCGCCTGCGGTGATCGTGTTGCCAACGGGGGCGGGTAAAAGTTTAGTGATTGCTGAGCTGGCAAAATTGGCGCGGCGCCGGGTGCTGGTACTGGCTCACGTTAAAGAGTTGGTAGAGCAAAACCACGCTAAATATCAAAGCTATGGTTTAACCGCGGGGATATTTTCCGCAGGGTTAAAACAAAAAAACACCCAACACCAAGTCACTTTTGCCAGTGTGCAATCGGTGTCGCGTAACCTCGAAGCGTTCGCCAGTGAGTTTTCGTTGTTGATCATTGATGAATGCCATCGCGTGTCGGATCAAGACACCAGTCAATACCAACAAGTGATCCAACAACTGCGCGAGTTTAACCCTAAATTAAAGGTGTTAGGGCTCACCGCCACGCCTTATCGCATGGGCACAGGCTGGATTTATCAATACCACTATCACGGTATTGTGCGATCCCATCAACCGCGGGTGTTTGAGCGCTGTATTTATGAATTGCCGCTGCGCTATATGATCAAACATAAGTTTCTCACCCCACCCAAGCAAATTGACGCCACTGTTGCCATGTATGACTTTTCCAGTTTGTCGGCCACGGCGAATGGGGAATATAAGGCGGATGATGTTAACTTGCTGCTTAAACAACAGCAGCGCGCCACCTTGAGTATCGTGCAGCATATTACCCAGCTTGCCCGAGAGCAGCAGCGCCAAGGCATTATGATTTTTGCTGCTACCGTGATGCATGCCAAAGAGATTGCGGGTTATCTGGCGGACTATTCTTGTGCCTTGATCACCGGCGATACGCCAACCCCTGAGCGCGATGCTTTGATCCAAGCTTACAAAGCGAAACAAATTCAATACTTAGTCAATGTGTCGGTGCTCACCACGGGGTTTGATGCCCCCCATGTCGATTTTATTGCCATTTTACGCCCGACCGAGTCGGTCAGTCTGTATCAGCAAATTGTCGGTCGGGGTTTGCGTTTAGCGCCGGGCAAAGAAGACTGCTTAGTGATTGATTACGCGGGTAATCAATATGATTTATATGCGCCTGAAGTGGGAGAAAAGAAGCCTGCTGGCGACACTGAGCCGGTGCAAGTGTTATGTCCAGCATGTGGTTTTGCCAATGTGTTTTGGGGGCGCACCGACGGTGCAGGCAAGGTAACTGAGCATTTTGGCCGGCGCTGTCAGGGCTTTTTCGAAGAAGATGATGGCACGATTGAAGCGTGTGATTTTCGTTTTCGCTTTAAAAACTGTCCTAATTGTAATGCTGAAAATGACATTGCCGCGCGGGTGTGTCACGAATGTCAGCAGCCCTTGGTGGATCCAGACGATAAGTTAAAGGCAGCATTAAAGCTAAAAGATGCCTTAGTGATCCGCTGCTCGGGTATGGTGTGCAGTGAGCATAAGGGCAAATTGAAAATCACTTATTTTGATGAAGAGGGCTTAGAGCTGCAGGAATACTTTAACCTTGCTAGCAAAGGCCAAGCGTTTATTTTTAATCAACAATTTGGTCGGCGTGTTGATCAAGGCAGTGCGCATAAGGTGTTTACTCAGCTGCAACAAGTACTCGATGAGGCCGAGCACTTAATTGCACCTGATTTTGTGATTGCCCGTAAGCAAAAAAACTTCTGGAAGATCAGCGATAAAATTTTTGATTATGAAGGGGCGTATCGCAAAGCTAACCAACTCTAGGTTTTTGATCTAGGTGTTAAGTTTAACTTAATGGTGGGTTAAAAATATTCAAATATTCTTATCTTTTTAGTTAGCTTACACTCAGTGTATGTAGTTAATCAGGACCCCGCCATGAAAAGTATCAGACAACGAGCCAGCATGATCCACACGCCAATGGCCGGCCTTGCGCTAGCGATTGCGAGTTTAGGTTGGGGTTGGGATCAGGTGTCCAATGGTGCGGGTCACTTTCAGTTGTTGAGTGCGCAAATTGCAGCGCTGCTGCTGTTGGTGTTGCTGATTAAATTTGTGTTACACCCGACTAGCTTGCTGGCTGATTTGGCTCATCCGGTAGTGGGCAGTGTGGTGCCTACTTTCGCCATGGCGAGCATGGTGGTGGCGAGCACGTTTGCTAGTCATCATGTATTGGGCGCTAAGTTGGTCTGGTTAGCAGCGATTGCGTTGCACATTACTTTTTTACTGATGTTTACTTACCATCGTGCGCGTCAGTTTAAGTTAACGGATATGGTGCCTAGCTGGTTTGTGCCACCGGTCGGGATTATTGTCGCGGCATTAACTTGTCCGGCCACGCAATTTACTAGCTTAGCGACGGTGCTGCTCTACTTTGGCTTAGCATGCTATGCGGTATTGTTGCCTTTAATGCTGTTTCGTTTGTGTTGCTGCGGCTCATTACCTACTGCTGCTAAGCCGACATTGGCTATTTTAGCCGCGCCCGCAAGCTTAGGTTTGGCCGGGTATTTAAACTTAGTGGCGCAACCTGATTATCATCTATTGGTTGTGCTGTTAGTGCTGGCAATATTGATGACCGGCTTTTTGTACTTAGCTTTTTTTCGTTTACTGCAACTGCCTTTCAGTCCCGGCTATGCTGCCTTTACCTTCCCGACCGTGATCGGTGCCACCGCGTTATTTAAACTAGCAGGCTATATCGAACAGCAGGGCCATAATCCCGCATGGGTTGAGGTGTTACAGCACTTGGCTAAATTAGAGTTGGTGGTTGCGACTGTGGTGGTCAGTTATGTCGCATTGCATTATCTGGTTGACCAAGTGCAAAGCCAGCGCGGTTTTCAGATGAAATGTTAATTAACCTGAGTTATGGATAAGCAACACAGTCTGTTTTTCCGGCAAAAACGCGGTGAATAGACCCAAACAAGACCCTGTAAATAATTATCAACCAGAAGTTCTTAAGCTTGTTTGGGTATATATCCCTATACGCTTTGCATTTTCATCCCTGAAAACGAAATTTCGCAGTAAATATATACTTTATCCGTTGGTCATAAGCTTAAACAAAACTGAGGTTAATTAGCCATTAACACTCTGCTTTAAATGCTCGACAAAGCGTTGAAATAGTACGCTTTGTCGTTTGTTCTCTTGGAATACTAAATACAGTGGTCGGTATAACGGCTTGGCTAAATCGAGCGCCACTACCTTGCCGCTTTGCAGGGCATCGGTGGCGGTTAATTCGGAGATACAAGACAGCCCTAAATTACTCGACACGCAGTTAATAATGCCCATAGCTTCATTAAGCTCAAGGGCGAGGTGCCACTGGTTTAAATGTGGGGCAACTTCACGATTAAATAGGGCGCGACTGCCTGAGCCATCTTCTCTTAATACCCAATTTTGCTGATCGAGCGCGTGCAGTGGCAGTTGTTTCTGTTGTGCTAAAGGGTGGTTGGGAGGCGCAATAATACACATGCTGTCTTGATGCCAAGGGATCAACACTTGGCCGGGTAAACAGACATTAGCTTCAATTAAGCCTAAATCGAGCTCGTAGCGGGCCACTAACTGGCACACATCACGGCTGTTCATAATTTGCAGACTTTGTCTTTGATGGCCAGTCAGTTGACGAAATTGTGCTAACAACGCCGGCATCAGTTGATTACCAATGGTTTTACTGCAACCTATGTGCAACTCACCACTGAGCTGGTTGCCATCAAACAAGCTGCTAATTTCGTCACTGCGCGATAGTAACTCATGGGCTAAAGGCAGTAATAGCTCTCCTTGGCTGTTGAGTTTGAGACGGTTAGGCAAACGCTCAAATAGGCTTTGATTAAGCTGATGCTCTAGCTCTTTGATGGCCATGCTCACGGCTGGCTTAGTCAGTGAGAGGGCCAGTGCAGCCTGACCGATATTGGCGCTTTTTGCCAAGGTGGTGAAGATGCGCAATTGCTTCAGCGTGATATTCATTAAATGCCTTTTCGTTAGTGCAATCTTTATACCCAAGTTACCTCAAGATGCTTGTTCAGCGAGAATTTGTAGGCTGTTAGGCGCGACGCTGATTTGAGACATAGTTATTCTACGTTGAAAATCAGCAACAAAGCATAACAGCCTACAAAACTCGCCCTTTGGGAGCGGCTCTGAATCCTGCATCTTGAGGTATCTTGGGTATATCATGGACAATGTTAACCGATGAACGATCGCGAATACTAATTTTGCTAAGTGCAAGGCTCTGGATGATGGGGGCAACGTTTATCGATCTCCCATCAATTTTGTAATATGTACCTATCTAGTGATATGGTCAGACGAGTGTGAATATAAAAATATTTTAATATTCATTATGTTATGGTTTTAAATCTCGGCATCAAATTTTAAGGCTATGCAGGTAATAGCGTCCGCTAACTATCAGGAGAGTCACTACAATGAAAATGACTAAGTATTACGTTCTACTATTACTGATCGCTGCTTGCTTTGTTTGGTTTAGTCAGGGTCATTGGTTTCTACTGATACCCAGTTTGTGGATTTTTACTGCTATTGCGAGTGTGACGTTTGCTTACACCATGAATTATCCGGCTTTATTTAGAAAGTCGGTTACAGGTCAGATCCCTTGGTGGATTAAGTTAATCTTACTGCCTTACTTGGTTGGCGCTCAGCTGTATAACTCTTTTATGCGCTTGCATGATTCAGTGCCCGCCATACAACAAATTACCCCCAACTTATATTTGGCTGCTCGACTTTTCCCCAGCGATATTGAAGCACTTAAAGCAGAAGGCGTAACGGCCATTTTAGATGTTACCTCGGAGTTTGATGGCTTTAATTGGTCGGCGCAGCACGAGGGCTTGTATTATTTAAACATTCCTATTTTGGATCACTTTTCACCGACCGAAGCACAGCTACAACATGCCGTACGCTGGATCAGTGCGCAGCATAAGTTAAAGCAAAAGGTCGTGGTTCACTGCGCCTTAGGCAGAGGCCGTTCATTTTTTATGACCTGTGCGTATTTGCTGATGTCTGAGCCAGATTTAACGGTCAGAGATGCCATTGAAAAAGTCCAAACAGTCAGAACCACTGCGAGGTTGAACGCGAAACAAATGAAGTCGCTGTTAACCCTAAGTAAAGACATGTCTGAACGGATTAATCCCAAGCTACATTTGATTGTTAACCCTGTTTCTGGCTCTGGTAAGTGGCAACAGCATGCGAATCAAATTGTGGGTCAGTTAACTCGGCAATATGAACTTGAATTTTTCTTTACCGAGCCCGAAACCCATGTCACAGATGTGGTTAAATCCATGCAGCAGCAAGATCAAGCCATGACATTTGTTGCCTGTGGGGGTGATGGTACGGTGGCCGAAGTAGCGACAGCGGTGAAAAACAGCCAGCATAGGTTAGCTATTTTACCGTTGGGAACGGCGAATGCGTTAGCTCATGTGTTGTTTGGAGTAGGCACTAAAATCGATCCTATCACGCAGGCGTGTGATGCGTTATTTAAGCATCAAGAAAAGCGAATGGACACTATGCTGTGTAACCAAAAAACCGTGTTGTTAGTGATTGCCGTGGGCTTTGAAGAGCAAATGATCGATCAGGCTGATCGCGCTCAAAAAGATCAGCTTGGGCAGTTGGCTTACATTCAAGGCTTTATTAACGCGGTGATTAATAATAAAGCGCAAGATTTAAAGGTACGGATAGATGATGGTGAGCAACAAGATTTTTCTTATTGCAGTTTAGCGGTTGCTAACGCGGCTCCAAGTACCACAGTGTTAGCGCAAGGCGGCGGTGAGCCAGATTGGCAAGATGGGTTACTCGATATTACGCAAATTGAACATGATCCAAGTGCTGTGCATCGACTACTGAGCTTAGTCGAGTTAATTAATAACTCTCTGAGCAATGCGATTAGCGGTGAAGCGTCTCCTAACTATCGAGTTTCTCATTGCCAAGCGAAGAAGATCCAGTTGTTTAGTGATGCCGGTTTTAAATACAGTATTGACGGTGAAATTGCTCAAGCCACTCAGCTGGATATTGAAGTGCTGCCAGCCAGTTTGAGGGTTATATGCTAGGGTCTGTTGAGCTTTGGTGGTTGTTTTTCTGTTAGTTGCTGAGCTGTGTTTGCGTAGCATGACTAGGCGATACTGAGTACGTAACAGTGACATGAATAAATTTCATTACGCAAAGCTGCACTTCATAACCAATTGTTTTACAATTGGTTATTGTTAGCTAGCGACGCTGGCTTTTTGTAATAAGCTTTCTAGCACGCAAGTTGTACCATTAATTGGTTACACATGCTTTGAAACCATCAATAAATGAAAAGGAGATTGATTATGTCTAATTTAAATTTTGAAATGGGTCCAATTAAAGAGTTAGTAAAAGTTTTAAATGGCGGTATAGAATTTTATAGTGCGGCAAAAGGAAAAACGTCGAATGGTAATTTAGTGCGTATTTTTGAGCGAAATATTCAAGAAAAAGCCCTGGCGATTTCTGACTTACAAACTTTTATTTTGCTTGATGATGACCAAGCTGAAACTCACTCAGCGCTCTCTGTTGAGTTACGAGAGGCCTACACCAAGATAATCGCCCTAGTGAGTGCGGATAAAGACCAAACCTACATCTCACAGCTAGAAGAAATTGAAGATAAGGTATTGGAGAAGGTGGATGATGCCTTAAAACAACAATTACCACCAGACTGTAAAAGTCAGTTGTTACAGATCCAAGCCCGTATGCAAAGCTGCCATGATGAAATGAAGCAGCTTCAGTTAGAGACAGCGTAATCGTTGTTGCCAAATTGCAATCAGCCTGACTTTTCGGGCTGGCCCATTTTTAGCATTAAGCTCCTTCAAATAAAGCGACCCGCGCTAATCACGAAAGGGCAACTTGATTCTGAACATTCACACTAGGGTCGCTTTATTATCTTGGCTACTTAGCTTGTCGGCTTCGCTACAAATAACATCAATTTTTTGCCCTTTCTTAGTATTTTATTGCTCAGGTGTGAAGCTTATAAAGTTTTAAGTCTTCTTTGTTGCGGTGTTATGGTGCAATATAAAACTGAATTTTAGTCATACAAGGATGTGATGATGACAACCAGAGAAAAAACCGAATTTGTTAAATTGATTGAAGGCCTAGAGCAAGGCAGTACCGATCAAAATACCCTTTGGCCTGTGTTTTTAAATACGGTGTTTTATATTCCATTAAATGCGATTAAAACCGCACAGGGTGAGAGCCACACGCCAGCGTACGCGCCTTCTCAGGTTAATGAGGGCATTAAGTCGCTAGTTATCTCGCAATTCGCGGCTGATGTAGCAGAGCTAAGCCAACATATTAGTAAGGTTCAAGGCGGCGATTTATTGCAAACATTGCCACCGAAAACGGAGTTAGTTATTCCGATTGGCGATAATGCCTTTAACATTTCCGCGGAGACGGTGTCTTGGTTGCGAGCGAATGCGCGCCCAGCTTAAGTACTAGACAAGCAACACCCATTTTAATAGCTGGTGTTGCTGTTATCCCTTAAAACAAGTCTCTTCACTAAGGCGTGCTCGATGGTAGCCCTGAATAGCGAAAGGCGATGGCTTTGAGGTGTGCTAATTCTTTTTGACTGGTCTCTTTGGTTACCAGCGCAAAATCACCTGAGTAAACCTGCGGCACCATTGCTGACTTACCTGCTAGGTCCAATTTAATCGCTTCAGCCATTGCCACGCCGTTATCATCATTCATCCGCATAATGGTCACGTCTAATTCCCCTTGTTGTAATGCAGCGAGTTCTTTCTCACCACCGCCCCAACCATTCACCATCACTTGATGAGTGAGACCTTTTTCTCTGATGGCGTCCAACACACCTAGAGCTAAATCGGTCGCGCAGGCGTAGATAAACTTCACCTTAGGGTTTTGTTTGAGTATGTTCATTGCGCTGCGATAGGCTGACTGCCTTGACGCTTGAGTGTAGTAACTTTGCACCATTTTTAGGGATGAGGAGTGCTCAATATCGTCAATAAAACTTTGCCCACGAGTTTCGCTAATGACGCCGGGAGACCAGAGTACTACGCCATATTCTCCTTGCTTGTGCGTTTTTTCCTTAAAGTAATGGCTCAGGGTTTGACTGCCTTTGACATGATCAAATCCGACGTACAAAAACGGCGGTGTATCTTGCCACTGCAAGACCGGCGTGGTGATGTTTTGCAAAATAAGTTTACTCATACCCACTTTTAGGATGCGGCTGATGAGCTCACTGTGCTTTATTGTATCTAAAGTAAAAATTATGTAATCGGCGCGATAGCGCGTGGCCTTGTTGAGCAATCGTTCTTGCTGCTCTTGCGCCATACTTGGGCGGGTGTAGTGGGTTTTTATTTCGTATTGGATATTAAGTTCATCAAGGCGAGCAGTGAAAGAGGCAATGCTTCGACGCCAATAATCTGAAATTTGTTTACCAGGATAAACCACAAATATACGCAGTGGCCGAGATTGCGCGATCTGGCTTTTTTGACCGGGAGAGGTAACGACAGAGGCAAATTTTTGGCTGATAAAGCGTTGTTCTGGATGTTGCTGTAAATAAGCTGAAAGTGGGGTAAAAGTGATCGGGTTGGCCAGGAGGAAAGAGCTATAAATTAGAAAAAACGAGCACAAAATACTTTTCACTAATGTTCGCCAGGCAAGCTTAGTTAAAATGCACATCATTCTCTTAGCCATAAAAAGTTATCAATAACATTAAGATACATTATTTTTTACTTTAATTTGACAAATAAATATTAATAAGTGAGATCTGAGCAACACTTTACTTGATTAAGTCAAATGCCGCTGACTTAATCAAGGATTAAGTATTTAGTATGAGCTAAATACTTGCGGATTTTGATTCGTCCGGTGCTTGTTCTTGTTCTGCCAGTTTCTTTGCTCTGAGTTCTGCGATAGCGCGATCTTGATTTAATTTACGACGACGATTGAGCAGGGCCAGCTGCGCCGCGAGCGCGCCAATGAGCGCGCCAACAAGAATATCTTCCGGTCGTTGTAACCCCATTAATAAACGGCTAAAAATAGCCACGCCAGCCCAGCCTAAAATAACGAAACCAGTGATGGTTTGTTGGCGAGCAAAGAACAAGGTCGCAAAATAGAGGGCGATCATCATGCTACCAATAGCATGCGCAGAAGGCATGGCATAACTGGTCTCGATCACCCATTCGGATTTAACGTACTCAGGCACGCCATGGGCTTGGACTAATGCATTGGACATTAAGGTGTGTTTTTCAGCCATCGGCTGTTGATAGTATTCGGCAGATAATAAACCTGCATTCACTAAATCCACTACGTTAGGGCGAGGTTGTTCGGCAATAAATTGCAATCCCCAGCCGAGTAATAAGGCAATGGTAAGCAACGGAAAAGCACAATAAAACACCCGCCAACATTCTTTTGCGGTGGTGGCGTAATGAATTGATAAAAAAATGAGAGGGATAAATATCCCTTGGGTAGAACCTAAAAAACTAAAAGAAACCAGTGTATTACCAATAAGTTCCTGTTGAGGAATAAAATCAAACCAAGAGAATTGGAATAGATAGCTCAGCAAAGAGAGGCTAAGCAAACTAAAACTAAATAGAACAGAAAAGCGCATCGTGTTTCCAACTTCGGGTGTGGTTTTACAAAAGAGAGGTAGTGTAAACGGGGTTGCGATGAGACTCAAATTAGAATAATAACATCATCAGCGGACGGCTAATTAGTGGTAAGCCCAGCTGCAAGGAGAAGCAAAATGACATATTGTAAATTTCATATGGGTCAGCTTGTCGATCATCAAGTGCATGGATATCGTGGCGTGGTTTACGGTGTTGATGCCACTTTTAATTTAGCGGAGCAACAATATCAACATTTAATTAATGCGCAGGTGGAAATGCTACAACCTTGGTATTTAGTCATGGTTGATGGCTCTAATAAGCTCGCTTATATTGCAGAGTCGAATTTGTTAGTGAGCACCGATCATGAGCATATTGAACATCCCATGCTCGCATTGGTTTTTACTCACTTTAACGGTGAGCGTTATTTCCTTAATGAGTCGATTCATTAAGTGCGCTAAATCCCCATGCTGGGCAGTGGTTTAGATGTAAATTGCTGTTTTGTTAGCCACTTCCCTGTTTCTTGCCGCGTTTTGTTGTACCCTATCACGCTCAAATTAGCACTGGGCGTGTCACCCTACTGCTAATGTACAAATTATAAGAAGAGGAGCCTAAGGTCGACAGACCCTAGCGCTATCCGTAGGGATATATTAGATGGACGATAAAATTACAAAAGATCCCGCCTTTTTGGATCTGTTAGGGCAAGGGCAACCGTTACAAGCACAAAAGTACTTGGTCGACACGTATCAGTTAGAAGTTGTTGATGCTTCACTTCGTGTTCGAGCAATGCAATCGATAAGTCATACTACACTTAAAGGTCGATTTTATCGCTTATGCTTACGCGTGGGGCAAATTGCCGGGTTGGCAATGTTTGCGCTCGCTATTTATTGTTTATTGCATTTAGGTGCGGTGAATAAAACAACAGAGAATATTCAAGATTGGCCTCGAGTAACCGCCGATCAGTGGCAACGCCAAGGCGATAAAGTAGTGTTCCTTTATCAAGTCGCGAGTGAAGAGTACCGCACTGAACAGGCGCGTCGTCCGGCATTAAATGTGGCGACGGGGTTGGCTGAAACGACAGGGCAGCCTTTAGTGGTGGCTTATCAGGCTGACCAGCCTAGTGTTGCTTATCTTTATGCTGGCAGTAGTTTGTATACGAGTGCGATATTGTTATTAATTATTGGTTTATTGTTATTAGCACTGTGTCAGGTGTCTTTGTGGCGGCATAAGCGGAAACATCGTCGTCCATAACTCCTGAAAGTAGGGGCGTGTTTGCAGTTAATGTGTAGATTAGATCGAAAAGTTAAACCGGCACGCACTGTAACTTTTTCGGTTTGTAGTGCTGGTGAAAGGCCATAACATTGGTTTGGTAGGCTGGTTTATGGAGATAAAACCCCTGAAACCAATGGCAGCCATAAGATTTTAATAATTCATGCTGCGCCTGTGTTTCTACTCCTTCTGCTAATGTTTCAACCGCAAGAGCTTTGGATAGTTCGACAATGGCCTTTATAAAGGCATGGCCGGCACTTGATTGGTCGAGCTGTTCAATAAAGCTGCGATCAATTTTGAGGCCATCAACAGGTAGCCTATGCAAATAGCTGAGCGATGAATAGCCAGTGCCAAAGTCATCAATCCATAAGGTAAAGCCTGCCGCTTTGAGTTTAGCCAGCTGTTGGCAGCAAAAATCGATGTCCGTTAATAATTGTGTTTCGGTGATTTCCAGAATGATTCGATTGGCTTTAACGTGGTATTCACTCAAGCTAAACAGTAATAGTTCAGCCAGCTCGGGATTATTTAATAAGCACGCGGCGACATTGATTGATATTTTAAAGTCTTCTTGCTCATCGGTGAGTAACTCTTCAAACGCGGCGCAACTTTGCTCTAATACATACAAGGTGAGGTCTTCAATTAATACTGGGAATTGTTCTGCTATTGGAATAAATTGTGCCGGTGAGACAGCGCCGAGCTTATGGTGATTCCAGCGTACTAAAGCCTCGACTCCGACCATGCTGTTGTCGGGATCAAAAATCCCTTGGTAGAGCACGTAAAGTTCGCCCTTATCAATCGCTAATTGCAGTGATTTTTTCAATGTTTCTGGCTGCCACTCGTTTTGATTACCGCCAGCGATATAGTGAGTGTATTTGTTTTTCCCCTCGTACTTCGCGGTATGCATCGCGATCGATGCGGCTTTTAATAAGCTATCAAAGTCGTTTCCGTCTCGTGGTCGAGAGGAAATGCCTATGCTCATGGTGAGTTGGTGGGCGCTTTTTTTGGTATTGAGTGCTTGTTGTGAAAGGGCTAGCAGTTCCCTCGCAATTTGTGTACTGATTGCTTCACTTTGCTCTTGAGCGACGACTAATAAAAATTCATCTCCTGATACACGCGCAATTAAGGCTGTTTGTTGATATTTGCGCACTAGCTGCGTCAGCCGCTGAGCAAAGGTGCGCAAGGTTTCATCACCTTCTTTATAGCCCATGGTGTCATTGATACGCTTGAAGCCGTCTAAGTTGATAACCGTTAGGCTTGCCTGTGCTCCTGCTTTTTCACTGAGCAATAATTGTGAATGATGAAAACAGCCTTCACGATTATAAAGGCCAGTGAGTGGGTCATACCAAGCTAGCTGTGACATATCATTGTAGCTGTCCACTAGATTGTTACGCATTTGCTGTAATGAGCGCGACAGCTCCCCTAATTCATCGCTGCGCTCAAGCGCCAGGCTTACCTCTAAATCGCCTTCTCCGAGACGTCGCGAGCGATTGGTTAGTAATCGAATAGGATGAATAAAGTGACTGGTAATCATATAGCTGGCAGCGAGAGCGAGTAGAGTAAAGATCAGGGTGCCAGTAATGGCTTGGATTAAGAACTGGACCGAACTATCACTTAAGCTACGCTCTAGATTACTGTGCAGTAAGCGGGTTTCTTTGGCAGTACTTATCGGGAAACCTATCACTAGCATGGTATGGCTGTCACTACTGGGACTCGGAATAGGGTTGAACAGGTTGACGATGCCATTGGTGACCAGCTCTGACTGGTATTGTAATTTCGGTAGATTATGGGGCCATAAATTTTCTTGTTGCTGATAGGGGCCGATTAGGTGGCCATTTTGATCATAGATAAATGCGTAGCTTAATTGGTTTTTTTCAACAAGTTTTGCTAAGTTTTGTAAGCTAGATAGTTGATTTATTTGATTTGTCTGGCTGAGCTGAGCCACTAGCAATTGACTGGTGATTTGTCCTTGCTCACGTACTTTGCTAACGAGGGTATCGCTCAGTTGATTTTGTGCGTTGCTACTGAATTCCTCGGCAATATCCTTACTGATATTGGAAAAGATGTAGATAAATAAGCACAGTAAAACACCTGTTAAGCCGAGTAAGGTTAAGCTATATTTGGCTTGTAATGGCAGGTCTTTTTTTAACAACACCATGTCCTTGTGTTAGGGGTAAGTTAATTTTTTATAACGAAACATGACTATTTCAGAGTGAATTCTCTGTTTCGCTGGCAACCTTTGCGTGTTTAACAGACATATTTTTTAGCTGTTTGATATTTATGTCTATATTTAGTTCCCATACAAGTTGTTAATTGTGAGCCCTCGCTGATATTAGCGCTCTACTCTGGATAAATGGGCTGATAAAATTAGCATTATTAATAAGAGCGATGATGGTCACACGCTGTTATTGGTGTATACAATGTCGAAAATCATGTCTACACCGAGTTGCAACCTTCTTGAATGAAAAAGGAACGCCCAGTTGTCAACCGATACGCGTAATCGAATCCTGATCGTAGATGATGAGAAGGTCAACATTAGTATCTTGGTCGAGTTGCTTAAAGACCGGTATGACACTGTGGTGGCTAAAAATGGTGAGCAAGCACTGCGGCGCGTGCTTGAACACAAACCTGATCTCATTCTATTAGATATAGTGATGCCCGGGATGGACGGCTTTCAAGTTTGCAAAGCCCTTAAACGTAATCCTGAAACCGCTGATATTCCAGTTGTTTTTATTACCGCTAAAGATTCGGAAAATGATGAAGAGGAAGGCTTAAATGTTGGCGCTATTGATTATGTGACCAAGCCATTTAGCAGCGCCATTATTCGTGCTCGCGTGCATAATCACCTAGAGTTAAAACGGCGCGGTGATTTGCTTAAAGCGTTAAGTTCGATTGATCCCTTAACTGAAATTGCCAATCGGCGTCGGTTGGATGAGTTTCTGGCTTTCCAATGGCAGCAACTGAAACGTTCTGGTGGCATGCTGGCTATGTTGTTACTCGACATTGATTACTTTAAGGCATTCAATGATCATTATGGTCACCAGCAAGGGGATGAGTGCTTAGTTCACGTTGCTAAAATACTGAGCGCTCTGCCGCTACGAAATGTTGATTTAGTAGCGCGTTATGGCGGTGAAGAATTTGTTATTGTGCTGACATTGACTGAGTTATCGGTCATCGAAAAGGTAGCCTTAAGTGTGCAACAAGCGTTGCAAGCGGATCCGGTTAAACATGGCTATTCACTCGTTGCGCCCAATGTGACAGTGAGCATTGGCGGTGCGGGTGTATGTCCCAGCCAAGGTGGCTCGGTGGCGTTATTATTTAATCAAGCAGATGCTGCGTTATATCAAGCCAAGGATCAAGGGCGTAATCGTTTTGTGTTGGCCGATTTTCAGGATGAAAGGTAATTTATGATGTTGCGACTGACCCGCTCCCTTGCAATGAAAATGCTGACTATTTTTATTGCAACGGCTGCGGTTGGCTTAACCCTATTGTTTGCTATTTTAGAGTATCGTCATTATGTCAATGAACGAGAATCTCTGCACAGTCATCTCGATCAGCTAGTGTCCGTTCAGTCTGAAGCACTAGGTTCTCATATGTGGAATTTAGATAATCAGGCGTTAGAGCTTGCGTTAAGCTATATCGCTTCCGACGAAGCTTTTGTATCGGCGGTGCTAACGGATGAGCTCAATAATGTGCTGTTAGAAATTGGTGAGCAAGAAGTAGAGCACCAAGGCCATATCAGTATCATGAAGCATATTCGTTACGAATATGGGAACGACTCCCTCGTGATGGGAGCATTACGCGTGGTGTTTCGCGATGACACCATCCGCAGTAAAAGTTATCAGCGCATCAAGTCGGATGTGGTGATGCTGGTGGTGTTTATTTTGCTCATTGCCGGAGTGTCATTACTCAGTACTCATCGTATGCTGGGGATTCCTTTGCGGCGCTTACTTGAATCAATTAATGGCATGTCTGTCGGCCAAGGCATTAAAACCGTTAGCTGGCAGTCGCGTGATGAGCTGGGTCAGGTGATCGCGGCTTATAACCGCATGATAGTGCAGCGTGAAATAGATGAGCGCCGCATTCGTGAAGGTGAAGTGCGCACCCAAGCTATTTTGAATAACGCCAGCGCGCTGTTTTATTTGAAAGACACCAATAACCGTTTTGTATTCGTTAACCGTAGTTTTGAACGGCTGTTTGGCGTTAAGAGCCAAGAAGTGATTGGAAAAACAGCTGATGAAGCCTTTTCCGATGCAGCGCATCGATTATTTTTTATTGGCGATAAAAGTATTCTCACGCAAAATCAAGGCGATGAGATGGAAGTTGAGCTGGATAACAATGGTCAGCAGCTTACTTTCTTACGTAGTCGTTTTGCCCTATTTGATGAAGTTAACACCGTCAGTGGTGTGTGTGGCACGGCATCTGATATTACCGAACGTAAAAGCATGGAGCTGGCGTTGCGGGATAATGAAGCGCGTTTACGTAATGTGTTAGATCTCAGCCCTATCGGTGCGGGTATTGTCCAGCATGAAGGGGGTGGGCTAATTTATTCTAACTCGCAGTTATATGAGCTGTTAGGCGCAGACTTATCATTTCTGCTGACGCCAGGGCAATATCAATTTGGCTGGGTCGATGAAGCGCAGCGCGCGGCTTGCCAATCAGAATTCCAAGCGACGGGTCGCGTTAGGCCGCGAGAAGTGCAGTTAAAGGGTCGCTCTGGACATGTTTTTTGGGCGATCTTGTCACTGGAACGCTTGGTGCAATCTAATCAACAGGGCGTATTACTTTGGTTGTATGACATCAGTGATCGTAAAGCCGCTGAGCAACAACTAGAGAAGCGCGTGTTAGAGCTAGAGGAAGCCCGCCAACGTGCCGAGCAAGCCATGCTTGAGTTGAACATCGCTAAGCTAGACGCCGAGCAGGCGAATCAATATAAGAGTGACTTTTTGGCTAACATGAGCCATGAAATTCGCACCCCGATGAATGCCATTATTGGTTTGAGTCACCTTGCGCTGAAAACGAACTTAGATGAGACGCAGCAAGATTATGTTAATAAAATCCAAGCCTCTTCTCGTAATCTACTCGGTATCATTAACGATATTCTCGACTTTTCAAAAATTGAAGCCGGTAAGCTGGAATTGGAGTCGGTGCCGTTTGAATTGGGCGCAATTTTAGAAGAGATCGCGGCACTGTGTAGCACCAAAGCCGAAGAAAAAGACATTGAGCTACTGGTGCATTGTGAGCCAGATGTGCCTTCTCATTTGATTGGTGATCCACTTCGATTGGCTCAAGTGCTGACTAATTTAACCAGCAATGCGGTTAAGTTTACCGAAACGGGAGAGGTGCTGGTTAAAATAAGCGCCAAGCCGGCTAGTTCAGGAAAAGCCAGACTACTTTTTGCTGTTAAAGACACGGGGATTGGTTTAACAGAAGAGCAGGTTTCGCAATTATTTGAATCTTTTACCCAAGCGGACACTTCCACTACCCGCAAATATGGTGGTACAGGCTTAGGCCTTGCCATTAGCAAGCAGTTGGTAATGAAAATGGGCGGTGATATTTGGGTAACGAGTACGCAAGGTAAAGGTAGTACGTTCTTTTTCTATATTGATTTGCTGGTGGGCGAAGGTGAAGTGAAAAAGGCGCAAGCGAATGCCTTACATGGTAAACGAGTATTAGTCGTCGATGACAATGAAAGTGCGCGCTTGATCTTTTCTGATATGTTGACCCAGTTCGGCATGGAAGTGGATACGCTAGCGTCAGGTGAAGAAGCTATTGAGCATCTGTTAAATAATAAGACCAGTGCTAGCCCCTATGATCTGATTTTGATGGACTGGAAGATGCCGAGTCTAGATGGTATTGAAACTAGCCGGCGTTTAGTCAAAGCCAAAGCCCAGTTTAACTTACCCACCATAGTGATGGTGACATCGTTTGGTCGCGATGATGCATTAGAACAAGCAAAAGGAGCGGGGGTAGTTGACTTAATTACCAAGCCGATTAATCAATCTGTATTGTTTAACACCTTACATAATATTCTGTTAGGGCAGCGCACTGCTAACAACAAACCAGAGCCGCTGGCAACCTCGAGGCTAGAGGGAAGAGTGCTATTGGCAGAAGATAATCTGATTAACCAGCAGGTAGCGAGAGAGCTAATCAAGGCATTAGGCATTACCATCGAGATAGCTTCAAACGGGGTGGAAGCGGTAGCTATGGTTGAACAGCAAGAGTTTGACCTGATCTTTATGGACATTCAAATGCCAGAAATGGATGGCTACCAAGCGACTAAGGTGATCCGTGAACACCATCAAATACCGATTATTGCAATGACGGCCCATGCCATGGCAGGAGATAAAGAAAAGTGCCTGAAACAAGGGATGGATGACTATCTCAGTAAACCAATTGATCCTGATGAACTAAAACGCGTGCTAATTAAATGGTTACCAGTGCCTGTTAAGGATGAACAAGACCTAACTCAGGATGTTGCGCAGGAGGTTACTCGAGATATTATTCAAGAGGTACCTAATGAAAAGCCAAACAAAGCGGCAGCTGGTAAGTTAATAAATGCACCTGAGGACAGTGTTTACCCTTGGTCTGAGCCGCCGCCAGAAGTCAATATTGAAGCGGTCATGAAGCGCTTGGCAGGGAATGCTAACTTGCTGGTGGAGCTGTTGGCTGAATTTGTGAAAGGGCATCAAAACGACTTAGACAATATTAGGCAAGCCCTACTGTTTAATGATGCTGAGCAAGTAAGAAGTATTGTACATGGCCTTAAAGGAGCGTCGGGCAACATTGGCCTGGCTCAGTTACATAAGTTGACTGAGCAGCAAGAGCTACAGTGGCATTCAATGACTGCAACGAATATTGAGCTCTCTGAAGCATTCAGTGATTGTTTATCTTTAACGATAGATAAACTAAAAACTTGGCTGGCATCTGAGCAGCTTACATCCCATTTCAATTCGAGTAATGATGAAGAGCAAAGTGTCTGGCTGGAGTTGCAGCAATTATTGGCTCAATCTAGTGGCGAGGTTCAACAGCGTTGGCAGCAGTTGCGTCCTAGCCTTGTCAAGCAAGCGCCCAAGGTGGCAGAGGAAGTTGATAACTTGATTGATGATTATGAATTTGAAGAAGCAGGACAAATATTAGCTGACTGGCTTGAGGGGTAGCTTGCCGTCAGCCGCGCTGGATATCTTTCAAATGAAGTTGGCGGTGAAGATAAAACGCTCAACTCTGCATCGTAAAGCCGTCCCTCTTTTTAGCGTTAAAAATAAGCCCAGCGTTTGCTGGGCTTAGTTGTTTATGGGGTTGAGCCTATGCTTGGCTTAATGCCAACCCCCGCTTAAAGCACTGCTGTGCTTCGCTAATGACACCTTGCTGTTCTAGTAATAAGCCTAGTTGATAGTAATCGTCTGCATTGGGCGTTAGCTCGATCGCGGCTTGGTAGGCTTTAATGGCCTGCTCAATGTTGCCTGCTTTGAGTTGGCATTGCGCGTAAGCGGATTCTAAGGCTGCGCTGGCTGGGAACTTCTTGCGACCACTTTCTAAGCTATTGATGAGATCTTGGTAGTCGGGTAGCTTTAGCTGATTAATCACCGCCAATATGCTGTTTGGTGCAGACTTTTTGATACCGTTTAGTAAGATAATTTTGGCTGCATCATGATCGTCCAGTGTAATGAGTTGTTCGCCTATTGCAGCGATCAAGCTTGGCTCTGCTTTTAGCTTACGAGACATTTTGTTCCAATAAACTTGCAAGCCATGGCTGCCTTCCTGTTTCGCCAGCTGTTTAAAGATCCCCGCATAGGTGGTCAGCTCTAACTGATCCGCGTCATCATGGGCTAATAATCCTGCTTTGCGCAAACTTGGTAGCAAATCCAGTAGTTTTTGCCATTCATCCAGCTGTTGGTATGTTTCACTAAGTAATTTCAATACTTGTTGGTGCTTGGGCTGTTTATTATGCAGCAGGCTTAACGCGGCATGGGCTTCTTCATATTGGCCTTGACGTAAATGAAATTTGGCTTGAGTTAAGCCGATGGCAAAGCTGTTGTCGCTGTTTTCTTGTGCTTGTTTTAGATAAGTATCACGTTTGGCGTTATCACCTTGCTCTTGCGCCGCTTCTGCAGCAGCAAGATAGTTTAACAGGGGAGTATCGCTATGAGTGGCGGAGTTAGCTGTCAGGCGCTCTGCATTTTTATAATCGCCTTCGGCTAATGCGAGCATGCCAGCGTAAGTATTTTTACGCGCTTTACGTACATTGCGACCACGTAGCCAATTATATGATTGCCTACTGATGCCCAATGTTTTATGCAATAACCACTCAATGCCTAATAATAAGAGGTAAAATAGAACACCAATAATGATGGCTTTGCTGACGCTAGTTTCAATGGTGTAGTCACCCATTGCCACTAACACATAACCTTTACTGCCAGACACTTCAGGGCCAAAAATAAGGCCCGCAATAATAATGGCAACAAGAATCGCCGCTTTAATCATGGCTTAACTCCTGCTTCATTGAATTAGAAAGAGACTTCTTGACGCGGTGATCAATGACGTCTTCCAAAATAGGCTTAGATTTCAGTTGATCCGGGTACTGCACGGTGACCGCCTTCTTGCTTAGCTCGGTGAGGTTTTCCACTAAGTATTGCGTGGTTGGATTGTTTTGATCGTAATACTGATTGATCCAGCTGGCGGCTTTTTCCAGTGATTCGCTATAAATGGCTTGATGTTCGCGATAGACCGCTAACTGGGCTTTGACTAGTTGGTTTTTAATATTCTCTTTTAAATACCAAGCTTGGTCAGGTGCTAATAAGGCTTCTACTTTGCCATCACGGCGTTCAATGGTGATAAAACTGTCGGCAAATGAGCGCCATGATTTTTTCAAGTTTTCTTGCCAATCGTTGATGTCGGACGACAAGGTGTTGTCAGTTTCAGTTAGGACGTCAGGTAGCTTAATTCCAGCAATATTGAGCTCATCGATCTGTTGCTCTAAGCTGGTTAGCTTCAGCACTAAACCGTCTTTATCAAGATCAGGAAGCGCTTCAAGTTGAGAGATATCGTTAATGATGGCTTGGCGTAGCGGGTTTAAACTAGGGTCAGACAGTTCGGTGATCCGTTGGTCTGTCGCCAGTAGTAAAGCGATGCTTGATTTGACATCATGCTCTAACCAGAGTTTGCGGCCTGCCATGCGCATGAGGTATTCAGCTTCCGCTAACATCCAGTCACTAGGGCGGCGTACGTCCATTTCTGCAATGTTGCGTTGCAGGTTGCCGATGTCTTGTTCAATTAATGTCGCTTGTTTAGCTTGAGCCTGCAAGCTTTGCTCTAAGGCTTTATTGCGCTCAGCGGTGGCTTGGTTGAGTGCTTTTAATGCGCCAATATCACGCTGTTGTTGATCAAGGGCTGACGTTATTTGTAATTGTAAGCGGTCTAAAATTTGGTTTTCAAGTTGGTCTAACTGACCTTGTTGATTGGCTAGGCTTTGTTGATGATGCCAATATAACCACGAACTTAACCCGGCGCTGAGTATGATTGCGGCAATGCCTAAGTAGAGGCCGCCTTTACTTGGCTTGCTGCGATCTTGGCTAGTTTTGTCGCTGGCCGATTGAGGCGTCGCAGCCGCTGCTTTTGACGGCGCTTTTTTATTATCGACCTGAGCCTCTGTCTTGGCCTTGTCTTTATTTTCAGGCGCTGACGGCGTGCTTTTGGGATTGGTTGAATTACTGTCTTTAGCGGTCATTGACACCTGTCCTATGTTATTCAATGTTATGAAGGCATTGGATCAAGGCTGATTGGCTGGCGCCTTGAGCGATCCAAACTTTGATAAACCCAGCTTCTCGGGCCAGTTTTGCGATTCTTTGGCTAATTACAATCAAGTTTAGTTTAAACAGCCAGTTACGCTCGTGATTTGGTACAACATTTATCAGGGCGAAAAGTATTTCTCCGCTAGTGATAATAACACTGTTTATGTGATTTTGTTGCCATTTAGTTAGGGTTTCAGATTGACTTAAGGGGATCGGTAGACGTTGATAAGTGCTGACTTCTGTGACCTTCGCTCCTGCTTTTTGTAAGCTTGATGCGATTAAGTCGCGGCCTGCGTTACCTTTGAGTATCAGAATTTCACTCTGGTCGATGGCTTGTAATGCTGGCATGGCGATTAAGCCTTCTGAATCAGCTGACTCGGGGTAACACGCATTCACTTGTGCTAATTGCTGCCAGCAATCTGCCGTGTTTTTGCCGACCGCTAGGTATTGTGCTTGATTGGGCCAGCTGAGATGTTGCTGCTTTAGCCAGTTATTGGCATAGCGCACCGCATTGTCACTAATGGCGATGATAAATTGAAAGCGCGCTAGCTGATGCTGTGACATAGCCAACGATTCAATCTCAGGACTGGCGCTGATTTCGAGCAAAGGTTGGCCGATTGCGAACCAACCTTGTTGCACTAGTGCATCAATCAGCGGCTGCTGGTGTCGCTGCGGCCGCGTGACTAAAATGCGTAAGGGTGTCATGCGTTTTGATAAACCTCTGCGAGAATTTCTTTGGCGCCCGCGTCAAGTAGACTGTTGGCTAACGTTACGCCAAGTTGCTCTGCTTGCGCAATGGGGCCACGGGTTTCACGAAAAAGCATGGTGGTACCATCTGGGCTGCCCACTAAAGCGCGTAAGTAAATCTCTTCGCCTTCTAGCTCAGCATAACTGCCAATAGGCACCTGGCAACCACCCTCTAGGGTGTTGTTAACGGCGCGCTCGGCAAGTACACGAATACGTGTTTCGGGATGATCTAATGACGCAAGCAAGGCGATAGTAGCGTGGTCGTCACTGCGACACTCTATACCTACCGCACCTTGGCCAACTGCGGGTAAACTTTGTTCGGGGCTAATGTAACTAGCAATGCGTTCATCCATCTCAAGGCGTAGTAAGCCAGCTGCGGCCAGAATAATGGCATCGTATTCACCGGCGTCCATTTTACTCAAGCGAGTATTTACATTACCGCGTAAATCTTTCACTACAAGATCAGGACGGCTGGCGCGAATTTGACACTGGCGTCGTAGGCTAGACGTGCCGACCACCGAGCCGGCGGGTAAGTCTTCTATTTTTTGGAAGTTGTTTGATACAAACGCATCGCGTGGATCGCCTCGCTCACAGATGGTGGTTAAGCCTAAACCCACGGGAAACTCCATTGGTACGTCTTTCATTGAATGCACTGCAATGTCTGCTTCGCCAGCCAGCATGGCATTTTCCAGCTCTTTGACAAACAGCCCTTTACCACCCACCTTGGCCAACGGAGTATCTAGGATAATGTCACCCTTAGTGACAAAAGGAAGCAAAATCACTTCAAGGTCAGGGTGAATAGCTTCTAAAGCGTCTTTAACAAATTGTGCTTGCCACATTGCTAGCGGGCTTTTGCGCGTGGCGATACGTAATGTTTGTGTTGCCATGTTCATTCCATTGGTCTGAGTAGGGCTCTGAATGTTATCAAAAACCCTTAAACAACTCATTAAAGCTGCGAATTTATATTTTCATCATTGGGTTGTTTTGATATGTTTCAGCGCGAAAATGTTTTGTTATGGATAGTAAAAGCGGATATTACCAGCACTGATGCTGGTTTTATGAGCGGTTGTATTTACCAATCACTAATATACTGTTAACATGATCACACTTTTTGTGTGGTCTTAAGTTGACTCAATGAGTGGCTCGTAAGGGCTTGGTGAGTGGGTCATACTTTTTAGAAAGGGTCATTTTTTGCAGCAGCTAGAAGCATTACAACAACGTGCAGATGAATTTAATCTTTTGCGTTTACAATATGCGCGGGATGCATTACCGGCGCAAGGTCGTTATGTTTTTAACTTTATCCCTGTGTTACTGCATTATAATAATCCGCTTTTGCCTGGCTTCGTCAGTGGCGAAGTGCCTCATGGTATTGCCGCCTTCGAACCTTCTTGTGAACAACGTAATTTCGTTCAAGACTTATCCCTAACCGCTAATTGTGACGCCAATATTGATGTAAATGAAACTACTATCCTAGGTTTATATACCATGGGCAGCACCTCATCTATTGGTCAGTGTTGTGACAGTGATTTAGACATTTGGATTTGTCATCGTCATGAGCTTAGTCGTGAGCGCCGTTTATTGCTTGAGAATAAATGTTTATTGATCACCCAGTGGGCCGAAACCCGCGGCATTGAAGTTAACTTTTTTTTGGTTCCAGACAATAAATTCCGTGTCCAAAACAGCGCTCATCTTAGTAAAGAAGGTTGCGGCAGTGCATCTCACCTATTGCTGCTGGATGAGTTTTATCGCAGTGCTCTGTGTATCGCGGGCAAGCCTTTGCTATGGTATATGATCCCAGCTGAACAAGAAGGTAATTACGACGAATATGTAGCCCAGCTGGTGGCGCAGAATAAAATTAATTTAGATGATTGGCTTGATCTGGGCGGTTTTGGCCGGATCCCTGCCGAAGAGTATTTTGGCTCTAGCTTATGGCAGCTCTATAAGGGAATTGATAGCCCTTATAAAGCGGTGATTAAAACCTTGCTGATGGAAGCCTATTCTTGGGCGTATCCCAATACCGAGTTGATTTCAGTTCGCGCTAAAAAAACGTTCCATCAGCAAAGTTTTTACGACAAAAAGTTAGATGCCTATTGGTTGATGCTGAATCAGGTCACGGAGTATCTCGAAGCTACCAACGATCATAAGCGCTTAGATTTAGCTCGACGCTGTTTTTATCTCAAAACCTGTGACCGCTTATCTCAACTAGCTAAAGAAGACGAACCTGCTTGGCGTCGAAATTCATTGCAAGAAATTGTCTCGCAATGGCAATGGAGTGAGCAAGTATTGCTGCACTTAGACAATCGTGAAAACTGGAAAGTGCAAGAAGTGCGCGGCGCCCATGGCGAGCTACTCGAAGCACTTATGGTAAGTTATCGTAACTTGATCCGCTTTGCCCGCCGCAACAATATTGGTGAATGCATTAACCCTGAAGATATCGGTATTTTGTCTCGCAAATTGTATGCTGCATTTGAAAGCTTACCGGGTAAAGTGGCATTGATTAATCCCAGTATTTCACCTGATTTGTCAGAGCCAAATTTGAGTGTGGTGCAAGTGCCAGAAGGGCGCTCTAATCCAGAAGGTTGGTACTTATATAACTCCACCTTAGAGTCTAAAGCTATCTTGGGGCGCGCACCTTTAGAGCATAGTCCGTATTTATCGAAGTTGATTGCTTGGAGTTACTTTAACGGTTTACTGGTAAAGAACACTAAGTTGCATTTGTTCAACCAAGGCTCAGACTTAGTACAAGAGAATTTCTTACAGTTTAGCCAAGATTTGGCGCAGACATTTAAAGTAAAAGTTTCTAATGCCACCAACCTCGCCTTGAGCCGTCCTTGTGAAATTCGCCATTTGAGTATTTTTCTCAATTTAGAAAACGATCCAACCTGTCATTGGGCTAACAAGGTGATTGAGTTTGATGTCAACGCCAGTGATGTTTTTTCTTTTGGTGCCAATAAAGAATGCTTAGTGGGCAGTGTTGATCTGGTTTATCGCAACTCTTGGAATGAAATTAGAACCTTGCACTTTAATGGCGAGGAGAGTGTGGTGGATGCGTTGAGTACCATTTTAGGTAAAATGCACAACGACGCCGCTTCACCCGATCGCATTGATGTGTTCTGTTATGCGCAGCATTTTCGTGGTTTGATCCGTAATCGATTCCAACAGTTAGTGGCGGAGAGTATTAGCACTAGGCTGAATTCTGAACGAGACCAAGCGGTGAAAACCTTAGTGGTGGGTAGTCAAAAGTTTGGTGTGTTTTACGAGCGCCGTGGTGTGTCAGTGAAAAAACTGGAAAATGCCATCGACTTTTACAGTCAAATTGCCGATACCAAGCTGGAGCGAATGCCGCTGCGCTTGGATAAAACCCATCACACCAAAACCCCTGAAATTGTCGCTTCTCATTCCAGCGAAGGGCTAGTGCAGTTCTTTTTTGAAAACCACGATACTGGCTTCAATATCTATATTGTTGATGAAATAAATCGAGTGGAAACTTACCAGCACTTTAGTGGCAACAAAGAGGAGTTGGTGCAAGGCGTGAACCGTTTTTACACCTCTGCCCATTCCCGTCAAGATGATAAATCGATGATTAACTTCAACTTACCTCAATTTTACGAGATTGTGAGTGATGCCAATGGTGAATTGGAGTTGTTGCCTTATCGCTCGCCAGCCATGACCAGCGAACCGATAAAGCAATTTAGTAGCGCTTCTTAATTTTAGGCCTATGGCGTTAACACATTTATATCGCAGACCCTAAGCGTTGCTTTAGCCAGTAGCTAATATCAGCAATTTGCTGCGCGCACAGGCTGTGCCCCATACGGTAGGTTTGCCATTTTACGCTAAAGCCTTGTTCGCTTAAGGTTTGTTTTGCTTGTTTGGCAGTCTGTAGTGGCACCACCTCATCAAACTCACCATGATGCATCAAGAACGCTGTGTTTTGATTAGCTGACGTTTTCTCTTTACTCAGCAGTTCTGGTTTACACATATAAGTGGATAATGCCATCACGCCAGCCAAGCGATGTTGGCTACGGCAGGCTAAATGCAGTGCGATCACGCCACCTTGTGAAAACCCAGCCATCACGATGTTCTCTGGCCTAATGCCTTGCGTTATTTGCTGCTCAATTAATTCGCTGACTAACGCCATGGATTCGAGCACACCTGTTTCATCGGCGCGATTATTTAAGTCCATGGTCTTAATATCATACCAAGCGCGCATGGTTTGCCCTTGGTTCACGGTGACCGCGCGCATTGGGGCATGAGGAAAGATAAAGCGGATCCCATGCTGCTTTGGCAATTTCAGCTCTGGCACAATAGGAGCAAACCCTGCGCCTGAGTCGCCTAGGCCGTGTAACCAAATCACACAAGCTTGTGCTTCACTGGCTGGCTCTATCGTGATGGCATCAAGCATTACTTAGGTCAACCTTGATACCAGATTGCTTTTCAATTGCTGCACTCAGGAAGCTTAAAAGCTCGCCGCCTTCACGGTTATCAACCCAAGGGCCGTCTTTGTATTCAAAATGATGGCCGTTAAATTTGGTGGCTACCCAAATCTGATGCAGTGGCTCTTGACGGTTGATGATGATTTTAGAGCGGTCAGCAAATTCAAGCTCAAGCACGCTGCCATTGATTTCCCACTCAATATCGTCCTCGTATGGGTCGACCTTTTCTGTCAGTAGTTGGTAAAAATCATCGGCTAAACGGTGAAATTCAGTATCATTCATTGCGTAATCCCTATTGCTTTTATCATGGTGAATGCGATTATAGTGTTCATAACCGAATTAACATAGAGTCTATCATGACCAGAGTAAACCAAATGGCCTTTGGTTTAGGCTTGGTTTTACTGCTTGCCGGATGTGGTGTCAAGGGCCCGTTGTATTTACCAACCCCTGAGCCTCAGCCGGAATCGACACTGGAGCCAACGCCAATGCCGACAGCAGATGTAACCAATAATAACGAAACAGATCAATCTAAGTAGGGGTAGAGCTTTGGACTTTTTTAATTATCAGGAAGATGGCCGTCTTTTCGCGGAAGACCTAGCGGTAGAAGACGTTATTAAGCAAAGCGGTACGCCTGCTTACATTTATTCTCGTGCCACTATCGAGCGCCATTGGCATGCTTTTGACCAAGCGGCGGGCGATCATCCTCATATGATTTGTTACGCTGTTAAGGCGAACTCAAACTTAGGTGTATTGAATCTGATGGCTAAATTGGGCTCGGGTTTCGATATTGTCTCGGTCGGTGAATTATTAAGAGTATTAAAAGCCGGTGGTGATCCACAAAAAGTGGTGTTTTCTGGCGTCGGTAAAACAGAGTTAGAAATTCGTACTGCGTTAGAAGCTGGCATCTACTGTTTTAACGTTGAGTCTGAAGGCGAATTATTACGCATTAATGAAGTTGCCGCTCTTATGGGTAAAAAAGCGCCAGTTTCTATTCGCGTCAACCCTAATATAGATGCCGGTACGCACCCTTATATTTCTACCGGCTTAAAAGAAAACAAGTTTGGTATCGATATTGAAAAGGCGTCCGCGATTTATCAAATAGCCAGTGCGTTAGAGAATATTGAAGTAAAAGGTGTCGATTGTCATATTGGCTCTCAGCTAACAGAAATCGAGCCCTTTATTGAAGCCATCGATAAGCTATTAGTATTGATTGATAACTTAAAATCTAAAGGCATTGAAATTAGCCATTTAGATGTTGGTGGTGGTTTGGGTGTGCCTTATAACGGTGAAACCCCGCCACAACCAGCCGAATACACAAAAGCGCTGAAGGCTCGATTAGGCGACCGCAAGCTGAAGCTATTATTTGAGCCGGGCCGTGCGATCATGGCTAATGCAGGCATCTTGGTGTCTAAAGTAGAATTCTTAAAGCTGACTGAGCACAAAAACTTTGCCATTGTTGATGCTGCGATGAATGATTTAATTCGTCCTGCTCTTTACAGTGCTTGGCAGCGTATCGAGCCGATGAACTTGCATGCCGATCGGGAAACCCGCAACTATGATGTAGTGGGTCCGATTTGTGAAACGGGTGATTTCTTAGGTAAAGATCGTGACTTGGCGATTGCTGAAGGTGATTACGTCGTGGTGCGCAGTGCCGGCGCTTATGGCTCGACCATGGCATCAAACTACAATAGCCGTTGTCGCCCAGCTGAAATTATGGTCGATGGGGATCAAGCTTACCTAGTGCGAGCGCGTGAAACTCATGAAGACCTGTGGAAAGGTGAAAACGTTTTACCTTCCTAAGGAACGAAATTAGATGTTAGTAAATTTTTCGAAAATGCACGGCTTGGGCAACGACTTTATGGTGGTTGATAATGTAACCCAAAATGTGTTCTTTTCTAATGATGCGATCCGCCGTTTGGCGGACCGTAACTTTGGTATTGGTTTTGACCAGCTGTTAATTGTTGAGCCGCCATATAGTCCCGATTTAGATTTTCATTACCGCATTTTCAATGCCGATGGCAGTGAAGTTGAACAATGTGGTAACGGCGCGCGTTGCTTTGCCCGTTTTGTGCGCATGAAAGGTTTGACTAATAAAAAGCGTATTGGCGTCAGTACCGCTAAAGGGCGAATTGAGCTGATAGTGCAGCCAGATGGCAATATCACTGTAGACATGGGTAAGCCGGTATTTGAGCCTGCTAAAGTGCCATTTAAAGCGCAAAGAGAAGAAAAAACTTACTTAGTGCTTACTGAGGAAGGCGCCACTATGTGTGGTGTGGTGTCGATGGGCAATCCACATTGTGTGGTATTAGTTGATGATGTCGATACTGCACCGGTAGAGATATTGGGTCCCTTGTTAGAAAAGCATGAGCGTTTTCCGCAAAAGGTAAACGTGGGCTTTTTACAGGTGGTCAATGAAGGCTTAGGCAAGCTTCGGGTATGGGAGCGCGGTGCTGGGGAAACGTTAGCTTGTGGCTCTGGTGCTTGTGCTGCCGCGGTGATTGGTCAACTGCAAGGTAAGCTTGGACCAAAATGTACTTTAGAGTTACGTGGTGGCAAGTTGTCTTTTGAGTGGCAACCGGGCGGCTCAGTGATGATGACTGGCGCGGCAGAGCATGTGTTTGACGGACAAATTCAAATATGAGTGACAGTAGTATTGCGCCGCATCAGGTTGCATTAGATGAAGAAAATGTGGCGCAATTTTTAGCGAACTCACCCGAGTTTTTTTTACGCCACCCTGAATTATTAAGCTCGCTAACCTTGCCTCATGAAGAACATGGCACGGTGTCGTTGGTGCAAATGCAAATGCAACGCCAACGGCAAAAAATCAGCCAGCTTGAAGAAGAAATTACTCAGTTGATGTCGATAGCGACTCACAATGAGAAAATTTCGCGTACTTATGGTGATTTATATCCTGAGTTAGTACAAGCAGAATCCTTGGTTCAGTTAGTGCGGATTTTAGGTCGGGTTTTTCGTGAACAATTACGGTTAAACGCGTTTGCGATCAAATTGGACACGGATTACTTTGATTTGCCAGCGCAGCATGCCATTTATAGCCTAGATAAATCGACGTTAGACGGTTTACGAGCGCAGCGGATCCGCAACGAAGAGCACTATTTTGGTCGTATTGATCAAGCAGATAAAAATGCCATTTTTGGTGAAAAGGCTTTAGTTAACTCCGTTGCTTTAATTGAGCTCGGAGAGCAAGGCTGTCTGGGTATCTTGGCGGTCGGTAGTGCTAACGCGAATCACTTTGTGCCAGAAATGGATACCTTGCTGTTAGACCAGCTCTGCCATATCGTGGCTATTTTATTGCCGCGGCTGGTAAAAGTTAAAACCGACAGCGCGTAACGTCATTCCAAATAATGAGGTGTGTCATGCAAGAGTGGATGGATGCGTTTTTGCAACACCTCAAGTCCGAACGTCAGTTAAGTCCTCATACCCTCCAGAACTACCAGCAGCATTTAGTGCAGTTTATGGCTTTATTGGCCGAGCGAGAAGTAACCTCTTGGCAGCAAGTTGATGCACAAATGGTGCGCTTATTGATTGCTAAGCTGCATAAAAAAGGCATTAGCTCTGCCAGTATCGCCACTAAATTGTCTGCTTTACGCAGTTTCTATGAGTTTGCATTGCGCCAAGATTGGTTGGTGATTAACCCCTGTAAAGGGATTAGCCCGCCGAAACAAGGCCGACCGCTGCCGAAAAACCTCGATGTTGATGACATGCTGCGCTTGCTTGATTTAGATACCAACGACCCGTTAGTTATCCGTGATAAAGCCATTATGGAATTAATGTATTCTTCTGGTTTGCGCTTAAGTGAGCTGGTTAATCTTGATCTAACGTCAATAAAGTTAGATGAGCGCCAGGTGCGAGTGATCGGTAAAGGTAACAAAGAGCGTATCTTGCCGGTGGGTCGCCAAGCGGTCGACAGTATTCGGGCTTGGTTAGTGGTGCGCGGTGAATATGCCATGAGCGATGAGCCAGCCTTGTTTTTGTCGAAACGTAAACAACGTATTTCCGTGCGCAGTGTGCAAGCAAGAATGGAGCAGTGGGGCTTAAAGCAAAGTTTAAATAGCCATGTTCATCCTCATAAGCTGCGTCATTCTTTTGCCACCCATATGCTTGAGTCCAGTGGTGACCTACGCGCGGTGCAAGAGTTACTTGGCCACGCCAATATTGCCACCACGCAAGTTTATACCCATTTAGACTTTCAACATCTAGCGAAGGTTTATGATAATGCTCACCCAAGATCAAAGCGAAATAAAGAGTCTGAATAATGAAATGTTACCGCCGTTTAAAGCCTTTCAAAGCCATCAGTTTTGACCTCGATGACACCTTATACGACAACCGTCCGATCATCATAAAAGCCGAGCAACAAAGCTTTGATTATTTACGTCAGCAAGATCCAAGATTAGCGCGATTGACCAAGCAACAATGGTTTGATTACAAGCAACAAGTGCTTGCTGTTGATGGCAGTTTAATTGGCGATGTAACCGCGTGGCGTTTGGCGGCGTTGCAAGCCATCTTTGTTGAACTGCAACTGAGCGACCCGCAGCAAATGGCACAGCAAGCGTTTGAGTATTTTTTACATGTGCGCAGTGATTTTACCGTGCCCGCCGCAAGCCTTGATGTACTTAACCAGTTGGCCCAAGTCTATCCAGTGATCGCGATTACTAACGGCAATGTGAATTTAGCGCAGATAGGTTTAGAGCATGCGTTTAGCTTGGTATTAAAGGCGGGTGATGGCTTAAGGGCGAAACCCCATGTCGATATGTTTGCTTATGCGGCAAACCATTTAAATATTGAAATAGCCGATATTTTACACGTTGGCGATCATCTCACGACCGATGTATTGGGCGCCAAAGCAAATGGCGCGCAAGCTATCTGGTTTAATGATCAAGGGCATCAGTTGCGCACTCATCAAGATAGCCGCATGTTGCCTGATATTGAAATGACACACCTTAGCCAGTTATTACACCTGCTTTAATCATATATTCCCTGCCAGCGGAGAAATTCGCATCTTTGGCTGGTTTGGGTATAATCCCTTTATTACTGAATAAATAAACAGTGCTTTTATGAATCCTGAACTCTTGCTCGACGGTCTTAACGACAAACAGCGCGCCGTAGTTGCTGCGCCACAATCCAGTAAACTTGTATTAGCGGGCGCGGGCAGTGGCAAAACCCGTGTGCTGGTGCACCGCATTGCTTGGTTGTTACAAGTCGAGCACTGTTCACCTTATTCGGTATTGGCGGTGACTTTTACCAATAAGGCCGCGAAAGAAATGCGTGCTCGAGTTGAGGCTTTGTTAGGCAGTGGTGCGGGCGGCATGTGGATCGGTACTTTCCACGGTTTAGCCCACCGTTTATTACGTGCTCATTATAATGATGTCGGCTTGCCGCAAGATTTTCAGGTGCTCGATTCCGATGATCAATTACGCTTACTGAAACGCCTATGTAAGGGTATGAATCTCGATGATAAAACCTTTCCGCCTAAGCAAGCGCAGTGGTATATCAATGGTAAAAAAGACGAAGGCTTACGCCCTAAGCACCTTGATGCATTTGGTGATGTTATAGAAGGTACTTTTATTAAGATCTATCAGGCGTACCAAGAAGCTTGTGATCGCGCCGGTCTGATTGATTTTGCTGAGCTGTTATTACGTGCCCATGAGCTATTCCTCAACAACCCATTTATTCTCGAGCATTACCAAAAACGTTTTCGCAACGTGCTGGTCGACGAATTTCAAGACACCAACAATATCCAATACGCTTGGCTACGACTTTTAACCAGTAGCGACAATAACCTCATGATTGTCGGCGATGATGATCAGTCTATTTATGGCTGGCGTGGTGCCCGTATTGAAAATATTCAGCGTTTTCTTGATGACAATAAAGGCGCGGAAACCATCCGCCTTGAGCAAAACTATCGCTCAACCGCCACTATTCTAAAAGCCTCAAACAAGCTCATTGCTAATAATAGTGAACGCATGGGTAAAGAGCTTTGGACTGAAGGTGACGCTGGCGAGCCGATCTCGCTATATGCTGGTTTTAATGAAGTGGATGAAGCGCGTTTTGTGGTTGGGCAAATTAAAGAGTGGCGCGATGAAAAAGGCGATTTAAAAGACTGCGCCATTTTATATCGTAACAACGCGCAATCACGAGTAATAGAAGAAGCCCTAATGCAGGCCAGTCTACCGTATCGAATTTATGGCGGTCATCGCTTCTTTGATCGGCAAGAAATTAAAGATGCACTGGCTTATATGCGGGTGATTAATTCGCGCTTAGACGATGCCGCGTTTGAGCGCATCATTAATACCCCAGCACGCGGCGTTGGCGATAAAACCTTAGGCATATTACGTATCGCCGCACGCGATCGCGGCCAAACCTTGTGGCAAACATTGATTCAACTATTAGATGAAAGTGTTTTTGCGGGGCGAGCGTCTACTGCATTAAAAGGGTTTGTCCAGCTGATAAATCAAATGGAACAAGACACCACCGAGTTGCCATTACACGAACAAGTGGATTTTGTGATTTTGCACTCTGGCCTCCAAGCCATGTACTTGGCAGAGAAAGGCGAGAAGGGCAAGGCGCGAATTGAAAACTTAGAAGAGCTGGTCACGGCCACCAAGCAATTTGAAAAGCCGGAAGAAGCCGAAGAAATGTCAGATTTGACCGCTTTCTTAACCCACGCCGCACTAGAAGCGGGTGAACAACAAGCCGATGAATTTGATGATGCGGTGCAAATGATGACCATGCACTCAGCGAAAGGGCTCGAATTTCCATTGGTCTTTGTCGTGGGTGTAGAGGAAGGGATGTTCCCAAGCCAACAATCCGCCGAAGATCCAACACGATTAGAAGAAGAGCGTCGTCTTTGTTACGTAGGCATGACCCGTGCGATGCAGAAACTCTATTTGTGCTACGCCGAAAGCCGTCGTTTATACGGCCAAGAAAAGTTTCATCGCCCGTCACGCTTTCTTAAAGAGTTACCCGCTGAGTGTGTAACAGAAGTGAGATTGAAAACCCAAGTGAGCAGACCAACGCAATTTGGTCGTTTTTCGAACACTTCAGTTAATGAATCGTTTGAAAACACAGGTTTCGCCTTAGGACAGCGGGTCAATCATGTGAAATTCGGCGATGGTACGGTGCTCAATTACGAAGGAAGTGGTGAGCACAGCCGCATTCAAGTGCACTTTGACGACCAAGGTAGCAAGTGGTTAGTCACTTCTTATGCTCGACTAGAAAAGCTATAAGCTGATAAAAGCGCCATTTTTATCAAGTTTAGTGTGGTTTTTGAGCGTTTCGAGGTAAAAACATCAAAAGAGCGATCTTTTTGCAAATTATCTTGATAAAAGGGTTGCGCTGAAATCGAATCTCCCTATAATGCGCAATCACTGAGACGGCACAGCGCAAGGCGCAACGCAACATCAGGTGGTTAAGAAGCTTAGCCTTCTAACCAGAAAAGAAATCGATAATTTAATGCAAATTAACGATTGACTTTCAAACCGGCTGGCGTAGAATGCGCAGCCCTGACGAGGTAAAGCGAAAGCAACCCAGTCAATGTTCTTTAACAATTTAATCATGCAATCTGTGTGAATACTCATGTTGTTTAACTTCGGTTGACAGCGCAATGGTAACGAATCGCCAAAACGATTTATTTATCAATGTTATTTCTGAGTGTTCATATAGAACAAATCGAATATCACTTAGGTGATGTTCAAAACAGAATTCATTGAGCAGGTCTTCGGACCAA
>NZ_JAIMJA010000015.1 GCF_021295315.1 Motilimonas cestriensis | reverse complement strand
ACAGCCAGCGGATGCATTCATACCTAAATTATCAAAGTCCTAATGAATTTGAACGTATGGATAAGTCGGTAAAAGAAGTAGCTTAACGAACTTAACTAGGGTGACCGAATTCAGTTGACCAGGTCAATCGATGGCGAATAAGTTAGATTTCTTCATGTATGGACTCCCTTGGTAAAGTAATTTTTCGTCACTTTATTTATACCGCATCTCCCGCGTGGGGAGGAGTCCATACATCTCCCACCTAGTGCAAATACATTGTGGGATCTGAATTTATTCTGCGATGAGTTTAAGCATAATCACAAAAACACATCACAGATGGAAGGTTTATCGCGCCATGACTGGCGCTCCTTGTATGTTGAACTTGTTGATTCGTGTTTTTTGTGGGACCTGAGCTTGCTCAGGGAATTTGTGATATTCGCAGAGCAAGCTCTGCTCCTACTGATTTATTAATCATCAAGATCTTGTTTTTCTGGCACAAATGCTGGCTCACCGGCAATGCGTTTTTCTTCCGCAGCCCACTCGCCTAAATCAATCAATTTACAACGTTCGCTGCAAAATGGGCGAAATTCAGATTCAGGTTGCCAAATAACTTCCGCTTGGCAGGTGGGACAATTTACTTTGGTGATCGACATAACTAACAACTCGCAATTTGGAAGGGGATATCTTGGGCTTGTTCATCGCCATGGGGTAAAAAACGAATGGCGAAGCGGCTTTTATGACCACTTACGGTGGGATAAAAACCTAACATCGGCGATATTTTAATACGGATCATATCGGCATTATCCGCATTATCTTGATAGAAGCCATTCTTAGCTACTTCATTATTAAAATGACTACTATCGCGGCTCAGTTTCAAATTAAGCTGTAAGGCACCAATAAGGGGCTGGAAGTCGGCAAGCCAGCGCTTACAGTCAGCCGCTTTTTCTTCTTCCGATAAGTTAAGCCAAAAATACAACTGAGGTAAATCGAAGCTGCATAAACCACCTGGAATTGAAAAACGCTGCCTCACCGCGGACAAAAAGCGATCTTCTTTAAGGGTTTGGGTGATACGACTCAGCCTTGGCAGTTGGTAAATAAATTTACTCAATTGCTCTTGCAGCAGGTGAATACGGTTTAAATCAACACCGGGAATAGTGGCCCAGTGGTTAACAGACTCTAGGTGTTTCTCGAGATCTTTCGTTAAGTCACCGCGTATTTCGCAGCGCTCCATCAACTCATGCAGATCGAGTATGCCTTTAAAGAAGGCTTCTGGATCGCTGGACGCAGTTAAATGTCGACTCTTGGCTATTTGGCCAAAGATATACTCTAGGCGTAAATAGCTTCTGCTTTTCTCGTTAAGTGGATGTTCGAAAATGACCATTCAGGTACAAAAATCCTCAAGCTGTTGGAAAAATCAAAGTTTAGCGCTTAAGTGACAAAATGTTGAGTGTTATGTGGATTAATTTCAGTTCATGCTTGTGACAGTATCACTTGATGTAAGTCTTTAACCTGCTGCGCCAGTGCGTTAACGTCAGCGGAATTATCTAACACGTAATCTGCGAGTTTTAAACGCTGGGCTCTGGAGACTTGCGCCGCCATAATAGATTCAATTTGCGCTTTGGAGTTGTTGTCTCTGGCCATCGCGCGCTTTAGCTGTACATCTTCTGGCACATCAACAATAACCAGCTTATCAATGTAGCTCAACAAGTCATTTTCAATCAGTAATGGCGCTTCTAAAATAGCGTATTCACCTTTGCAAGCTTGCAATTGAGAGAGTAGAGATTGGCGAATTAATGGATGTAATAAGTTATTAAGCCATTGCTTCTCTGTGACATCGGCAAAAACTTTTTCACGTAGCTTGGCACGGTTAAGCTGACCATCGGGCAATAGAATGTGTTGGCCGAAATGCGCTGCAATTTGAGAGAGTGCGCCGCTAGCCGAACTCGGCATCACCACTTCACGAGCGACAACATCGGCATCCACTACCGCCACGCCTAATGCTTTGAAAATATTACTAGCGGCTGATTTACCCGAGCCAATACCACCGGTTAGACCGAGAATAAACATGCGACTAATCCGCTAACAGTTTATCGACAATCGGCCGATTAGCATCGGGAAAGGTATAATTCGGCAAGTCTGCTTTAGCCACCCAACGCACTTCTTGGCCTTCAAGGCCTTGCGCCTCACCACTAAAATCAGTGCTAATCATAAAGTCCAATAGTACTTGCTTGTCAGGATAATCAAAGCTAATAGAGTCAAACAAGCGAGCGCTGCTAACCTGGATATTAACTTCTTCTTGCAGCTCACGTATCAATGCTTGCTCGGGGGTTTCGTTAGCTTCTACCTTGCCACCGGGAAACTCCCATTTACCACCTTGATGTTGATGGTCAAGACGACGGCTGATTAATACTTGTTGCTCGGAGTTGATAATGATGCCAGCGGCGACATGGATACGTTTCATAATGGCCTAATGGGGTAACGTAGGAGCAGAAGTGGTTCTGCGATGATGGTATTGCAATGTTCGCATCTGCATCTGTGAATATTTCATAGAATGTATCGCAGAATAAATTCTGCTCCTACGAAAGAGAGATCTCACCCTGTAGGAGCAGAAGTCATTCTGCGATCTTAGCCGCTAGAGCGCTTAGCTTAATTTACCGTGACATTGCTTGTACTTTTTACCCGAGCCACATGGGCAAGGTTCATTACGGCCTACTTTTGGCTCTTCGCGCACGAATGTCTCTGCGCCTTGCTCTGCTTGATCTTCTGCTACAGCATCCGCTAGTTGATTGTGAGCACTTTCGTGTTGATAAGCTTGGGCTCGTTGCTGCGCCTCAGCTTCACGGCGACGTTGCTCTTCTACTGCATTAACGTCGTTCTGAGTTTGCACTTGCACCTTCGCTAGAATAGCCACTACATCGTGTTTAAGGTTTTCTAGCATTTCAGTAAATAGCTCAAACGATTCGCGCTTGTACTCTTGCTTTGGATTCTTCTGCGCATAACCACGTAAGTGGATACCTTGACGTAAGTGGTCCATCGCTGATAAATGCTCTTTCCACAAACCGTCAAGGGTTTGTAGCATTACCGCTTTTTCAAAGTTTTGAATGACTTCAAGACCAACCACTTCTTGTTTGGCTTTGTAAGCCAGACGAGATTGATCCAGAATTTGTTCACGCAACTTCTCTTCATCAAGTTTGTCGTCTTTATCTAGCCACTCTTGCAACGGTAGGTCGAGTGCAAAGTCGTTTTTCAAGCGCGCTTCTAAATCAGCGACCTGCCACATTTCTTCCAGCGATTGAGGTGGAATATATTGATCAATGGTGTTACTAACCACATCGCCCCAAATCACTTCAATAGTTTCTGAGATATCACCGCTATCCATGAGTTCATTACGTTGCTCGTAGATAACCTTACGTTGGTCGTTAGCAACGTCATCGAATTCAAGTAACGATTTACGCATATCGAAGTTACGGCCTTCGACTTTACGCTGTGCGTTTTCAATGGCGCGAGATACCCATGGGTGCTCAATCGCTTCGCCTTCTTCCATGCCCAGTTTTTTCATCATGCCTGAGACTTTATCTGAGGCAAAAATGCGCATGAGAGGATCTTCCATTGATAAATAGAAGCGGCTTGACCCCGGATCGCCCTGACGGCCAGAGCGGCCACGCAACTGATTATCAATACGGCGAGATTCATGACGCTCAGTGCCGATAATATGTAAACCACCGGCTTCCAATACCGCGTCATGTACTTTTTGCCAATCCGCTTTAATCTCTTCTAGCTGTGCTGGCGTTGCACCTTGTTCTTCAGCGTCAGCTAAACGCACTTGCAAGTTACCACCTAATACGATGTCGGTACCACGACCTGCCATGTTCGTTGCGATGGTGACCGCGCCAGGGGTACCCGCTTGAGCCACAATTTCCGCTTCTTTTTCGTGGAACTTAGCGTTCAATACTTGGTGTTTAATTTTGGCTTTTGTCAGCAGCTTAGATAAGATTTCTGAGCTTTCGATCGATACTGTACCAACCAGTACAGGTTGCTTACGCTCTACACATTCTTTGATGTCGACAATGATGGCTTCGTATTTTTCCATGGTGGTTAAATATACTAAGTCACCCATGTCTTTACGAATCATCGGTTTGTTAGTTGGCGTTACCACCGTTTCTAAGCCATAGATGCTTTGGAATTCAAACGCTTCTGTATCAGCCGTACCTGTCATACCGGCTAATTTTTCATATAAGCGGAAGTAGTTTTGGAAGGTAATGGATGCCAGTGTTTGGTTTTCGTTTTGAATTTTAACGCCTTCTTTGGCTTCAACAGCTTGATGTAAGCCTTCAGACCAACGGCGACCGGGCATAGTACGCCCAGTGTGCTCATCAACAATAACAATTTCGTTGTCTGGACTAACAATGTAGTCAACGTCTTTTTCAAATAGAGTATGAGCTCGCAGCGCTGCATTAACATGATGTAATACAGAAATGCTTGAAGCGGCAAACAATGACGCGCCGTCTTCTAAAATACCGCGCTCTTGTAAAATTTCTTCTACTTTAATTTGGCCACGCTCAGTTAAGAAAGCTTGCTTACTCTTCTCATCAACGGTGTAGTCACCTTCACCCACGTAGTCTTCAGTATCTTCTTTCTCTTGTTGCTCCAACATCGGAATAACTTTATCAAGTTGCTGGTAAAGCTCTTGGTTGCCTTCTGTTGGACCAGAAATAATCAATGGCGTACGTGCTTCATCAATTAAAATTGAGTCCACTTCGTCTACTACCGCGTAGTAAAGTTCACGCTGGGTACGAGCAGCAGGCTCAAATGCCATGTTGTCACGTAAGTAGTCAAAGCCAAATTCGTTATTGGTACCGTAAGTGATATCAGCAGCATAAGCGGCACGTTTTTCATCTGGCGTCATACCCGATAGGTTGATACCGACCGTTAAACCGAGGAATTCAAATAAACGCTGGTTCCATTCAGCATCACGCTTGGCTAGGTAGTCGTTCACGGTAATAACGTGCACGCCCTTGCCAGTAATGGCGTTTAAGTAAGCTGGAAGAGTTGCTGTTAAGGTTTTACCTTCACCGGTACGCATTTCTGCAATTTTGTTGTCATGTAGAATCATGCCGCCGAGTAGCTGCACATCAAAATGACGCATACCAAATACACGCTTTGAACCTTCTCTAACAACGGCAAACGCTTCTGGTAGCAGCTCATCTAAGGTTTTGCCTTGCTGAAAGGCATCTTTAAACTCTTGCGTTTTAGCGCGCAACTCTGCATCACTAAAGCCTTGAAATTGTTCTTCTAGATCATTGATCTGTTTAACAACTTTACTTAATTTTTTCAGAAGTCGGTCGTTTCTACTGCCGATGATTTTGGTTATTATTTTGTTAAACATCTATCAACTCTCGCGTTTTAATCATTAAAGCTTGCTCAATCCCTGGCAAGAAAGTTATTTTCTAATTTGTGCTTGGTCTAACTGGCTTTTCGGTAAATATATTTACGCGGATTAACCTGTACGCCATCTTTTAGGACTTCGTAATGCACATGAGGCCCCGTTGAACGTCCTGTCGTACCCATTAAAGCAATGACTTGGCCACGACTAACAACATCACCTTCAGCGACGTTAACGGCTTTAGCATGAGCATAACGAGTAATAAATCCATCGCCATGATTTATCTCAACTAATTTGCCATAACCTGTCTTGGTTCCGGCCCAGCTAACAATACCCGCCGCCGTAGCGGTGATAGGCATTCCGTTACGCCCTGCGATGTCGACGCCTTTGTGGTAACGCGCCCGCCCAGTAAATGGGTCGCTGCGAACACCGAACAACGAAGAAACGTAGGCCTTGCCTTTAACTGGCATACCAAAAATGAAACTGTCATCAGAGATATGGTGATTCATTAACACAGATTCAAGTAGTTGCATCTGTTCTTCGTTAGTTTTTATTTCAAAAGCCACTTCTTCAATTTGCTGAGTCAGTGTTTTTAGGTCAACGTTGAGCACGAGATCGTTATCAGAAATAGGACCGCCCATCGGCATCGGCTGGGAAAAATCAAACTCGCCGTCTTCCAATTCTGCTTGCTCAGCTAAGCGGCCGCCCAATGCATTCAAGCGACTAACTTGCGCTTGTAGCTCGCCCACTTTTGTCGCCAACATTATTAGCTGTTGGTCAGACTCTTGTTTTAAGCGGGTAAGTTGCTCGTTTTTTTTGCTTAAATTACCGGTAATACTGGCAATTTTATATTGCATTAGTGTGGCAGAATAGCCGTCGTAGAGACGATGTCCAACCATCGCGGTGATAAAGGCAAATAGCACTAATAAAAACCAAATCCATTTGAGCTTTATCACTATGCTGTGCCGATGTTTCTGACCGGCGTAAATAACTGTTACACTCATGGTTATACTACTCGATTAGATCTTAAATAAGATGCGTAAAAATCATCCTTGTCCACTTACCAAACTGGCTTCTGACTCTAATTTCAGAAAATTGAAAGAGCGAGCCGATCAATTATCAGCGCTCGACAGGGTACTACAAAGTGTGTTGGAACAACACCAGATTAAACATTGCAAGATCGCAAATTTCAGAACTGGAACCTTATACCTAGCCGTTTCCAGCGCGGTTTGGTTAACCAAATTCAATCAAAAGCGCAGCGATATTTTATCCGACCTACGTCAGAGCATTCCGGCATTGGTTAGCATTGAAGCTAAGATCAATCCCGAGTTAGCCAAAAAAGTAACGGCTAAGGTCAACGAACCGGTTCAATTCAAAGCCAACCCTAGAAGGATCTCAGAAACTTCAGCGGGCTATATCTTAGGAGCTGCTGAACATGCATCGGGGAAACTGAAGGAAAAGCTAGAAAGATTAGCTGCACTGGCTACAGAGAGACGAGCCAGTACAGATAATGAAAATTAGTCTAGAATTATTAGCCTAATTAAATCAAACGCAGTTTATTTATTGCTAATTGTTTTAGCTAAAACAATTAGTTAAGCAAGCACAGGCGATAGATATGTCACCGCCTCTTCCGCTTCTTGTTCAAAACTTACCATTTCCCATGCAGTTTGATCTGCTAACAACGCACACAACAGTTTATTGTTCAGAGCGTGCCCGGTTTTGTAGGCTTTTAACTCACCTAAAATGGTATAGCCACCTAAGTACAAATCACCAATGGCATCCAGTACTTTGTGTTTAACAAATTCGTCTTCATAACGAAGACCATCTTCGTTTAGCACTCGGTAATCATCTAAGCCAATCGCATTATCTAAACTCGCACCTAGTGCTAAGTTGTTAGATTGCAAATACTCTACGTCACGCATAAACCCAAAGGTACGTGCGCGGCTGATTTGCTTTAAAAACCAAGGACCAGAAAACTCACTGACAATGTGTTGGTTTTGCCCTTCAATCACAGGGTGAGCAAAATCGATCGCGAAATCTAAACGGAACCCTTTTTTCGTCGGGTTTAACTCCGCCCATTTATCCCCATCCTCTACGCGAACAGGCTTTTTAATGCGGATAAATTTCTTCGCAACGTTAAGCTCTTCAATGCCTGCAGATTGTAGCAAGAACACAAAAGGACTCGCGCTACCATCCATAATTGGAATTTCCGGTGCATCCACGTCAATCACAATATTATCGATACCTAAGCCCGCTAAAGCAGCACTTAAATGCTCAACTGTTGAGATTTTCTCGCCAGACTCATTCACTAAACAAGTACATAGCATGCTTTCTTGCACTGCCTGCGCTGTGGCTTTAATGCTTACCACAGGATCTAAATCGACCCGACGATAAACAATCCCAGTATTAGCCGGAGCAGGACGTAAAGTCATAGTGACTTTATTACCCGAATGCAGGCCAATACCAGTTGCTTGTACGCTCTGTTTTAATGTTCTTTGTTTAATCATTGAGTCTTCCGTATTTCAACACAGTCGTATAAATAATAGCGTCATCACCCAGTATTCGATATATAGATAAACGCCTACTTTTGTAGGGGCCATACTCGATAATAGACTGTATTTCACGCGTTATTACGCAACATGTTAACACATGTCACGGAATTTCCAAATATGATGATTATTTAGTCTGCTTGTTTTCTTAAAAAAGCAGGAATATCTAAATAGTCAATGTCCGATTTGGCTTCTGCAGCAGGTTTCGCTTTTGGCTCTTCAGCTGGTTTAGCAACCGCTTGTTGCTGTACCGCAGCAGAAGACGACTCATTAACAACCGCTGTATTAACTGCTGTTTCACGCGCAGCTGGCTTAGGGTTAACCAATGTGATATCTGGCTTACGCTCACCGCCAATCCCCGTAGCAACAACGGTTACGCGTAGCTCATCAGACATCTCTGGGTCAATTACCGCACCAACAACCACAGTGGCATTTTCAGATGCGAATGTACGCACTGCATTACCGACTGTCTCAAACTCTTCAATGGTGATATCAAAACCAGCAGTGATGTTCACTAGAATACCGCGCGCACCTGCTAAGTCGACATCTTCTAGCAATGGACTAGAAATAGCTGCATCCGCCGCTTCTTCAGCACGGTCGTCGCCACGAGCCACACCGGTACCCATCATTGCCGTACCCATTTCTTTCATTACGGTGCGTACGTCGGCAAAATCCACGTTGATCAAACCAGTGCGAGTAATCAACTCAGCAATACCTTGCACGGCGCCAAATAAGACGTTGTTAGCTGCTTTGAACGCGTCCAATAAACTGATACCACGGCCCAATACTTTTAGTAGCTTGTCATTTGGAATGGTGATTAATGAATCCACTTCCGTCGCTAATTGCTCAATACCTTGCTCGGCATAGCTTAAGCGCTTTTTACCTTCAAAAGCGAATGGCTTAGTCACCACCGCTACGGTCAAAATGCCAAGCTCTTTAGCGATACTTGCTACTACTGGGGCAGCTCCGGTACCCGTACCACCGCCCATACCGGCAGCAATAAAGATCATATCTGAACCTTCAAGTAATTCTTTAATGGCTTCACGGTCTTCCAGTGCAGCTTCACGACCCACTTCTGGGTTAGCGCCCGCACCTAAGCCTTTGGTGATACCAGAGCCAATTTGTAATGTGGTCCCTGCATTTGAATTACGCAGTGCCTGCGCATCAGTATTCACCGAAATAAACTCAACACCTTCAATGTTTTGAGTCAACATATGTTCAACAGCATTGCCACCGCCGCCACCTACACCAACGACCTTGATGACAGCTTCGTCTGCATGACTGTCCATTATTTCAAACATAACTCTCTCTCCGTTTACCTTTGCCTGTTCGCAAAAAATTTAAAATTCGCCTTTAAACCAGCTATGCACTCGCTTAACGAATGAACCAACCCCTTGGCTCTGCTCTTTCTCTTGCCAAGTGGTGATCTGGTTTGCCTTTTGATACTGTAGTAATCCAACCACGGTTGAAAAAACTGGTGAGTCTACATACTCCGTTAACCCTTTAACATTGAGTGGCTTGCCTACTCGAACCTGAGATTGAAAAGTCACTTCAGCACTCTCAACTAAGCCCTCAATTTGCGCCGCACCTCCTGTCAGCACAACGCCTGCTGCAAGCTGGTGTTTAACCCCTTGCTTTTTTAACTTTTCTTGTAGCTTATCAAGCTCTTGCTTTACCAAGCCTAATAATTCGCTATAACGAGGCTCAATCACCTCTGCCAGTGTTTGCCGTTGTAGGCTACGCGCGGGTCGCCCGCCGACACTTGGCACTTCAATGGTGTCTTCACGACTGACTAATGAGCCCATCGCACAGCCATATTTTACCTTTACTACTTCCGCATCTGACGGCGGCGTACCAAAGGCATAAGCAATATCACTGGTCACCGCATGGCCAGCGTAAGGGATCACGGCAGTATGACGCAGTGCACCTCCGGTGAATACTGCTAAATCCATGGTGCCGCCGCCGATATCGACCACGCATACACCCAATTCTTTTTCATCTTCAGTTAACACGGCATAGCTTGAAGCCAGCGCAGAAAAAATAAGTTGGTCAACTTTTAAATCGCATCGTTCGACTGCTTTCACAATATTTTTTGCCATGTCGTTATGACAGGTGATCAAATGCACCTTGGCCTGCATCCGCACCCCGGATAAACCAACGGGGTTTTTAATGCCCTCTTGATAGTCAATGGCAAACTCTTGCGCCAACACGTGTAAAATTCGATGTTCATCGCGGATCCGCACCGATTTAGCGGTGTGGATCACATTGTCAACGTCATCCTGAGTCACTTCTTCATCAGAAATGGGCACCATGCCAATTTCGTTTTGGCAACTAATATGCTTGCCTGAGATACCTAAGTAGACTGAAGAAATCTGACAATCTGCCATTAACTCTGCTTCACGCAATGCGCGCTCGACAGACTTGACCACCGAGTCCAGATCATTCACGCCACCTTTGTCCATGCCCTTAGACTGATGCGTTCCCATGCCAATAATATTTAACTCGCCATCGGGTAAAACCTCACCGATCAGGGCAGCAACTTTCGTGCTACCTATATCTAAGCCAACTATTAATTTTTTATCCGTTGCTTTGGTCATCTGGCTCTCTTTTTGGTTTCCATCCTACTGCTACGCCGGTGTCATAACGTAAATCGACATAAGCTACTTTTTCAGCATCCAGTAAAGGATAAATATCAATAAATCGTTGTACTCTATCGACTCGTTGTTCGCGGCCAAGTTTTAACTCAATGCCTTGCTTAAGCTGTATATTCCATGCGTAGCGATGGGTCAGTTCAAGGGCTTCAATATTAAAGCCATTCAGCATCAGCAAGCTTTCTAGCTGTTTATATACTTCTAATACTTCTACCGAACTTTGGTTTGGCCCGTATAAATACACCAACTGTTCGGTTATTTTGTCTTGTGGTGCATTGAAAACCTCGCCTTGCTTATTTAACAAGTCTTCTTCATTCCAATACGCACTCACTGTTTGCTCTTGTAAAAACACTTTTAATCTATCTGGCCAGCGCTTACGTATTGACGCAGAGTAAACCCAAGGCAGCGATTCTAAGTTCTCTTGTAATTGCGCCACATCTAAGGTGAAAAAATTTTGTGAATCAGGAATAGCCAACAGCACTTGGCGAACTTCATCATCACTCACATATTGGCGCTCACCGAGTACTATCAGCTCGCTCATGGGTAATCTCTTTTGATCTGTCAGCCACTGCGCCACAGTCAAACCCGTCCAATATAACCCAACTACCACCAGTAAAAAGAACAATAAGCCAGCGAAAAATGCAGCACGACTTTGTGAATGCGGCACCGCTGAATCAGATTCAGTGGCCACATCAGCACGGCTTTTTTTTTGCTTAGCGACACGTTCAGCCACTCACTTCCCTTCTACCGATGTTATGAACACAAATTACGCTTTGTTTCTACTTCAAAAAAGCCTGTAAACGCTGCATTATATCGAGCATTGTTCTGGGTTCAATGTAATTACTGCGTCAAAGCACAATAAAACATCCAAACCTGAATAAATATGAGTAATAGTCGCTAATCTACCATTGCAGAGCGCTTCATTGCTGCAACATTCAACTCAAATTCGGCTAATTCTTTTACCGCACCACCAATATTGCCAGCCCCTTGCGTCAAAACCAGATCGCCGTCTTGCATTATGTCGGCTAACACCGCAGGCAACTCTTGCACCGTGGGGACATGAATGGGCTCTTTATCACTTCGTTGACGTATGGTTCTGCATAAAGCGCGGCTATCGGCCCCCGGAATGGGTTGCTCACCCGCGGCGTAAACATCAAGTAAAATTAACTGGTCAACTTGCGACAGCACATTAGCAAAATCTTCATATAAGTCGCGCGTACGAGTAAAGCGATGGGGCTGGTAAGCCATCACTAAACGGCGCTCTGGCCAGCCCGCTTTTGCTGCTTTGATAGTCGCCAATACTTCGCTAGGGTGATGACCATAATCATCCACCAGCATAACTTTGCCTTTGCCCGTTTCAAACTCACCATAATGTTCAAAGCGACGACCAATACCAGCAAATTTCTCTAGCGCCGCTAGAATCGCATCGTCTTCAATATTGTCTTCACAGGCTACCGCTATCGCCGCTGCCGCATTAAGGGCGTTATGACGACCCGGTAGGTTCAAGGAGATAGCCAGTGGCTCTTTGTCTTTGCGATGAACATTAAACTGACATGAACTTGCGGTTTGCACAAAATCAGAAATTCGCACATCGGCTACATCCGAAAAACCGTAAGTCACATAATGGCGACCGATGCGAGGCAGTAGTGACTCGACAACTTCGTCATCAATACATAATACCGCCACACCGTAAAATGGCAGATTGTGTAAAAATTCAATAAAGGTGTTTTTCAACACCTCAAAGTCACCTTGGTAAGTATCCATGTGGTCAGCTTCAATATTGGTCACCACAGAGACCATTGGCTGCAGGTGCAAGAATGATGCATCACTTTCATCAGCTTCTGCAATAAGGTAACGACTGGCCCCTAATTTTGCGTTAGTGCCAGCACTGTTAAGCAAGCCACCAATAACAAAGGTAGGATCTCGCTCGGCTTCACCATAAATACTGGCGATTAGGCTGGTTGTGGTGGTTTTACCGTGAGTGCCGGCAATCGCAACACCGTGGCGGTAGCGCATTAACTCGGCTAGCATCTCGGCGCGGCGCACGATCGGAATACGTAATTCTTGCGCCGCAATAATTTCAGGGTTTTGTTTATCGATAGCTGTTGATACCACCACCACAGACGCCCCCGCAATATTATCAGCACCATGACCAATGGTAATACTCGCGCCTAAGCCACGTAAACGTTGCACAACTTGGTTTTCACCAATATCAGAGCCGGTAATTTTGTAACCTTCATACAGTAACACCTCGGCGATGCCGCCCATACCTGCACCACCAATACCCACAAAATGGATATGCTCTACGCGACGCATTTCAGGGATCATGGCTCTAATTTTATCTAGTTCAACGTTAATCATTACTTCTTCTCGGTTAATTCATTACATATTGCAGCCACACGCAAGGTCGCATCCACAATCCCTTGTTCGCGCGCTTTAGTTGCCATTTCAAGCAATTGCGTTGGCTGCTGGGTAAAATTGTATATTTCGTTAGCGAGAGCACTCGCGGTTAACTCAGTTTGTGGCATTAAGATAGCGGCGCCATTGTTTACTAAGCTCAAAGCATTTTTGGTTTGATGGTCATCGACAGCATGGGGTAAGGGCACAAAAATAGCAGGAACGCCCGCGACCGCTAACTCTGAGACGGTTAACGCACCCGCGCGACAAACCACAAAATCAGCCCACTGATAAGCTTGCGCCATATCGTCGATAAAATCGGACACATCGATAGTGGTGGCTGCTTGGCTATAAGACTCAGCATAAGCCAGCTTGACACGATCACTGTTTCCTCTGCCGGTCTGATGCCTAATTTGAACACTGCCATCTGGTAAATGGGCTAAAACTTGCGGCAAAGTATCATTTAATACCTTGGCCCCCAAGCTACCACCCACCACTAAAATATTTAGCGGCAAGCTTGGCTCTGATAATAACTGCTTGCCTAGGGCGACCACTTCTTGACGCACCGGGTTGCCCACTCGCTCTGCTTTAGGTAAATTTACCGTATTGGCAAACGCAGCTAAAACCCGCTTGGCAAACTTCGCTAAAATGCGATTGGTCATTCCCGCGGCGGCATTTTGCTCATGAAGAACTAACGGCACACCACCCAACCAAGCCGCGATGCCGCCCGGGCCACTAGCAAATCCACCCATGCCAAGCACCACATCTGGCTGCTGTTCTTTTAATACCTGACGCGCTTGTAGGATAGATTTAACAATTCTAAATGGCGCTAACACTAACCGCTTTAACCCATTACCACGCACACCCGCAATATCGATAAAGCTAATGTTATAACCGTGCTGTGGAACCAGTTGCGCTTCCATTCTGTCGGCTGTGCCCAGCCAGTGTATATGCCAGCCTTGCTGCGCTAACTCTTTGGCAACCGCAATGCCAGGGAACACATGTCCACCAGTGCCACCTGCCATCACTAACAATGTTTTCTTAACAGCATTATTTGTCATGCTTTACCTCTCGCGCTTGGCTAGTATCACGGCGAAATTCATAATCAATCCGAAGTAAAACAGCCACCGCCAGCGCCATCATTAATAAACTCGAGCCACCATAACTTACCAAAGGTAAGGTCAGTCCTTTGGTTGGTAAAATCCCCGCAGCTGCGCCAATATTCACCGCGGTTTGAAAACTAAACCAAATGCCAATCGCCATAGCTAAATAGCCACTGTAAAGCTGATCGTGCTGTAAGGCTTTTTTGCCGATTAATAGCGCTTTAATCGCCAACCAAAGTAATAAACTCAGCACTACAACTACGCCAATAAAGCCCATTTCCTCGGCTAAAATGGCAAATACAAAGTCGGTATGAGCTTCAGGTAAATACTCAAGCTTTTGCACTGAATTACCTAAGCCTTGGCCAAACCAGCCACCCCGGCCAAATGCCATTAAAGATTGTGTTAATTGATAGCCACTACCAAAAGGATCTTGCCAAGGGTCTAAAAACGAAGTGACACGGCGCATCCGGTAAGGCTCAAGCACGATCAACAAGATCACAGCTGACACCCCAGTGATAAAAATCGCGATAAATTGACCCAGCTTAGCGCCCGCCAAAAACAATAAACCAATAGTGGTTACCATCATCACCACCACCGAGCCAAAATCCGGCTGCGATAGTAATAAAACAGCTAATACAAACAGCACTATCAAAGGCTTGAAGAAGCCTTTTAGGGTTTCTTGTACCTCTTGCTTACGACGCGCCAAATAGCTTGCCAAGTAGGCAAACAAGGCAAACTTAGCAAATTCAGCAGGCTGAATATTTATCGGCCCGATGCCAATCCAGCGCACTGCCCCATTAACACTGCGACCGATAACCAACACCGCAATCAGCATCACAATAGCCAGCAACAAAAATCGGCCACTGTTTTCTTGCCAAAAACTCACTGGCAGCATTAATACCAACGCCCCAACCACTAAGGCGGCAAAAGCAAAAATGGCATGGCGTTTTACAAACATCATTGGGTCGTTGTTGATTGCAATGCCTTCAGGAATCGACGCCGAAGCCACCATGATCATCCCAATCACAATTAAACTGAGCGCCAACACCAACAACTGGCGATCATATAAGCTGCTTGTGGTCGCTGGAAAAAGCCAGCTTTTAAAGCTGCTTAGTGACATGGCAACTCCTCGACCAACGCGCGAAAGGCATCGCCGCGAGCCATGTAGTTAGTAAACATATCTAAACTGGCACATGCTGGCGATAACAATACCCAATCTGCCGGCTGTGCCACTTTGGCGCAATAAGCCACCGCCTCAGCTAAATCATTCACCACCGCACATTTGCTGTTTAAGCTGGCAATCTGCTGCTTGTCTTGACCAAAGCAAACTACGCTGGCAATTTGTTGTTCAAAAGCTTCTTTTAACGGTGAAAAGTCACCGCCTTTACCATCACCACCGGCAATCAGGTGCAGTTTCCCTTGGATCACTGGCGCTAAACCATCAATGGCCGCTAAGGTCGCTCCGACATTAGTGGCTTTCGAATCGTTAATCCAACGAACGCCGTTCACCTCTTTAATAAACTCACAGCGATGCGCCAATCCAGTGTAGGTTTTCGCGGCGCGAAGTGCGGCTTGGCGATCAACGCCCGCCGCATCAACAAGGGCTAACGCCGCTAGTACATTAGCGATGTTATGGAGGCCTGAAAGGGCTAATTCATCAGCATAAACCAATACCTCACCACAATAAGTCAGGCCAAGGCCCCGTTCAGTGGCGAGTAAACCATAATCCGACTCGGCATCGGTGCCAAAAGACACTAACTGCGCAGACGTTTTTTCAGGGAATGTCAGTGGGTCATCACGGTTGATTAATACCTGCTCAGCACCTTGATAGATGGTTAACTTAGCTTGGCGGTAGGCATCAAAGGAGTCATAGCGATCCATGTGATCTTCGGTTACGTTCAATACCGTAGCAATACAGGGCTGCAAACTATGGGTGGTTTCGAGTTGAAAACTAGACAGCTCAAGTACGTATAAGTCGCAATCTTGTTCGAGTAAAGATAGTGCTGGTACACCGATGTTACCGCCAACTCCCACGTTAACACCAGCTTGCAATGCCATTTCCCCCACGAGGCTGGTCACGGTACTTTTACCATTAGAACCTGTAATGGCTATCACCGGCGCTTTCACTGCGCGGGCAAACAGCTCAATATCACCGATGATTTCAACGCCCGCCGCGGCCGCTTCTGTTAGTGCTGGTGACGCTAGTGCAATCCCTGGGCTTGCCACAATTAAATCGGCTTGATTAAGAACCGTTTGTGGGACTTCACCCGCATAAAGGGTGACATGGTCAGGAAGCTGATCTTGCCCCGGAGGTTGAGCGCGGGTATCGATCACAACAGGCAAAACGCCTTGCTTTAGGCAATAGTGAACACAGGACAATCCTGTTATACCTAAACCTAAAATAACTACATTTTGCTGTTTCATATTCAACTTCCGTTAACCTTTATTGATTAGCGTAACTTCAACGTTACTAAGCCCACGAGAACCAACACCAAGGTGATAATCCAAAAACGCACTATCACGCGCGGCTCAGGCCAACCTTTTAACTCATAATGATGGTGGATTGGTGCCATGCGGAAAATTCGTTGGCGGCGCAGTTTATAAGAGCCAACTTGCAAAATCACCGACAGCGTTTCCATGACGAATACCCCGCCCATGATCACTAAAAGAATCTCTTGACGCACCAGTACCGCGATGGTACCGAGTAATGCCCCTAAGGAAAGCGAACCTACATCCCCCATAAACACTTGCGCGGGGTAAGTGTTAAACCATAAAAAGCCTAATCCCGCCCCCACAATAGCCATACAAACTACTAATACCTCACTCGCTTGCGGAATGTGAGGAATAAATAAGTAGGAAGAAAAATTCGCGTTGCCGGTAAGATAGGCAATAATACCAAACGCTGCCGCTACCATGACAGTTGGCATGATAGCAAGGCCATCAAGGCCATCAGTTAAGTTCACCGCATTACTACTGCCAACAATGACAAAGTAAGTCCAAATAATAAAAAACAAGCCTAGCTGTGGCATCACCTCTTTAAAAAAAGGTACAACAAGCTGAGTTTGACCATCACTGTTCGCGGTGAAATATAAAAAGGCTGCCACCGAGAGCGCCGCGGCAGAAAGCCAAAAATACTTCCAACGCGCAATTAATCCGTCGGTATTTTTGTGCACTACCTTACGGTAGTCGTCAACAAAGCCGATAGCCGCAAAACTAAACAGCACAAATAGCAGCACCCAAATGTAACTATTATCAAGTCGAGCCCATAGCAAGGTGGAAACGGCGATCGCTGCAACAATTAACACCCCGCCCATGGTTGGTGTACCACGTTTACTAAAGTGCGATTCTGGGCCATCGTGGCGCACAACTTGTCCAATTTGCATCATTTGCAATCGACGAATCAATTTAGGCCCCATCCACAATGACACCACTAGCGCCGTTAATACACTCATAACCGCACGAAAAGTCAGGTATGAAAAAACATTAAAAAACGAAAATTGGGCAGTTAACTGCTCCGCCAACCAAACTAACATGCTTGTGCCTTTTGACTTTGATTTAAAAATGCAACGACTTCTTCCATATGGGCACTGCGTGAACCTTTCACTAATATGCTAATGGTTTGATCTTGAGAGAGTAACTGAGCGTCTAACCAAGTATATAAGGCTGACTTCTCGGAAAAATAATGGCCAATAGCGCCCGCGCCTTCAGCGGTGTTTAAACTTAATACCCCTACCGCAGCCACCGCGGTAATGCCTTTAGCTAGGGCATATTCACCGAGCTCTTGATGATAAATACGCGCTTCGTCGCCCAACTCTCCCATGTCGCCAACCACAAAGATTTGCTTCCCGGGGTAAATACTAAGTAAATCGATAGCCGCCTTAGCCGAGGCCAAATTAGCATTGTAGGTATCATCGATAACAGTTAAGCCATCGCGTACTTGCAGCACATTTAGCCGGCCTTTAGCACATTGCATATGACCAAAACCGGTCGCGATGGTCGCCAAGCTAATACCTAACTCTAAACACAAACTGGCAGCAGCAAGGGCGTTGGCAACATTATGTAAGCCCGGTACTGGTAGGCTAATTTGTTGCTCACCTTGCGGAGCATGCAACATAAAGGATGCTAACCCTTGCTGATCAAGCTGAATATTACTGGCAAATACGTGTGCATTTTGATCTTGAGTTGAAAACCATTTCAACGACTTATCTTTAACTCGCTGTTGCCAATAGCCAAGGTATTCGCTGTCACCATTAACAATGGCAACGCCGTGATCTTGTAAACCAGAGAAGATTTCACTTTTAGCTTGCGCGACCCCTTGAATAGAGCCAAAACCTTCAATATGCGCCGGCATTACGTTATTAATCAAGGCAACATTAGGTTTGACTAATGAACTGGTGTAGGCAATTTCACCTTTATGATTCGCACCTAATTCAATCACCGCAAACTGATGTTCATGGGTTAGGCGAAGTAAGGTTAATGGCACCCCGATTTCATTATTAAAGTTGCCTGCCGTTGCCAGCACTTGGCCTTCACAACCTAAAATAGCGGCCACCATTTCTTTAGTGGTGGTTTTACCGTTACTACCTGTTATAGCAATGGTTTTAGGGTTCACTTGGGCTTTCACATAAGCGCCTAATGCGCCTAGAGCGTGTAGCGTATCTGCCACAATAATCTGGGGTAAACCGCAATCGACTTCACGTTCAACGATCAGTGCCGCAGCCCCCAACGCCTTGGCTTGTAATGCAAACTCGTGGCCATCAAACGAAGCGCCCACTAGGGCAATAAATAAGTCACCCACGCTAATGTGGCGCGTATCGGTAGTGACATTGCTAATAACGCAGTTATCACCATTTAGTTGCCCATCAACCGCAGCTGCAATCTCAGTAAGATTTAAACGGATCATGATTTACCTACTAATAAATATGAGATGACATTAACTGTCACTAAACAGTACATGATTCACCCACTAATAAAGTTTCGATCGCTTCACGATCGCTGTAATACAAGGTTTCATAACCTATAATTTGGTACGTTTCGTGGCCTTTCCCTGCCACTAAAATCACATCCGTTACATCGGCATGAGTCAAAGCGTAAGAAAGCGCTTGCTTGCGATCATGGATCACTTGAACATTCTCTGTCGTGGTAAAGCCCGCTAAAATGTCTTCCACAATGGCCGTTGGGCTTTCTGTTCGTGGATTGTCATCCACCACGATAATCTGATTGGCGTAAGCTTGCGCGGCCTGTGCCATTTCTGGTCTCTTACCCTTGTCGCGATCACCGCCGCAGCCAAATAACAGCCAAAGCTTGCTCTCGCAGTGTAGCTTTAAGCCTTGCAGCGCTTGCGCGAGTGCATCTGGGGTATGCGCATAATCCACCACAAAAGCAGGTTTATTTGGCGCAGAGATATATGCCATACGACCATCGACAGCATCTAATTGCGGTGCCTGAGGCACTAATTCAGACAATTCATACCCTTGGCATAACAGCGCAACTAATGCACAAGCTAAATTAGACACATTGAATTTGGCATAAAGTGGCGCGCTAATTTGCCCTTCGCCCCAGCTCGAGTCAAAAGTGAATTGGATGCCATTACTCAGATATTGCGCGTCAATAATTTGCAAAAAACGGCCTTGATGAGCAATCGGCTTATGGAAGCCAACGCTAACGGCATCAGGCATTTTCGCTAACCAAGCTTGCCCTATTGCGTCATCCGCATTAATAATTTTGTGCTGCAAGCTAGCAAACTCAAATAACTGTTTCTTCGCTTTGCCGTAGGCATCCATGGTGCGGTGATAATCTAAATGATCACGGGTTAAATTAGTAAAAATGGCGGTATTAAATGGCAGCGCTGTCACTCGGTTTTGTACTAATCCGTGAGAAGAAACTTCCATTGCCACATGGCTAGCACCTTGCTCGTGCATTTTTTGCAATTCATGCTGGATTTCAATCGGGCTTCCCGTGGTATTTAAACCTTGGCGAAGCTGACCAAACAGGCCATTACCTAATGTGCCGAGCATGCCAGCTTTGGCGCCAAGTAAAGTCAGCCAATTAGCGATAAGCGCGCAAATAGTGCTTTTACCGTTGGTTCCTGTGACGCCAATTAATGACATATTATCGGCTGGATGCAGGTAAAAGCGCCCTGCAATGGCTGATACTTGCTGGCCTAATTGGTAAACATAAACAACTGGCTCGGCCTGCTCTTGGGTCATCTGATGACGATCAAGCTCGGGTTTATCTGTTTCCACCAATGCCGCGACGGCGCCATTGGCAATCGCTTGTGGTACAAAGGCGGACGCATCTTGTTGCGATCCCGCAATAGCAATAAACAAGTCGCCCTTGGTCACTTTTCGACTATCAAGGCAGATCCCCTTAATGTTAAGCGCAGCCAACGAGTCAGGTAGTGAATGTATTAAATCAGATAACTGCATCTTATTGCTCCTGCGCCATCGGTTGATGACGACTTAAACGAACTTCTTTATCATCGGGGGCAACATTCAACAGCTGCAACGAGCCGTCCATTACTTCAGCAAATACTGGTGCAGCAACATCGCCACCATAATAGCGATCGCCTTTTGGTTCATTCACTATCACCGCAATCGCTAGTTTAGGGTTAGATACTGGTGCAACCCCGGCAAACACCGCGACATAGTCATCGCCATAGCCACCGGCCACCGCTTTACGAGAAGTTCCGGTTTTGCCAGCCACGCGATAACCTTCCACTTGTGCTTGAGTTCCCGTGCCGCCTAATTTAGTCACACTTTCAAGCATGCTAATCACTTGTAACGCCGTTTCTCTTGGAATGACTTGCTCACCTTGCGGCTTTTCGTCACGCTTAATCATAGAAAGAGGATAACTCACGCCGCCGCTAGCCAAAATCGCATAAGCTTGCGCCAGTTGCAGTGTGTTCGCGGTGATGGCATAGCCAAATGACATGGTGGCTAATTCAAAGTCAGACCAACGCCGGCGCATGGGCAGGACACCGGATGTTTCACCAATTAAACCTATGCCCGTATCAGAGCCAAGACCAACATCAGCAAAAGTGGCTTGCAAACGCGGTGCGGTAAGCTCCAACGCTAATTTACTCACCCCGATATTACTCGACTTTTGCAATATCATGGTTAGGTCCATTTTGCCGTAATTACGATGATCCGCTACGCGGCGGCCACCAATGCGCATCCACCCAGGAGAGGTATCAATAATGTCATCTGGCTCTACTACTTTATTGATCAATGCACTGGCGATAACAAATGGCTTCACCGTGGAGCCCGGCTCAAAGGTATCAGTGATGGCGCGATTGCGCACCCGAAAGCTTTGATATTGGCCACGGTTATTAGGATTAAATGAAGGCGAGTTAACCATGGCCAACACTTCACCGTTGGTAACATCTATTACGACGGCAGAGCCAGAAGTGGCTTTGTTAAGCTTGACGTATTTTTTCAAGGCTCGATAAGCGATGGATTGAATGCGCTGATCAATACTTAAAGTGATGTCCTTGGCCTGCTGCGCTTCTTTGACCACTGCAATGTCTTCAATCACTCGGCCATGACGGTCTTTGCGCACTTGGCGTTGTCCGGGGATCCCCGTCAACCAATCGTCGTAGGTTTTTTCGATGCCTTCTTGGCCTTTATCATCAACGTTAGTAAAACCGATGATTTGTGAGCTAATTTCACCGGTTGGATAAAAGCGACGCGATTCAGGCTTTAAATAAACCCCCGGCAAGGCTAGCTGCTTAACATATTGCGCCATTGCAGGGCTGACCTGACGCTGTAAGTAAATGAAACGCTTTTTTGGGTTCTTTACTTTTTCAATGAGTTTATTTGTTTCAATAGACAAAACATCAGATAGCGCCTGCCAAGCTTTGGTATTACTCAAGCTGCCTTTTTCATGGATCACTTTAGGATCGGCCCAAACCGCCTGTACTGGCACACTGATAGCAAGGGGTTGGCCATTACGGTCACTAATAATGCCGCGCTGCACTTGGGTTGAAGTGGTGCGAAGACTGCGTAAATCGCCCTCTTTTTGTAATCGGTCAGGCTCAATAATTTGAATATAAGCAGCACGAGCCAATAGTGATGAAAACACCATAACTATCACTACCGACACGGTCATAAAGCGCCAGTTAATAAAATTAGGTTTCGCTTTCGGGTTACGTTTTATCATGGTAACTCAACCACTTGCTCGTATTTTCCGGTGGCACGATGCATATTTAACTGCTCATTAGCAATACGACGAATTCGACTGTGCTCCACTAAAGCGTTCTGTTCTAACAACAAGTTACGCCATTCAATGTCTAAATTATCTTTTTCCCCGCGCAGCATTTCACGTTTTGCGGTCATTAAACGCGTTTCATGAGTCGCCAAGATCACTGAAAAAGCGCTGGCAACCACGGCAACGGCAATTAAAAGAGTGAACTTATGTTTAAGCAGATCGCTAACCACGATCTGCAATAAACTCGGCTTAAATATCATGCTAACCTTTTAGCAACGCGCAACACTGAACTTCTTGCGCGAGGATTGTGTTCTATCTCTAACGGGCCGGGTTTTAACGCCTTACCCACTGATTTTAGTGTGCGGTCTCGGTTCAACTGATCTTCCGTGAGAGGAAGCCCCGCGGGTACCTCTGGACCTTTTTCTTGATTACGAATAAAACGTTTAACCATGCGATCTTCTAACGAATGGAAGCTGATCACTGATAAACGCCCTTCTGGCTTTAATACCGCTAATGAGCCCATTAACGCTTTATCTATCTCTTCTAACTCGCTGTTAATATAAATACGAATAGCTTGGAAACAGCGCGTAGCAGGATGTTTGTTTTTTTCTTTACTGGGATTCACCCGCGCAATCATTTCTGCTAACGGTTTAGTGCGGGTATAAGGTTCACGTTCCACTCTGTCCATCACAATAGCACTGGCAATTTTGCGGGCATGACGCTCTTCACCAAAAGTTTTTAATACCCAAGCAATGTCATCCACGTCCGCTTTGGCTAACCAATCTGCCGCACTGATCCCTGAAGTGGGATCCATGCGCATGTCCAAAGGACCATCACGTAAAAAACTAAAACCACGTTCAGCGTCATCAAGCTGAGGCGAAGAAACACCTAAGTCCATTAGCACGCCATCAACTTGCCCAGTGAGGCCCAGCTCTTCAATGTAATCCGCTAAACCAGAGAATGGGCCATGTACTATTTGAAAACGCGAGTCTTCTGCGGCCAGCGCATTACCAACGGCAATCGCTTGTGGATCACGATCGATTGCAATCAAACGGCCTGTATCGCCAAGTTGCGATAATATGTGACGCGAATGACCGCCGCGACCAAAAGTACAATCCACATAAATGCCGTCTGGCTGGATATTCAAACCAGCAACGGCTTCATCTAATAAAACGGTGGTATGGGCAAATGCTGTTGTCATTAAAGAGAAAATTCCTGTAATCCTTCGGAAAGCGCTTCATTACTGAGTTGCTGAGCTAACAAATCTTGTTCAACTTGCTGCAGCCACTTAGCATCATCCCAAAGTTCAAATTTATTTAGCTGGCCGACTAACATCATCTTTTTATCGAGGCCAGCGTACTGTCGTAGCGGTGCAGTTAATAATACCCGCCCTGCTTTATCTAATTCGCAGTCTGTGGCATATCCCAACAATAAGCGCTGCAGTCTGCGCTCTTGAGGGTTCATGCTCGACAGTTTGCTTAATTTCTTTTCTATTTCTAGCCATTCATTGAGTGGGTAAAGTAATAAGCTCGTTGAGTTGATATCCACTGTGCATACCAGTTGACCTTGGCATTCATCAGAAAGCCAATCTCGGTATTTGGTCGGAATTGCAAATCGCCCTTTCGAATCTAGGTTGATTGCATGGGCACCCCGTAGCACGTGTTATATACCCCTAATAAATCAAATTTCCCACAAAATGACACTTTTCCCCACGAATACTAATTTTAAGGCTGTTTTCAACCAATGCAAGCAGGGATCGTGATTCCATGTCGCATTATTTTGCTTAAAATCCAAGCAAGTTCAGGAAGCCTATGATTTAGATGAATTAAACAGGCAAGCAAAAGATGGAAAATATCTTGGCATTCAACTTTGTGAAAAATAATTCATCTTCAACAAGGACTTAGAATTGAGTGCCGTTGATTTTCAAGCATTTTTTAGCCACAAAAAAAGCCAGGTAGATTTTCATCTACCTGGCTGAATTTGGTGAGTTGACCGATAAGCCGGGTTCTGTCGTGAACCGTCATTCGTCTAGGCCAGCAATCACTCACTGGCTCAAGCAACCTACCCGCTTCCGATATGGGCCATACCTTAAGGAAGCCTATTTGGTCTTGCTCCGGGTGGAGTTTACCCTGCCACAAACTGTTACCAGCTGCGCGGTGCGCTCTTACCGCACCCTTTCACCCTTACCGGCGCTTACGCGCTTAGGCGGTTTGCTCTCTGCTGCACTTGTCGTAGGCTCGCGCCTCCCAGCCGTTAGCTGGCACCCTGCCCTGTGGAGCCCGGACTTTCCTCCCCTCATTTATTCGAAAATAAATAAGCGACGACGGTCTAGTCAACTCAGGGCGCGGATTATAGCGGGGTGTCTGACAAATAGCAATGCCAAGCCAACAGCTGGAATGCTGTCGCAGTTACAAGTGTTCAAGTCCCCACTTATATAAAGCATTTTTCTTTACTTGATGGATCTCAGCAGTAAGAGCGGCTGCCTTTTTCAGTGGGAGCTCTTTGCTTAATAAGGTTAAGGTTTGCAGTACCGCTTGCGATAACGCATTGGGATCGGCTTTAAAACCCGCTATTAATAGCACAAACTCACCGCGACGACGGTTTTCATCTTCTAATAGCCAAGGCAATACTTCACCTGCAGGGCCACCATGAATGGTTTCAAAGGTTTTACTTAACTCTCGTGCCAATACTATTTTCTTATCAGGCCCCATCACGCTAATGATTTTCTCTACCGTATCGAGCACACGGCGCGGTGATTCGTAGAAAATCATCGTTCGAGGCTCTTCCAATAGCGCCGTTAAGGTATCTGTTTTTGCTTTATCTTTGGCCGGCAAAAAACCTTCAAAAGAAAATCGATCTGAAGGCAAGCCAGATGCGCTTAACGCAGTGATAGCAGCACATGGGCCAGGCAAGGGCACCACTTTAATCCCCGCAGCGCGACAATCATTGACTAAATGATAACCCGGATCGCTGATCAACGGTGTTCCAGCATCTGAGACGAGCGCAATATTCTGCCCCTGTTGCATTTTAGCAATTAAGGTGGCTGATTTTTGTTGCTCATTATGATCATGCAGTGCAAAGCAAGGTTTACTGATTTGATAATGGTTAAGTAGCTTAGCAGTGTGGCGAGTATCTTCTGCGGCAATTAAATCAACTTGATTTAACACGGCAATGGCGCGCTCGGTAATATCTTGAATATTGCCAATCGGGGTTGGCACGATAAATAGAGTAGATGTTTCTAACATTTTATTGGTTAATCCTTTGAGCGCTGCAGCCCGTTCGCGATTGTTTTTATTGCTGTTTGCTTTAATCACGTTTATTCAGCTATGAGTAAACCCATTAAAAACAAGCAAACATGAATAAATTCCCACTGTTATCGTTGCAATCATTGTTAAAAAAACATCAGACGATTAAACTATGCGCACATTTATAGTGGAAAGTGAGCTAATGGTTTTGAACCCTTTTTTTAAGTCTTTTAGTGTAACACGCACCAGCCTTTGTTTAACGACTCTTCTTGTATTAAGCGCCTGTACCAGTACAGACCAATCCAAGACAGCCAGTGAACTCACGCCGCCTGCGGTCATGGCGCCATTAACGGCTACCTCAGACTACTACTTAGAACAAGCGACCAAGACTGTCGGGGCTAATAACGTTAACTGGCAATTACTTGCGGCCCGTTCTTTTCTTTCAGGTGGCCATACTCAACAGGCCCTTGCGGTATTACAACAGCTCGAAAAGCAGCCTCTGTCACCGAAACAGCTGGCAGAAAAAAACCTTATTCAGGCGCAAAGCTTTGCTGGCGAAGGTAATACCGATCGCACTTTGGCACAACTAAGACAAATAGATACCCAATATTTAGATCAATCTGCTTGGCCAAGCTACCTCACACTAAAAGGTCGCGCTGAACAAGAACAAGGTCAAATCACCGCGGCGATGTTCAGTCAAATGCAACTTGGAGAGTATCTAACCAGCGCCGAGCAAATCCAAGCCAATAATGACACCATTTGGCAATTAATGGCGCGCCATAATCAGGATCAATTGCGTGAACTGTCACAACAAACAGTGGATAGTAATATTCTCGCTTGGTTAGAGCTAGGCCTGATTAGTAAGCAATACAGCATTCAGCCTGACGTACTGAAACAACAAGTGGCTTTCTGGCAAAGTCAGTTTGTGGCGCATCCGGGATCGCTATATTTGCCAACCGCCCTACTACAAGATTTCAATTCGCAACCTCTTACTACTGATAACGTTGCCGTCTTCTTACCATTAACGGGAAAATATGAAGTTCAGGGCCAAGCCGTTCGTGATGGGATGCTCAAGGCTTATACCGATAGCAACTCTATTTCGGTGGTTAATTTTTATGATACCAATGCCTCCGACATGGCAAGTTTATACCAAACCGCATTAAATCAAGGCAGTAATTTTATTGTTGGGCCACTATTAAAAAGCAACGTAGAAAGTCTGGTTAATTTGAATACCGAGTTGCCGATGCTTGCGCTTAATCGTGTTGAAGGTATTCGTCAGAACAATCAGCAGTTTTTCTTCTCTCTTTCGCCAGAAGGGGAAGCAGAGCAAACAGCGCAAAAGATGTTTGATGATGGCCGAACCTACCCGGTAGTGGTCGCAGCCAAGGGCAGTTTTGGTGCGCGTATGGCAACCGCATTTAGTGATAAATGGCAACAGCTCACGGGCAATACGCCAGAAATCCATTACTTTTTGAATCGCAATCAACTGCAAAAATTTGTGCCCAGCTTAATGCATGGCGAACTGAGCAAAGGTCGCAGTAATCGCGTTAAGCAACAAGTGGCTTTTGATGTTAAAAGCAACACCCATCATCGCCAAGACATAGATGCCTTTTACGTGGTCGCTCAACCTATTGAGCTGCGTATGTTTAAGCCATTCTTAGATGTCACGGTTGACCCGCGTTTACCACCGATTCAAATCTATTCTGGCGCGCGCAGCCACCCAGAAAATATGAATCATTCAGAAAAACAAGACTTAAAAGGCGTCCTTTATAGTGATCTTCCCGTTATACTCGAACCGGATAACCCAGTATTAACCGAAGCAAAAATGCTTTGGCCTGATCGCAATTTAGATGACTTACGTTTCTATGCGATGGGCATCGATGCTTGGCATCTTATCCCTGAACTTGCAGCATTACGCGCGGATCCTAATTATCAAGTTCAAGGTTTGTCAGGTACGCTACGCTTAGATGGCGATGCCTTTATTGATAATTACCTCGCGTGGGCCAGCTATGAGAATGGTGAGCGCATACTCGTATCACCTTTAACGATCAGCCAAGATACTGGCCAGTATGGCACCGCCAAATCAGTGAATGACAATAGCAGCTCGAACCCTTTGTTAGATGACGAAAGCCGCATCAGCTTTGATGAAGAGGTTTTAATTGAAGCTCCCGATACAATAGATGAATCTGTACCAACAGATGAGAGCAATTATTAAACGCCAAACTGGCGATCAATATGAGCAACAGGCCTGCGACTTTTTGATCAGTGCAGGCCTAAGCCTTGTCTGTAAAAATTACACCAGTCGATTTGGTGAAATCGACCTCATCATGCAGCATGGTGATACCTTAGTCTTTGTCGAAGTTCGCTATCGTGCTGGTGCTGAATTTGGCGGCGCACTTGCCTCTGTAACAAGAAGCAAACAGCGACGCATCATCAAAGCGGCTAAGTCTTATCTAATGCAGCGGCCCTTTGAGGTTTATTGCCGCTTTGATGTGGTCGCCTTTGAGTCACAACAAGCCCCCATTTGGTTACAAAACGCATTTCAGGAGTAATTTAAGGTGCGCGACAAAATAAAAGAAAACTTTACCGAAAGCATTCAAACTAAGATTGCCGCGGCTGAAGCCCTGCCTGAATACATAGAAAAAGCGGCATTGATGATGGTGCACAGCTTACTGAGTGGCAATAAAATCATTGTATGTGGCAATGGTGGTAATGCCGCATTGGCACAGATTTTTGCTTCACATTTATTGAATAAATTTGAAACCGAGCGACCCAGTTTACCGGCGATTTCCATCACGCCCGACTCAACCTTAATTTCGGCAATTGCCACTGACACCCATTTTGACGAAATTTATGCTAAACAGGTCCGTGCGTTAGCGCAAGGTGGCGATATACTTTTAGCTATCTCCCATGGGGGAAACAGTCGAAATGTTATCAAAGCAGTGGAAGCTGCGGTTAGCCGTGACATGAAAATAGTTGCATTGACCGGCGGTGATGGTGGCGAAATGGCCGGACTATTGAGTGAAACAGATGTTGAGATTAGAACCCCTTCTCCTAAGGGTTGTCGTATCGAAGAAATGCATTTGTTTGTATTAAATTGTATTAGTGATTTGATCGACCAAACTTTATTTTCCACCGACAGTTGAGCATTAACATGATGAAGAAACACTTAAGTATTGCTTTAATCGCTAGCCTGACTTTATTACAAGGCTGTGCCGGTCTATTTGTTGCAGGCGCTGCAACGACCGCCGTTGTCGCTAATGATCGCCGCAGTGTGGGCACTCAGCTTGATGATCAAAATATAGAGCTAAAAGCGGCCCACCTTCTGGCCAAAAATGAAGCCTTGTATAAAGCATCCCGCATCTCAAGCATCGCAAATAATGGCAATGTATTACTCGTAGGGCAAACGCCAACAGCCGAGTACCAAAATCAGGCTGAAAAAATTGTCGCTGATATATCCGGTGTTCGCCGGGTATTTAACGAACTAAGACTGAATAACCCTATCGGTTTAGGCAGGCAGACATCGGATACTTGGATCACCACTAAAACTAAGTCGCTAATCTTAGACGATCCAGAAATTAATACATTAAAGATCAAAGTCGTTACTGAAGATGCCGAAGTCTTTCTAATTGGTCTGGTCACCGAGAAAGAAGCCCAAAAAGCAGTGGAAATTGCCCGTCACGTTAAAGGCGTGAAGCGTGTAGTGAAGGTGTTTGAATACGTTGCCGAATAGCCTAATGGTGGTGGCACATATAAAAAAACCGCTTTTCAGCGGTTTTTTTTATTTCACAACACGTAGACCCGGCTTTCCCTTGCGAGAGGAACTTGGCGCTGACGGCTCTGTTGGCGCCTCTTCCGCTAACTGAGCCTCGTAAAAAGGCTCCGCAGGAAACATGGTTCCAGCGCCATTTTCACGCGCATAAATCGCTTCTACCGCATACATAGGAATGTATACTTGAAACGGTGAGCCTGAAAAACGCGCATTAAAACTAACGGCCTCTTTATCCATTTCAAAAGCTGTCACCGCTCCCGGAGCAATATTTAAGACAATCTTGCCATCTTTAATAAACTGCTCTGGCACGTTTACGTGAGGTAGAAATGCACTGACCACTAAGTGAGGGGTCATGTCATTATCTAAGATCCAGTCAAAAAATGCCCTCAGTAGGTAAGGGCGATTAGGTGTCATTTCACTCATATTAGATAAGTACGCGAATATCGCGCTCTGTCTCTGTTAAAGCCGCTTGGAATGACTCACGATCAAAAATACGGATCATATAGCCTTTCAAGCCTTTCATCGCTGGGCCATTTAACTCGATACCCAGTTCCGGTAAACGCCATAATAGCGGTGCCATGTAACAATCAACCAAGGTGAACTCTTCACTCATGAAGTAGTCCATCTCATCAAACACAGGTGCAATTGTTGTTAGTGACTCTTTCAATTTTGCACGTGCCGCTTGGGCTTGCTCAGCATTGCCTTTCATGATTAGTTCAACTAAGGTGTACCAATCATTTTTAATGCGATGCATCATGAGACGACTGTTACCACGAGCAACCGGGTAAACAGGCATTAGTGGTGGATGAGGAAAACGTTCATCAAGGTATTCCATGATAATGTGTGATTCATAAAGAATCAGTTCACGGTCTATCAGAGTAGGAACTGAATTGTATGGATTAAGCTCCACCAGTTCAGTCGGTAAATTGTCTGGATCAACCTGCGTGATTTCGACACTGACGCCTTTTTCAGCCAGCACAATGCGAACCTGATGACTGTATAAATCGGATGCACCTGAAAATAGGGTCATCACAGAGCGTTTATTAGCAGCAACTGCCATTTAATCCTCCAACTCTTCAAAAACATAAAAAGGCAATGAGGGTTAAACCCCCATTGCCATTAATAACACATTTTATTATCGATTCGTCTAATGATGGACGTCGCGCCAGAACTCTTTCTTCAGCAAGTAAGCAATAATGAAGAAGATAAAGATAAAGCCAAGGACAAATATCCCTAAGCGTTCACGCTCAACACGCATCGGTTCACCCGAATAGACCAAGAAGTTTACCATATCTAACACAGCTTGGTTATATTCATCTTTACTAAGTTCACCGCTGCCATCAGCTTCGATTGAAACTAAGGTTTTATGCTCAACCCCATCAACCATCTCAGTCTCGAATACCGCATTTGGCACACCTTGTAATTCTTCCAGCACATGAGGCATACCCACATCAGGAAAAACGGTGTTATTCACGCCAAATGGTCGTCTAGGATCGGCATAGAACGAACGTAAGTAAGTATACAACCAATCAGCGCCGCGTACACGAGCAACCAAGGTTAAATCCGGTGGCGCAGCACCAAACCATTTAGACGCTTGTTTTTTATGCATTGAGTTAGTCATTAAGTCACCAATTTTTTGATCGGTGAACATTAAATTATCTAACATCAGGTCGTCAGGAATATCTAAGTCATTTGCAACACGCTCATAACGTTGATAGCCCATGGTGTGGCAACCTAAACAATAATTGATAAACAGTTTAGCACCGTTTTGCAGCGATGCTTTATCCGTTAAATCATAGTTTGCTTTATCCAGAGGAATACTCGGACCTGCTGCAAACACTAAGCTAGGCAACAGAGCAAATAAAGTAATAAGTAACTTTTTCATTATTTGGTGATCCTCTCTGGCACTGGCTTACATTTCTCATTCTTACTGTAAATAAACAGCAAGGCAAAGAAGGCGAAATAACCAAATGAACATATTTGAGAGATCAAAGTGTAAAGCGGTGTTGCTGGTAACGCACCCAAAATACCTAACACGATAAAACAAATAGTGAACTGTGTAATATTCAGCTTATGTAGTGTACTACGGTAGCGAATTGAACGAACCTTACAACGGTCAAACCAAGGTAAGAACACAAGAATCAACACAGAACTACCAAATACAATCACACCAATTAACTTATCAGGGATTGCACGTAGTATCGCGTAGAATGGCGTGTAGTACCAAACCGGTGCAATATGCGCAGGCGTTTTAAGGCCATTTGCTGGCTCAAAGTTTGGTGGCTCAAGAAAATAGCCGCCGCCTTCAGGCCAAAAGAATATGACGCCGGCAAATAGGAATAAGAATACTGCTACGCCTACCACATCTTTTACCACAAAGTATGGGAAGAAAGGTGCGGCATCAACAATGTCTTTTTTACCAGAAAATTGCTTGTGGTATTTGAATGGACTTAGTTCACTTTCTGGAACTGAGCCTTTTTTCTTCTTAATCTCAATACCTTCAGGGTTATTCGAGCCCACTTCATGTAATGCGACAATGTGCAAGAACACTAAGACCACAAGTACTAGCGGTAAAGCGACCACATGCAGCGCGAAGAAACGCGTTAGGGTTGCTCCCGATATAACAAAGTCACCACGGATCCACTGCGTTAGGTCATCACCAATAATTGGAATGGCGCCAAACAGCGAGATAATAACTTGCGCCCCCCAGAATGACATTTGGCCCCATGGCAGTAAGTACCCCATGAAGGCTTCGGCCATTAGCACAAGGAAGATCAGCATACCGAATACCCAGATCAGCTCACGTGGCTTTTGGTATGAACCATAAATTAGGCCGCGGAACATATGCAGGTAAACAACGATAAAGAAGAATGACGCGCCCGTTGAGTGCATGTAACGCAACAACCAGCCGTATTCGACATCACGCATGATGTATTCGATTGAAGCAAACGCACCTTCAGCAGAAGGGTTGTAGTTCATCGTTAACCAAATCCCGGTAAGAATTTGGTTCACTAGTACCAACATGGCCAACGAGCCAAAGAAGTACCAGAAGTTAAAGTTAATTGGGGTTGGGTATTGGGCTAAATGTTTATTCCAAGTGTCTGTCATGGGGATGCGTGCATCTACCCAATCGATAACACCTGTCACTAGTCCTTTAATCATTATGCATCTCCCTCTGATACACCCACAAGTACGGTATTATCATCTTTGAAATGATAAGGAGGTATCACTAAGTTCAACGGCGCTGGTACGTTTTGAAACACTCGTCCTGCCATGTCAAACTTAGAGCCGTGACACGGACAGAAGAATCCACTTTTAACGCCTTCAACCAATTCACCAAAACCGTCGGGTAAATAAGTTGGCGAACAGCCTAAGTGGGTACAAATACCTACAGCAACAAATATATCAGGTCTGATTGAACGTGCGGGGTTAGTCGCATAATCAGGCTGTTGAGGTTCCTCGGAATTAGGATCTCGTAATTTGTCATCGTGAGCTGCAAGATCTTTCATTGCAGCATCTGTACGGGAAACAACCCAAACAGGTTTTCCCTGCCATTCAACACGAATTAGTTGGCCGGGCTCTATTTTACTTACATCCACTTCCACCGGTGCACCAGCCGCTTTGGCTTTTGCACTCGGGTTCCATGATTTGATAAATGGCACGGCGACTCCCGCAGCTCCTACCGCTCCGACAACAGCTGTTGTCGCAGTAAGAAACATACGTCGGCCAGTATTCACAGGCGCATTGCTCATCCAAAAACTCTCCCTACGGACTCCGCGATTATTATTATTTCCCTTGCGGTAAATCAATTCTAGCGTTTAAGCAGATTTCTGCATTACGGGGTCGGTACAATTGTCACAGAAAAATCGTGTGAATTCTAAAGAAATAGGCGCAATTTGACAAGCTGATAATGTCTTTAACATTTTTTCAGCATCCAATTCTGAGACTTGCCACGTTTGTTTACAATTTAACGAAATAGCAGCCAGAAAGATCAATCACCCTAAAACAAAAAAACCCGACATAAGCCGGGTTTTGCATACTCGATAAACGAAAATTAACGTTTTGAGAATTGTGGACGCTTACGCGCTTTGTGTAGACCCACTTTCTTACGTTCAACTTTACGTGCATCACGAGTTACGAAGCCAGCTGCACGCAATTCAGCGCGTAGTGTCTCGTCGTATTCCATAAGTGCACGAGTGATACCGTGACGGATTGCACCCGCTTGACCAGTAGTACCACCACCTTTAACTGTAACTTTGATATCAAACTTATCAGTTAGTTGAACTAGCTCAAGAGGTTGATTAACAACCATGCGAGACGTTTCACGACCGAAGAACTCTTCAAGAGTACGATCGTTGATAGTTAGATTACCGCTACCCGCTTTTAGGAAAACGCGAGCAGTAGAGCTTTTGCGACGACCAGTGCCGTAGTATTGATTTGCCATTTGCCTGAATTCCGTATTAGATGTCTAAAACTTGTGGTTGTTGAGCCGAATGTTGATGCTCAGAACCCGCGTAAACTTTCAATTTACGGAACATTGCACGGCCTAGAGGGCCTTTTGGCAACATACCTTTAACAGCTGATTGAATAACACGCTCTGGCGCTTTTTCGATTAGCTTTTCGAAAGAGATAGATTTCAAACCACCTGGGTAACCAGTGTGAGAGTGATAAATCTTACCTGCAGCTTTATTACCAGTTACGGCAATTTTCTCACAGTTTACAACGATGATGTAATCACCAGTGTCAACGTGTGGAGTGTATTCTGCTTTATGCTTACCGCGTAAACGAGAAGCGATTTCAGTAGCTAAACGACCTAAAGTTTTACCTTCAGCATCTACCACATACCAGTCGCGTTGAACGCTCTCTGGTTTTGCAACAAAAGTTTTCATTAAACTCTTACCCAAAAATTAAAAAATGTTACGAAATGACTACTTAATTCAAAGTAGCGATTAAATACCACCTTCGTACCCCTTCGAATACGAACACTTGGTGCCAACAAATCCACCAAAGTTGGTGATTGTAACTGGGGGTCGCAAGATTATACGGAAAAGCTTTTTAGAAATCATCCTTTTTTGCTGCTATTTTGCCCACAGATATTTATGCCAGATGCTCTCGAGCCAAATATTCCGTACTTTGCATTTCTTGTAACCGAGAAAGGCAACGTTGAAACTCAAAACTCAAGCGACCACCTTGGTAAAGTTTATCCATGGCCACTTCCGCGGAAATGATCAAAGTGACATGACGCTCATAAAACTCATCGACCATGGCAATAAAGCGCCGCGCGGCATCATCACTGTCACCGCCCATGACGGTCACACTCGCCAATAACACGGTGTGATATATTTTCGACAATTCAATGTAGTCAACTTGACTACGTGCGCTGACACATAAAGCAGAAAACTCAATAAACAGTACACTATCAGCCTCTGCTCGCACCGGAATCTGACGATTAAGTACTTCTATATGGTGTTCATATTGCCTTGGTTCGCAGGAAAGTTGCTGAAAATAGCGGTTGAGGTTTTCTTCCGCTTTTTGATCAAGGGGTGAGTGGTAGATTTCGGCCTGCTCTAAGGTTCGCATACGATAATCAATGCCGCTATCAACGTTGACGATTTCACAGTTTTCATTGATCAGTTTAATCGCAGGTAAAAAACGAGCACGCTGTAAGCCATTACGATACAGCTCGTCAGGAATAATGTTTGAAGTCGCCACCAACACCACGCCACGCTCAAACAAAGCCTCGAACAAGGTGCCCAACAACATGGCATCAGTGATATCAGAAACAAAAAACTCGTCAAAGCAAATCACTCTTGCTTCAGCAGATAACTTATCAGCAATAATAAGCAAAGGATCTTCTTGGTTTTTTAATAAACCCAGCTCTTGATGCACGCGATGCATAAAGCGGTGAAAGTGCACTCGCATTTTTTGCGAAAAGGGTAAACAATCAAAAAATGTATCGACTAAATAAGTTTTACCTCGCCCTACTCCGCCCCAAAAATATAAACCCTTAATGGTTTCAACAGGCTCTGGTGGCTGAAATTTTTGCTTAATCTTATCAAGCCAGCCCACTGATTTAGCACTCGGAGTAGGCTTAATTAAATCTTGATAAAGGCGCTCAAGAGCGAACACAGCTTGTTCTTGGGCGGCATCATAAAAGAAATCATCTTGTTTTAAGTCACTTTGGTACTTGAGTAATGGCGTCACAGGCTTTATTAATATCCATACAGGTTCATCAGGTATAAACTTGCGCTTCGCATCGTAATCGGTTGCAAACCGCTCGATCACAATATTGCAACAGTTTAGGTCGCTTTGTATATACCCAATCAGCCTGGAGATGCTTGATTGGGTATATACTCAAGTCACGTTAAGATCCATGTCGTGCGCTTTGTGGTATATCAATGGTGTAAACGTATTTTCAGTGAGTTGGAGTAGATATGACAGAAATTACATTAATCAGTACTTTTATTTTCGCCCTTATTATTGGCTTTATGATTGGCCGTCGCTTCCCGAGTAATAAACAAGCCGCCCAATTTGAAAAACAGGTTACTTCCCAGCAACAAAAAATGAATGACTACCAACATCAATTGGAAAAATGCCAAGCGCAAATAAAACAACAAACGAACGACCAAAGCAAATATCAGCAACAAGTATCGACCCACTTTGCTAAAACAGCCGATTTAATGGACAGCATCGCGAACCAATATCAAACCTTATATCAATATATGGCACAGCAATCCGAACAGCTGCTACCTGAAGCAGAAGCTAACCGTAATATTTCAATTTTTAGACGTAACAAACGCGTCGATGACACTACCTCAAATGACATCCACGAACTTGAAACAAAAGCCACTGAACTAAACGCACAGGAAGGTGACACATCTGCTCAACATTCGGATAACGCTGATATCGAAAATACCACCGCGGCTAATCTTGAAAAAAACCAAACAGACCCTAGTCAAGTTGAGGAAATAACACAGAAGTCGCCTGAAAAAGTGCCTTAAAAGTGCCTTGCGTGAAGCAATGTCAACTTGGGTAAAGTACTGTAAAGAACTGAACAGGTTGTTAATTTTAGACTCTATTAAAGGTATAAATTGAGTAACTTTGACTCTAGGAGAGCAAGCGAGATGAAAAAACCGATTTCAATTTTTACTGCTGTTGCCCTTTCAACTGCCTTAGCCTTTGGTAGCTTATCAGCACAGGCCGCTCACCCGGTGGCGATACAAGGACAAGAACTGCCCAGCCTTGCCCCGTTACTTGAAGAAGTCAGCCCTGCGGTAGTCAATATTTCCGTTGCAGGCACCAAAGTTTCACGGCAAAGCATACCAGAACCTTTTCGTCACTTTTTCGGTCCAGATGCTTTAGCTGAAGGAGCTAAACAACCGTTTAGGGGGTTAGGATCTGGCGTTATTATCGATGCCAAAAAAGGGTATGTGATTACTAACTATCATGTGATCCATCAAGCTGATGAAATTAAAGTCACACTAAACAACGGTAAGGAATACACCGCAAAAAAAATTGGTGAAGATCAGCAAACCGATATCGCGTTGTTACAGATAGAGGCCAAAAACTTGACTGCCATTAAGCTTGCCAACTCTGATGAGCTACGCGTGGGTGACTTTACCATTGCCATTGGTAACCCTTTTGGTTTAGGTCAAACGGTCACTTCAGGCATTGTGAGTGCACTCGGTCGTAGTGGCTTAAACATTGAGAACTATGAAAACTTCATCCAGACCGATGCTGCAATTAATAGCGGTAACTCCGGCGGTGCATTGCTTAACCTGCGCGGCGAGTTAATTGGCATTAATACCGCTATTTTAGGCCCCAATGGCGGTAACATAGGCATTGGCTTCGCTATCCCTGTTAACATGGTGAAAAACCTGTCAGCACAGATTTTAGAGTTTGGTGAGGTTCGCCGAGGTCTATTAGGCATTACGGGGGGAGAGCTTACCCCCGAACTAGCAGAAGCATTTGGCTATGACACCCAACATGGCGCTTTTGTTAATCAAGTCATGGCTGACTCCGCGGCAGAAGAAGCAGGGCTGCAAGCGGGTGACATCATCATTAAACTCAACCAACAAAAAATCCGTTCATTTAATGAACTTCGCGCTAAAGTCGCCACCTTAGGCGCAGGCAAAGAGATCACGTTAACTTTAGTGCGCGACGGCAAAGAACAAGATTTCAAAGTAACTTTGCAAGAAGCCAAAGATTCCAATATCGCCGCTAATTCATTGCACCCAGCGCTAGAAGGCGCAACTTTAAGTAGCACCGATCCAAAAGATAAAGTTCAAGGTGTCTTAATCAGCAAAGTGCTCCCTAACTCTCCCGCTGCGTTAGCAGGCTTGGAAGAAGGCGATGTGATTGTCGGCATTAACCGTTTACGCACCAAAGATATGGCTGACTTACGTAAGATTATCGAAGATAAGCCGTCCGTTCTTGCCCTCAACATCAAGCGCGGCAACGCTTCTTTATATCGTGTGATCCGCTAAATAGCGTAACTTTCAGCAAACGCCCGCAACGTGGGCGTTTTTTTTTGCTACATTTTTGTTATTCTGCATCTTTATCCTAACGTAAATACTAAAAATGCCTTCTGTTCTCAGCTATTTAATAAAGTCCATTAGCATTGGTTTACTGATCGCTGTGTTTCTACTTATTTTTTTCCCGCCACTGCGCAATAATCATGAATTGCCATTTGCGGAGCAAATTGAAACTTACAGCAGACAAGTCGAGAGTTACAGCAGCGCAGTACGTAGAGCGGCCCCCGCTGTCGTTAACATCTACTCTCAGGATTATCAGCGGTCTAATATCAATAGCCAGCCTGAACTTAGACCTACCGGCCTTGGCTCTGGCATTATCATGAGTGACAAAGGCTATATCTTAACCAACATGCACGTGGTTGAAAAAGCAGATCAAGTACTGGTTGCCTTGCAAGATGGTCGCTTACTCACCGCTCAAATGATTGGCAGTGATGCCATCACCGACTTAGCGGTGCTGCAAATAGAAGCTGAAAACTTGCCCGTGATCCCGCAAAACCCAACTTATTCACCCAAAGTCGGCGATGTGGTACTAGCCATTGGCAATCCCTACAACATCGGTCAAACAGTGACTCAGGGGATCATAAGCGCCACCGGTCGCACTGGCATTAGCTCTACAGGACGACAAGACTTTTTACAAACCGATGCCGCTATCAATCGAGGTAATTCAGGTGGAGCCTTAATCAACAGTCGTGGTGAAATGGTGGGTATTAATACCTCTGCATTCCACGTAACACAGACTTTAGACAGTTATGGTATTAGCTTTGCCGTGCCTTATTTATTAGCCGAAAGGATCATGGACAACTTGATCCGTGATGGTCGAGTTATCCGAGGCTCAATTGGGGTGATCGGGGGCCCTGTTAACCCTTTGATGGCAAAACTGTGGGGCCTAGAAGCACAAAAAGGCATTATGATCACAGGTGTAATGGACGGTGGGCCAGCAAGTTTAGCGGGTGTAAAAGCGTCAGATGTGATGCTTGCCATTAATCAAATGCCTGTTACGGGCGTTACGGACGTATTAGATCGGGTGGCAGAAGTACGCCCGGGCGAGGAAGTAAAAGTTAAGCTGTTAAGGGAAGGGAAAGAAATTGAATTGGCTATCGAGGTCGCAGACTACGATGAACTGCAGCTGAAAGAATAAAATGTACATTTTTCAGCACGATAAAAAAACGGCCGCAATTAAGCGGCCGTTTTAATGTTTAAAGCGCGATGTTAAGCAATACGCTCCATCGTTGCGCCTAAAGGAATGAGTTTATTTTCAATGCACTCATAACCACGATCAATGTGATAAATACGATCAACGATGGTATCACCTTTTGCCACTAAGCCGGCAATCACTAGACTCGCTGAAGCACGTAAATCAGTAGCCATGACTTGCGCACCAGAAAGCTGCTCAGTGTAAGCACAAATGGCCGTGTTACCTTCCAGCTCTACGTCTGCACCCATGCGCTGTAGTTCCGGCACATGCATAAAGCGGTTTTCAAAAATAGTCTCGGTGACGCGTCCAGCACCTTCAGCCACGACGTTAAGCACGGTAAACTGCGCTTGCATGTCAGTGGGGAAACCTGGGTAAGGCACGGTTTTAACATTGACTGATTTCAGTGTCCGGCCGCGCATATCACATGAAATCCAGTCATCACCCGACTCCACTAACGCACCCGCTTCTTCTAGTTTAGCCAACACCGCCTCAAGTAAACGCGGACTGGTCTTATGACAAGTGATCTTGCCACCTGTTACTGCTGCAGCAACAAGAAAAGTCCCTGTTTCAATGCGATCAGGCTGTACTTCATATTGACCACCCGTTAAGGCTTCAACACCTTCAATAGTAATACTATCGGTACCCGCTCCTGACACTTTACCGCCAAGGGCATTAATAAAGTTAGCAAGGTCGACGACTTCAGGCTCACGCGCGGCATTATCAATAACCGTTGTGCCATCTGCTAATGCAGCTGCCATCATGAGGTTCTCAGTACCCGTTACGCTAACCATATCCATCACGATGTGAGCGCCTTTCAAGCGGCCATCAACACGCGCTTTGATGTAACCATCCTCAACAACGATATTGGCCCCCATCAGCTCTAAGCCATGAATATGTAAATTCACTGGGCGTGCACCAATCGCACAACCACCCGGTAAAGACACATCTGCTTTGCCGTATTTAGCAACCAAAGGCCCAAGAGCTAAAATAGAAGCGCGCATGGTTTTAACCAAATCATATGGCGCTTTTTGATGATGCACGCCGCCAGCGTTGATCACCACGTCTTCGTTTTGCTCTGCAGTTGCCCCTAACTCACGCAATAAAGCCAATGTGGTTTTAATATCACGTAGTTTAGGTACGTTAGAAATCACCACTTCGTGGTTTGATAATAAGGTGGCAAATAAAATTGGTAACGCAGCGTTTTTAGCGCCAGAGATGGTTACATCACCATTTAAGGTGCAACCACCTTTGATTAAAAACTTATCCATTCATACCTCGATTCAGGACGGCTGATTAAATATTTTTTCTTTTTGCCATTGCTGCGGCGTAAAAGCTTTAATGCTCAAAGCATGGATCGTGTTTGCAGCAATTTCTTCCATCAAGGGAGCGTAGATGGTTTGCTGTTTTTTTACGCGACTCATGTCTTCAAACATGTCAGAAACAGCGATCACTTGAAAGTGACTGCCCTCACCTTTGACATAACATGCCTCTAGTGGCAGTGCGGCTAATAACTTCGCCTCTATTTCTTTTGGATCCATAGTAAAATCCTACTTTTATTAAGAAAAATACGTGAAACTTTGGCTCGCTGACGGCAGAGATCAGTCTGACAGGCCATAAAAGTCAGCTGTTTTATCACCAATTGCGTCTAAGTTAAACCGCTAACGCGTGATTATTCTGGTTTTTGTTAACAATCACGCTTTTATCGGCACCTTACGAAGGTTCAAACAAGGGGGTTAATCCATATAAATCAGCAAGCTTGCGTAAACTTGAAGGTAAATTGATAAATTCACAGCCAAGGGGGGCATAAAACGTGACTAACCAAGCTAAGCCTGCAGAGTCAAATTCACTGACACCGGCAAGATCTATTTTATCAAAATCAGTTAAGATACTCGGAGCCTGTCCGGCCACTTGCTCGGTGACCAAGGCTCCAGTAATAGAAAGGATTTGCTGTTTTAGTGTGAAATCTAGCATCTATTTATTTTCATTACTTTTGGCGATGAGTTGCGCAGTCACACTGTCAATACCATCTTTACGAATCAAACTACCTAACTCAGATTGCTTAGTTGATAATAAACTTACGCCTTCAGCAATTACATCAAACACCCGCCATGATTGAGTGCTTTTGTCTAAACGTAGCTTAAATGACACATTGATGTCTGGTGAGCCCGCTTGCACAAAGCGCACCGGCACGGTCACTATTTTCTTACCGGCAAACGACTCTCTTGCATCAAATTGTAAAACTTGTTGATCATATTTAAACAGAACCGTTGAGTAGGTTTTTACCATGTGCTCTTTAAATGCAGCGACAAAGTTTTCCCTTTGCTCTGGCGTGGTATTTCTCAGTTCCGGCCCGACGACTTTATAAGCCGAATACTTTGAATCAACATAAAATAGTAACTCTTCTCGGACAATATCCTCAGCATGAGCGGGATCTTTTTCCATTAAAGCTTTTTCATGTTTGACCCGAGCAAAAGCTTTACCCGCTACTTCTTCGATTAGTTGATAAGGATCTTGGTATTCTTTCAGGCTAGCAGCGATCGCCATATTGGTAGAAAGCAGTAAACATAATGGCAACAAAAAGCGCAATAACATGTTTTATTCCTTACTGTTATCTTGAATTGAAAATAAAAACTGTCCGATCAAATCTTCGAGTACCAAAGCAGATTTAGTGTCATCAATAAAATCCCCTTCGCCGAGTAACTCAATATCGTCATCCATAAAGCCAGGACGCAAACCGATAAATTGCTCACCCAATAGCCCCGCGGTCAAAATCGAAAGAGAGCTGGTTTCTGGATAAAAGCCATATTGCTGGTCCATTCTTAAGGTCACAACCGGAGTATAACTTTTGGCATCAAGGGAGATCGCTTCAACACGCCCAACCACAACGCCACCTAACTTAACCGGTGAGCGAACCTTTAATCCGCCAATATTGTCGAACTTCGCCTTCAAGGTATAAGAGCCTTGGTCTTGAGTAAAGGAAAATCCAGCAACTTGCACGACTAATAAAACTAAAGCAAAACAGCCCGCTAAAACAAAGCTCCCCACTGCTAAATGTAATTTTTTCTCTGTCATTTTTGTTTCCTAAGCTTAACCATACATCAAAATGGTTAATATAAAATCAAGCGCCAACACCATTAAAGACGCATTTACCACGGTTCGCGTTGTCGCCTCACTGATACCAGCAGACGAAGGCTTAGCATAATAGCCGTTGTACAAGGCCACCCATACAATAACAAAAGCAAACACCGTACTTTTAATAAAACCGTAAAAAATATCTTGGTGAATATCGACACTGGCTTGCATTACCGACCAAAAGCCACCGCTATCTATACCTTTCCAATCAACCCCAACAAAACTGCCGCCCCATATAGCTATCATGGAGAACATAAAAGCCAGCACAGGCATTGATAACACGCCAGCCCAAAAGCGCGGGGCAATAATGCGTTTAAAAGGATCTACCGCCATCATCTCCATACTCGAGATTTGCTCAGTGGCCTTCATTAGCCCAACCTCAGCGGTTAATGCCGAGCCTGCACGACCGGCAAATAACAATGCCGTCACCACCGGCCCCAGTTCACGTAATAAAGATAACGCGACCATCGTACCCAGACTTTGCTCTGCGCCATAACTAACTAGCACATTATAGCCTTGTAGGCCTAAGACCATGCCGATAAATAACCCGGCGACCAAAATAATAGGCAGCGAGAGTACGCCTAAATTGTAAACTTGCAGCCCCACTAAACGTAAAAACTTCCAATTTGGTTGACTGAATAATGCATTCACGAGCATTAATCCTGCGACACCAAGGCGGGTCACAAAGTTAATGCTTCGTTCCCCTATTCGTTGAATTTGATTAATCACTGCGCTGCTAAATCCTTTAAAAAATCGCTCGCGGGATAATGGAACGGCACTGGCCCGTTGGGCAATCCATTAATAAATTGAACCAGTCTAGGGTCTTGATTAGACTTAATCCCGTCAGCCGTTCCTTGGGCAATAATCGTTTTATCCGCCAACACGTAAACATAATCGGCAATTTCGAGAACCTCTGTCACATCATGGCTAACTACGATAGAAGTTAGCCCTAAGCTTTGGTTTAAATCACGGATCAGTTTTAACAACACGCCCATAGAAATCGGGTCTTGCCCTGCAAACGGCTCATCATACATCATTAGCTCAGGATCAAGCGCTGTTGCCCTTGCTAACGCAACTCGCCGCCCCATACCACCAGAGAGTTCCGTGGCCATTAACTGCTCTGCACCACGTAAACCAACCGATTCCAACTTCATTCTAACTAACGTTTGTAACACAGGCTCTGTCAGCTGTGTGTGTTCACGAAGCGGAAATGCCACATTCTCAAACACCGTTAACTCAGGGAACAAGGCGCCACTTTGAAATAATAACCCCATTTTACGCCGCATTTGATATAGCTGAGCGCGCTTAGCACGACAGACACTTTCACCGGAAAATAAAATATCCCCCGAAGATGGCGTTAATTGCCCACCGATTAATTTTAGCAACGTGGTTTTACCTATACCACTGGGACCTAAAATGGCCGTAATTTTACCTTGTGCGATATCCAAATTGAGGTTATCGAACAATATCCGCTGCTCTCGAGCAAAACTCATATCACGGATCTGAACTAGCTGTCCCATTATATATTTCACCTTAAAATACAGCCCACTATTTTATGCTTAATAATAAACATACTCAAACGCTTCACATTTGAGACCAGAAACGGGAAAATACCTTTTTCGGATCACACTTTTAGAAAGGAACTATGGAAGCGAATATCCTTTGGCTTAATGTCTTAATACTCGTTGTTAGCCTAGCAGCATTAGTATGGAGCGCCGACAAATTTGTCTTTGGTGCCGCCGCCATCGCACGAAACTTAGGCATATCTCCTCTTATCATAGGCTTAACCATAGTCGCAATGGGATCATCAGCGCCAGAAATGATGGTGGCTGCGAGTGCTAGTTTAAATGGCGCTCCTAACACAGCCATTGGCAATGCCATTGGCTCCAACATTACCAATATTACCTTAGTATTAGGCTTAACCGCACTATTGCGGCCAATGCTAGTCGCATCTTCCACCATGCGTCGTGAGTTGCCTATGGTCATGGTGACTAGCCTATTGGCGGCGTGGTTATTATGGGATCTAGAGTTAACGCGCGGTGAAGGAACGGTGTTAATTATTGGCTTTTTTGCGACGATTGGCGGCTTAACTTGGATGGCGTTAAAAAATCCAAACACCAATGATCCACTTGTTGAAGAGCTAGAAGATGAGATTCCCTCTGACATACCGTTTTGGAAAGCGGCATTTTGGTTGGTGTTTGGCTTAGGCTTATTAATATACAGCTCTAATGAACTCGTGGGTTCAGCGGTCGTTATCGCGAAACATTTTGGCATATCAGATTTGGTCATCGGCTTAACTATTATTGCCATTGGTACCAGCTTGCCAGAGCTAGCCGCTTGTATTGCCAGTGTATTGAAGAAAGAAGGCGATCTTGCATTAGGAAACATTGTCGGTTCAAATATTTTTAATATCTTAGCTGTGTTAGCTATTCCAGGTATTTTAGCACCAGGAACCATAGACGCTAGCGCAGCGGGGCGTGATATGTATTACATGTTAGGCGTCACCGTTTTATTATTAATAGTGGCAGGTAACGGTAAAATAAAAGAAATTACCCGCGTTGAAGGCGGATTATTATTAGCCTGCTTTATCGCGTACCAAGTTTTATTGTTTTACACTATGTAATTTTATTCAAACTTATGTAATTAGGGCTTTTTATGCTAAACACCCCATATGGCACCATTACCGCACAGCAACATCAGCAGCTGGTTCATACTAAGCTGCTTATTTGCGATATTGATGGGGTGTTCTCTGATGGCCGAATTTACATGGGCAACAACGGCGAGGAGCTCAAAGCATTTCACACCCGAGATGGCTTCGGTATCAAGGCCGTGCTTCATGCTGGTATAGAAGTAGCGGTGATCACCGGACGTAAGTCCACCATTGTTAACAACCGAATGAGCGCTCTGGGCGTTTCTCATATTTTTCAAGGCCAAGATAATAAGCTTATTGCTTTCCAGCAATTACTCACGCAGTTAAACCTTAATCCGGATGAAGTCGCTTATATCGGTGATGACGTGATTGATTTACCCGTGATGAATCAGGTTGGCTTAGCAGTAGCCGTAGCGGATGCACACCCAATAGTGCAGCAACAAGCTCACTATGTTACAACAATAAAAGGCGGCTTTGGTGCTGTGCGCGAGCTCTGCGATTTGCTATTACATGTGCGGGGAGAATTAGCTCACGCGCAGGGAACCAGTGTATGAAAAAGCTCAATATCTGGTTATCCGTTCTGTTTATTGTCTCTCTTGCTGCTTGGCAATTTTTTAAACGCAGTGAAACGCCTATTGCTGAGCGCGATCCTTCTGAGGCATATTTTATTGCCAATGAAGTTAAAGGGGCGGTCTTTACCCAAACTGGTCAAATTGACTATCGGCTTTTTGCCACACAAATGCATTATTACCAGCAAGACCTAAAAACGATTTTTACTAAGCCAGTGCTATTGTTATTTCGTAATGAAGATAAAACGCAATGGCAAATCACCGGTGACGATGGCATTTTATTCGACCAACACACCTTTGAACTGAGTAACAACGTCACCATCACCAACTTGACGCACGACCAGCATATTAACCTGATCACCACCGACAAGCTCACCCTAGATTTAATAAAAAATGAAATCCATTCCGATGACTTAGTCACCTTATATGGCGATCAAATGCAACAAAAAGGCACGGGATTATTTGGTCAATTATCAGGTAAAACCATCAGTTTATTAAACCAAGTAACGGCGACTTATTTAAATGAAAAACCTTAATCTATTACTCGCATCAATGGTATTACTAAGCGCCCCCACTTATGCGCTTCAGTCAGACTCAAAGCAAGAAATTGTTATCCGAGCCAATTCCAATACGGCCGACCTTGACAGCAACACAACCACCTTTTTAGGTAACGTCGTGGTCACCCAAGGGTCGATTAAGCTGACCGCTAATAAATTGGTTGGCATCCGCCATAAGCCCGGTGAAGAAGAGATGATCGCCACTGGTAATCCAGCCACTTTTTATCAAATGATGGACGATGGTAAACCAGTAGAAGCCAAAGCAAAAAAAATCCGTTACCTGAAGAAAAACAATCAAATTATTTTGAGTCAAAACGCCTCTTTGAAGCAATTAGACAGTAACTACACTGCTGAAACCATCACCTACAACATTGATACCCGCCAGATTGAAGGCCAAAAAGGCGAAAATCAAACCCGCACCGTATTTTTACCGGCTCAAGTCGATAGTAAGAAAAGCTCAAAGTCATCAGATAAATCAATAGATAAATCAACAAATAAAGCGGCGCAATAATGGCATTACTCCAAGCAAAAGACTTAGCGAAAAGTTATAAGAATCGTCGTGTAGTGAATGGCGTCAGTTTACAAGTGAACACCGGACAAATTGTTGGTTTACTCGGCCCCAATGGCGCAGGTAAAACGACAACATTTTACATGGTGGTTGGTTTAGTAAAGCGCGACGAAGGCCAGATATTTATTGATGATGAAGAAATATCTAGCCAACCGATGCACGTACGTGCACAAAAAGGTATTGGCTATTTGCCACAAGAAGCCTCTATTTTTCGCCGCTTAACGGTAGCGCAAAACATTATGGCCATCTTAGAGATCCGAGATGAACTATCAACAGAGCAAAAACAAGATAGATTGAACGAATTGCTCGAAGAGTTCCACATTACTCACATAAAAGACAGTAAAGGAATGTCTCTTTCTGGAGGAGAAAGGCGCCGCGTTGAAATCGCCAGAGCCTTGGCTGCTGACCCTCAGTTTATCTTACTTGATGAGCCATTTGCAGGGGTTGACCCCATCTCAGTAATAGATATAAAAAAGATCATAGAACACTTACGAGACAGAGGGTTAGGTGTATTAATCACTGACCATAATGTGAGGGAAACACTAGATGTATGTGAATATTCCTATATAGTGAGTCATGGAGAAATGATTGCCGCCGGCAAGCCAGAAGACATTTTACAAAACGAACAAGTAAAACGAGTCTACTTAGGCGATCAATTCAAGCTATAGTTTTTATAGGTAACAACCGTTATCTAAAGATTTATATCTAACAGGAATTTAATGAAGCCAACCCTACAGTTGCGTTTAGGTCAGCAGTTAACTATGACCCCTCAGCTACAACAAGCCATTCGCTTGTTGCAGCTTTCTACATTAGATTTACAGCAAGAAATTCAAGAAGCCCTTGAATCAAATCCGCTGTTAGAGGTAGAAGAAAACGACCACAGTAACGAAGAGCAAAGCTACGATAACGACACCTCTAGCCAACTCGAAACGTCTGAGGCGATGGCGCAAAATGACATTCCTGATGATCTACCCACTGACTCAACATGGGACGACACCTTTACCACCGGCACCGGCTCAAGCACTTCAGGTGTCGGCTCAGGTGGCGATGATGCCGATTTTATTTATCAAGGTGAAACCTCAGCTAACTTACATGACCACCTCATCTGGCAAATGGAATTAACCCCCTTTAGTGAAACCGACCGCGCTATCGCCTTTGCCATTATCGATGCCATTGATGAATCCGGTTATCTGACCGTTTCCAGCGAAGATATTTTAGACAGTGTTATTTCTGACTTTCTTGAGGTTGAACTCGACGAAGTAGAAGCTGTACTAAAACGATTACAGCATTTTGATCCTCTCGGCGTTGGTGCTCGTTCCGCACAAGAATGCATGTTAATCCAGCTTAATCAAATTGAAAAAGGCACACTTTGGTTAGAAGAAGCCATTATGGTGATCCGCGAGCACATGGACTTACTGGCTAACCGAGACTTTCGCACCCTTAGTCGTAAAACCAAATTAAAAGAAGATGACCTGCGCGAAGTCATGCGCTTGATCCATACCTTAGAGCCAAGACCGGGCAATGCTATTGTTGAAATGGATGCTCAATACATAGTGCCGGATGTCTCGGTGCAAAAAAAATCAGGTCGCTGGGTGGTTGAGCTTAACCCAGATTGTATGCCAAAAATTCGCGTTAATGACCAATACGCTTCCTTTGCTAAGCAAACCAAAAACACCGATGACAGCCAGTTTATTCGCTCACACCTACAAGAAGCCAAGTGGTTTATCAAAAGTTTAGAGAGCCGCAACGACACCTTGTTAAAAGTGGCCAACTGTATCGTACAGCATCAAGTTGCTTTTTTTGAATACGGCGATGAAGCAATGAAACCCATGGTATTAAACGATGTCGCGGAAGCCGTGGAAATGCACGAGTCCACTATTTCGCGTGTCACCACGCAAAAGTTCATGCACACGCCGCGTGGCATCTTTGAGTTGAAGTATTTCTTCTCTAGCCATGTTGCAACAGAAAGTGGTGGCGAATGTTCATCCACCGCCATTAGGGCCTTAATTAAAAAATTAGTGGCAGCAGAAACCCCTGCCAAGCCCCTAAGTGACAGTAAAATTACTCAACTGCTTGCTGACCAAGGCATTAAGGTTGCGCGAAGAACCATCGCTAAATATCGCGAGTCTTTGAACATCCCGCCTTCTAACCAACGTAAAAGCCTACTTTAGGCTGCAACAGGAGAATGTTTATGCAAATTAATCTATCTGGCCACCATATCGACATCACCGACTCAATGCGCACCTACGTTGAAACTAAGTTCTCTAAATTAGAGCGTCATTTTGATAGTATTAACTCGGCACAAGTGATATTAAACGTCGAAAAGTTGAATCAAATAGCCGAAGCTAAACTGCATCTTTCCGGCGGTGAAGTGTTTGCTAACTCGCACGACACTGATATGTATGCCGCGATTGATTCGTTAGTTGACAAACTTGATCGCCAGGTAATCAAACATAAGGAAAAGCTGAAACAGTCTTAAAATTAAATATGGATATAAATGAATTATTAACCCCAGACTGCACCTTGAGTGCAGTCTCTTGTTCAAGCAAGAAAAAAGCACTGGAAATCATCAGTGAGTTAGCAGGACAAAAACTCAACATCGACCCGAAAGTCGTATTTGAAAACCTACTAACACGGGAGCGTCTTGGCACCACAGGTGTTGGTGCAGGCATTGCGATCCCGCACGCTCGCATCAGTGATGATTATCCTGTTACCGGGGTTTTCATCCAGTGTGAGACCGCTATCGATTTTAGTGCTATCGACAATCAGCCCGTGGATTTATTGTTTGCCGTTCTCGTTCCAGAAAGCCAGTGTAGCCAACATTTAAAGACCTTGTCACTTATCGCTGGTAAACTTTCTGACAAACAAATTTGTCGCCAACTTCGCGCGGCTAAAACAGATGCGGAGTTATTCGAACTCATTTGCGCATCATAACGGGAGCAATATGAAACTCACCATCGTCAGTGGCCGCTCCGGATCAGGTAAAACCGTTGCTTTAAGAGTATTGGAAGACTTAGGCTATTACTGTGTTGATAACCTACCTCTACCCTTACTGCCCGATTTAATCACCAGCCTGAAAGACAGCTACGATGCCGTAGCCGTTAGTATCGATGTCCGTAACCTCCCCCTTGACCCAAGTGAATTACATCACGTCATTGATGATTTAAAAACAACAGTTGATCTCACCACGCTGTTTCTTGATGCCAGTAGCAGTATTTTAGTGCGCCGCTACAGTGAAACACGGCGATTGCATCCACTAGCAAAAATGCAATTATCGCTATCTCAAGCGATCGATCAAGAAACCACCTTACTCGAGCCTATCTCTGAATCGGCAGATTTACGTATCGATACCAGTGATATGTCAATCCATGAGCTTAGCGAGCTAGTCAAACAGCGTGTCCTTGGCCAAAAAAGCCATGAACTGGTATTAGTGATTGAATCATTTGGCTTTAAAAATGGCTTACCAAAAGATGCAGACTATGTTTTTGATGCGCGTTTTTTGCCTAATCCACACTGGATCCCAGAGCTCAAGCCACAGACTGGACTCGATGCTGAAGTTCAGCACTACTTAACTGAACAACCTCTAGTGATGAAATTTATCTGGCAAATAGAAAATCTCATCGGCACTTGGTTACCTCATCTTGAACGCAACAACCGCAGCTATGTCACTATCGCTATCGGCTGTACCGGCGGCCAACATAGATCGGTATTTATCGCCGAGAAAATCGCCGAATTCTTTCGCCACGAACAACAAGTACAAGTTCGTCATCGCACCTTGGAAAAACGTTAATGCCTCAGCTAGAGCAACATATCACCATTAAAAACAAATTGGGCTTACATGCACGAGCGGCTGTAAAACTGGCTGAATTAGCGTTAAAATTTGACGCCGTTGTTACCTTAGTTCACGGTGATAAATCTGCTTCTGCAGCCAGTGTCATGGGCTTATTAATGCTAGAAACCTGTCAGGGCCAACAAATCGTCATCCAAGCTGAAGGGGCCGATGCTGAATGCGCATTAGAAGCAGTAAAACAACTGATAGAAGACAAATTTGAAGAAGAAGAATAATAATTAAAATTCATTAGTTATCGCCTATTGATAACATGCACCAAGGGGAAAAGTGGATGCTAGATAATCTAGTCAACCTGAGCACACATGAGCGCCTAGTCGAAGTTAACAAAGCCTTGAGCAGTGGTATGTTTGTTCATGTTCGCCGCATGTTACAGCAACTTCCCCCTGAAGATATTGCCCTACTACTTGAATCTTGTCCCCACGCAGAGCGTAAAAACATTTGGCAACTCACCGACTCTGAGCAACAAGGTGAAATCCTCGAAGAGCTAAACGAAGACGCTCGAGACAGTATCCTTGCCTTAATGGATACGGAAAATCTGGTTGCCGCAACCGAAGGCATGGACACCGATGATCTTGCCTATGTCCTTAGCGGTCTAAATGACTCGGCCTATCAAGAAGTATTGGCGCAAATGGACGCCCAAGACCGGCATCGTCTTGAACAAGCCTTAGGCTACCCTGAAGATACCGCCGGCAGCGTAATGAACACTGACACCATCACGCTCAGACCTGATGTCACTATTGATGTGGTGTTACGCTATTTACGTTTGAAAGGTGAGCTACCAGAGGCCACCGATGCCCTCTATGTGGTCAATAAACACGATAAGCTCATTGGTGAAGTTGCACTAGCCACCTTACTCACGGTGGATACCGCCTCCACCGTAATGGATGTGATGGATAACACCCGCAAAAGCATTCCTGTTGCGATGGCCGAAATAGAAGTGGCCAAAATATTTGAACGCCGTGATTTAATCAGTGCCCCTGTAGTCGATCAAAATGACCGCCTGCTCGGACGTATCACTATCGATGACGTAGTCGACATTATCCGTGAAGACGCCGACCACAAAATGATGGGGATGGCGGGGATGGATGATGATGAAGATACCTTTGCGCCCATTTTAAAAAGTACCAAGCGCCGTACTATCTGGTTAACCGTAAACCTTGGCGCCGCATTACTAGCCTCGTCTGTGTCTAATATGTTTGAAGCCACCTTATCCGAAATTGCCACTCTTGCAGTATTAATGACCATCGTCCCCAGCATGGGCGGTATTGCCGGCAATCAAACCTTGGCACTGGTTATTCGCGGCATGGCCGTTGGCCACATCGGTGACTCGAACGCTCGCACTTTGATTATGAAAGAGGCCGCCATCGGTTTATTAAATGGTTTAATTTGGGCACTGCTTGTGGCTGTGGCGGTGGTTATTTGGAAGGGCGACGTGAACATTGGCTACGTAATCGCCGGGGCCATGTTCATCAACTTATCAGTGGCTGGCTTAGCCGGCGTTTGTATTCCATTGATCATGAACAAACTTAAAATAGACCCTGCCCTTGCGGGCGGTATGGCGCTCACTACGGTAACCGATGTAGTGGGCCTGTTTTCATTTTTAGGCATGGCGACGATCTTTTTACGAGCCTAGAATTCAACCTCCCCTGTAAATAAAAAGGCCGTAACGAGTAACGCCACGGCCTTTTAATCTCAACCCAGTATAAATCTGAGGAGCTTGTTCAGTTTTATTTACGCTTCATTCGAGGCGAGCGATAACAATTAACTGCCCGCGATCTTCATATTGTCAATCAGCACCGAGCCTGTTTGCAGGCTGCTGCGCGTATCGATATCACTGCCAACGGCCTGAATCCCCATAAACATGTCTTTCAAGTTACCTGCAATAGTGATTTCATGAACCGGGAAAGCCAGTTCACCGTTTTCAACCCAAAAGCCCGCTGCGCCACGAGAGTAATCACCCGATACAGCGTTAACCCCTTGCCCCATTAGCTCAGTCACATACAAACCCGTGCCTAACTGGCGCAACATGTCTTTAAAGTCACCTTGGTTACTTTGTACAAACCAGTTATGAATACCACCGGCATGGCCAGTCGTCGTCATGCCAAGTTTACGAGCGGAATAACTGGTTAGCAGGTAAGTATTTAAATCGCCACCTGAGATAATCTCACGATCTTGAGTTTTTACCCCTTCAGCATCAAACGGTGAGCTAGCAAGGCCCGATTTAATATGCGGTCGCTCGCTAATATTAAGCCAACTTGGAAACACTTGCGTGCCTAAGCTGTCTAATAAAAACGACGATTTACGGTAAAGACTACCGCCACTTATGGCATTAACTAAATGGCCAAACAAGCTTACCGCACTATCGGCAGAAAATAGCACCGGACAGTTACAGGTGTCGATTTTCCGTGCACCTAAGCGCGCCACTGTACGTTCGACGGCTTCTTGTGCGACCCGTTCTGGACGCCACATATCAGCAATATTACGGGTCATGGTGTAACTATAATCTCGTTGCATTTCATCGCCTTGTTGCGCGATTAACATACAACTTAAACTATGGCGGCTAGACAAATAGCTTTGTACGTAGTCATGACTATTACCATAGACTTTAATGCCTAAATGGCTGCTAAAACTGGCGCCATCAGAATTAACAATGCGGCTATCTGCCGCCAGCGCGAATTCTTCACACTGCTTAGCAAGGGCTAAGCCTGATTCGGGATCGAGTGAAGCAGGATGAAACAAGTCTAAATCTTGCGGTTGACGTTCAAGTAAATCGGCATCAGCCAACCCTGAAAAGGGGTCTTGGCTGGTATGTTTAGCAATGTCAATTGCCGCCTCAACGGCACGCGCTATTGATTCCTTGCTGATATCTGAAGTGGATGAATTACCTTTACGACCATCGACATAAACACTAATGCCCAGTGCGCCATCATGGTTAAATTCAATGTTTTCCACTTCTGCCATTCGGGTATTAACCGATATTCCCGTTTGACGACTAACTGCGACCTCTGCTTGGTCTGCCCCGAGTTTTTTTGCCATCAAGACCGCGTCAGCAACTGCTTGCTCTAACTGGTCTTGTTCTTGTGCAATCAGACTTGTTGGCTCCATGTTATTTCTTCTACTCCGATACATTTCTGCCAAGCATATCATGACATGAGGAGCTTGCGACAATTTGCTGGTAAGATAGTCATATCAAACCTACAAGAATGAACCAATATGCATCCAGAAGACGAAAACGACATCATCAGTAAAACGCAACTTAAGCAAGAAAGTGAAGCACTGCAAAAGCTCGGGGCCCGCTTGGTTAGCTTGAGCCCGAGTCAACTCAAAAACATTCCACTGTCTGATAATCTATCTGACGCTATCAAGCTGGCACATAAAATCAGTAATAAACACGAAGCATTGCGCCGCCAATTACAATACATTGGTAAGTTAATGCGCTCAGAAGATCCGGAGCCTATCGAAGCAGCGCTAGACGTATTAACCAATAAACACCAAGCCGCAACTCACGCTTTTCATCAACTTGAATTGCTGCGCGATGAATTAATCAGTGAAGGTGATGAGGCTATCTCGCGTTTAATGGAGCAGCAACCTAGCTTTGAGCGTCAAAAGTTACGCCAGCTAGTGCGCCAAGCCAACAAAGAAGCGGCGGGTAATAAACCACCAAAATCCTCACGTGAATTATTTAAATACTTGCGTGAAATTATGGTCGATAAGCAGGGCTAAATCGTTTAATGGCAACATAGACACTGGTTAAATGGTTTAAAGAAAGCGCTACACAACAAAAAGCAGTAATGCTTTTTGTTGTGTTACTTTAATTTTCTCAGTTAGTAACTACCTAATTAAAAATAGCTTTCTCTGCTAGTTAGTGCCACCAATGGTTAATTCATCTAATTTCAATGACGGCTGTCCAACCCCCACAGGCACACTTTGGCCATCTTTGCCGCACACGCCAACACCGGGATCTAACGCTAAGTTATTCCCTACCATCGACACTTTCGACATGGCTTCTGGGCCATTACCAATCAAGGTTGCACCTTTAATCGGCGTAGTCACTTTACCATTTTCGATTAAATAAGCTTCAGATGCAGTGAACACAAACTTACCTGAGGTGATATCTACCTGACCACCACCAAAATTAGGCGCGTAAATGCCTTTTTTCACACTGGCAATCAATTCATCATGCTCGTACTTGCCTGGCAACATATAAGTGTTAGTCATGCGTGGCATTGGTAGGTGCGCATAAGACTCACGGCGACCATTACCGGTTGGCGCTACGCCCATTAAGCGCGCATTGAGCTTGTCTTGCATGTAACCTTTTAAGATACCGTTTTCGATTAATACTGTGTATTGCCCCTCGGTACCTTCATCGTCAACACTTAACGAGCCACGACGATTAGCAAGGGTAGCATCATCAACGATAGTACAATGTTCAGAAGCAACCTTTTCACCAATGCGACCAGAGAAAGCCGATGCACCTTTACGGTTAAAGTCACCTTCCAATCCATGGCCAACGGCCTCATGAAGTAACACGCCGGGCCAACCTGATCCCAATACCACAGGCATCGCGCCGGCAGGAGCATCAACCGCTTCTAAATTGACCAAGGCTTGACGCACCGCTTCTTTAGCATAACCAAACGCGCGCTCTTGGCCTTCAACTTGCTCGGTAAAGTACACCATGCTGTAGCGACCACCGCCACCGGCACTGCCACGCTCACGACGGCCATTTCTTTCGGCTAACACCGAACAGTTAAATCGAATTAAAGGCCGTATATCAGCAGCGAATGTGCCATCGCTGGCAGCCACTAACATTTCTTCATACACCGCAGCCATGCTCACAATCACTTGCGTGACGGCGGGGTTTAAACTGCGCGCATACGCATCAACCGATTTCAGCAAGTTGATTTTGGCTTCTTTTTCAAGACAGTCAAGGGGGTCTAATTCTGGATAAATAATCTTGCCATGAGTGGGTGTTAAAATTTTAACCTTACCCGATTGACCCGCGCCGGCAATGCCTCGAGCAGCATTGGCTGCCTGTTGTAAGGCGGCAAAACTAAGTTGGTCAGAATAAGCGAAACCCGTTTTTTCACCACTGACCGCGCGAACCCCGACGCCTTTTTCAATGTTAAAACTGCCTTCTTTGACAATACCGTCTTCAAGTACCCAGCTTTCATGGCGACTTGATTGAAAAAACAAATCAGCGTAATCCAAATCATGCTGGTACATACTCGCCAGTACCGATTCTAATTTGTCGCCATTTAATTCTGTTGGCCCTAACAAGTGCTGACAAACGGTTTCAAAGCTCATTCTTAATCCTTTTTGTTGAGTCTTTGCCCAACTATACGTTGATGTTCCATAACAGGCATACGACGGCGAATATCTTCCAGTTTAGTCAGGTCAACAGCGGCACTTAGCACCCCTTCACCTAATTCTAATTGTTCAACTATTTCACCCCAGGGGTCAATAATACAGGAATGACCCCAAGTTTGTCGCTCCTTGCTATGATCGCCACCTTGGTTGGCAGCAACAATATAACACTGAGTTTCTATCGCCCGAGCCTGTAACAGAGGCAACCAATGCGCTTTACCCGTAACATAAGTGAACGCCGCCGGGACAAATATCACTTGTGCTCCCGCCAGCCTTAGCTGCTGAAACAAAGCTGGAAAACGTAAATCGTAACAGATAGTCAGGCCAAGGGTTAGGCCGTTTTCATTAAGGTAAGCCAGCTGGTTGCCGGGCTTGAAGGTATCAGACTCTTGATAACTGCCTTTGCCATCAGCCACTTGAGCATCAAACAAATGCAATTTATGGTAATGCTTAATGAGCTGCCCTTGCGGTGAAAAAACGAGGCTTGAGGTGTAAACTCGATCCGCCTCCTCACTCTCTATCGGAAAGCTGCCGCAAACTAAATAAATATTAAAACGCTGAGCAAGCTTTGCTAAAGCATCTTGTAACGGCCCTGCACCTAACTTTTCTTTGGCAGCTAAATAGTCTTGTTTAACACCAAAAATAATCGCATTTTCGGGGAGTAACACCCATTGTTTCGGTTTAGGCGCTAATTGATATAGGAGTTGTTCAATCCGAGCGAGGTTGTCAGCGGATTTGCTGCAGCTTATCAACTGAATCAGTGATACGTTGTTCATAAGACTCCTTAATTTCTCTCGGTATTTCGACCACCCCTTTTTCACGACCTATTTCACTAATTTCAGGGTTAGAAATATCACCTTTAAGACTAAAATTAACTCCTGAAATGATATCGACTGCCGGCTCAAAAATTTTCGATAGCAGCAATACATACAGCCCTGTCACTGGAGTGAGTGTGAAAGCCGCTAGCACAGGTAGGCTTGAAGTCACATCAGGGTAAAAAGACATCTGATAATCCATTTGCCAACGGTTAAGATCGAGCTGACCTCTCCCTTCTAGTCGCCCCGCCGCCGCATCAAGTATAAAGTCATCACTATTAACTAAGCCATTCGTGATATTTGCCGTGCTCTTGATCGAATCAAAATATAAGCCGTCGACAAATACGTCACGAAAATCTAAGTTTAACTTTCTGCGAATGGAGTCTAGGCTAAGTAAGCTAAATAACCGTGTACCTTTATCACTCACATCAGCAATATAGCCCGTATTTGTCGCCAACTTCACCTTACCGTTAAGACTGGAGGTATTGAACATATTCGGACTTCCCAACCAACTTAATTCAAAGTCAGCCACCCCGGAGGTCTCCTTCATCGGGCTATCATAGCCCTGCGTTTGCGCAAACCGAGCAATATTTTGGCTCTGTATTGCAATATTTATACGGGTTTGTTGCTGCTTTTCACCCGACCAGTCGCCGGTCATATGTACATCAGAGTGGCCGTATAACAAGCTTAAATTATCGAGCTTAATACCCTTGCTATGACGGGTAAACTGCCCTTGCACCTGGCCTAAGTTAGTACTGCCTATTTGACACTTTTGACAACTCAGTTGCGTGTTTTTCAGGTGTTGCCAAGACCAAGGTGATGGCTGACCAGACATTCCAGCGCTAGGTACCACAAGATCAGGTAAATGCAGGCGCTGAAAATCAATCGAGAGTAAATCAGCAGTATCAACAATCTTGCCTTTGCCTTTATCAGATGTCAGCGTTAACGCCCACTGCTGCGGATCGCGACGCGCACTCATCGACAAACCATACACAGCTTGTTGCCAAAACTGCACTTCATTCACGTTAACCTTGATAAAGTCGGGCTGCCAATCGTTCTGTGGTGCGTTCGTTTGAGGCCAACTTTGCTGCTGCCACCACACCAACCAAGGGTCTAAATCAAGTTGGTTCAAGGCCACGCTCACGGCTTTTGAGCGAGCCGGAGACTGACTTGGCAACGTTTGGCCAAAGTGCAACCACCAGCGGCTTTCTGCTGCATTTTTTGCATTCATCGAGGCGCGAATAAATAGTTTATTCTCTAACTCAGCGTTTAACTCACTGCCTTTCTCACTCCCTGCTAGCTTAATCGACAAAGGCCAATCGCGCAGGCTATTTTTATTCATTGGCGCGGGCAGCCCGATCCCAAGGCCTCGGGTGTCCGATGAAAGCTGTAAATTGTAGTGGTAACCGCCTTGGGCAAAGCTTTTATAATTGAGACTAGCTTGCCAGCCCAAGTGCCCGTTTAAGTCCAGCGGTTGTAAAGCCGACCATTGCTTATTCAGCTTTTCAGCAGACCAGTCGGCTAGCACATTGACCTTAGCTTGGTAGTCATTGGCTTGCTGCTCAGCGCTAAAGCGCACCGTTACCGGTTGCTGTTGCCAGTTGGCCTTAATCGCTCCGTTATTTAAGTTACCCTGGTCAAATTCAAACTGCCCAGTCACTTGAGTAAGCTCTAACTCCTGCTGCTTGTCAGCGCTTAATGGAATGTTCACCCTATTCTTGTTTAATGCTATCGCGCCGCTCACCTTGGCAGGACCACCATTAAGAGGAATACCAAGTTTTAAATCACCGCTAATTGGCCCTGACACCACCACTTTTTCAAGTGCTACCCCGACCGAATCAGCCAAAGGCGACGCTTGTAAGTAATCACTGATATCACGACTATCACCTTGAATAGTCGCGTTAATTTCTAAACTGGCGTCGGGCGCAAAGTGCGCAATGGTGCCGCTAATTTTGTCAGAGCGCGCTTTCATTAGCGTCGCATCTGAGCTTTCAAGGAACAATCCCGCGTTTTCAAACAGCAAGTTAATCTGCATTTTACTTAACGGTGGCCAACCGGGATAAAAATGGAATTCCGTATCAGTCAACGGCACCCAAGCCTGAAATACCCCTTCACCCTTGTTATAAGGATATTGATCGAGCCGACCATGCCACAGTATCTTCGCTGTTTCTACCTCACCGGCAGCAATCGTTGGCTGTAAATAGTCATACACATTTTGCCCCATCCATTGGATCGGAAAATACTTGTCGGCTTCACTGGCGCGCTTAACGTTAGCTTCACTGTATAACGATAAAAACGGCGAACCACCATTAGACCAGTCCAGCTTAAATTGGCCTTGCCAAGTTAAGTCTTGATTACTAAATAAAACGTTATCGCTGCTTAACGTGGGCCCGCGTAAGCCGTATGACCAGCGTAGCGGCACACTCAGGCGACCAACCTTAATTGGCGCTTGAAACTGCTTTGTAAAATCAAGCTTCGTATCCGTCAACGCCAACGATAGGCGGCCACCTACTTCAGACGCCAACACTTGAACCATCGCGCCCTGTAAGCTTGGCAAACCAGCATTGGCCTTAAGGTTAATATCCGAAATAACACTATGGGCGAGGTACTGCCCTGATTTCATTTGGTATAGCACTTGCGAGCCTTGCGCTTTAGCCATCGGCTTAGCGTTTGTCCACCAACTGTCTTTATTGGCTAACGGATCAGCAAATAACGAGCCCAGTGCTAAGAACGGCGCAAGCTCAATCTCACCCAATGACCCAACTAAAAAACCATTATGCTGATAAAACTGAAAATTAAACGTGGAATTAAGTAACGTTTGTGCTTTTTTTTCAGGCGATAAAGTTGATTCGACTGCTTTAGTATTGTCGCGCGGCACAGCCGTTGATGATACATTGAATTCACTGCCATCAATCTGCCATCCCGCCTCTGTTGGCCACCACCTTATCAAGCCAGAGTTAACGGTGAGTTGATGCCCTTGCTGCTGACTCTGCCATGCTAATTGAGAAGGTTGGATGTGTAATTGAGCACGAGTTACGCCTTGAAAAGAAAAGTCTGCCCACGCTTTAAAATTAACATTGGCAGCAAGCAACTCGCTATGCTCTGCCACCCTTTTAGCTAGCAATGGTACCAAGTTAAGGGTTTCACCTTCAACATATAACTGACCAAGCCAGTCACTGAATAATGGCGATGAGGTTTCCTTAATATCGAGCACAAAATTAAATTCACTATCTTGCCCCCCTTCTCCAATCCGCCCTTTGCCAACCCCTTGGTGGCGCTCATCTAGATTGAGCCAACTCAGTTGTTCTATGTTAAAGATAGTGTTCGGAGAGTGTTCAGCATGTAGGACAATTTGGCTATCCAAAATAACAAAGTCTTGAATTTTCTCTAACAGAACAGATTGCCAAACTTGGCTATTTAAAGGGGCAGAAGGAGAGTCAGTTGTACCAAAGCGATCAAGGTATAAGTTTAGTTTCACGCCAGAAAGGGCGATACGGCTAAATACCCACTGTTTTTGTTGCACACTTTTCAGCAAATCCAATCGAATGCGAGTTTGTGCGATGGTGACATCAAAAGGCTCGTCAGATGCTGGCAACCAAGTGGCATCTAGCACAACCAAAGCAGGACCATAGCGATCCCAGGTAGCATCAAGACTATCGAGCTGGATATTAAGTTGATGCTCAGTCAGAAACCAAGCATTCAAATCATCTTTATAGCTGTTGAGCATGGGCAACATGGCCCGAAATAAACTGATGGCAATGGTAAAGAGCACAAGAACAATGGCAAAGCCCAACCAAAAACGGCGCAACCAACGTAAGCTAAACTGCCTCACTCCTTCACCTACATCATCACAACGTCAAACTGCTCTTGAGCATAAAGTAGCTCAGGGCGAACCTTCACCTGCTTGCCGATAAAAACCTCTAGTTCAGCTAAGCTATGGGATTCATCGCCTAATAGACTCTCAGAAACGGCACTTGAGGCGTAGACCAAAAAGCGGTCAGAATCATAAGCCCGGTTGACTCGCATGATCTCGCGTAATATTTCATAACTAACAGTTTCAACAGTCTTCACGCGGCCTCGGCCGTTACATTCAGGGCACTCTGAACACAAAATATGCTCTAAGCTCTCACGTGTGCGTTTACGCGTCATTTCAACTAAACCAAGCTGAGAGAAGCCACTAATATTGGTTTTAGCGCGATCTTTTGCTAGCGCTTGCTCTAAGCTATGTAATACACGACGCTGATGCTCTTCTGACTGCATGTCGATAAAATCAATAATGATAATACCGCCTAAATTACGCAACCTAAGCTGACGGGCGATGGCCTGAGTCGCTTCGGTATTGGTATTAAAAATAGTTTCTTCTAGGTTTCGATGGCCAACAAAAGCACCAGTATTAATATCTATGGTGGTCATCGCCTCTGTTTGATCAATAATCAAATAGCCACCAGATTTAAGCTCGACTTTGCGATCGAGGGCGCGCTGCGTTTCATTTTCAACATCGAAAATATCAAAGATTGGCCGATCGCCGGGATAGTACTCTAGTCGCGTGGTGAGTTCTGGGACAAATTCACGGGTGAATAAGGTTAACTCATCAAAGGTTTGTTTTGAATCGATGCGAATACGCTCGATTGCCGTGCCGACAAAATCGCGCAATACACGAAATGCCAAGCCTAAATCTTCATATAAAATGCTGCAGGCTTTATGACTGCTTTTACGGCTTAAAATTTTACGCCACAAACGTTGTAAAAACTCGGCATCTTGTCGTAACTCTTCTGCGCCCGCCCCTTCAGCGGCGGTGCGGATGATAAAACCGCCGAGTTCGTTAACATGACTGGATGTAAGCTCTTTTAAGCGCTCACGCTCCGTTTCACTTTCAATGCGCTGTGACACACCAACATGCGCACTGCCGGGCATAAATACTAAATAACGAGAAGGAAGAGTGATATCTGTGGTTAACCTAGCGCCTTTAGTGCCAAGGGGATCTTTTACCACTTGTACCATAATGTCTTGGCCTTGACGCACTAACTCAGCAATATTGCCAGCTTGGAAGTGTTCCTTTTCTACCTTAGCGACACACTCAGTATGAGGGACTATATCTGAAGCATGTAAAAAAGCCGCTTTATCTAAGCCAATATCGACAAAAGCAGCCTGCATACCGGGCAAGACGCGACTCACTTTGCCTTTATAGATATTACCAACGATGCCTAACTTAGCTTGGCGCTCAATATGCATTTCTTGCAAAATACCACTTTCAACAATGGCGACGCGGGTTTCACTTGGGGTCACATTGATTAATAATTCAACATTCATAAGGCATTCCATGGTCTGGTCATCACAGTCAATGTCACCCCAGCTCGGTTAAAAAAATTAAAATCGGCTCAAAATCCACTACCAATCAAGGTTAACATTCTATTCATCATACTGGTTGCCAGCCTGTTTATATTGTCATCAATATGGCGATTACTGGCACAATCGCAACCATCGCAATTAAAACCTAGCGGGCGATATTTTGCCTACATAACAAGCTAAACTGTCATTTTTTTGATTGGTTTAAGCTATTGAATAAACTGTTTAATTAAAGCCTTTGTTTGGTGCAAAGGCAAGCCAACAACAGCACTGTAACTGCCATTAATGGCCACCACAAATTGTCCACCTAGCCCTTGAATGCCATAAGCACCCGCTTTATCTTGGGGCTCTCCCGAGTCCCAATATTGCTGCATATCTGATTCAGATAAGTGCGCAAATTCTACTTCAGTTATGACGCAAACAACTTGTTCAAGATCACCATGAACTAAAGCAACAGCAGTCATAACCTGATGTTTTTTAGCCGATAACTGACGCCAAATCCGACATGCGTCATTAAAATCGAGGGGTTTTTCTAGTACATTTTCCCCCATCACGACTATGGTATCTGAGCCTAATACGGGCTTATCGCCGGCCGTTAATGCCTCGCCAGCGCGAGCCTTAGCCAATGCTAAGCGTCTAACATACTGCTCAGGATCTTCACTGCCTAAGCGTTGCTCAGGAATGTTAGGCAATACTAATTCATAGCTCACACCAAGTTGGGTCAACAACTCGGCGCGACGTGGCGATGCCGAAGCAAGATAAACCTGTGCCATTAACTCACTCCAAAATGGCGTCGTGTACGCCGTAAAATCAGAAATACCCAAGGCCAAATCAACATGGTGGAAATAATCGACCAGAAGTATTGCGGTACCAGAATAATGTCCGATACTAAATGCTCTGCCCAAAAGATCAACAACTTACAACTCACCGTCAATACGCCAATCACCACAGCTTGTTGCCAAACAGAAAAGTTACGGATCAATTGATAATTCATGGCGCAAACATAGGTGATCACCGCCAAGCCTAGCGCGCGCACACCTAAGGTTGAACCTAATAAAATATCTAAGATAAGGCCCGCCACCCAAGCCGTGCCAACATTAACCCGATGGGGTAATGCCAGTACCCAATACAGAATAACCAAGGTTAACCAATCCGGTCTAAACGCATCAAGCTGGGCTGGTAGTGGTAAAATCGCTAGCATCATGGCAACAATGATTGATAAATAAATCATGCCGCGGCTGTTTGCTCTATCCATTGGTAGCCTCCGATTTAGCTGGCGCATTATCTGGCTCAGGCGATACAGCGGGTTCAGGGGTTACAACTGGATCTGGCGACTCACTGGGCCACAGCAGCAGCAAATAGCGAATTCGGTCAAGGGATACGACTGGTTTAGCATCCACACGCGCATAAGGCATGCCTTCATCGTACTCAAAGCGGTCAATCACAGCGATAGGGTAACCTTCAGGAAAACGCCCACCTAAGCCTGACGTCACCAACATGTCGCCTTCCTTAATATCAGTACTATGTGGGATAAATGGAATATCTAAACGTTCTAAGTCACCAGTGCCGTTGGCTAAAGCTCGAATATCATTACGCTGGAAGCGAACCGGAATACCGTGACTGTTATCGGTAATCAGCAGTACTCGACTAGTGGTACTGCCCACCCGTAATACTTGACCAACCACCCCTTGGTCATTGACCACAGGTTGGCCTTCAAATACCCCGTTTAACGATCCTTTATCGATCACCACTTGATGGGTAAAAGGGTCTGAATCCACTTCCATGATTTCAGCCACCATTTTACGCGCATCTTGACGCACGGGAGATCCTAATAATTGACGCAAGCGATTGTTTTCTTCTTTCAAGTTTTCCATCTGCAGCAAATCACTGCGGATCAAAAACACTTGCTGCTCTAATTCTTGGTTTTTTGCTTGCAGTTGCTCACGACTGATCACCTTTCCAGCCACTGTATCAAATAGCTGACTCGGCGCGTTGGCCATGTACTGCAGTGGACTAACCAAAGAATTGAGAAAAACTCGATAGGGGGAGAACAGATCTAATTTACTGTCCAGAAAGATCAACGAAACGGATGCTACTACCGCGAGTAGCAACCTAAGTTGTAGAGATGGCCCTCGGCCAAACATAGGTTTCATGAATTATCGCTAAAAAACAAGGTCGCTCCAAAATACACGAAGAGATCGCGACACGAAAAAAAAGGGTAAATCATCATCGCAGCATGAGAGACAAAAAAGATAGCCGCGCACTAATTTCATTACCTAACTTGTTTTGATTTAAGGCGTTCCAATCACCTGCACCATTTTGCCAAGCTAAGTTGACACATTAGCGAGGAACATCCTGTTCCTCGTTTTACAACAATGTTAATGGTTAATCACAGCTTTAAAGTTTATTCGTAATTGAATAAATCGCCACCATGCATATCAATCATTTCAAGGGCTTTACCACCGCCGCGCGCAACGCAGGTTAGCGGATCGTCTGCTACCACTACTGGAATGCCGGTTTCTTCCATTAATAAACGGTCAAGATCTTGCAATAAAGCGCCACCGCCCGTTAACACCATACCACGCTCAGAAATATCCGATGCCAATTCAGGTGGCGATTGCTCTAGAGCCACCATGACAGCACTGACAATACCCGTCAATGGCTCTTGCAGTGCCTCTAAAATCTCATTACTGTTCAGCGTAAAACTTCTTGGTACACCTTCTGCTAGGTTACGACCGCGCACTTCAATTTCTTTTACTTCATCGCCCGGATAAGCGCTACCAATAGAGTGTTTAATACGCTCTGCCGTTGCTTCACCAATTAAGCTGCCATAATTACGACGGACGTAGTTAATGATAGCGTCATCAAACTTGTCACCACCAATGCGCACCGATGAAGAATAAACCACACCATTTAATGAAATGATCGCCACTTCTGTGGTACCACCACCAATATCAACAACCATCGAGCCAGTTGCTTCAGAAACCGGCAAACCCGCACCAATTGCAGCCGCCATTGGCTCATCAATTAAGTACACTTCACGCGCACCCGCTCCTTGAGCCGATTCACGAATAGCACGGCGCTCTACTTGCGTTGAACCACAAGGCACACATACCAGTACACGAGGGCTAGGGCGCAGAAAATTATTATTATGAACTTGCTTGATGAAGTGTTGCAGCATTTTTTCGGTCACATAAAAGTCGGCAATAACCCCGTCTTTCATCGGACGAATCGCTTTAATGTTACCCGGCGTACGGCCTAACATTTGCTTTGCATCACTACCCACAGCAGCAACACTCTTTGGACCACTGCCATTTCTTTCTTGACGAATAGCAACAACGGAAGGCTCGTTCAGTACGATGCCCTGATCTTTGACATAAATTAATGTATTAGCCGTTCCCAAATCGATAGACAGATCGTTGGAGAAAAGGCCTCTAAGTTTCTTAAACATGGAGATCCTGCAAAAAAATGGCGGAATTGCGCTAACTTTACCAACCCATTAATTATTCAGCAAGCGCCGTATCGTCTATCTTTGGCGATAGTGTGAGTAATTACCCATTAAGTTGATTTCGAATTAACAAAACCCCCATTAAGACGGTGTAAAAGATAGAAAATATGGCTTTTTAATGCTTTTTGTTAATTATTCTTCATAAAGCTTCAAAAGGTTAATTATTCACTTCTAAGCGATAAATAATGCGATCGTTCCCACGATACAAACCAAAGGTCACTTCACCCCTTGCACAATCATTAGATCGCGCAGAGGTAACACCACTGATCATCTCGTCAGAACAGCTATTGCTATTCCCAGTGCCACAGCTGTTGGTTATTTCACCAGAGCCACTCCAATCGAATCTCAACCAGCACAAAGTATTGCCAGACGCAGGGTTAAGATCTATGGCATAAGAGAATTGTCCACGCGCCAACGGCGCGCCAAATAACATATTCATTTCGCCATTGACCCCCTGGGCATTTAGCATCTTTATTGCGCTGCTTTTGTTCGCGATGGGGATCGGGGTTTCATTGCCGCCCTGATTTAATGAACCATCATCATTACTATCAACCGCCCAATTGAACTCAGCCACCGGAATGGAAGCGGCTGGCTGATAAGTTAACGCAGTACAACTGTCTAGGGTATTGGGCTCAAATTGACTGCCGTTGTACCGCTCAAGCACCAAAGGCACCCGTAAATCAGCCAATTCACTGCCATGGCGCGACTGGGCCGCAAGACGGCCATAATAAATACTACCTAAATTGCCTAATTCACAAACGCCTGCTGCGCCGCCATTATTGCAAAGGGTATTAGCATCTTGTTGCAGCTGCTCACCGTCTTTACCCATCACCGCCAACTGCAACGCCGCCTGCGAAAAAGGCGCTTCGCTAACAAACGGCCCGTCAACGCCATGAGGATTCAGCTTAGCCAAGCCAATCGGCTCAGCGGATAGTCTGAACTGACCGGACAGCCACTCAAACGGATGTGAGTTGATCATTAAACGTGAGCTTGAATCAGCTTGAACCAACACGCTGGCATTATTGGCAACCGACCAATCCCAGTTTTGATTGGTATCGCTCGCAGTCGGATAACCTTTAGCCGTGTCATAATTACTGACCACATTCGGGCTTACACCTTGGTTATAAGCACTTAAAGTGAGGCTAAGGGCGATGGCTTGTTGATCAAGGTAGCTAAATCCGCCAGCTTGGCAGGCAGGTAGTGCCAACATACTATCAGCTAATAAAAAAGCGGGGAAAAAGCGCCCAATTTGCTGTGTTGCAGCTGTAATAGGAGTAGCTAATTGCGCTAAAGAATCGTTTAAATAGTCTCTCGCATCAACCTGCAATGACAAGTTACCGACTTCACTCCAAGCAAGGTGCTGAATATGCGCCGAGCCTAACTCTGCAGGCTGCATAGGATAACGTTCAGAGCTGATATTACGCCCACTGAGTGTCACGTCGCCAAGCAATGGCGAGGTCGGGAGAATGACGTCATGAGAGAGTTGTAACTCATGATAAAAGCTGCGTGCAATCGGCTGAGTAGCACAATGATTATTTGGATCATCACTGCAATCAATTAACGCATCCACTTTCAGTTCAAAAGTGTCATAACTACGTTGAGTAGTAAAATCTATTCCGTCTGGTGGCAAAGCCGCGCGAATAAAGCCATCATCCGTTGCTACACCATTGGCCACGCTGGTTTCATTACTACCATCACGTAAATAACCAATGACCGAGTCAGTTTTAACCCTAAGCAGCCTTGGGCTAAAGGTGAACAGCTGACCACCTTGAATAATTTCATCATCAACACCAATGGTCGGCGCGCCCAACCCCACATCATCTCGAGCCGACAGTAATATTCGCCCAGCATCAGGATAATTGACCGTAATAGGCGCACTTACCCCAGAGGTAAAATTAATGGTTTGTTCAACCGCATTTAGCGCATCTTTAGCAATGGTTTGGCGGTTAATTTCGACACTGGTGCCGGCCACTTGGGCAGGCGCATCGTAACTAGACCAAAGCTTAACCTGCTGGTCGCCAGTGTACTCTGCAATCACCCCACAACTGCCAGTATTAGGGTCTTTCCCCACGGCAGTTAAGGTCACTTGAAAAGGTTTATTACTGTAATGATATTGGCCCGCACCGGGCCCAGATCTGTCAACAGCATCAATTTGATAGCCATAAGGCCTAAAGTCAACATTAGCACTGGCTAGGGTGCCATTACTGATATTCTCAGCGGTGACTGTAACGCTGCCACCTTGTTGATGGAAAAGACTTAATTCCACCTCGCCACTATCACCCGTGACAAACTGATAACTGGCTAAGCCGTTATCTAAGGTCGGATTGGGTAACAAAGTCCCCGCACCATCGACCAGCTGCCAACGACCTAAATTACTGCTAGTACTTAATTGTACCAACCCCGTATAAAGGGTATTTAGTCGGCCATCTTTTAACGCGCGAACTTTAATACTATGCGCTTCACAAGTTAACGCGTCCACCTCGGTAATCATTTCTAAACTTTCCGTTAACGCTGGGCCATTATTAGTAATGGCAAAGTAAGAAAAGCTCTCTTGCTGATGCTTACGCTCTATATCTGTGTATAAATCAGCATCCACTGCCATACCAAACTGCAAGCGGCTGATCTCACATCGCCTTGCCCAGCCGCCATTACCACCATTACGAGTACGCTTATTGGCAATAAGCAAAGGAGGAGTGAAGTAATCTTGCTGCAAGTTATTTAAGTTGACGCACTGATCACTAAGATCAAGACCGTTTGAGCCCGAGTTATGGTTATCGGCAAAACCAAATTCGTAGCGCACCTCATCGCCATTTTGGATAAAGCTACCTACCCCAGTACCCGCTAGCCATTGCACTTCTTCGGCTTGCAAACTGGATAACGGAACACCTGCTGGCACACAAGTTCCACCGCCCGAGGCATCAAATACGCCCGATGCTTCAAGCGCCACATCAAATGCACTTAATGCGTTGATACTGGGCACTTGCCCTGTAGCCGTTAACCAACAATTATTATTAAAGCTATGCCTTTGTAGCAATACGGCCGGCGCTTGCATAAATGCCCCCACGCTTAAATCAATGGTTTTCCAGCTGCCTCCTTGCTGACCTCGTTGCACCGCATTGACTTGCTCTATTCCAGCTAATATTTGATTACCATCAGGCAAAAGTGTCACACCAGGCAACACAGCAACATAATCGACTCGACTCATCGGCTTAGCCACCCCGCCATGTCGCGTTGGCGGGCTAACTTGTGCGACAGTAAAGCCCGTTGCAGTGACATTGGTCACTTGTAACGTCGCAGGGCCATCGTTATCAGGATCTGACGTATCCAAGTTAGGCATCACAAACACTAAAGGTTTAGCACTAAATGGTACATCAAAAGTCACCGACCCCAGCGCCACTTGCCCATACTGAATTTCTTGCTGAACTGCTGGTGGCGCATTGCGACACATACCATTAAAGTCCGTGTTAGCAATCGCATCAGGGCGATAGTTCACCGTGCCGTTATTACTTATTTGGCCAGCAGCGGCAATGGCACCATTAACTACCGCGCCCGGCGCAATACTGATGGTTCCTTCCGCAAATATAAAACCATTTACCGTGGTATCAGCGCCGATTTCAACGTTAGCCTTAGTCGCTATTAATAGATTTTCTGCCAAGTTGCTATTGTTTAAAACAATGGTGCCATTGGAGGCAAAGGTAGAGAAGTTACTCGTAAACAACATCCGCGTGGTCGCGCTGTTGTTTGCTAGCTGGTAACTATCATTAGCAAATTGGACAAAACCACGGCCATAGAAATAGTCCCGAGCTGCCAATGTTTCATCGGCGGCACTAGTCAGGCGATCAAAGTCACCATCAGCGCCATTATTTGGTGGGATATAAAGCACATCTGAACTGGTGGCATTAACGGCGCCATTAAACACATCTTCACATAAAGGTAAGGTCGAAATTCGGCTAGTAAAATCGATGACAATGTCATCCCAAGAAATATCAAATCCATTAAGCGCATTGATGCGCAACACATATTGGCCGGGAGCAAAATCTAAACTACTTAATACTGGGTTTGTTGCCACCACATCACCACTACCAGAGATATAACCAATTTGGTGAGAAGTGCCATTTGGCTCAATCAACAACAGTTCTGCTTGCGTATTATCAGGGTTACGTAAATTGTATAAGGTGATACTGGTGAAGTTAGACACTGTGGTTAATGCAAAGCTAACATCCAATGGATTAGCTGAGCCAGCATTAGGAAATAAGGAGTTGCCGGTATAGCCATCGTTATTATTGGTCGGTCCAATATGCTGACGCTGAATTAGCGCAATATCATCCGACAGCGCGCCCACAAGTTCAATATTGCGGTAAGACAGCTCATCCCAATCGTTACAATTATTACTGAATTCGCGACCTTGACCCTGCAAACATTGGCCCCAAGCAAACAGCTGATAATCTCCCGGCGCTAAGATTAAGCCAGAAATATTAAATGTGTGATTGCCTAAGTTAGCAATACCTCGATACAGCTGGTTACCCGATGCATCCCATATCACCAATACCGCCGGCTCAATGGTTGCACTGGCATTTAATAACTTCACTTGGGAAATAGGCGAGGCAGCAGTTATTTTAAAGTGAATGGGGTAATGGGCCTGATAAGTAGGTGAAATACCGCCATTGCTCTGCGACACAGCCACATTAGGGGCGATAGCATCGTTGCCATCACCAACTGTCATGCCGCCATAAAGCGTAGTATCGGCCCAAACCTGAGACTGTATCAGCAAAAAAGAAAAATAAACCAAGCATCTGAGCCAACTCCGCATCTAAATCTCCTTTGCTTGCGCTTGGATTTTACGTCGAGTGACAAACTCACCGGCATCACATTCGGCCACGCTGTCAATTTGATATAGCTTACGCGTGCTATCTGCTAATGTTTGGCACTCATAAGTCACTACGCAACCATGAAAAGCAGTTTGGCTGGATAGATCCAGTAAGGTAATAACGGGAGGATCATCAGGATCCGCACAAAAGCTGCCCACCCCGCCGCCTAACGGAAATAAACGAATAAACGCTTGCTCTATCCCAGCGTTGGCCGCTAAATAGGCACGGGTGCCATACACTTCATAGCCAATACCTTGTTGTGAATCTTGCAACATGCGGGTTAAGGCGGCAGCTAATAACGACATCACCACAATAATAAACACCGCGATCACTATCGTGCTGCCTTGCTGGCGCGATGCTTGCGCACTAAGGCACATTTTGGATATGAATAGCATGATGAAACACCAAAGATTCTGCGCCATTGTCGCGGCTAAAATTCAAAAACAACTTAACCACACTATTACGGCTTAAAGTGGCCTCGGTAACAGCAAACGGCGGCTGATAATCCGCAGCAGTAACCGGTAATAACCTTATGCCCTGCGCCATTAAACTGGAGCTGATGACTTGCTCGGGCGGCGTTTCACTGGCCCAGCGCATTTCTTCACGCTGTAAATCACCATTACTGAGCACACAATAACGCACTGGGCGAGTAACAATATAAATGCGTTGCGAGGGTGACGGTAAAGGCCAAAGTGACGCCGCAGCAAGTGCTAACTCATCTACATCACTGCCCGATGCAGCGCGAGTATAACCCGTCACGGGCAATACCGTGCTTGAGCTGGCGCTGTAGATATCATCACTACTTAAGGCATAAACAGCAGCCTTGTGCTCAGCACTAAAAGAATATTGGTCAAATGCAAACACCTTGACCACCGCCGCTGGCGCATCAGGGCTAACAGGCAGATCAAGGTAACTGCTGCTGGCCACGACCGGAACAAAACGTAAGCAGTTGCCATTGTTGCTAATTTGCTGACTGTTAGGCAAAGAGCCTCGGATCTCTCGGTTTAATCGCTCCATAGCAAATCGAGCGCTATTAAGGATTTTCTCTCGCTCTGCGACATCGCGATACAGTTCAGTGCCAAAGCCAAGGTAATTAGTGACCGCAATACCCAAGGCGGCAAGAATGATCATAACAATCACCAACTCAACCAAGGTAAAACCACGCTGAGTGCCATGAAGGGCTCGTTGCCATTGACTCCTCATTAGTAATTCCCCCGATAAGCACTAAATAACTGTTCGTTGCCACTGGGGGTTAAAATAGTTAAATCAATCCGCTTTGCCGTATCGGCTCCCCCGCCAAAACTGGGATCGCGCACAACATCAATTTTCAGCTGAAAATTTTGGTAAACGCCATTAAGTGGCTGACCTAAGGCATCACCAAAACTAACGGCATTAACATAAGGGGTTATATAATCATCCACGTCATTAAAGGTGTTTTCACCGCCGCCCCTCACTTCACCAGTTTCAGGCCCCAAACTTGTTGAACATAATACGATTTGTGCATTTGGATCGGCGTCCCACGCCACCCAACCTTGATTCGCTTGATCAAACCAGCTGCTGCCACTGACATTGGCATCGCCTTGCCACCAAATTTCACCGCAGCGATATAAGCCACCGTTATGATCTGAATACTGGTCATAAGATCGTGATACAATTTCATTTAAAATACTTTGCCCTAACTCCGCCGCGCGCATTTGATGCAAGGGATCGATACTCTCTCTCGATTGCGTTACCAACAGAGTAGTAAGAATTGTGAAAGCCACTGCCATCACCACAATGCCAACCACCAGCTCGACCAAGGTAAAGCCCAGTTGAGTGATTGATCGAATTAATGCTGGCTTAGGGCACATGAATATATCCCTGCTGTTCAATGCGAATACTTAAGTTATTACCTGAGCTAATGTTGATATCACAAGGAAAGCTATTGCCACAACCCACTTGCTCAATGCCGTGATAATCGAATAGGTAATTGGCTGGGCTAATAGTCACCTTGCTAGAAAAACCCACCAAATCGTAAGGATCGCCTTGATGCTCAGGCGCACTAGCATCACATGAAATACTTGCAGCAGGGGCTGTACAACTCGCACCGCTACGCGCCGTTTCGAGGGAATAAATACAGCGCCCCGCAGCAGACACTTGCACCACGGTCCAGTAACAGGCATTAACCGCCGCGTTAGGACTGGGATCGGCATTCATATTTTGTAATTGGGAAATACGTAAACGAGAGACAAGTTGGTCGCGCACGGTATAATCTTCAAAACTGCCAGAGGACAGCAGTTTAGGTAAAGCAAAGGCCGCCAAAGCGCCAATTAAAATAATCACTATCACCAGCTCTACCAAAGTAAAGCCAGTGGTTTTAGAGGTTAAAATAAATCGCCCTTGGCTGGCCATGGCATGGCTAATTAGCAGCCAGTGCTGGTCGCAGCAATTGTTGGGCGAGCATTTGAGGCTGCTGCTTGCGTATATTTAACGCTACAGGTAGCAACAGATGCACTTGGGGTATCAACAGCATAAATTTCAATAGAGGCTGGTGAGCCAGATGCTGTACCGAAAGCCCAATCGCCAGTACTTAAATCAACAGCCTTTTTCAGCTCTGTTTCATTAGCTTTCGGATAACCATATGCAATCCCAACATCAACACCATTTATACTAACAGTAGTATCACCAACTTTTTCCTTACCAGCTATGGCAGCCTTACTATAAGTCAAGGTCGCACCGCCTTCAAAGGCCGCTTTCAAGCCATTTAATGCTGATTTTTTAGCATCCGACTGCAAATCAATAAACTTAGGTGCAGCGGTCGCTGCCAAAATACCTAATACAATAATCACAATAACTAATTCAATCAGCGTAAAACCAGACTGCTTGGTTAAGTTCTTTTTCATAGTAACCCCTTATTTCAAAATTATTTTTTAATTAATATTTGCCGCTACCTGACCCGTTGCCGGTTTGTAGGTAAAGTTTTTAAATTTTCCGGTATCCGAGCCGGGATCCGTATATAGGCCATCCGAGCCTTTATCCAAGCTATTTACTAAATAGAATAAACAGCTGGTATCCGTACCACCATTGGTTGTAGTGACATAGAATTTGTAAAAATCACCTTGCCCGCTAACATCGCTAAAGCTACTGGCGATACGTGGCGGGTTTTGTAAAATGGAGTTCCAAATCGATTCACATTTAGCAGGTGTTAGTGAAGCAGGTGTGACATCTTCATTTTGATTGGTCATCGGATAACCCGGTGAAACCGTACCTGCTGTCATCTCCGTATTGGTCGGAGTGGTTAAATACAACTTAGTGCCATCATAAATCACCACATTCTTAGCTGCCTCTTTCGAGCGACCAACAGCTTCCCACTGCGCACGCGTTAACGATACCCCCGTAGCAAAACCACCAGCAACCCCTTCAACACTGGCATTTTTCGCTTCTTCGGTTACATCTAAAAAGCGAGGCAAGGCAGTGACGGCTAAAATGCCTAACACAACAACCACAATCACTAGCTCGATAAGTGAGAACCCCGAGTGTTTAGTCATTCAAACCCCATTGCCAGAAAAATCTTAAAAGACCTAGCACAAATATAATCACAGCATTATAACGTGCTATCAATTAATCTTTGCTTAATCAAACCTGTCTTAGCCCAGTATTCAAAACCACTTTGCTCAGGCAAATAATACAAGCATCCACTATCAACGCCTTGATTATCGCCTAATACTTTTACCTGTATTGGTTCGTTATTAATCAGCATATCTGTATCTAATAACCCTTGCCATAGTAAAGCACAATTTAGGCCATTTTTGTTAGCTGTGACAGATTCCGGCCAACCATAAAGGTTTAACATGACGCTTTTATTTCGCCATTTCAGTTGCTTGGGCTTACCTTCTCGAAGCCATTGCAAGTGAATTTCACCACTGGACTGGGCAAACTGATTCGCACTCAAAGCTAAGCTGGTTTCATTGATGACAACTTGCTGCTGTTGATATAAATATAAAAAATAGCCAACCAACAACATAACAATAACTATCATCACTTCCTTAAAACCAAAACCACGTAACAACTGGTCGAGCACTTCTTTATTCTTCACTATAGCTCCTCACAACATCGCTAATCCGCCACCTTTAGAAGGATTAACACCTGTAAATAAAGCGACTAACAAAGTTTACCCGCCTTTAAATGCGCGCATCATATCCCACATAGGAGTGAAGATGCCCAAAGCCAGAACCAACACCATACCCGCAACAATAGCGATAAGAATCGGCTCAATCTTGGCAGTTAGGCTTTTTAAATCATAATCCACTTCGCGCTCATAAAACTCTGCCGCCTCTTGTAACAGCTCATCCACTTGGCCCGTTTCTTCGCCAACCGAAATCATTTGCAGCACTAACGGAGTAAACAACCCACTGGCGTTTGAGGTGCGCAGCAGACTTTCACCGCGCTCAATACCTGCCCGCATGCCCAGCACCTGCTGTTCCATATAAGCATTATCGGTTGCTTTAGCCACATAACTAAGCGCGGAGTTAAGGGGCACCCCGGCAGTTAGCATCATGGAAAAGCTGCGCGCGTAACGTGCCAATAGGGTTCGGTTAATAATGTCGCCAACAATGGGTAAACGTAGCTTATAGCGGTCCCACACTAAGCGTCCTTTAGTAGTGTTATACCAAGCTTTAATGGCAAAATAAGCCGCAATAGTCGCCACTAACATATAGTGCCAATAATTAACGAAAAATGCCGAGGTCCCCATTAATACCCGAGTGGACCAAGGCAACTCCACACCAAATTTACCAAACATGCCAGCAAAGGTCGGGATCACAAAAATATTCAAAATAACCATGGCAGCTGCCAGTGCCATCAGCACAAAACTGGGATAGCGCATTGCCGCTTTGACGCGTTTTTGCGTCTCTTGTTCCAATTCCATATATTGCGATAATTGCAAAAAAGCCTTATCTAATTGACCGGTGTTTTCGCCCACATTGACAATAGAGAGAAACAACGAGTTAAACACCTTGGGATGGGCTTGCATGGCCACCGACATCGGCCGACCATTACGCATTTGCTCAGACACATCCTGTAACGTGCGCCGCAACAGCTTACTGTGGGTAGAGTCCGCCAAACCATTAATAGCGCGAATAATTGGAATGCCAGCCTTGGTTAGCGAGTACATTTGCCGGGTAAAAATCACCATTTGATCCATCGGGATCGAACGCTCAAGCCATAAGCTTAAATCAAAGTCTGATTCTGCTTTTGCCGCCTTTATAGTCAGCGGCATCACGCCGCGACGTAATAATATATCGGCAGCCGTGGCTTCATCGCTGGCTTCAAGTCGCCCGGTGATCGGACTGCCTTGGGCATCACGTCCTTTATATTCAAATGTAGCCATGGCTATTTACCCACTCTCATCAATATATTCACAGTGCTAGTACTACCTTGGGCATCACGTCCTTTATATTCAAAAGCATTCAAAAGTGGCCATGGCTATTTACCCATTTTCATCATTCACTGTCCTGCCAGAGATCCACTTGTTCCACTAAACGCAGCACCTCATCTAACGACGTAATACCTTGAATAGCATAATCTAAAGCCGAAAAAGCCAAGGGGCGATAATGCGCACTTTGCTTAGCGGCTTGAGAAAACGCTTCCGGATCATCACGCCTTAATGCTTCCATCATCGGCTCATCTAGTTCGAGCATTTCGAACACCCCTAAACGCCCTTTGTAGCCCGTGTAGTTACAGTTCTGGCAACCTGTTCCTTGATATAACTGCACTTCTGCTAACGACTGCTGGGAAAGATTTTCTAACCAAACCCGCTCACGGGTTTCTGTGTCATGAGGCTTTTTACAGTTGAGGCACAATTTTCTAATCAATCGCTGCGCCACGATGGCGCGCAGTGAGCTTGCCACCAAATAGCCCGGCGCGCCCATATCAATTAAACGTAGCGCACTGGTAATGGCATCATTGGTATGTAAAGTAGATAACACTAAGTGACCGGTTAATGCGCCCCGCAACCCTATTTCCACCGTTTCATGGTCGCGCATCTCCCCCACCAACAGAATGTCAGGATCTTGTCGTAAGGTAGTGCGCAACACGTTGGAAAAGTCTAAACCAATCTTAGAATTAACTTGAACTTGGTTGATCCGTGGTAAACGATATTCCACTGGATCTTCGACCGTGATGATCTTTTTACCCGGCTCATTAAGCTCAGACAAAGCGCCATACAAGGTGGTCGTTTTACCGCTACCCGTTGGCCCAGTAACTAAAATCATGCCATGAGGGCGTTGTAATTGACGACGAAACCGCGGCAATAATTCAGCCGGCATCCCGGTTTCCTCTAGGGATAAGATACCTGCACTTTGGTCCAGTAAACGCATCACCACCGATTCACCAAACTGCACTGGCATGGTGGATACCCGCACATCGATGCTGTGGCCGCGAATTGACATATTAAAGCGACCATCTTGCGGTAAACGCTTTTCGGAGATATCCATGCCCGCCATCAGTTTTAGCCGCAGCACTAAGGCGCTAACAATACTCACCTCGTTTAAGACGCTTTCTTGTAGCACGCCGTCTACCCGTTGACGGATACGCAGCAGTTTTTCTTCCGGCTCTATGTGCACGTCCGATGCACCGACTTGTACCGCATCTTCAAACAAAGATTGCAGTAACTTAACCACGGTGGCTTCAGAGCCATCGCCATCTAGCCCCGACAAGCCAATATCGAGCTCAAGCTTATCTTCGCCATGCTCTTCTTGGAGTTTTTCGGCAAAGGAGGCGATTTCTTTGGTGCGGCGATATAAACGGTCAAACGATTCGATCAGTTGTGATTCAGGGGCAACTGCCAGCTTCACATCTCGGTTTGAAAGCAAGCCCATAATTGTGTCAAGGGCGCGTAAATCTGCTGGATCAGACATCGCCACCGTGACACTTTTACCATCATCATGTACCACTAAAGCACGTAAACGGCGCGCATGTACTTCAGGCAATAAGGCCACCACCTGACTATCAATTCGCAGTTGGTTTATATCAATCAGCGGAATACCCAGCTGGCGCGATAAGAACTCCAGCATGTCATCTTCACTAATAAAACCCAAGCTTTGCAGCGTCGCCCCTAACTTGCGGCCATTTTTACGTTGCTCGGCCAAGGCTTGCATTAATTGCTCTTCGGTGATGATGCCATCTTCAACCAGCAAGTCGCCTAAACGCTTTTTTAATTTGGGCTGTGCCATATCTAAAACAACTCCTTAAGTTTGGCTATGCTGAGTTACTGAAGTAACGCAATACGCGCTCGCACATAATCCATTGATGCCATCGAAAGCCCGCCAAGTAAATCCGCTTGCTGATAACTGCGCAGCGCATCCCTTTGCTGACCCAGCTTCTCTTGGCTAATGCCTAATCCCAACCACCACTTAGCCTGCTTGGGCTGAAGCTTGGCTAAGGCTAAGTAAGCAATAATCGCTTTGTCATCTTGATTAAGCTGTTGTGCTAATGCTGCTTTAGTCGCGTAAAAGTCTTGGTTTTGCCTAACATTAGGCTGTAACTGGTCTAACACTTGAAAGGCTTGGTTTCGCTGTTGATTGGCTAAATAAATTCGCGACTGCATTAACCTAAAATCGGCATTGCTAGGGTGTAGCTGAATGCCTTGCTCTAACAAGTTGATAGCCTGAGTGCGATCGCCGCGGCCATACACCACCGCAGCCAGTTCTTTACGCACCTCTAGATGACGGAGATCGATGGCGAGAGCTTTTTCTAACCGCGATTGAGCACTCGCTAAATCACCCTTACTCTTAGCCGCTTTGGCTTGCTTTTGATACAAAGCGATCAACTCAGCATCACTTAAATTAGATTGAGTTATGGTTAAAGAACTAGGCCCCATAGGGGTGGGTTTAACGGCGATTGGTTCTGCCACTTGTTCAACTGCTTGATCAATCGCGATTGGTTCTGCCACTTGCTTAGCTGTTTTTTCAATTACGTGTTCAACCACTGGGGCGACAACAGGCATCGTCTCAACAATTTCGGTGGCTGGCTTTGCTGTTGCTACGACAACTTTTGTACTATTTTGCGCGCTATCTTTCGCTATACCGACAGTGGCTTTATCGACAACGACTTCATTGCTGGTAGTGACACTTTGCTGTTGCGGATCTGTTGTTGCTTTTACTTGTGTTGATTTTATAACTGCGATATCAGCCGTTGCTGCAACGGCGGCACTGTCTGCTAGCACTGGCTCTGTCGTCATGACGGGCTGAGCGACTTGCTCAACGAGCTCGGTTTCAGGGATTGCCAACTCGGATAAAAACACCACTTGAGTATCCAGCACTTTGATTCTGGCATCACTACTTTGCACGTTTATCGGCTCAGCCAACGTCGTTCGCGTAAGACTTGGCTTTTGCTCAATGTTAACGTCTATTGGCGCTGCCTTAACTTGATTATTGTTGACAGGCAAGGTTGGTTGTAATGTATCAACTGCTGGTGCCATTGCAGTCGTTGGCAAGGTTTGTGGCGTTGTTTCCACTTCGTCTATTGCCGCTACCTTAACAGGGAGAGTCTCTTTAGGTGCGTCAAACCACGCATAAATCGATAACAAGGTCAGGCCTGCAATCACTAAGATAACCAGACCTTTGATAATACGCTCAGTATTGAGCCAAGGGCCTGTGGTTAATACCGGGCTCACTTTATCAGTGCCATCCGCTGTTTGCTGACGCTTAGCCAAGTCGCGATTCATTTGATTAATTACACTCATAACGAGTACCAAAGCGGAAACCAAAGCTTAACGTTAAGCTCAAACCAAGCAACCATTTGATTAATTACACTCATAACGAGTACCAAAGCTGAAACCAAAGCTTAACGTTAAGCCCAAACCAAACAATCATTTGATTTATCAAACTCATGCCGCGCCTCTCAGCCAAGCAAAGACCACATAACATTCAAAAATAACCAAAGGCACTAACAGATATAGCCACTTAGGCCACAGCGGATATCGCCTGACATTTTCGGTATCCTCGATGGCACTTTGCACACTGGTATTAGGGATAAAATGCTCACCTTTGCCATAACTCACAATCAACGCTTTATGGCATAAGATATTAAGCAACCGTGGAATACCACGACTAGCTTGCCAAATTAGCTTCACCGTGTTGGCATTAAACAAGGGCTCGCCTTGATAACCCGATACTTTTAACCGATGTTGAATATACAACTTAGTTTCAGCTAAGGTTAACGGGCGCAAAGCGTAGCTAAACACCACGCGCTGTTGCAGTTGACGTAGCTTGCTTTGCTTTAATCGCTGATCTAATTCTGGCTGACCAAACAACACCACTTGGATCAGTTTGTTTTTTTCTGTTTCTATATTGGTAAAAAGGCGAATGGCTTCTAAGGTTTCATCGGGTAATGCTTGGGCTTCATCAATGAACAACACCAGCTTTTTGCCGTGTTGATGTAACAAGGCTAAACGTCGCTCAATAGCTTGGGTTAAGTTAGCCTGATTCGCTTCATTACCCATTTTAAGCTTTAAGCAAGTCGCAATGGCTTGCCGTATTTCATAAGCACTCAGGTAGGGATTAGGTAGAAATAAGCCGGTGTAGTGAGACGCTAATTGATTCATCACCTTACGACAGAGTAAGGTTTTACCGGTACCGACTTCGCCTACCACTTTGATGATCCCCTCGCCGCCATCCAGCGCAGCATTAAGCACCTCGAGCGCTTCAGCATGAGGCGTTAACTCATAAAAGTAATGGGTGTCTGGCGTCAAAGTAAAGGGTAATGACGTCAATCCAAAATGCTCTAAATACATATTATTCCGCTGGATACCATTTCTCTAACAAGGTAGAAGAGCGCTCTAATTCTTGCTGCCATGTTCCGTCAACCACCACCGTCGGCTTAAGTAGAATCACCAGCTCGGTTTTAAAGGTTTGTTTACTGCGATTAGTAAACAGTTCACCAAACCAAGGGATATCGCCTAGCAATGGTGTTTTAGATATTAAATCTTTGGTTAGGGTTTTCATTAACCCGCCAATCACAATCACATCATTAGATTGTGCTTTTACTATGGTGTCAGACTCACGCACCTCACTTTTCGCCACAGGGATAATTAAGTCATCATCAGAGCCAATTGCAGCACTACTCGATGAAGACCGAAAACTGATTTTCTTTTGCTGCTCTTCAATATCAATTATCGATGGGTGTACGTGTAGCAATACCCCGCCTTGGCCATCTATTTGCGGTGTCACGTCTAACGATATGCCGGAGAAAAAAGGAGTAAGCTCAACATTGGGTGTTGAGGTTGTAGCATTACCCGTAACGGTCGTAGTGGAAATATTCGTGACAAAGTATTCATCATTACCAACCTTGATAACCGCCTTTTGATTATTCGTTGCGGTGATCCTGGGTTTTGAAAGGACATTAACATCCCCTTGGGTTTCCAATAATGATATAACCGCACTAAAGTCGCCATTAGTGATCGTTAGCGCCCCGCCGCCGCCAATGGTATTGCGAATCACATTATCGGCAATCTTGTGGATGCTACTAAAAGCATAATCACTGGTTCTGACATCATTAGCGGTATTCCAAGTAATGCCTTGTTGAAAATTATCATCAAGTACTACTTCGATAATCTGTGTTTCTAGAATCACTTGGCGCTGTAGCCGCTGTTCAGCTTGCTTTAAAAAGTCACCGACCATTTTTAACTCATCGGGATAAGCTCGCACTGTCACCAAGCCCGCCATGGGGTTGATAACCACTTTACGACCGGCATCGCTGCCCACTAATCCAACTAAGGCATTTTCAAGGGATTGCCAATAAGCAGTCTTAGTGCGCGTAGTAATCTGAGTGCCGTTAGTATTGCCACCATTTGAGTCGTTCGCGCTGGCACCGGTGTCTCCATTGGTATTACTGCCTGAGTCAGTGCTGTTGCCATTGCTACTATTTTGATCGGCAAGATGTCCGGTGGCGACCGTGGTTTTAGTTGCACCATCACGATCCATTAACAAGTAATTCATCGGAAAAGTTTCCACTCGCATGCCTGAAGGATAAATATGATAGATGCGGCCTTTACGTTGAATATCATAACCATACATATCCTTAGCGACGGAAAGCACTTCATCTAAGGTGACGTCTTTTAAGTTCAGGGTAATATAACCGTCAACACCGGGATGGATCGCCATACTGAAAGGGGTATCTTGCACCAAGGAGCCAAAAAATTGATTCGCTTCAACATTATTGGCCGACACTTGAAAGCGTTTCTCATACACCCGTTGCTGACTTGCCGTTAGATCTGTTTCTGGCAAAAGTTCATTTAATACCGTATCCGGTACCGTAATGGGTGCGGCCACCACTGGCTGCTGCTGATTATTATCAATGGATTGGTTTAAAGCCTCTTTCTGCTCTTTTGCATCTAAGGTTTCCGTTGTCTTGCAACCCGCTAAGGCTAAGATAAATATCATTAAAGCGGCATTTTTCATTATTTATATCCCTGAAATAGCACTTATCTTGCTACTTTAAAAAATCAGCGTTAAACATTGATAACTTGGTCGTTTTGCCATTACGCAGCAATAACACATAATTAGCTTGAATGCTGGCAACCCGATAACCTGCCACCACTTCGCCAACGAGATAAGTTTGGTTGTTAATCACCGCAGACCTAAATTTTTCTTGTAATAAGATACTTTGCAGCTGAGGCAGCTCCTGCTCCACTTGCACCGATGTTGGCGGCTGAGTGTGAGTTTGTTTTGGCGCAGTTGGGTCAACGAGATTATCGGCGGACACCGCCCAAGATAATAAGAAGCACAAACCAGCCAATAAAAAGAAATAACAACCTTTAACCACGTATAAAATCCTTATTGGTACTTAAGGTATAAATTTTCAGTATCACTTGCGCATTAGGATGCTGTTCAACCTGATAATGTAATGATTGCCAATAAAATTTATCCGGCAATTGCTCCAGCGCCGTGAGGAAATCTTTAATCGCAAAAAAGCCACCATCAAAGGTTAAAGTTAAGCCATGGCGAAACAAATTGATTTCTTGGCTAAACTCACCATCCGTTGGCAATAAGGGCACTGGAGCAACGGATTCCGCTTTTACTAAAGTTAACTTTTGACTACTACTTAATAGTTGCTCTAACAGTTGTGCCATTTTTTGCGCGGAAATAAGGTCTAATGTGCCGGCAGTCAACTGTTTGTCCAGCTCGGCCACGGCCTGTTTTAGTATCTGAAGCTCTTTTTTTGCCGGCCCATCTGGATCACGCGCTAGCAAGATATTGGCGACCTCAACTTCACCACGAACTAGACCGATTTGTTGTTGATTTTGCTGATGTAACTTTTCATTAGAAGAGCTGGATTGATAGATAGGATCCAACCAATAGGTGTAGCAAGGAAAGACTAAGATAACGATACCCGCGATAAAAATCATTAGCCGCTCACGCATCGACAAACCAAGGACTTTATCTTTAAGTTGCGCCCATTGCGTGCCAAAGCTCATGGTGATACCTCAGGTTTTTTCGCCGCAGCAACCAGCTCAAAAATCATTTCTTGTTGTTCATTGCGAACCACCTTCAATAAAGCAAACTCTTGCCCCGCTAAGGTTTGCGTGCCTTTAAAGCTCCCCACCCAGCGTGGTACGGCACTATTACTATAGGTAATACCGCCTAAGCTAATTTGCCCGTCCTCTACCTTAATGTCGGTGACACGAATATCTTGGTCATTAACCTTTGCTAAATCGGTCAGTACGCCGGCAAAACCTGCATTTTTAAAGGTTTCATTTCTTCCCACCGCCGCCAATAACTTTTGCTTCACACTCAGCTCGGCTTGCTGTTGTTGTAATAGCTTTTGCAGTTTAGGTGATGACTTATGCCGCGCTAACTGAGCTTGTAAGGCACTTAACTGGGACTGCTGCTGGGCCAGTTCGGCTGAGCTTTGCCGCGCCAGCATTTGCATCTCTTGCTGGCGATGGTTTAGCCACATAGAAGTTAATAAAATGGCTAGCAAAATGAGCGCCCATACTGAGACCATCTGCGGCAAAGATAGCCACACTCGTTGCGGCACAAACTCTTGTGTATAAAGGTTAATCCGAGTCTTCATTCAGCCACCTCATCAGCAACTAAATTTATCTGCCCGATAAAGGGAATAGCCGCCATCGCAGGTAAAGCATCCCCTTGCTCTGGCGTATCGGGCATGGGTATAGCGATCACTTTTCGGCCTAAGGTTTCACCAATTTGCTCGGCAATCTCATTAGCATAAGGGCTAGGCAGCGATAATTTGATGCGATTTACATCGGCAATTTTTAATTGTGCTACCACATAATCCAACGAGCGCTGCAACTCAAGACCTAAGCCTTCCAATAAAAAGGTATCCATTTGTTGCGCTTGTTGACATAGCGACTGAAAGCCACGTAAATGCCGAGAAAAATATAACGCATTATCCCGTACCACAGAAATGCGCACATCGTCGGCACTGTGTTGATAGATCAACATTTGTGTTTCTGCTTGCGCGGTTAACAGGTTTGCCAACGCTAACTCTTCAATGCCAATATGCTCTAAGGTCAGCCCTGCCTCAGCGACGCTTTTTACCACACGTTTGATCACCGATTTTTGGCTATAAATCACGTTTAAGCGCTCAGCCATCATAGGCACAGCAGGCACTTGATAATAATCCAGCACTAATTCATGAAGCGGCTCTGAGACCAACTCTTTAATGGCGAAGGGTAATGACTGGGTCAGTTCATCATCGGCGACATTAGGACGCTCTATTTGCAGTTGTTGATAAAAATGCTGCGACAGCACCCCATAAACTCGGCCTTTTTTAAGTTGATTTTTCGAGACTATTTCTGCCAAGGCCTGAGGCCAGAGTTCAGAAGAGGTGATTGGCTTAGTATGAAGCTGTTGCAGGCCAGATTTATTCATCACTACCACGGCAATCATATCGGGACGAAAATAGACCCCGATCGAATGACTTGCTTTAGTTTGCCACAGCTTTGTAAACATTTATAACTAACTACCTGTAATAAAAGGTTATCTATATGCTAGATGAAAGCCCTATGAATGAAATTAAAAAGTCATTGGCGCACTTAAAAAATGTGATACTAATTCCATTCAGGCTAGGGATCATTATCTGTTACTACAAAACGCCACCATTAACGATTAAACTTTGCCTTATTTATCAGGTGAAAACCATGAGTCTAGCCAGACACCACGATAATAGCGCTGTTAAATCACCTGCTTAGGTGGTGCAAAATAGTATCCTTGCCCAGCATTAACGCCAATACGCTTTAAAAAGTCCCATTCCGCGGCGTTTTCAACACCGACAGCGATCACTTCAACTTGGCTATCAGCACAGCCACCAATGAGGCTTCTAATGGCAACTTGATTCATCGGACGAATATGAATATCTCGCACTAAACTTGGATGTAACTTAAGAATATCGATGTCGCAATCCTTAATATATTGCATGCTAATCACATCCTGTCCGGCATGATCCACCGCCAACTGACAGCCTAACCCTTTTAACGCACGCAAAGGCGGCATTAAGCGCGCTTGATGCTTGGCAATATCTTCTTCGGGTAACTCTATGATCAATTTATTTAACAACTGCTTTGGCAATTGCATTAACTCATAACGTAGCCACTGCCGAAAATTCGTCTCAGTAACGGTATTGGCACACAGATTTAAGCTTAAAGGCGAGCTAAGCTCGCCGCGCTGACGCAACAAACCTAAGGTTTTCTCTGTCATTGCCCGGTCTATCTCAATGGTCATACCAACTTTGGCTGCCATCGGTAGAAATTCACCCGCATTAACAATTTTGCCTTTTTCATCACGCAGCCGCGCCATCACTTCATGGCCTGACTCTCGACCATCTACCGCACTGTAGATAGGCTGTAAAAACAATAGCATACTACGATTGTCTAAGGTATTGCGCAAAATAGAGCGCCAGCGGATACTGCCTTTAGCCATATCGGGAGCAGCTTGTGATGGCTCAAACATATACCAACCACTGGCACCTTCTAGGCGCGCAGCACGAACAGCTTTATCAACGTCGTCCATCACGAGGGCGGATTTATTACCAATAAAATAATTACTCACCCCAACATAATAAAAATCATTTGCTGCAATAATACTAGGCAAATGAACTTTATTAAGCATTTTACAAAGCTGATTGGCAATATCTTGTGTTTCTTTTAGGGATACTTGAGGAAACAATAAAGCAAATTGCGCCCCCGCATAACGGGCATAAAAAGCGCCATTAAAGCGTAAGCCAAACGTTTTTATCACGCCTGCCACTTCAATTAATATATCGTCACCTTGCAGCGCACCAATAGCATGATTAACCTCGCCTAAGCCCGCTAATTCAACTAACATCACCGCCCCTGCCGCTGAACTATCATCGCGCAATGCAGCATCGAGCCGATTTTCAAATGCTAAACGATTGGCCAGCCCTGTTTTATCATCCACAAAAGCATTGGCACGAATATAAGTATCAAAGCGACTGCGCTCTTGCTTAGCATCATTTAATTGCACTAATAAGTTATCAATCACTTTGGCAGCACTACTTGGCCACTCTTCTAAATCTCGATGAGCATTTTTTTTCACTTGCCCTAACGCGATTAAGCGTGCTCTTTTTTCTAGCTTTTCTGCACCAGAAAACTGCTGTTTGAGCCAACGAATACACACGATAATACCGATGAATACGGTAAAAAATGCAATTAACAACCCTAAGTAAGACTTGTAACCATAATCTAGTAAACGAAACGGCTGCTGCACCCAAATAGCAACATAGAAACGAGGGTGTGCCTGCAGGTAATATTTATAGAACACGAATTCATCTTCAGAAACGTCGCTCACACTTTTAAATCGATAGACAATGCCATCATCATTAGCGACTTCCACCTTGGCAATGCCATGAGCGCGAAGCAGATTGGGTAGCCAAGAGGCAAATTCTGGGCTGCCTTGGCGAGACGCCAACTGCTTGTCGATGACTTCAATGACCGCGCCAATTTGAATTTCTTGCTGCTTATACACCATTTGACGAAAGGTAAAAGCACCGCCCACAACAACGCTCGCAGCTGAAGCGATAATGCATAGACAAATAAAGATGATATAGCGGTTGGTAAACTTCATACATCCCTGAATATCGCGCCAACTCAAAGCGCTTTAAATAGCTAAAAATCCCAAAGCTAATGTAACACGCAGGCGAGTGCGAACTATTCAGTTTTATATAAAAATGCGACACCGTGAGTCATTTCATTTAAGCGCAACTTAGTGACGCGACAAGATAACGCTTGGTAGGATATAAAGGGTTCAGCAGACAAAGAAAAAGGGCGATGCTGTCACATCGCCCTTTGTCTAATGGGTCACAGCGCATCATCCGTGATAACTCCTGCTCCATGCCATTCCTTGACCCTTACCCTTATCCCTAAGGCAACTGGTGTTAATCATTCCGAGACTCCAATCGAAAGTAGTTTCCCACCTCGAGAACTGCATCAGCTATTCGCATTAGCCATTCACATTACTTTAAACCCGAAATATCATGATAACGACTTAACTATACACTGGAACAAAAATCAAAAAAATATAACCCATGCAATTAAGCCATGCCTGCTAACTTACATCTCGCTTACAATTGTAAACGATCCCACCAATAGCAGACTGCCCGCTGTTAAAGTGTGTAAAGAATCAATAAAAAAAGCACTTGGACTACATAATAAATAGCCAATATCTCACAACCAAACAAGATAAAAGCCAGTGCTATACCGTTCAATTCATGAATAATTCGGTTAACTATTGACGTCCATTGTGACCTTTGACGATTATATTCCTAGGTTCAACTTCCGTTAATCGTGCATAAATCAACCGCAAAAGATCCGCTAGTTTAGTTTGGATTACAACAACCCATTTTTATCTTTACCTCAGCCCGCTGAGGCCTGTTATAGCTGAATAACGTATATTTTTACGGCAAAATTTCGTTTTCAGGGGTGAAAATGCAGATCGTATAGGTATATATTCACCGAGATTTTTCGGGAAAAACACTATTTCGCTTATCCATCGTTCAGATTATTTAACGTCATAAAGCTGTCATCTGTGGTGCGCATACTTACCATGCCTAGAGAAATTTATAGCAGGGGAAGCTATGAGATATGAGCAGAGTTCAAAATCATTAGAAGGCCAAAGACCGCCATTAAACGCGATGCTAACAGGCCAATGCCACGCCAATATTATTTCTAATATCGAGCCCGATGAGCAAGCAGTCAACTACTTTGATATTCATGCTCATCAATTGCTCGAGCCGGTGGAAGTGCTCATCTACTCAGACCACTAAGGGCACTTTCATCTTAAGTAAAAAATCGCTACCCTGACACACTTGAATTATCAAGTTAAGGGTTAGCATGAGCTTTATCGTGTTAGATGTTGCAGTGTTAGAATTTAAACTGAGCAATCAAGCCTTGCGCCAACAATTGCTACAAGACTATTTATGCCATGCTGCGGCTGATTTAGAAGCCCTTGCTGGTGCTTATCGCAGCCAAAACATCACTGCAATAAAACAGCAGTTAATGATCCTGCAAGGCACGGCCAGTCTCGTTTGCGCGAAACCATTAGAGCGCGCCTTAAGCGCGTTTAAACAGCAACAAAACGAGCAAACTTGGTCCGATATTGAGTCATTACAATTGCGACTCAATGAAGAAATAAACGCCTATTTAGCCTAGGGCTGTTGCGCAGCCAACCAAATCAAAAAAGCGTATTCCTTGGCGGTATCATGATATTGCTTAAAACGACCCGACTTCCCGCCATGTCCTGCATCTAAATCGGTATGCAGCAGTAACAAGTTATCACCTTGCTTATACTCTCTAAGCTTAGCCACCCACTTAGCCGGCTCCCAATATTGAACTTGTGAATCATGTAAGCCAGTCATAACCAATAAATGCGGATAAATTTGGGCTTTTACCTGATCATATGGGCTATAAGATTTAATACGCTGATAATCCTGATGCAGATTTGGATTGCCCCACTCATCGTACTCACCCGTCGTTAAAGGTAGCGACTCATCGAGCATCGTTGTCAGCACATCAACAAACGGTACTTGCGCAACCACACCATGATAAAGCGTAGGCGCTAAGTTCATAATCCCGCCCATCAATAAGCCGCCAGCACTTCCCCCCATAGCATAAACTCGATTTGACTCACCGAAACCTTGTTCAATTAACGCCTCTGTGACATCAATAAAGTCATAAAAACTGTTGTGCTTATTGTCTAGTTTACCTGACTCATACCAATGTCGGCCAAGTTCCTCGCCGCCGCGAACATGGGCAATAGCATAAACAAATCCCCGATCGAGTAGCGACAGTAGATCGCCATTAAACATCGCATCTTCTGATAAGCCATAAGCCCCGTAGCCATATACTAATAACGGATTGTTACCATGGCGCTTAAATAAGTTACGTTTATAAACAAGGGAAACGGGCACTTTTACGCCATCTCGTGAGTCCACCCAAACACGCTCACTTTGGTAGTCCTCTGCGTTAAAGCCGCCCATCACTTGCTGCTGTTTCAAGGTTTTTTGCTGACCGCTGACCAAGTCAATCTCTAGGGTACTTGCTGGCGTGGTTAAGCTGGAATAGCAGAACCTAAGTTGAGTGCTATTGGACTCGGGATTCATCCCTAGCCAAGCGGTATAGGTAGGGTCATTAAATTCAATACACTGGTATTGCTGGTGCTGCCAGTGGCGATAGCGTAGCCTCACCAAACCATTGCAACGCTCTTCAACCACTAGAAAATCATTAAATAGCTCATAATCTTGCAATAACACATCGGCATGATGCCCAACAATAACGGGCCACTGATCAAAAGGTAATGGCACTAAATGGTCGAGTTGCTCAGGAGTGGCTATTAACGCAAAATTATTGCCCAGCGCATTCGTTTTAACAAAAAATTGTCCGGCAAAGTGATCTAACTCATATTCGATATTTTTCTGGCGCGCGCTAAATAATAGCGGCTGGGCATTGCCGTCATTAGCATCCAAATAGAGGGCTTCACTGGTCGTACTAGCATACACACCAATGACAATCATCTTTTCCGAACGCGTTTTATGCAAGCCAATATAAAAGCTATCGTCAGCTTCTTCATAAACCAGTTGATCTTGAGAACTTGGCTCGCCTAGCTGGTGACGGTACACCTGATAGGGAACCAAGGTAGCCGGGTGCTTTTTTACATAATAAAAATAGCGGCTATCATTTCCCCAAACCACTTCGCCAGACGTACCGTCAACACTATCATCGGCAACCCTACCTGTGCCTAAGTCCTTCACCTTAATCTGATACAAACGGCGACCTAAGGTATCTTCAGAAAACGCCAACAATTGTTGATTGGGACTGACCCTTGCCTCCGCCAAATCATAATATTCAAAACCTTTGGCTTGTTCATTTAAGTCGAGTAAGCACTCTTCTGGCGCACTTAAGTGTTGTTTATTACGCACTAACAACGGGAACTCGCAGTCAGGCTCAAACCGCTGCTGGTACCAATAGCCATGCTTAAAATAAGGCACACTTTGATCACTAGGGTTTAACCTCGCGGTCATTTCTTGGTAAAGGGTTTGCTGCAACGCGGCTGTCGGAGCAAGTTGATGTTCGCAATACTGATTTTCAGCGGTGAGGTACGCCAGTACTTCAGGGTCACTGCGCTGCTCGTCACGTAGCCAATAAAAATCATCCTGACGCACATCTTGATGATGCTTAATAGAAAATGGCTTTTTCGTCGCTTTAGGTGGCTGCACAGTTCTCATCCTTCATTAGGTATGGTTCAAAAAATAAAAAACCGACTAGGTTACCCTAGTCGGTTTTATGACTGCAAAATGGCTAAACCGCAAAAGAAATGTTTATTTTTTAACCCATTGTCCAGAGCCATTTAAAATATACTGGCCTGATGGCGTCTTTTGTAGCGCTTTTTCACCCGCCAATATCGCTACTTGGTCCGTAGTCATACCATTTTTAGCCGCGATTTTTTTATAAGCATCAACGCGCTGGGCGTTAATACTAGTAACTATCTTATTCACTTCTGGAGATGCTTGCACAGCACCAATCATGCCATCAGGGCGCTCACCGATTAGACCTTGATCTTTAGCTTCTTGTAAATCTAACGCCATCACATTAAAGCTTAGCGCGGTAAACAAAAGTAGTATCCACTTTTTCATCATTAACTCCTTAGAACAGTCCGCTATCATCACTGAAGATTTGTTCTAGATCTTTGTCCACCTTGACTCGGATTTCATGATCTATTTTAACATTCAAATTCACCGTGATCGGCTTATCTGGTACCGCGACTTCTACTCGAGGAGTACACGCAAGCAAAACCACACTGAAACACAAGGGTGCCAGTATCCTTATCATAAATATTTATCCTCAATTTTTCTTTCCAATTCATTGGAAAAACGCAAACTGCGCAACAATTGTATCAGGTTTTCTTGGTGCGAATAATTAAACTCAATTGGCCGCGTTTTACTCACCTGTGGACTAAGCCCTTTAATCAACACTTCAATACCCATTTCGCCATTGGGTTGATAATTAAGCTTACCCGCTAAATCAGAATAACGTAAATCCTGTAAAACCTTAAATATAAACTCCACCCCGATATTGGTGGTCGCGAGATTTTGCACTACATCCGAATCAGGTATGGTTATTTGCCCGCCTGGTGCGCGGGCAAAAATTTCACCGTTATAAATATGAAAACCATCCGCTTCTTTTTGCAACGGAATATTCGCATCTATCAACCCTGTTGCACTGGCGCCGGGTAATTGCCCGTAAGCCAATAATCCTGATAGCTGCACCCCTTTTACCTTCACATCGGTGCGGCCCAAGGCGAGCGGCTTAAAACGTTGCACGCTTAACTCGCCACCAAGTACAAATGCATGTAAATCTCGTATCTCCGGCTGATTGATATCCGCTTTAAAATCTAAGTTGATCGCACTGAGCGGGACACCAATATCCAGTAAATCAATACTCAAGTGGTTATTATCTTTGACCGATAAAAACTGATTTCGTTCAATTTTATAGCCTTGCTCTACGCTGAGAGAGGCGTTTTGCAACACATAATCTTGCACTAAACCTGATACATTTGATGCAGTTAAGGACAGAGCTAACTGACCACCCTGCTGGCCAAGGTGGTAATCTCCTGCTCCTTCAAGCTCTATCGTGCCCGATGTAAGCTGCGTTTTATCTAAATATTTTAATCCTTGGCCAGCCTTATTGGCCTCAACTAAGGTCAATTGACTCGGTAGGATTTGCCACTTTAGGCGCTGATTAGCCAAAGTTACTTGCGCGCTGATGATTTGCTGCAAAGTTGAAAAATCAAACTTAGCCTGTAAGTGATTAGTCAACGGAATGTAACGGAGCTCACTGGCTAACCTAAAATCCGGTAATTTTTGCTTGCGCCAGCGTGCTTTTTTGACCGCTATTTCAAAGGCTAAATCGGCCATTTTAAGAGACAGGTTAGCCGGCTTAGTTAATACCCACTCGACATCACTGGCGCTAAAATCATCTTGTTTGATGGCCGCTTTAACACTTAGCGCGGCAATGGTTAACTGCTGGCGAGCGAGATCTAATTGACCTTTAGCGGTCACTAAACCTTTTGAAAGTTGCGGAGTAACGGCAAGAGAAGAAGTAAACTCAATTGAAAACTGCGTTAAATTATCCAGTTTACCGTTTAAAGTGAGTTTAGGTGCGAGTGCAATATTAGCGGGAAGATTAACCACAGGCGATTGCAGCCAAGCGGGTGAAATCAGTCCATTAATAACAAACTCTTGGTTACGCTTGTTGATATTTAGCGCGATCTGCTCTTGTTTATTTAGCAGCTTAACACTGACTCCCGCCTCCGTTACTTGCCCGGTAACTTGCCAAGGAGCGGCCAACGGCTTACCGCCTTGATATAGCGCGAAGGATTTTATATCAACCTTGAGTAAAGGTAACCGCGCTACCCACTCAGCCAAATTCAACTGCGCGAGGGTGTGATTGAGCGCAACTAGCGTCTGCTCAGGTGTTTGCTTATTACTGACGCTAGGCTGGCCAGGACAATCAAGGTCCCAACTCAGTAACTCGACTTTTAATGTTGCCAATCCTGCATCATTACGTTCAAGCTCAACCCCTTGTAATGTATTTTTTGGACAATTTTTATCTAGGCTCACCCGCGCTAACTGAACGCTAGAATAGGATAACCAATTCAGATCTATCCCCCAACCAAGAGATGGCAGCATAACCCAAGTACAGCATGTCAGCAGCAGTGACTTAATTACTCTATTCATTATCTCAAGCAGCATGATAGGGGAAATAAACTAGATCAAAGCACATTGTTTCAATGAATATCAAATAAATAAAAAATCCTTGGCCTTAGTAGCAATATTAACGCTGACAAAAAACTAATTATTTTGTAAAATCGCCGGCCTTAAGCAGCAAGCACGATGGAATTAACAATATGCCTAAAACACTGCCAATTAAAGCTGCGGTCAAAAAGCTCGATAACTCAGATTTAATTAAAACCGGTTTTTGGGTAGGCCAAGTGTTTATGCTAATAGCCACCATGCTAGGGGTTTATTTAGCCTCGCAAGAGGGGATGTCGCAGGCCATGACCTTTAATGACATTAACACTTTGCAAGACAACTATCATTTGCGCCGCTCCCTCAGAGATGAATTTAGCGACAACATAAATAAGCTAGATGAAACCATTGCCTTTCTACGCCAAGGGCACACTTATTTTGCCGAAAAAGATCAACCCAAATTTGATACGTACGTATGGCAAGCGATGCGCTTTTCACCTCGTACCATGGAAACACCCGCACCAATCCTAACAGGCGTTAGGCGCTTCCACAGCGAAGTAGATGACCTGCTGATGCGTTTAGACAAAAAATACCTCGGCCGCTCCTTGATAACAGAGCGACTCGAAGCCGTGTCCAAACAAGCAAGAGAAGAAACACTCACTTACCTAGAAGCAGACTTAATAAATATCAAACAAGTGCTACTGAGCTACGACGTTGATGTTGATCAAGTGCTCTCTTACCAAGCTAAATAACAAGGTTCACTATGCCTAATTCAACTTTTTACAAGCTGTGCCCATGCTGCGATAACCAGCCATTAAAGCAAACACAATATCAACATCAAGAGGTGGATGTTTGTACTGAGTGTGGGGGGTTATGGTTTGAAGGCGGTGAATTAGAGGCCTCTTACGCCGATCAACAACAGCAACATAGCTTGAAAGGTAATATTGGAGGTTATGTTGGCTGCAGTGACCGCTCATGCCCTGATTGCCAACACCCTTTAGAGACCTTCAAAATCATAGACAACTTTGATGTTGAGATTGATTTGTGTACCCAATGTAACGGCGTATGGATTGATAAAGATGAGATCAAAGAGGTAGAGCGCACACCTCGCTTAAGAAGCGCCATGATCGATTTGAATAAAACCAACAACTTTGCCAGTTATATTTTCCAGTTTATTACCCAAATGCCAGTAGAGTACAACATCAAACCGCGGCGTTTTCCCATTGTCACCGTATCTCTTATTGTGCTGAACTTTTTCATTTTTCTCGTTACTCTCTCAGGCGTAATTGACGAAGACATGCTTGCTCAGTCTTTAGTCATGGACCCGGTATACTTTGCTGATGCGCCGTGGACGCTTATCAGTTATCAATTTCTTCATGGTAGCTGGCTACACATCCTCGGCAATATGTACTTCCTCTATGTTATCGGTGACAACTTAGAAGACGCACTGGGTAAAACTACATACCTGCTACTGTATCTATTCTTCGGCATGGTCGGAGGGCTCGCTTATTATGCTATCCATTTAGGTGAAATGGCGCCAATGGTCGGTGCCAGTGGTGCAATTGCTGGCCTGTTTGGTGCTTATCTGATGCTGTTTAAAAAAGCCAAATTAAGCTTTATGTTTATCGTATATCAAGCGCGATTACCGGCTTGGGCTTATTTTTTAATTTGGCTTGGCATTAATGTTTATGGCTTTGTCGCCAGCTCAGAGGGCGTTGCTTGGTCTGCCCATATTGGCGGCTTTATCGCAGGTTTAATTGCAGGAAAAATTTATTATTCAAAAGTAATGCAGAATAATCCAGTTATAGCCTTTATAAATGACAACGAAATCAATTTAGTGGGTGATAAATAACCTATTAAAAACAGTAATTACCGCTAATTAGCCTTAGTTAACAAGTTTCACTAAAAAACCACCAGCAGCCTGTTTTTTAGCAGGCTGTTCTAATATATTCACGCCCTTAGTTTGCTCTAACAATACCAGAGCAAAGATATATACCCAATCAACTTGAAGATGCATGTTTCAGAGCGCCACCGTGTTTTCAATACTAGGCACGCTAATGCAGGAATGTAGGCACCTTTTAAATTAGCGTAACAACGTAGTGGAAACACGGTGGCGCTCCCAAAAGGCAAGTTTTACAGGCGTTTATGCCGCGTTATTGATTTTGATAAGGGGAATACCATTACCTGCAATCAATGCCTTGCCTAAACGCGTGTAAACCCTTGCTGAAATCAAGCATCTCCAGGTTGATTGAGTATGCCATGTAGTTAGAAGGTTTCGGCTTATGAATATCAAACAAAAAATGCTTTCCAATACACTCATCACCGGGTTAGGGCTATTAGCGTTACTGCTCCTATTGTTACAAGAATCTGCAATCTTAAAAGATTTAAGCCTTCGCGTTAGTCAAGCCGAACAATTAACCAGCCATATATTAAGTTTACGCAAACACGAAAAAGACTTTTTAGCGCGCCAAGATTTAACGTATCAGGATAAGTTTGATCAAGAAGTACATCAAACAATTAACAACTTAGAACAGCTACAAAGCTTCTATCAAAGCATCAACCAAAACAGCGCACAATTAGACCAGCTCAGCGAACAAGTAAAGCTATACCAACAAGACTTTGACCAACTTGTGATGCTCAATAAAACGTTAGGTCTTGACCACAAAAGCGGTCTTCATGGCAAATTAAGAGACTCCGCCCATGAGTTAGAAAAACACATTATCGAGCTGAATAATGACAAGCTGCTAGCTGCATATTTAATGATACGCCGCAGTGAAAAAGACTTTATCCAGCGCCATGATATGAAATATGCTGATGCACTTAATCAACAAGTACAAGCACTTAATTCCCAGCTAATGCCCGATGATGCAGCGGTATTAGCACGCTTTCAATCGCAATTTAATCAATACGTAACCACCTTGAATCAACTTGGCTTAGATCACAGTCAAGGATTATTAGGGCAAATGCGCCAAACCATCCAGCAAACTGAAGATGTACTGGTTGCGGTAGAGCTCAACTTAAATCAAATACTGACACAACGCGTTGATGAAATTACTCAACAAGCATTGCTGTTGTTCATCGCTATTATGGTGCTAGTGATTGGCATCAGTACTTATATCAGTCGATCCGTGCGTACCCCTATCGATAGCTTAGTTAACGTTATTAAAAAAATTCAACAAAGCAACAATTTAAGCCTAAGAGTGGAGCAATCTGGCAAAGATGAATTAAGCCAACTCGGCCAAAGCGTTAACCTGATGCTGAGTAATTTTCAAACTATTATTAAAGATGTCAACCTTGCCGTCAGCGAGCTGTCTGACTCTTCGGAGCAGCTATCAGTTAATGCCAATAACAATAAAGCCGAAATAAGTAAGCAGCTTGAAGAAACCGATCAAGTCGCTACAGCCGTTACCGAAATGGGCTCAACCATAGAAGAGATTGCCCAGAATACCGAAATGGCCGCACAAGTAGCAGAGCAAACCAATCACAATGCCTTACAGGGTATGCAAAGTGTTGAAGAAACAATAAATAAGATAGAGCAGTTATCCGCAGCGCTTAATAACTCTTCACAGGCGGTTTCAGTACTCGCAGAAGAAAGCCAGACCATCGACCAAGTGCTAGATGTAATTAAAAGCATCGCCGAACAAACGAACCTGCTCGCGCTTAACGCGGCAATTGAAGCAGCAAGAGCAGGAGAGCAAGGACGTGGCTTTGCCGTTGTCGCAGATGAAGTACGCAGTTTAGCCATGCGCACCCACAATTCAACCCTTGAAATAAGTCAGATTATTGATTCATTGCAACAACGCACGCAAAGTATTGTCGATCTGATCAACTCTTGTCATCAACAAGGTAAAGACAGTGCCGAGCAAGCGAAACAAGCCGGCGAATTACTGACTCAAATAACCAAAGATGTCAGCCACATTTCAGATATGAGTATCCAAGTAGCCGCCGCGATTGAAGAGCAAAGCTTAGTATCAGCAGAAGTTAATCGGAATATCATCAATATTAAAGACAGTGCCGAGCACAATAGCGCCTCAGCTCTCAGCAGCGTTCACGCCAGTGATAAAGTGCTGGAGCAAGCAACCGTGTTACACAACGCGGTGAAGCAATTCAATTTGTGACAAAACGGTTAATTAAGTATCAAAGTAATTTTACCATCTTGATTCTTTCCCCTTTTAAAAACACGGCTACAATTGTAACAGGCCTAACAACGCAATGGGATTTGCATGTTAATTAAACATAAATTCATCGCCAATAGCATAGTGATCACGATTGGTTTACTTTTGCTATTCTCCTTGTTGATTATTAAAACCAGCGAGCTAGAAAAACTTTCCGACACGGCTTTAGTCGCCGAATCGATTAAAACCGACATGTTAATGTTACGCCGCCACGAAAAAGACTTCTTATCGCGCAATGACCTTAAGTACCAACAAAAATTTAATGATGACTTTACAAAAACCAGCAAAAACTTAGCCGCTATGCGCACGTTCTATCAAGAAAACAACTTGCCCAGCGCCGAGATCAACACCACCATAGATGCCATGGAACAATATCAGGTGTTGTTTAACCAACTTGTTACCTTACAAGTGAGTGCAGGTTTAGACCATGAATCAGGCTTAAATGGCGCCCTTCGCGACAGTGCCCATGCCGCCGAGCAGTTTTATAAGAACGTCAGTGATTTTGAGTCTCTAGCCAACTACCTAATGCTAAGACGCTTTGAAAAAGATTTCATGTTACGCCTCGACCTAAAATACCTAGATCGCTTTAACAAGCTAATCGCGACTATGATTGAGGCCAATCAGGGGGAAGCGAAGCAAAGCCTGATCGACTATCACGCAAGGTTTAATGATTATGTTAAGCAAGAGCAGGCAATAGGTCTTAATGCTAACGAGGGATTGCTAGGTGAGTTAAGAGCAACCATCCACCAAACGGAAGATGCCCTCGATACAGTAGAAAAACAAATCAATAGTATAATCACTAAATCCATTGCCGCGACCAAAAATCAAGCCATATTAATTTTTGCCGTAATTATTCTCGCCATTATTGCCTTTAGCATCATACTTTCGCGCAGCATACTGGCCCCCCTAACCCGTCTATCAGACACCATGAGCGACATCAACCACAACAAAGATTTAAGCAAAAGAGCGCATATTATAGGCAGTGATGAAATAGCCAATGTCGGGAAAAATTTCGATGAAATGCTCGCCACTTTTCAGGACCTAATTCAAGATGTTAACCACGCCGTGGATACTTTATCCAGTGCCGCTGAAGAGCTTTCCCTCAATGCATCAGAAACTCGCCAAGGCATAGCCAACCAACTACATGAAACAGACATGGTTGCTACTGCGGTTACCGAAATGGGTAGCACCATTGACGATATAGCAAGGAATACAGAAGCCGCAGCTCATCGCGCCGGCGATACGAATAATAATGCTATTAAGGGACGCCAAAGTGTGGGCCAAACCATAGAGAAAATAAACAACTTGGCAAACAGCCTCACTCTTTCATCAAAAGCAGTAGAGGAGCTAGAACAAGAGAGTCAAACTATCGGCCAAGTATTAGAAGTAATACGCGGCATTGCCGAACAAACCAACCTACTGGCATTGAATGCGGCAATTGAAGCGGCACGCGCCGGAGAGCAAGGGCGCGGCTTTGCGGTAGTGGCAGATGAAGTGCGCAGCTTAGCGCAACGTACTCAAAATTCGACTCAAGAAATCAGTAATATCATTTCTTCATTGCAAGGCAAAACAAGCAGCATTGTCGACCTGATTAAAAACTGTCATGGTCAAGGCCAAGAAAGTACCGAACAAGCAGAATTAGCGGGTGAGTTACTCGAGCAAATTACGCGCGACGTAACTAACATTTCTGACACAAGCACACAAATTGCCGCTGCAATCGAGGAGCAAAGTACCGTTGCTGCTGAGGTCAACCGCAATATTGTCAATATTCGTGATATTGCAGAAACCTCGAATCAAGCTGCATCGCACACCTCACAAGCCAGTGAGGAAATACTTAATCAAGCGAACGTACTCACTCAGTCAGTTCGCCGATTTAAACTTTAAGCGCTTATTGACTCCACTCCAAAATGCCCGACACACGTTGTTGGGCATTGGTGACCACCAACCATTTAATGTGTTTTTCGCGCATTAACTCTTCCGCCTCTGCCAACATACATGTCTCATCAACGGTTCTTGGCGAGCGCGTCATCATATCTTGAGCAACACCCGATGTTACTTGATGCCCGGCCAATAAGTAACGACGCACATCACCATCTGTAATCACCCCTAATAGGGCATCATCTTGCATCACTAAAGCCAGTCCAGTGCGCGTTTGCGTCATCACCATTAACGCATCAGTAATCGGCGTGTCGGCACCAACCGTTGGCAGTTGTTCGCTGCGCATTACGTCTTTCACTCGAGTCAGTAAACGCCGTCCCAAACTACCACCGGGATGATACTTAGCAAAGTCCATCGGGCTAAATTGGGTTTCCAACGCTAAGGTTGCGGCTAATGCATCACCGATTGCTAATGCGACCGTCGTTGACGTAGTGGGCGCTAAATTATTCGGACAGGCTTCTTTTTCAATACTGGCGTCTAATACCAAATCCGCATTCTTGGCTAAGCTAGATTCTAAACCACCAGTAATAGCAATGATCTTATTACCGAAGTGCTTCAATGAAGGGATTATTTTTAATACCTCATCAGTCTCACCGCTATATGATAGCAGCAGCAACACATCACCAGGCTGCACCATGCCTAAGTCACCATGAAAGGCTTCACCAGGATGCATAAAAAAAGCCGGTTTGCCTAAAGAGGCAAAACTAGCGGCAATTTTCTTGCCTATCAAGCCAGATTTACCCATACCACAAACAACAATTCGCCCTTGGCAGTGTTTGACTAAGCGAATAGCCTCAATATAACGCTGATCAGCAGTGTCAGCCAGCCGTCTCAGCGCATCAGATTCAACTTGAAAAACTTCTCGAACGGCATGCATTAACGCATCATTAGACAAATATAACGGTTCAGACATTGGCTTGGCCTATTGCAACAAATGTGCTGCATTCTACTGAAAATGGCGGATTTAGTACAAAACAAATCCGCGATACACTACTTTCCATGGCGACGAAGCTGCTTTAGCAGCAAAGATAATTTCAGGTAATCTTTTTCATTCTGACTATTAGCTTGTTCGGCATACTTTACTCGATTGTAAACCCGTGAAAAGTTAATCACATAAGCTTCACTTGCTGGCACAACCAAGGCCATACGATGACAAAAATCTGTCACCGTCTCGCCCGGTAAACGCTCCAAACCTTGCTTTTGAAATATTTGGTGAAGCATCAAAAACAGCTTGTCTTCACGGGCTAAAATAGGCCGTTGCCATGGTTTTAAACTCCACAGTATCATCAAGACAATAATGGAGATAAAAAAGCCAACAAACAGCCAAATTTGCCCAAAAAAATCAACGTCGCCAAACCAACGGTTGATCAGATCAAACTGCTTTTGATTATCATAATTAAGTACCCAAACTGCCCACACATAATCAAATTTCGCCATGGTCAAATAAAGCTGGTTAACTAATGCATTGTTTCTAAACTTCATCAAACTTAAATCGCCCGCTAAAAATTCATCAGGCAGTGCTGATTCAAGGCCTCGTTCAACTCGATCGGGTGCCACAAAAGCAGTGGGATCAAAACGCTGCCATTGGCCATCCAGGTAAACTTCCGCCCAAGCATGAGCGTCATATTGGCGCACGGTCAAAAAGCCACCGTCTTCGTCCCACTCCCCGCCTTGGTAACCTGTTACCATTCGTGCAGGTAACTCAAGTAAACGCATGATGTAAACAAAACTACTGGCATAGTGCACGCAAAATCCCGCTTGCGAGCCAAATAGAAAACCATCAATTTGCTCTTGTCCTAATGGCGGTGGCCGTAAGGTGTAACGGAAGTTTTCACCGGCATAACGTTGTAAAACTCGGCTTATTTGCTGTTGTGGCGAAAGGTTCTCTTGTTTTAACTGCGCAGCCCAAGCCCGCGTTTGCTCATTACCCGATTCTGGTAATAGCAAATTTTGCTGCCGCATGGTCAGATCTAAATAACGTATTGGCGTATCGGGAAAATAGCTAAAACGCAGCATGCTGCGTTGCGTAATCGGAATTTCATTGCGTAAGGTATAATTAAATAGCAGGTTAGCGCGATTATTTTGGCCATTACTCACCGCTAGGCTAGGTAACCAAGTTTGAAAACTCGGCTCAAGGATCAGTTCATAAGATTGCGCCGCGCCTGCGACTTCAACATTAAAACGACTGCCTCTCTCTGCCAATCGCACCGCACTTTTTATCGACTCACTTTGCGACCATTGGCCCTGCACATACTGATCCATGGTCATCACCCGCCAATAACGCTCATTGGCAGGTGGTACGCCTTGCGCAAAGCTAGCGCGAAAAGCAAGAGCACTAGAGCGACTTAACTCAGCAATATCGCCCGGGTTTACCGTTTCAGAAAGCCCAGTAGTGGCTTGATTTTGTAATGGCAATTTCCACATCGGCGGTAAACGCGGCAGTAGCACAAACAGCATTAGCGCCAAGGGTAAACTAATCAATACCAGCTTAGTTAAATAACGGGTTTGCGCTTTGGCCGTGAGGTGCTCTGCATACAAACTGAGTGCTAACCCTAAATGCAAAACAGAGAGCAACACACCCCATAGCGCCATCATTACAGATGTTTCAAAAACAAAGAATACCGCTATTAGCACCATGCCTGTACAAACAAAGACATTAATATCCCGCCGTGCGCTCAACTCCAAAAACTTCAAGGTGTAGCCCAACACAATCAAATGCATCATGGCACTAAACAAGCCTTGGCTGAACACCACGCTCATCAACACACCCGCACCAAGTAAGGCAGCAACGCGATTAACCATCACCGATGGCGCGGCTAAACGGCCAAAATAAATCCCCACGCGCCAACCAATACAGGCCACCGCCAAGACAAAAACCAGCCAATGAATTTGGCTTGATAACGATAAAGTCGTGGCCAAATAACAAAGTAAAATTAGCAGCAGGTGATGCCGCTTAAAAAACAACTCCATTACACCACCGCCCTATTGATGCCATAAGTCGCTAATGCAGCGAGACAAGTCAGGCGCTGCTGCGCCCCCTGTGCCGGTGCTATCTCCTGAGTCCCCAAGCGCAGGCCATATAGTGCATTTTGTTCGTCCAAAGTTAAAACCTGAGCGGTAAGTTGGCCGAGTTTAGTTTCTAAATCGCGCCCGGTTTGGGCATTAAGGTTTAGCCAAACCGCACTGCCCTGGGCTTGTTCAAACGCTTTACTGTGCCAGCCTCGGCCTTGGGCTAACTGCTTCCAAGCGACCGACTTTAACGACTCCCCGATTTGATAGGTTTTTAACCCGGCAAACTCATCAAATCCAGCTTGAGTGCGACTGCGACCTAAATCTGTTTGCTTATCCGCGCCATCACTGTCTAGCACGACCGCGCTTTCAATGGGCTTGGGATAAACCAAGCCTTGCCAATTCAGATCAACATGAGTCCACACACGAAACAGTCCGAGGGGAAACACACTAGAAATCGTCAACCGTCCTGGATTAAAGTAACCGCGACGTAACGCCTGACGATAAATCAACACCTGCTGGTCTTTAATCAGTGCATCTAGTCCGTCACCATCTTGTTGAAAAGCGAAAATAAACTGCCCTTGCTCTGGGCGGTGTTCAATCTTTAATGGAAAGGCGATGTATTGCTCAGCAAACTGTGGCTCTGGGCTGGCAGCATTGAGGGTTAATCCCGACATATTCTTGTGACTGGCTAACAAACAACTAACAAAAATGCTCGACAGTAAAAAAGACAAGAACAATATCAGGTTATTCTGATAGTTAGTGCCCAATAAAAACAGCGTAAAACACGTCACTAAATACGCAGCACCAAACCAAGTCGGCAAAATAAATAGATTATTTCGAGTCAGGGTGATCTTACCGTTAGGCGGTATATTTTTTTTTAACCACTTATCAAAGCGCTGTTTAAACCACTTGCGAATTGTCAATTAAATCACCTTAAGCCAGTGGATCAACGGCATGCAATAAGGTTTCACTCAACGCCGCACCGCTACTTTGCGCGCCGCCAAGCACACCTAAGCGATGGTCAGTTACCGCTGGAAACACCGCTTGTACATCATCAGGTAACACATAATCACGCCCTGCCACCCACGCCTTGGCTTTCGCGGCTTGCAACAAGGTTTTGCTGCAACGTGGCGATAATGGATTAGGGTAAGTAGCGTTATAGCGACTCTCTGCCACTAAGCGTAACAAATAATTAAGTACTGACGCACTGGCAGAAACCTCTCGCACCTGTGCTTGCATCGATATGAGCTCTGCAGTATCGATTACCTGTGATACTTGATTAAACTGCTTTCCTTGCAGCATCGCTAACTCAGCTTCCATGTTAGGAAAGCCCAATTCAATACGCATCATAAAGCGATCTAGTTGCGACTCGGGTAAAGGAAAGGTGCCAGCTTGATCAAGTGGGTTTTGCGTCGCAATGACAAAAAATGGCTTCGGTAATGAGTATGTCTCACTGTCGATGCTGATTTGATGCTCCGCCATCGCTTCTAGTAAAGCACTTTGGGTTTTCGGGCTAGCACGGTTTATTTCATCGGCAAGTAATACTTGGTTAAAGATAGGGCCTTTATGGAAATGGAACGCTTGCTTTTGCGGATCAAAAATTGACACCCCCAAAATATCCGCCGGCAGCATGTCACTGGTAAATTGCACCCGGTGATAACTTAGCCCTAAGGTCGTCGCCAAGCCTTGAGCCAAGGTCGTTTTACCCATGCCGGGTAAGTCTTCTATTAATAAGTGCCCACCCGCAAGGAGACAAACCAACGCCAACTCAACTTGCGCTTCTTTGCCTAAAATCACTTGATTAAGCTGGGCTAAAATGGGGGAAACATTCTTTCTCATTGCATTCATTCCTAAAAATAGAACAGAAACGATAGCAACAAACACAAAAAAGGGAAGCCTTGGCTTCCCGCTTCAATTGATAAAAAACACTATTTGTGACTTGCCACCGCTAAAAGCGAACCTGCCCCAATAAACATGCCACCAAAAATCCGATTCTGTAAGCGCATATGTCGCTCACTACGGATAAAAAAGGCAAGGCGCGTTGCTAACAAGGCATAACCAACCATTACCACCATATCCACCAGCACTGAGGTGGTGCCAAGAATCAAAAACTGTGGCGCTTGTGCCGCATTAGGATCGATAAATTGCGGCAATAGCGCCACTAAAAATACGATGCTTTTCGGATTAGTCACATTCACCAATAAAGCATGACTAAATAATTTAGATAACGGCATTGGCTTAGTGCTCACTTGCGCCACGTCCATCGCACCTTGCTCTCTAAATTTCATGACGCCTAAATAAATTAAGTAACCCACACCAACCCACTTAATAATATTAAACGCCAGCGCTGATTGCGCAACTAACGCCCCTAGCCCTATGGCCACCAATACGAACAATAAAATAAGCCCAACCTGCAAGCCAACAATCGACACCAATGCGCGCTTAAAGCCATAATTCATACCGTTAGACATGGTATTCACCGCACCGGCGCCGGGCGAAACACTCAAAATAATGCCTGCAATTAAATAGGCCAACCATACTTCTAATGTCATTTATTGCTCTCTTTTTTATCGAAGCTAACTGATTTGTAATACGGCCAATAAGCCCAACCAATTAAATTTAACTACGCGCCTTGCTCTTCAAGGACAACAAGATCCCAGAGCCAATCGCTAGCGCACCGATTAACTGAAACCACGCCAGTTGTTCACCTATAAACAACACAGCAAGGGCACTACCAAATACCGGCATTAAGTGGATAAATTGCCCAGCGGTACTTGCACCGATCAATTTTACGCCTTGATTCCAACAAAAGTAAGCCACTAATGACGCAAAAATAGCGGTATACCCTATTGCCACGCCATTTTCCAAACTAAAATGCCAATTTGCTTCGGATGTTAAGTTGAACCAATACAAAGGGCTAAGCACAGCACTGCCCACGGTAATACTAAAGCCTAAAAAAGCGACCGCCGACAGCTCTGCCGGTTTCACCTTTAAGCCAATAGAATAAATCGCCCATAGTAACGTCGCCAAAAGCACCCAAAGATCGCCAGTATTCACCGTTAGGTTAAGCAAACGGCTTAGCTCGCCATGGCACACTAAAAAGATCACCCCCATTAAAGAGATCAACACACCTAAACCTTGCTTAAGCTGAATCTTCATTCCCAGTAATAGCGAACATAGAATAATTAAAATCGGGATCATGGAGTTAATTAACAAGCCATTAGTCGCCGTCGTGGTTTGCAGGCCTAAATAAACACAAGTATTAAACCCCGCAACGCCCACCGTCGACAGTAAAAATAAAGGCCAAAAGTGGGCTTTAAAAATAGCCCGCTGCTGCCAAATGGGCTTAATGGCAAAAGGCAGTATCAGGCACATTGCCAGGGTCCAGCGCCAATAAGCCAGTGCAATGGGGGGAATGTCACTGGAGACATAGCGCGCAAACACGAAATTGCCCGACCAAAACAGGGCTGACAATGCAGGTAAAAAGTAAGCTGACTGTGGCAAAAAGAACCCCTAACTTAGATTTTATGATTGGTACAACTTCAAGATGCTTATTTAACATATTGAGGTGGCTTGGGAATAAACTAAAACTGACGTAAACTTATCACCTATAAGTCATGATTACAGCTGAAGAATTACCTTGGCCTTTAACAATAAATACAGCCTCACCTTAGAATCGGAGCTCCCTGACAAATATGCCAGTCATATTGGCCCATTTTGGCAAAAATATAGTCATGCTAATGAGTTTATCGGCGTTGATGGCGTTATTATTCGTTATGTACAAGTGGTTAAACCTGAGCATCAGCAAGCCATTATCATCGCGCCGGGTCGGATTGAAAGCTATTTAAAGTATCAGGAACTTAGCTATGATTTATCACAGCTTGGTTTTGATATTTACATTATCGACCATCGTGGCCAAGGACTATCGGGACGCATGACCCCCAATAGCGAACAAGGCCATGTGTTACAGTTTTCCGATTACGTTACCGACTTTGCCTATTGGGTTGACCAAGAGCTCGACTTAACACGCTATAGCAACAGTTTTCTCATCGCACATTCAATGGGCTGCGCTATCAGTGCTTTGTATTTAATGGATCATCACCAACGCTTCGATAAAGCGGCTTTCTGTAGCCCTATGTTTGACATTAACTTAGGCCCCTTTAGCCCCAAAATGGCGCTATCAATCACTAATGCCGCGATAAAATCCAATACCATGATGCGTCGACCAGCCCAGTTTGCGCCCGGTCAAGGGGGTTACCACCCGGTGCCTTTCGAGGAAAACGACCTAACGCAAAGCCCTGCTCGCTATCATTACTTCCGGCAAATATACCAAGCCCACCCAGAAATACGTTTAGGCGGCGTTACCCATCAGTGGCTTAATCAGGCTATTTTATCGACGGGATATATCATTGAAAATGCCGATAAAATAATCACTCCTCTGCTCGTACTGCAAGCCTCGGATGACAAGGTCGTCAATCCCCAAGGACAAAACCAGTTTTGTGCCAACTTATTAAAAGCCGGTCGCCCTTGCGTTGATGAAGAGCCCATTATTATCGGTCATGCAAAACATGAACTCTTAATTGAAAGAGACAAATATCGCGTGCCATCAGTTAACTGGGTATTGGATTTTTTCTTACTCAACTGAACGCTGCTAAAACGGAACTTGGCTTACATCAGCCATTTAGCAGCAACTAATATCGCGTTATATACAGCAAAATTTTCAGTCTTTGCTCTAGCGCACAAAAATGGCGCAAATTATGAAATTAGCCTGAGCATGACTTTGCTACAATCTACACATTATACTAACAACAAATGGATTGGCTAAAGGGACCCACAATGAAAGCTATCTCATTGATCAGTTTGATCTCTCTACCTATGCTTTGGTCATGTGCGCAGACGCCAAAGTCAACACCTCCGGCTCCCGTCACCGTTGAAACGGCGATGCCTGAACGCGTCCCTTTCAGCCAAGTATTGGAAACCAATTTCAGAGGCCAACTTGCTTTAGGTGAAGGAGAGGCATGGTTTACCCCTTGCGGTTTTAAAGATTCTTTTCCACTCACCTACGGCGAAGAACTAAAGATGATCTATAACAAGATCTCACCGAAAGCCTTTGAGCCCACTTATATAGAATTTGCCGGAGAAATCGTCCCTTCTGCAAACCAAACCGATGCTTCGATTAGAGTTGATCGTGTTCACCACATGGCGCTGAGTAAAACATCTCCCCAATGCACGAAAGCGGTGACAGGATTTCATTTTAAAGCTCAAGGTGATGCGCCCTATTGGAATGCATTAGTCGCAGGACAAAGTTTAACCTTTACCACTCAATCGAGTAGTCAAAAGTACGATATCAATCTCTCTAAGTTTGAAACCACGCAGCGTAATAACATCACCGCAGTAGGTAAAAATGGCTTTTTATTACAGCTCAATATAAACCCTGGCCACTGTTACAGTAACAATGGTCGCGTATATTGGGGCTACCAAGCGAAAGCCACTGCCGCATGGGACAAGTACCAGGGATGCGCCGAGCCAGCTTGGCCTGAAGTAGATGAAACCATCATTGGTAACTACATGGGCAACAAATTACATTACGGACAAACCATTTTAGACTTAGCGCTAAATGATGACTATTCCGCAACTCTTATCACCCAAACTCAGCAAGGAAAAAAAACCGAATCGGGCTTTTGGAAATCAAATAACCCGGCCGAAGTGTCTTTATTTTTAACCCAGTCGTCAGGCAAACCCATCGCCAAAGAAATTATCTTTAGCCGTGATGGTTTAGCATTAATCGCCAACCAAACCAATAACTCTGGCACGGTGACTTACTATCAAAATAATGCTTTTCAACTAGATAAGATGTCTGGTGGCCAAACCTTAGCATTAATGCCACAAGCGCAACCTAAGCAACGCCAGTTTAACGCAGCCAACATCAACCCAACGGGGCTAGATAGCTCAGTGCAACAAGCAGTAGCAGAATACTTCCGTTATCATCGTACCAATCCGGGTAACACTAAGTTCAGCTCTGTTAAGTACGACTTAAATGGTGATGGTATCGATGATGCCATCGTGCAGCTTAATTGGTGCAGTAAACAGGGATGTGTTCTATTAGTATTTCAAGGAACGGCTAAAGGCTATCAATTCCTGAGTCGAACCGAAAATGTTGCATCGCCCATCGTAGTTGGTAAAACAGCGCAATATGATTGGTTAACCCTATACAGCCAAGTATCAGGCAGCTGGCGCAGTTTATATTACAATGGTGTCAGCTATCCAGGTAATACCAAAGGGCTAGCCAGTAGCAATGTTGATAACAGCACAGGCGTGGTACTGTTTTCATCTGGAAAACCACACGCTTGGCATCGTATTCCTCGTTAGTCTTTGAATCAATTCCCCTTCCTGCTACAACTGTGGCAGGAAGCAATTTTCTTCAGCAATCTCCGCAAAAAACGATTATAATTTAAGCATAATAGTGTTTTCTTGGGGGCGATATGCAAATAGGTTCAACGTCATCATTTCAATCTTCTAATCTCATTTCACAACAAAAGAAAAAGGAAGAAGAAGAAAATGAAAAACTCGCCAGCGGTAAACGAATAAATTCAGCCGCAGATGATGCTGCCGGCTTTTCTATTGGTCAGCGGCTTACCTCGCAAATTAATCAGTCCGCCCAGCTCAATGCTAATGAAACTTACAACCAATCTCTCGCCAGTACCGAAAGCAGTGGCTTACAAAACTCATCTGCTTCTGTACAAAGGATCAACGAGCTGGTTGTTGCCAGTGGTAATGGTATTAACGGTGCAAATGAGCTAGGTGCCATTCAGTCTGAAATAAATGAACTTGTGAGTGGAATAGATAATGCGAGTAGCCTTGGCTTAGACACTATCAATGTCACTACACAAAGCGTTGATGCAAATTTAGCAACAGGGCAAGCTGCGCAAGAACAGTTGTTATCATCACAAAGTGACTTAGGCGCACAAATCAATGCATCTGATTCTTACCAACGACAACTCAGCAGTGCATTTGAGAATCAGAGTGCGGCACGTTCGCGCATAGAAGACGCTGATTACGCACAAGTAAGCTCAGATCAAAGTAAGGCTGAAACGCTACTAGAGGCGAGCGTGAGGGCGCAGAAAGAAAAAGAAGAGAATGAGAAAAATGCAGTAACTAACTTACTGGGTTAGCAGGCACTTACTTATGGTTTAGCCAAATTTCTGCTGCGTCATAAACACTCAACTCTAACCGATAGACACTATAAATGGGCTCACTTTGGGCCCGTTTTTATATCACTTTGTTTAATGGCAATGAATTAACTCACCACTGCGGTAGAGTGAACGATGCTTACTTAATGCTACAACTGCTATTACTTAATCAAAGCCGTGACATCATCATACACCACACTACGATGCGCCTAGCTTGGAAAAATAACCAATGATCCCCCCCCCCGAGAGCACAACTTCACGAATCGCTTATCAACACTCCCATTACCAATGCAGATAAATACAGCCTGTAATCGGTAATCCACCTCTGCCAATAGCTATATAAGCAACAAATAAAAATAAATTTATTAACACAAACCAAGCAAATGATTAATTTTTTACAAACATTTGCTTTACATATTAATAGTGGCTTACCATCGTCAGCAAGGTAAGGTCGTTCACCGTTATAAACCCCAAACGCTTAGTGGCATAACTTTGATCTTCTTCAATGGTGCACAGCTTGCTACACCCAAAGGTAGCGAGCGAGACGATACGGCTTGGTGTTGCAAATCATCGCTACACCATCCTAACAGCAGATCTAGTAGGTGAATCACACTCCCAAACATTTTATTCGTTAATGAGGAGAGCTTTACTTCGTTAAATTCAGCTAAAAATGATATGGAACCATAGTTCCTAAAAGCCTGTAGAAAATGGGTTTATTCACAATAAAATAACAATCAAGGATGATAAATATGAGTATAAAAATGGCAATGGCTGCCAGTGTATTATCACTGTCAGTATCAGCTGCTTTCGCCAGTGTTCCGTTAAAAGAAAATAGTTATGATGATTTTCATTTCAATGGTCAATTAACCATACCCTATGGTGATTTTTCCTCGACAATTAAATACGTGGAATCATTGAACCTTGGCATAACACAAGCACCATCAAGCTATATTCCTGGCCCGTGGGATCCCCAGTTTCCCAATGAAGCGGACTCTGGCCTTTCGGATTTTGAGGCCTCTCTCACCGCAGCTTATCTCGACAATGTAAACAGTCTGGAGTTAGCGCGTTATTTATCAATGTATCATTTGTCAATCTACCTTAAACAACAGGGTTTGACTGTTGAGGCAGTGAAACGAAATATATTAGCTCAATATTATCTATCTCGTGTGATTGAATTATCCGATCAGAAAGTGCTCTGGGCAGAAAAAGCGCGTTCAATCATCGCAGAGAAATTACACCACCTAATAATTGAGTCTGGTGATATTACAACCGAATCATCACCCTCTCACGATGACTTCATCAACAGCTTTAACTACGTCGAATCAAATCGCTATCAAGCCATTGATGCTCTCTTTGCTGACTTTATCGAATCACCCAATAATGCAATGACGGTAGCTTATTTAACCGCGGCAAATATTTGGATTGGCGGCGAAGCCAATTATGATGATCCTGTGATTCTTCAAGGCTTTGTTTTTAGTAGTTACTTTGCAAGTCTATCGCTGTTAATGGCTGAAGACTTAGAGCAGCGTTGGGAAATAGATCCAGACAATAATGAGCGACTACGGTTGGCTTCCATTTTAGGCGGCTGGTCAATTCCTGCACGGCGCTGGATAGCGAAATTACATGGTGATGAACAAGCCATTGCGACCCTCGATGAAGAACACGATCTATGGTTGGAGCATAATGCCGCTTTCCACAGCCTTAGTGTTGGCTTGATGTTCTTTGATGAGCCGGAACATTTATTAGAGGGCTGGCAAGCTTGGTTCTCGGGTTTCACTCATTGCCAAGAAGTGGCAGGCTTGCGCTCTTGCCCTGATCGGCCCAGAATATCTTTCAACCAAATAGGGTTTACTTTAGGGGCTGTTGATTACCTCATTAAACTAGGTGACTTTGATACTGCCAATATGTTTCTTGCTTGGAAGTATGCCCCTTTCTTAAGTTACGACTTTTGGGATTTGGGGCAGGAAGCTTGGGACTACCGAATGAGCAATATGAATGAAATGTCTGAGCTTTATTCCAACGCAAACCCAGATGATGACCCAGTAAACTTCTTATCGAAAGAGCATAAATGGGGACCTGACACGATTACTTGCCAAGCTTGCCATCAAGCACAGTCTAGACACTGGACAGAGCAAGAAAAAGATAATGTTCTGCCACCCCATGAAAGTGTCGCATCGCTAGGGAATTGGCCAGAAATGACCACAAGTTGGCTTTCATCATCATCGGATGCATCAGGAAACTGTGCCGGGGCAGCTGTTTGGGATGTTGAGAAGGTATATAAACGTGGCGATATTGTTATCTCACAAGCGGGGAAATACCGCGCAAAATGGTGGACACAAGCCTCAGATCCAATAAAGTCAGGCGCTTGGGGTGATTGGGAGTTCATCGCATTTTGTTCTTCGGGCGTCTATTAAGAGGTCGTAAAGTGAATCAGTAATACTGCGATGAATGCATCTTAAAAACGAGCCTTGCGCTCGTTTTTATGCTACCTGCTTAATCGCAATACTTTGATCGTGGGCAGCGCGAACATTAGCAGCATAAGCCTGACCTTGATATTGCAATTGTTCTTTTTTAATCAAAGAAATGGCATCCGCCACGCAAACGCCACATTGTGCAGATAAACCTAGCTCGCGTTTGAGAGCGCTAAAGCTCTTTCCCGTGGCAACCGCCTCGCGAATGGTTTTATCTGTGATCCCTTTACAAATGCAGATATACACGATGAGAGCCCTACTTATCAAACTTGCTGAGAAATTAAACAAATTATAAATCAAAATAAGAATGATTAACAATAACAATGTATATTAACACAATAAATTTGACCATACATAGAAGTAGAAAACGGTATAACTTATTAAAAAAAGTGAACTTATAAAAAGGTGAATTGACTTTAAATTGACCTTTAAGATTTTCACCTGTCGCAATTTCTAAGGCGCCATGGCCAGAATACTCCTCCTTTTTATCAATGGCGGGATCGTTTTTGCAGTTAAGTAACCCGAGCTTTGGATAAGCAAAACTGAGGTTAAGTATTACCACATCTAAGAACAAACCAAGGTTAAATAACCTTGCCCATAGCCAAGTACGGCTAGCTCCACATCCACCCGTTCCGAGTTGGGTTTATTGAACATTTTTTCCAATTTAGGCATAGATTTCGCGGCAAAATTAACACTTTGTAAGGTCAGGCAGCATCCTGTTTTTTGCTCAACCATACTCGCACCTAACACCTTAAAGACTTGGTTTACATTAGCCATCATGGCTTTAGGCACCGATTTTTTCTTTATAATTTCGTGGGTTTGAGCATCCTCTAAACCATCCATACCGGCACCAAGAATCACTAAACCCGCAAAGTCAATGACCGCTACGGCGCGCACCTTTTTTGCGCCATCAACAAACATAGCCAAAAAACAGGGTAACCAGCGCCCGTGAAATGCACTGCCCGGCACCGCCTCTAATAACAACTCTTTCACCGAAAAAGCATTAAAAACAGTGTCGATAGCGTTCACTCTCGGTAATAGGATCCGATCTTGAATTTCTTGAGATAAACAAGCCGAAGCGCTAGCTTTAACCACCTCTGTATCGCCGTCATCATTTTCATCCAGCAGCGGTAACATGGCTTGATGCAAGGCTTCATCTTCAAACGGTTTGCTTAAAACAAACTCCGCACCAGCGGCAAGGGCTTGCTTTAATTTCACCTTAGCAGTTTCAGAAGTAACAAAGCCTATTTTGACCTTAATTCCCTGCTCTTTCACGGCCTGAAGCAGCTCAAGTCCCGTCATTTTTGGCATATACCAATCAGATAACACAATATCAGGTTGCCACTGCTTAATAATTGTTAACGCCTCAGCACCATCTGACGCTAACTGAGTATCACAACCGCCGTAACCGCAAGCCTTCAATGAGCGCTTAACAATGGCTTGCATTGCCTTACTGTCATCTACAATCAGTATTTTCATTCAATATCTCCTGCAGCTGAGCGAAGCGCTCTAGCGTCCTTTACTAGCATCACATAAACGGGCGTATTACCAATGAATAACAAACAGCCAAGTGAGCCCCTTTGCATAATCAGTTCAGCAACATTCATTGGTGGCCATATTTTATTTGGCAACGTCATTTCATCATTTAGCGCCAGTGCTGTTTTCAGATGCCCAGCGATAATATTAACCATCTCACCTAAGGCGTCATCAAGCTGAACTTGACTGGCAGGCTCACCAGCCAAATCAAACATCGCGTCTGCTAAGGACTGTGTCGCTTGCTGACCAGCCGCTAAGAGCACAGCTTGCTGACTAGGCTGGAACGTGACACTGACAAACTGATCAAAATGATTTAAATATTTTTGATGCTTAGCGAGCTCAAAACGAGCCAACACGACCGGACAGAAATGCTGCCAAAGAGCGCTTACTGTCTGATCAAAATCAGCTTGTTGCATATTGAAACGCTCCAAATCGGCCAAAGTTCGATTTTTGCATTATGCTAAGTAAGGTAAATATTTCTCATTATTCAAGAGTAGCACAATGCATGATGACCACTTTATGACCATTTTTGTAATTGAAATGGCGCTGTTTTTTCTCATTGTGTTAGGAGGGCTATTCTATTGGCAAAAGCAAGGTAAAAAGCTATTACAAGAACAGCTAGCGCAGGCCCAACTAACTATCGCCAAGCTCTCTCAAGCGCTAAAAGAAAAAAGCAATGCCCCGGAATCACAAGAATTATTGAATGCGTTAAAACAAAGCCAATTAAAAATCGACAAGCTCAATCAAATTTACCAAGCGCAAATAAAGCTAATAAAGCAAATCGCCGACATTTCAGAGCTGCCTGCTGAAACGAAAGGTACCTACCAAAATATCACTGAGCACATCACCCTCTTGAAACAACAAGCCACGGAATCAGGTGAAATAATCGATGAAATGACAGCGGCACTAAACGAGAGTTACTTAAAGTTTGATAACTTCAGTAAAGAAGCAAATGAACAAGAAGATAAATTAAAAAAATTATTAGATGAAGCGGTCAACAAATCCACTACCAGCGCCGAAGAGCAAGCGCAAATGGAAGCTCACGCCGAAGCCGTCGGCATTGAATGCCAACAACTCACCGAAAAACTAAGCGCGGCCGAGCAAGATATCACCCAATACAAAATGAGTGTCGACTCACTAGAGCAAGAGTTAGCGAGACTTCAGCAAAGTAGCCAAAAAGATGAAACAACAACCCTGAAAAAACAACTCGCCGAAGGGCAGGCAGAGCTAAGTCGCATCGTACGAGAAAAAGATTTTATTGAAAAGCAATTTTTAGAGCTACTTGATAGCGCTGAAGACTCCACCGATTTAGCCGCAGAGCTCACCCGAGCGAAAAATGAATACGCCCTGCTAGAGCAAAAATTTATCGAGGCTGAATCACAACGAAACGACCCTAATTAAGCGCGTAACTATTTAACCATGTGTATTAGTTGTACTAGTTCAGACAAGATATATAACCAGCTATTTTAGCCACTCTTTAATCTGCACCGCTTGCGGCATCGAGCCAGCATGAACCAACTTTTCGTCAATCACTACAGCGGGAGTACTCATCACGCCATAAGCCAGCATCGTTTGTGGATCTGTTTCTTTAATGACTGACACCGCCACCCCCTGTTCATTTGCCACCTGTTCAATCAACTCAGCCGTTTTTACACATTTAGTACAACCACTACCTAACACTTTAATTTGTTTCATAAATGACCTCATATAAAAGAAGAAAGACAATTAAACAACCATCCAACCAAGGTAAATGACACTAGCAGCATCAAGAATACCGTAACCAGCAAACGCCACTGCATAACCTGTTTGAGTAAAATAAACTCAGGAAAACTCACCGCAACTGTACTCATGCAAAACGCCAAAGTGGTACCGATGGGGAGCCCATTTATAATCAAGCTTTCCATTATCGGAATAACGCCAGTCGCATTTGAATAGAGAGGGATCCCGAGCAGTACGGCAGCAGGTACTGACCACCATTGGCCATCCCCCAAATGTAGTTCAATCCAACCATCAGGCACAAAGCCATGTAAGGCGGCACCTAAGCCAACACCAATAATTACCCACTTCCAGACGCGGCTAAAAATGTCGATGGTTTCTGACTTTGCAAAGCGGTGCCGATCAGAAAAAGTCATCACCACTGACTCGCTCTCAGCGACCACCTCACCACCTTGCTTACGACCATTATCTAAAGCCTTGGCGGCAAACGATTGCAACCAACGCTCTGCTTTTATTGCATCAAGAAACAGACCGCCAAGGATGCCCACTGTCATCCCTATCACCACGTATATCAACGTAAACTTCCAGCCGAGTAAGCTCATTAGCAATAGCACTGCAACTTCGTTAATCAAAGGAGATGTTAATAGAAAGGCCATCGTCATCCCCACAGGGATCCCTGCTGAAGTAAATCCGAGAAAAATAGGGATACTTGAACATGAGCAGAAAGGGGTAATGGCACCAAATCCAGCCCCAAGCACATAACCTACGCCGCGGCGTTTTCCGGCAAGAAAATCTCTAACTCGCTCAACATTTAACGAAGCTCGCACTAGCGCGATAGCGTAAATCATCACCGCCAATAACACGTAAATTTTACTGACGTCCTCAATAAAGAAGTGCACCGCATCACCGAGCTTAGCATCTGGTGCTATCTGAAATATCGAGTAAGTCAGCCAATCAGCCAGTAGCGTGAAGACCTCAAACATCAGACTGCTCCAAACCAATGACGAGTACGATTGGCAAACCACACTAAACTCAGCATCACAGGCACTTCAACAAGCACCCCAACCACGGTGGCTAAGGCGGCTCCAGAGTGAAGACCAAATAGCGAAATAGCAACGGCTACCGCCAGCTCAAAAAAGTTAGAGGTACCGATCATACAAGCTGGTGCGGCGATATTGTGGGGCAGTTTGATAAACTTCGCTGCGCCATAAGCAATTGCAAAAATGCCATAGGTTTGAATTAGCAGCGGAATAGCGATTAGCACGATTGTTTGTGGCTGAGCCAAAATGGTTTGCGCTTGAAAACCAAATAATAAAATGACGGTACTGAGTAGGCCGACAATAGACCAAGGTTTAGCTTGCACTAAAAACGCATCAACTCTGGCATCACTATGATGTTTATGTAGATAACGCCGCGTGAGCACGCCAGCAATAAGTGGCAGTAAGACATAAAGCACAACAGACAATAATAAGGTTTGCCAAGGGACAACGATGTCGCTTATCCCCAATAACAATGCCGCCAATGGAGCAAAGGCAAACACCATGATGATATCGTTTACCGAAACTTGAACAAGGGTATAGTTGGGGTCGCCTTTGGTTAACTGGCTCCAAACAAATACCATGGCGGTGCAAGGTGCCACGCCAAGTAAGATCATCCCGGCAATGTATTCGTTAGCACTCTCTGGGGCAACTATAGAGGCAAAGAAGACTTTAAAAAATAGCCAGCCTAAAAAGGCCATGGTAAAAGGCTTTATTAGCCAATTAATCACCAATGTCAGTACTAATCCCTTTGGCTTTTTCCCCACGTCTTTAATGGCAGAAAAATCAATTTGCACCATCATGGGGTAGATCATCACCCAAATCAGTACTGCGACAACAAGGTTCACATGAGCATACTCAAGCCCAGCCACTAACTGAAACAAGCTTGGGAATAGGTTACCCAGCGTCACGCCAGTAACAATGCAAAAGCCAACCCAAACGGATAGATATCGCTCAAAAGCGCCCATCTTAATACTCCTTGGTTAATGCTGAAATAGGGCTTGACCACTTTTCACAACATGACTTTGCCCGCTCGGGTCGGCCCCCCATCTGTTGCAATCGCTGTTGATGCTCAAAAATGTATGCCTGATTGTTATTTAACGTTTCATACAACACCTGCTGCATCCATAGTGGTAGCGTCTGATTAATACGATAAAAAACCCATTGCCCTTGGCGACGGTCTGCCAGCAAACCGGCATTTCGTAACTGGGCAAGGTGGCGCGAGATCTTCGGCTGACTTTCATTTAGCGCCTCCATCAGCTCACACACACACAACTCTTGCTCCGACTGGATAAGCAACAAACATCTCAACCTTGTTTCGTCAGCAAGGCATTTATAAAACCGAATGGGTGACATAACACTCTCAACTCTTATTCAACGGGTAAAAAATACGCACACGCTCACTAATTAATTTAGTACATATGAAAAAAAATATATATGAAATAACGTATATATTTTGAAATAAAAAATCAGCATGGGGCAAAAATTTGTCGGTAGAGATAACTTTTTAGTTTGGTTTAATATCAGTAGCAGCTTTTTCAGCAATGTAGGCAAGAAACATCAAGGAAATGAGCCCAACAAAACCGTTGGGCTAAGGCAAACAACTATAACCCCATTACAAATTCAATTTTACCGGGCTTAATCACTATCTCTTTGCCCACTTTCTTAATCATGGCTTGATTCATGTCTTGTTCATCTAAAACATAAATAGGCTGAGTCTGTAAAAATAGTTGTAACGCTTGAGAGACCCGAGGGACTAACTTCGCCACCTCGTTCCCCAAATCAGCTGGATCAGATGAAACATTGGTTAACTTCACATCCTTTAAATACACCGCACCTTCTTTTTTGTTGTACCAAGGCTTAGCACTAAAGTCGACGGTCACTGAGCCTTTAAAGGGGCGTAGCGGATTTTGTAGCTCTAAGCTAGAAGTGCCTGACACTTGCAGTGCATCGGCCTGCTCTCGGCCGAATTTAACGGCAACCTTGCCCAATTCAGCTTTAACATAAAGAATACCGGGAATACCGTCTTCATGTTTAAAGCTAACCTGTTCATTAATATAGCTTGCCACCTCTTGCTCTGACACCGAATAAGTTTGACTGCACGCACTGGCTAATAGAGCTAGGCCTACAACCATGCCTTTTTTCACGTTAATCCAAGCCATTAATGTTTATTCTCCAATATTATTGTCATGTTCTGATTCAATATGCTTAATCATCTTTGCAGGCACTCCTGCCACTAAGGTGTCTGGCGCAACATCTTTGGTGACTACCGCGCCGGCGGCAACAACTGAGCGCGCCCCGATTGTAACCCCCTGGCAAATAACCACATTACCGCCAATCCAAACATCATCCTCAACCACTATCGGTAAATTACAACATTCCCATTGCCTACGTTTTTTAAAATCAAGAGGATGAGATGCAGTATAGAGCTGGCTTGAAGGGCCGATTAATACATTATTACCTATGGTGATTGGTGCATTATCTAACATGGTCACGCCCATATTGATAAAACAACGGTCGCCGATGCTAATCGTCTTGCCAAACTCGCATAAAAAAGGCGGGGTAATAATAGTTTGAGAACCAACCTTGGCAAAAATTTTCTTAGCTAAGGCGCGCCCTTTCGGGGCAAAGGTGCGATTAAACTGCTGTATTAATGTAAACGTTTGATGGCGTAACACTTGAATCTCGTTGGCATCTGGATCGAATTCTACACCCAGCTGCATTTTTTCTAGTTCGGTCATTTCTCACCTTAGCACCACCAATAAGTTGGCAAATCATAACTGAAACTTATCCATTTGGGTGCATCATTTTGGTTAAGCATAAATTAGTTTGCTGAACAAAATGTTGAAAAGCCACAAACGAAGTTTCTTCTAGTTCAATGTGACCCAGCTTTCTATCCGCATATACTAAGCCAATACTGCGTTTTTCCACCGCCAAAGGAGCAATGAAAAAACCGCTCTCGGGGGTTAGCTTAAGCAGCTTAGCACTAATAAAACGCTGCCACTTATCGTGGTGCGAACGGCACCAAATAGGCTCAAAAGATTGCAGACAGTGGGTAAACAGATTCTGCTCTCGCCCTATAGCTACCTCAAAATCATCTTTAAGATGCACAGAATCTTTGCCTGATACGAAGCGAGGTTTCAGGCCGCGTCGATCGCGTGTCAGCATAAATATCAATACGGTATCCATGCCGATACCGCGATAGATACCTTCAAGGGCTGAATGCATCACCATGTTGATATCAACCTTCTCTACCGCCATATTGGTTAACTCATGCAAAATTTTTAATTGCAGCGCTTCATTGCTTACCGAACTATCAGCTTCAGCAGGCAACACCACATCTTTCACATTAAGGTATTTGACTAAACGTCCCGCCCCGTAGGCATGCATCAGTTCAATCGTGCCTTGCTGACAGGATTGTATTTCCTTCTCCACCGTCTGGGGGCCAACACCTAACAGCTGGCCTATTTTGGCTTCATATTGCTGTTTTTTTTTGCCATTGGGATGCATGGATATTAACTCAGCACTCAAGCCATCGGCCAATAGCAGCGCCCGCATCAAATAGTTATTTTCAGGGTCATCAGCGAGAGATGCTTCAACGGTAGAGCCAAGGTGCCAACTCGCAGCCAACCCTTGGCTCATGCGCTCAAAGGAGGTTCCTAATAAATCTCGAATGAGACTGTGTTGATACTCAGTTGATTTATGATGTTGTTCGGCAAAGCGTAACTTCTCATCTAAAAAAATGGCCACATCACTGTTACTGCGCCAAAATGCCGCTTCGCCTAAACGTCGCATTAATGCCGCTAAAAAATACTCTTCTTGTGTATCAGCATCACTCTTATGCAGTAGCTTTTTCACTAGCATCCCTGCCAATAAAGAGCGGGCGATAAGTAACACCAAACGCTGGTAGACGTTTGGATCCATACGTTGATCAGCCAGTAATGTATCGAGCATTTGCGCCGTAATACAAATTTGCTTAATAGCTTTAAAGCCCAACATCACCACCGCACGACTCACAGTAGTAACCTGCTGACGGCCACGGTTATAACACGCGCTATTTGCGATCCTTAAGATCCGAGCGGTTAAACCATGATCGTGTAAAATAGCTTGCCCGAGCTGTGATAATGAAGCGGTGTCGTCCTTGGCGATTTGCTCTAATTTAGCCACCGTATCTCGCAATACTGGCATTTCATTTTCGCTAATATAGCGAATCCAAGCTTCTTGTCCGAATAATCCTTTACAACTCATGTTTAAATGTCAGTCCATACAGGTACGATTTAGTAATAAGTCAAAGTGTAGGAAAAGTTTGCGATGAATGGGGAATAAGGAAGATGAGCTGTGAAATAAAGCGAAAAAAAAGCCTCTTTTTTGAGGCTTATGTGACATTCATACAATTTCAACATCAGGCAAGTGATTAAACCTTTCCTGTTGAGCGATAGGATTATACCGCCGAGTTTAACTGCACCACGACCTTACCAAAATTATCACCTTGCAGCATGCCAATAAAAGCAGGTACCACAGACTCTAATCCTTCATGAAGGTGCTCTTTATATTTCACCTGCCCTGACTTCAACCATTGATCCATTACGGGTACAAAACCATCGTAGCAGTGACCGTAATCATCAAAAATAATGAAACCTTTGACAGTTAGTCGTTTGACTAGAATCGTGCCCATTAGCTGAGATAAGCGATCAGGACCAGCAGGTAACTCAGTAGCGTTATATTGTGAAACTAAACCACACACAGGCACGCGAGCGCCCGTATTCAGTAACGGCAACACAGCATCAAACACCTTACCGCCGACATTCTCAAAATAAATATCGATACCTTTATCACACGCTTTATTGAGCTGGTCAGCAAAATTTTCCGCGTTGTGATCAATACACGCATCAAAACCTAATTCATCTTTAGCGTGAGCACATTTTTCAGCGCCGCCAGCAATACCAACCACTTTACAGCCTTGCAACTTAGCAATCTGACCAACGGTTGCACCTACAGGCCCAGTTGCAGCCGCCACCACTAAGGTATCACCAGCTTTGGGTTTACCTATGTCCATCAAGCCCATATAAGCCGTAAAACCAGGCATACCTAAAATGCCCAGCGCATAAGATGGGTGAGCAGGATTTTTGCCCAAATTAAACAAACCTTCACCATTGGACACCGCATAGTCCTGCCAACCACTGTAAGATAACACCCAGTCGCCTAACTCGAATTTATCATTGTTAGTGCGAACCACTTGCGACATGGTCGCGCCCACCATCACTTCTTTTAAGCCCACTGGCGGCGCATAAGATTCGGTGTCATTCATACGTCCGCGCATGTAAGGGTCAAGGGAAAGGTAGATAGTACGCAGTAGAATTTCACCGGCTTTCGGCTCAGGGATTTGCGTTTCATTAACAATAAAGTTGTCTGGCGTTGGCGCGCCAACAGGACGAGAGTTCAATAAAATCTGACGATTATAAGAATGTGCTTGGCTCATATGATTTTCCTTAATCAATAAAAACAACCTGCCATTGCAAGTGACACTGTGGAGATGCAATATCGCATGCTAACAACGCGGTGTCTACGTTATGAAAACCTTGGACGATCAGTCTTGCGACTCAGACCAAACCGCAAATTCATTGCCACTTGGCTCAGTAAAATGAAAACGATAGCCACCGGGAAAACCAAAAATAGGCCGATTAACCACCCCGCCCGCCAGCTCAACTTTTGCTAACGTTTCATTAATATCATCACTGTAAAAAACCAATAACGCGCCACCGTGTTCAGAATGGCCAGCCAACTCAGCTTGATAAAACCCACCATCTAGCCCTTGACCAGAGAAAGCCGTATATTCAGGGCCAAAATCCGTAAATTCCCAACCAAACACCTGACTAAAAAAGGCTTTAGTCAAAGCTAAATCTTTGGCTGGGAATTCAACATAGTTCAACTTTTCATGTTTGTTCATTATCGCTCTCCCAATAAAAATGGCGTGAAATTCACGCCAATACACTCAGTTTGATTAGCGCTTATTACTTTAAAAAACGTAACGTAAATGGCACTCGAAATTGCTCGCCTTTTGAGGCGGCAACCGCCCCCATAATACAAAAAATAAGGTTACAAATAGCAATCACAGGAATCAATAAAGCACCAATAACAATAATACTTAAAATAAATGCCACTACATAAGCAAGAGCCACCGTAATAGACCAATTTAACGCCTCTTTAGATTGATCTTTAATGTAAGCATCATCGGTTTTTACCAAATACAATATTAAACAAGGAATAAAACCGAAAAAGATCGTCGCTATCCAGCCAATCAATGCCATATTTTTTGAGTCTTGACTAATTTCAGTCATGCCTTGAGTCACTTCGTTACTCATTAATTTTTTCCTTAAATGATTTATATAAATAAAGTAGCAAAATCATACATGAAGCGCACCATAACTTCTGTGATACTGGATTTAAAAGCAGCGCTCATTTCAATAGCCTAAACCTATTAAACCAGTAGACACAACCCAATTTACCTAATCAACGTAAAGCGTACACTCAAGTTAACTTAACCTCGGCTGTGTTTAAGCCTATCGCAGAAAGATAAAGTATGTTTTACGGCAAAATTTCGTTTTCAGGGATGAAAACGCAAAGCGTATAGGGAAATATTCACAGCGTTTTTTCAGGAAAGCATACTATTTCGCTTATCCAAGGTTCGGGTTAACTTAATCAATTCGATCAACAAGTGATATCAGGAGGCTATATGCCTGCACTCTTAGTAAAAGATTTCATGAACAAAAAAGTAGTCAGTTTTACCAATGAAACGTCGATTGCAGTGGCCGTGCATAGCTTACTGCAGTCGCATCAAATTGGCGCCCCTGTCATCAATGAACATAAACAAGTGATAGGTTGGATCTCAGAACAAGACTGCTTAGACAAAATGCTCAAGTCCAGTTATCACTGTGACGAAACGGCACTAGTTGGCGACATTAAAAACGATCAAGTACTGAGCGTGTCTCCGCAAGATAACGTGTTAGATTTAGCCAATAAAATGCTCGGGCAAAAACCGAAGACCTACCCAGTGGTAGAAGACGGCAAACTCATTGGCATCATTGCGCGCCGTGATATTCTTAACGCGGTCGATCAACATCTAAGCAGCTGCTACACCCTGAAGGATCCCCTCATAAATCCCCCAGCGCACAGCCATATTTTCTCAGCTGTTGGGCAAAAATAATGCCCGCAGCTAGTAGTTCTTGCGTACTGACCTCGTAATCAGGCCGCCTCATAACCTCTAG
>NZ_JAIMJA010000014.1:84474-137580 GCF_021295315.1 Motilimonas cestriensis | reverse complement strand
GACATGCTGGAGTTTGGCGAGCAGCGATTTATTACAGGGATGCAAGATTACCAACGACGGCTACTGCAACGACTTGGCGAGATGTACGAATTATTTTATTCCTAAATTGGCTGCGGAATGTCGGATAGATACTAGAGTTAAAAATATTGGAGCAGCTGTTTTTAATATTCTGTATTTATCAATAGCTGAGTATGTCAACTTGATGGATTCAGATATTGCACCTATAACAAAAGGTATAGATATAGCAAGCCATAAAAATACTACAATCTTAGTGTTATATTCTACTTCCAAAAATACTAAAAATGGTATTGCAATTATTGCTAGAATTATACTTAAAAGAACCAATACAACACCTAGCGCGTAGCTTTTATCCGAAAGCTTTGGTTTTACATCTTGGCATATTTCCTCTAATGACATGTTGTAGAGACGACTAATCATCCTATGCTTCGTTCTTTTCTTGTGGTTTCGAAATGACCAAATAATTAGTTCGTCTGGATTTGTTAGAAGATTTAGCCTCGAAAGCTTCTCTGTTGTGCGCTGTAACATTCGGTAGTTTATGAACTCCCTCAATACCCAAGCAGAAAAGATTGCGGTTACAGAAAAAGTTATAACACCTGTTAGGGCTCCCTCTAGGCCATAGGAAATCGTGAAGTAGGCAAAGATAAAGGAGCCTATAGATATCATTAGCAGAGACATAGTTAGTGAATATATAAAGCGGCATTTATCTACCCAAGTTACTGCTACCCTAATTTTCTCGCCATCCGCTCTCAGGTAGGGCTCTACTCGTTTCAGTTCATGATGAGCGATTAACCCCATTTCATGAATTTTCATTAGCATGGCAATGCTGTGTGATGAGGTCCTTACCCCAGATGTGAGAAAAAATATCTCAGCTTCTTTTACTGACTCAAGGTGTTTGCAAAGTTGTTCATCCTTGATATTAGATGCATCAAATGAGTTAAGTCGCTTTAGATACCTTTTGATATAAGTATCTTCATAAAAGTTGATTAGACCTGTAATGGCCTTAACAAGTAGCCCAATAGTTGCAACCATTAGAAATATTGATGCTGTTATTGGATTTTCTGCAATTATTTCTGAGATAGGTATGTCCACGGCTATCACTAATAATAGGATGAGTATTTGATGTTTATATCAGATATTTGAGGTTTTTGGTAGATTGGGTTGTTGTGGTTAAAATGCTACATGCTCGCTACATTCGCCCCAAAAAAAGAAAAGGCCTGAGTGGTTACTAACCTCTCAGGCCTTGCTAAATTTGGTGGCCCCTCGCAGACTTGAACTGCGGACCTACCGATTATGAGTCGGGTGCTCTAACCAGCTGAGCTAAGGGGCCTAATTTTATTGTTGCTTTAAAAGGTTTGCAGAAGCGCTAACTTCTGTCTCGACATCCTTATCTTAGTTCAGTCAAATGAGCTGTAAACCTGCAAGATAAAAGGTCTGTTTATTCTTCTTATTAAGCGGGGGAGATTATATATAGCTAGTTAAGCTCTGTCTACTGCTGCAAAATCGTTTGCTGATTTTATAGTCAGTTTAGTGGTTTGACTGCATAAAATTGCTGCAAAGGCTGAATTAAGTCGCTTTTGTTGCGGTAGTTTAACAGTCTGTGAGGCGGTTTTTTACAGGAGCTGGCGGGTGAGGTTGCTGGGTTAGTGCCATAGTTTGGCGACTAAATGTTAGGTAAAAAAATACCAGTCATTTGACTGGTATTTTTATTGGTAAAGTAGGTTAGATGTTATTCATCTAGGAAGCTGCGCAGTTGTTCGCTGCGGCTTGGGTGGCGTAGCTTACGCAATGCCTTAGCTTCAATTTGACGAATACGCTCACGCGTTACGTCGAACTGTTTGCCTACTTCTTCTAAGGTATGGTCTGTATTCATGTCGATACCGAAACGCATACGCAGTACTTTAGCTTCACGAGCAGTTAGGCCGGCTAATACGTCGTTAGTCGCATTTTTCAGGCTTTCGCTGGTGGCTGAATCTACCGGTAGGTGGATCGTGGTATCTTCAATGAAGTCACCTAAGTGCGAATCTTCATCATCACCAATTGGCGTTTCCATGGAGATTGGCTCTTTGGCAATTTTCAGCACCTTACGGATCTTGTCTTCTGGCATGATCATGCGTTCAGCCAATTCTTCAGGAGTAGGCTCGCGACCCATCTCTTGTAGCATTTGACGTGAAATACGGTTCAGTTTATTGATGGTTTCAATCATGTGAACCGGAATACGTATGGTACGTGCTTGGTCGGCAATCGAGCGAGTGATTGCTTGGCGGATCCACCAAGTTGCATAAGTTGAGAACTTATAGCCACGACGGTATTCAAACTTATCAACCGCTTTCATTAGGCCGATGTTACCTTCTTGGATTAAATCTAAGAATTGTAGGCCACGGTTGGTGTATTTTTTCGCAATTGAAATTACCAGACGTAAGTTTGCTTCAACCATTTCTTTTTTAGCACGACGAGCTTTCGCTTCGCCGATGCTCATGCGACGGTTGATGTCTTTAATGTCGGTAATATTCAGGCCTGTTTCTTCTTCAACAGATGCCATTTTAACGATACAACGTAAAATTTCGTCTCTTAGTACTAATAGTGCTGCACTGTGAGGCTTGCCTTCTGCAATGGCGTTTTCTAACCATGAGCGATCGGTTTCATTACCTGGGAAGATGGCAACGAATGACTTTTTCGGCATTTTACATTGGTCTACAACCATTTTAAGGATCAGACGCTCTTGAACACGAACACGATCCATCATTGAACGCATGTTGCTTACCATGCGGTCAAATTGCTTAGGTACTAGGCGGAATTCTTTAAAGACTTCAGCAAGTACGATAATGGCTGCTTTTGAATCTTTGCTTTGACGACCCGATTTAGCGATGATCGCAAGCAAGTTGTCGTGCGCTTCACGCAGAGCGGCAAATTTTTCTTTTGCCAGTTCTGGATCGGGGCCCTTGTCTGCTTCGTCTTCTTCTTCGTCATCGTCGTCATCATCGAGGTCTTCATCATCGAGATCTTTATCTGATAATTCTGAACCTATATGTGTCGCGGTAGGCGCTAAAGACTCTTCTTCGTTTGGATCGATGAAGCCTGAGATAATATCACTTAGCTTGATCTCTTCCGCTTCAAAGCGGTCCCATTGCTCAAGTAGGTAATGAATCGCTTCAGGGTACTCGGAAACCGAAGTCTGAACTTGGTTAATACCTTCTTCAATACGCTTAGCTATGTCAATTTCGCCTTCACGGGTTAACAGTTCAACTGTGCCCATTTCGCGCATGTACATACGTACTGGATCGGTAGTGCGACCTATTTCTGATTCAACCGAGGCGAGGGCTTGTGCTGCTGCTTCAGCGGCGTCCTCATCTGCGGTATCTTCCGAAAGCATAAGATCATCGGCATCAGGTGCGTTTTCTACTACCTGAATACCCATGTCGTTAATCATTTGAATAATATCTTCAATCTGATCAGAGTCGACAATGTCTTGGGGTAAGTGATCATTTACTTCGGCGTAAGTAAGGAAGCCTTGTTCTTTACCTTTGGTAACCAGAAGTTTTAACTGAGACTGAGGGGTTGGCTCCATAGACTCCATCCGATTAGGGGTTAAGGATTGGTGCAAAAATGCAAGGGCGCGATTATAATGCCTTTGCGCTGAATATGCTAGCTAGAAGGTGATAACTTTCTGCTTTGAATGAGCTCACTGAGCTGTTTTTTCTCTTCAAGGCTAAGTTGACCCGTTCTTGCTTTGGCTAGCAGTGCTTCTTCTTTTTGTTCGATATAAGTTGAAAGCAATTTATCTAAGGTGTCTAAAAACACCGCTTCAACTTGTGTTGCTTCAATATGATGGTCCCACATGGCTAATTTTGCCAGTTGGTTACCTTCTTTTGTGCCGCGCCAGTCTTCAATAAGCTGGCCTGTAGTGATATGGGGCTGCTGCTGGCACTTTTCAAGTAATTGTGCAAAAAGAGCGCTGCCCGCTAAATTTAATTCTGAAATTTCAGGTAGCGCCGGTAATTCTGACGCTAATTGTGGAAACTGGACCACTAAGGCGACCGCAAGGCGCATTGGGGTTATTTTTTGTTGTGTTGCCCGTACTGGTTTTTTTGCGTTGTCTTTATTTTCTGATTCGGGTAATAATTTTTCTAAACCTGCTAGGTCAATCGCCAGTAAATTGGCCAACTTTTCCCGCATCATGTGAGAAAATACGCTACTTGGCAGCTTTGCGATCAATGGCATTGCCAGTTGCGCGAGTTTGGTTTTACCGTCGCGCGAGCCCATGTTCACTTGTTGTAGTAAGTTTTCAAATAAAAACTCTGACAGTGGCGTGGCTTGACCTAAGCGTTGCTCAAAAGCTTCTTTACCTTCTTGGCGCACCATTGAGTCAGGGTCCTCGCCATCTGGTAAAAACATAAATTTTAATGATTTACCATCTTGTAACAAGGGTAGAGCATTTTCTAGTGCCCGCCAAGCAGCGGCGCGACCTGCTCTGTCGCCGTCGTAACAACAAATTACTTCGTCGGTAGTACGAAACAGCGTTTGTAAGTGCTCAGGCGTGGTGCTGGTGCCGAGTGAGGCAACCGCATAATCAATACCAAATTGTGCCAGTGCAACGACGTCCATGTAGCCTTCGACTACTAATATCTTTTGCACGTCCTTGTGGGCTTTTTTGACTTCATAAAGGGCATAAAGTTCCCTGCCTTTATGAAAAATAGGGGTTTCGGGTGAGTTTAAGTATTTTGGTGTGCCATCACCTAATACACGTCCACCAAAACCGATGACACGGCCACGGCGATCGCGAATGGGGAACATAATTCGGTCGCGAAAACGGTCGTAGCTACCCCCGTTTTCTTTGGCGATAAGCATGCCGCCTTCAATGAGTTGCTCTTGCGCTTCTTTGCCGATGGCGAAGCGTTTTCTTACTTCATCCCAGCCATCAGGTGCAAAGCCAATACCGAATTGTTGGCAGACTTCGCCACTTAAGCCACGCCCTTTTAGGTAGTCGATGGCCTTTTGGCTATGGGCTTGACCACGTAGCTGTTGCTGATAGAAGCGGGTAATTTGCTCCATCAATTCGTATAAATCTTTTTTACCTTGAATTTGTGCGGGGGTGGGCGCTGGACCAGCACTTTTTTCACGCGGCACTTCGAGGCCATGCATGCTGGCAATTTCTTCAATGGCATCAGGAAATTCAAGGCCATCATATTCCATAACAAAGCTAATGGCATTGCCATGCACACCACAACCAAAACAATGGTAAAACTGTTTGCTTTGGCTAACGGTAAAAGAGGGAGATTTTTCGTTATGAAAGGGGCAGCAAGCCTGATAGTTTTGGCCCGCTTTTTTCAGTTTGACTCGGCTGTCGATGAGATCGACGATGTCGGTTCGAGCTAAAAGGTTATCAATAAAATCGCGTGGGATCCTGCCTGACATAAACCCTCTAATAAAGCTTTATTAAAAGCCTTAAAATAAACAAGCCGCACTCTTTCGAAAAAGGCGCGGCTTATTCTGCTTTCGCGTAAATATGGATTAAGAAAGGCTGGCTTTTATTTTGCCGCTAACTTGTCCCATATCTGCTCTACCTTGAATCTGGCTTTTTATCGCCGCCATCACTTTGCCCATATCTTGCATTCCCTGAGCACCGGTTGATTCCAGTGCTGCAGCGATAATGCTGTTTACTTCTTCCTCGGTAAGAGGTTGAGGTAAGAATTCTTGTAGAACGTTAAGTTCTTCAGATTCTTTATCGACAAGGTCTTGACGATCTGCTGCTTCAAACTGCGCGATGGAATCTTTACGTTGTTTAACCATTTTGGTTATAACAGCAATAATGTCATCGTCAGATAACTCAATACGGTTATCGACTTCGCGTTGCTTAATTTCGGCCATCAACATGCGGATTGCGCCCAAACGAACTTTGTCTTTTGCGCGCATTGCTGCTTTTTGTTGGTCTTGCAACTTCTCTTTCAAGGTCATTACGAACGCCTTATTAGTAAAGACGAACGCGACGCGCGTTTTCGCGAGCTAGCTTTTTCAAATGACGCTTAACTGCAGAAGCTTTAGCGCGTTTACGAACAGTAGTAGGTTTTTCGAAGTACTCACGACGGCGAACTTCAGAAAGGATACCTGCTTTTTCGCATGAACGCTTAAAGCGACGTAGTGCTACATCAAACGGTTCGTTTTCACGTACTTTTATTACTGGCATATGCCCATCACCTCAGGGTGTTATGTTAAGCCGGTCGTAGATTGACCAGTCTGTTTAAAAATGGTGCGGAATTTTAATCTGATTAGGGGGCATTTGTAAACCCCGTTTAATTGTCTCTGGTGAAAAAAGCTGATAATAGTTAAACTAGCCGCGCTTTCAGAGGAGTCAATATGCGTATTTTAGGGTTAGAGACATCGTGTGATGAAACCGGTGTGGCCATTTATGATGATGAGCAAGGCTTATTAGCTCATCGTTTGTACAGCCAAGTCAAGTTACATGCCGATTATGGTGGTGTGGTACCTGAGTTAGCGTCGCGTGATCATGTCAGAAAAACCATTCCTTTGATAAAAGAAGCCTTGGCTGAGGCCAACTGCAGCAAAGAGGATATTGATGGCATTGCATTTACTGCTGGTCCCGGATTAGTTGGTGCACTGTTAGTGGGTTCAACGATTGGTCGTAGTTTAGCCTACGCTTGGGGCGTGCCTGCTGTTGCTGTACATCATATGGAAGGCCACTTATTAGCACCAATGCTCGAAGATGATCATCCTGAGTTTCCGTTTCTTGCGCTGCTGGTTTCCGGTGGTCATAGCATGATGGTTAATGTGCAAGGCATTGGTGAATATGAAATTTTAGGTGAGAGTGTCGATGATGCTGCCGGTGAAGCTTTTGATAAAACAGCCAAATTAATGGGGCTGGATTATCCCGGTGGGCCTTTATTGGCAAAATTAGCTGAACAAGGCACACCTGGTCGCTTTAAGTTTCCAAGACCGATGACCGACAAGCCGGGTTTAGATTTTAGCTTTAGCGGTTTAAAAACCTTTGCCGCCAATACCATTCACAGCGAAGGTGATGATGAGCAAACTCGCGCCGATATTGCTTATGCCTTTCAAGATGCAGTGATTGATACTTTAGGGATTAAATGCCGCCGTGCACTAGACCAAACGGGTCTTAAATCATTGGTAATAGCGGGTGGTGTCAGCGCGAACAAGCAATTGCGTGAGCAACTTGAAGTGATGATGAAAAAGCGCAATGGCCGGGTGTATTATCCACGTCCTGAATTTTGTACCGATAACGGCGCCATGATTGCTTATGCTGGGATGCAGCGTTTAAAAGCGGGGCAATTTGAGTCGTTAAGTATTACAGCTAAGCCACGTTGGCCAATTGATACCCTTGAACCTCTGACGAAGTAAGAAAGCTGACCTGATTTGTAAAAAAGAGGCTAAAGGATGCTTAAGTTACTCTTGAGCATCCTTTTTTGTATCTTGCTTGTCTGTATCTGGCGATTTATTCATGGAAAATTTACGCCAAATTTTTAGCTCGGTGCCGTTGTATAAACGAGCAATGTTTTCATGATGGCGAAGAATCACTAAGCAGCCCAGCATGGATACCGGTAGGGTATATTCCGGTTTAATAAAGTAGGTAAACACTGGCGCGGCGAGGGCGGTAATAATGGCGGCTAATGATGAGTAGCCACTAAGGGCAACCACTAACAGCCAGCAGCCAACCAATAAACCCGCCACATCCATACCTAAAGGCAACATGGCACCCATTGAGGTGGCGACGGCTTTGCCGCCCTTAAAATGAAAAAAGATCGGATAGATGTGACCCAAGCAGGCCGCAACGCCGACTAAGCCGATGTAAACCGGTTCAAATCCCGCCCAGTAGGCGCAGTAAACGGGAATCGTGCCTTTTAATAAATCAGCAAGTAATACCCAAGCTGCGGCTTGTGGCCCGCCGAGTCTGAGTACGTTGGTGGTACCGGGATTATTTGAGCCGTGAACGCGGGGATCGGGGAGTTTTTTCAAGCGACAGATCAACACTGCACTGGAGACTGAGCCTATCAAGTAGGCTAAAAAAATAAAAATAATGACAGTGGCAGTCATAAATTGCTGTTTTTCCTTGTCTGCTTTTGCGCTATTATCGCCGCTCTTTTTATTGCTTACCGATAATACGCTTAATTATTGGACGGCGGTAGCCCTAACTGGGCAAAAATATCAACCATATCAGGAATGCAAATGGATCGCGTATTTATTAACTCACTTGAAGTCTTATCTACCATTGGGGTTTATGAATGGGAGAAAACCATTAAGCAGAAGCTGGTATTTGACCTGGTTTTAGCCTTTGATAATCGCCCTGCGGCCGCCACGGATGATATTAATTTAGCGTTAGATTATGCGGTGCTATCACAACGCGTGGTGGAGTATGCTCAGAACAATGTTTTTGAGTTACTTGAAACCATGGCCGAGCGTGTCGCGGCGCTGATTTTAGATGAATTTAATGTGCCAGGTTTGCAGCTTACCTTGAGCAAGCCGGGCGCGGTAGTGATGGCGGCAAATGTCGGTGTGCAGATTACCCGCGGTGACTTTTATGGCTCGTCTGCGCAAGGCAATCTAGGGTAATGGCACAGATTTATATCAGTGTTGGCTCCAATATTGAGCGAGAACGCTATATTCAGGCGGGCATTGATGCCATGGCGGCTATATTTGGCCCGTTAACACTTTCTTCTGTATTTGAAAGTGAAGCAGTCGGTTTTAACGGCACTGCTTTTTATAATTTAGTGGTGGGCGCACAAACCGAGCTCAGCGCTCAGCAAGTGGCTTTACACCTAAAAGCCATTGAAGTGGACAATGGCCGAAAGCCTAATTCACGCAAATTCTCGCCGCGAACCTTAGATCTTGATTTACTGCTTTATGATGATTTGATCACCGATGACGGCGTGCAGCTGCCGCGTGATGAAATTCCCCACAATGCTTTTGTTTTATGGCCATTGGCTGAATTAGCGCCAGAGCTGGTTCATCCTGTATTAGGCCAAAGTTACGCATCTCTTTGGCAAGCTTATGATAAATCGTCACAAACTTTGTGCAAAATCCCTTTCATTTGGAATACTTCGTTAAGGAAAAACTAGCATGACCATGCTTGAAATCATGGTTCTGGCAATCGTCCAGGGCCTAACTGAATTTTTACCTATCTCTAGCTCTGCGCATTTAATTTTACCTTCGCAAATTTTGGGTTGGCATGACCAAGGTTTAGCGTTCGATGTGGCGGTGCATGTTGGTACCTTGATCGCGGTGGTGCAATACTTTCGCCGTGAAGTAAGCACCATGGCGGTGGCTTGGACCGGCTCTGTGTTAAAAAAACAGCATAACCAAGACAGCAAATTGGCGTGGTGGATTATCTTAGGCACAATTCCTGCGGGTTTGTTTGGTTTGCTCGGCAAAGAGTTTATTGAAACGTATTTACGCAGTGGTTATGTCATTGCCACTACCACTATCGTATTCGGTTTGTTGTTATGGTTTGCCGATCGCATGGCGAAACAACAAGTTACCGAATACCAATTAGGTTGGAAAACAGTGCTTATCATTGGTTTTGCGCAAGCTGTCGCCCTGATCCCGGGTACTTCTCGCTCAGGTATTACGATGACTGCAGGCTTATTTTTAGGCATGACACGTCAAGCTGCTGCGCGTTTTTCATTCTTGTTATCTATTCCATTGATCTTTTTAGCGGGCAGTTATTTAACCTTGAAGCTGGCGGTATCGGGTGAAGCGGTTGATTGGTTTTCAATGACGGTTGGCGCAGTATTGGCTTACTTCAGTGCGCTTATCTGTATCACTTTCTTTTTGAAAGTCATTGAACGTATGGGTATGTTACCTTTTGTGATTTACCGCTTATGTTTAGGTGTGGCACTGTTTGTGGTGTTGTCTTAGTCATACCCAATCAACCTGGATATGCTTGAAACATGTATCTTCAAGTTGATTGTGTAGATGTGGGCGCTAGTCCCAGCTGACTAGCGCATTTTGGCAATGGTTATCTAAGCTAAGCTTTGTTGTTCAGATTGACGCCACTTAGCGCTCATTCTGCTTACTTTGCGTGATAAAGCTATTCAGGGCTTGAATGCGCTCTTTACTTAATTGTTGTTTAATCTCTAGGCCTTTAAATCCCGCCGCCATAATTGGCTTTACATCCACTTGTTGGGCCGTTTGATAGGCTTCAAATAAGTAATCAGCTTCGGCGTAGGGTTTGTCCTCAAAGCCTAATCTTCCGGTTAAATCTGCTTTACAGGTAAGCAGCAGCTGCTCAAATCGTTGTGGTTTTCGCCACGCGTCAGCTTGATCTAATAGCTCGAGTATTTGCTCCGCGGTTAAGTCAAACGCGCGGTGTACGGTGCCATGCACTTGGCTCATGATTAATGCTAAATCGCGACATTCATTGGGCACTTTACAGCGCTGACACATGGCTTTAATCACCGCTAATCCCTTAATGCCATGATGCTTATGGCTGGGCCATAAGTCAGGGTCGGTCAATGCTTTGCCAAAGTCGTGGCAGAGGGCGCTAAAGCGCACTTCTAAATCTTGAGAGAGTAAGGCTGCTTGCTCTATCACCATTAACGTGTGTACGCCGGTGTCTATTTCTGGGTGCCACCTCTTAGGGCCAGGCACGCCGAATAAGTTATTAAGCTCTGGCAGTAAGGTAGGCAAGGCTTGGCAGTCTTTTAATACTTGAAAGAATACTTGCGGTGAGTCGCTGAGGAGGGCTCCTGACATTTCTTGCCAGACGCGCTCTGGCGTAAGGTGTTCAAGCTCGCCGTTGCGGCTTAGCTGCGTCATTAAGGTTAAGGTTTCGGGTGCAATGGTAAAGCCTAATTTATGATAACGGGCAGCAAAGCGCGCCACGCGCAGCACTCGCAGTGGATCTTCGGCAAACGCCGGGGAAATATGGCGTAAAACTTTGTTATTAAGATCTCTTTGGCCGTTATACGGGTCATGAATTTGGCCGTTCTCATCTTGCGCCATGGCATTGATAGTTAAATCACGGCGCAGTAAATCTTGTTCTAAAGTAACATCTTGCGCGAAGTAGCAGGCAAAACCTGTGTAACCTGAGCCGGTTTTGCGCTCGGTGCGAGCAAGGGCGTATTCTTGCTTGGTTTTTGGGTGCAAAAATACCGGAAAGTCTTTACCCACTTGCTGATAGCCAGACGCGATCATTTGCTCTGGAGTGGCACCCACTACCACGTAATCTCGGTCTTTTATATTTAATTTCAAAAGGCTATCGCGAACTGCGCCGCCAACAAGATATATTTGCACAACCAATCCTCATTACTCACGTTCTCTGATTATACCCAATAGTGCTTAAGATGAGCACAAGTCTTAAGTTAGTTAGGTTAGCTTGGTGTATTTAGATTACTTTTTATCACTGCAAACGTGATTTTTTTCTTTTTCCTACCTCAAGCTCGAGGAGCAGTCGGAAAAGATATGCGTCTCTGCGCAAAACTGAAATTCTCTGGCTGCTTAGTTTTGGTAAAATCATGCTCTCTGCTATAGTGGGCGTCCACTGGATGGATGCAGTTAGACTATGTACACAGAGTTTTTTGGATTAAGAGAAAGTCCCTTTTCAATCGCCCCTGACCCTGATTACCTATATTTAAGTGATCGGCATAAAGAAGCGCTAGCGCATTTAATGTATGGATTAAATGGCGGCGGTGGCGGGTTTATTTTGCTAACGGGCGAAGTTGGCACCGGTAAAACCACGGTATGTCGATCTTTGCTACAAGAGCTACCAGAGCGTACCGAGCTGGCGTTTATACTCAACCCTGCCTTAACTGAGTTGGAGCTACTGGCGACGATTTGTGACGAGTTTTCGATTGAATACGATCGCAAATCGCCAAGTTTAAAGCACTTATTTGATGTGATTGCGGCCTTTTTACTTAGCAATCATCAGCAGAATATGAACTCTGTTCTACTTATCGACGAGGCTCAGTTACTTAACCCCAATGTATTAGAGCAGCTTAGGTTGCTAACTAACCTCGAAACTGACCGCAAAAAACTATTACAAATTATTTTGATAGGTCAGCCTGAGCTGCAACAACTGCTGAAAAAAGATGAATTGCGCCAATTAGCGCAGCGGATCACCGCGCGTTATCATTTGTTGCCACTGAATATGATCGAAGTGTGTAATTACATTCGCCACCGCTTGCAAGTGGCGGGTTGTCAGTTACCCATTTTTAGTAAATCCAGTCTCAAAGAAATTCACCGTCAAAGTGGCGGTGTGCCGCGGCTGATCAATTTGATTTGTGACCGTGCTCTTTTGGCTGCGTTTGCCAATAGTGATCACACTATTACGCCGCTATTGATCAAGTCTGTTGCCAATGAAGTGCGTGGCGATGGCGCGGTAGAAAGTTTGAACGCACGGCCATTTATTTATGGCGCCATTGCGCTGTCGGCTGTTTTACTGGGTGTATTAACACTGCCTTACATGTCTGGCCCTGCCAATGTCAGTGATGATGAGTTACTGGCGGTGGTGACGGGTGAAATCAGCCCAGCCCCAGAATTAATTGAAAATGTTGATGATGTGGTCGCGCAAGCATTAGCGCAAGGGCAATTAAAAGCACAAGCCGCTGAGCCAGACTTAGACCTTGACGCTGATATTGAGCCTACTCAGGTGGTAACGGCAAATAGCACTATTAGCAAAGTGCCTGAAACGGCTACGGCAACAAAAACCGCTAAAGTGGACGTTGATCAAACACCAAATGACTTAAAGATTCAGCGCCGATTAGAAAAAGTAGTGGTGGATAGCCGTGAGCCAGAAGCCGCGATGCAGAACCTGTATAAAGTGTGGGGCTACGAAGTACCGTTGCAGCAGGCAACCTGCGAACGCGCTAGAGCGGCGGGCTTACATTGTTTAAATGATAGTGGCAGCATTCGCACTTTAAAAGAGATGAATCACCCCGCGGTGGTTAAAATGTTTGATAAGCGCAACGATATCTACTTTGCCACCTTGATCGCGCGTGATGAAAAAGGTTTTGAATTATTGATTAATACGCGCCGGGTTAAGGTAAGTGAGTCGTGGTTTAACGCCCATTGGAGTGGCTCATATACCTTGTTCTGGCAAGCGCCAACCGGTTATGAAAAAGCCATTGGTTTTGGTACTCGAGGGGCGGCAGTGCAGTGGTTGGATGATAGCTTAGCGAGTGTGTTAGGCCATGCTATGCGCAATGCGCGTGAATTTGATTATGAACTACAAGATAGGGTGATGCGCTTTCAAGATGAGCATCACCTTAAAACAGATGGAATAGCTGGTGTACAAACTATTCTTAGGCTGAACTTAGCGGTGAATAATACGATGCCGAAACTTAAGGTCGAGGGATAAGATGTCAACTATCCTCAACGCGCTAAAAAAATCTGAAGAGTTGCGCAATACTAAAATTCCAACGCAATCTCTTGCCAGTAACCACTATCAATATCCGGTTGCTGAAGAGACGACAGCCCCCGTTTGGCCCTATATAGCGATTGCTGTGTTGAGTACAAGTTTAGTGTGTGGTGGCCTCTTTTGGTATTTCAGTCCGTCAACACCGGTTGCGGCTGCAGCGGTGCAAGATCTTATTCCGGTGCAAGGGGCAAGAGTCCCTGCAACCGTCAAGGCTAAGCCCGCTTCGATTGACGAAATGGTTACTAGCACAGCCGTTGTGGAGCAAAGCGCTCCTCTATTGGAAACGGTGCAAGTGTTACAAGCGCAAGAAACGGTTGCCGCACAAGAGGCGAAAAGTGATATCGAGTTTTTGCCAGCAAAAGAGTTCAAAACAGTGCCCTTGCCAGTCTACGTAAGTAGCCAAAAGTCGCGGGCACCCGTTGAAAAAATCCAGCAACAAACAAGCAATAAAGCGCAAGATGATCCCCTAGCGGATTTAGATTTATCTAACACTTCACCAGCGCTTGCAGCAAAAATCCGCTTAGCTTTGGGCGCTGAACCCGAGGCGCCAGAGCAACCAGCTAAAGAAACGAACGGCATGGATTATTCTGACGTGTCAGATACGATGGCGGAGAAATTTAAACGTGCTCTTACTGCAGATACGCCGCTGCCAGCAGAGCTACCGAAACCGCCAGCACCTGCGATTCCGGTTGGTAATTTACCAAAAGACATTCAAGCTAACATTCCACCTTTTGCTTATAACTCTCATGTTTATTCAAGCTTAGTTGAGAAGCGCTCGGTGCGATTTAACGGCACGGAATTTAAGGAAGGAGACAGTGTGTTTATACCTGAGCTGACCTTATTAGAAATTCGTCCTGATGATGTGATTATGCGTTACGACAATCAAAGTTTCAGTATTGTCTCAATGCAAGATTGGAAAGGGTATTAAGGGGTAGGCGAAAACGCAGTGTCATAATAATCAATAATCAATAGTTTTGAAAAGTAAAAAGCGGCTTAGATAGCCGCTTTTTTACTTTAAATAACCCTTAGGTCCAGTGTGGATCTTTCTTCCTTCTACGCGGTAAGAAAGGAATGATTAGACCGAGAAAAATCCCTGCGCCTAATACTGCTCCGCCACGAATAAGCCACTGCATTTGTACGTCTTCACTTTGATTATTTAAACGAGTTTGCAGGGTTTCATTACTCAGTTTTAAGGTGTCGATTTCTTGGGTGAGTAGATCTTTTTCGGCGATTAAGTTAGTAATCTGCACACCTTGTTCTTCAATGGTATGGGCTTTATCGAGTAGTACTTGATTATTACTTTGTTCAATTTCAGCCAATACTTGTTTGGTTTCTTCTAACTCTTGTTGTACTAGAGGCAGCTGAGTTAAGGCGGGTGGGGTTTCGCTGATGTAATTGGCATCCACCCAGCCAACTCTGCCGCGATCGTCTTCGATTTGAGCAAAACCCGCTTCTTTATCCCATTGTTTTACATCAACGGGGGTGCCCGCATTAACGCTACCCATGATACGAAACTGCGTGCTCGGGCCGGAATGAATGTAGATAAAAAGATTGTCGTCGATATAGCGTTCGGCAGCTTGCACTGGCGCTATGGCAGACAAAGAAAAAATACTTAATAAAGTGATGATTAATTTCACGTATTGGCTCTCACCGTTACAAAAGGAGTTAATAACAAGTTTAAGAATTTAAGCCATGATGACAAGTCGAAAGGGTGGAAACTGGCTATTTATTCTCATTGTTTTTTATATTTTTTTCGGATAAACAAAAAAGCGCCCGCAGGCGCTTTAATAATGCTCTAAACCGTTAGGCGATAAACATGCCGCGTAACATGTAGAAGAACATAATAGACAGCAAGGCGCCAATAGGTAAGGTAATAACCCAAGAAACCACGATGCTGCGAACCACGCCTAGGTTCAGTGCGGCGATACCACGTGCCATCCCGACACCTAAGACAGCACCCACTAATGTTTGTGTGGTCGAGATAGGTAAGCCAGTACCAGAAGCGATAACAACGGTGGTGGCCGCAGCCAACTCAGCTGCAAAGCCACGGCTTGGGGTTAAATGGGTAATGCCGTTACCAATAGTGGCGATGACACGTTTACCAAAAATAGCCAAACCGAGCACGATACCGATACCACCCAGTGGCAAAATCCACCAAGCTAGTGTTGCTTTACCGGCAATTTCACCATTGTTAGCAACAATGCTCACTACTGCGGCTAATGGACCAATTGCGTTGGCGACATCGTTTGAACCGTGGGCAAAGGCCATGGCACAAGCGGTAATAATCATTAAGATAGCAAATACTTTCTCAACATTGGTGTAGTGCATTTTTTTATCGGCCTTGGGGTCGATTTTAATGCGGCTAATAAAGTATTTACCCACTAAGGCAACGATACCACCAACGATAATTGCAAGGCCGTATGCTTCAAGGGTATCAAAGTGCAGACCAACGTGTTTCAAGCCTTTTTTGATAGTCACAAGTGACATCATAAAGCCAGCTAAAAACATGTATAGCGGCACATAGCGCTTGGCGTTTCGTAGTGGATCGTCGGTATTGAAGATAAGTCTTTGCGCGCTCATAAAGATAGCGTAGGCAATTAAGCCAGCTATTAGCGGTGTGACTATCCAGCTGCCAACAATACCCCCTACCTTGCCCCAAGATACGATGTCTGGGCTTACGCCTACCGCGGCGAAACCAACAATGGCACCGATTATTGAATGGGTGGTAGAAACAGGCCAACCGCAGTAAGAAGCGATAAGTAGCCACAAACCTGCAGCTAGCAGCGCAGATATCATACCAAACACCAGTAAATCAGGGTGTTCGACAAACGCCGCCGAATCGATGATGCCTTTACGAATGGTCGAGGTTACCTCACCACCCGCTAAATAGGCGCCAGCAAACTCGAAAATCATCGCAATGATGACTGCTTGTTTGATGGTTAATGCTTTGGAGCCAACTGAAGTACCCATGGCATTTGCCACGTCGTTGGCACCAATACCCCAAGCCATAAAAAAGCCAAAAACGGCCGCTAGTACGACCAGTGTAGTGCCGTAAGTGCTTATGATTTCCATAATATTACTACTCTTTGAAAACTTATGAACGAGCTAGCATTAGCTCTAAGCGCGCACCAACACGCTCCGCTTGATCGGCAAGATCACCCACCCATTCTAGAATTTGATACAAGAACATCATATCAATAGGGCTGTATTGGGCTTCTACTTGTTGAAATTGACGGCGTAGCTTAACTTGTAAACGATCCGTATCGTCTTCGATTTCATCTAAACGGTGGATCATCTCTTCAACGAGCTCTACTTCACGGCCTTTAAAGCCCGTTTCCAGTAGCTCATCTAATTCATTGATGGCTTTTTTGGCTTGATTGGTTGCATCGATACAACGCTTCACATAAGCCATAAAGTCCACCTGGGTATCAGCCGGTAGCGTCAGCTGCCTGCCTAATATGCGGCCTGAAATATCTTTTGCTTTATTGGCAATTTTGTCTTGTTGTGTGAGTAACTCCAACATGTCGGTGCGTTCAACCGGCATAAAAATTCCACGTGGAAGTTTAAGACGAATCTCTCGTTTGAGGTCATCGGCTTGCTTTTCAGCTTGTGAAATTTCTGCACGTCGTCGTTCAGCTTCTTCCCAGTCATTAACGTTAACCGCTTCAAAAAAAGGAACGAGAAGTTTACAACAGTGATGAACTTTGTTGATATGCTCTTGTAGAGGCTTGATTGGGGACTTTGCAAATAGTCCTAGTATTGTATTTACTGGCATAGCCAATTACCTGTTCTCGGTGAAAAAACACACGATGGATAGATTGGAGCGCATGTTAACGTAAGTTGGCTGGCATGAAAACAGCTAAACCACGTAAATACCCGTTAAAGTCAATTTTTGCATAGAATCATAATCCGTTCGTTGGCATTCAATAAAAGTGAAACACTTAAAAATCATATGGATACTGAAGTCGAAATAAAGTTTTTTGTCTCTCGAAAAGCAGGTGAAAAACTGCCTGAATTGCTAAAAAACTACCAGATTTGCACGCAAAATGAGCATGATTTACAAAATGTTTATTTTGATACCAGTGAGCGTTTGCTAAAAAAACGCGGAATTGGTTTAAGAGTGCGCAGTCATGACGGTAAAAATGAGCAAACGATTAAGTTGCGCGGCTCTGTGGTGGGAGGGTTGCACCAGCGGCCAGAATACAATGAGCCCATTGCGGGGATTCAACCTGAACTAGCAAGATTCAAAGGAGATATTTGGCCAGAAGACTTATCTCTTAGCGAGATCCAACAAGCTTTGATCCCTATCTTTAGTAATGACTTTACGCGCCAAACTTGGGTTATTGATATTAATGGTGAAGGCTTGGTTGAAGTTGCGTTTGACCTAGGTGAAATTCACAGTAAAGGGCAAACTGAAAAAATTTGTGAAATCGAATTAGAATTACTGAAAGGCCATGAAGGGCTGTTGTTTCAATTGGGGCAGGATATTGCAACTTTACCCGGCGCCAGATTAGTCAATGTCAGTAAAGCGCAGCGCGGCTTTGCATTAGCCAGTGGTGTTACTTCTCCTCCTGTAAACTTGTCTTTTGTGCCGATAGCATCAACAGATACGGTTTTTGCTGGCCTACAGCAAGTATTTAGTTTCGCGTTGCAGCATTGGCAATATCACGAGCACCTCTACCTTCAGCATCAGATGCCGGCATTATCGAATATGCGCGATGGCGTTCATTTAATGCATCAAGGCTTGTTGTTATTTTCGCCATATATACCGAAAGAGCTGCGCGTAACTTGGTTGGCTGATTTAAATTGGCTAAGTAGCAAGCTTAAGTGTATTGATCGCTATTACGCCTTATCAACACTAACGGCTGATAAGGGTAATTACATTAAGAAATTAGAAAAAATTAAACCATTGCGTCAACAGTTGAAAGCAGAGTTAAAAACCTTGCCACATTACAAGCAAATGAAGCGACTGTTTACCAGTGAACGTTATTGCAAATTAGTACTGAATATTTCTGCTTGGCTGGTTGGTTTATCAAAAATGACGCCACCCACGGATCACCCCTCGATGGCTGAATTTGCTAAACAAGCGTTAGATAATAGTTGGCAGGAGCTACAAAGCTCACCTCTGGTACAAGCATCAGAGCTTAGCAGTTCTCAGTATATCGCTTTACAAGGGTTATTAAGTCGTAACTTGATGGTCGGTTTGTGTTTAGGCGGTGATTCTGAGCCACAAAAACGGGATAACTTTCGCTTTCCTTGGTTGGATATTTTACAAGGCATGACCGAGCTTAAGTTACTCAAACCTATTTATGACTACCTTGAGACAGAGCAAGACGAAGAAGCCCAAGAAAAAATCCTTAAATGGCTTAAACGCAAAGAAGGATCGTTATTGTTGGCAATGGATCAATCACGCCAACAAGCGCTCACCCACCCTGTTTACTGGTAAGGGTTAGTCTGATTTTTTATCTTCACTTGAATGAGTGGCCTGCTGTTGTAGTTTGGCCACTTCTTCTCTTAATTGCTGAATTTCATGGAGTAGGTGGTGATTTTTGATTTGATTTTCAGACTTATTAGTTGGCGCTAGAAATGATGCCATTAAGCCCGTCACTGCGGCAAATGTTCCAACCCCACATACGATGAGTCCCATCGCAATAGTGCGTCCCCAGTCTGTTACCGGGTAAAGGTCGCCATACCCCACTGTTGATACGGTTACCACTGTCCACCAAAAAGCATCGCCAGCTGTTTTTATATTGCCATCAGGGGCTGACGACTCCAGCATTAATATAGTGGTTGAGCCTGCGACCAGCAGAATAACTAAAAATAAAATAACTGAGGCGATTGTCGCTTCTTGATACTGGCTTTTTAAGTGTTGCAATAAGTTGGGTTTATGTTGCAGCAAGCGAGCAATACGCACTATTTGTAGTAAACGTGCATAGCGTAAATGCTCGGTCATTGGGATGGATGCGATAAAATCAATCCAATGGGTTTTTAAGTATTGTTTTTTGTCATCTGCTTTAAAAAAACCATAGCCTAAATGCGTCAGCAGAATATAGCAGATGCTACTATCTAGATTATAAAACAGTGTTGATGTTTCTTCGCCTAGATCAAAGGTCATTCGCAGCAGCACTAAGCAGATGGTGACTAAAGACAAAACCATCATAGTAATATCTAATGGACTGACTGATTTAGTGTTTTTGCAACTTGAATTCATCTTTTTTTTAACCTAGTTCTAAAGTATGGACATTGCTGGTCGATTAGTTAACTGACTTCAAGTAGTTTGATGTAATTGACTTAGTCAAATTAACTTATAAATTGACAACATAATAACATTTTATTCTATTTCTCGTATTCGAGGTTCCCTATGACTGTTTTTCGACTAAATTGGCTTGAGCAAACATTTGCTGATGTAAAGCTAATGCCCAAAATGGTGTTGCTGATGGTGTTTAGCACCTTGCTATTAACCGGCAAGTTGTTTTTCGATGCCAACCAGCTACGCTCTGAAGTTTTACAACAGACTCGAGGCGAGCTGCAACAAAAGCTTGCTGTTGCGGATGGGGTGCTAAAGGCCGCGTTTGAAACACAGTCGCAACTGGGTGGCGAGGCGAGTGCGAAACAGTTTGCCTTGGATACGCTAAATAAAATGCGTTGGAGTAATAACGGTCACTTCTGGGTCATATCCGCCCAGGGCAGCTCAGCCGGTGTGGCCTTACTGTATCCAGATCAGGCCAGTATGGTAGGGAAAAAGCTTTCAGGTATATTTGATGTTAGTAGCCCAGGAAATATTCAAACTCAGTTGAGCTTATCATCAGGTGAAGGTGAAGGCGGCTTTAGCGCTATTAAGCAAGGTAACGAGTTTGAAGTATATACTCGAGGATTCAAGCCTTGGGGTTGGAGCGTTGCCGCTTCCGTGAGCCATGAACAAGTGAATACCATTTACAACAGCGCGATCAAACGCGGTTTATTACAAACCCTCATCATGGTGGTGATTTTTATCTTCATTCTAGTGTGGGCAGCGAACACCATGTCGAAACAGGTAACGCATTTAGTTTCCGGCATTAATAGAATATCGAATAAAGATCTGCGTGAAAATATTACCTTAAATAGTAAAGATGAATTTGGTGAAATTGCGGCTGCGGTTCGCTTAACGGCCAGTAACTGGCAAGCCTTATTGGCAGAGCAGCAGCTTACCTCAGATCAGCTCAACGATGTCTCAGAGCAACTGTCCATTTGTATGGAAGCGGTACAAGACTCCATTGAAGAAGAGTTTGGCCAAATTGATGAGTTAGCCTCAGCCATGAGCCAAATGGCAGCCACAGTAAAAGAAGTGGCGAATAATGCCAGTATCGCTTCATCAGCGACCACGGATGCAAATAAGGTTGCCCTTGATGGAAATCGTTACGTCGAAGCGACTATCGGTATTATCAGCTCGTTATCAAGTAATATTGATGCCTCTTCTACCGCGGTAAATGAAGTAGAAAGTAAAGTGGGTAGCATCGGTACTGTGGTAGACACTATTCGTGGTATTTCCGAACAGACCAATTTGTTGGCTTTAAACGCGGCGATTGAAGCGGCACGTGCTGGCGAGCAAGGCCGTGGTTTTGCGGTTGTGGCTGATGAAGTGCGTAACCTAGCGCAGCGTACCCAAGATGCGACGGTAGAAATTCAGCGCATGATAGAGCAATTACAAACCAGTGCAGGCCAAGCCGTTGGTTTAATGAAAACCAGTGTTGATGAAGCCCAGCGCAGTGTTGAGCAAGTTAGCCAAGCAGGGGAGAAAATTGATTTCATTGCTGAACAGGTTCACAGCATCGCCGATCTTAATAGCCAAATTGCGACTGCTTCTGAACAGCAATCGGGTGTTGCTATTGAAATGAATGAAAATCTAAGCCAAGTGAAAGAATTAGTTGAGGGCTCTGTTACCGTATTAAAAGAGCTAAATGAAGTAGCTGACATTATCGCTACCCATGCACAAACTATGGATGCGACGATTAAAACCTTTAAGGTGAATTAATTCACCTAGTGGTATTTGGTTGCATTAAAGCTCCTTCGGGAGCTTTTTTTGTGATTCATTATATACCCAAGCATCTTGAGGTTGCTTGGGTATATACACGGATACTTTCGGTAAAATTACCACGCCAGCGTAGTTAGCTGTCAATGGTATCGCTTAGGTTTTTTGTTAGCTCGAATGAGTTACAAATAGAGAATTAGCTTTATCTGCCATGGCTGAAGGAGAAGTGTAATAAGGGATGGTTAGATAAGGTAGCCTACATTTTTTACTAACTCACTCGGTATCCTGTGTTTGCTGAATCTGATGAGCCAGTTGCAGTTAGTGCTTAGCGGACAGTGATTTGGTTTTTTGTTTTGCAGCTGTGAGAAAAGTTCGATTAATTCGATGTTGATTTGGTGTAAAATAAAAATCAAGATTGATCCTTTCATTTATAAGTATTAGGTAAAAACATGAATAAACATATTTTGGCGTTATCTATTATTTCTGCATTATCACTAACGGCCTGCGGCGGTGGTGGTGGCACAGATGGTAACGTTGACTCTCGCTCCATAGGCACCTTTGTCGATAGCGCGGTAGCTGGGTTGACTTATAAATGTGGCGATACCAGCGGCATTACAGATGCTGACGGTAAATTTAGTTACCGCAACGGTGAACAATGTGAGTTTCACATCGGCAACTTTTTAGTGGGTAAAACCCAAGCCATGGCAGGTGAGGGGAGCGCGGTTATTACACCTTATGATGTAACGGATAATGTTGACCAGGCTACAAAATTGGCCGCTTTGTTGCAAACCATTGATGCAGATGGAAATGCGGAAAATGGCATTACTTTATTGGTTGAGTTGGTTGCCAACTTACCAGCGAGTGTATTGGGACTAACCGAGCAGGAATTTTACCAAGCGGTTGAACAAGCGACGGGTAAAAAAGCTGTGTCGCTTGCGCAAGCCAAAGGCCACATGGATAAAAGTTTAGGCCAAGCTAAGGGGTATCATAGCAAGGCGGTTGAAACGGTTATTGCGGATGCGCGCGCAGTAGCGGACGCGATGGAAGAGGTTAACTTTGAAGAGAAATTAGCTTATTACCAAAGCGTGTTAGATCAAGGCGATCAAAATAATAAAGATATCGCCTCACTTAAAGCGTTAATTGGCATCTTTGAAGTGGTTAATGACCCTGCGGTAGCAGAGCGAATTAGCGTAACCGATAGCCAATTTAGTTATGTTGATATGCTGCCTAAATTGCTTGGGTTATTAAAAAACACCGCGACACTTAGCCCTGCTGCTGGTGGTATTACAGGTACAACTGATGATACCGCTGATGTTCTGTATTCATTAGCTGAGCGTTTAGTGGTGCTAAGTGATGCGTTAGCGATGAGCTTTACAGATAAAACCTACGTTGCCGTGTACAGTAAAGACTTATCATTAGATTATAACCAAGCGCAAAGTATTCGCGGTGGCGCGCTGACTTTGGCCAGCATGCTCAGCACCTTTGCTGCTTATAATGCGGGTTCAGATGCGTTTTTTGTGCCGCAAACGGCTAGCGGTGAGTTAGCCACTTACATTACAAATTGGAGCATCTCTGGTAGCTCAGTCATCACTGGTTCCGTTACCACTGGAAAAATGCAAATTGACAGTGAGTATTTGCTAGCTGAAGTTGATCCCGTTAGTTTCCTCTTAGATGATCAAGTTGGCACCTTACGCAGCGATGCTAAATACTTAACCACGGCGAAACAAGCTTTAGTGAAAGCAGCTGAAATTGGCAAAATGGTCGATAATTCCGAGCTGAAATTAGCTGAGCAAGACCAGAGCGATATTAATGCTGTTTTTGCGCATTTGACGGCGAAAGATGGTGCTAAAGCGCCATTTACTTTCGTTGATGAGTCTGCGACTTATACGCTTAATTTGCACGCGTTTTATGATATCAGTACAGCGATTGACCGTAGCGATTTTACTATTACCAGTAGCTATATCTGTAACCGCGGGGAATATAACCAAGTTCAATCTCAGTTGCTAAATGAACCTGTATGCTTGGATGGGGATGTCCTAACTGACCAAGACCGATTGGATTATTCTGAACTGATTTATTTAGATTGGAGTGACAATGTATCTATTTACACCCAAGCTAGCCCAGCCAAAATCAACACGCAGGTTTCCCCTAATGCTGGTGGCGATGTGGAACAAGTGATCCTTTCTTGTACGCCTGTTCAAGGGCATGAGGATGCGTGTCTTTAACGCGTGAAAATAGCACTGATATTATTTCTGTTACTTACACCCTCAGCATTTGCTGAGGGTGTTTCGCTGCAGTTTGAAAAGGTGACAACGCGGTTTTTTATGACTGAAACGTTGCCACAGACGATTGGCGAAGCAACGGTATCTCGCCATGCTTTTACGTTGCAAGCGGCGCGGCGCATTGAAAACTATACGGCCAACGTTGGCGTGAATTGGTTTATCAACAGTGAGAAGTGGTTAGCTGAAAATCGCTATTACCTCGATGGTCAGTTTTTGATCGATGACGTCAATCTAAGCTTTGAGCGGGCTTATCGCTTTCAAAGTCAGGTTATTTTGCTAGGCGTTAAAGGCAAGCTTGCGGGGCAACGCTTTAACAGTAAAAAAATGGTGTTTGACCCCAAAGCCAACACCTTGGCGTTTGAGCGTATCCAGCTGTTTGCTAACAACAAGCTAAGTCGTCGATTGCATCATTTTGTTACTTTGGATTAACTAAAATGTTAACTTGATGCTCTGCCGCTAACGCTTGTTTTTGTTCGTTTTTAATATCATCCCAATTCACACCCGCTTCAATACCTGTCATTCTTTGCTCGTATTTTTGGCACGCTCGCTCGAGTACGTTATTAGCGCTAATCCCTGCTTCTTGCTCGAGTGCCATTAAGGCGTTGAGGGTATTCCACAGCACATCGGCTAGTTCATCCTCCAAGTAGTTGGTGCGTGATTTAGGGATTTCTTCAATTACTTCATCCACTTCTTTTTTGATGGCGTCAAGGTAGGTACTTGAGCCTTTAAACCACGCATTGTCTTGGTCAAAATCGGATTTACGTTTGGCTAGCTCAAGTAATGCATCAAATGATTTCATGTTGGTTTTATTGCCTAATGGGTTGCGAAGGGTATTGCGATAAGCTTGCTATGTTAACGATTCTCACTTGCCAATCAATATTCAATTGCATACAATTTGTTATGTTATAACAAATCATTTTTGTGTGCTAACAGTTGAAGGTTGAGGATTTAAGCTAATGAGTAGTAGAAAGCCATGGCAAGACAAGCTTGGGGTGATGTTTTCCGGTTTGTGTTTGGGGCATTGTTTGTTGACGCCTGCGTTGCTGGTATTGGTGGGATATGATGTGTTTGGCCCAGCGTTAAGATCGGAGTGGCCACATCGGATTTTCTTGTTATTTGCTTTGTCTTTAGCTTTGTTAAGTTTACCTAAAGCATGGCAGCAAACGCGTCGCCCAATGATTGCCGTGTTAGGTGTGTTGGGAGCGGCTAATTTAATATCGGGTTTGTTTGTGCATGGCCCACTAGAACTGGGGTTTACCTTGGTTGGTTCGGTATGCCTGATTTTGGCCCATGTGCTGAGTATGCATACTATTCCCGCGCAGCAAGAGCCTGCGGCTGTGGTGAGGAGTTAATATGTTAGCTCAACAATATGTGACTTTTAATCAAGAGCTTAGCTATGTAGCATCGACAGATATTGAAATTCTAACAGCGATATTTGAGCCCCATATCAACCTTACTTGCTGGCAGCGTTCATTGGCGCCAAGTTTGCTGGAATACGTTGCACAGATAAACGCAAAAGGAGTGGATATCGCTCGCTCTTTACCTCTTAATGAATTAGCAACAGCGTTATCAAGATGGTTACCTGAAGGCGCGGGGAAAGTTGCATTTATTCAAGATATCGAACAGCTTGCGCAGATGTTGGATTGTTTATTTGATAACCCTGATATAGGCGTGCGCCTGAAAACCTTATCGCAGGCGATGTGTCCAAAATTTCATACCGACAAAGTAGTGTGCCGTTTGGTCTGCAGTTACAGTGTTACGGGCACGCAGTGGCTAGAAAATGGTGATGCAAATCGTGCAAAATTGGGCCGCGCCAGCCAAGGTAAGTCAGATGAAACTTCTGGTCTTTATGCTGCTGACAGTGATGTGTTCAGTGCTGGCGTTGGTGATGTGCTGTTGCTAAAAGGCGATGCTTGGCCGGACAATGAAGGGCTTGGCGTTATTCATCGCTCACCGGCTATCAACCCCAATGATAAGCGGTTAGTGCTGACGCTGGATTTAATGTAAAGCTAGAAGGACGGCCTAATTTATATCCCAGTTACATTGCTCGCTTAACGTTTTAGTACCGGATGTTTCGAGAGCATTGATCATCATACGTTTGTAGCGGTTTTTAATATTGGCCGATAGCGGCGGGATCAACAGCCTTTCATCAAATTCTGGTAGCGCTTTATCGGGTAACACGGCTTGCTCTTCGGCAGTGAACTCACGATTTAGCAATCGGTTCACCCCTTGAACGGTCGGTACGCCTTGTAATACTAAGGCTTGCTGATCTTGGCTGATTAAAAAGTCGATAAGTAGATAGGCGGCGCGCAGTTTGTCAGGCTGATCAGCTAAGTGTTTGCCGATGGCCAAGGTATCTAGTGAGTAGATAGGGCCTTCTTCGGCTACCGCTATTTTCCAGCGCTGGTGATTTTCTTGATTGCACTTCACCAATTCCAAACCCCAAGTGGTAGCAAGACTTTGTTGGCGTAAGTCTGCACAGTTGTTTTCTTGATTGCCCCAAAAACCTTGTGCGGTTTTTAAACGTGTGGTCAAGGTGTTTTGGACGCGCTTTTGTAGGGCGTGATCTTTGATGATTTGACCATTTTCAAATAAAGCGGGTGACTCACCTAAGGCCAGCATGCTGGAGATTAATACCGGCTCAAATTGGTCACAATAAACACGAAACTGGCCAGTGTTATCCGCATTATTTAGTTGGCGCCAACTGGTCGGCGGCTGGCTAAATTGGTCTTGGTCAAACGCGAGACTAAACAAAGCATAGCTATGGGCAATAGCGTAATGCTGCTTGCCTTCTTTGTCGTATTGGGTTTGTTGAAATATCGGCCGAAGCTGCTGAAAATTGGTTAAGCGTGAGTTATCGATAGGCAGCAGTAATTTTATCAGGGGTGAATGATGGGCTTTTAAAAAGAAATTTGCTGGCATCACGACATCGGCTTTTTGCGTTCTTAGGGCGCCATAAATACTGTCAAAGTCGGTGATATAAGGAGTCACTGAGTTTAACTCTACGTTTACACCTCGTGTCTTGGCATAGGATTGAAAGCGGGCTTCGTAACCAATGGGCAAATAGCCCCATTCAAGAAAGTTAAGTTTAACGACATCTGCAAAAGAAGGGGCGGCTAAGGTTGAACTTAACATCATGAACAAACTGACAATCCAATTACGCCACTGCATATGCTTAAACCTTATTAATGACTATCATCATCTCTCGCGTTGGCCATTATAGTATAGGTATGTTGGCTGCTTGTTTTACGCGCATTTTAAAATCGTGAACTGACTTTCGCTTTCCCTTGATTTTCCACGATTAAAATCGCTAATACTGATGGTTGGCTGACGCCATTTTTAGTTTTATTCCCGCTTCTGACACAGATCTTGTTATCTAAATAGCAATTATTTTATTATTTAGCCCCATTTTTGTATCAATGTTTAAGGATGAACATGAGGTTTGATACATTGGATAGCATTCGCGGGTTGGCTGCATTAGTGGTGGTGATTTTTCATCTGCACTATGGCTTCCCGGGGTATTTAGCTGTCGATCTATTTTTTATCTTAAGTGGCTTTGTGCTGAGTTACCGTTACTTTAATCCTGCTAATCAAGGTGAAATATCACTTACTGATTTCACGGTGGCGCGATTATCGCGGTTATACCCGTTGCACTTGTTCTGCTTAATTGTGGTGCTGGTTTTTTACATCGTCACCGATACCTTTCCCGATAAAGGGGATGGCAATATCTATACCTTTGTACAGCACTTATTCTTGTTACAAAACACCGGCATGAGCACGTGGTGGGTGAGCTGGAACCAGCCTAGTTGGAGTATTAGTGTTGAATTTTGGGTTAATTTAATTGTTTTTGCGTGGGTAGCTTGGCGAGCAAACACCTTATTTTTATTAGTGTTCTCAATTCTCGGCTATACCGCGCTGGTGGCTAATATTAAGCATTTGGATGTGCATATTCAGCTGTTGTTCGGCTTTTTGAATGCGGGCATGGTGCGCTGTTTTGCTGGGTTCTTTTTGGGGATGGTGTTGTACCGCTTGTTTGTTGCCATCAAGCAATGCCAATTTAAAAATTCTTCGCCCAAACTTACTTTTGGCTTGTTCTCAGCTGCTGAACTAACGCTGATAGCTGCCAGTGCATACCTGCTGCTGTTAGCGCCGATGCGCACCAAAATGGACTTTAATAGCCCCTTTATTTTTGCCGCACTGGTATTTTGTTTTGCTTGGCAAGGCGGGGTAGTGAGTTGGTTGTTCAAACACTTACGACTTGCCTTTTTAGGTACGCTATCTTATTCCCTGTACCTCAATCATTACTGGGTTATCAATGTGATGAAGGCACTTGATTTGCCAAATTATGGGATCAAGCTAGAGGTATTTGCTTGGGTATTTGGCTTATTAATACCGATTTCACTAGCCACTTATTACTTAATTGAAAAACCTGGGCAGCGATGGGCGAGAGCGCGTTGGCAAGGGATAAAACAGTGGCAACAAGTGCAGCAAGGCGTGGCTCAACAGCCGTGATAATTGGCGCTTGAGTGTTGATGTCGAGGCGTTATCAAATCTAACAATAGCCCACCTGCAGTGGGCTATTTTTGCTTTTTTATCAGTAAACTACCGAGTGGAAAAACAACACAGTAAATAATGCTAGAAACACCCCTAAGCTAATGTCTAGTAGGCTTTCTAAGCTTTTGTGCTTACTTGCCCACAGCGCCAAAAAGATGAACAAAGGAAACAACCCCATTAAATACCTTGGGCCACTGAGTAACCAAGTCGGCGAATAAGAAATCAGTAAGTAGCAAAAGCTATAGATAACATAAGCACTGGGCACTTTGCGTATGGAGGTCACGATTAAAGCGATAGCAAGAAAAAAGCCGATGAAGGTTGGCCACCAAGTGCCTGCCACCATCTTATAATTAGTGCCTTGGATACGCTCAAAAATGCCAGATATGTTTTGCGCGAAATAGCCAAAGCCATTATGCCAATTCTCTTTTTGGTAATCTAAAAAGCGAAACCAATCTCCCGTTACCCATTTATTTAATACTAAATAGAGCAAGATCCCGGTTGGAATAAGTGCGAGGGACAGTAATTTTGGAGCAATAAATTTGATTCTTTGCGGCCAATCACTCGGCCATTGCTGCTGATGTTGCCGCAACATCTCAAACACCATTGGAGCGAGTAATAAAACACCGTGATTGCGCGTTAACGCGGCCAGTAAACCAAAGCATCCAGCTTGCCACCAATAGCCTTGGCGCATGTAATAGAAGCAGGCAATACTCATTAATAAGAATGTACTTTCGGTGTAAACAATGGCGGTGAAAAATGAAAATGGGAACAATAATAAATATTTAATCGCTCTCCACGCAATTGCTTCATCCTCGAATTCGTTTAATACCAGCTTAAATAAAAAGAAGCACGACAAAACTAGGTTAATTAAGGAAACGGTTACCCCAGCATAAAAGGTGTCGGCAACAAAGCCCTTCATTACCGCAATTAATGCTGGGTATAAAGGATAGAAAACCAGTAGATACCTGTCTTTACCTTCTGCCGCATAGCCGTTATCGGCAATGTTCATATAGTGAAAGCTATCCCAGCGCCACCAAATATGTTTGAACAAGTCACTAAAGCCGCCGCCATTATCCTTCATTGCAATAAATGCTAAGTAGGCGACGAGATAGACAATCAGTCGGCTCAGTAATACCACACAGGTAATCTGTATTAGTAAAGTGAGATTTCGTTGCCAGCTAGCCCGCCAAGGCACAACGGGCTCATTGATTGGCATACCAATGTCTGTTTGCGCAGCCCCTAGCCAACTGAGTTGATGACATGCATTCCAAGCAATATATAGCCCACTAGTAATGATTAAAAAGAGGCAGAGAAATTCAATGGATAAAATATAAGACATCGGTCAACCTTATGGAAATAAGCCAAGATTAAATTTAACCCAGACCAGCAAGGCCGAGAGTAAAGCAAAATAACCGAGCTGAAGCCACTCTATTTTTTTGCCTTGGTCAGATAAGAACACTAACAACAAGCCCATGGCTGGAATGTAATATCGGTGCTCAATCATTGGGTGCAGCAGCAGCAGGGCAACAAAAAACGGATACAAAATATAAGCCGACGGGCGACTTAACTTAAGCACAAATGCACCGGCCACGGTTGCTAATATTGGCAGTAGCCAAGTTGCTTTAAGCAATGGTGAAGACGTAAAGTAAAGCGGGATGGTGTTATGGACAAAGCCGGATAATAAATTATAAGGATGCACTACTTTAAACAGCAGCATGTAGCCGATGAAAAACGCAGCCACTAACCAAGCTAAACTGACTGGAACTTGGTATTCGCGATCTTTTATTTCGAGCTTTAAGGTCGCGCTTTGTTTTAATACCGCTACGTAACGTTTGCTGTGGCGCAGTATGATGGGTAAAAACACCAAGAAAAAACAAAACATGTAAAAGTATAAGTTACCTACAGACATACCGACCGGGTGGCTGTTTGCATCGCCAATCGCTACGCCGCCATTAATAACAACAAAGGCGGAAAAGGCGCTAAACAAAGCGATAAAAGGCAGCAGTTTAATCAACCATTTCTTTAACTGGAAGGTAACGTGTTGACCTTGTTGCTGCCAAGTATCGAAAACAAACATCATGGCAATGGCCGCCACCCAAATAATATTGGTTTGACGCACTAACAAGCTCAGCGCAAACATAGCCGCGCACCACCATAGCCGTTTATCTAAGTAAAAATAAACCGCCGCAATAATGGTTAACATCGACAAGCTATGGGTATAAATTAAGAAATTGTAAGGGAACATCACCGGTAAAAAGAAGAAGGCGAGAGACCTAGGCAACGCTGCTTTGGGTGCGGTTTTACGGAGACAAAAATACATCACTACCACTGAGGCCAATACGGTTAATAGCGATATTAAGCGGATATGATTAGGGCCAGACAAGTGTAAGTGTTTGCCAATAAATGCCATGGTGGCATGATAGCCGGGGATGGTGGTTAGGCTAGGGTGCTGACTAAGATCGCCGCGTAAGAACATACCGATTTGACCATAATGAGGATGTTCATCAATCATTAGGCCGATATTGTAGGTGTACATTTGGCTGTGTATTGCGAGTGCAGCGAGGGCTAACAAGCCAAAAGCAATAAAAAAACGCCAATGGCGGTTGGTACTCACGGTTTGTGAGTACTGAGCTATTATTTCCATTTTTCGTCCTTGAAAAAGTGAAGTTGTATTTTTTTTGTATATTTTTTAACAATAATACGTCTAGATCCAGTTAATTTAATGCATCAGCACAAAAACTGAGAATTCGAGCAAGTAATATACCCAATCAACCTGGAGATGCTTGAAACATGCATCTTCAAGTTGATTGGGTATACAACAAATAGATGGGTTGATTTTTTATCTCAGCATATAGAAAGCGGTTATAACGATTAGAGCTTCTACCACTGAATGGTAGAAGCTGTTACTGGATTTTACTGAATGTCACTGGTTGTTGCAGAAAGCTTTTAGGAAAGGGGATTACTCAGCCATGATTTGGCTTTTGCTTTTAACACTAGCAAGCAGCATATACGCAGAGGTGGCGACCAGAGTCGCAAACAAATATCCCAATAGGCCGTGCTGTTGCGCCATAAAGGTAGCGGATGCAACCGGCCCGAGCACAGAGCCAATACTGTAGCTAAGCAGCATCACTTGCGCTGCAGAAACGATGTAACTTTCATCTAGCTTTTCACAGCCAAGGCTAATGGCAATAGGATATAGAGCAAAAGTAGCCATGCCTAAGCCAAATAAGGCAAGGGCTAATACCGAGTGACTGCTGCTAACAAAAGTCAGGCCAATCGCAAATACGCCAATTAAGCAGTAAAACGCCATTAATAGCGTGCGACTAAGCCATTTACTGGTGAAGGTAACCACAGGTTGTACCGCCATGCCGCCTAAAATAACTAACGCCATTAACATGCCAATTTTATCGTGGCTAATGCCTCTATTGTCGAGTTCAACGGGCATTAAGCCGTAAATAGCGCCTAACGTAAGGCCTGATACGATGCAGCCAATAATCGCCGCATAACTGAGTTTCATTATTTGTTTAAAAGATAGGCGAATACTTTCTTGGCTATCAGGTTGCTCACTTTTAACCAACATTAGCACGCCAATAGCCGCGCTAATTAACATACTGATGGCAATAAAAGGGGCACTGCCGCTTACGCCCATTAGACCAATACCAAACTGGCCTAAGGCACTGCCGCCATAGAGTGCAATCATGTAAACGCTTAAGCGCTTGGCTCGGGTGTGTTCTGCGCCGGCCATTAGCCATGACTCTACAACCACAAAGATCCCGGCCACGGCTACGCCAGCAATAAAGCGTGCCATTAACCACACCATTTCATTGGCAAAAAGTGGCAACACAATAATGGTGCTTATAAAAATAACTAAGCAAACAATATAGCCAAGCTTGTGGCCAAGGCGGCAAACTAAGCGCTCAGCGCCGATTGCGCCGATAAGCAAGCCGGCGTAAAACGCACTCGCAAGCCAGCTAGCCAGTGTTTCATGAATATTATATTCATTTAGCATTAGCGGGATCAGGCTCATTAAGTAACCGGATGCAATCGCATATAAAGTTAATGCAATGACAGGAGCAGCAATGCGGGAGGATTGCTGGGAAATAAGCGTATTTTCCAATGTCGTTATTCTCTAAAAGCGATTGATGGGGGATTTTTGGCGGGACTATGGAGCGTATTGCTTTTAGAGTAAAACAAGAAATTTTGTGCTTTAAGGTAATATTTATTGTTTGATAAATATTGCAGATAAAGTGACTGCTGAGTTATTTATAAAACCTTTTTCGTCACCTGCTGAGTTTATCTGTTTCTTGTCGATAGGCCTGTGCAAAATAATATTGTGGCGCCATATTTATCACGATAGGATCTTGAATTGTATTTTACTCATCATTGATGGAAATGGCTTTATGCAGCTCAAAGATCAACAACGGGTTCATCAAGCGGTCAATTATGTATTGGCGAACATTGCTGCGCCTTTGAGTATCGCAGAGGTGGCGAATCATGTTCATCTTTCAGCATTTCACTTTCATCGGGTTTTTAAACGTATCACCAATGAGCCTTTCAACCAGTTTGTGCGCCGTAAACGTTTAGAAAAAGCCTTTCATTCATTATTGCGTTATCACCAGCCTAGCATTACTGACGTTAGTGAATGTTGTGGCTTTTCGTCTCCTGCTAACTTTAGTAAAGCCTTTCAAGCTTATTTTGGTTTTTCAGCGTCTCAGCATCGACAGGGGGCGCTAGGCATAAATAGCAAGAATGGAAAACTTTTTAGCAAGTACGGAAAAGAGATAAGCCCGGCGCTTTTATACAATGGGTCTCTCTCAGAGCAAGAGAGTGAACAAGTTAAGGCACAGATCAAGCGCATTGAGGTGGTGTCACTGCCAGCAACCCATTACGGCGTGATTGCGAGCACTCAAGGTTATGCCATAGAGGGGATCATGGATGCTTGGAGTCAAATGCGTGAATGGTTAGCGTTTAATCATATTGCGATTGAGCCAGGTAAAACGGCGGGCTTTTGTTTTGACAATGTTTGGTTAACCCCAATTGAAGTTTGTCGTTATGAGTCAGGCTATGAGATCGCTGATATTGATATGGCCAAGCAAGCGGGTATGTGTGTTAGAGCCCAAGCTGAAGGTCGTTATTTATTGATTGAATATGATGGAAAAATGAGTGATATGCAGACGTTTTATTTGTGGTTGCTGAGTGAGTACTTTCCTCAAACGCGGTTAACCATCACTTATGAATATGTGATTGAGCGTTACCTCGAGATAAATTACGAGCAAGACATAATGAAACTCGAGGTGCTGGTAAAAGTGCATTAGTCTTGTCCTAACATTTGTTTTAACTCTGTTGCTCTGTGCCCAATCATGCATCTTCAAGTTGATTGGGTGTATACGGCCAACTTCGGCCAGCCCATTGGTATTATTGTAAGGAATGAGTGATGAGCAACACCGATTTGACCTTTACAGCAGATGATGATCTTCGGCTCAATGAACCAGAAGCAGACGTTAGCGACCCTCATCCGTTATTGACGGGGGCGATCTCAACGCAATTTGTAAAATTGGCTTTTCCTATTATCATCGCGTTATTGATTAACGGCTTATATAGCTTTGTTGATGCGGTATTTATTACCCGAGGGGTGGGGGTTAATGCAATGGCGTCGGTGTCGGCAGTGTTTCCCATCAGCATGTTTATTATTAGTGTCAGTGCTATGTTAGGCAGTGGCATGGCCTCGATTATTTCAAGACGTTTAGGCAGTGGCGACAAACAAGGCGCGAGTCAGGTATTTTGCAGCAGTTTGGTCTTTGCCATGAGTTTAGGTTTGCTGCTAAGTGTGCTTATTTACTTATTACGCGAGCCTATTTATACCTTGCTAGCCTTGCCAACAATACTGTTAGCTGACGCTGATACTTATTTGCTGCCGATATTACTTGTTACCGTGGTTAGTTTTATCTCGGGCACCTTAACCGAGAGCTTTCGCGCCTCGGGCAAGCCAATGGACATGATGAAGGTGATGTTACTTGGCTCAGCGCTCAACGTAACATTTGACGCTTTATTTATTTTCGGCTTTGGTTGGGGCGTTGCTGGGGCCGCGTGGGCTACCGTATTGGCAATGCTTTTCTCATTTAGCTTGGCGGTTAGGTTACAGCTCTGCGGTAAAGACAGATTGAAAATAGTGCCGCAATATTTACGTTTTGACTTAAACGTGCATAAGCGTGTGCTTGGTTTAGGTTTTCCTATCTTTCTTTCTCACAGTGGTTTTGCTTTTACTATCGCGGTGACTATTTTTGCCGTGACAAAATACAGTGGAGACCAAGCGAGTTTGTTAATTAGCGCCCATGGTTTATTGATCCGCAGTTTTATGCTGCTATTTTTACCCTTGCTGGGCATGACTATTGCGTTACAGACCTTGGCGGGCTTTAACTATGGTGCCGGGCAGTTAGCACGGGTAAAACAGTCGCTATTAACGGCGATTGCCATTGGTACGGTTTGGACCACATTTGTGACTTTACTGTTAGTGCTGCGACCGCAGTGGTTGTTTAGTTTATTCACTGCAGATCTTGCCCTTGTTGAAACCGCAAGTGGCATTTCATCCATCGTCTTTATTGGCTTTTTCAGCGTGGCCGCTGGCATGATGTGCAGCGCTATTTTTCAGGCCATGGGCAAAGCACTACCAGCGATGTTACTCGAGTCTGGTCGCACTTACTTACTGCTGCTACCTATGATTCTATTACTGCCAAGCACGCTAGGGGTTGACGGCATTTGGTGGGCGTTTCCGCTAACCGATGCCATTGGGGTGACGTTAACTGTCTTATTTACTTGGTATTACTTTGCCAAACGGCTTGAGAAGATTAAACCTGTATTGAGAGGTGGAAATACTGGTGTATAGAAGATCTTTTTCCTTGAACTTGCTGGATGTTTAACGACCTTAAGGTAATATGTGAGGCTATTGCATTAACAGCAGCGAGAAAATAATTTGGGCTTACTCGGTCGTTGGTGTATCAAGTTAAGCTTGAGCGCACTCTTAATTGTTTCCAGTTTCAGTTTTGCCGCTTCTCTTGACGAGTGGCAAGCGCTGGAAGATAGCCCTTTGCCGCCCCATGAAAAAATCTCCCTTGCCCATGCTTTAATAGAGCAACATACCAACCAGCATTATCTAGAAGGTCAGCTCAGAGGCAATATTCAGCTCGCTAACTCTTATCTTTCCCTCGAAGATATGGCGCAATCTCAAATTTATCTGGATAAAGCAAAAAGTTTAAACTCACAACTTAACGCCAGTCATGACAGTTTAAGAATTAACAATATACAAGCTGCGTTATTTGCAATGGAAGGGAGGCTAAAAGAAGCGATGGAGTTAGCCATTGCTAGTTTAGCCTTATCGAAAACGTTCGATGATGAATTGTTACAAGGCGATACCTTACTTAATTATGCTTACATCATGCAGCTGGAATCACAGTTTGCCGAGGCGATTGAGCGTTTGTATGAAGCGCAAGTTATTTTTGAACGAATGAACAACAAAATGCGCATTATGACCACTTATAGTCATTTGGCTATCATTTACTCCAAGCTTAAAAACGACCGCAAAGCCATCGAGTATTATCAACACGCTGCTGAGCTCGCCGAAGAGTTAGGAGATGACTTCGGCTTATCTATTTTTTATTACAACCTTGGTACCGCTTTTTCAGGTTTAGAAGATTGGCCGCAGACTGTTTATTATTTCTCCAAAGCGAGAGAGCTTAGCGTCGTTCTTGAAGATAACGCTGGCATTGCGTTATCCACTGCGCAACTTGGTCGCGTTATGATGAACAACTCGCAATATCAAGACGCGCTGCCCTTATTAATTGAAGCTAATGAAAGGTTGCTAGACAGTGGCGTCTTGTATATGCGGATGCGAATAAAGCTAAACATTGCAATGTGTTATGCCAAAATTGCTGATAATGAATTAGCTAAAGCTTATATTACCGAAGTTGAATTGATGATGGCCGTTGCGGGCTCTGAGGACGAGCGTTTCCCCTATCTATTATTAGGAAAGGTGTATGCTGAGTTGGGTGACTATCAAAAATCATCATACATTTTTCAGCGTCATATTGACTTTTTATTGCGCGATTTTGAAAGCAAGAAAAGCTTGTCATTACAACGTCTTGAAGTGATTTATGACGTCCGTTTTGAAAAGTCACGTAACGAGTTATTACGCCAAGAAAATAGGTTAGCTGAATCGGAATTAGCTCGCCAGAATCAGTCTCGGCTTATTCTGGCGCTAACATTAGTGCTGGTTTTGATGTTTTTGGGCTTCACCTTTCGTCAAATTCGGATCCAACGTGGCCAAAAACGTCGTTTTAAGGCGTTGGCATTTAAAGATGACTTGACCCAAATTGCCAATCGTCGTGGTATCCTCGATTTTGCTCGAGCAAGTTATAACCAAACTAAGATCGATAGCACCAAGTTAGTGCTCGCGATCATTGATCTGGATTACTTCAAACAAGTGAACGATACCTATGGTCATGACATGGGTGACCAAGTACTGATTTACTTTGCCAATATGGCTAGCCAATGTTTGCGTCGCTATGAAATGGTCGGGCGTTATGGCGGCGAAGAGTGGCTAGTGGTGTTGCCTAAAGCTGAGGAGAAAGATATTCTGCCGCTATTTGACAGGTTAGCGCATTGCTATAAAGAGCAAAAACCCAATGAATTGCCGGCAGAGCTACACTTGGGCTTTAGTATGGGTGCGGTCGTCACCCTGTATCGCGATGATGTGACCGTAGAGATGCTATTAAAAACAGCGGACGCTGCTCTGTATAAGGCTAAAGAAAACGGCCGAGGTCGTTGTGAAGTCACACTAGAGTTGGTGCAATAGCCTTCTCGTTAACAGGCTCTATAGAAGTTGCTCGTAAGGACATTTTTTATCTATAAATAGCCTCAATTGAGCGCACAATAAAGCGGGAGCAGGATCGGTGAACCATCATTTAGTGTTGCTGGTGTTAGTGCAAGTGTTGTTTATGATTGGCAATATGATGTTTGTTGCCTTGGCGCCAGTGTTAGGCAAAGAATTAGCGGGCAGCATGAGCCTTGCTACTTTGCCGTTGGCGATAAGCATATTAACCATGTTGATCTGCTCTTTTCCCTTGAGCATGGCCATGGGGCAATTTGGCCGTAAGCCGGTTTTTGCCTTTGGTATCGTTGCGAATTTAGCAGCTGGGGTGATTTTTTTCACCGCGGTGAAATTGCAGTTATTCTCACTGTTTTTGCTCGGCAGTGTGGTCTTTGGTCTCTCGATGGCCAGTGCGAATTTTTATCGTTTTGCGGCGATGGAGCTAGTAGAAAAACATCGTCAAGCCTTGGCTATTTCGGCGGTGATGGCCGCTGGCGTGGTTGCTGCTGTGGTGGGGCCAAACCTTGGCGCAGTGACACAACATCTATTCTTTGAGCAAGCATTTGCTAGCTCGGTGCTGCTTTATATTCCTATTTCTATTATTGCGATGGCGTTGCTGCTATTTATTCAATGGCCGCAGTTACAAGCCTCTTCCACCAAGGTCGACTTGCCGTTAGATCTAAAAGGTGAAATTTGGCAGCCAATGTTCACCGCCGCCGTTGCTTATGGTGTCATGGTATTGATCATGAGCGCCACGCCGCTGCATATGTCCCATCATCATTATGATTTTTCAGATACCGCTTGGGTGATCCAGTGGCATTTAATTGGCATGTTTGCGCCGTCATTTTTTGTCAGTGGATTGGTTAAACGCCTTGGCTTAAAAGGCCTGTTGTTACTTGGTGCGCTAGTGCTTGTCGCCTCTTTGTTGGTCAATCTAATTGCACAAAGCCGCACCCTGCTTACCCTTGGTTTATTGTTGCTCGGCATAGGTTGGAACTTTTTATTTTTAGGTGCCAGTCAATGGCTAATGAAGCTATCAGAACATAAAAACGGCGCTAAAGTACAAGGGGTTAACGAAGTGCTGGTATTTGGCTTCGCCGCTATTGCTACTTTTAGCTCGGGTTGGCTGCTGGCTGAGTTTGGTTGGATCACGCTTAACTTAGCGTCATTACCTTTATTGGCGCTACTGCTGGTGGTATTGCTAAAGAGTCATGGCTTAAAACCAAGCCTGACAGCGGTTGTGAGTGATTAGCGAGTGTGGCAGGCTGACTAATTTACTGCGGGGCAAGATCTTCAAGTGTTAGATAGTGTAGAATGCGCTGTCCAATTTTGATGTAAACGAGATCCCCATGTCGAACGTGAATACTGCTGAGCTTCATCCCTTTGTACAAGAATGTGCCAATGCGATGACTGACAATCAACTGCAACGCTTGGTGTTTTCAAAATATCGCGGCGACAACAAAGAGCTAAAGCGTATTGCCCTGCGCCCTGTTGAGCTAAAAGGCCAACGCTTGGTGTCTTGTTTATATGAATATCACACTAACCACATTACCAAAAATGTTGCGCCAGATGAGGTAATCAGTCTTTGCCAGCAATGGCTAGAAAGCGAATTTTCTAATGCTCACTTGATCACCGATGAATGGGAAATTCAGTTAAGCATTAGCAAAAAAGGTAAAGTGCTGCAAAACAAATACCGCAATAAAAATAGCGCCAAAGTGGGCGCAGTGAGCGAAGCCAATCTAGAAACGCCTCATAACCGCGCGAAGAAACGCTTTGTTGAACAAACTCGCCCCTATTTAAAAGAGTTAGGCATTACCGATGCCAGTGGTGAGATTATTCCGGCCATGTCGCGCAAGTGGAAACAAATCAATAAGTTTATTGAAGTGCTGTCGCGCGCCATTGATAACACTGGCCTCGCCAAGCGTAGCGAAGTACACATTGCTGACTTTGGCTCAGGTAAAGCCTATTTAACCTTTGCCGTGCATGATTACTTTATGGATAAGCTGCAAGTGCCGACCCAAGTAACAGGCGTTGAACTGCGCCAAGGCTTAGTGGACTTATGTAATAAAACCGCGCAAAAGCTCGATTTAACCGGCATTAAGTTTGAACAAGGCGATGTGCAGCATTTTAAAGCCCAAGGCATCAACATTATGATTGCCCTGCATGCCTGTGACATCGCCACCGATTACGCGTTGCACATGGGCATTCGCACCGGCGCGGAAATTATCATGTGCTCGCCGTGTTGTCATAAGCAAATTCGCCCGCAAATGAAGAGTCCACAAACCCTAGCGCCACTATTGCAACATGGCATTCATATGGGCCAAGAAGCAGAAATGGTCACCGATGGCCTGCGCGCATTGCTCCTTGAAGCTCATGGTTATGATACTCAAGTGTTTGAATTTATTTCCCTTGAACACACCAGTAAAAACAAAATGATTCTGGCGCAAAAGCGCAAACAGCCGCGCGATAACACGGCGATATTGCAGCAAATTGCTGACATAAAAGCCTTCTATGGCATTGAAGAACAATGCCTTGAAAGCTTGCTCGCGCAATAGATAAGGCAAGTAGGCGCAGCAGTCATGCTGCGATATCTTACTTAATATTTTGAGAGGGCTTATCGCCTCATCACTGGGGCTCCGACGGGCGCCTATTTAGTATTGCTTATGCTTACACCGTTTTTGGCAGTGCGCTATAAGCAATGACCGCCGCATCGCGTTTTGCGACATCGGTGTGATGGCCTTTATTTACGTATTGATCGCAGTACTCAACGGGATCGCCCTGATTGACGAGAAACGGATTACTTGAATGAACCGATAACACTTGTTGCCAACGCTTTGCGATGTGCGCTGGTGGATTAGGCATCTCAATTAAGGGGACTTTCGACTCTTCAAAGCGGCTGTTAATGGCCACATTTATCATGTCATCATTAGCGGCTGCCAGCCAACTGGCGCCATTTTTTCCCACGCAAAGCAAAGGCATGTAAGGTGCCAAGGCTGGGCAAACCGTATTGCGATATAACTCAACTTGCCAGTATGAACGCGCTATTTTGGCAAATTGTGTAAAGCTCTTAATGGCAGTAAATTGCGCTGAGGCGAGCGGTAAGATTTCTACCCTAGGTTTACTCGGATTCACCGTATCATTGGCGACATCTATGTACCACTTTCCCAGAATGAGCGCATTTTGAAAATACTCATCGCGCAGCGATCCCCACGCTTTTTTTAAATCAACCCCTTGATTGATATGCTCTCTTAATAGGGTCAACCCGGGCTTAGTGGTGGTGAATATTTCTTGTTGTAATAAGCGGAAAACCTCATCTCTGATTTCTCGACAGCGACCAGTGGGATAGGCCTTCTCAGCAAAAAAGGGAAATAGCGGCGCGAGGTTTAAATCCGCAATTAACCGCACTTGTGCTAAGTCTTGGCACAATAGATTAAGTTGCTCTTGAGTCAGTTCGTTATTCGGCATTGGGGTTACTCGTTAATGGGCATTAATTCGAAACTCTCTCATCGGGTTTTTTATTCACTGTTTGGGGATAGCGAGTGCTCATCAGGCCAACTAAATTGTCGAAACGAGATGTTAAACCTAGGCTTTGTGGCTTTGTTTCCTTTGGCGAGAGCGTGCTCATAATTATCTTGAAACCCCTTGCCCATTACCAATAGTGAGCCATCTTCAAGGTTTAGTTCATATTGCTTTTCGATATCATCTTGGCTGCGAATCAAAAACGCTCGCTCGGCTCCTAAACTAATAGAAGCAATGACATCGGTGGCGCCAAAGGCGGGTAAATCGCTATGAAAACCCAAGCTTTCTTCACCATCTGGGTAGTACAAGCACACAGCGACAGAAAACGTGATGCCTGTCAGGTCAGCTATCTGTTGTTGCAGTTGGGTCAGCAAAGAAAACCAAGTGGCGCATCGGCCATGTTGTGAAGGAAAAAGTTGAGATTGCGCTAATTGTGGATCTAAGAAAATCATCCGCCAAGGCAAAATGTGTGTTTCCTTGCCGTTGGGTAGCTGAATAACTTCAGGTTGGTTAAGGTCAAGATTTGCTACTAACCAATTAAACAGCGCGCTACTTTGTTTGGGGGACATAAACTGTGAATAGTACTGGGCGTTGCATTTTAAAGGTAACTTCACTGATGACTCCCTTTAAACCAAGATAAAAATTCTTTAAAACTAGAGGGGATAAGCTGTTATGTCCGTCTATGTCGTTGGTAGCTCATGTATCCAGCGATGTTCTCTGATCCATTTTTTCATGATTGGGAAGCCATGTTCAGAACTGGTCATTTCCCATACATCTAGTAAAGGTTGCCCAAAAATCCCCCCATTATCAAAAGCATTGATTAAAGAGTGTGAAGCGCCTTTATAGCCATCATCATGAAAAATAGTTTTCATAGGTAAGTTTAACCGCTTCACCGCTGCGACTGACCAAGCAATTGCCGCTATCTCTTCACCATGCATGGCTTGCTTTTGTCGTCCATTCCTGAGGCCATTTTTATACACATCACCTTGTAATTGAGCTCGGTATATAGGTTCGCAAACCGCGATATGACCGGCTTCGTGAAGGATATCACCAGCATACTTAAGTTTGTCTATATCAATTTGTAAAGCGCCCTGATTAAGGTTCACACCAGGTAAGAATGTTTCATTCTCAATGGACGTTAGGGAGAATGGTAAGTTGATCGCGTGCAAAAAATCACAAATCTGAGTTATGGTTTCATTCATCCACTTATCCTTAAATGATTAGGCTGGCGATAAACCAGTGAGCTTTAGCCCGTGAGTGAATATCACTTGGTTGTGCTAGTCATATTTTAGTAAAAGTCTTGTCAATGTAGCAAAGTTTCGCCAACACCCTACGATTAGTTGTTTGAAATTTGCTTGCCCACGCGCTTTGGTAGGTGAATAGGTGTTTCATGAGAATGGTTATTAATATGTAAAATTAACTCCACTTTGCTAAATATCACAGCAAATAGTGTTTTTATCATCTGTAGAGGTAATTGTGTAAATATGATGACTATCGAAGCGTTATGAAATAGAAAAATGATTAGTGTGATTTTATTTTGGTTTTTGTCAATTAAATATTGAGTTATTGTCTTTTTGAACTAGGTTCTTAGTTTTAGTCATCATAAAAGTGACGGCGCTGTTTGGTGCGAATCAAAATGAGTTCTTAAGGATATTTAACCATGGAAGCACAACATCTACAGGTTACTTCGGGGCTGTCGTTCGCAGAGCCTGAAGTTGACGCCTTGCTTAAGCACTCAGTCCGAACGCAGCTTGAATCTTTGTTAACGCAGAAGCTCACAGTTGAACAACGGGTGCAGCAATTACAACAAAGTTTTGTTGATGCAACGACATTAGTGCTAAGTGATACAGAAACGCAGCATCAAGTGCTAGTTAAAGCCTTTGACGCTATGTACGACCAAGCCGTGCAATCAATGGCATTAGCTGGGTTGAGTCAAGCACTGTTAACACGGCAATATGTATCGGCATCGGGTTTAATCATGTCTCCCCACAATTGTAAGCATACCATCAAGGATGTTTATCGCATTAAAGGGTATGCCCGAGGCATTGACCAAGCAATACAAAGTAAATTAAAACATGTGTCTTCAATTACCGTTCTCTATCCCGCATGTGGCCCTTTTGCCCCTTTACTATTGCCTTTATTAAGTTATTACAAAGATAGCCAAAAATTCACTGGACAGCAGATCCAAGTTATTTTGGCTGATGTTCACCCTGGCGCCATTCTGGCACTCACACAATTAGTTAAAGACTTACAACTGGATGAGTACATTCTTTGTATCGAAGAGGTTGACGCCACTGAATATAAACCCAAAGAGTCGATTGATTTACTTGTGCTAGAAGCGATGCAACATGGCTTTACCAAAGAAGGGCAGCTCAGTATTGCTAAGCACTTAGTGCAATTTCTGAAAATAGATGGTTGGATGATCCCGCAGAATATCTCGGTCCGAGGCATGATGGTCATAGGTGAAACGGAATTTAATCAGCAATGGAAAGAAGTGGAATATAGCCACTCGCTAAATACCGATACCGATGCACAGCGAGATAGGGTCGAACTTGGCGAGCTAATGAGTATAAACAAATCGACGCTGCTCAACATGCAAGAGTTAGAACTGCAAGACGGCGTCAAGGTTATTCAGGCAAGCCAAGTTACCTTGCCCGTTGACGTTGACGATATGGATAAGCGTATTCTAGCGGTTTATGCTCATATTGATACTTTTGCACAGGAGGGAGTTGGGCAATATGACTCAGGGATCACCCATCCCAGGCCCGATATGACGTTTTATATTGATACTAAGCCTCGTGATGTTGAGCATACTCACTTTGTAGCAAACAGTGGTGATACGGTGCAGTTCTATTATCAGTTAACTGGCTTACCGGGTTTTGTTCCGGTAAAAGTGTGAGCAGAAGATGAAAAAATATGCTTTTTTTACAGGTGGTTGCCAAAGTCTTACTGCGATTCAGTATTTACATCAAAGTGGCCAATTAGCTTGTGTTGTATTGGTTGATGCACAACCAACCCCAGACTTGATGCAGCTACAACATTGGTTACAGCAAAGTGGTATTAAAACGCTTGCTTATAACCTTAGCGATGATACAGACTTGCTCAGTCAGCTCGATAGCTTGGCGGTTAATCGAGGCTTGATTTACCTGTTCAGGCACAAAGTGCGCCCCGCATTAATCCAGTATTTTTCAGGTCACCTTGTCAATATTCATCCCAGTCCATTGCCCGATTACAGAGGGCCTTTTCCGTTGTACTGGCAGTTGAGAAATGGCGAAGATAAAACCAAATTGACGCTACATCAAGTAACAGAGTTGCTTGACTGTGGTGATATCGCCACAGATCTTGAAATAGAGATCCACCCATTCGATACCATAAGTTGTGTGCAATACAAAGTTGCACAGGCTTTGCCTGAGCTAGTAGCAAAATATTGTCAACTTGATGAAAAACAAGGAATCACTTGGCACAAGCAAGATGAGAAAAGTGACAAAACAGCCCCACAAGTTGAACAGCAACAATTAATAGTTAACTGGCATAAGCAAACTAGCAAGCAAGTCGTCAATATGGCCCGAGCAGGCAATGCTGATGCAGGATGTGCACTATTTCAGTTCCGCCAAGAAATGTTTCAACTGTTGCAAGCAAGCGTTGTAGAGAGCCCTTTGATTGGCGTACAGGCGGGAACAGTTATTGAGGTCGATAGACACACCGGGTTAGTTATTAAAACCATTAATGGGGCACTGCGTTTAGATGTTATTGGTACACAACAAGGCGTATTTGATGGTTATCGATTTGCGGTGCTATTTGGCTTAGAAGCTGGTTTTACATTGAATAATTAACAGCGGTTTATAGCGCTTTGTGGTGGGGGGTTACGCCTAGCGTATTTGGGGGCAGTGTTTTCCAAGGTTGATAAATAGAAGTGTGTGGGTGTTATCGGTTTTGGTTGTAACAGTGCTTAAACATAACTTCAGATGTGAGATGACAAATGAAGATTAATATTAGTGTGACTAATCAATATGGTTATGACATCGCAGTATACCCATATAACAACGGCGCGCTGCCAACTAAAGAGGCTGGCGTAGTTGTTTCAAAATTAGAGGGTCGCGGTGAGCTAACCGTTGACAGCGGAGAGTCTGGGGTGATTGAGGTTCCAGGCATGGGGTCGCTGGTAGTGATGTTTTTAGGTAAACAAAAACTAGATAGTTATCACGATAAATTTTGTGAGCAACCCGATGAATTCGACCAATGTGAGCAAATGGTATTGGTTCGTTATAAAACCACTGAGCTTTATTGGCGTTTTCCGACCTCTGATGAATCGCCATCTTTAGAGATAAGCATAAATGACTTAGGTACAGTTTGTTTTGACAAAACATCCGTTGGCAGTATTCGCCAAGTTTCAATACCAGAGTTATTTATTCCACCTGTTTTTTCTGCGGATCCATTTGCAGATCAATCAGAAGAAGAGTCTCAGACTAATTGAGTTGAAGGTTTAATGCTGCGTGACAACGCAGATGTGTATGACAAGTGATGAATGAGTGGCACGAGTGTAGTGTTGAAGTCCGTAAGTCACGAAAGAACGCAAACAAAGAGGATTAGATATGGCTACAGATGCATATATTGGCACCATGGTACCATTTGGCGGAACCTTTGCAATAGAGCGTTTAGCGCTTTGCTACGGTCAACTGCAAGCAATTAGTGAAAATACAGCACTGTTTTCGCTATTGGGTAATAACTTTGGTGGAGATGCAAGAACGACTTTTGGCTTACCTGATTTAAGAGGGCGTAGCCCAGTAGGCAAGGGGGCAATGCCAGGAGGTATGGACTATAACTTAGGGTTTAAGCTTGGTGCAGAAAGAATAGCATTGAACTTGTCGAATCTCCCTACTCACGCTCACGCCGCACAGTTTGTGCCAAGTGGAGGTGATTCTGTGACTGGTATGCTGCAAGCAGCCACCAACGCCGCTAATGCTGATACACCAGACTCATCAACCTATCTTGCGGCAAATTCATCAAATCAAATGTACTACAAACAAGGGGGATTTTCGCCTGCACCTACTTTAACTGATATAGCGGGTCTGATTGTTGATGGTGGTAGTTCAGGTGGGACTGTGGTGGTTGGAGATACTGGTTCATCGCAGAGCTTTAGCATTATTAACCCTATACAAGTAGTTAGCTGGCAGATAGTGTTGGATGGTGTTTACCCAGCGCGCAGTTAATACTTCAGCCCTGAACAAGTTTATCTGTAGTTATGGGTTGGGGTTGTTTGTTATAGGTAGTACTGACAGGGCTCTTTAATTCTGTCAAATGTATGTATCGTTTAAGGACAACTTACGATATTGAAAATAAAAGGGCTCTGGTTAGAAACCTGTGAGGCTTATCGTGTGTTTATTGGAGTAAAAATGCGCTTAAATCAAATCACAAACATATTGAGAGGTACCTGTTTAATCTCTCCGTTTGTCTCTAGTTTTTCTGTTTATGCCCTAAATGTAGACTATGTGAATCAATCTAGTATATCGGGTCGGGCTAATGTCAGCTATACCTCAAACTCCATTGAATATTTGTTTGATGCAGGGACCTCGACTTTATATACAAGTGATAACACTGGAATGGGCATTAGTAATGGTTTGGGGGCATATTCAAATACCTATGTTAATGCATCGGCAAGTTCTACAGTAATTGGTTATGTTTTTTATACTGCAAGTAACAGCAACAACTTTAGCTTAGATTCTTTTGTTATATTACGAAATACCTCTACGAGTTCACCGGGTGCTTCACAAGGGCATCAACTAATCATTGAAGGGTATGACAACAACACATCAAGTGCATCAGTTACTGCAACGGTAGATATCCCCGCAGGAACAGGTAATAGCACATTTTCGATGAGCGACGGCTCAGAATTTAGTGGAGCCGGCTGGGATAACATTGATAGAGTGGTATTTAAGTTTCAGGATAAATCTAATGGTAATTATGATGGCCGGTTTGCATTCAATACCGTTACTATAACACCTGTAGCGGGTAACTCGGCACCGACGGATATTTCTCTTAGTGCAACTTCGATTAATCAGTCTGCTACAGGAGCTTCTGCGTCAGTCGGCACGCTTTCTAGCACAGACGCCGATGGCGGTGATAGTCATAACTACAGTTTAGTGACTAATGGCGCAAGTGCGAATGGCACTTGTACTGCTTCGGGTGATGATGACAATGCCAGTTTTTCAATTTCTAGCACAACTTTTCAAACCCAATCAGCATTATCGGCAGGTAGTTATAACGTTTGCGTACAAACCGATGATGGTACAACAACTTTTCAAAAAACATTTTCGATTACGGTGAATGATAACGTTGCGCCAAACGCGCCGTCTACACCAGATTTAGATGCCGCATCTGATACCGGATCATCCAATACAGACAATATTACCAAGGATACAACTTTAACTTTAAGTGGTACTGCAGAAAGTGGCTCTACCGTCACATTATATAGCGATCAGGTTAATGGTGGCGCAACGTCAATAGGCTCGGGTACGGCCACTGGGGGAAATTGGCAAATTACCACAAGTGCATTGAGTGCTGGCACACATGCTATTAGCGCCAAAGCAACCGATGGGAGTAGTAATGTTAGCAGTAGTTCATCGAGCCTCAGTGTCACAATAGATACCACCACTCCCTCTGTGGCTGAAGTCGGCGCGGTGACTACGCCTACGAACGATACAACACCAAACTATACATTTAGTACTACCGAGGCTGGCACACTTTCTATGGGCGGCAGTTGTGGTACATCAACCTCAACGACGATTGGCTCGACAGGTAATCAAACCATTACCCTGACGCAAACTGATAACAGCACAGCGCTCGCACCTGGCACATATACAGACTGTACGGTGACGGTGACTGATACAGCAGGAAATGCCAGCGTGGCTCAGGCAGTTACCAGTTTTACAATCGATACTGCCACTCCGACTTTTGATAGCGCTAATTCTACACCCAATGATAATGCAACAAATGTCACAGCAAGCGACAATATTGTTATTGATTTTAGTGAAAATATAGCTTTGGGGTCGGGTAATATTACCATTCGCAATGTATCGAACAGCAGTGACTTTGAAGTATTTAATGTAGCAACTGAAAGTGATGGAACAACGACAACCCCAGGCGCTGGGCGTGTTGGTATTACAAATGATAAAATTTATCTTAACCCCACTAACAATTTGATCGGTAATCGTAGTTATGCGATTAGAGTTGATGCTACAGCAGTGGACGATAGTGCGGGCAATAGTTTTGCAGGTATCAGTAACGATACCACGTTTAATTTTACCACTGCTAATACTGCACCCGATGTAGATTTAAATTCAGGTATTGGTGGCAACGACAATAGTGCGCCGTTTTCTGAAGGCAGCGGTGCGGTCAATGTAGCTCCCAGTGCAGCTGTGACTGAAGCGGATGGTGATACGATCACGGCCATCACCGTTAGCCTTAGCAACAATCAAGATGGTGCATCAGAAGGGCTGAGTGTTTCAGCGGCGGCGCAAAATGCACTTACGGGCGTGTCGGGCGCATCAGACATTATACTGCAAGATACTATTTCAATTACTGGCGCAGCGGCGACAGCCGCAGAGGTGACCACCTTTTTACAAGCTATTACTTATAACAACACCTCAAACTCACCTAACACCACAGCCAGAACCGTAACCGTGGTGATTAATGATGGCACTGTTAATAGTGTTTCACGCACAGCAACGATAAGCGTGTCTAATGTGACAGCGACAAGCTCATCGGCGGCAGCCTTTAATACCACCAATGGCACGAATCTATCGCCTGCGATTACCTTTACCAGTGAAGATGAAATGCTCACCATCGCCAATAGCAGTCACGTTACCGGCTCAACCGCCGATGGTGGCGGCGGCACTGATACGTTATCTGTAGAAACTGGAGCGGATTTAACCGCACTGGCAAGTTTGACTGGTTTTGAGACTTTAACGCCTTATAACGATGGCGCATTAACATTAAGCGAAACTCAGCACGAAGGCTTTACCACCATAAATGGTACAGGTACAAATCAATTTACTATCGCTAGTGCCGATGGCGATCAAACGCTAACGGGTGACGCGGATATTGAAACTTATGTACTTGGCGCAGCGATGACATTCAACGCGGCCACGGCAGCACAAAATGTGACCGGTAGTAGCGGTGACGACACCGTGAATGTAGCCGCCTTGACCGCAACGGGTACCTTAAGTGGCGGCACTGGCACGGATACATTGCAACTAAGTAATGGTGCAAATATTAGCGGCGCGACTGTTTCAGCCTTTGAGTCTTTAACACTTGCCAGTGGCGCAAGTGTTACGATGTCCGAGGTGCAGCATGATGGTTTTTCAACGATGACTGCCCTTGGCACCGAAACGATTACGATTAGCACCGCAACGGATGGTTTAACCGGCAATAGCGCCATTGAAACCTATGTGCTAGCAACAGCCAATACCTTTACCCTAGGTGGTGCTGGGCAGAATTTAACCGGCAGTGGCGGCGATGATACGGTGAATGTCGGCGCCTTAAGCGCAACAGGGACCTTAGTGGGCGGTGCCGGTACCGATACGCTATCGATTGATAATGGCGGTAGCATTGCGGGCGCAACCGTTAGTGGTTTTGAAAACTTGGCGGTGGCCAGCGGTGGCGCTGCCAGTATTGATGCCGCGCAGTTATCTGCTTTCAGTGGCACGATTTCTGGGGCCGGCAGTGAAACATTAACCATTGCCGGTGATGGCGATATCACCACGGTTTCGGCAATAGAAAGCTACACTTTGGCGGATGACAGCACTAATACGAGAACGGTGACAGTCAGTAATAGCAGCCATTCAGTCACGGGCATCTCGACGAGTGATGCGGTGACTTTTGATTTAGGGGCGCTCACTTATACCGCTACCATCACCGGGGATAGTACAACGCCAGATACACTTTCGCTTAGCTCTGGCGCTGATATTACCGGAGCAACGATTAACAGTGTTGCTAATTTAACCTTGGCTTCGGGCGCATCGGTAGCCATGACTTTAGCTCAGCATGGAAACTTTACCGGTACCCTAACCGCTGCTGGCGTAGAAACTATCAGCTTAAGTGGGGATGGTAATGTCACCACCTTAGCAGGTATTGAAAATTACAATTTGGCTGATGACAGCAGTAATACCCGAACCATTACTGTGGCAACTGACACAACCAGTGTCACTGCTAACTCAGCGACTGACGCGGTTACTTTTGCCATTGGTGGCAGCACATATACCGGTACACTAAGCGGTGAAAATACAGTGGCTGATCGGGTGCAAGTGTCTGATGGCGCTGATATTACAGGGGGAAGCTTTTTCAACATAGGCACCCTTTCTTTGACTGGCGGTGCAACAGTTGCTATTGATTCAGCCAATATTGGTGACTTTACTAGCGCCATAAACGGTGCGAGTGGCAGTGAAACCCTTAAGCTAATGGATGGCGGAACATTTAACTTCTCAGCTACCTCTGTTTCTGCCATAGACGCGATTGCTATAGGGACGAATAGCGCATCAACCATCACCTTGACAGACAATTTTAATGCCGATGGGCAAACCGTTGCCATTACTAATACCACAGGCAGTGCCATCACCAATGACTTGTCAATTAATGCTTCAGCATTTGTTGGTGATGTATTATCAATCACGGCCACCGATTTAGGCGGTGACGATACCTTTGTTGGCGGCAGCGGGGCCGATATTATTCGTCCGGGGGCTGGTACCGATACGATGACGGGTAATGCCGGTGGTGATAACTTTATCGGAAGCGCGTCTGATTTATCTGGCGATACTATCGCGGACTTAGCCATTGGCGATCAAATAACCATTACAGGCGTGACTGGACTATCGAGTACGAATGTGCGGTTTAACGGCACCAGTACATTGGAGGTGGATACCGATGCAACTGATTTTAATATCTCAGAGCTTTCCTTATCTTTAACCAATGCTCCTGCTGCCAGCTTGGCTTATACCGTTGCCGACAGTGGCAGTGATACCGTCATTACCTTTATTGCGCCAAATGAGGCGCCCGTATTTAGTAGCTTAAATGGTGGCGCTACCTTTGTTGAAAATGGCTCTGCCGTTAGCATTGATAACGATATGACGGTTGCTGATACTGAATTAGATGCCCTTAATGGCGGCAATGGTAACTATGATGGCGCAACAGTAACCTTAGCGCGCTCTGGTGGGGCGAATAGTCAGGATGTGTTTAGTCATACCGGGCTGTTGGGCAGCTTAGTACAAGGCAATACCTTTACATACAATGCAAGCTCGGTGGGAACGGTAACGACAAATTCAGGCGGCACCTTGGTGCTTACCTTTAACAGTAGTGCTACCTCAGCCATCGTTGATGGTGTATTACAGTCGATAGGCTATCGTAACAGTTCTGAAGATCCTGCCTCATCTGTTACGCTTAATTTCACCTTTAATGATGGCTCCATTGATAGCACGGGTAGTAACCAAGCCGTTGTTAATATTACGGCGCAAAACGATACGCCAACGGATATCGCGCTGTCGGCCACTAGCATTAATCAATCAGCCACAGGGACAGGGGCCGCGGTGGCTACCGCAACCAGCACTGATATAGATAGCAGTGACAGTCATAGTTATAGTTTGGTTAATGCCAATGCGAGTGACAGTGGTAGTTGTAGCGCAAGTAGTGGTAATAGTAGCTTCCAATTTACCGCTAATACGCTGCAAACAAAAGTCTCAACGCAACCCGGTAGTTACACTATTTGTATTCAAACCAGTGACGGTAATGCGACTTTCCAAGAGTCATTTACTATTACAGTGGTTGATAATGTTGCACCTAGTGCACCTTCGACTCCGGACTTAGATTCCGCTTCAGATTCTGGCCCATCAAATACCGATAATATCACCAATGACACCACGCCGACGTTAAGTGGCAGCGCAGAAAGTGGCGCAACAGTGACCTTGTATAGCGACCAAGTGGGCGGCGGCACAACCGCTATTGGCAGTGCAACTGCAACTGGGGGGAGCTGGCAAATCACCACCACAGCTTTAGCCGCTGGAGTCACTCATGCTATTTCTGCTCAAGCAACGGATACCAATAGTAACAGCAGTGGTCGTTCAAGCTCATTGAGCGTGACCATAGATACTACAGCGCCAGCAACGCCAAGTGCTCCAGATTTATCTGCTGCCAGTGATACTGGTACCTCGAATACAGATAATATTACTAATAACACCACACCAACCTTTACTGGTACGGGCAGCACAGGTGACACCATTACACTTATCTCTAATGTAGACGGCTCAGTAGGAAGTGCGGTAGTGAGTGGTGGAGTATGGAGTATTACCGCTACGTCAGCGATGAGCAGCGGATCCCATACTATGATTGCTCGTGCAACTGACGCTGCAGGTAATGTAACAGATAGTATAACAACTGCTATTACGATTGACTCGAGTGCAAGCGCTTTGACCATCACCACGCCAATTGAAGGCGATGGTATTGTTAATGGGGCGGAAGACGCAGATGTACTCATTCAAGGCACAGGCGCAGAATCGGGTGCAACGGTGACCGTTGATATTGGCGGGGTGAGTACCACTACCACCGCTGATGGCAGTGGTAACTGGACCATCGCGGGCAATGAGCTGGATATCAGTGCGCTAAATAACGGCACCTTAACCGTGTCGGCCACGCAAACTGATGCGGCAGGTAATACCTCAAGTGCTGCTACCAGCGCAATCACGTTAGATAATACGGCGCCTAGCGCATTAACTATCACCACACCAATTGAAGGCGATGGCGTCGTGAATGCCGCGGAAGACGCAGATGTACTCATTCAAGGCACAGGCGCAGAATCGGGTGCAACGGTGACCGTTGATATTGGCGGGGTGAACACCACGACCACCGCTGATGCTAGCGGTAACTGGACCATTGTGGGTAATGAGCTGGATATCAGTTTGCTAAATAACGGCACCTTAACCGTGTCGGCCACGCAAACTGATGCGGCAGGTAACACCTCAAGTGCTGCTACCAGCGCAATCACGTTAGATAATACGGCGCCAAGCGCATTAACTATCACCACACCAATTGAAGGCGATGGTATTGTTAATGGGGCGGAAGACGCAGATGTACTCATTCAAGGCACAGGCGCAGAATCGGGGGCAACGGTGACCGTTGATATTGGCGGGGTGAACACCACGACCACCGCTGATGCTAGCGGCAACTGGACCATCGCGGGCAATGAGCTGGATATCAGTGCGCTAAATAATGGCAACTTAACTGTCAGCGTCACACAAACCGATGCGGCAGGTAATACCTCAAGTGCTGCTACCAGCGCAATCACGTTAGATAATACGGCGCCTAGCGCATTAACTATCACCACACCAATTGAAGGCGATGGTATTGTTAATGGGGCGGAAGACGCAGATGTACTCATTCAAGGCACAGGCGCAGAATCGGGTGCTATGGTGACCGTTGATATTGGCGGGGT
>NZ_JAIMJA010000014.1:46541-84375 GCF_021295315.1 Motilimonas cestriensis | reverse complement strand
TAATACGGCGCCATCTGCGGTCACCATCACCACGCCAATTGAAGGCGATGGCGTGGTGAGTGCAGCGGAAGATAATGATGTATTAATTCAAGGCACAGGCGCAGAGTCGGGTGCTATGGTGACCGTTGATATTGGCGGGGTGAGCACCACGACCACCGCTGATGGCAGTGGCAACTGGACCCTAGCAGGCTCTGAGCTGGATATCAGTGCGCTAAATAATGGCAGCTTAACCGTGTCGGCCACGCAAACTGATGCAGCAGGTAATACCTCGAGTGCTGCTACCAGCGCGATCACGTTAGATAATACGGCGCCAAGTGCGCTAGCCATCACCACACCAATTGAAGGCGATGGCATTGTTAATGGGGCGGAAGATGCAGATGTATTAATCCAAGGCTCGGGCGCTGAATCGGGTGCAACAGTGACTGTTGATATTGGCGGTGTGAATACCACCACCACCGCTGATGGCACTGGTGCTTGGACCATAGCTGGCAATGAGCTGGATATCAGTGCGCTAAATAACGGCGCTTTAACCGTTAGCGTGACGCAAACTGATAGTGTCGGTAATGTTTCAGCAGCGGCGACACAAGGTATCACGCTGGATAACACCAGCCCAACAGGTGTGACTGCTGCGATCACTCAAACCTTTATTAATCGCGATAATGAGGCTGCGCTTGCCTTTACTTTAAGCGGCCTTGAAGGTAGTGGCTCATTCACCTATCAAATTAGCGATGGTACCAATGCTGTTTCAGGCGCCGCAACATCTATTACTGGTGCAACGGCTGACGTTTCTGGTGTCAACGTGACTAGCCTAAATGAAGGCACATTGACACTAACGGTCACCATCCAAGATACAGCAGGAAATACCGCCAGCAATATCACTGCCACTGTGTTAAAGCGGTATAATGTTGCGCCTGTTTTATCAGGTGCACCTTCGACAATGGTGGATGAAGATGCTGCTTATAGCTTTACGCCGACATTAACAGATACCGATACCAGTGATACCCATACCTTTAGTATTACCAATAAACCAAGCTGGGCTACGTTTGATAGCGCAACAGGTAAACTATCGGGTACGCCAACGGATCAAGATGTTGGAATCACTGAAAATATCAGTATTAAAGTTTCTGATGGTATTGAAGACAGCCAGCCTATTACCTTTAACCTCGCTGTGACCAATACCAATGATGCTCCAACCGCTCAAGACTTATCGTTTAATTTAGATGAAGGAGGCTTGTTAACCAAAGCAGCAGCTGACGGTGTGTTAAAAAGCGCACTTGATGATGATCTCGACAGTGGCGATTCATTAACAGCAACGCTAGTGGCCAAGCCGCAATACGGCACACTGACCTTAAATGCGGATGGTAGCTTTAGTTATCAGCACGATGGCAGCGAAAATCATGGGGACAGCTTTACTTATCAAGTTCAAGATGTTGCTGGTGCGCAATCTGCGGTGCGCACGGTGACTCTGACAGTGGCCGCGCTAGAAGAAGCGCCGGTCGCCGTGGCGGATACCGCAACAACCAATGAAGACACTGCCGTCACCTTTAGTTTGGTGGCTAATGACAGCGATGCAGAAAACAATATGGTGGTCGCATCGGCTGCGATTGTTGACCAACCAACTAAAGGTGTGGTCAGTATAAACAACGGCATTGTGACTTATACGCCAAACGCCAATGTAAATGGCAGCGACAGCTTTACCTATACAGTAAAAGATGCCGCCGGGCTGACCTCGAACCCAGCAACGGTGTCAATGACCATCACGGCGGTGAATGATGCGCCAGTTGCGGCGAACTTGACTGCCGCGGTCGATGAAGATGTTGCGACCAATGCGCTCGCCATCAGAGCGAGTGCCACAGATGTTGAAGATATCAAGCCGCAAGGCAATATTGCCATAGTGACTAACCCCGCTAAAGGTGAAGTGAGCATAAACCAAACCGATGGCACCTTGGTATACACGCCTACAGCGAATGAAAGTGGCAGCGATTCATTTACTTACACGATTTTAGATGCAGATGGACTAGTATCTAATACCGCCACAGTGACGGTGAATATTGGAGCCATCAACGACCGCCCCATTGCTACTAATGATGCTGTGACAACGGATGAGGATACGCAAGTATCACTGGCTATTTTAGCCAATGATACCGACCTTGAAGATACACAGTTCACTGGCACTAACATTACCTTGGAAGATAAAGGTGATGGCAAAGGTCACTTTAGCTTTGCCACGGTCACGGTCAATGATGATGGCTCGTTATTGATAGCGCCGAAGCAAGATGTAAATGGCTCTCATAGCTTTAGTTACACCTTAACCGATAGTGAGGGCTTAGCGTCATTACCCGCCTCGGTTAGCGTGAACATCAATGCGATAAATGACGCTCCAGTAGCCGTTGATAATACCGCGCAATTGCTTGAAGAGGGCGTGTTTGAAGTTAACGTACTCGGTAATGATAGCGATGTGGATGTTGGCGATAGCTTAGATGTGAGCAGCGTTAAAGTGGTTACTGAGCCAAGTCATGGTCAAGTTAACGTGACGACGACTGGTGCGATAGTCTACACCGCCAATGCAAATTACTTTGGGGATGATAGCTTCACTTATACCGTGAGCGATAGTCATGGTCTGGTGTCGAATGAAGCGACGGTGAAGCTTACTGTGGCACCCGTTAACGATGCACCACAAGGCGTGGCACAAAGCGTATCGGTGTTAGAGGATGCCAGTGTCGTGGTGACCCTAACAGGGCAAGACATTGATAATGACAGTTTGAGTTATCAAATAGTCGATGATGTGAGTCATGGTACTTTAGTGCAGCAGAATGAGACTCAGTGGCTATATACGCCAGCACTCAATTATCACGGCGCCGACAGTTTTAGTTTTGTTGTGAATGATGGAGAGGTCGACTCTGCCTTAACAGCAGTCTCATTAACCGTCACGGCGGTAAATGATGCGCCAATCGCACAAAGCCAAATGGTAACGGGACAAGAAGATATGCCAGTTAGCTTCCAGTTAACGGGTACGGATGTTGAACAGCAAAACCTGACGTTTGCATTAAGCTCCCAAGCACAACATGGGACCGTGACCTTAAATGGCAATAAAGGTATCTATCAAGGTAATCAAGACTACTTTGGTAGCGATAGCTTTACGTATAAGGTGAATGATGGTGAGTCTGACTCTGAGTTAGCGACAGTGTCTATCAGTCTGAGCCCAGTAAACGATGCCCCTACTATTAGTGGTACGCCGCTCTCTGCGGTTGATGAAGGGCAAGCTTATCAGTTTGCTCCAGTAGCGACAGATCTTGACCAAGATAAGCTGACCTATAGCGTATTAGGCTTACCTAAGTGGGCTTCGTTTAATAGTGCATCGGGTGCTTTAAGCGGGACACCAACACGCGCCGACATCGGTCTTTATGAAGGCATTACCATTAGCGTCTCAGATGGCAGCGAGCGAGTTTCACTGCCCGCGTTCTCTATTCGGGTCAACTTTGTTAACAATGCGCCCATTGCGCGTGATATGCAGTTAACGACCAATGAAGATGAAACAGTAACGGCGCTTGCGGATGTACAAGATGTGGACGGCCAACCCCTGAGTATTGCAATAGTGCAACAGCCAGCCTTGGGCACTGTTGAGGTACAAGGTAACGTGTTCGTCTATACGCCAACAGACAATGTATTTGGTCAAGATAGCTTTACCTATAAAGTCAGTGACGGCACCGCGGAGACGCAACCAGCTACTGTTAGTATTAATGTGCTCTCGGTAAATGACCTGCCTCAAGCGAATAACGATATATTTGAGTTGAATTACGATGACAGCTTACGTTATGAGCTGGATGTACTTGCCAATGATACCGATGGCGATGGTGAGCCACTCACTATCACTTCTGCGCAAGCGTCAGTAGGTAGCGTTGCGATCGCTAATGGTAAGCTCATTTACCAAGCTCAGGCGAGTACGCAGGGCGAGGTTAAATTGACTTACCGTATTCAAGACAAGGCGCAAGCCAGCAGTCAAGGAACGGTCAGTTTACGCTTTGTCGGTGGTGCTAATGCCGCGCCTACTATTGAGATACCGCAAGATGTACGGGTTAATGCAACGGGATTATTTACCAAAGTCGACTTAGGCGTTGCCAAAGCGAAAGACGCGCAAGGCAATGTGCTGCCTGTTTCGTTAGTAAATAACACCACCTTATTTGCCCCCGGTAAGCAGTTAGTGCATTGGCAAGCAACCGATAATCAAGGTAGGCAAGTCATTGCGACTCAAGGGGTTGAGGTTGACCCGTTGATTTCGCTGCAAAAAGATACACAAGTGATTGAAGGGTCAAGCATTACCGTTAAGGTTTACTTAAATGGTCCGGCGCCAAGTTATCCTGTGACGGTGCCTTATACCGTGCTGGGCACCGCTGATAGTAGCGATCATGATTTAACCGACGGTGAAATCATCATCACGAAAGGATTGGTAGGCGAGGTAACCTTTAATGTGTTTGACGACGCTGTCGCAGAGGGCACCGAGACCATTCAACTGCAATTACTTGATGGCATTAACCTTGGCGCGAAGTCGACGATGACGATCAGCATTGTTGAAGAAAATGTGGCGCCGAAACTACAAGTGGCGGTCACACAAGATGGTCAAACGCGACACTTAGTGGTTGCCAATGAACAGTTAGTGACGTTGACCGCGACGGCAACGGACATCAATATTGCTGACCGTGTAGCATTAAGCTTTAGCGCGCAAGAGCCGCTTATTGTTGATGTCAGTAATCAACAAGGTGTCATGATGTTCTCGCCGGCGCAGTTACCCGTTGGCATTTATAAAATCGCAGTAACAGCGACCGATGATGGCGAGCCAAGCTTGAGCTCTCGCAGTGATGTTTACATTGAGGTGGTCACGAGTTTAGCCACGCTAACCGAGCAAGACTCTGATGGCGACCTGATCCCCGATGATAAAGAGGGACACGGTGATTCCGACAAAGACGGTATTCCTGATTATCTCGATTCGATTAATGAATGTAATGTGCTGCAAGAGCAGGTTGGTGATGCAACGCAATTCTTAGTTGAAGGTGAACCTGGGGGCTGTTTGAGAAAAGGTGCATCGGTGGCGCAAAACCAAACAGGCGGAGCGCAATTACTCGCAAGTGAAACGCCAGTTGATGAAGCCGCGCAGAACACCGGCGGTATATTCGACTTTATCATCACTGAGCTGCCACAAGCGGGTGATGCGATGAGAGTGGTATTGCCGCAACGATTGCCGATCCCTGCCAATGCGGTTTACCGTAAGTATCTCTCTGGCCAGTGGCGCGATTTTGTGATCACCGCTGAAGATCGGGTGTTCTCATCGCAAGGTGAGGCAGGCTATTGTCCACCTCCGGGTGATGCTGCTTGGGCCGAAGGGTTGACCGAAGGTCATTGGTGTGTGCAATTGCAAATTGTCGATGGTGGCCCTAATGATGATGATGGGGTGGTTAACAGCGCTATTGTTGACCCCGGTGGCGTGGCGATTATGAAAACAAGTAATAGTTTGCCACTGGCGCAAGCCGATGCCGTCAACGTCGCAGCTGGCGATTCCATCACCATTGATGTGCTGGCAAATGATTCAGATGCCGATGGTGATGCCTTAAATATTACCAGTGCAACCGTTGATTTTGGCTCGGTGAGTATTGTGAGTAACCAGTTACTTTATGTTCCTGCAACCAATTTTGTTGGCCGAGCCACCATTCAATATGGCATCTCAGATCAACAAGGCGGCACGGCGAGCAACACCGTTACAATTGACGTGGTGGTTAATAATCCACCTGTAGCCAATGCGGATACTGCCGCGACCACAGACCAAAGCAGTATTGTGATTGACGTGCTCAGTAACGACACCGATATTGAAGGTGGCGTGTTGTCAGTGTTGAGCGCTTCAGCGGTGCAAGGGCAAGTGAGTGTGGGCGCTGATGGTTCACTGACTTACCAGCCTAAACAGGGTTTTGAAGGTGTTGATACCATCACTTACATCGTTCAAGATGCCCTTGGCGCAAGGGCTCAGGGAGAGGTGAAAGTAACAGTGACCGCGAAGAAAGCGGTCATTATTGAGAATACATCTTCAGGTGGCGGTAGCATTGGCTTTGTGGTGCTTGGGCTAATGCTCGCTGCAATGGTGATGCGCCGTAACAAAGTTGCTTTACCCTGTTGTCTAGTCATTAGCGCCTCTCTGGTGATTACACCACCGGCTAAAGCGAGTGACTGGTCGATGGATGTGACGCTGGGGTACGCCAGCGCATCTGGCATCACGTCGTCACCGAACGACGCCAATGTGCAAAAGGTAACAGCAGATAAAGACCACTTTAGCTGGTCGGCGGGGCTTTATTACCATGTGACTCCTCAGTGGCAAGTTGGCGTGAGGTATATCGACTTGGGCAAAGCGACATCGACTTATCAAGGTAGCAGTTTGTCGCCTGAGCAAGCGCAACAAAAATTTGCCCAATCTGTGGCTATTTTACCGCAAGGGGGCGCGCTGCAACTTGGCTATCAATTGCCGAAGTGGGGCAAAGTGCAAGCTAAGGTGTTTGCTGGCGCGTTAGATTACCGCTATGAAATAAAGTCGAGGCTCAATGGCGGCAATACGTTACGCCATAAAAGCCATCATACGGCTGCGTACGCAGGCACAGAGTTAAGTTATCCAATGACTGAAAACATGGCAGTGGCCATCAGTTATAGCTACTACAACTTGAAGGAAAACGATGTAAATGAGTTTGCTTTTGGGGTTAAGTATTTGTTTTAAATGTAGGAGCAGAAGCTATTCTGCGATATAGGTAAGCCATGTCGCCCCATCACTGGGGCTACTTGGCGATATTGAAAACCATATCGCGCCATGACTGGCGCTCCTAACATTCCCTCGCGACTTTTATTCCACTAACAAACACGCCACTTGATGACTATCATCGCCTGTTAATTGCGGCTTCAACTCACTGCATTGCGGCTGGGCCTGTGGGCAGCGGGTGCGAAACACACAGCCTGATGGTGGGTTGATGGGTGAGGGTAAATCGCCCGGCAATAATGCGATGGTTTTATTGCGCTCTTTATCGGGGTCGGGCAGGGGCACGGCCGACATGAGCGCGTGAGTATAGGGATGTTTAGGGTTACTAAACAGCTCATCTGAGGTGGCCAGCTCCACTTCATTGCCTAAATACATCACCAACACGCGATCGGAAATATGTTTCACCACCGATAAATCATGGGCGATAAAGATCAGCGACAAGCCCATTTCTTTTTGCAACGACTTGAGTAGGTTAACCACTTGCGCTTGAATCGAGACATCTAGTGCCGACACTGGCTCATCACAAATCACCAGCTTTGGCTCTAAGATCAGCGCTCGTGCAATACCGATACGTTGACACTGACCACCGGAAAACTCGTGAGGATAGCGGTTAATTACGTTAGGCAGTAAACCCACCTTGTCCATCATCAATTTCACTTTGGCGCGCACTTCTGTTTTGCTTAGCTGCGGAAAGAAAGTTTGCAATGGCTCGGCAATGATATCGCCGACTGTCATGCGAGGGTTGAGTGAAGCCAGCGGATCTTGGAAGATCATTTGAATATCTTGGCGCACTGCGCGTAGCTCAGATTCACTGTGACTGGTGAGATCTTGCCCCATCCAAACGATGCTGCCAGCACAAGATTTCACTAAACCGATAATGGCGCGGGCAAAGGTAGATTTGCCGCAGCCTGACTCGCCTACCACGCCTAAGGTTTCGCCCTCGTAAAGCTTAATGGATACGCCATCAACGGCTTTTAACTGAGCTGGTGGGGTCCAGGGCCAGCCGCCTTTTTGTTTGATGGCAAATTGTACTTTTAAGTCCTGTATTTCTAGGATGGCGTTTGACGCCTGATTGACTTGTTTCATGCTTCACTCCCAGAAACGGTGGCAATAGCTGCCGGTGGATTAAAACAGGCGCGTTGGCGACCAGCTTCAAATTCGGCTAAGGCGGGCGCACTTTGCTGACATTGCTCGGTAACAAATTCACAGCGTTGCTGGAATGGGCAGCCCACTGGTAAGCGCAGTAAGTTAGGTGGGTTACCGGGAATAGTTGGCAGTATTTCGCCTTCGGTGTCCAGGCGCGGAATCGCTTTGAGCAAACCTTGGGTATACGGGTGAGTAGGGCGATAGAAAATATCGCGCACGCTGCCGTATTCCATGGTGCGCCCGGCGTACATCACTAATACTGAATCACAAATGCCAGCTACCACGCCTAAGTCATGAGTGATCATGATAATAGAAGTGCCAAAGTCGTCTTTTAACTCGTTCAGCAGTGACATGATTTGCGCCTGTACCGTCACATCAAGTGCGGTGGTCGGCTCATCGGCAATCAGCAATTTAGGCTGGCATAGCAACGCCATGGCAATCATTACGCGCTGGCGCATACCGCCAGAAAACTCATGAGGGTACATTGCCATGCGTTTGTGCGCTTCCGGCATTTTAACCGCATCGAGCATGCGCACGCTGTGATTAAAGGCATCTTGTTTACTCATGCCTTTATGCTTGATCAGCACTTCCATTAGCTGAGTACCCACTTTCATGTAGGGGTTCAGTGAGGTCATGGGATCTTGGAAGATCATGGCAATTTGCTCGGCGCGAATGTTGTTGAGTTGCTTTTCTGGCAAGTTAAGAACTTCTTGGCCTTCAAATTTGGCACTGCCGCTGATGGTGCCGTTTTTCGCCAATAAACCCATTAAGGCAAAGGCGGTTTGGCTTTTGCCTGAGCCAGACTCACCAACGATACCTAAGGTTTGGCCTTTATCTAGGCTAAAGTTGAGTTTGTTTACCGCGACAACGCTGCCTTCAGGGGTGGCAAATTGTACTTCTAAGTCTTTTACATCTAATAGTTTCATGCTGGCTCCTTAGCGGTCTTTCGGGTCTAAGGCGTCACGTAAACCGTCGCCGACAAAGTTAAAGCAGAACAAGGTAGTCACCATGAATCCAGCGGGAAACAGCAGTTGCCATAAGGCAATTTCCATTGATTGTGAGCCCTCGTTGAGCAGCGCGCCCCAACTGGTCATGGGCTCTTGTACACCAAGGCCAAGGAAACTTAAGAAAGATTCAAATAAGATCATGCTGGGCACCAGTAAGGTGGCGTAAACCACTACGATACCTAATACGTTAGGCACGATATGGCGGGTGATGATCTTCCATTTGCTGACGCCGCAAACGTGTGCCGCTTCAATGAACTCTTTGCGTTTTAAACTTAAGGTTTGCCCGCGCACAATACGCGCCATATCGAGCCAAGATACTGCGCCAATGGCGAGGAAAATTAGCAAGATGTTTCGACCGAAAAAGGTCACCAGTAGGATCACAAAAAACATAAACGGAAACGAGTATAAAATTTCCAGCAAGCGCATCATTAACTGATCGACTCTGCCACCAAGAAAGCCTGAGGTCGCACCATACAAGGTGCCAATGAGCATGGCAACGACGGCGCCCAGTAGTCCCACCATGAGCGATATTTGCCCGCCCATTAAGGTGCGCACAAACAAATCACGGCCTAGGCTATCGGTGCCAAAGTAGTGGCCAGTTTCAATACTCGGTGCCACGTGCATGGCCGACCAGTCGGTGTCATCAAAGGCATATTCACTTAAATGCGGGCCAATGATCACCAACAAGGTAATGCAAGTTAAAATAATCAGGCTGACCATCGCCGCCTTATTACGAAAGAAGCGGCGGCGCGCGTCTTGCCATAGGCTACGCCCTTCAATTTCTAAATTCTCCGCCGCGCTTTCTATTGCCTGGCGTTTTTCTTTGGTAACGAACATATTAATACTCCAAGGCTAGTAACGGATTTTCGGATCTATCACTGCGTACAGGATATCGACGATGGCGTTAAAGGTAATGGTTAATGCACCAACCAAAATGGTGAGGCCTAATACCATGGAGTAATCACGATTCAGTGCGCCGTTAACAAATAGTTGGCCGATGCCGGGTAGACCAAAAATGGTTTCAATCACCACTGAGCCGGTGATAATGCCGACAAACGCAGGACCTAAATAAGACACTACAGGTAAAATTGCAGGGCGCAGAGCATGATGAATAACGATGTAGGACATGGACAAACCTTTAGCGCGCGCGGTGCGGATAAAGTTAGAGCCCATCACTTCAATCATACTGCCGCGCATAATGCGGGCAATTGATGAAATGTAGTGCATCATCATGCCAATCACCGGCAGTACCATAAATTGAACCGCGCCACCGTTCCAGCCACCCGCTGGCAGCCATTTTAAGCCGATAGAAAATATCAACACCAGTACGGGCGCGAGCACAAAGGAGGGGATAACGACCCCGACCATGGCCCCTGACATCAGAAAATAATCAAGCCAAGTGTTTTGCTTTAAGGCGGCGAGGGTGCCTAAACTGACGCCAAAAAAAACCGCCAGTACAAATGCGGTGGCGCCAATTTTGGCTGATACCGGCAGTGCTTGCGCCACCAGTTCGTTCACCGAGTAATCTTTGTATTTGAACGAAGGGCCTAAGTCACCTTGTACTAGATGTTTTAGGTAATTGAAATACTGCTCAATAACCGGCTTGTCGAGGCCGTATTTCGCTTCGATATTTGCCTTTACTTTAGGCGGCAATGAACGCTCACTTGAAAACGGGTTACCCGGTGCAAAGCGCATCAAAAAGAATGATACGGTAATAAGCACTAATAGAGTCGGGATCGCTTCCAGTAAACGTTTAAAAATAAACTTAGTCATCGGATGGTTTCCATTGCTGACGATCAAGCCACCACTCAAGTTAACTTGAGTGGTGGTTTTTATAGGCGTGATTAGTGTTTGATGAGGTACATGTCTTTGCTGTACAGGTTATCCAGTGGGTTGTTTGGATAACCGCCCAAGTAAGGCTTGACCAAACGAGCTGTAACATACTGGTAAATAGGTGCGACAGGCATGTCTTTACTTAAGATAGCTTCTGCTTGTTGGTAGTCATTAGCACGCTTGGCTGGATCAGTGGTAATACGGCTGTCTGCCATTAACTTATCATAGGCTGGGCTATTGTATTTACCGTCGTTATTGCCGTTGTCACTTTCCAGCAAGCTCAACATTGACGAGGCTTCATTGTAGTCGGCAATCCAACCGGCACGAGCAACGCTGAAATTACCTTGTTTTTTTGAATCGAGGTAGGTCTTCCACTCTTGATTTTCAAGTTTGGCTTCTACGCCGAGGCCTTTTTTCCACATAGATGATACTGCAATGGCAATCTTCTTGTGGTTTTCACTGGTGTTGTAGAGCAGATCAAACTTAAGCGGGTTGTCTTTGTTGTAACCCGCCTCTGCTAATAATGCCTTGGCCTTTGCTACGCGCTCTTTTTGGCTGAGTCCGGCCCATTCTTGCGGCGCAGGTTCAAAGCCATCGACAATTTCAGGGGTAAATGAATAGGCGGGTGTTTGCCCCTGTCCTAACACAAAGTTGGCAATGGCTTCACGGTTAATGGTGTAAGACAGTGCGGTGCGCACGCGTACATCATCAAAAGGTTTTTGTTTGGTGTTAAATTGGTAGTAGTAAGTGCCCACATAGCCCGTTACTTTAACGGATTCTGGGTATTCTTTTTTCAGGCGTTTGAAGTGCTCAATGGGCATTTCGTAAGTCATGTGAATTTCATCAGCTAAAAAGCGATTCATTTCAGCGTTTTGCGATTGCAGTGGTAAATAGCTTACCTTGTTGATCACTGTGCTAGCGTTGTCCCAATATTGTTCATTACGTGACAAGACAATGCGCTCGTTCACGGTCCAAGTATCGAGCTTGTAAGCGCCATTACTGACCATGTTGCCTGGACGGGTCCATTTGTCACCAAATTTCTCGACGCTGGCTTTATGCACTGGATTGGTAGAAGTGTGGTAAAGCATAGAAACAAAGTATGGCAAAGGCTTGTCTAGTTCAATAACCAATGTGTTGTCATCTTTGGCTGTGACTGCGAGTTGTTCTGTCGCAGTGGTACCATTAATAATAGCTTTGGCATTTTTGATGGTGGCTTTCTCAAAGTACCAAGCATAAGGAGAAGCTGTTTCGGGGTTTACCGCACGTTTAAACGCATATTCAAAATCGTGCGCGGTCACTGGATCGCCATTTGACCATTTAGCACCTTGGCGCATATGAAAGGTGTAAACCTTATTATCTGTGGTTTCCCAGCTTTCAGCTGCAGCAGGTAAGGTTTCACCGTTAGGGCCTGATGTGACTAAGCCTTCAAATAAGTCACGTAATACGTTGGCTTCTGGCACACCTTCAGTTTTGTGTGGGTCGAGGGTGGCGACTTCAGCGCCATTGCCTTTTACCAGTTCTTGTACTGCTGCGAGTTCTACTCCAGCTGGCACCTCGGCGGCAAATACTTGAGCGTTTAAGGCACATGTGGCTAATACTGATAATGAGATTAAAGATAGTTTCCGTTTCATTGGTCTCTCCATGAGATCGCGGTCACATTCAGCGCGCTGATTAACTAGTTGTATAGTTTGGTAATATTCGGCTGAAGTGCATAATTATATGTATGTGTTTGCATTTCGAAGAGGAATATTTCAATAAACTCTTCGCTTGTAGGTTAATTTACAAAACTAAACCCGTGGAACACAAATGTTATTAAACTAAATAGCACCTTAGATGATCGCGATCAAACAGCCTTGAGTTGAGGCGCAGCTCTCAGACTGATTTCGCTAATCTTCAAGCTTATTCTCAATTACATGGAAAATGTGTTTACAGTTGAAATTGACGGTTAGGGTTTGCGCTGATTTGCCAGCCTAGTGACCTTGTGTGCAACATTTACAGAGGCATATTTATGCAAATATACGCATAATGCTGACACAAATATGTAATATATCTAAATAGTAGAATTCAGGTGGTAAATAGAGTGTAAGTAATCTTGATTTGAGCTGTATCAAAAGGCTTTGTAGGCAAGGATATGGTGTAGCAGAATTGATTTTATCGATATTCTTTTTGTTTCTTGTAAAAGTAGGGCTAAGGGATTAGTTTTAATCTCAGATATGAAATAATTAGGCTTAAATATGGATCGCGATTTGACTTGTACCGATAAAGTTTTTTGTAGCCAATGTGCTGATATTAATCAGTTAGATTTTGATTTCACCATGGCCTTTCAGCCCATAGTGAATTGTCGAACTCAGCAGATTTTTGGTTATGAGGCATTGGTGCGTGGACTGGATAATGAGTCTGCTGGCTCGATCATCGCTAAGGTCAATGATGACAATCGCTATTTATTCGACCAAATGTGTCGCGTTAAAGCGATTTCGTTAGCGGCAGAGTTGGGCCTAGACAGCATGCTGAGCATTAACTTTTTACCCAATGCGATTTATCAGCCTGAGCGATGCATACGAACAACGCTAGAGGCGGCGAAAAAATATGGTTTTCCGACCGAACGGATCATGTTCGAGTTTACTGAGGTTGAAAAAATTGACGATAGTGATCACGTTAAGCGTATCGTTAACTATTATCACAAGCTAGGCTTTATTACCGCCATTGATGATTTTGGCTCAGGTTACTCGGGATTAAATTTAATCGCGAATTTTCAAACCAATATTATTAAGCTCGACATGGAGCTGGTGCGTCATATTGACCAAGACAAACCCCGTCAATCAATCGTTAAACACTGCCTTGCCATGTTTAGTGACTTAGGCATGACGCCCTTAGCAGAGGGCATTGAAACGGAACAAGAATATCATTTATTAAAAGGGCTTGGCATTGAATTGATGCAGGGCTACTTTTTTGCCAAGCCCGGGTTTGAGTGTTTACCGCCAGTGGATTTTGCTAGTTTAATGGCCCAAGCTAGCTAAGGTCATCTCTTTGTTTCCCCAATTTAAAATTGGCCATTGCGTGCGCCGGGCATGCTCGGTTAGTTGTTGGCAAGGGTTGACTAAATAGGTTTGATCAGCGTATTCACACAAGGGTAAATCATTAATCGAGTCGGTAAAGAAATGCACTTCGCCATGGTGTTCCGGCCTGTTGGCTAGCCATTCTTTGATGCGCGCCACTTTGCCTTCTCTAAAACTGGGGATCCCTTGAATTTCGTGGGTATACCTTTGATTGACCACTTTTAGTTCAATACCCATGGCTTGAGAGATACCAATTTCTTGTGCCACCGCCTGCACGATAAAATCGACCGAGGCGGAAATAATTAAGGTGGCGATATTATCGCGGTGTAAATTTTCAATCAGACGCTGTGCCTCGGGGTAGAGCTTAGGTAGCACCCTTTCCTGTACACAGCGCTTGGCAAGCTGATGAACTTGCGCCACGGGCACATCTTTTAATGGCACCATGACAAATTCAAGGTATTGCGCCATATCAAGCGTGCCATTAGCGTATTGGCTCATCAGGGCGCGATCGTTGGCGACAAAGTCGGGATCAGTAGCAATGCCGTTATCGGCCAAAAACTCACTCCAAATCATGGCGCAGTCACCATTAATTAAGGTGTCGTCTAAATCAAATACATAAATAGGCTGAGTCATCTTAGGCGCTCACTGGTTGAATTTCATTAAGGTTAAACAGTAGCTCAAGTTGACTGCCGTTGGCGAGCAGTCGCTCTGAAGAGCGATTGAGTAAGTCGACTGACAATTCACAGTCGTGTACTTCAACTTGATAGCGAATAACATTACCCAGTAATTGATGCTGCTTGATCACCCCAAGTTGTGGTGAAGAGATATGGGGCTCGTAGTGGCGACCGGCTTCTTTCACGTAAATCGATTCTGGGCGAATGGCGACCTTATGAGGCGTGTCTAAATTAAACAATTGCTTAGCCGCACTGGCTGACACTAGATTAGTGTTACCCATAAATTGCGCGACAAACTCATTAGCAGGTTGCGTGTAGATTTGCTCTGGTGAGCCTTGTTGCACAATTTTCCCTTGATTCATCAAAAAGATCCGGTCCGATAGGATCATCGCTTCTTCTTGATCGTGAGTGACAAATATTGTGGTGAGGTTGAGCTCGGTTTGAATGTCTCTAATTTGTTGGCGTAAATGCTTACGAATTTTCGCGTCTAGTGCTGATAATGGCTCATCAAGTAATAAAATACGTGGTTTAACCACTAAGGCGCGCGCTAAGGCAACACGCTGGCGCTGGCCACCGGAAAGTTGGTGTGGGTAGTGTTTTTCTTTGCCTTTTAATGCCACTAACTCAATAACTTGCTGCACTTGGGTTTGTATTTCTTGCTGCCCCATGCCTTTCATTTTCAAGCCAAAAGCAATGTTTTCGGCGGTGGTCATATTGGGAAACAAGGCATAAGACTGAAACACCATGCCAATGCCACGCTGTTGCGGCGAATGATGAGTAATGTTTTCACCATTCACCCAAATTTCGCCGCCGTCAACCGGATTTAGCCCGGCCAAGCTGCGCAGCAAGGTGGATTTACCACAGCCACTGGGGCCTAGTAGGGTAACAAACTCGCCTTGCTCGACAGTGAAATGGATATCGTTAAATACGGTATTGTCACCAAAGCGTTTGGTGAGTTGGGTAACGTTTACGTAGCTCATAGTATTAGGCTCATTCTGAAATGGCGGCTGGTTTGGCGCTGAATCGACTGGCCAACCAAGTGAGAAGAAATACAAACAAGAAATAGGTCATGACTAACGCAGAAGTAAAGTGACCACTGGTTTGACGCATGTTGTATAAGTAAATTTGTAAGGTTTCATAGCGCGTGCCTACCAGTAGGTTGGCAAACACAAACTCGCCGAGTAAAAAAGAGAAGGACAAAAACAGCGAAGCCAATAAGCCTTTTTTAAGGTTCGGCAGTACGATCAACCAAAATGCCTGAAATGTGCTGGCACCCAGTAAGTGAGCCGCGTCCATTAAATCGTTTAAATGAATAGCACTAAAGCTATTGGCTATCGCGCGATACATAAAGGGCAGGGCAATCGTGAAGTAAGTGCCAATTAAGATCCAAGGCGTGCCGACAATCGGCCAAGCGCTGTCTGCATATAGTTGTAATAACCCCACTGACGACACCACAGGCGGCACAGCAAAGGGCAGCAAAATGAGCAGGTTCATGAGTTTGTCGAGTTTAGGAAAGTAGTAAAACACGACAAAAATGGCTGGGATCACCAAAATAGCACTGAGGGCGAGTGAGGCACTGCAAATTAATAGCGAGCGACCAAACGCGGCTAAAAAGCGTGGATCACTGAGTAATTGGCCATACCAGTCAAGGGTGAAACCATCAGGTAAAATTGTCGCTCCCCAGCTTGATGAAAGGGAATAGACTAAGGTAGCCAAAATAGGCAGCAACATCACCGAGACAATGCCATAAACCACGGTTTTATGCCAAATAGCACTGTGATTAGAATTAACGTTAGCTTTTGGCATGGTAGCTCCTTGCGATTAGCCATTGGTTAATAAGGGTAATAAAGGCGAGGATTAACATCAGTACCATGGATATGGCGGCAGCTAAATTCGGCTCAAGAAACAAATCACCTGATACCAAGCTGGCGATGCGCACGGTGACCACGTTGTAATTGCCTGACGTTAGCGCGTAAACACTGGCATAAGCGCCAATGGCGTTAGCAATTAATATGATCAAGGTACCTAGCAAAGCAGGAGACAGCACCGGTAGCGCGATGCGGCGCCAATATTGCCAGCTGCTTGCGCCAAGTAGTGCGGCGGCGTCTTGCCAATCGTCCTTTAGGGCATCAAATGCGGGGTATAGCAGTAGCACTGCCAGTGGTATTTGAAAATACACATACATGGCCAGCAGGCCCCATTGTCCATACAGGTTAAAGCTATCAATCAAGCCATATTGTTTTAATAACAGAGTCAGTGCGCCATTGACTCCCAGAATAATGATAAAGGCGAAGGCCAGTGGCACGCCGGCAAAGTTACTACTCATATTGGTAAAGGCGATTACGCCATCCCGTATTTTGCTGTTGATTCGGCGCAGTGACGACACCAGTAACACCGCGATGGCTAGGCCAATTACGCTCGACCAAGTCGCTAACCACAAACTGTTGCGAAAGCCTTGTTGAATAAAAGATGAATTAAAGATTTCGTGGTAATGATCCAGCGACCAACTTTGCTCTACTAAAAAGCTGTTCACCACCACCCACAACATAGGGGCAAGTTGGAATAGGTAAAAGAACACCGCAAAAGGCAGTAAACATAAGCCGGGTTTGAGTAGCTTAAGCCATTTAACTTTAGTTTGCTGGCGTAATCGGGGTTGAGTATTAATGACGCTGCTAGTCATAACGCAAGCTCTCTTTTGGGTAAGGTTTTTGATGGTCAAGGCCGAGTAACTCGCAGCATAAACCGCAAATATCGGTTTGCTTGATATGTGCGCCGTGGTGAGCGAATGCTGAGCCGATCATAAATAAGGGCACTTCGCGCTCTTCGGGTAGTGTTCCGCCGTGGCTGCGGTCATTGTTCATGCCGTGATCACTGGTAACCAGTACTTGATAGCCATCTGCTAGCCAAAGATCAATAAAGTGCGACAACAGTACATCGGCATGGCGTGCACTGTTGCGATATTGCGACGAGTCTAAACCAAATTTGTGGCCGGCATCGTCGATATTCATCGGGTGGATCAACAGAAAGTTTGGCTGATGGCTAAGGCGTAACTGTTCGGCATCTAAAAATACCGCTTCATCAGGGTAATGGTCCCATTGGTAAAAGCAGCCGTGTTGGATATTGAGAGTTTCGTCTTGGGTAAAGCGATCGCGAACGGCTTGATAAGGTGCGCGATTGTATAACTCACTGACCCAATGATAGGCCGCTGCGGCAGTGCGCAGGCCTTGGTTTTTAGCCAAACTGAATATAGAGTCGTGTTTAGAGCGTCGAACGATATGATTGCTGACAATGCCGCTGTCAATGGGGCGCACTCCAGTTAACAAGCATTCATATAGCGGCCGAGAGAGTGACGGCAATTCACTTTGAATAGGAGAAAGGCTAGCGCGTTGTTGCTCAATTAAGCCATTTAAATAACCCATGCAATCATGAGCGACTTGGTAATTGAGTCCATCAAGCACCACTAAGATCACTTTATTGCTAATATTATTGTTCATATTGTTATTCATAATTGCATTTCTAATGCGGGCGATGTGACTGATGACGAATGTGTAAAAACAAAAAATTGGCTGCGAGCTGATTGAGCTGCGCAGCCTAGCATTAGGTGATGGTCACCTTATTGCTGGTGGATCAACACGCTTTCTTGCCATTGACGTGGCAGTTTACGCGCTGACTTTTCCCATGCGCTGAAATCAGATACCGGGTGGACATTGGTGTATTGATTGCTGGCAATTAATTTGTCTTGAATGTCTTTTGGTAAAGTCACGCTGCTACGGATTGGGCGAGCGTAACCTTGAGCGAGGTTAATTTGACCTTGGTCGCTGAAAATGTATTCGCGCGCAAGCTTCGCTGCATTCGGATTTTTCGCGTATTTATTGATGATAGTGGTGTAACCAGAGATCACTGAGCCATCTTGTGGGATGGTCACGCTAAAGCGGCTGCGGTCAATTTGGTCGCGGTAGTTTAGGGCATTAAAGTCCCATAACACCGCCACTTCTACTTCGCCTTTTTCTAAGTTAGCAATACTTGGGTCGGTGTAAGATAACCGGCCTTGCTTGGCTAGCTTGGCAAAAAATTCGATAGCAGGATCAAGGTTTGTTTCGTCACCGCCATTGGCAAAAGCAGCCGCTAATACTGCATTATTAGCTTGCGCAGCAACGCCAACATCACCAATACTGATTTTGTACTTACCAGTTAGTAAGTCGTTCCAAGTGGTCGGCGCTTTTTCGACTAAATTATTATTAGTGATGAAAGAGATGGTGCCGGTGTAAGCCAGTGCCCAGTGGCCATCCTGGTCTTTGGCCCAATCAGGAATGTCGTCCCAAGTGCTTGGTTTGTAAGCTTGGGTGACGCCTTTTTTCACTGCGACGCGAGCAAATGCAAAGCCTACATCACCGATATCTGCCGTAGCATTATTTTTTTCGGCTTCGAATTTGGCAATTTCTTGCGCAGAGCTCATGTCCGTATCTTGATGCTTAATTGCGTGCATCGCTTCAAGATCGCGCCAAGTGTCTTTCCAGTTTGCCCAGCTGTCAGGCATACCAACGCTGTAAAGTTGGCCTTCTTGTTGTGCTGCTTTGATTAACGCTTCAATTTTAGTATTGCTGTCAGCGAATACCGATGTAGATAAAGTGGCCGCCAATAGGGTGGCGCCCGTTAGCAAGGTTTTCATTGTTACATCCTTCTGGACTAGGTCAGTGAGTTCGAGAGTTATGCTAAGCATCCAATATGAAGATTTGGTGTAATAAAGTTGACAGTTATAGTGTTTTTTTGTGTCGTTTTTATTTCAATTGAATGGTTATTCACAAAAACTATTCTTGTCATTAATTTGTTATTTAAGTTAGTTAAGGTGTCATTTTTGTTTGATAAATTGGAATAGACCAATCGTGACTTCGTTAAACGTTTCTTATTCTATGAGTGAGCAAACACACCCCATGCCCATGACTCAGCTGAGTAAAATAAAGGGTTCTTTACGTGAACAAATTACCGCCGGTGAATTAACCGCTCAGCATAAATTGCCTTCGGAACGGGCTTTAAGCGAATTGTTTTCAACCACTAGAATCACCGTTAAAGACGCCTTAGTCGCCCTTGAAACGGAAGGGGTTATATATCGAGAAGAGCGCCGCGGCTGGTTTGTGTCGCCACCTCGTATCCAATACAACCCGCTTTCGCGTAGCCATTTTCATCAAATGATCCAACAGCAAAATCGTGTGGCAAAAACGCAATTACTGTCAGTGCGCAGTGTGATGGCGTCGCAACAATATGCGGTAGCCCTAGAGGTGGATAGGTTAACGCCGATCCATATTGTTGAGCGACTACGCTCAATCGATGGTCGGGCGGTATTGTTTGTGGAAAACTGCTTAATTGCGCGATTATTTCCTGGTGTGTTAGAGCAAGACTTGACGGGCTCGCTCACTTATTTATACCAAGAAAAATTCAATTATGTGACTACGCGTTCGCGCTTTGATGTCGTGCCCAGCGCCGCCCCTAGCCATGTTGCTAAGGCGCTTAATTTAGCGGCGGGGCAGCAAGTTCTGAAAATATGCCGAGTGAATTATAAACAAGATGGCGAGCTAATGGATTGTGAGTTTGAATATTGGCGTCCCGATGCAGTGCAAATTTCAATAGATAGCCACGGTTAACGCGTACCCTTTAAATAGGCTTGTCGTAGTGGCTCATCAAATTTTTCAATAGCGTAGCGCAGCATAGTGCGCGGCATGTTTGTGTAGTGCTGATCTAAAAAAGCTAACTCAGTTGCTAAATCGCGCTTACCGATTTCACGCAGCATCCAGCCGATGGCCTTATGCATTAAATCATGGGGATGTTGCAATAAGTGCGCGGCTAGGTCTAAGGTGAGCTGATATCGACCTTGTTTGATAAAAGCAAAGCTGCTCATCACGGCAATACGCTGTGACCAAAGCTGCTCACTGTTAGCCATTGTCCAAAGTAATTGCGTATCTTTATCTAATAGCCAAGTGCCGAGTAAATAGGGCGCTGAGCCATCAACCAGATCCCAGTTGTTTACTCCTGCCAAATGCGTTAAATAGAAATCGATGATGGCGTGTTGTGTATCAGTATCGCCTTTTTCAAACTGTAACCGCAGTATGAATAGGGCTAATAAACGTTGTTCATGAATGGGGGACGTAATAAGTATTTCAACTTTATTTAAAGGTAGCTGACGATACTTTTTTGCTAATTTGCGCAGTGGCGGTACACGAATGCCCCAAAACTGGTCGCCTTCCCCATACCCGCCTGGGAATGCCTTAAAGAACTGCGGAAAAAAAGCAGCTTTCTCTGGCTCAATATGTTGTTTTAGCTCGTTTAGTAAGGCATCCATTGCTTCTTCCTTTGGCAGGTTAAAATTATTAGGTCAAGGTTGGATAAATAAGCGTTTTCGAGTAACTAATAATCCTGATTATTACTTGATTTTGTTTTTATTTAAATTGGTTTATTTGTTAATCTCGAGCTTGTTGTGAATTTTTTGTCAAACGCTAGGTTGTTCTGTTTATTATTTTCCCTGTCCGACTTAATTCATATTACCGCTGACAACTGATACTAATACCATAAGGATATAGCAATGAAAGACGTTATTACGATGGCGGGTAATTTTACCTCCCATTCAATTTGGAACGTTTCTGAAGGTGAGACCTTGATCCCCATTTTGGGTTATTTAGACCATGAAGGTAAAACCCCAATGAAGCGTTTAGCGATGGGCTCTGCTGATGCGATTGCAATGGGCGAACGAAGCTTAAGCGAGCTATCGAATGAATATAAGGGCGCGACCTTTATTAAAGATGGTTATGTTACGTTGGATTCGGGGCGTACCGACTCACTTATTGTCGATGTTAAGTTTACAGAAGATCCTAAAAAATCAGTTCAGTTTTTGTTGCCATACCGTAACGCGAATCATGAGTTGGGTTTTGCTATACATCGTTTAAAAGTTAGCGGCCTAGAAGGCTTTGCGCCAGAGGATGTTGAGTGGATTTCAACGGCGTTTTTTGCTGGATTAGAATCCCACGAGCAAGGTGGTAAAATTTGGGCTGAGCAATATGAAGATCAAGCTGGCAATGGCTCTGGCTATGAAGGAGAAGGAAGCGTGACGTTTTCGCCTGAAGAGTTTGACCGACTTAAGCAAGCGCCGTTTTTGATCTTTTTCTTGGTAGCAGCGGCAGATGGTAAAGTTGATAAAAAAGAGATGAAACAGTTTGCCGATGTCCTAACCCATCCTGACTTTCTCGCAAATCAAACGATGAATCGAATTATTACCAATATTATGGGTGAATTGCCTGAACAGCTGATGAAACTGTTAAGTCAAGAGTTCGATTTTATGGAAGAGCTGGCGGCTTTGAAAGTCATTGTTGAGCAAAACCTGAGTGAGTCGCAAGCTAATGAATTTAAGGTGGCTTTACTGATGATGGGCAAGTTGATAGCAGAGGCTTCAGGTGGTTTCTTTGGCTTTGGTAGTAAGATCAGTAAACAAGAGAAAGCAGCTTTGGCAGCAATCGCCATTTGTTTGGATATCCAGCTGTAGCGCGGGTTCGTTTAAGTGAGGTTGGCGCATATCGGGACTATACCTCAATTTTATAGCATTGAGCTTGTGGCGTATAAACTATACCCAATCAACCTGGAGATGCTTGATTTTAGGCATCTTCAAGTTGATTGGGTATATAAGTCGCTTAATGCTTTTTTGACCCAAAATATGTATCTTAGTGTTCTATCAAATCATTGTGTATTTTTTATCTCAAACATATATTTATTTGGAGTGTAACCATGACTATCTCTTCTCATATTGAACGTTTTTATGATTTGCCAATTGAGCAGTTTGACGCCGACAAAGGGGTGCAAAATGCAAATGCTGCAATACGCCTTGAAGTAGATTACGATGCCGCGGAAGATGGCGCTGAAATGATTGATGTACTAGCGCGTTTGATTAATGACCCAAAAGTGAATCAAATCCAAGCTTTGATACTTGGCTGTTGGGAAGAGGCTTATGAAAATGATGCTGGTATATACGTGGACTTTTTGGTTGAGCACGCCGCGGCTTTAAGTGGCTTAAAGGCCATCTTTATTGGTGAAATGACTTATGAAGAAAATGAAATATCCTGGATTAACCAAGGTAACTACAGCCGCTTTTGGGCGACATTCCCAGCGCTTGAACATTTGCAAATTCGTGGCGCAGAAGGATTAGAATTAGGTGACATCGCCCATTCAAACTTAAAAACCTTGATCATTGAAAGTGGTGGTTTAGGCAGTGATGTGATCGCTGCCGTGGCTAATGCGAAGCTACCCGCACTGGAAACGTTAGGTTTATGGCTCGGTGATGAAAGTTATGGTTGGGATGGTGATATCAGCACGGTGACGCCGCTGATGTCGCAACAACTTTTTCCTAAGCTAACCAGTCTTGCATTAAAAAATAGTGAAATTCAAAATGAAATAGTGGCTGAGTTAGTTAAGAGTGACTTATTAGGCCAATTAACCGACATCGACTTGTCGATGGGGATCATGCTCGATGCTGGCGCTGAGCTACTGATAGCGAATCAAGGCTTATTGGCAGGTAAAAAAATAGACGTGTCGGAAAACTTCCTCTCTGCTGAAGTGGTTGAAAAGCTGCTGGCTTCAGGCTTGGATATTCAAGTTAATGATCAAAAAGAAGCTGACGATGATGGTGACGGTGATGTTTACCGCTACGTGTCTGTTGCTGAATAATGTCAACGGCTAAACCACTTTGGATATTAATTTGTAATCCAGAGAATCGTAGGCAGCATTTGTTTCAACAAGCGCTGCCTAATGATGCCGATTATTTGCTGTTAAGCTATTTGGAATTATTACAAACGCCTCATTTACCTTTATTTTTATCGCAGCGATTAAGGTCTTTTTTGGGACGGCCATGGTTGGTGAAAATCGACTCAGCGGGGGAAAATTTCGCGGTTGAAAAGGCGTTTTTACAGCGCATTAATCCCAATCAATTTGCTCAACTTGCCAACGACAAGGGGCGTTTTCATCATGTTGATAAGTGGTTTTTAGGTTTTAAAAGCTTACTGACTGAAGTTGCCCATGCCATTGAGCAAATAGCGGATGATGTGAATTCGCGATTACAATATCTGAACTCCCCTCGGGCTATTTTAGCGATGGCGGATAAATGGGAGTGCCAGCAGTATTTGCGTCAGCATCAGGTGCCGACGCCTTTGTTGTTTGAGCCAATCAATAACTTACCTGAATTGGTGCAACAAATGCGACAGCGGCGCTGCTATCAAGTGTTTGTAAAAAGCCGTTATGGCTCTTCAGCGTCAGGAGTCATGGCATTAAGGCTAAACCCGAAAACAGGTGATTTGATTGCTAAAACCAGTTTAGAGCGGGTGGTTGATGGTGTTCACTCTCACTTTTATAACTCCCTTAAGGTAAAAACGTATCGCGAGCCAGAACAAATTGCCGAGCTTTTGCAGCAAATTGTTTTGCAGCAAGCTTATGTCGAGGCTTGGGTTCCTAAGCCGCAAATTAATGGGCGTCAGTTTGATTTACGTATCTTGTTGCTTAATGGTAAGGCGGGGCATTACGTGACACGTACCAGCTTAACTCCGATGACTAATTTGCATTTAGGCAATCAACGCGGTGACATATTGGCCCATCATGATGGTGAGCGCATGTTACAGCAAGCATTTGCAGTGGCCGAACAAGCGGCAAGTATTTTTCCTGAAGCGGGTTGCATTGGCGCAGATGTGATTTGTGGTAAGTTGAAGGCGAGGGTGGTTGAATTAAATGGATTTGGTGATTTACTCCCTCGCGTGAGTTATCAAGGGCTCAGTAGTTATCAGGCGCAAGTGAAGGCAATGCAATGTTATTAATTTTTGATTTAGACAATACGCTAATTGACCGTGATAGCGCATTTCAGCAATGCTTAACCGAACTATTTACGACCTTGGGTATTACGCTGGATGAGTCACAGTGGCAAGGAATGTTGCAGCAAGATAATTCGGGTCGCACGCCGCGCGCTGAATTTTGTCAGTATTTGATGGACACTTTTCCAGACTTGCCACAGCAATACGAACAACTTTGGCGTTACTTTGAAATGCTACCCCAATACATCCAGCCAGACTCATCCCTTCAGTCATTATTGGCGTCATTGGGGCAACGCCACTCCTTACATTTGTTAACTAATGGCTCAAGCTTGATGCAACGGGAAAAAATAGCCCAAGCGCAGCTAGCGCCTTATTTTAGCAAAATATTTGTTTCGGCTGAGGTGGGCCTACATAAACCCGATCCTGAGGTGTTCCGTCAATGTATGGCTGGTTTTCATGCTCGTGATTGCGTGATGATTGGTGATGATTTTTCGCGAGACATGGTCCCAGCGAAAAAGTTAGGAATGAAAACAGTGTGGGTTAATGTTGAGAGACAAGTTGAACCTGACATAATCGACTATCAAATCTCGAATGTCGAACTGCTAACTGAGGTGCTTGAGTGATGTCCAGCGGAAGTAATGGTCAAGCGAGTCTGTTAGATGAATCTATTTCATTGAACATGAATCAGATTGTGGGCAGCCACGATATTGTGTTGTTGACCTTAGATACCTTGCGCTTTGATGTGGCGCAAACGTTATTAACTCAAGGCGAGCTGCCGGTGTTAGGCCAGTTTATTAGCGCATGGCAACCTAGGCACAGTCCTGGCAGCTTCACTTACGCGGCTCATCACGCTATTTTTAGTGGTTTTTTCCCTACCCCGATAGATGATCCTCTGGCACCAAGGTTAATGGCGGTAGATTTTCACGGTAGCCGCTCTATCGATAAAAACACACAAGTGTTTCAGCAGGCGACAATCGTGGAAGGTTTGGCCGAGCAAGGTTATCAAACTTTGTGCATTGGCGGCGTTGGCTTTTTTAATAAATTGACGCCCCTTGGTCAAACCTTGCCAAATTTGTTTCAGCATAGCTATTGGTCGGAGCAAACAGGGGTAACGGCACCTGACTCAACCGAGCGGCAAATTGATCAAGCCATACATTTGCTCAAGCAAGCGCCCGTGGCACAAAAGGCGTTTTTATTCATTAACATTTCGGCGATTCATCAGCCTAATTATTTTTACAGTGCTAGGCATCTTGAACAAGGCTGCAAGGAGGATGATCTGCGCTCTCATGGCGCAGCTTTATGTTATGTTGATAACCAGTTACAACGGCTGTTTGATTATTTTAAATCGCGCCGCGACACCTTATTTATATTGTGCTCAGATCACGGTACCTGCTATGGCGAGCAGGGCTATAGTGGCCACCGACTCGCTCATGAAACTGTATGGACTGTACCTTATGCGCAGTTTATTCAGCGCGCCGCGCAATAAGTATTTTTATTGGGATTATTCCCACGCATTTTATAGGCTTTGAGATTTATGAAGAGTAACCCTGTAACGGCGCAGCCAAGTAGTGCAGCGGCAACTGATTTAGCCCAAATATTAGATGGCCCCGTTTATCAAGCTTATGCCTATTCTTATCCCCATAAAACGGCATATCGCCCGTTTGAAGAGCGGGTGGCGTTAGCTCCTTTATGGCAACAAGAAAAGTTAGATGCGCTATTTTTATATGTGCACATTCCTTTTTGTAGTATGCGTTGCGGCTTTTGTAACTTGTTTACCTTAGTTAAGCCTGAAAAAACCTTACCCGATTTATACCTTGATGCGCTTGAGCGGCAAATTAAAGCGTTAACGCCGGTAATAGAGCAAGCGCAGTTTGCTCGCTATGCCATAGGCGGCGGCACGCCAACTTTTTTAACTGAATTACAGTTGGAGCGTTTATTTGATTTAACCGACTTTGCTGGGATGCAGGTCAATACTCCCATCGGTATTGAGACCTCACCAGAAACCATTACGGCGGCAAAAATTCAGCTGTTAACGGAGCGTAACGTTAGTCGTATTAGTATGGGGATCCAATCATTTACCGATCTAGAGGTGAAAAACTTAGCGCGTAAGCAAAGTAAGCAAGAGGTGTTTAAGGCGATTGAAACAATACGTCAGTACAGTCAGGCGGATTTGAACCTTGATTTGATCTATGGCATCGCTGGACAAACGGTTACCTCCTGGCTTCATTCCCTTGAGCAAGCGCTGCAATTTAATCCAGAAGAGCTTTATTTATATCCGTTATACGTAAGAGAAGCAACGGGCCTTGGCAAGGTGAAGCAGCAAGCGCGTTTTGTGCCGGATTTGGCCGATACGGATATGCTGGCTTTGTATCGAGCTGGTCGTGACTTTTTGCTCGCTAATGGCTATCAACAAGTGTCGATGCGCATGTTTAGGCGCACAGATCTGACTGAGTTAGATCTGCCTCATTATTCTTGTCAGGAAGACGGTATGTTAGGGCTGGGAGCCGGTGCTCGCTCATACACTCAAACCTTACACTATTCATCGGAATATGCCGTTGGGCGCCATGGCGTTAAAGATATTATTGGGCATTTTACTCAGCAAACCGAGGCAGACTTTAGCCATGCTCACTACGGCATTAAGTTAACGCTTGATGAACGTAAGCGTCGCTTTGTGATGCAATCGTTATTGATTGCTGATGGGTTAAACCTAAGGGAATATGAGCAACGTTTTAAGCGCAGTGCCTTGGTTGATTTTCCAGCATTAACGACATTAATTAATGCTGGCTTAGTGCAGCAGGCCGGGGCATTACTATTGCTTACCGTAGCGGGGTTTGAGCGAGCTGATAGCATTGGCCCTTGGTTTGCTTCACAAAAAGTAAAACAAGCCATGAGCGAGTATCAATTGCAATGAGGCTAGATATTACCTATCGCGGCCCGTTAGCCAGTTGCAATTACGATTGTGACTACTGTCCTTTTGCCAAAACGTTTGATGACGCCGCTACTCGGGCGAAAGACAAGTTGGCAATTGAGCGGTTTGTTGCTTGGGTTAGTTCGCGACAAGCTAAGGATAGTTTTAGGCTATTATTTACCCCCTGGGGGGAGGCATTAGTACGCAGTTGGTATCGTCAAGCCTTGGTGACACTGTCGCATCTGGAACATGTTGAAAAAGTAGTGATTCAAACCAATATGAGCGTGGCGATAGATTGGTTAAAGCAGGCTAACCTGAACAAGTTAGCCCTGTGGATCACCTATCACCCTAGTGAAATTAGCTTGGCTGATTTTGTTATGAAAACCCAACAACTTGATCGGTTAGGGGTGAGTTATAGTGTCGGTATAGTTGGCACTAAAGAAAATATACCTAAGGCTAAAGCGCTGCGCGAACAACTGCATCCAGAAGTGTATTTATGGGTGAATGCTTATAAAGATCAGCTCGATTATTATCTGCCAGATGAACGTGATTTTTATGCCCAGTTGGATCCTTGGTTTCATCTTAATCAGCAAAATTATTCCAGTTTAAATCGCGAATGTCGTGCCAGTGTGACCAGCTTATCCATGGATGGTGAAGGCTATATTCAGCCGTGCCATTTTGTTAAGCAAAGTTTGGGTAATGTTTACCAACAAGAGTTGCATAGTTTATTGAATCAACATTACTTATGTCCGAATCAAAGCTGTGATTGTTACATTGGCTATCGCCACTTGCCGCACCTGAAGCTAGAAAAAGTATACGGCGACGGGTTGTTGGAGCGGATACCAATAAAGGGATAACCACTACTAAAATTATTCTTTGGGAAGGGCGCGAGGTTAGCGTCTTGTTTATTGAAGTATAAAACCAGCGTAGTAAGTAAAATTTTAGCATCCCAGTTAAGCCAAATAAGCATCAAGGTTGATGCTTATTTGTTTGAAAAGGCTGCTAACTCTTCCATTACGCGACGCTTTATTTCGAGCTGTTGTTCGGCGGCTAAGCCGTAACGTTGACCAAGCTGCTCATAATCTTCTGCGCTAAGAGAAACCGTTAAGCGCGGACGTTTCGGTTTGCGGGTGACGGGTAAATCTAATATATGGCGAATTTGATCTGATGGGCTAATGCCTTCATCTAACGCACTTTTACGGATGCTGTATTGCACTTTTTCATCCATATCAAAAGCCACTTGTACGGCTTTGGCGGCTTTGGCTGATTTTGCCCATTTTTCGGGTAATTTTCTATCTGTCGTCATAATAATTAGTCTTTAGGCCAGAGTTCTGCGATGTCGGTTAAAGGACGCTTTATTGAAAGATATATGTCTGTGTCGCCATTTTCAAATACATATATTTCAATCCAGCGCTGCTCTTGCTCGCCAAACAAAGAAAAGTACTCAAATTGCCGGCCGTGAGACTGGTCTGTATAGGCGGGTGGTTTCGTGCCACGATAATCTTGCTGGTGGTAGTAGCCAACCGTAGCGAAGTCTTGTTGCACATAATTGTTGGCTAAAAAGGCTTGCCATGGGCTGGTTTGAGTTAGTGGCGTAAGGCGTGCTTTGCCGGGCTCATCGAAAATTTCGGAAAAGGCATCCATATCAAATAAGGACTCAACATCCGCACGGCGTAATAGTGTGCTGAGAGTGATATGCTGCTGGTCTTTTTCGTCGATGAGTATAAATACCGGCTCGCGGGCTGCACCTTGGCAAATCAATTGCGCTTGCTGGCGATATTGAAACTCTTGGGTATGAACTTCGCGCACTTCAAATTGCTGGTTACGAAATGATTCAGCCAAACCAAAGCTATCACTCATTTTTAGTAAATCACCCACTTGCAGTTGGTGAGGGCGAGTCAGTTCACGCCCTACTTTTTCAGCAGGCTTGCCAAATAATTTTTTAAAAATATTCATGTTGTCCTCGCGATCACGTCTGTGCGGCAATATCGCCTAGCATAAACAAAAACAGGCGGCCTAAGCCACCTGTTTTACCGGCTGGTATTATTAGCCTTTATTTTTGAGTCTTTCCAACACAGCGTTAGCGCTGCTTTGTTGCTGACCAATGCCGGCTTCTTTCAGCTTGTCTTTAAGTGACTGGTCACCAGACTCTGCTTGCAGTTGCTCTGCGGCCGCTAGTTTGTCATCAAACATGGCTTGCTTTTGCTTAATGCGTTCAAGTGACTCTTTTGCACTTAATAGGCTAGAGTTGCTTGAAGTAAAGCTGTCGGTGATGGCCGCAGTGGCTTTTTGCACACTGTCAGTGGTTTTCACCATGCTCAATTGACGTTGATAATCAGCCAATTGACGCTCGCTCTTCTTGATTAAATCTTTCAAGCGTAAAGCCGCTTTTTCATAGCTACTGTGAGATGTTGTTTGCTCTTGTAGTTCAACTTCAAGTTGCGCAATTTTTTCAGCGACTTCAAGGGCAAGGGCTTCGTTATTTTGGCTTAGTGCTTGTGCCACATAACCTTCGTGCTCTTTAATTTCGCCTTTAACGCGCGCTAGCTCACGGCTTGCTTGCATTTGTTTAGCCATGACTTCAGTTAAATCACGTTTTGCTTTGGTGAGGTGGTTTTCCGCATCACGAATTTCTTGTTCAAAAATACGCGTTGAGTTAGCGTCAATAATCTCTTCTCCAACCTCACGTGCGCCACCACGAACGGCAGTAATAATTTTCTTTAAAATACTCATTTGTCACTCCTTCAAGCGTTTATTTGAGGTAGTCAGCCATTTCGGTAATGACTTCCAAACTGTTATCACTCAGTACGCTGACTTCATGTTCGATATCAGCTAATGTTGAGTGTTCTGATAATGCTCCGAAGATCACATATTTGTGTTCAATTCGGGCGAAAGAAGAAAGCGGCATTGGAATATTCATTTCAAGCATGGCTTCCATCATTTCGGCTTTTTTACCTTCAATGACTTCTTCTTCGCCCCATAAGTAGGAAATACAAAGTATTTGGTCACCGGTTACTGATACGAACACCGGAATTTCTTCACGGCCTTGAATGTCCACTCGCAATACATCAACTTCGCCAGCGATAGGAACACAATCAAAAATTAATCCGGTATCAGACTGATCGGTTAATCCATTTAAATATGTGGCTATCTTATGAATGTTCATACGTCTCCTGTGCGACATAATATGTCTGATGTGTTAACTTTAGGGTGCTAGACATAATATGTCAAGCGCTCTGGTGAGATTTTATTCAAATCAATAAATAATCATTATGGGCTCAAGCTAAAATATCTGCGCCGCTGTGTCAATTTAATTGATTTAACTGCAAATAGCTGGCGATATCTAGCTGAATTGGTAGAGTGAAGAAATTATGCCAAGGTGATGAAGCAGAGAATAATTATATGGATCATTTGACACAAGCCGCCGACAACCATTTACAGCGTTTAGGAGAATTGATTGACCTAAACACATTAACCTCAGAGCAAACCGCGCAGCTTAGGCAAGCCTTTGGCTTAAGCGACTTTATTGCTAGTAGTATCTATAAGCAACCGGAATTATTAGAAGAATGCTTCTCCGGAGGTTTATTTGAGCAAGACAGTCGTTGTGGCAGCATTGCGACTGAGTTAAGCGAACGGCTAGCAGCGTGTCAGGATGAAACCAAGTTACATACCCTATTGCGACAATTTCGTCGCAAGCACATGCTGGTTATCGCTTGGCGAGAATTGCTGGGTAAATCTGATTTATCAGAAAGCTTAGAGCATACCTCTTGCTTAGCCGATGAACTGATTAGTCAAAGTAGTTTATGGCTTTATAACAAGCAATGTAGCGAATTAGGCGAGCCTAGAAGTGAAGACGATGTGGTGCAGCCATTTTATATTTTGGCGATGGGCAAGCTGGGCGGTAAAGAGTTAAACTTTTCTTCTGACATCGACTTGATTTTTACCTTTCCAGAAAATGGCGAAACCCACGGTGGCCGCCGTGAATTATCGAATCAACAGTTTTTTATTCGCCTTGGGCAAAGAGTGATAGCGGCGTTAAATCAAGCCACGGTTGACGGCTTTGTGTTTCGGGTGGATATGCGCCTGCGTCCTTTTGGCGAGTCTGGCCCTTTAGTGATGAGCTTTGCAGCATTTGAAGACTATTATCAGACTCAAGGGCGAGACTGGGAGCGTTACGCCATGGTCAAAGCACGTGTATTAGGCCCACAAACGCCTTACAAAGACGAGCTTGAAACCATGTTGCGTCCTTTTGTATTTCGCCGTTACATTGATTTCAGCGCGATTCAATCTCTGCGTCAAATGAAAGCTATGATCAGTGCCGAGGTGCGTCGTAAAGGCCTTAAAGACAATATTAAATTGGGCGCGGGCGGGATCCGCGAGATTGAGTTTGTGGCCCAAGCGTTTCAGTTGATCCGCGGTGGCCGCGAGCCTTTACTGCAACAAAAGGGCTTGCGACAAACCCTACGCGCACTGATTACCTTAGATGTCATGCCAGAAACGCGCGTTAACACCTTGCTGGAAAGCTATGACTTTTTACGCCGCACTGAAAACGTATTGCAACAAATTGATGACAAGCAAACTCAAACCTTGCCAGACAACGATCTCGACAAGCAGCGTTTGATTACTGCGCTAGGGTATGAAGATTGGGGTGTGTTCTACCAATATCTGAGTCAGGTGATGCTGCAAGTGAATCAAGAGTTTGACTGGGTAGTGGGTGAAAACGACCAAGAAGACTCTGATTTAGACAGTGATATTACAGAGCTTTGGCTCCATGATTTAGAAGAAGATGAAGCGGTAACAGTACTGGAAAAATTTGCACTTAACAGCGAGGATGCGGGTAAGTTTTTCCGTGTTATTACCGACTTTAAAAAAGAAACGCAGCGCCGCGCGGTGGGGCCAAGAGGCCGCGAAAACCTTAAAAAGCTGATGCCTTTGCTAACTTGTAAAGCGCTGGCAAAAGATGCACCGGTCGCTTTAATTGAACGTTTAGTTGAGTTACTGACTAGCGTGATGACGCGCACCGCGTACCTTGAGCTACTTAATGAGAACCATGGCGCGCTGAAACAATTGGTGCGCTTGTGTGATGCTAGCCCGCGTATTGCCGCGCAGTTAGCGCGCCACCCAATCTTGTTAGATGAGCTGCTTGATCCGCAGCATTTGTATAACCCCACGCCGTTTTTAGAATACAAAAGTGATTTACGCCAATACATGCTGCGCATCCCTGAAGAGGACATGGAGCAGCAAATGGAAGGGCTGCGTCAATATAAGCAAATTCAACGCCTGCGTATTTCTGCTGCCGATATAGCTGGAGCATTACCCTTGATGAAAGTGAGCGATCACTTAACCTATCTTGGCGAAGCCATTATGGAATACGTGGTGAATATTGCTTGGCAGCAAATGATCGAAAAATACGGCGAGCCTTCTAACTTGCAAGGCACCGATCGCCGTGGTTTTGCGGTGATAGGCTACGGTAAGTTAGGCGGTATTGAATTGGGTTATGGCTCTGACTTAGATGTGGTGTTCTTACATGACACTGAAGTGTCCGGTTACACCAACGGCAAAAAAGAGATAGATAACAAGCAATTTTATTTACGTCTTGGTCAGCGCATTCTGCATTTATTCAGTACCCGCACTTCCTCTGGTATTTTGTATGAAGTAGACATGCGCTTGCGCCCACAAGGTGATTCAGGCTTATTGGTTAGCTCGATGGCGGCATTTGAGCAATACCTAAAACAAGATGCATGGACATGGGAGCATCAAGCTCTCGTGCGCGCACGTTGTGTGTATGGCGATGCAGAAATAGCTCAAGCCTTTACCGATACGCGGTTGGCTATTTTAGGTCAAACTCGCGACGTTGCTAGCTTAGCCAAAGATGTGGTGGATATGCGCAACAAAATGCGTGCTCATCTGCTGCGCGCCGATGAAACGCAGTTTGATTTAAAACAGTCGCCCGGCGGCATGGTTGATATTGAATTTATTGCGCAATTTTTGGTGCTAGCAAACACCCAGCGACTGCCAGAATTGGCCCATTGGTCTGATAATATCCGTATTTTTGAGACCTGTGTTGAGCAAGGTTTGTTGACCCCGGCACAAGGTGAATTATTGTCGGAAAGCTATTGTCATATCCGTGACGCAGCGCATCGTTTAACTTTGAACCAGCAAACGCGGATTGTGTCAGCCGAGCGCTACAGAGATGATCGCGCTGAGGTGATGGCGTTATGGGATAGTTTGGTGGCTTGCCATTATCCCATCGCGAGTGAATAGAAAATAATGTCTTTACCCAGCAGCGCTAAAGATTAGCTCTGTTGGGCGCACTCCTATCCTAAGTTAGCTTCCCTAGGTTGATATTAAAAAAAATAACAACATCAAATTGGATGGATTAGGTTAGGGGTTGTTAGCTCACAATGTCATGTTACGGTCATTGTTTTACGCTAGCCTTGGCCGCTTTACCAGCTTGGATCCTCTTCTCATGGAATACAGTCTCGATTGCTGCGCAGAAGTTAAACCGCGGCTGAATTGGGCTACCTTACAGTTAGCATTGATTTGCACTCTAAATTACGGTGCTTTGCTGTATTTACTGCCAGTATTATTTTTGGATATGAGTGCTTACTGGTCGTTACCCATTAGCTATTTTTTATGGGCTTACAGTGGTTTGTTGTTAGTTGAAGCGTTAATTAGCCCTTGGGTCGGGCGCACAATTGAACGCATTGGCGCCCGCTGTGTGATGACCTATAGCTCGCTCTTAGGCGCGGTATTGCTGACACTTTTAGCTTGGCTACCTCATCCTGCTCTGGCTCTGGTCGTTATTCCTTTATTAGGTGTGGCTAAGGCAGGGGCTGTTTACGAGGCAAGCTTTGCCTATTGCTTTCGCCGGGTACAGGATGCTGGCAAAGTTATTTTGTTAATTACCTTAATGGCGGGCTTTGCCAGTACGGTGTTTATTCCTCTTGCGCACTTCATCAAGGAGCAGTGGGGCTGGCAATTATGCCTATTGATTTTTGCTATTATTGGCCCCGGCATTTCGTTATGTTTGGCTTGGGCCTTGCCATTGGATCAACAAGCGACGGCGAGTCGTGTTCAGCCTGCTGTTATAGCAAGCTCGAGTTCAAGTCAGCACGCTGCCAGTCAAGCATTACAACTGTGTTTTATTTGCTTTTCTTTAGTTGCATCAGCAGTAACGGCAAATATGTATAGCCTACTCAATGAGCTGCAGATGAATGAAAACTTATTACTGATGGCACTAATGCTGATTGGCCCGGCACAATCGTTAGCACGTTTATTATTCGGTATTTTACACCAGCGCTTAGGTAACAAAGCGGCCTCTATCTGGGTGCTGGCTACTCAGCCTTTGGCATTTTTATGCCTCCCCTTATTGTGGTGGCATCCCGCGGCTATTTTGCTGTTTGCCTTAGCTTTCGGTTTAGCAAACGGTTCGATGACCATGGTTCGAGCCATCAGTATTGCTGATCTTTTTGGACGAGAAGGGTATGCGGCGCGAGCAGGTCGTTTTGCTGCCCCCTCTGGTATTGCTGCTGCGATTGCACCGGGTTTGTTTGCCTCACTTTACGATGTTGGCTTAGCCCTTGAGATTCTATTGCTTATTGGTGCGGTGCTGGCGTTGCTGATGTGGTGGCAATTTGTCCGTAGCTACGCTCTGGCAGGCGTAACTCAAGAATAAAATGAGGTTAAGAGAATAAGATTGAAAAAAAGATGATGTCTGCGTTGACGACCGCGCTAATCCATATCAAACAAGCACGCCCGTTTTGGGGCGTGCTTACATAGCAAATTTTGCCGCTACTTTTTGTACAATGAGGCTTCGCCTTCGGGGCGTGTTTTAAAACGGCGGTGCAGCCACATATATTGCTCGGGCGCGCTGCGCACCATGTCTTCAATCACTTTGTTAGTCGTCGCTGCATCGGCAATATCATCACCAGTAGGGAAGTTTGCTAAAGGCGCCTTAAAGATCATTTTATAGCCTTGGCCGTTGGGTAAGCGCTGCGCAAATGAAGGCAGCACGACGGTGTTTTTTGTGCGCGCTAATGCTGAAGTACCCATCACAGTGGCGGCTTTCTCCACGGCAAAAAACGGCACAAAGGCGCAGCGGCGATTGCCATAATCATGATCCGGTGCATACCAAATCACCTCCCCTTGGCGCAGTGCGCGCACCATGCCGCGAAAGTCACTGCGATCAAGTAAGCTTTTTAAGGCGCGGGTACGGCCCCAATAAAACCAAAAGTCCTGCAGCGGGTTATTGTGTTTACGGTAAATACCAATGCCGGGATGTACCATGCCGCCAATGCGGCCATTCATTTCTAAGGTTAAAAAATGTGCGCCAATTAAAATAACGCCTTTACCTTCATCGAGGGCATTAAATAAGTGTTCTTTGCCTTCCACGACAAAGTGGCGACGCACGCGCCAGTCTGGCCAAAACCAAGCCATGCAAATTTCAAATAGCGCGATGCCGGTATTTTCAAAATTTTGCTTTAGCAAGTCGGCGCGCACGGCATCGGATAATTCAGGAAAGCATAAAGCGAGATTTTGCTGCGCCACTCTACGACGTGATTTCATCAGCTTCATGGCTAAGCGGCCAAGTTTAGCGCCTAGCCAAAGCTGTAGGCGATAAGGCAGCAGTGATAAACAAAACATAGCGCTAATGCCAAGCCATACGCCCCAGTATTTAGGGTGGGCAAAGCGAGGCTCAAGTTGCGGTTTACTCATATAATCAACTTTACAGGTTTAATGGATAGGCAAAAATAGCGGCTTAGTTTAACGAATAATCGGGTTCACTTACATGGAATCTTCTCGTTAACCTCGGCTTAACTTAAGTCTGTCGTTAGTTAATACGGTATGTTTCAGGGGGAACAACGCAAAGAGGCTATGTTAGTCGCGTTGTTGCCGGGAAACATGCTATTTACTTGGCCAGTATTTAGGTTAGTGTGGGTTGGTGTTAGTTTTTTGCGGCCTTATGATACACTTATGGCAGCTAATAGAACGAGAACACGCAATGAAAATTACGCTCCCTGATTTTGATAATGCCAATGTATTAATTGTTGGTGATGTAATGTTAGATCGCTACTGGCATGGTCCAACGGCGCGCATCTCCCCTGAGGCACCGGTTCCGATCGTTAAGGTTGAGCAGATTGAAGACCGGCCTGGCGGGGCGGCTAACGTGGCATTAAACGTGGCGGCACTTGGGGGGAAGGCTAAGCTAATCGGTTTAACGGGCCAAGATGAAGCGGCGGAGACCTTAGCCAGAAAATTAGAAAGTATGCATATTAGTGCAGATTTTGAACGCTTAGCGGGCTTTCCTACCATTACCAAATTACGGGTGATCAGTCGTCATCAACAGTTGATCCGCCTGGACTTTGAAGAAGAGTTTCACGACACGGACCCGGCGCCATTACTTGAGCGCGTGGCACAAAATATTAACTATGCGCCTGTGGTGGTGTTTTCTGATTATGCCAAAGGCGCTTTGGTAGAAATCGCGCAAATGATTAAAACGGCCAAAGCGGTGGGCGCGCACATTTTGGTTGATCCTAAAGGCTCTGATTTTGAGAAATATCGCGGCGCAACGTTATTAACGCCTAATTTCTCAGAATTTGAAGCCGTGGTTGGCCGCTGTAAAACTGATCAACAAATCGTTGAGAAAGGCTTAGCATTGCTCGCTAAGTTCGAGATTAAGGCTATTTTGGTGACTCGCAGTGAACACGGCATGACCTTGATTAAAGATGATCAAACTGTGCTTCATTTACCCGCGCAAGCCAAAGAAGTATTTGATGTGACGGGCGCGGGCGATACCGTGATTTCGGTGTTGGCTTCTGCTTTGTCGTCTGGTGCAACCATTGAAACCTCGTGTGCTCTTGCCAATGCAGCGGCAGGCGTCGTAGTGGGTAAACTTGGTACTTCAACGGTGAGTTTAATCGAGCTAGCTAATGCTGTGTATAGCCAGCAAGAAACTGGTTTTGGTGTGTTATCAGAGCAACAGCTTAAATTGGCTGTGGCGGCCGCGAAAAGTCGTGGTGAAAAGGTGGTGATGACCAATGGCTGTTTTGACATTATTCATGCAGGTCATGTCTCGTATTTAAACAGTGCTCGCGAGTTAGGCGCGCGTTTAATTGTGGCGGTGAATACAGATGAATCAGTGCGAGCATTAAAAGGAGAAGGCCGTCCGGTTAATCCTGTTGACCGTCGTATGGCGGTGCTTGCAGGCCTTGGCGCGGTTGATTGGGTAGTCCCCTTTAGTGAAAACACTCCCCAACGTTTAATTGGTGAGGTATTGCCGGATATTTTAGTAAAAGGCGGTGATTACAAAATAGAACAAATCGCAGGCGGGGCCGAAGTATTAGCGAATGGTGGTGAGGTAAAAGTACTGCAATTTGAAGATGGTTGCTCCACCACTGAAATAATAAAAACCATTCGCAATGAACGCGGCTAAAGGTAGGTGATATTAGGTTATTGAAGCCGAAGATGGTTGCTCCACCACTGAAATAATAAAAACCATTCGCAATGAACGCGGCTAAAGGTAGGTGATATTAGGTTATTGAAGCCGAAGATGGTTGCTCCACCACTGAAATAATAAAAACCATTCGC
>NZ_JAIMJA010000014.1:0-46441 GCF_021295315.1 Motilimonas cestriensis | reverse complement strand
AATGAAAGCGGCTAAAAGTAGGTGATATTCGGTCATTGAAGCTATATAAATAAAAACCCGCCGCGGCGGGTTTTTATGTTTGGCTAAATTATTTGCTTGTTGGTGGCTGCAAGCCAGCATTGATGGTCGCGATATCTATTTCAGTTAAATCACCCGCCGCAAATTTAAGATTAAGCATGCTCAGAATGTAATCGTAACGTGCGTTTGATAGTAACTCTTTTGACTGATAGAGCTTACGCGTTGCGTCGAGTACATCCACTATGGTACGTGTACCTACTTCAAAACCGGCTTCCGTTGCTTTTAGCGCACTTTCTGAAGAAACTACGGTTTGCTCATACGCTTTAATTGTGCTGATTGCTGCGCCCACGTTGTTGTAGTTGCTGCGAATTTCAGTTTGAACGTTTCGGTAAATGCGCTCTAATTCTTCACTGGCAGCAACATAGCTAAATTGCGCTTGTTTTGCTCGTGATGAAACAGCACCACCTGTGTATAGTGGCATGCTAAAGTTGACGCCCACGTTGCCGTTACTTAATGTGCCGTCACTTGGATTGTTGTTTTTGTAGTTTGAGTTGTTTACGCCCACGCCAGCAACAAAATCAACTGTTGGCGAATTGCCTGTTTCGGCTAACTCAATTTGTGTTTTCGCGATGTCTTTGGCAATGCGCTGAGTATGAAGCTGTAAGTTTTCATTTTCTGCTTTGGTTAACCAAAGCGCTGAATTGCCTTCTGGCATAATTGGACTAAAACGGTCGATATTCAGTTCGTCGATTTCACGTACTTCAACACCTGTTAGTTCGCGCAGCGCTTCGTAGCTGTTGGTAAGAGCATTACGGGCTTGAATTTCATTGGCTAAAGTGCGGTCATGTTCAGCTTGCGCTTCATGTACGTCGGTTATCGCGGTTAGGCCCACTTCAAAACGTTGCTTAGTTTGTTCGAGTTGACGAGCAACAGCGCGCTTGTTAGCTTCAACGGCAGATAAGGCGTCTTTTGCGCGCAGTACATCAAAATAGGCTTTTGAGGTACGTAGAATTAGTTGCTGTGCTTGGCTACCGTAAATGGCATCGGCTTGAGTCGCTGCTTTTTCGGTTAATGTTAACGAGGTCCAGTAATCTTCGCGATAAAGCGCTTGGCTTAATTGAACTTGACCACCTAAGTCACTTTTGGTACCGGCGTTGTTTTTGTTGGTTACTGTATAACTTGCGTTAAGGCCTAAGCCGATTTGTGGTAATAAACTGGCACGGCTTTCGTTAATTTTCTCAAAGGCGGAATCGCGGTTAGCCAGTGCTTGCAAGATTAAAGGATCTTTGGTTTTAGCTTGTTGGTAAATCTGTTGAATGTCGTCGGCAAGGGCTAGACTACTTAGGCTAGACAAGCCTACTAAAGTAGCGATACTGAGCAAAGTTCGTTTCATTTCAACTTTTCCTATTTATATCTGAGATAATTAAGTAGCCAAGAGCGACGCTTTGCTAAGCGCTATGATTAGCTAGTAAGGCGTAACCAGTGACTTATCATTGATGCTTAATTTAAAGCATTATAATAGCGTATCGCTTTGGGCGTTATGTAAGAATTTATTGTTAACAATATCAAGCTTTTCGGGATTAAGTAAATCATGAGTGATAATAATCAGAAAAAAAGTACATTCGATCGTAATGACGTGGAGATTCTTAGCCAAAAAAGCCTTTACAAGGGATTTTTTAAGGCTAATAGCTATCGCTTTAAGCATCGTTTATTTGCGGGTGGCTGGAGCGCTGAAATAGAGCGGGAAGTTTTTGAGCGCGGTCATGCCGCCGCGGTTCTGCTTTATGACTTACCTCGTGATACGTTAGTACTGGTAGAGCAGTTTCGTTTTGGCGCATTGGAAACCTGTGACAACCCTTGGTTATTAGAAATGGTAGCGGGAATTATCGAACCCGGTGAAGCAGCTGATGAGGTGGTGCGTCGTGAAGCGGTGGAAGAAGCGGGAGTGACGCCTGGGAAAATGATGCGTATGCTCAGTTATTTAGCCAGCCCCGGTGGCTCAACAGAGAAGTTAGACTTATTTTTGGCAGAAGTGGATTCAAGCCAAGCCGGCGGCTTACATGGCTTAGAGGATGAGGGCGAGGATATCCGCGTGCAAGTGATATCACGCCGCGATGCGATGAAGCTGTTACAACAAGGCGTTATAAATAATGCCGCAACTGTGATAGCGTTGCAGTGGTTAGCACTTAACATTGAGCAAGTAACAGCAGAATGGGGGTCGTGAGTGGGCATAGTGGTTAAGAAATACGCGCCTGATTTATCACGTTTTATGCGCTTATGTGAAACCAATTACCTGCAATTAATTAAATTATTGCCGGCTAGTTTTGCGCGCCGCCAATGTTATTCCTTCTCTGCGGGGCAAAATATTGACTATCAGATCGATGTTTTAGAACAAAGCCCATACACCAGCTTGTTAAGGGTGCGTCAGTTATGTGAAAATCAACCTGATTTTATGACCCCGATCATCCGAGTTCGACTTTATCACGATGCAAAACTCGCTGAAGTGTGTGCCAGTCAGCATATTTTTCATTTACAGCCGAAATATGATTATCCGAATGATAAAATGCACCACAAGGATGAAAAGCTTCAAGTGAATTTGTTTTTGGCAGATTGGTTGAAGTTTTGTATTGAACATGGCTATTGCCGTCAACAAATATTCAAAGCTAATGACTCAAAATAAAACCCAGTTAGACGTTGATGCCGATGGGGTATTAACTTTTTTACAAATTACTGATACCCACCTTTTTGGGAAGCCCGAAGGCGAGTTATTAGGCGTGAATACCCGTGACAGCTTTTTGGCTGTGATGGGGGAAGTGGCTGCGCAAAAAAGACCGATACAGGCGGTATTAGCAACGGGAGATATCTCTCAAGACCACAGTGCAGAATCTTATGCGCTGTTTGCTGAGCAGATGCAAAACCTCACAGAGCCTTGCTTTTGGTTGCCGGGTAATCATGACTTTCAGCCCGCGATGAATGCGGCGTTTGAACAAGCGGGGATCGCTGCCGCTAAGCAGTTAGTCTCTGAGTATTGGCAGGTGATATTGCTGGACACTCAAGTAATGGGGGTGCCACATGGGCAGTTAAGCACCGCGCAATTGGAAATGTTAAAGGCGGCCTTGGACGAATATCCAGATAAATATGCGTTAGTTTTATTACATCATCATGCCATCCCTGCTGGATGTGCTTGGCTCGATCAACATGATTTGAAAAATGCCGATGAACTATTTGATCTACTGGGTCAATATCAACAAGTAAAAGGACTGCTTTGCGGCCATATCCATCAAGAGATGGACCAGCAATACGACCAGTTGCGTCTGTTGGCCACACCTTCAACTTGTATTCAGTTTAAGCCGCAGTCCGATGAGTTTGCTTTAGATAAAAAAGGGCCTGGTTGGCGCTATCTGGCTTTATTACCAAGTGGCAAAATTGACACCCAGGTACACCGTTTAAATGGCGCTTTTTATTCGGGCGATGCCGACGCCACAGGCTACTAATGCTTGCGCCAGTACTTATCTATATTCATGGGTTTCATAGCTCACCATTGTCGCTGAAAGTACAGCAGATGCAGCAATATGTTGCGCAGCAACGACCGGACATTATTTTTGAATGCCCACAAATGCCTTGTTTACCACTTCAAGCGTGGGCGCTGATTGAATCCATTGTCGCGCGCTATCCGGGCCACAAGCTGGGCTTTATTGGTAGCTCGTTGGGCGGTTATTTAGCCACAAAAGCGAACGCTGAGTTTGGCGCTAATGCGGTACTCATTAACCCTGCGGTGCGGCCATATGAATTATTAGTGGATTATTTAGGTGAAAATACCCATCCGTACACCGAACAAGTTTATACTCTGACTATTGAGCACATGGCAGACCTTAAGTCCCTTGATGTTGATCCCGTAGAGCACCCTGAGCGACTTTGGCTGCTAACGCAGATGGGAGATGAGATACTCGATTATCAGCAAGCAGTGCACAAACATCAATTAAGTAAAACAACCATAGAGCAAGGCGGGGACCATTCTTTTATTGGTTTTGATCGCTATCTAGGCCCTGTCCTTCGATTTTTAGATTTGTAACGGAAATTCAATGAGTAATCAGTATAACTCCGATGCCATAGAAGTATTAAATGGCCTTGAGCCCGTACGCCGTCGTCCCGGTATGTATACCGACACCCAACGACCGAACCATTTAGGCCAAGAGGTCATCGATAACAGTGTCGATGAAGCCTTGGCGGGCCATGCTAGTAGTATTACGGTGATATTACATGACGATCATTCATTAGAAGTCATCGATGATGGTCGTGGTATGCCGGTGGACATTCACCCCGAAGAGGGTATTTCAGGGGTGGAGCTGATATTTTGTAAGCTCCATGCTGGTGGTAAATTCTCGGGTAAAAACTACCAATTCTCGGGCGGCTTACATGGGGTTGGTATTTCAGTGGTTAACGCTTTGTCAAAGCGAGTTGAAGTGGCTATTCGCCGCGACGGCCAAGTGTATGAAATCGCCTTTGAGAACGGTAATAAAGTTGAAGAGCTAACCATTACCGGCACTTGCGGTAAACGCAATACGGGTACCAGTGTGCATTTTTGGCCTGACGTGAGTTACTTTGATTCTGGCAAATTTTCGGTTTCGCGTTTGCGCCATAACTTAAAAGCTAAAGCCGTTTTATGCCCAGGTTTAAGTATTAAGTTTAAAGATAAAGTTAACCAAGACGAGCATGAGTGGTGTTATCATGACGGCTTAACTGATTACTTAATAGAAGCGGTAAAAGACTGGCCTAGCTTGCCTGAAAAACCATTTGTTGGTGTTTTCTCGGCCAATAATGAGGCTGCTGATTGGGCCTTGTGTTGGTTGCCTGAGGGCGGCGACCTGATCACAGAAAGCTATGTCAACTTAATCCCGACAGCGCAAGGCGGTACCCATGTTAATGGTTTGCGCCAAGGCTTGTTAGAAGCGATGCGTGAATTTTGCGAGTTTAGAAATTTAGTGCCACGGGGCGTCAAGTTGACGGCAGATGATATTTGGGACCGCTGTGCCTATATTTTGTCTGTTAAAGTTCAAGACCCACAATTTGCTGGTCAAACTAAAGAGCGTTTATCGTCACGCCAATGCGCGGCATTCGTCTCTGGAGTGGTGAAAGATGCGTTTAGTTTGTGGCTAAACAGTAACACCGATGTGGCTGAGCAATTAGCGGAAGTATGTATTAACAATGCGCAGCGCCGTTTACGTCAAAGTAAAAAAGTCGCGCGTAAAAAGGTGACACAAGGGCCAGCATTACCGGGTAAGCTTACTGATTGTTCAAGCCAAGACCCGATGCGAGGTGAGTTATTTTTAGTCGAGGGTGATTCGGCTGGCGGCAGTGCTAAACAAGCGAGAGATCGTGAAATTCAAGCCATCATGCCGCTACGTGGTAAAATTCTTAATACGTGGGAAGTGGAAGCTGGCCAAGTGCTGGCATCTCAAGAAGTGCATGATATTTCTGTGGCGATAGGTCTTGATCCTGATTCTGATGATTTATCTGGGCTACGCTATGGCAAAATATGTATTTTGGCCGATGCTGACTCCGACGGCCTTCATATTGCGACATTATTGTGCGCTTTATTTGTGCGTCATTTTCGCGCTCTTGTTAATGCGGGACACGTTTATGTTGCTATGCCGCCGCTTTATAGAATTGATGTTGGTAAAGAGGTTTATTACGCCTTAGATGAAGATGAAAAAAATGGTATTTTAGATCGCATTGAAGCCGAGAAAAAACGTGGCAAGGTAAATGTGCAACGCTTTAAAGGTTTGGGTGAAATGAACCCGTTGCAACTGCGCGAAACGACCATGGATCCTAACACACGTCGTTTGGTGCAATTAACGGTTGATGACGCGGAAGCAACCATGCAATTAATGGACATGCTGCTGGCCAAAAAGCGCTCCGCTGATCGCCGCGACTGGCTTGAAACGAAAGGTGATATGGCTTCTGCTATTTTTGAGGATTAGCATTTTTGTCTTGTTATCGCCTAAATAGTAAAAGGGGATACTTTCCCTTTTACTCCCTTCTGCTTAGTTTATATCGATAAAAATATCACTAATAAAATAATTTGCTCAAAACAAATACAAAATAATCAATCACATCATATTATCTTTGTCATTATGCCAAATTCTGTGATTTTGTAGCTATGCAAAGCGTGTTGATGTAGCTAGAATTTTTCTATGGTCTGAATTCATTCAACTTGTTTGCCTGCGTATTTTTGTTATGACATTGGATGTCATGATTCTTGTTGCTCATTTCAGGCGAAACATTTATATGCTTAATAGGGATTGGTTTTGAAGAAAAGCTATAGCTTAGGCTTGGGCAGTAAAGTAATGGGGGTGACCTTTTTACTGTTATTGCTTATTTTCAGCGGCTACACCTACCTTAATTTAACTAACTTGACTAATTTCTTTCAGTTGGAGCGTCGTGTTGTTTTCAGCTACCAGCAGCATCAAATTTCTACTTACTACGAAGAGCTGTATAGCCGAGTCGATTCAGTTGCCAACCAAATAAAGGCCAGTAACCGTTTACGAGCGGTGCGACTGGCTAATAATATTGAATTAAAAGAAATAGTGAAAGAAGTTAGTGGGCGCAAGTCACTGCCGGTATCGGCATTGCTGTTAGTAGATATTGAAGGCCAAGTAACGGCAAGCTCAAATGAGATGCTACTGGATCGAAAAACCCGAGATTGGATCGCACAGGCGCAAGTAGATGGAGGCGATAACTGGTTCGTTTATTGCCGTAACTCTTGTCAGTTACTGGTGCGCAGTGAAACTCAATTTGGTTTTGGTGAAAGCCTCATCTTTGTTTTTCCTTATCACCAAATGACGCCTATTTCTAAATCAGATGTGCGCAGCTTTCAAATATTATTGGAAGAAAAGGCTAACCAAGGTCTGAATTTAGTGTTCAGCCGTCGTATCCGCAATTTTGATTTCAACCAGCTTACCCCCCATTTAAATGTGCCTGATATTTTGCAAGGGAAGGGAGACGTTAATATTAATGGTAGAACCTACGAATTTCGTGGTTACCCTATCGAGAATACTAACCTGCCCGGTCAAGCCTATTTACTTATCGTTAATGATATTAATGAGCTAGCTAACTTATTACGCAGTGCCACTTACAACAACATTATTTATGGCTTCGGTGCGTTGGTTCTGGCTATCGCTTTACTACTTTATCTGTTGCGTAAGCCGCTAAAGCGGATCCGCACCGTTATTCAATCCTTGCCTTTATTGGCGACTTCTCGCCATCATGATTTTCGCCATATTGTTGAAGAACAAGGTAAACAAGAGCAATTTGCGGATGAGTCGGATGAGTTAGGTGATGCCAGTATTTCGTTATCCCATCAATTGGAAACCTTAGAAAGTCAGCTCACTCAACGTGCCAATGAATTAGAATGGTTGGTTAATCACGATCCCCTCACTGAACTGCCAAACCGGCGCATGTTTAATACCGAAATAGCCAAGCGTTTAAGTAACAATGCCAATGGCTGCCTGCTGTTTATGGACTTAGACAACTTTAAGTACGTTAACGACATTAGTGGCCATAAAGCGGGCGATACCATGTTAACTCAGGTATCGACCACTTTAGAGCGCTTACTGCCCAGTAACGTGTTACTGGCTCGAGTCAGTGGCGATGAGTTTGCGGTATTTTTAAATGACATCGACTTGGCGGCGGCAGAAGTTGTCGGCCAGCGTATTTTGCAGTTAATTGGCGAAGTATGCGTGGCTGGGCGCAAAGAAATTCACAAAGCGTCGGCCAGTATTGGTATTGTGGCTTCTCCTGAGCATGGCACCGATATTTCAGAGCTGTTATCCAAAGCAGATATCGCTATGTATCAAGCTAAAGATCTTGGCAAAAACCGTTTAGCGATTTACCACAGTGAAAATGTCGGTACTAAAATCAATAACGATTGGTACTGGCTGGCGAAAGCGCAGCGCGCCATCGAAGAGCAGCTGCTTACCCTTTATTTTCAGCCGCTATTTGATAACCAACGCGACGAAATTCGTCACTGGGAAGTGCTACTAAGGGTACGTGATGAAGAAGGCATATTACGCTCACCTTATCAGTTGATTCTCGCGGCAGAAAAAAATGGCTATATTTCCCAGTTGGATCTATGGGTAATTAATGCGGCTTTGGATCAGCTTATGATCAACCAAGAGCGAGGTATCGAACAGCGGTTAGCTATTAACTTATCGGCGAAATCATTCAGTGATGAGGCGGTCATAGCCCAGATAAAGCAGGCAATGCAAAGCCGTGGTGTGCAAGGTAGCCAAATTATTTTTGAAATAACCGAAACAGCGGCGCTGTCTAACCTAGTGCAAGCTGTTGAACATATTAATGTTCTTAAGGGATTGGGATGTGAAATTGCCCTTGATGATTTTGGGGTTGGTTATTCTTCGTTTCATTCGTTAAAATCCCTGCCTCTGGATTACATTAAAATTGATGGCTCGTTTGTCAAAGATTGTCCGAAGCGACCTGATGATCAAGTGTTTATCAAAGCCTTGATTAACATTGCTCACAACTTTGGCCATAAAACGGTTGCCGAGTTTGTAGAAAATAAAGAAATTCACGACATGATGGTTTCCTTCGGAGTGGATTATTCCCAAGGGTATTATATCGGCAAGCCTATGCCCCCTGACATGGCTTGGCCTGAGCAAGTCAATTAGCCTGCCATCATGATCACGCAGTAGCAATTATCTTAAGGAATTCAATATGACTGATGCCGTTGACATGAGTTTAGATGGCGTCGAGCAACTGCCGTTGCGGCAGTTCACCGAACAAGCCTACCTAAACTATTCCATGTACGTCATTATGGACCGCGCCTTGCCTCATATCGGTGATGGTTTAAAGCCCGTACAGCGACGTATTATTTACGCCATGAGCGAATTGGGCTTGTCGGCCAATGCAAAATATAAAAAATCAGCTCGTACCGTGGGTGACGTATTAGGTAAATATCATCCTCATGGTGACAGCGCTTGTTACGAAGCCATGGTATTGATGGCGCAGCCATTTTCGTACCGTTACCCATTAGTTGATGGCCAAGGTAACTGGGGTGCACCGGACGATCCGAAATCGTTTGCGGCAATGCGTTATACCGAAGCGAAACTGTCTAAGTTTTCGGAAGTACTGCTGTCTGAGCTAGGTTCGGGTACTTGTGATTGGTCGCCTAACTTTGATGGCACCATGAAAGAGCCAAAGGTACTACCTGCGCGCTTACCGCATATCTTACTTAACGGCATTACTGGTATTGCGGTGGGGATGGCGACTGATATTCCGCCTCATAATGTGCGAGAGTTAACTCAAGCTTGTTGTGTGTTATTGGAGAACCCAAAAGCCGATATCAACGAGCTGATGACCCATGTTAAAGGGCCAGATTATCCGACCGAAGCGGAAATCATTACGCCTACTCGTGATATTCAAAAAATCTATGAAACCGGTCGTGGCAGCATTAAAATGCGCGCGGTTTACAGTTATGAGCATGGTGAAATCGTTATCACGTCATTGCCGCACCAGTGTTCCGGTGGCAAAGTGTTAGAGCAGATCGCCGGGCAAATGCAGGCGAAAAAGCTGCCGATGGTCGCGGATTTACGCGATGAATCGGATCATGAAAACCCTACGCGTTTAGTGATTATTCCGCGCTCAAATCGTGTTGATGTTGAGCAACTGATGCAACACCTTTTTGCATCAACAGATTTAGAAAAAAATTACCGCGTTAACTTAAACATGCTGGGCCTAGATAACCGCCCACAAGTGAAGGGACTGCGCCAGATATTAAGTGAGTGGCTGGTTTATCGCCGTGAAGTGGTGCGTCGTCGCCTGCAACATCGCTTAGACAAAATTTTAGCGCGCTTACACATTCTCGATGGTTTGTTGATTGCTTACCTGAATATTGATGAAGTGATAGAGATCATCCGTAACTTTGATGATCCAAAAGCCGAGCTTATTCGCCGCTTTAGTTTGTCGCCAACCCAAGCGGAATCGATCTTAGAGATAAAATTACGTCAGTTAGCCAAGCTGGAAGAAATTAAGATCCGTGGCGAGCAAGACGAACTTAATATTGAGCGAGAAAAACTGGAGCTCACGTTAAGCTCAGATCGTCGCATGTCAACGCTACTGAAAAAAGAGCTACTCGCAGACGCAAAAACTTACGGCGACGACCGACGCTCACCGATTATTGAGCGTCAAGAGGCGAAAGCCCTGTCTGAAAAAGAGTTAATGCCAAGTGAAGCGGTGACCGTTGTATTATCAGAAAAAGGCTGGGTGCGCTGCGCTAAAGGTCATGATGTTGACGCCAATGGTTTAAGTTATAAAGCGGGGGATGAGTTTTTAGCAGAGGCTAAAGGGCGCAGTAATCAACCTTGTGTTTTCCTCGACAGTGAGGGTAGGGCGTTTGCTCTAGAGCCGCATACGCTGCCGTCGGCGCGCTCTCAAGGTGAGCCGCTAACAGGGCGTTTTAATTTAAATCCGGGGGCACATTTTGTCAGTACCTTAATGGCTAATGATGAGGCTCATTATCTGATTTGCTCGGACGCTGGCTATGGTTTTGTCGGTCAGTTTAGTGATATGGTCAGCCGCAATAAAAATGGTAAGGCACTGCTTAACTTGCCTAAAGGGGCGCAAGTGATGGTGCCGCATCCGGTTAATGATTTAACCAGTGACAGTTGTTTAGCCATTACCAATGAAGGTCGCATGTTGCTTTTTCCTGTGAGTAGCTTGCCGCAACTAAGTAAAGGTAAGGGCAATAAGATCATTAGTATTCCAAGTGCTCGCGTATTATCAAGAGAAGAATTTGTCACTCAGATTGCGATTGTGCCGCAAGGGGCTAATGTGACCATGTTTGCAGGTAAACGTAAGTTAACCTTAAAACCAAACGATCTTGAGCATTATGCAGGTGAAAGAGGGCGTCGCGGTAACAAGTTACCACGTGGTTTACAGCGCGTAGACAGTATTGTGATTGAAGCCATTGCTGATGTTGCCGCAGATGACGCTGCCACATCGACCAATGAATAAAGAAATTAATAGGTTATTGAGGTATTTATGTTATTAATCTTAAGAGGTATTTTTTTAAGCCTCTTTTTTATCTTAGTGTCAGTTTTTGGCTCGCTGTGGTCGTTATTGCGACCGCGCAACCCGAAGAATTGTTATCGTATTGCAAACTTACTCGCTAAGTCATCTCGCTTTATGGGGATTAACCTCGTTGTGCGCATGCCAGAAAATGCCGAAAAAATTGGCCCTGCAGTGCATATTGCTAATCATCAAAACAACTATGATATGGTAACACTCACTGCGGCGGTGCTGCCTAATGTGGTGTCGATTGGTAAAAAGAGCTTAGTTTGGATCCCGTTCTTTGGCCCACTATACTGGCTAACGGGGAATATTTTATTAGATCGGGATAACCGTGGTCGCGCCGTTAATACCATTAACACTGTGGCCAACAAAATTAAACAGGGCCATTTATCGGTAATGATGTTTCCTGAAGGCACCCGTAGCCGTGGCCGTGGCTTAATGAAGTTTAAAACGGGCGCGTTCCATACCGCCATTCAAGCCGGGGTGCCGATTGTACCTACAGTAGTGTCAGACACCCATGATCAGGTAAAGTGGAACCGCTGGAATAACGGTGAAGTGATTGTTGAAATGCTTGAGCCCATCGATACCTCAGGCTACAACAAAGACAATGTCCGTGAGTTGATGGCACTGTGTCAGCAGCGCATGGAAGAAAAATATCAAGAAATCAGCGCCGAAGCTCACCGTCATGGTGACGGCGCAATCAAAAGGGATCTCGCATGAGCAGTTTTGAAGAGTTATTAAAAGAGTTTGAATTAGAAAGCCTCGAAACCATCAATAACCTGCTAGAAGATGGCAGTGATCCTGATGCGGAATATATGATTGAGCACCATGTTGCATCAACTGATTTCGATGTGCTGGAAAAAGTGGCTATCGCCTGTTTTAAGAAAGGCTACGAAGTGACCGACCCTGAAGAAGTTGAAACCGAAGATGGCGAAACTATTTTCAGCTTTGACGTGATAGTGGAAATGGAGCTGTCACCAGAAGCAATCATGGAAGACGTCAGCGCAATTTTAGCGATTTGTGAGTCGTTTGACGTCACTTACGATGGTTGGGGCACTTACTTCGAAGGTGACGAAGAGTAGGTTCGTTAGCCCGCTAAGCTAACAATTTATAAGCCACGCATCGACGTGGCTTTTTTATTGCTGCCTAACAAGGCCAGTCTGCGGCATCGACGCTATCGAGGGCTAAATCACATTGACCTTGCCATTTTTCAATAAATTTTCCTTGCGGATCAAACAGCTGAGTTTGTTTGGTTAAATCGAAATGTCTTTGCCCTCGCGGATCGGCGCCGACACCCGCTAAATATTGCCAATTGCCCCAGTTACTGGCTACGTCATAATCAATTAACTGTTGTTCAAAATAGCGTGCGCCATAGCGCCAGTCGATTTGCAATTCATTCACCAAACAGCTGGCAACAATTTGACGGCCTCGGTTAGACATATAACCTGTTTGATTAAGCTGCTTCATACAAGCATTCACGAGTGGGTAGGGCGTTTGCCCCTGGCACCACTTGGCAAAACGCTCAGGATAAAAGCTGGTTAAAGGCGACTGCTTTTTAATGCCAGTGAAGGTAAATAATTGCTGCTGATGGCGATGCCCATACCACTGAAAATATTCACGCCATAGCAGCTCGAAGTAGATCCAATAGGTCGATTCATTGGCGCCATGGTGGCGTTCAAAAGTGTTGAGCTCGGTTAATATTTGCTTGGCAGACAAACAGCCATTAGCCAGCCAAGGTGAAAACTTGGTTGAACTTTCCCAGCCATCGAGCTCGTTTCTGACGGTTTTGTAATAAGAAGGAGCATTAGAATCAAAGTATTGCGCAAGATGTGTTAACCCTGCCTGTTCGCCACCGTTAAAAGATTCATTGCCCAGACTAACTTGGTTTTGCCGGCTTAAACTGAATTTATCCGATTGAAAATGCATCGGTCTAGGTAGGCTGCTTGGTTTAATTAGTGGGGCTTTTGTAGCAAGAGATTCAACTTTTTTACGAAACCCGGTAAAGCTACCGGGCAGCTCTGACAGTTTAAAGGGCAGCTCTGCCTCACTCCACAGCGTATGATTATTACCGACTTGCCAATTTAGCTGCGGCGCGTTGGTTGCAATTTGATGGAATACTTGTTGTTCAAACCATCCCACCTGTTTACTGACATAGGCAAGGTTAATTTCAAGGTGGCTGATTAAGGCGTAGACCTGCTTCAGCGAGCTAGCCTGATAGCGCCATAACATCTGGCCTAAGTTGGCTAATTGACTTTCTAAGGCGGCAAGACTAGCTTCTTTGAATAAGTTTCGCTTAGTTGACAATGGCTCTGGTCGGTATCGCGCTGATGGAAACAGTGTATCGTCGATATAGAGGCATATCAGTTCATCTACTTCACCTGCCGCTTGCGCTAATAATGTGTTGTCGTGTAAACGAAGATCGTTAGAAAAGAAGTAAATACCTCGTGTTGTCATGGGGCGGCCTTGAACAAATTTAAATTGCAGAATACGCATAGCCTAGTTTGTTTGATCAATCAGAGTATAAATAAAGACGATAACCCGACGTTTTGCGTAAAACATATTTTATCTAGCAGCGATAGGCGTAAACAAAACAGAGGTTAAATATAGGCGGGTAAAGGTTAAAAGTACGGGTAAATACTACTGAGAGGCACTTGATCTCGTAAACAACTCGCCTCGTATTAATTCGTTTCATTTTCTCGATGAGATTTATTCAACATTTGGGGCTGGGAAATGTGAGCCAGTGCAGGTAAAATACGCAACTTCAAAACTGAACACAGTTGTAAACATCGTTGTCAACTCAGTTGTAATTTGCATTTAGTCAGGAGATACGGATGCTTAAGCGTGATATGAACATAGCCGATTATGATCCAGAGTTATGGGAATCCATGACCAATGAAGTGGTTCGTCAAGAAGAACACATCGAACTAATCGCGTCAGAAAACTATACCAGCCCACGTGTAATGGAAGCGCAAGGCAGCCAACTGACTAACAAATACGCTGAAGGTTATCCTTACAAGCGTTACTACGGTGGTTGTGAATATGTTGATATCGCTGAACAATTAGCGATTGACCGTGCTAAAGAGCTATTTGGTGCTGATTACGCTAACGTACAGCCACACGCTGGCTCTCAAGCAAACTCTGCTGTTTACCAAGCGCTGCTTAACCCAGGCGACACTATTTTAGGCATGAGCCTAGCACACGGTGGTCACTTAACTCACGGTGCATCAGTAAGCTCTTCAGGCAAAATCTATAATGCAGTTCAATACGGCATTGACCCAGTAACGGGTAAACTAGATTACGACGAAATCGAGCGTTTAGCGGTTGAACATAAGCCAAAAATGGTTGTTGCTGGTTTCTCTGCATACTCAGGCATTGTTGATTGGCAGCGTTTTCGCGATATCGCAGACAAAGTAGGTGCTTACCTATTTGTTGATATGGCACACGTAGCCGGCCTAGTGGCAGCGGGTTTATACCCTAACCCAGTGCAAATTGCTGACGTAACCACAACGACTACGCATAAAACACTAGCAGGTCCACGTGGTGGTCTTATCCTTGCTAAAGCTAACGAAGAAATTGAGAAGAAACTAAACTCAGCAGTATTCCCTGGCGGTCAAGGTGGTCCTTTAATGCACGTTATCGCGGCAAAAGCGGTTGCATTTAAAGAAGCGATGGAGCCAGAATTTAAAGCTTACCAGCAAGGCGTACTAGACAACGCTAAAGCCATGGTTGAAGTATTTAAAGCACGTGGTTTTAAAATTGTTTCTGACGGCACTGACAACCACTTATTCCTTGTTGACCTAATCGACAAAGAATACACAGGTAAAGATGCGGATGCAGCCCTAGGCCGCGCGAACATCACTGTAAACAAAAACTCAGTACCAAACGATCCTCGCTCACCGTTCGTGACATCTGGTCTACGTATTGGTACACCAGCACTAACACGTCGTGGCGTTAAAGTTGACGACGCGAAAGCATTAGCGGGTTGGATGTGTGACGTACTAGACAACATCAATGACGAGTCGGTTATTGAAGCGGTTAAAGGTAAAGTGGTTGCGCTTTGTAAAGCGAACCCTGTTTACGCTTAATTAATCCTAGATTAGTTTCGCATTATGACTGCAATAGAGGCTGCCCCAAGGGCAGCCTTTTTTTTTATGCAGTAAGTGGTAAACTGAACGCCTGTTTGCTTACTGATTATTAGGGATTTTTGATGCATTGCCCTTTTTGTGGTGTTCAAGACACCAAAGTGATTGATTCCCGCTTGGTGTCTGATGGTCATCAGGTTCGTCGTCGTCGCGAATGTAATCAGTGTAAAGAGCGCTTTACTACCTTTGAATCAGCCGAGTTGGTGATGCCAAGGATCATTAAATCCGATGGCAGCCGCGAGCCGTTTAACGAAGATAAGTTAATGGGTGGCGTGCATCGCGCATTAGAAAAACGTCCCGTTTCTACCGAAGCTGTCGATAAAGCAGTGAATCAAATAATGTCGCAATTACGCGCGACAGGTGAGCGAGAAGTGCCATCAAAAATGCTTGGTGAGCTAGTCATGGAAGCGTTGAAAAATTTAGATAAAGTGGCTTATGTACGCTTTGCTTCTGTGTATCGCTCATTTAAAGACGTGAAAGAATTTGGTGAAGAAATCGCCAAACTGGAAAAATAACACTTTGTCTGACACTTCTAACCAGACCTTAGAGCGCCGTTTAATGGCGCAAGCCATTGAGCTTGCAGCGACGGGCATTTATACCACAGCACCTGCGGCTAACTTTGCCGGGGTGTTTACCCTCTCTGGTAACGTGGTCGCAAGCAGCGCCCGAAAAACCTCAATAGAGCGCTGTGCTATTTTCCAGCAAGCACAAGCTTTGCTGCGCTCCGAACAAGATTGCGATACGGTTTATTTAACCTCTGAGCCCAGTCATGAACTAGCACAAATCCTAGTGACGTTAGGCATTAAACAGTTGCAGCTGGCTTGTTTACTTGAGCCTGAGCAAACTGAATGGCGCAACGTATGTGAACAAGGCAATATTGCCGTTGCAATCGGCCTACTTGAATCAGAAGCAAAGGCGCTTAATCATGATTTATGGTTTCGCCGCCAACACGGGCGCCCCTTTGTAAGGCTAAAATTAGCCGCTAGTTTAGATGGCCGCACTGCGTTAAAAAATGGTCAAAGTAAATGGATAACCAGCAGTGAAGCGCGCGCAGATGTGCAGTTGTTTCGCGCCAAAAGCGATGTGATTTTATCGGGCTCAGGCACAGTGATTGCGGATAATCCCTCATTGAATGTGCGTTGGTCAGAGCTCACCCCATTGCATTCGATAATTAGTCAAGATCAGCTGCGCCAGCCGGCGCGGGTGATCATTGATAATCGCCAGCAGCTTGATCAGCACTATCAACTATTTGGCTTGCCGGGGGATACTTATCTGGTGGCCAGTAGCGAGCATAAAAATACCCAAGCCAAGACCCTTGTGATTGCAGAGCAAAATGGCCATGTTTGTTTATCTGAATTGATGCTAAAGCTAGCCACGCTATCATTTAACAGTGTTTGGGTCGAAGCTGGGCAGACACTAGCGGGTGCGTTATTGGCTGAAAACCTCGTTGATGAGTTTATTTTGTATCAAGCGCCGAAACTAATGGGCTCAAGTAGCCGAGGTTTAGTAGACTTACCCGAATATACGCAAATGAGCCAAGTGCCAGAGTTAAGCCTTAAGCAAGTTGATTTAATTGGTCCAGACTTAAGGTTAATTTGCGTACCCAAACAATAACGAATAGGTGTCGCTACAAGCGGCAATCATTGAAAGACAGGTGAAACATGTTTACTGGAATCGTGGCGGCAGTGGGAACCATCAGCAAGATTAAACCAACTGGAAAAGACATTAGTTTAACGGTCAATACCGGCAAGTTGGATTTATCTGACGTGCAATTGGGCGACAGCATAGCTACCAATGGTGTGTGCTTAACGGTCACCGCCCTTGGTTCAAATAGCTTTAGTGCTGATTTAAGTGTAGAAACCCTTAAGTTAAGTAGCTTTGCCCATGCCAAAGTAGGCAGTTTGGTGAACCTAGAAAAAGCCATGATGCCGCAATCACGCTTTGGTGGCCACATTGTTAGCGGTCATGTTGATGGCGTGGCGACAGTTATTTCTCGGCATGACTTAGGCCGTGCCACAGAGTTCTGGTTAAGCTGCCCACCCGAGTCGGCTAAATATATTGCCCACAAAGGCTCCATTACCGTTGATGGCATTAGCTTAACAGTAAATGAGGTTAATGGTTGTGAGTTTAAGCTAACCATCGTGCCTCATACCAGCGGTGAAACTACTATTACCCATTTTAAAGCGGGCACTCAAGTGAACCTTGAAGTTGACTTAATTGCACGTTATTTAGAGCGTTTATTATTAGGCGATAAAGCCGCAGAAAAGGCACCGTCAGGTGTTACCATGAGTTTGTTAGCAGAGTCAGGTTTCTTAAAATAAGGGAAAGTCGTCATGGCACTTAATACAATAGAAGAAATAATTGAAGACCTTCGCGCCGGTAAAATGGTCATTTTAATGGATGATGAAGACCGTGAAAATGAAGGCGATTTGATCATGGCGGCTGATGCTGTGACCCCAGAAGCAATCAATTTTATGGCGACCTATGGCCGTGGTTTAGTCTGCTTAACCTTGACCGAAGAGCGCTGTGCGCAACTAAAGCTGCCATTAATGGTTGATAACAATAGCGCTGCATTTTCAACTAATTTTACAGTGTCGATTGAAGCGGCTGAGGGCGTAACAACCGGTATTAGCGCAGCTGATCGCGCGGTCACAGTACAAGCTGCCGTCGCACCCAACGCCAGCGCAAATGACATTGTTATGCCAGGTCATATTTTTCCGCTAAAAGCGCAAAATGGTGGCGTGTTAACCCGCGCCGGTCACACTGAAGCAGGCTGTGATTTAGCGCGGTTAGCCGGTTTTTCACCCGCGGGCGTGATCGTTGAAATCTTAAATGAAGATGGCACCATGGCGCGTCGTCCTGATTTAGAAGTGTTTGCTAAAAAGCACGACCTAAAATTAGGCACGGTTGCCGATTTAATTGAATACCGCAATAACAACGAAACCACCATTGAGCGCGTGGCGCAATGTAAATTGCCGACAGCATATGGTGAGTTTGACTTAGTGACCTACCAAGACACCATCGACAATCAAGCCCACTTTGCATTAGTTAAGGGTGATATTAATGCTAGCGACCCAACGCTGGTTCGGGTGCATTTACAGAGTGTGATGGGGGATGTGTTATTGTCAGACCGTCAAGCGTCGCAAACTTGGCCTCTGGCTAAAGCCATGGATCGTATCGCCAAAGAAGGCGGCGTACTCGTGGTGTTAGGTAACGAAGAAAGCTCGGCGCAGCTGATTGAGCGTATGAAGCATTACCAAGCAGAAGATGCCGGTGAAACGCGCGCAGTTGCTAAACCACAAGGCGCCAGTCGCCGCGTCGGTGTAGGCTCGCAAATCTTAGCCGATTTGGGCGTAAACAAAATGCGCTTGTTAAGCTCACCGAAAAAATACCATGCACTTTCAGGTTTTGGTTTAGAAGTGGTGGAATACATTAGCGAGTAAACTAAGCAATAAACTATACCGATTTCACTTGAGTCTGTTGGCTTGGGTGATTATTTTTATTGAGTAGACGTTTTATGTCTGAAATCTGCGTTTGATCTATGCTAGAATCGCGCCGATTTATAAGTTAAGAAACAGGATCTGAAATGAATGTGATTGAAGGTGTGATTGCGGCGCCAAATGCAAAGGTTGCCATTGTAATTTCTCGCTTTAATAGCTTTATTAATGAAAGCTTGCTAGCTGGCGCTCTGGATACGCTAAAGCGTTCAGGTCAAGTGAAAGATGAAAACATCACCGTTGTACGTGTACCGGGTGCAGTTGAATTGCCACTGGCCACTAAACGCGTAGCGGCAAGTAAAAAATACGATGCTATTATTGCATTAGGCTGCGTGATCCGTGGCGGTACGCCGCATTTTGATTTTGTTGCTGGCGAATGTAATAAAGGTTTGGCACAAGTATCAATGGATTACGATGTGCCAGTGGCTTTTGGTGTGTTAACAACCGACACCATTGAACAAGCCATTGAGCGTGCTGGTACCAAGGCGGGTAACAAAGGCAGTGAAGCTGCTTTAGGCGCGTTAGAAATGGTTAATGTTTTAGCTCAGCTAGATTAAGGAATTGCCCTGTGAAACCCGCTGAAAGACGCCGTGCGCGCCAGTTTGCTGTACAAGCTATTTATCAATGGCAGATGACGCAAGCCAATGTCGCCAACATTATTGACCAGTTTTTAATTGATCAAGACTTGGCCAAAACAGATTTAGATTACTTCCGTGACTTAGTGACGGGTGTAATACAACACTGTGATGAACTTGACCATACCCTTGCACCTTATTTAGCGCGTAAGCTAAATGATATGGACCAAGTAGACAAAGCCATTTTACGTTTAGCTATGTTTGAATTAACCAAGCGCAGCGACATCCCTTATAAAGTGGTAATCAACGAAGCGATTGAATTAGCTAAAGATTTTGCTACTGATGAAAGCCATAAGTACGTCAATGGTGTATTAGACAAATACGCTGTTAGTCAAAAAATGCGTCAATCAGACAAATAAGCTGAGCACAAACAGCTCAATAACAGCCAGCATTTTGCTGGCTTTTTTATGTGGTAGCTATGAGCGAATTTGATTTAATCGATAAGTATTTCTTTCAGCAAGTCACTCAGCGTAAAGATGTGATACTTGGCATCGGTGACGATTGTGCCTTACTCAGTATGCCGGCAAAGGCGCAACTTGCGGTGAGCACGGACACCTTGGTATCTGGCGTGCATTTTTTTGCTGACGTTGATCCGCGAGCCTTAGGGCACAAAGCATTAGCTGTTAATATCAGTGATTTAGCGGCAATGGGGGCGACCCCTGCTTGGGTTTCTTTAGCCATTACCTTACCTGAGTTAAACGAGGCTTGGCTAAGTGAATTTGCGCAGGGGTTTTTAGCTTTAGCGGAATACTATGGTATGCAGTTAGTCGGCGGTGACACGACGAAAGGGCCATTAAGTATCACCGTTACCGTACATGGTCACGTGCCACAAGGCAAAGCGCTGACGCGTCATCAAGCAAAAGCAGGGGATTGGATTTATGTTTCAGGTCAACCCGGTGAAGCGTCATTAGGCCTGCAGTTGCTACAAGGCTTATCAGCGAGTGGTTTGTCGGCAAACACTCAGCAGCATTGTATTAATCGCTTACAACAACCCACTCCACGGGTGGTGATCGGTGCAGCATTGCGTGGTGTTGCTTCAGCATGTATTGATATTTCTGATGGCTTAGCACAAGATTTAGGCCATATATTAGCAGCCTCCCATTGCGGCGCTGATATTCATTTGGAACAGTTGCCCCTTAACGCAGATATCGTCAACGCCATTGCATTTGAGCAGGCTTGTCGACTTTGTTTAGCGGGAGGAGACGATTATGAATTACTGTTTACTGTGCCCGAAGAGCAAAGAAGCCAAATTGAAGTAATAGCAAGTAACACTGGCGTGCCCCTTACTTGTATTGGACGCTTAGTGGCTGGCAAGCCTGAGTTAACGCTTAAACTAGACAATCAACATTATCAGCTACCACTCGCTGGTTGGGATCATTTTAGTGATAAAAAATAGAACTGACTTGGGTGGCTTGAAACTGAGTAATCCATTGCACTTGTTAGCGGTTGGTTTAGGAAGTGGCCTAGCACCAACCGCGCCGGGTACCTTTGGCACATTAGCCGCTATTCCTTTTTACTTACTATTAGCGCAGCTGAGCGTGCCGTTTTATCTTGGTGTGTTGGTGGTGGCCACGCTATTGGGTTTTTGGTGTTGTCATCAAACCAGTCGTGACATGGGTGTACATGATCATAAAGCGATTGTGTGGGATGAATTTGTTGGTTTTTGGATCACTATGTTTGCAGCGCCTGCAGGCTGGGTTTGGTTAGTTATTGGCTTTGTTTTGTTTCGTTTCTTTGACGTGCTAAAACCTTGGCCCATTAGCTGGCTTGATAAACACATACATGGTGGCCTTGGTATTATGCTAGATGACGTCCTCGCGGGTATTGCCGCGCTTGCCTGTATGCAGCTATTGGCCGTGTATTTAGCATAAAGTTTTGGAAAGCCCCTCTATTTTAGGCAGTGATTTAGTTGACAATGGTATTAACTTAATTGAACACAAAATTTACTAGATCTTAACTGCCTCACCCCTTATATTTTGACACCCTGTTAACCATTAATTCACCTGAAGGTGAGCATGCCTATTTATAATACCTTATGTTACTTCGCGCTAGCAGCGATACTGATTGCGTTTGTTAACCATAAAATTGGTAAAATGCAGACTACGATTGCGATCACTGCGGGCTCTATTCTACTGTCATTAATTATTGTGATCGCCGGTCAAAGTGGATGGTTTCACTTAGAAGATGTTGCTGCACAAGTTATTACAGATATTGATTTTGAAAGCTTTTTATTAAAAGGCATCTTAGGTTTCTTACTCTTTGCTGGTGGTTTAGGTATTGAGCTATCTCACATGCGAGATCAAAAGTGGGAAATAACCGTGTTAGCCCTTCTGGCGACCTTGCTGTCGACCTTCTTTATTGGCATTGTGCTTTATTTTGGCTGCCAGACGATTGGCATTCCACTTAACTTCATTTATTGCTTAATCTTTGGTGCGCTCATTTCACCTACGGACCCGATTGCTGTGCTGGCGATTGTTAAGAAAATGAATGCGCCACAACGAATCTCAACTCAAATTGAAGGTGAATCACTTTTTAACGATGGCTTTGGCTTAGTTATTTTTGTGACCTTATTTACCATCGCGTTTGGTAGTGAAGTGCCAACTGTTAGTAGTGTGGCGGCCTTGTTTGCTCAAGAAGCATTAGGCGGCATAGCTTACGGTTTTGTGCTTGGCTTAATTTTCCACTACCTGATCAGTGCGACGAACGATCACTCAATGGAGCTACTGCTGACATTCTGTATTCCAACGGCAGGCTATGTGATTGCTGATCAGTTGCACGTATCTGGCCCACTGGCGATGGTGGTGGTTGGCATTATCATTGGTAATTGGACCCGTGAAACCGGCTTTTCTAAGGAAAGCCAAGATCACTTAGACCATTTTTGGGAGCTAGTTGACGAGTTTTTAAACGGGGTATTATTCCTGCTCATTGGTTTAACGATGCTGACCTTCTCCTTCCACGGTGAGGATTGGATTTTAATGGCATTTGCCATCCCATTGGTGTTAATTGCGCGCTATTTAAGTGTGCGTTTTTGTTACTTAGGCTTTAATCGCTTTCGCACTTATAACCCTCTATCGGTAAAAATTCTAACTTGGGGTGGTTTACGTGGCGGCCTTGCGTTAGCCATGGCCATGGCAGTCCCTGCGGGGGGGATGGTGTTACCCGATAAAGGTATTGATGTTAGAGAGCTGATCTTGGTAATGACCTATTCGGTGGTGGTGTTTTCTATCTTAGTTCAAGGCTCTACTATCACAGGGATGATTGAGCGGGCTAAGGGATTAGAGAAGTCATCCGAGTGATCATTACTTGGCTACATTGATGAAAATCCAACAGGGTATGTAATCTGCCCTGTTGGTTTTTTGCTATTGAGCGGCTTGGTTAAGTTGTAAGGCAATGTCATGACTTAATGTCAGCCAATTCTCTTTTAGTTTTTCGACAATTCCTGGATAGTCCTTACTAGGCACATCAAGTTGGTAATTAAAACGTTCGTCTTTGACCTCTTTGCCATTTGGGGCGACTAAGTTCCAGCGACCTGATGCTACTGCCACCCCTTCTAAACGCCCTTGAAAGCGATTGACCGAAATCGACAAAATCCAATATTGATCGCCTGATTCTGGGTAAAATTTTGCACTTTCAACCACGCTCCACTGCGGTAAATGCAAGGCCATTGCTTCATTGCTCAGCCGATCTAGCTGCTGATTTAGTGCACCTGCCCATAAGTGCTGTTCGGCAATGTGAACTTGGTTGTCATCAAGCTGCATCACCACGCCACTATTGTTTAAATAATCGGGTAGTTCAACGGGTTTTAACACTAAGGTGCCTCGGCTCCTCGGTGCGATAGCTGCCACAACTAAGTCGTCGGCGCCTAAGGCATAGTACTGGCTGGGCAACGTCGGTGTTTGACTGCACCCCATTAAACTGGCGCTAAGAATAGCAATTACGGCTAGGTTTAATTGTTTCATTATTTGTTCTCCAAGCGAGGATCGCGCTGGGTCTTGCCATCAAAAATGATCGCGTTCGGTTTCGCGCTGATTTTACGTAAGAAAGGTTGTAGCTCACGTAATGACTGTTCAAGAGCACGTACCGTCTGGCTCAGGTCTTTATGCAATTGGGAGTCTTTAGAATAGCTGCGCAGGGTTTCGTTAGCTTGCGCTAAGGTGTTATTGAATTCTTTTGGTAGGCCTTGAGTGTCTTCGTTAGTCATTATCTGATCAATGGCGCGCATTGATTGTTCTGTTGTTTTTAACAAAGCATTGGCGTTGTGGATGGTGGTTTCAATCTCAAGGTTATTAATTTTATCGAGTAATTGGCTTACTTTTTGTTCCAGTTGGTCAAAACCGCCTTTCATGGTTGGAATGATTTTAACCTTGAGCTGCTGGGCTAATTTGAGTTGATCGGGATCGTTCACTGCGTCCTCTTGCACTGTGAGGTCGATAAGCCTTGCCCCTGTGAGTAAGTTTGCTGTTTTCAATCTGGCATGTAGGCCACGATTTAGCATTCTATCTATTACTTTGCTCCAATACTCCACATCGCCGTTATTAGCGGTGCGCCAGCGGTCAAACTCAATCCGAATTAATACAGGGATCATGTCTTGAAACTCATATTGATAATTGGGCGCCAGCTTAAGGTAGGGAATTTCCTTCACTTGTCCAACTTGAATCCCTTTAAATTGGACTGGAGAGCCAACATTTAGGCCCGCAATGGATTCGTCAAAAAACAGTACATATTCAAGATAGTTATCGTAAGATTCCGTTAAAATTGTGGCTTCATCGGTAAAAAGATAAAATTGACTGTTTTGTGTAATGCGCTCGCCTGGCTCCCAACCAGTAGGTAAGCCAAATGTGATACCGCCAGTGATAACACTTTCGAGTGAGTCCATTTCAAACTGAATACCTTTAGCATCAAGGCTTAAAGAAACCCCAGGCTTCATCCAAAAACGGGTATTACTGGTGACTAAGGCATCATATGGCGAGAAAATAAAGATATCGTATTGGGTCTGGCGGCTTTCAATATCATAAGAAACGGTTTCAATTCGGCCTACCTCAAAACCGCGAAAGTTGATTGGCGCGCCATCTGATAATGCTTTACTGGCATTATTGGTTAACCGTAAGCGTAGCCCTTGCGTGTCAGAGCTGATTAAAGGCGGATTCTCCATTACCTGAAATTTGCTGACTTTTTTGTTACTGCTTCCTGGCTTCAGCTCCAAATAAGCGCCTGAAAACAAAGTACCTAACCCCGATACGCCTGTTTTGCCTACCCGTGGTTTAACCACCCAAAACACCGAGTCTTCTACCAACATTTTGTCTGCGTGGGGGTCTATTCTCACACTTAAAATTGCTTTGCTGTAATCATCACTTAGCTCTATGTCCTCAACGACACCAATCTCGACACTGAGAGATTTTACCTTGGTTTTTCCAGCTTCGAGGCCTTCAGCATTACTGATTTCTAGACGTATCAAGGGGCCTTGACTCGAGATATGTTGATACAGCATCCACGCGCCAATCATCAGCGCGAGTACTGGCACTAGCCAAACTTTAGAGATACGTTCAGGTTGATTTTCTAACACGATTCTTGCTCCGAAGCAGGTGAGAGACGCCAAATGATTCTAGGATTAAATGAAAGTACTGATAGCATCGTCAAGCACGCGCCAGTTATTAGCGCGAGTAGTGGCACTAGCCAAACTTTAGAGATGCGTTCTGGTTGATTATCTATCACGATTCTTGCTCCGAAGCGGGTGAAGGGTCCCAAATAATACGTGGATCAAATGAAAGAGCCGATAGCATAGTAAGCGCGACTACTGCTGCAAAGGATAAAGCAGCATGGCCAGGGTAAACGACCACTAAGCCATCGAGATGCACTAAGGCAACTAAAATAGCCACAACAAAAACGTCAATCATTGACCAGCGACCGATGATTTCAGTCACTCGGTATATCTTAAGTTGCATACTGGCTTGCTCTGGTCTGTTAGTTGTGGCGGTGAAACATAACCAAGCAATCGCTAGCATTTTTGCTATTGGGATCATAACACTAGCAAAAAAGATCACCAATGCAACCGGGTAAGAGCCAAGTTGCCAAAGTAAAATAACGCCGCCAATGATGGTTGATGGTTCACTTTGGCCTAAAAAGCGTGTATCCATAATAGGAAATAAATTGGCAGGAATATAAAATACCGCGGCGGCGATGAGTAATGCCAAGGTTTTTTGGATGCTATGCTGAGTCCTAATTGATAGGGGGGAATTGCATCGACGGCAGTAGGTATCGTCTGTTGGGTGTAGCTCTCCACAATGATGACAGCGTGCTAAATTAGCATCTTTGGCTGTGTTTGCGCTTTGTTGAATGGCGTGTTGTCTAAGGGGACCGGTGTGCTGGTGCCAGAGCCAGTGCATATCAATGCTGAGTAAGGTTTTAAGAAAAGCGATAGTAAATAAACAAAAAGCCCAAAAAGATAAGCCAAAACCGACGTCCGCCATTGACATTATTTTAATCAAAGCCACCAAAATCCCCACTAAAAAAACATCCACCATGATCCACGGTTTAATTTTCTTAAGCAGTTTTAAGCGCCTTATTGCTGACTTATTGGGGATTTGATGTCCAATGTTGAGGTGTAACGAAATAATCAGTATTAAGCAAAGTAACGGTAACAAGGTTAGAGACAAGAATAAAAAAGTAGCAATAGAAGTAAAACCATTGTCGATTAATGAACTCATTGCTTGGTAAAAATATATCTGCAAGGTCACGCCCGATGCGCTAAAGCTCATGAAAGGAAAGCTATAGGTTAAGGCGAGCATTAGCAGGCTAGCAAAGGCAAATGCTAAAGGCTGCTCAATAGGCTGTTTTGGGCGACTCGAGATAGTATGGTGACAACGTTGGCATGCCAAGCGGGTACCACTATCAATATGTGTGTCAGACAGTAGCCAATCGCACTCTTCACAAGCGGTTTCTATGTTTTTGATCGATGTTACCTTCATTGCGCGCAGTTATAGGCTTTGGTTTTTAATTAGCAACAGTATATACCCAAGCAAACTCTTGCTAACAGCTTATTGCATCGAACCCTAGCATGAATAGATGATATTTTTTCTCTCATTGCGAAATGTTTTGTATGATAGCAACTTAGGAAAGCTTGAGTGAGGGGGAGGGAGGTAAAATGGCAGAGCAAAAAGCGAGATTACGCACGCGGCTAAAGCATGTTAACAATCAAGACTTACTCAATACTGGCTTTTGGATCACTAATGTTTGCATGATAGTGGCGACCATTATTGGGGTGTTTTTAGCGTCAAATGAAGGCTTTCGTCAAGCAATGACGTTTGATGATATAAATACCACGGAAGCGAATTACTACTTACGTCGCTCCATGTTACTTGAATTAGAAGATAATTTGGTTTTGGTGCAGCATCAGGTTGATATTTTGCAGCAAGCCCAATACAAGCGATATGATCCTAGTCGTGATGATTTAGCCCTTGATCATTATGTGTGGAAAAGCATGCAATATTCGGCAAATACCATGGAAGTGCCTTCTCATTTACTGGCGGGTGTACGACGATATTATCGCCAAATAGAGCGCATTTGGCGTAAGATGGCTGCGCATCAAATTAGTACGCAACAAGGGCTTGAGCAAGTGATAGCGGCAAATAATGAAGTTGAGCAGCAATTAATTCCCGGTATTCGTGCAGATCTAAAGCAATTAAGACAAGATTTGGCAGACTACCAGGTCGAGGTAAAGTAACCCATAAGGCAATCTTGTGGATGAAAGTAAAAGACATTTTCGACAACTGGAAGTAGGAATCGATAGGTGAAAAAACATATTTCCATTGCTGGCTTAATGAGCTTGCTGCTGAGTTTTTCGGTTTGTGCCTATGATGCAGAAATCTCTTTTGGTGTGAGCAGCGATCCTGTTTCATTAGATATTCATGAAGCTTTATCTGAAGATATCGTGCAGTTTTCTCACTTAGTGTTTGATCCCCTAATTCGACGCAATCAAAAGTTGCAATATGTGCCTCGTTTGGCGCAAAAATGGCAGCGTATTGATCCCTTAACGGTACGTTTCAATTTACGGCCACAGGTTAGATTTCATTCGGGTAATCTACTCACTAGTCGAGATGTGAAGTGGACCTTGGCCCGCTTAAAACGCAGTGATGATTACAAAGGTCTATTTGAAAGAGTTGATCAAATCAAGGTGATTGATGATCTCACTTTTGATTTGATAACAAAAACGCCGACCCCCTTGGTTAATCAAATCGCCAGTTATTTGTTCGTGCTTGATTCCGCTTTTTATACTGGTGTAGATGAAAATGGTTTTGATAAAAGTAGAATTGAAAAGCAAGGGGATACCTTTGCAGCTACCCATGTATCGGGGACAGGCCCCTACCAAGTAGCACTGCGAGAAAAAGGCATGCAACTTAGGTTAGTACGCTATCAAGACTACTGGGACCATGAGTCATTAGGAAATATCACCAAGTTAACGCTGATCCCGATAAAAGAGCCGGCAACGCGACTCGCTGCTTTACTATCAGGTGATGTCGATATGATCAGTCCTGTTGCGCCAAAGGAATACATCAGCTTACTAGACCAGCCTAGGTTTACAGCCTTAACTTGGCCCGGCACTAGACTGATTTCCTTACAGCTAAATCAATCGCAAAATACTGCTTTAAAAGACCGCCGCGTTCGCCAAGCCATTATTTATGCCATAAACAATCAAGGTATTGCCGAGCAATTAATGCAAGGTTTCGGTACTGCAGCTTCGCAGCAAAGCCCGCCGGGATACATCGGCCATAACCCTTATTTAAGTGTACGTTATGACTTAGCCAAAGCGCGTCAATTAATGAAGCAAGCGGGTTATGAAAAAGGCTTAAACCTTGCCATGATTGCACCGCAAGGACGCTATATAAATGATATTAAAGTGGCGCAGGCCGTGGTGGCAATGCTGCAGAAAATTAACATTAAAGTGACCCTAAAAACTTACCCGATTAACGAGTATTGGCCTGAGTTTGATCGCTGCAATGCCGATATTTTAATGATAGGTTGGCGGTCTGATACAAGAGATAGCGCCAACTACAGTGAATACCTGACCATGACTCGAAATGTTGAGACAGGACGTGGACAATATAACTGCGGTCACTACTCAAACCCTAAGGTGGATGAATATGTTGTAAAGGCTAATCGTGAAATTGATCCTATGCCTAGGGGGCAGCTATTACGTGAGGTTGAATTAATGCTCTATGAAGACGCAGCATTTGTTCCGCTACATTGGGAAAGACTTGGCTGGGCTGCGAAGAAAAATATTCGTCTAAAGGATGTGGTTAACCCCGATAACACACCATACCTAGGCGATTTACAAGTGGATGAGTTTGAAAACCCACCTTCGTTACCTTTATTACGTTCAAGAAGGCAATAAAAAGCCCATTGATATGCAATGGGCTGATGGGGAGTGTTATCCGCTAAACGCGTTATTTAGCATTAACGAAGCTTAAAATACTCGCTAATATTCCTGCGCTATCTAGGCCAAGTTGCTGATAAATTTGCTCTTGAGTACCTTGCTCAACAAAGTAATCTGGAATACCTAAATTAAGAACCGGTTTAAGTATTTGCTGTTGAGCTAAGAAGGTAAGCACGGCACTGCCAGCTCCGCCTAAAATGGCATTCTCCTCTAAGGTGACTAAGTAGTCATGCTGCGCAGCTAATTCAGTGATTAGCTCTTTATCAAGGGGCTTCACAAAACGCATATCCACTAACGTGGCATCAAGCTCTTCTGCTACGCTGATGGCGGAATTGAGCAGGGTGCCAAAACATAATATAGCCACTTTTTTACCTTGGCGCTTCACCACTCCTTTGCCAAGAGCAAGGGCATTCATCTCTAATGTGGCGGTCACACCAGAGCCGCTGCCCCGGGGGTAGCGCACCATCGCTGGTTGATTAAGCTGGTAACCGGTGTAGAGCATCTGGCGGCATTCGTTTTCGTCACTTGGCGTCATGACCACCATATTGGGAATGGTTTGAATAAAGCTAATATCAAACGCGCCTTGGTGAGTCGGGCCATCGGCGCCAACAATGCCGGCGCGGTCCACCGCAAATAATACGGGCAAGTTTTGGATTGCAACATCGTGGATCACTTGATCGTAAGCGCGTTGCAAGAAGCTGGAGTAAATAGCGACCACAGGTTTTAAGCCCGCAATAGCAAGTCCAGCCGCTAGGGTGGTAGCATGCTGCTCGGCAATGGCGACATCAAAGTATTGCGCTGGAAAGCGTTTAGAAAACCCGACCATACCTGAGCCTTCACGCATGGCTGGGGTAATCCCCATTAGCTTGTCATCTTGGGCTGCCATGTCACATAGCCAATCACCAAAAATATGCGAAAAGGTGGGCAGGGCACCTTTGCTTTTTGGTAGTTTGCTTTGGCTAAGGTCAAACTTAGGCACGGCATGGTAACCAATCGGGTCTTGTTCAGCAGGGGCGTAGCCTTTGCCTTTCTTGGTCATAATATGAAGAAATTGTGGCCCTTTTAAATTGCGCATATTACGCAAGGTTTCCACTAAACCATTCACATCGTGGCCATCAATGGGGCCGATGTAATTAAAGCCAAACTCCTCAAATAAGGTGCCCGGCACCACCATGCCTTTAAGATGTTCTTCGGCACGCCGTGCTAATTCTTTGATTGGCGGCAGGCCTGACAGCACTTTTTTGCCGCCTTCACGAATACTGGTGTAAAGTTCACCTGATAGCAGTTGTGCGAGATGATTGTTTAATGCGCCCACGTTTTCAGAAATGGACATCTCGTTATCATTTAAGATTACTAGCATATCGTTGTGCAGTGCACCAGCATGATTTAATGCTTCAAACGCCATTCCCGCAGTGAGCGCGCCATCACCAATCACAGAGACAACGCGGCGACCTTTGCCTTCTTTTTCGGCAGCAATGGCAAGGCCCGTTGCTGCGCCAATTGAGGTGGAAGAGTGACCGACACTTAATACGTCATATTCACTTTCTTCACGCCAAGGGAAAGGATGCAAGCCTTTATACTGACGAATGGTATGTAGCTTATCGCGGCGACCCGTTAGTATTTTATGGGGATAGGCTTGATGACCAACATCCCAAATCAAGTGGTCAAACGGGGTATTGTAAACGTAATGCAAGGCGACAGTCAGTTCAACCACCCCTAAGCCAGACGCAAAGTGACCGCTGCTTTTACTGATTGAGCTCAGTAAGAATTGGCGTAATTCAGCGCACAGTTCGGATAACTTATCTTTATGCAATAAGCGTAAATCTTCCGGGTAGTTGGCCATGGCCAATGTTGGGTAATTTTTTAAATCCAGGCTCATAAATGCTTATTTGTTTCGTTCAATAATGTAATGCGCGAACAGCTCTAATAACTCAGTATTGTAATCTAACTTGGCCAAGGCGTGTAGCGACTCTTGGTAAAGAGCTTGGGCTTTTTCTTTTGCGCCGGCTAACCCAAGCAATGCTGGGTAGGTAGATTTGTTCAGAGCTTGATCTGAGCCTTGTGGTTTACCTAATGTTTGGGTGTCGCTGGTAATGTCTAATATGTCGTCTTGTACTTGAAACGCCAGACCGATGGCTTGGGCAAATTGATCGAGTAAATCTAACTCTTGTTGTGTGACATCGGCATAACTCAGTGCGCCTAACGTGACCGCCGCGCGAATTAAAGCGCCTGTTTTACCACTGTGAATACGCTCCAGTGCGGCTAAGTTGACTTGCTTGTTTTCAGCTTCTAGATCAAGAGCTTGACCTCCGCACATGCCACTTAAACCAGAGGCGTTAGCCAGCACTCTCACCATTGCCAATTGCTGCGCAGGAGTAAAGTTTTCATCGGCCTCGGCAATTAATTCAAAGGCTAAGGTTTGCAGGGCATCACCGGCTAAAATAGCGGTGGCCTCATCAAAGGCGATATGACATGTCGGTTGGCCACGGCGTAATTCATCGTCGTCCATGGCAGGTAAATCATCATGAATGAGAGAATAAGCATGAATGCATTCAATAGCAGCGGCAAGTTTGTCGAGTTTTTCGGGAGCGATATTAAAAATGTTACCGGTGGCATACACCAAAAAAGGTCGAATGCGTTTACCGCCTTGCATGGTGCCGTAGACCATTGCTTGGTGTAATGTTGCGCTGAGAGGCTCGCGTCTCTCTAACGCTTGGGCTAAGCTAGCATCAACACGCGACCGATAGCTTAGGGTATATTGTTCGAGCAGGTTCATTAATTAGGCATCTTCCTGAAAGGGAGCGAGTGTTTGCTCACCATCTTGTTCAAGTAATATTTGTACTTGTTGCTCGGCTGATTGCAGCTTAGTTGAACTTATACGCGCCAAGGAAATACCGCGTTCAAACTGTTTTAATGCGTCTTCCAATGCTAGTTCACCTAGCTCTAATTTTTTCACGATTAGCTCTAGTTCGCCCAGCGACTCTTCAAAGCTCATGTTTTCAGGTTTTTTTGCGGCCATTGTCTATTCTCCCAATTCGCGCCAAGATTACCTGTGAGACTGTGATGGGTCAAATAAGCTGACTATAAATATTTAACAAATGTTGCCGATACCATATAAGTTACAATTGCCAGTTTCTTTAACTTGCTGTTAATTGGCTGATATACGAAAATGAGATAAACAGGCTCAAGTCGAAAACAGCATTTTGTTTTGCTTTAAAAATTGAGGGTATAAAGCGTGGATTTAGCAACTCTGATCGGCATCATAGGTGCATTTGTGTTTGTTGTCATGGCGATGTTGATGGGCGGTGAGCTCTCAACCTTTATTGATGTTCCCTCTATTTTGATCGTATTTGTTGGCTCGATGTTCGTGGTGCTAATGAAATACAATTTAGGGCAATTTTTAGGTGCGGCTAAAATTGGCATGAAAGCCTTTATGTTTAAGCTAGAAAAGCCAGAAGAATTGATCACTAAATCAGTTGAAATGGCAGATGCCGCGCGTAAAGGCGGTTTTTTAGCGTTAGAAGAAGCTGAAATCCCCAATGCCTTTATGCAAAAAGGTATCGATATGTTGGTAGATGGGCACGATGCTGATGTGGTGCGTGCCACCCTGGAAAAAGACATTTCTCTTACCTCTGAACGTCACCTGATGGGCGCGAGTATCTTTAAAAGTATCGGTGATGTTGCCCCGGCCATGGGCATGATTGGTACCTTGATTGGTTTGGTGGCCATGCTGTCAAACATGGACGATCCTAAATCCATTGGCCCTTCAATGGCGGTCGCGCTGCTAACAACCTTATATGGTGCCATACTCTCTAACATGGTGGCCTTGCCCATGGGTGAGAAACTGGTGTTGCGCGCCGAAGAAGAAAAGCTCAACCGCGTATTGATCATGGATGCGGTATTAGGCATTCAAGATGGCCAGAACCCACGGGTAATTGAAGGCTTATTGAAAAACTATCTAGCAGAATCTAAACGTGAAGTGAACACCACTGAGTAGAGGAGGCAATAATGGAAGAACCCTGTAAATGTCCTCCTGAGGGACTACCCGCTTGGATGGGCACCTTTGCCGACTTAATGTCGCTGCTCATGTGTTTCTTCGTGTTGCTGCTGGCGTTTTCTGAAATGGACGTTATGAAGTTCAAGCAGATTGCTGGCTCGATGAAGTATGCTTTTGGGGTACAAAACCTACTTGAAGTGAAAGATATTCCAAAAGGGACATCCGTCATTGCGCAAGAGTTCAGTCCCGGCCGTCCTGAGCCCACGCCAATTGAAACCATCATGCAACAAACCATTGATATGACCCAAGCCAAGCTAGACTTTCAAGACGGCGAAGCAGCAGAAGTGGGTGGTCAAAAGCAAGACGAAGGTGATAAAGATGGTGGCATGACCGCGTCACAAGCTGTGCAAAGTCAAATGGAAGCGCAACAACAAGCGGCGCAAAATCAACTGGCGAAAACCATTGCACAAAAGATGAAAGATCAAATTGAAGATGGCGCTATTGAAATTGAAGCTCTTGGTCAGCAATTGATTATTCGGGTACGTGAAAAAGGCGCGTTTCCGTCGGGCTCGGCTTTTTTACAGCCTAAGTTTCGTCCCGTGATCACGCGAGTGGCAGAAATTTTAAAAGATGTTCCGGGCGAAATTACGGTATCAGGGCATACCGATGATGAGGCCATCAAGTCAGAGTTATATCGCTCTAATTGGGACTTATCAACCCAACGCGCCGTATCGGTCGCCCATGAAATGATCAAAGTACAAGGTTTTGATCAACAGCGTTTAATGGTAGTGGGTTATGCTGATACCAAACCCCTATACGACAACACCGACCAATCTAATCGCCGCAAAAATCGCCGCGTTGAAATTTCAGTGATGCAAGGTAAGGCGCAAGAGTCAGACGAAATAAACGTGACGCAATAAGGCACAATTACCTATCCCTGCAAGCAGTAAACTTGCAGGGTAAAAAACCACCACTTTAAGTCCTCACATTCTCAGGGTATAATCCGCCCCCTAATTTTTACCCTAAGTGAAGCCGATGAAATTTGTCGTTAAGTTTTTCCCTGAAATCCTGATGAAGAGCAGGTCTGTTCGTAAGCGTTTTTGCAAAATGTTACAGGGCAACATTCGTAATGTATTAAGACGCTATGATGATGACGTGAAAGTCATTTTAGAGTGGGATCATATCATCGTTAAAACGGTTAACGACACTGACAAAAATCGCGCTAAGCTGATTGAACTGTTGTCGAGCACGCCGGGCGTGGCGTTCTTTTTAGAAGTACAACAATCGCCATTTGAAGATTTACACGATATTTACGAGCAAGTATTGCCTTTAGTTGCAGAAAAACTTGCGGGTAAAACTTTCTGTGTGCGCGTGAAACGTCGCGGTAAACATGACTTTAGCTCAACAGAAGTGGAGCGTTATGTCGGCGGTGGGTTAAATCAAAACACCGACGCAGTTGGTGTGCAATTAAGAAAGCCGGATGTCACGGTGCAACTTGAAATTGACCATCAAGACTTATTCATTGTTAAGCAGCGCCATGAAGGGCTAGGCGGCTTTCCAATGGGCTCACAAGAAGGTGTGTTGTCGCTAATTTCTGGTGGCTTTGATTCAGGTGTCTCTAGCTACATTATGATGAAACGCGGTATGCGCGTGCATTACTGCTTTTTCAACTTAGGCGGCGCTGCCCATGAAATTGGCGTTAAACAAGTGGCTCACCACTTATGGGATCGCTTTAGCTCATCTCATCGCGTTAAATTTTTAGCGGTGCCGTTTGAGCCGGTTGTTGCAGAGATCCTTGAGAAAGTCGAAGACGGCCAAATGGGCGTGGTTCTAAAACGCATGATGATGCGTACCGGCGCTAAATTAGCCGAGCGCTTAGCGCTAGATGCCATGGTAACGGGCGAAGCAGTGGGCCAAGTATCGAGCCAAACCCTGCGTAACTTATCGGTGATTGATAAATCGACCGATACCTTAATTTTACGCCCCTTGATTGCGATGGATAAGCAAGACATCATCAACACCGCACGTCAAATTGGCACGGCCGAGTTTTCGGAAACCATTCCCGAGTATTGCGGCGTGATCTCCAATAAGCCCACTGTGAAAGCGGTGATGAGCAAAATTGAAGAGCAAGAAGCCAAGTTCGACATGGCGCTGATTGATCAAGTGGTGGAAGCCACCATGACGTTGGATATTCGCGATATCGGCGAACAGACCGATGCCGAGATCACTGAAGTGGAAACCACCGCACAATTTGCGCCAAATGAAGTGGTGCTTGATATTCGCTCAGATGATGAGCGTGAAGACAAGCCACTAAAAATTGAAGGTGCCACCGTTGAAAGCATGGTGTTCTTTAAACTCGGTACTCAGTTTGACACCTTAGATCAAAGTAAAACGTATCTACTTTACTGCGATCGCGGCGTAATGAGTAAGCTACAAGCCTTGTACTTAAAAGAAGCCGGCTTTACTAACGTGAAAGTGTATCGCCCTTAGTTTTCAAGCTTCGTGTGAGCAAAGAACAAGCAGCCTCGGCTGCTTGTTTTGTTTCTGCTATGTATTTCACGAGCAAATGAATCCGAAGAGGAATGTACTTTGCAGATTGGTATCGTACAAATGCCGATGCCGATGTCGTGGCAGTTAGCAACGAATACGGATGCGGGCGCACGGGTGCTGATTGCGCCGCAAGATTTACCTGTGGGCATTATCACCGCCATGCTGGGTGGTAGCTTCTTTATCTAATGGCAAGAAAGTAGTTATAAAGTAAAGAGCGCTTAAATGCGGTTAAAAGGCCTATCTGGATTTGATTTTAAATTGATGGTAGGTTTTAAGCCCACTTAGGCAACCCGTGAGTACCATGATGAAAAAGTTACATTTAGCCCTTTCGACCAATCAAATTGCAGCCACTATTGCCGATTACTCTGTTCGTCTTGGTGCAGCGCCTTGCTCATATATTGAAAATGAATATGCCTTATGGCGCACCGAATCGTTAAATCTATCGGTACGCCAAGATCCTAGTTGCGCGCCTGGAGAGCTGCGCCATTTAGGCTGGGAAGATGCCAGTGCCACTGAATTTAGTGAAGAGTTAGATGTGAACGGCATTAAGTGGGAGCGCTTTAATGCCCAGCAACAAGCTGATGAAATTAATGAAATTTGGCCGCAAGCGGATTATCAGCCTGAAGCGTTAGGCGAATAGCTTAATTGCTGCACTTGTTGATATAGCTGTTGGCACAGTGGTAAGTGAAGCTGATGTTGCGCAGCGCACTGCAGTAAATAGCCTAATATTGCGTCATTTTCGCTGCGGCGGCCATGGTGAATATCTCGATTCATCGACGAATAGTTATTGCCGGTGGCGTGCGCCACTTGCCGTACTTGTTGCAATAATTCCTCAGCGCTAAATGTTAATCCTTGTCTAGTCGCAACTTGACAAAACTCCTGACAAATTTGCGCCAACACAGGCTTAAATTGCGGTTGTAATAGGGCGCCATTTTTAACCTGATGGATGGCCGTTAACGGATTAATGGCGCAGTTGATCGCCAGCTTTAACCAAAGCTTATGCGTGATGTCGTCACTCCAACTAGCATTGGGCAGTGCGTCATTTAATTGTGCCGTGATGGCTTGCCCTAGTGCTTTATCTTTCTCGTTACCACCAATGATGGTGCTGCCAGCGCCAGTATGAGTCACGCTAAAAGGCGCGGTGAGTAGCGCGCCATGGGTGGTGGTGGCGCTGAAAATGGTTTGCTCTGGCAATAGCTTGGTTAATGGCTCAAGGGTGCCCATGCCGTTGTGCATAAGTACTAAGCTGGTGGTGCGAGGCAAGCTGTCAGTGAGGGCGGTGATGGCCGGTAACACTTGAAAGGCCTTTAGGCAGACTAATAGCACTTGGGTGTCGTCTTGCACTTGGGTGAAGGCATTTAAGCTGTAAGTGTATGTTGTGCCATCTTGCTTGGTAAGGGCGAGAGATTGTCCCAATTGCTGCATTTTGGTGAGTAGGGTAATGCGCTGGTTTTGCTGAGCAAGATGGCTGGCGAATAAGCTACCAATGGCGCCAGCGCCTAAAATTTGCCAATTCATTTATTCACCTTAGCCAGTGGCGCAAAGTAACCGAGCTTAGCTAACCAAGGTTGCATCAGGCGGTAACACACCAGCCCTAGTATAATACCTAACATATCCGCGAGAAGGTCAAGGCCACTGGCAAAGCGATTCGAAATGTGTGATTGAATAAGTTCAATTAATGCGCCGTAGCCTGTGAGTAAGCCAAATAGCCAGCCGGCATGAAAGGAAAATGCGCAGCGGCCAACTAAAGCAAGACTAGCAAAGGCGGCAAGGTGGTTGATTTTATCCATGTTATTAAACTGTATTTGCACCGGGGCCGGTGAAAATGCAAGGTAGCTGATCACGACCAGAAGGCTAACAAAACTGATTTTGGCTGCGGTGGATAATGGCATCGGTGCCTCGTTAGGGAAAAGTGACGCCAGTAATAGGCATATCTGCGTGAGATCTGGTAAATTATGCCAATTATTTTATCCCATGACCATGACATAGGAATTTAACATGCCTTCATTTGATATTGTTTCAGAAGTAGATGCGGTTGAGCTGAGTAACGCGACCGATAATGCCAGCCGTGAGCTATCGACACGGTTTGACTTTCGCGGTGTAGAAGCGAGCTTTGTTAAAAAAGACTTAACCGTAAAAATGTCGGCTGAAAACGATTTTCAGTTGAAACAAATGGCCGATATTTTGCGCGGTAACCTAGCCAAGCGAAATGTTGATCCGCGTGCGATGGAAATTGGTAAGGGGATCCACTCGGGCAAAACATACACCCAAGAAGTGACCTTTAAGCAGGGAATTGAAACCCTTATCGCGAAAAAGCTAGTGAAGCTTATCAAAGACAGCAAACTGAAAGTACAGGTGGCTATTCAAGGTGAGTCTGTGCGCGTGACAGGTAAAAAGCGTGATGATTTACAAGCTGCGATGCGCGTAGCGAAGGAAGCCGATCTTGGTCAGCCATTTCAGTTTAACAACTTCCGTGATTAATTCCTGTTACGATTAATTTAATTCGTTGCCTAAAAAGCCGCTTAAGTGTTACTAAGCGGCTTTTTTGTCCCGTGGTTTATCTTTACTTACTCAACGGGTACCGCTTGAGCAGGTACAGCTAACCAGTCTTGCGCTTGTTGTGGTTGTTGGCTTTGGCTCCACCATTGCGCTTGCCATAATTGGTCTTTATAACTCACCACGTCGCCCGTTAGGTAAACTAAGTTAGCTTGCCATGCTTGAGGCTCTGCGCTGTTGATGCGCCAACCGTCTTGACGGCTTTTACCCGGTGCTTGGCTGCTGTAGTAAAGGGCTTGATAAAGTGAGCCGAGGTAACTGACTTGATCATTTTGCGTGTAAGCAGTGCCAGCTTGCCACAGTACATCCTGTTTAAAGTTGAGGTAAGCAAACTTAGTCGGCTGGTGGAAGCCAAACGATCCCATTGGGCTCCATGCTAACCAGGCATTGGCTTCCCATTGTGGGCTGTTAGTGCTGTAATCAGCGCGATGGAAGTTAAAGCGCCATTGCGATGGGTTGCTGCCTTCGTCTTGACCTGAGTAGTTCAATGACGCCAGTGGAATTTTTAGCTCCACTGTCATGCCTTGGTCAACATCGGTGTTGTCGTTAATGGTGCCGTTAACTTGAATGCCGTATTCAAGGCCTTCTATGTCCCAAGGCACGTCATCTTGCCATGGCTCAGGTGAGTTAATCACACTGTCGTAGTAGGTTAATGCGCTAATGCCAATCTCGTAGTAATTTTTGCCTTGACCGGTTGGGTCGAGAAAAATTTCTACCGTGTCATCATATTCATAAGTGGGATCATCCTGTTGGCCTAGGGTGGCCGCGATATCGCGATCTTGCGAATTAAACGCCACATATAAATACTGGTCGTCATAGGCTAGTTTGGCCCACGTTTGTTGCTCGGCGACGCTGTTGTCATTATGGTTAACAAACAACTCACTGGCAGCGATACTTTGCCATACGCTGTCGTCTAGCTTGCCATCTAGTACTGGGGCTTGAGCCGTTTTATAAGCTGAGTATTGATAAGGTGCTTGTTGTGCGTAAAGCTGCACTGCAGAAGTCGTTGCTAAGGCTGCAACAATCAGTTGCGATAAAGATTTTAGTTTCATTTGCACTTGTCTTCCTGAATAAGTGAGCTTTACTTATATCAGAAAATGGTGCTGTATAAATATGATTTTTATGATGTTTTTTATAAAATTAAAGCCGCAGCCTAGATTGCGGCTTTATTCATCTACTATCGATGTTTTAGTTAGTAATTGTATTCTACCAATTCGTCGAGAATAGGGTTGATATCCATGAGTTCTTTACGCAATCTTTGTTCTTCTTTGATTGCTTCAATCTCACGCCAGCGGCGTTTTTCTTTGGTCTTACCACGTTGAGGGGCATCTGAGTTAGGTGCAATGTTAAAGTCAAGCTCGTCCATACCGATTTCCTCTTACTGATTAACATGTTTTTAGTATCACAGGCCTTACCAAAGTAAAATTTAATTGTTTCATTTATGTTAACTGAGTTCATTTTTTATCAAGTTTACATAAATATTTCTGCAGCTGGCTTCTAATTTTATTTAACTAATTGATAGGAGGAGTGTTTCTAACTTTTCCTGATCTTGTGCAAAAGCACGTATTCCTTGCGCTAATTTTTCTACAGCCATCGGGTCTTGGTGGAATAGCCACAGAAACTCGCTTTCACTTAACGGAGTTGGGGCAGGAGTGACAGCAACATCAGCTGCTAGCTGGCGGACTAGCTCACCTTGTTGCAGGCTTAACTGTTCGAGTAAGTCAGGCCCGATGGTCAGTTTGTCGCAACCCGCGAGAGCGATAATTTCATCAGTGTTTCTAAAGCTGGCTCCCATGACGACGGTGCTGTAGCCGTGCTGCTTGTAGTAGCGATAAATATTGCTTACCGAGATCACGCCAGGGTCGTTGACGCCAGAAAAGTCTTGTTCAGGTTGGTTGGCTTTATGCCAGTCTAAAATGCGGCCAACAAAAGGAGAAATCAGAAAAACCCCCGCTTCGGCACAAGCGCGGGCTTGGGCAAAGTTAAATAGCAAGGTGAGGTTACAATTGATACCTTGCTGCTGCAGCTTTTCTGCAGCGCGAATACCCTGCCAAGTGGCAGCAATTTTAATTAAGATTCGTGATTTATCTATTCCTGCTTGCTGGTACAAGTTGATTAACTTTTCGGCTTTTTCGATGGTTTTGGTGGTATCAAATGAGAGTCTGGCATCCACTTCAGTTGATACTTTACCCGGAATAACGGCCAAAATTTCAGCGCCAATCTTCACTGCTAGGCGATCACTGGCTTCAATTACCTGCTGTTTTGGGTCATCAGTAAGGCTTTTTGCTTCCTCAATCGCACTTTTTATATGATTTTGATACTGAGGCAGCTGAGCGGCTTTCAGTAACAATGAAGGATTCGTGGTCGCGTCTTCGGGTTGGTGTTGTTTAATGGCTTCAAAGTCGCCAGTGTCAGCCACGACTGAAGTTATCTTTTTTAATTGTGTCAGCAGGTTAGTCATGTGTAAACCTTGTTATTGATTCGTTAATTGTTTTTATTTTTGGCATATTTGTCAGCAATTCACAATCAAAAATGCAATATTTATTTTATCAAATCCTTGTTACTTCCTTTGGCTCATTCGCCCTGCTTTTTTGAATTATTCCGCTATATTTTCGATCTAATTTGGATGTTTAGTGTGATTTTGTGGTTTAATTTTAGGGTTAATTTAATGTTTAAGGTTTATTTTTGGTTTATATAACTAATAAGAAAGTATTTCGGGGATGTAAATGCTAGATATAGTCAACAGTATCGGTGGCCTGTTATGGGGCTACATTTTAATTGCCGTATTGGTCGGCACCGGCGTCTATTTCACGGTGCGACTCAGATTCATTCAATTTGGTCATTTCGGCCATATGTTTTCGGTGCTAAAGAACAGCCGAAAATCAGATAGTTCAGGCATATCATCGTTTCAAGCATTAGCGACGAGCTTGGCGGCTCGTGTTGGTGTGGGCAATATGGGTGGTGTCGCAGTGGCTATCTACTTAGGCGGTGCGGGTGCTGTTTTTTGGATGTGGCTGATTGCATTGATTGGCATGGCGACAAGCTTTGCGGAAAGTTCGTTGGCACAGCTATATAAAGTGAAAGATGACGACGGTAACTATCGTGGTGGCCCTGCCTATTATATGGAAAAAGGCTTAGGCCAACGCTGGATGGGCGTGTTGTTTTCAATCTGTTTAATCATTGCCTTTGGTCTGGTATTTAATGCGGTGCAAGCAGGTGCCATCACAGATTCGATGCACACCGCTTTTGGCGTGCCTAAACTGGTGGTTGGTTTAGTCTTAGTGGGCATATCTGCTGCCATTATATTTGGTGGTATTCGCACTATTGCGAAGTTTGCTGAGTTAGTGGTACCGGCGATGGCGCTGATTTACCTCTCAATTGCGGCTTATGTTGTGATCATCAATATCACTGAAATTCCGGCAATGTTTGTGCATATCTTCGAGTCAGCGTTTGGCTTGCAAGAAGCCGGGGCGGGTGCGTTAGGCGCGGCCATCATGAATGGCGTAAAACGTGGCATGTTCTCTAATGAAGCGGGCATGGGTAGTGCGCCTAATGCGGCAGCGAGTGCATCGCCTTATCCTCCACACCCGGCGTCGCAAGGTTATGTACAAATGCTGGGCGTGTTTATTGATACCATCGTGATTTGTACCGCAACGGCTGCAATTATCATCCTTTCAGGCCAGCTAGAGCCAGGCTCTGGGGTTACTAACATTGAGCTGACGCAATTAGCATTAACCTCGCAAGTGGGTGAGTGGGGCGGTATCTTTATTGCCATTGCTATCTTCTTCTTTGCGTTTACGTCGATTGTGGCGAACTACTCTTATGCTGAAACCAACCTTATCTTCCTTGAGCATAATCATAAGATGGGTATTAACATCTTTCGTTGTGTGGTACTGGTCATGGTGATGTTTGGTGCATTGGCTGAGTCGCCATTGGTGTGGGCGATGGCGGATGTATCGATGGGATTAATGGCCCTCATTAACCTTGTGGCCATATTAATGTTGTCGAATGTGGTGGTTAAACTGGCGAAAGACTACAACGCACAGCGGGCGCAAAACAAGCTACCGACTTTTGATGCCAGCCAATACCCTGAGCTTGAAAAAAATATTGAGCCGGGTATTTGGAATGCAAAAGTGGATTAACTTATCTAGCGTGCTTTTATCGTGATAAATAGTGTCTAATTGTGTAAATTTGAGTAGTAAATACAGTCGTTAAGGTCTTTGCTATGTACTCAAAGATATAAAAATGCGATGATTTACCCAAGATTGCTCAGTTAGATTCTTTCTAAAATCTGACTAAAATAAACAGCGACTAGCATTTCACTTTGTGAGCTGCTTATTTGCCTTGTAGGTTAGCCCAGTTTTGAAGAGAAAATATAATATGAAATTAGGTGCTCAATGTGGTGTGTTGGTTTTAGCAAGTAGCTTGCTATTGGGATGCAGTGCATCATTTAGTCCTGACTTTGACCGAGATGGCGTAGTGAATGGTTTGGATGATTGTTCGGATACCGCTTCAGGTAGTGCTGTTGATGCACAAGGTTGCGCTTTGCCTAACACGGTTCAGACGGAGCAAGATCAAGCCGTTATGCCGCGTTATGTCGCGCCTATTGTAGACACGGTACACATTAAAGTGCGCCAACCTAGGGTTGAAGATGAGCCGTTTGAGCCGATTGTTGAGACTTTAGTAGACATTAGCGACGAATGTGCACCATTTGTTGATGTGATTGATTTTAAAGTTGTAGGCCTTAAACCGATTCGTTTTGCTACTAATGAATGGAAGCTAGACAAAGGCCTGACTGATCAGCTTGATTGTATTGCTGCAGCGACCAATGAAAGTGGCTTAAGCTTAGAAGTTCAAGGTAATACAGATACCGTGGGCAGCGCGGCTTACAACAAAGAGTTGTCAGCAAAGCGTGCTAAATCTGCGGTTGAGTATTTAGTTTCAAAGGGCGTTGATGCCACTATTTTAGAGCCGGTAGCGAATGGATTTGAAAACCCTGTTGCTGACAATGATACGGCAGCGCAGCGTAGCCAAAACCGCCGGGTTGATTTTGTAATAAAAAATCAAACCTCGCCTGCGATGCCAAAAACAGCACCCGTAGCAGTTGAATCGACTGATGAGTTGTTTGATGAATTAGGTGTCGATGAGGCATCGGGCTGGTAAAACGCAGTTCAGCTTGTAAAAAAGCCGATGGATTTCTATCGGCTTTTTTGTTTAAAAATATTTTTTACTTAAACTTTCAACTCTTTACTCGCCGTATTGTGCTTCAAACCAGCCTTCAATAATTAAGCAGGCTGAAATACCGTCCACTTTATCCTTAGACAGGGCTTTGCTGCCACCCCTGCTAAATATTTCAGCTCTGGCATCGACCGTGGTTAAACGTTCGTCTTGAAGGTGTGATGGCTTATTGAAACGATGGTTGAGTCGGTTGGCGAATTTTTTTGCGCCATAGCTGACATCTTGCATGGTACCATCCATATTAAGGGGCAAGCCCACCACAAAAGCGTCAGGTTGCCATTGTTTGACTAGTTCCGCTATTTCATCCCAATTGGGAATGCCATCTCGTGCTTTAAGAGATTTCAGCGGGTTAGCACAGCCTGTAATTGATTGGCCAACTGCCACGCCAATGCTTTTTGTGCCAAAATCAAAACCAAGTATCGTTTGGGTCATGTGTATGCCTTATGCGTGACCTGCTTGGCTAGAAAGTTGCCAAACGTCAACACCGAGGGCGTTAGCTGCTTCTTCCCAGCGGCGGTGGATTGGTGTATCAAACATGATCTTGCTGTCTGCAGGGACGATAAGCCAACCGTTATGAATAAGCTCTTGCTCTAATTGCCCTGCTTCCCATCCGGCGTAACCCAGTGCCATCAAAAAATGCTTCGGTTCATTATCGGTGCCGAGTGTCTGCAAAATGTCTTTTGAGGTGGTGACCATGATTTCGTCCGACATTTTCAAGCTACTGGAGAAACCTTCAATGGGTGAATGGATCACAAAGCCGCGATCTACCGCTACAGGGCCACCTTGCATGACTGGCATAGCTAAGGATTTTTGATGTGCGGGATCAGGGGTTATCTCAAGCTGCTCAAGCAGCTCGCCTAACTTCAAGTTAATGGCGAGGTTAACGACTAGCCCCATGGCGCCTTCTTCATTATGGTCGCAAACATACACCACTGAGCGCTCAAAATACGGGCCTTCTAGGTTCGGCATAGCAACTAAAAAATGGTTTTTTAAACTTTGCATCTCCAGCATAAAATATTCTTCGTTTTGCAAGGTGTTAGAAATAAGTATGGTTGATAGCCCTGAAATAATGAGGGCTATCAATGAAAGAGTTTATGACATCAGCGGCCTAAACGTGCTTCAATCGCGTCCATTAACATGCCGGTGATTGACACATCAAAAGCGCCTTCAATTTCTTGAATACAGGTTGGGCTGGTTACGTTAATTTCGGTTAGTTTATCACCTATAACATCTAAACCAACGAATATTAAGCCTTTATCTTTTAATTTCGGGCCAATTGCGCGCGCTATTTTCCAGTCACTTTCTGTAAGAGGACGCGCTTCACCACGACCGCCAGCGGCTAAGTTGCCACGGGTTTCGCCTTTGGCGGGTATGCGCGCTAAGCAATAAGGTACTGGCTCGCCATCAATTAGGAGTATACGTTTGTCACCGTCGCTAATTTGCGAGATAAACCCTTGGGCCATACAGTAGTTTTGACCGTGATTGGTTAAGGTTTCGATGATCACGGCTAGGTTAGGATCATTCGGTTTAACTCGGAATATGGAAGCCCCGCCCATGCCATCAAGGGGTTTTAAGATGATGTCTTGATGCTTGGCGTAGAATGCACGAATTTTGGCTGCATCACTACTGACTAAGGTTTCTGGCGTAAACTCGCTAAACCAGGAAGTAAATAGTTTTTCATTGGCATCACGTAAGCTTTGCGGTTTATTAACAATCAGACAGCCTTCGTCTTCAGCACGCTCTAACATGTAAGTGGCGTAGATGTATTCGGTATCAAACGGCGGATCTTTGCGCATTAAAATGACATCAAGATCGGATAAAGCAATGGTTTCTTGCTCAGCGAGTTCAAACCAGTTTTGCGGATCGCGCTGTACTTTCAACTGTTTAGTAGTAGCAAAGGCACGGCCATTGTCTAAATATAAGTCAGACATTTCGAGGTAATAAAGTTGGTAGCCACGTTGCTGCGCTTCGAGCAGCATCGCAAAGCTAGAGTCTTTATGAATTTTTATGTCGGTGATGGGATCCATCACGATGCCGAGTTTTATGGTCATAACTTATCCTAAATCGCCAAAGCGACATTGTAATGCGGTAATTGCCGTCAGTGCGGCGGTTTCAGTGCGTAAAATTCGTGGGCCGAGCAAGGTTTCGATAAATCCCGCTTGCTCGCTTAAATTCACTTCATCACCGGTGAACCCCCCTTCAGGACCGATTAATAAACGAATTTGTTTCACCTTTGGCTCAGGCAAGGTATTGATTCGGTAGTTAGCCCTTGGGTGCAAGGTGAGTTTTACTGCGTCATCTTGCTGATTGATCCAGTCATTAAAGCTAATAGGCTGGTTGATCTCAGGAACCTGATTACGGCCCGATTGTTCACAGGCAGCAATGGCGATTTTTTGCCATTGCTGACGTTTTTTCTCTAACCGCTCACCACTCAGTTTTACGCCACAACGTTCGCTGAAAATGGGGGTGATGGCATCAACGCCGAGTTCAACCGACTTTTGGATCACAAAGTCCATGCGATCGCCGCGCGAAATAGCTTGGCCCAAATGAATTTTCAGTGGACTTTCATTTGCGGTGGTTTGGCATTCAACTATTTTAACTTGCACGTGCTTTTTGGTGCTCTGCACGATATTGGCTAAATATTGATTTTCATCCTCACCATTAAATAGCCAAATTTGATCGCCCACATTTAAACGTAATACCCGACCGACATGATTGGCTGCGTCATCGTTCAAGTCTAGCTGTGTGTTTAATCGCAGCGCTTGCGGCTCATATATTCTAGGTACACGCATTTATTTATTCTCAATCTGTTGTTGCCGAAAACCGTGCCGACTACTGAGTAAAAGTGGCATTTGCACATGCATTGGTTACGTACGGGTTGTTATTCCCTTGCTGTTTGGCAATCAGTTTATCACGTTGGCACTCCCAAGCTGTAACGGGATATTGTCTGTCCCATGCTTGGTAGAGTTGTTTTTGTTGACGTGATATGCGCACGCCATATTGATCTTGCATATAAAAGTAGATGCGGGCGATAGCGCCTTTTTGCAAGTCTGGCGGAGTGGCTTTTTTGTTTTTAAAATCGTTAATCATCGGGCATTGACCGTATTGATAAGGTGTTTGTCTTGATTCTGTAAACTGGAAGTTCGAGCGATCGCCGTTTACCTCACTACCTAGTAAAATCATAGTTGACATCTACCTATAAAAATATACAAATGAACATATGATTTATTAAGAGGCAATTTAGTGGCTAGACGAAGATTTAATTCCTCCAAACACTTTCGTTCACAAGCAAG
>NZ_JAIMJA010000013.1 GCF_021295315.1 Motilimonas cestriensis | reverse complement strand
CTATATGAACACTCAGAAATTACATTGATAAATAAATCGTTTTGGCGATTCGTTACCATTGCGCTGTCAACCGAAGTTAAACAACATGAGTATTCACACAGATTGCATGATTAAATTGTTAAAGAACGTTGACTAGGTTGCTTTCGCTTCACCTCGTCAGGGCTGCGCATTCTACGCTAGCCGGTTTGAAAGTCAATCGTTAATTTCGAGAAATTTTCGATTTCGCTTCTGGTTAGAAACCGCAGCTTCTTAACCACCTGATGTTGCGTTGCGCCTTGCACTGTGCCGTCTCAGTGGTTGCGCATTATAGGGAGATTCGATTTCGGCGCAAGGCTTTTTTAACGAAAAATTGTAATTAAATTACACACACAAGTTGCACTCAAGTTATCCACAGGATTTACAGATATTCCATCTTGTTTTGCTGTTTTTATATGCTAATGTCGGTAAAAAGGAGAACTCTGATGAATCACAAACTACGCCCTTATAAAGGTATTTACCCTAAAGTATCCGATTATTGCTATATAGATGAAGCAGCCGTTTTGGTTGGCGATATAGAATTAGCGGAAGATGCAAGTGTGTGGCCGTTAGTTGCTGCGCGTGGTGATGTAAACCAGATAAAAATTGGTGCGCGCAGCAATATTCAAGATGGTAGTGTTTTACATGTCACCCGCAAAACAGATAACAACCCAAATGGTTACCCGCTTATTATAGGAAGCGATGTCACCATCGGTCACAAAGCGATGTTACACGGCTGCACAGTAGGTAATAGAGTCTTGGTCGGCATGGGTGCCATTATATTAGATAATGCAATAATTGAAGATGATGTGATTATTGGTGCAGGTGCATTAGTACCACCCGGTAAAACATTAGAGTCTGGTTACTTATATATGGGCTCTCCAGTCAAGCAGGCGCGCAAGTTAACTGAAGCAGAGTTGAATTTCCTGCCAGAGTCGGCACAAAACTATGTACGCTTGAAGAATGAATACTTGGCCGAACACAATCAGCCAAGCTAAGTCAGTTTTTTAAAAGCCAGCTTCTGCAGCAGTGGCTGAGTCAATGATACTCGGGCTACCTGATTTTGCTAATTCAGCAAGCTCTTTGTCCATAAAATAAAGAGCTTGTTTATCACCACCTAACAAATCAATCTTATCGATGATGGTTTTAAACAGTTTCTCTTCTTCGTGTTGCTCCGATACGTACCACTGCAAAAAGTTAAATGTTGAATAATCTTGGCAGGTAAAAGCTTCATGAGCGAGGCCATTGATTTTTTGTGTAATCATTTGCTCATGCTCTAGCGTGGCATGAAACACTTGAGTCAATGATTCAAAATCATGTGGTGGCGCATCAATTGCGCCGAGGATCGGTAACGCACCGGTTTCACTCACATACGTAAACAAGCGATGCATATGCTCCATTTCTTCTTTTGCGTGACCACGTAAAAAAACCGCAGCACCTTCTAGGCCTTTATCTTCACACCAAGCACTCATTTGCAGGTAAAGGTTGGAGGAATAAAATTCTAGGTTTATTTGCTCGTTTAATTTTTCGATCATATTCGGTTTTAACATTATGGATCCTTATTCAGCTTCTATGCTTAGCTGCATTTTCACATAGTTAGATGCACAAATGCCACCCCACCTAAAAATGGCAGAAGAAGATACACCTTCATTACGTTTAATCGCTCATTTCTTGACATATTTCACAACCTCTTCTATTGCCGACTGCTAGTATGGCTAAGTTATTAATAGGAGCATCGACATGGAACTGTTATTCAAAGAATGGAAAATCTTAAGTTTCATCATGCTGCTATTTTTACTCTCATTTATCTAATTGAAGATATTACCTTTCAAGCTATGATGGCGACCACTTAAGCGCAAACGAAAGTGGCCTAGATTGATCACCTTATACTTAATTCGCCATGGCGAAACCGATGCGAACAAATTCGGTATTCTACAAGGCCAACAAAATACCCAGCTCAATAATAAAGGCTTATCGCAAGCAAACTTGTTAGCGATGGCATGTCGACACCTTACGATTAACAGTATTTACAGCAGTGATTTGGCAAGAGCGAGCAGTACCGCGGATGTGATCGCACAACCACATAGACTAACACCCCAGCTCACACCGTTATTACGCGAGCTCAGTTTTGGCTCCTTAGAAGGCCAACCATTCAAATTGATGTCGACACAAAAACAATACCACTTACAGCAGCTACATAAACGGCAAATCGACCTACCGTATGCCGGATCTGAACCTTTAGCTGAGCTTGAAGCTAGACTTGTGCAATTTACCGAGCAGCTAACAACCCAATTATCCGGAAGCCATGCCATTATCGGACACGGCTATAGCTTGAACTATCTGCTGCATCATTTATTGAACTGGTCAAAACAAAAAATGCATGTACTGGAGTTAACCAACTGCAGCTTTACCGAGATCACTTTTAAGCAACAACAGTGGCAGCTTATTCGTCTTAATCAGCAAGCTAACCCCCTTACTTCTATACTCAAATAATATCACTATAGGAGATCACCATATGGCAGCTTATCAGCACATCTTAGTGGCACTCAATTTGGATGAAGATAGTCGAGCCCTGTTAGATAAAGCCGTCGAACGTGCTCGTATTGATAACGCTAAACTAACGCTACTCCACGTAAACATGCAACTAAATCAGCTGTATAGCGATATGATTGCAATGGACTTGGCGGAGATAAAGCAGCAACTTGCCGAACAGTCGATAGCTGAATTGGACCTACTCATGGCTGAAATAGATTACCCATTAATTGAACACAGAATTGTGTGTGGCGAGATGCCTGAAAGCATTCTCACCTCAGCCAGATCCTTAGAGGTAGACTTAATCATTGCTGGCCATCACCACGGACTGTGGAGTTATTTTCATACCACAGCAAAAAAACTGTTGAACCAAGCGCCCTGTGACCTGCTGATTGTTCCAATAACGAATCACTAAAGCTAGCTAGAGAGCAAAAGGCTTACACAATACCTTTTTTGTGTTTGCCACGCGGGCACATTTGCGACATACAAACTGGGGCTGAGCAACCAGCTCCTTAAGAGTACTATGGTGCTTCTCGATATCAGCCCGTTTCCAATCACACAAGGTTTGGTTCTTCTTCATCGCAAAACTCAGTATAAAGTATGAATGGCTGTCATATATTTGTCATAGATAACCACTAGCATCCGCATTATCACAAATGATCTAGGTACTGCATCATGCGTATAAGCACCTTCTCTCTCCTATCATCACTATTACTAATGATATTAGCAAGCATACTCGGTTACTCGATGTGGCGCAGTGGCGATCAAATCCAAATGATGCAACAGCAAGGGCAACAATACCAGACCTTGAAACATCAGATCAGCGTTACCTTTCAACGCACCATCCAAGATTATTTAATTAGTGGTGACGCGGGCCAATTAAGTCTCGCGCAGCAGCAATTAGAAACACTATCAGAACAACTCAGCGCCTTTCCCAATCAGCAAGTGGCACAAATCAATGACAAAGTAATCAGATTAATAGATGGCCTCAATAGTGACTATCGCGCAGCGGGTAAATTGTCCGGCAACAGCCAGCAACTGCTTACCTTCGCCGAGCAAGAAATGTTTGGGTCATTGAGCAGCTTGCAAAACTATGCCATTGAAGGACTAGATAAAAATCCTAATTTGGCCGCCAGTTATCTTAAACTCAGCCAAGATCTTAGCGAGTCGCTGACTCAGCTAACTCAGCAACGGGCGAAATACTTCCAACAAATGCAGCCCGAGCAGATAGAAGCAATACACTACTACCAACAAAAAATGCGCGTCACTTTAGACCAGCTAGCAGCGAAAGCGCCATTGAATATCTTCTATGTTATTGAGCGCGATCCCGATGAGCTTAGCTTTGATGATGACGAAGATCCTGTTGAAAAAGGCCAAGCCGCTATTGCAGAGCTGGCAAATTTGATCAAACGCTACCCAAAAGAGCTCGACAATACCGAGCAGAATATTGACTCCACCATCAAAGCCAGTAATCAACTAAGGCAAGAAGTCGATGATCTAGAAGCCGCTATATTAGTAATTGAAGCGCAAATACAAGCTGATACCGAACAAAACTTAGTTGGGATCCGTCTCGCTTTATTGCTGTCACTGGCAACACTCATCGCTTACGCCTTAATCGCATTCATATTTCAGCAACAGCTTGTCGTCAAGCGCCTCAAACAATTGAAGAATGCATTCGCCCAACTCGTCGAAACGCAGCAACCACGCCCACTATCCTTAGCTAATTCAAAGGATGAGTTAGGTGAAATAGCGCAATACTTCAATCAACTCATCACTCGCATTCAATCAACCGAAGCTTATAAAGCAGAACAGCTAGTAAAAGTCTCTAACGCATTAAAGCTAATGGTTGCCCAAGTGCAAGTGATTGAAACAGATTCTAAAGCGAACAGCCAAGCCGCCAGCCAGAGCGCGGTAATGGTACAAGAGCTTAATCAACTGGCACAAGAGGTTGAGCACAGTTCTCATACCATCTTGGGCCACGCTAAAAATAATGAAGGCGCGATGCTAGATAGTCAAAAATACGCCAAGCAAGTACTTGCTGCCACAGACAATACTAGCCAAGCGGTGCAACGCTGTAACGCCTCTCTCGCTTCACTCACCCTGTCTGTTGATGATGTTGAAAAAATAATAGAAGTCATCAGCAATATTTCTGAACAAACGAATCTCTTAGCCCTCAACGCCGCCATTGAGGCTGCTCGAGCTGGCGATCATGGCCGAGGCTTTGCCGTTGTCGCCACCGAAGTCCGCCACCTATCACATAGAACCCAAGAATCTTTGAGTCAAATATCCACTATATTGGAACAATTACGTCAGGCATCATCTGGATTACGACAAGATATTAAAGGAATATCAGTGGCTTCTATTAAGCAGAAAGAAACTGCTGATACGCTATGGAGTACTGCACAAGGCGTGCGGGAAAGTGCGGTCAACTCAGCCGTTGTCGCCGAACAAGGCAGCATTAATGCCAAGCTGCAATCCGGCAAGTTGATTGATTTTGCCTCGGCAATTGAGCAAGTCAAACAGCAATCTCAACAAGTCTCCAGCTTATCACAACAAATTGCAGAGCAAATAAAACAAGAGGCAGACACCATTATTCATGCCCTGCATAACCAAGATGCAGAACAGGCGAGCTAGGTGAGCCCCTTATTAACATAAACGTCGAAGCGATTACTTTTAGTAGTGAACGCCAAGGTTGGCTTTTGTTGAGCCAACCAAGGTGCATAATCAGGCCGCTTAACCACCACTCGGTAGCGAGCGGCAGCCAAAGCGGGGGCTAACAGTGCATCAGCATCTAAATCAGGGCCTACTAAGTGTTGAAATACGCGCATTTCTTTTTTAACTAATGCACTCTTTTTCTTATGGGGAAACATAGGATCAAGATAGACCACATCAGCTTGGGCATTCGCCAGCCAATCAATCCCTGAATCAAAACGTAATTGCATATTCGCTTGCATCCAAGCGCCTATTTCTGGGTCGCGATAGGCGCGTTGCAAGCCATCATCCAATAAAGCGGCAACCACCGGAGAGCGTTCAATTAAGGTAACTTGGCAACCCAAAGAAGCAAATACAAACGCATCCCGCCCCAAACCAGCTGTGGCATCGATAACACTTAAACCTGCTTTCGACTTTACTCCTATCGCCTTGGCGATAGTTTGCCCTTTGCCGCCACCAAACTTACGTCGATGCGCCGCCGCGCCAGTAACAAAGTCTACCGCCACCGCGCCAAGTTTGGGCTCATCCACTTTTCGTAATTCAAGTTGGGTAGCCGTTAAAACCAACACCAATAAATCATCAGCAGATCGCTTGGCGCTAAAGCCCCACTTTTGCCGTAACTTATCGGCATCAGCATTAAGCTCAGGAAAATCAGCAAGGAGTGGTATCACAGGCATACTCAATAGGAAATTTTCCGCATCATAGCAGATTACTTCATCGCAATAAAAATGAACCCGGCTAACTTATTCCATGGCAAGCGACACTAACGCCATCATCTCAATCGGCATCGGCTTACCCAGATGATAACCTTGAGCAAAATCAACCCCAATTTCAGCCAAGCGCATCATGACTCGCTCATCTTCAACACATTCCGCGATGGTTTGCTTACCCATCAACTGACTCACCTCATTGATACTGCGCACCATGGCATAATCCATCTCATCATCAGCAATATCTCGTACAAACAAGCCATCAATTTTGAGGTAGTCCACCGGTAAACGTTTAAGATATCCAAATGACGAGAGGCCAGTACCAAAATCATCCAACGCCAATTTACAGCCTAATTTTTTCAACTCTTTCAACAAGAAGGAGGCATGACTAAAGTTTGCAATGGCAACGGTTTCGGTCACCTCAAAACAAATTTTGTATAACGGCAACTCGGAATCAACCAACGCCTTAACTAAGTACTCAACGAACTCTTTGTTACCAATTGACTGGCCTGAGAGGTTAATAGAACATTGATCTAGTTTCGCCACGTGATCAGGGTGCCCTTTTAACCAAGCTAAGGTTTTATCGATAATCAGCTTGTCTAACTTGTCAGCCAAATTGTAGTTTTCGGCAGCAGGAATAAATAACCCCGGTGGGGCCAATTTGCCATTATCATCTATCATTCGCGTCAGCACTTCGTAATGAAGATAACTCTTATCTTCATCTTGAGTGCCTACCCGTTTGATGGGCTGAGCATAAAGACAGAAGCGATGCTCTCGCAGCGCCTGTTGCACTTTATTTACCCACTGCATTTCTCCATGGCGTCGCTGTAGCTCTTGATCGTCTTGTTTAAACACATGAACCCGATTGCGACCTTCATCTTTTGCTGCATAACAGGCCGTATCAGCACAACTTAAAACATATTGGCGATTACCACTGCTCTCGTTCATTTCCACTAAGCCAATACTGACACCAAGCGAAAAGGTTTTTTCTTCGGAAATAAAGTGGTGCTCAGCAATCGCGGCAATAATGCCATGGGCATAGGCTAGCGCATCATCGGGCAAGCTATCTGCAATAATCACCCCAAACTCATCCCCGCCCAAACGAGCAAGTAACGCATGGGATGGCAAACTATCAGTCAATAAAGTAGCTAGCTGTTTCAACACTTCATCGCCAGCACTATGACCACAGGTGTCGTTAATCACCTTAAACTGATCCATATCCAAATACATTAAAGCATGCACACGACCTGTTTCAGCGGCAGAATCGATATGACTTTGCAGCTCTGATTCAAAGAAGCTACGATTGCCCAATCCCGTTAAAAAGTCATGAGATGCCTGATAAGCCAACTGTTCAGATAGGTGTTTGGTTTCAGTTATATCCTCACAAACTAAAAAGAATTGCTCTTTACCTGGCACCTTGCGAGTGGTTTCATTAAGCCACAAGGTTTGCCCTAAACGCGTTTGATATTGAATTTGGCGGCTCAATAGGCCATCAGGATTACTGGCACATTGATTCAGGTATTTAATTTGACTGCCAATATCGTGTGCAACAGTATGAAATAAGGTGATATTCTTACCAACAAGCTCGTCAACTGAGTAACCCAGCAGTATAGCGCCATAGCGATTGCAAGACAGCACTAACCCTTGGTTATTAATTGTCAGCAGCATAAACGGGTTTTCATCATGCAACACCCGATAGCGGGCTTCACTTTCCCTTAACTCTACTTCCGCTCGCTTGATGCTATTAATATCCCGGCCTTCCAGCAATATCATCTCAACGCCCTGGCCACCACGGACAGGTTTTAATGATAAATCCACAATCACTGACTGCTTACTGCTATTCATTTGCTGGCTTTCATAGCGTACAAAATCACCTTTTTGCGCCATATCGATAGCGGACACAAGTTTTTGCTGCTCTTCTAGATCATGGCGCCACCAGGGCGACTCCCAAATGTATTCGCCAATCACATCAACTTCATTCAGATTCAGTAACTGTAATGCAGCCTTATTGGTTTGTAAGATCCGGCCCTTGTCATCAAGTAAAATAATGAACTGAAAGGCTTCATGAAACAAAGCACTAAAACGGGTGCGACTGGCGCGTAATTCCAACTCAACGCGTTTTTGCTTTAATAAGTTAAATTGTAATAATGCGATAATGATGCAAAGGCTCAACACCACAGCCAACACAACAAAAAAGTTGTCTCGATAAACGTTGTATTGGTTTTCCACTTGATTGACTATCAAGGAGTTTTTCGGCAACAGATCAAAATCTAACTGCCAATGCTTCAACAGTTCAGCATCAAACACGAATTGATTATTGGACTTGGTTTCAATGGGCAACGCTTCAATCGGTACCGAATGAAGAATATCTAACGCTTTACGTGCGGCGCGCTCGCCTTGACTAAAACCACTCACCATTTTGCCACCGACCACCACCCCATAACCTAAGGTGTAGTCCCAAGAGCCAAAGATCGGCACTTTAGCCACCTCAAATAACGATTGCAGCAGGTGCTCATGTTCTAAGTACTGGCCATCACGATCACGAGAAAAAATCGTGAATAAAATAATCGCATCGCCGTTAATATTACTCACTTTTTGTTTCAGAGTAAGAAAGGTTTCTTCATTTAAAACATGAAGCTTAGGGTAAATCTGACTGCTTATACGTTCAATGTCGCGCTGTAATAACTGCCCTGTCGTGGTGTCATCAACAATCACGTAAATATCTTTAGTGCGTGGCCTCAAGCTTAAGGCAGCAGTTAAAGTATCAAACAAATCAGGGCTCTCGACTATCCCTGTCACTTTTGACATGCCATCGATCAGCGCAGGGGTAAAATTATTCACGCCAGCAAACACAATCGGCGTATTAGGGAAAAGACGCTGGCCATAAGCTTTTGCCAACGCAAGTGCGTTATTGTCGGTGACGATGACTAAATCAAAATCACGATGAGAAAATTTACGTGCAAACGCCTCAGTCAACAACGACATATATTCGTCAGTAAAGAAGCGCTTACTGTCTAAGTAAGATACGTAGAGAGATACTTCTTGGTTTTTGAGAATAGACTCGATTCCGGCTTGTAAGTCACGGGTCCACTTAAATCCCTGATGGTAAGAATGAAGCACCAGTACTTCTTGTTGCTTAGCCTCAACGCCTGCACTGGTCATCAACAGCATAGCGCCGAAGAAAATGGAACAAAAAAAGCGGCTTAGCCCTAATATCTGCATCGGGTCTCAATTAATCTATGGTACTAAAAGATAATTCGAGGGTACTCTGCCTATTGTATTATCGTCAACTTGACCACCAATAGTTTGTGATCAAGTTGTAAACAATCGCGTCAGGCTAGCTTAGCTCTCAGGGCTGATCGGCACTTCAGGCTGGACCCCCTCGATATGTAATGTTTGCGTTGGGAAAGCAAATTCAGCGTCATAAGACTCAATGATCGCCATCACTTTCAGCAACACATCCTGTTTCACCTCATGAAAGTGAACCCAGTTCGTGGTCTTAGTGAAAGTATAAATGAAGAAATCCATTGAGGAGCTACCAAAACCATTAAAATTTACAATCATGGTTTGCGTAGTATCAATCTCATCATGGCCAGCGAGCATTGTTTTCACCTCAGCGACGATCGCCGCCATACTTTTACTATCGGCATAGCGAATACCTAATGTTTCATAAATGCGGCGATGACTCATACGGGACGGGTTTTCTACCGCAATACTAGAAAACACAGCATTAGGGACATAAAGAGGGCGCTTATCAAATGTCCGGATAATACTGACTCGCCAACCTATATGCTCCACGGTTCCTTCAATATTTCTGTCTGGCGAGCGGATCCAGTCACCAACTTTAAATGGTCGGTCTAAGTAAATAACAAACGCACCAAAAAAGTTTGCTAATAAATCCTTCGCGGCCATACCGACCACTAAACCACCCACACCACCAAAAGCCAGCACCCCTGAAATACTAAAACCTAAGGTTTGAAATATCCCTAACGCGGTAATTACCAGCACTGCTGCTTTCATCAGCTTGCCTAGAGCATTAACCGTGGTTTCATCTTTACCTTGGCTAATAAACTTATGTTCAGCATGGGTGATAAAACGAAGAAATGCCCAAGCTATCAAGCCTGTTAACACTAAAGTAAGGGCTAAAGGAATATATTCCAACAATGCGCTATTTTGGTTTTCAGCATAAACGCTGGCCACCATCGCTAACCCAACGGTCAACACGATCCAATTAATCGGCTTCCAAATCGATGCCCAAATTGCATCATCCCAACCAGTTTTGGTAAGCAGAACAAGACGTTCCATTTTTTTTGCAAAGTAACGCCAAAAGACAAAAGCCACACTGGTGATAAGTAAAATAACACTGACATCGAACATCCAATTATTGGTTTTATAACTGGTGATCAGACTCGAAATCCACTCCATATACTACATTAACCCCACTGAATACTGCCGAAATTGCACTGCCAAAAAATCCTTTAACATATCAAACGATAAGGGTTTACTTAGTAAGAAACCTTGAGAAAAATCACAGCCTTGCTGTTGGATATAATTCTGTTGAAGTTCAGTTTCCACTCCTTCAACCACCACCTTCATACCTAAATTGTGCACAATATTGATAATGCCATTAAACAACAAGTTATCTTGTTGATTACAGGGTATATCCGCAATGAAGGAACGGTCTATTTTAACCACATCAGCAGGTAAGCTGCGTAAATAATTCAACGATGAATAACCAGTGCCGAAATCATCAATGGCAATATTGATACCCACCGCTTTTAATGCGGTGATCCGCTGCATATGTTGTGAATCACTGTTCATCAGCAAACTTTCTGTAATTTCTAAGGTAACAGAAGAAGCTGGCAGGCCACTTTCTTGAATCACCTTTATCCATTCACTTGCCTGTAAATCAACATTCTGAAATTCTAAGGTTGAACGGTTGATACATACCTCTAGATGTTCATAACCTAAGTGATGCAATTGTTTTACTTGCAAGCAAGCTTGCCTTAACACTTGCTGGCCTAGTTGCTGAATTAGTCCGACTTCCTCAGCGAGTGGCACAAACACCATCGGCGAAATAAAGCCTCGCTTTGGGTGCTGCCAGCGTACTAATGCTTCTAACTTAGCAACTTTCCCCGTAAAGTTATCAATAATAGGCTGATAAAAAACCGTTAGCTGACCACTTTTAATCGCTTCTGTTAATTCAACTAATAACGCTTGCTTGTCTAACTCCGACTGACGCATGGCTTGCTCGTATACAATACAAGTATTACGTCCTTGGTTTTTCGCTTCTGATAAAGCCAGCCCTGCTTTTTGCATTAATTCATCACTGCTAAAGCCATGTTGTGGAAATAATACGCAGCCAATACTGGCAGTAATGTACAGCTGTTGGTCGGTCAGTTGAAAGCCTTGAGAAAAAGAACCAAGTAGTTGCTGAGCAAATACTTCCGCTTGCCCTTTTGACACCAAGTCAGGAACAATGATCACAAACTCATCGCCCCCTAAACGAGCAATAAAATCTTGCTGGCGCAAGCGCCCCTTTAAGCGCTCTGCCACTAAAGTTAACAAAGCATCACCCGTGGCAATTTTTTGGGTGTTGTTAATTGACTTAAATTTATCCAACCCTAATTGCAATAAGGCAAAATGTGCGTTGGTTTTTATTTGCCGATCTAAGGCCGACAGAAAGCCAGCTCGACTTGGCAACAAAGTCAAATCATCGAGGTGGTCAATCTGCAGTGGGTTGTCATTAATGGGCTCGACAATCGCCAAATAACAAGCAATATCCCCCTGATCATTGCGCAACGCAATCACCGATGCATCACTGTGAATCACTTGACCTAATTTAGTAACGTAACGCTTACGTACCTTAGCGTGCTCAGTATCGCCACTTAATAATGAACGATATAAAGAAGCGGCGTTCGCCTTATCTTGGGGAAAACTTAAATCATCAATATGCAGCAAGGGCACATCTTCGGGACGATAGCCAAATAACTGTAATGCTGCCTCATTTACCCTATCAATAGAGCCATCGTGTTTGAGTTGCATCGCCGCTAGAGGCAGGTGTCGAATCAAAGAGTCGAAGTATTTTTCTAACAAAACATTGCCTGTTAGTTTGCTACGAGTAATATCTTGAGTAATGCCGTTTAATTGCAATAGCGTCTGATGCTCACCGCGAATAGAATTAACCTGAGCGCGTAACCATTTAGACTCACCCTTAGCACTGACAATGCGGTACTCAAAAACATGAGGCTCGGCTACTGCTCCCTCAATCACTTTCTCTAGCTCTAGCATTACCATGGCGCGATCACTGGGCACGATAAACTGCTCTAACTCAAACAAGTTAAGCGAACAAGAAAAAGGCTCTAAATCAAACAACCTAAAGGTTGCTTCTGACCAAATCAGTTTGCGTGATGGGAATTCAATCGACCAAGTACCAATTAAACCTTTATACCTCATTTCATTTGTTTCATGCTGATAAGTCTTCGGTAATGAGTCTGAGGGAGCCCCTCGCCCTTGGCGATCTAACTCTTGCGCAATAAAGCCACTCAGTAAACTCATTAAATGCTCCCCCTTATACTCCTTTGGCAACGGCTTTTGATACAAAGCGATACATAAACCAATAACATTATTCTCATCAGTGGGTAAAGAAACCGCTAACACCCCTTCAGCCTGATATAACTGTAAAATCTCGACACTGGGAAATTGTTGCGCAGCATTATGCTCAATAACACAAATTTGATTTTTCAAAGCATGAGTGAAAGGAGACGAGTGCACCAACAAGACGTCAGGGTGCTGCTCAGCCAAGTTGCCTGAGCTAGCTTGTACATTAAGTAACGATTGGGTGTTATCTAAGGTAGTCAGTAACACACACTCTGCAGCCAGATGCTTACACAACTGCTGTACAAAAACATCACACAAGCTTTGGCCCGAATAGCCAGCCACCGCATCAACAATGATATCTGGTACGGCGTGTAAAGTGTGCGGCATAATAACCACCTGAAAAAAGAAATATAAAAACAGTTGCTTATAGTAATAAAAAAAATGGCTAAGAATATATGATATGAAGTAAAAAATTCAGATTCTGCTTTGTTGATACAAATAAATCTCACATTAGTGAGATTTATTTGATTTTACTTGGCAATATATTCCTTACTAAGGCTAAGGAATGACAGACTAACTGACAATACCGCTATGGCGTAATAGCGCGTCAACTTGCGGCTCTCGCCCTCTAAAAGCGGTAAACAAGGCCATCGGTGATTCTGAGCCACCTTTTTCTAATATATGCTGCATAAAGTCACGGCCAACTTGCGCATTGAAAATCCCCTCTTCTTCAAAACGCGAAAAAGCGTCAGCAGACAAGACTTCAGCCCATTTGTAGCTGTAATACCCTGCCGCATAGCCACCGGCGAAAATATGGCTAAAACCGTTCTGAAAACGATTGTATGCAGGCGGAGTAACGACTGCTACTTGGCTGCGCACCTCATCTAACTTAGCTTGTGCTTGGTTAGTTTGGCCTGGAGTAAACTCTAAATGTAAACGGAAATCAAACAGAGAAAATTCCAACTGGCGCACCATCATCAATGCCGAATGATAGTTCTTCGCCGCCAGCATTTTATCTAGCATATCCTGAGGCAAAGGCTCACCAGTTTGATAATGACCTGAAATAAAGGCTAATGCTTCTGGCTCCCAGCACCAGTTTTCTAAAAACTGGCTCGGTAGCTCAACCGCATCCCAAGGCACGCCATTTATCCCCGATACGCCACTGGTTTCTACCTGCGTTAGCATATGATGGATACCATGGCCAAACTCATGGAATAGTGTGGTGACTTCATCATGGGTAAACAAGGCCGGCTTATCAGCACTTGGCTTGTTGAAGTTACAAGTCAAAAAGGCCACTGGTTTTTGCAAGCTACCATCTAAGCGACGACGACGTATTAAGCAATCGTTCATCCAAGCGCCACCACGTTTGTGCTCGCGCGCATAGAGATCGAAATAAAAGCTACCGCGCAACTCGCCCTGTTGATCAAAAATATCGTAAAAACGCACATCAGGATGCCAAGTATCAACGCCTTCACGCTCTGTGATAGTTAAACCAAATAAGCGTTTCACCACTTCAAACAGACCACTTACCACCTTAGCTTCAGGAAAGTAAGGGCGCAGTGCTTCAGCAGAAATGGCGTATTTATGCTGCTTGAGTTTTTCGCCGTAATAACTTAAATCCCAAGCTTGTAAATCAGTATCGCCAGATTGCTGCTGTGCAAATTCTCGTAGCTCCGCTATTTCAGCTTGAGCTTGTGGACGAGATTTTTCCGCTAGATCCGTTAAAAAACCCAATACTTGTTCGGGCGTTTGTGCCATTTTAGTGGCCAAACTATCTTCTGCGTAATTAGCAAAACCCAGTAACTGGGATAATTCATGACGCAGCGCTAAGGTTTCGTCAATAATGGCACTGTTGTCACGCTGCCCAGCATGAGGCCCTTGATCAGAAGCGCGCGTAACAAACGCCTGATACATTTCTTCACGCAATGAGCGATTGTCGGCATAGGTCAGAACCGGTAAGTAACTTGGAATATCGAGGGTAAACAAGTAGCCTTCCAGATCTTTACTTTTAGCTAACTCTTGTGCCGCTTGAATAGCTGATTCCGGTAAACCTGATAACTCATTAACATCAGTGATCAATTTTTGCCAAGCCAAGGTTGCATCTAATACATTATTACTAAATTGCGAAGCCAACTCTGACAAACGTTTTTTAACTTCACCGTAGCGGGCTTTTTTCTCTGCATCTAAACCAATACCCGACAAAGAAAAATCACGTAAAGTATCATCAATTAGTTTCTGCTGTTCAGATTGTAGTCGGGCATACTCGTCACCATCACGAATCTCGCGATAAGCCTGATAAAGCCCCTCATGTTGACCAACAAAAGTGCCAAAATCAGATAATAGTGGCAAACAGCCATCATGGGCAGCACGTAATTCATCATTACTGACTACCGCATTCATATGCGCAACCGCTTGCCATGCCTGCCCCAAAGCATCCGCCACTTCATCTAGCGGTAACACAAAGTTTTGCCAAGTATAAGGCCCACCGGCGGCAAGCACGCTCTCAATGGCGGCTTTGTTGTCAGCAATAAGTTGCGTAATATTGGCTTGAATATGATCGGGCTTAATGTTGCTAAATAGAGGTAAAGGCTGGGCAATTGTCATACAGTTTCTCTTCTAAGATAAGGTCATTAAATCAAAGATGAGGCCCGAGACCACAAATATCAAGGCCCAACTCAGTAAGCAATCGGCAAAACACATACGATTTGGACACAGCTAAGTCATTGCAGCCGAACAAAAAACCAACCACCAAAATGGATTAAAACGATACATCACTAAAAATTTAGCTGAATAGCGCGATCTAACTCGGGTTTTAGTCGGAATTAAGGGACAATCGGCTCCCAAAAATTATGCAGCAGATGTATCCTGAATAAATAGCCGACTGCAATAAGCCAGTCTATGCTGAATATATTAATAACGACCCCTTATAGCGTCTCGCTGATGTTTAATGACATCGAGCTATACCAATAGACACAAAGGGTTATCGCTCGCATTATTTAGGCTGAGCCAAGCTCAGTGGATAGGTGTCACCCGAATGCCAAGTGTGGTTTCAAAACTTAAACGATCTATGTCGCAAAACAGTCTCTCGTTTAGACTGCTTTCTTACATCCTTCTTTGCAGTAGTGTTTTAGCCGTCGTCATCACCATAGTGCAGCTGTTATGGGACTACCGCAAAGATGTCGGCCAAATCGAAAACAGCATTACCCAAATCGAAGCCAGCTTTTTACAACCGATCGCCGCGAGCTTGTGGAATCTAGATGAAGAGCAAGTGCAGGTGCAGGTTGAAGGGATAATGAACCTCCCCAACATGCAATATGTACTCATTAAAGAAATCCTAGGCAGCTCTGAAGTTCCCCTTATAGAAAAAGGGATGCTGAAACAAAAATTCGATATCAGCCGTGAATTCGACTTGGTCTATCAAGGCGAAGTGGTTGGACGTTTATTAGTGGCCGCCTCATTAGACGAGGTGTATCGGCGCTTAATCGAAAAATCCATGGTTATCTTAGTCAGTCAAACTATTAAAACCTTAGTGGTCTCTATCTGTATTTTGTTAATCATCTACTATCTGGTGATTCGTCATTTAAACCGCATTGCTGACTACACCCGCTCCCTTAAGCTTGATTCTGTTTCTCCACCGCTCAAACTTGAAGGCCGTGACCCGCACCCTGCGAATCCTGATGAACTTGATGGCCTTGCTGCCACTTACAACCAAATGCGAGAGAAAATATTCGCCGAATTATCCGCCAAAGAAAAAGCCAACCAAGAGCTCGCTGGCGAGCGTGACTTCTCCACGACCATTATCAACTCCTCCACCTCAGTCATTTGCTGCTTAGATCAGTCTCTAGATATCGACACTATCAACCCTGCTGGCGTTATCTTAACTGGCTACAGCCAACACGAAATGGCGGGGCGCAGCTGGCTAGAGCTGTTTGTTAACCCAGACCAACGCGAAGAAATTGCCAAGCAACTAAAAAAATATCAAGACCAAAAAGATTTTGAAATCACCATGACCGATCAGCTAGGTGAAACCAATACGCTCATTTGGAGCTTTGTGCCTTTTTATGACGGCGACCATTTTAAATACCTGATCGCCTTTGGTTACGACGTATCGAGTCTGAAACGGGTTGAAAAAGAAATTAAACGATTGAATGACCAGCTTGAAGAGAAAGTCATCAAACGTACCGCCAGCCTAGAGCAAAGTAACAACCAATTGGTTATCGCCTTTGACGAACTTAAACGCGCGCAACAAACCTTGGTTGAGTCAGAAAAAATGGCATCACTGGGCAGCTTAGTGGCCGGTGTTGCTCATGAAATAAATACCCCTATCGGCATCAGCGTCACCGCCTCTTCGTATCTACAAGATCAAACCAAGTCGCTACAACAACGCGTCGCAGAAGGTAAGTTATCTCGCGCTTATATTGAAGAGTTGACTGGCAATATGGATGAATCGTGTAACTTACTGATGAGTAACTTACGCCGCGCTTCCGATCTGATAAGCAGCTTTAAACAAGTCGCGGTTGACCAGTCAAGTGAAGCTTGCTACACCTTTAATCTAGAAGAAAACCTCAATCAAGTGGTCACCTCTCTGAACCACAAGCTGAAAAAAGCCCGCTGCATTGTAGAAACTCATTGCGACAGTGAATTAAAAATGCATAGTTTTCCCGGCAGCTTCACACAAATATATTCTAACCTGATCATTAATAGCGTGAACCACGGTTTCGATGAATGGGATGGCGAACGGAAAATTATCATTGATGTGACTCGACAAGATGATCGCCTATTAATCGACTATCGCGACACTGGACGCGGTATCGATAAAGAAATAGCCCCGCGCATTTTCGACCCCTTCGTTACCTCAAAACGTGGTCATGGTGGCAGTGGCTTAGGCACGCATGTCATCTATAACTTAGTGGTGCAGTTACTGAAAGGCAGCATAGTACACGATACCAGTGTTGAACATGGTGTCTGTTTCCGCATTAACATTCCTTATCATAACGTCTAGTCTAGAACGTTAATCACCGCGCCGAGGCATCCGCCTCGGTTTTTACTTGCCTTTCCCTACTCACTCTCTAGAATCGTGTAAAACTCCAAGGGAAACATAACATGACTGAACATTTTGATTACATTTGTATTGGCGGTGGCAGCGGTGGTATCGCCTCAGCAAACCGTGCGGCGCGTTACGGCGCTAAAGTAGCCTTAATTGAAGCAAAAGCCCTTGGCGGCACTTGTGTCAATGTCGGCTGTGTACCAAAAAAAGTAATGTGGCACGGCGCGCAAATCGCTGAAGCCATCAAGCTTTACAGCCCAGATTACGGCTTTGACGTAGAGCAAAAGGGCTTTGATTGGAGCAAACTAGTCGCCAGTCGTGAAGCTTATATTGGCCGCATCCACCAGTCATACGATCGCGTACTAGGCAATAACAAGGTTAATGTCATCAAAGGTTTTGCAACCTTTGTTGATGCCAAAACAGTCGAAGTTGATGGCAAGCACTATAGCGCCGATCATATCTTGATCGCCGTAGGCGGTGCGCCAACCATTCCTAATATTGCAGGCGCAGAGTACGGCATTGACTCAAATGGATTTTTTGAACTAACCGAGCAGCCTAAACGTGTTGCAGTAATAGGCGCAGGCTACATAGCAGTTGAAATTGCTGGCGTATTGAATGCGCTGGGCAGTGAAACCCACCTATTTGTGCGCAAACATGCGCCACTGCGCAGCTTTGATACTATGCTAACCGACACCTTAGTCGAAGTGATGGCCGCGGAAGGTCCGCAATTACACACTGAAAGCACGCCCAAAGCGGTGGAAAAGAACAGCGATGGCAGCCTTACTATCAGCTTTGAAAACGGCGAAAGCTATACCGTAGACTGCCTAATTTGGGCCATTGGTCGTCACCCTGCCACCAGCAGCATTAAAATTGAAAACGCGGGCGTTAAAACAAATGCCCAAGGCTACATTCCTGTAGATGAATACCAAACGACTAATGTTCCCGGCATCTACTGCGTAGGTGACATTATGGAAGGTGGCATCGAGCTCACCCCTGTGGCAGTGAAGGCGGGACGTCAATTATCCGAGCGCTTATTTAACGGTAAAACCAACGCCAAAATGGACTACAACTTAGTGCCAACCGTGGTATTTAGTCATCCACCTATTGGTACCATTGGCCTCACTGAAGCAGAAGCCAACGCGCAATTTGGTGAGGAACAAGTGAAGGTTTACACTTCAGGCTTTACCGCCATGTATACCGCAGTCACCCAGCATCGCCAACCATGTAAAATGAAGCTGGTATGTGTCGGTGAAGATGAAAAAGTTGTTGGCCTACACGGCATTGGCTTTGCGGTTGATGAAATGATCCAAGGCTTTGCCGTTGCAATGAAAATGGGTGCAACCAAAGCCGATTTTGACAGCGTGGTCGCAATCCATCCAACTGGCTCGGAAGAGTTTGTTACCATGACAGGTTAGTGTAGAAAACCGACTTGTACACGTTTTAAATTCTGGAAATAACATAAATACTAGCTATGTTCATATAGCTAGTATTTTTTTCAGGAGTAAGACATGGCCCAACTCATTTATTCAGCCGATGTTTATGCTGATACAGAAATTACTTGGACTGATGAAGGCCAGCCAACATTTTTTATAAAAGGGAAAAACCTTGGATCATTACCTACCCTCTTTGATAAAGAAGGCAGGTTTATTGAAGAAGTTAATAGTTATTTTTTTTATCTGAAAAATATAAAAAAGCTCAAAGACATCAATTCTAATGCTCGAGCTTTACTTAAATTCTGGTCTTTCATTGAAGAGAATGAGCTTAGTTGGAATCATTTTCCCCCACTAAAGCGCTTAAAATCGACTTACCTCTTTCGTAGCTACTTACTCACTGAAATTGAAAAAGGCAGCATAAGTCAAAGCACATCAAACACATATATAAATCACATTAAAAACTTCTATCTCTGGGCTATACACGAAGGTTTATTACAAGTAAAAAATGACCAATGTGCCCCATTTAAAATTGAGACCGTTAAAATTATAAATACTGGAATATTAGCTCACCTTAGACCTGCATTTACCGTTGATACCTCAGACCTGCGAATTAGAGTTGAAAAAGACAGCCAAACTAAAAAAATTAGGGCTTTAACACCATTAAGCATTGAATCATTGACGTTACTAACACAACACCTACCAAGATTTTCAATTGAATTTCAGTTGCAATGCTTATTAGCTATTCAGATGGGATTACGAATTCAAGAGGTCAGCACTCTAACAGTAGAAGCGATAAATACAGCAGTTCCTCTAACCGAAAGCAAATATCGATATGAAATAGTAATTGGCCCTTCAACAGGAGTAAGAACCAAAAACAATAAAACTCGACAAATTGAAATATCCGTAGAATTCCTAGCTAAAATCCGGAACTATCTAATTAGTGAGCGTAGATTGGTAAGGTTAAACAAGCTTCATGAAAAAATACGTGCTATTAAGAAAGGTGAGGTAATTTTAAAAAAAGAGAAGCTTGATATTTTTATGCATTGTGAGAAATTTGAGCCTCTATTTATTAGTGAGCAAGGGAACCCTGTTGACAAATCCGTTATTGGTTCAAGATGGGGTGAACTCCGACACGTTATTCGCAACAAAAATAGTTCGTTCAGTTATCGCTTTCATGACCTTAGGTCAACCTATGGTACTTATCGCTTAAACGACTTACTAGAAGCAGGTATACAACCTTTAGAATCCCTAGAGTTACTCATGGGCTGGATGGGGCATATAAATGAAACCACCACATGGAAATATCTTCGCTTTCTTAAACGAAAGGAAGTATTCATAGAAAAGTTTGGAACTCTTGACTCCATCATGCATGAAGCCATAGGAGTTGGAAATGAGTAATGATTCATCTTCATCAAAATGGAAAGAAGAACTATCTATCACCCTCAACAACGGATGGCTATGCGATTTTAATAGATTGCTATATATGCATTGCCCAAACACTCAAGTAGTTCAAGCCGGCCGCGGTCTTCAATCTGCTAATCGTGACTCTCAGATCATTCAATTGAAAGATATTTTTTCCGAAAAACTATCAAGTGGCGGGAGCCACTCTACTTGGAACAATATATTTAGAGCTGCTTTAAGGTATTTAATTTGGTGCGACAAATATATTCGAGATTCATTTACTAAAGAGTCTCTTGATAGATATTTTCAGTTCAAGTATCAGAGAGTACAACGTAAAGAAATAAAGAACTCAGCATATATTCAGTATCGAGCATCGATGGTGACGCTTTTTAAAGTGCTAGACTTACCTACTTCGTGGTTTGAAAATGTGCCAAATCTGCCTAGAAATGACTTTGAACCATTTGAAGCTTATAGCCAAAGTGATTTGAAAAAACTTTTACCACTATTACGCGCACTTTTTAAGCAAACATCTGCACAATTCTTAGAAAATCCTGAAAAACACACCCGTGCATCTAGAAGCAATGCGACAATGAGTTTTCAATGGCAGGATAATACCTATCCCTTGCATGGTGCTGTTTCCAAGATGATGGTGGCAGCGACTTACTTGCTGTCATATTATACAAGTGCTAATACCACTATTTTATTTAATTTACCTAGACCGCAGAAGTCTAATATATGTTCTATGGATACATGGTATTCGATGCCAGCGTTTAAGCGGCGTGCATTTAAAACTATTCATGTAGAAATGGGGGAACATACTTTGGATATCCCCAAATATTCCATGCAATTTTTCGATACATTACTAAGAGTCTCAAAGATTATTGATAGTTCAGATAATGCACTTTTGATTCAAACTACTTGTTGTTTGAAAGGCCACAAGAGACCGCTAATGCAATCAAACCTTCAAACATTCAATCAAATGTGGTTAAAAAAGTTTAACTTAACTGATGAGAGAGGTCGAGAGCTCCGCCCTGTGATTTCTAGATTTAGAGAAACAGGAAGTCAACTGGTTAGCTTTTACCAAGGTGATATAGCACAAGGAGTGATACTTGAGAATACGCTTAACGTACGAAGGAAGCATTACTCCACAGGTAATAAGTTCGAAAACCAAGCCATGATGCAAGAAACAGCCCTGATTAGGGAGCAACAAGCAAAAAACAAGGTTACAGCAAAAGAAGCACAGCTGGAGTTAAAGATTGACGTACTTACAATTGATGCCTCACAAAAAATACGCTTTCCCAACCTAAGCCGCATCCCTAATGGCTCTAGTTGCTCCAACCCCTTTGGTGAAAGATCAGCTGGATTTAGTCGAAAAGCTAGACAAAACAACCTAACAAAAGGTGAAAAACTCGCGTGTGCAGACTTATTACAATGTTTTGGCTGTGAAGCTCAGGTAATCGTTCAGTCCGTAAGCGATATTTGGTGTTTGCTTTCTTTTAAAGAGTGCCTAGAGGAATCACTATATTTACATTTGGATGCATCCCATTTTAGGAAAAACTTTGAAAATGTGCTGACATATATAAACAAAAAAATAATGCCTAAGTTGACTAAAAGCATTGTTAAAGAAGCTGAAAAAAAATTAAATACAGATGGCAGACACCCTCTTTGGCAAGAAGTCGAATTTACCACAAAATTTCTACAGAGATGAAAACAGGATTATAATTATGATTAACTCCAATGGAACACCGATAATAATTAGCAATCCTGAGATCAATAACAAAAGCATCATTGAATTAGTGAGAGAAGAAGAATGGGATGCTCTCGAAAACACTGTAATATGTCAAGATAAAAATGACAATATAACAGCAAAATTTGGAGATATTTATTGGGATATAACACCATATACAGACAGCATGAATGAGCACAGAAAAAGATTTAATTTCAGTGAATTAATATCTTCTCCTAGTTTACTTCTAGAATTAAAGATAATTGTGTATGGTTGGCTATTTCACAAATCCACATCTAAACACCGCCCAATGAAAATCACCTCGATATTAAGCCGATTTTCTAGCATAAAATCTGTCTATCTATACTTAATGAAAAGAGGATTTAGCTCTGTTAATGCACTATCAGACCAAAAAAACTGGTCAGACTTTGAGGATATGCTAATTGAAAAAGAATATTCCCAAAACCACCTAAACCATGTATTCAACGCATTTAACTCCATAGTGTATCTTCAACCTTGGTGTGGTATTGATTTCAATCTATCTATTCCAAACGCTCAAGCTCTCGCATTAAGCCTGAGCAATAGGAGAGAACAACAAACTCTTGTTATTCCAGAAAATATAAGCGACCAAATTTATGGAAAGGCTATGAAGCTAGTTGAAGCAGCCTACCCTCATAGAAAAGTCATAGCTATAACAGAATCCGAATTAAAAAAGAATTACTTAATAGGAGAGGAAGTGTTAAATAAAAAAATTTCCTCTGGACATAGCCTTACATGTGTAGATTATAACTCTAAAACCATTGATAAAAGAAAGTTCTATTCTGCTATCTCAGACCATCTACCCCAATCGCCAAAAGATATTATGCTACTTCATTTAAGTAGCATAAAAGAGTTTGATATGATCTCTAACGCTAGAGATTTTCGTCGTTATTACGGTCAATTAATTACCGCTTGCTATATTTGCTGTGGATGCTTTACTGGTATGCGTGACTCGGAGTTAGGACAGCTAACACCGAATAGCTATTACTGTGAAGCCTTCGAAGGTCGGGATTTTCACATGTTACAATCGAAAACATTCAAGCTCGGTGAAAAAATAGAAACATGGGTAGCAGCACCTATTGCCAAAAAAGCCATAGAGCTTGCTGCTAGCTTGACACAAGAATGGAGAGACTACCTAACAAAAAACAGTAACAAGTATAAGGGTACATTATGGGTTAATAACATATACCGAAGTCGTTCACCAGTGGTGATTTCAGACTGGCCTAATCGTTTAAAACGCTTTTGTAAGCAATTTAATATTAAAGTGACAGAAGCGAATTATGAAGAGTGTATTGAATCCAATCCTCAATCCAAAGATCTCATTAATAAATACATAAAGATTGGAGAGCCATGGCACTTAACGTCACACCAATTTAGACGCTCACTTGCTTACTATATGATTAAACATAGGATAGGAACAACACTAGCATTAAAACAACAGTTTAAGCATTTGTACCTATCAATGACTGAGTGGTACAGCAATGGAGGTCGATTAGCACATTTAAAATTATTAAAAATTGATAGCCATTTACAAGAATTATTAGACATAACCAAAGAAGAGTATACGACCAATAAAATATTCAATATGGTGCACTCAGATCAACCCCTCTCAGGTTCGCACGGTAAAGCAATAATGAAAATGCGCGACGATATTCCTCACATCTATAGCTCATGGGATATTATCTATAATGCAGTAAAACAAAAACGACTAACATTACATGGTACAGCACACAGCTATTGTAAAAGTGGCTACGACTGCGACATGGATGGTGTAGCAAATCCTGCTTTTTGTGTAGATTGCAGTAGCGGCAGCAGTATTATTGATGAAAGCCATGCGAAATGGTGGCAAAGAAAACATGAATCTCTAACCAATTATCTTTCAACTGAGATTGATACCTCACCAACCGAATACAGTCATTGTATCACACAGATTCGAGCCGCTGAGATTGTCATGAAAGACTTCGACATACCATTCACAACATATAAACATCCTATTGAGATCACTGAGCTATGAGCAAGAAAGAAATCACTCTAATTGCTTTAGAGGCGGCATTAAAACGCATCATTGAAGGGCAACCAACACGCATTTCTGACCAGAGAAAAATTAGTGTTCGCGCAGTAGAAGAAGAAGCCAATTTGGGCAATGGTAGCGGCTATTACTATCCTGAATTTGTTGAAAAGGTAAAACAAGTTAAAGCTGATGTTGCTCAAGCAAAAGGCGAGTATGTTCAACCTGAAATCCAATCGGTACGTATTAAGCTCAATGAACAAAAACGCATCAAGCAGAACTACAAGGAAAAGTATGAAGCAGTTAAACAACAGCTAGCAGACTTTGCTGCAGCCCAGCATCACCTGAACGACAAGCTTGTCAAAGCGCTAAGTGATATTGATGAGTTAAAATTTGAAAATGAACGCCTTAATGAGCAGCTGGTTAAGCTAAGAAGAAGCAAAATAGTCCCAATGAAATAAATTGTATTAAGCTGTATTAGTTCAGACAAGATCTGACACATCTACTTGAAATGAAATGAAAAAAACGAGACTGTAACCAGTTGTTATGTTATTTATTTATTACAGTCTTGTTCAATCCATTTATGCTGACTACTTCAATCTCGAAAAAATTCCAGCTAAGACAGCAACCCATTATCAAGCTCTTTAACCGCACTCATCGCTGTGTAAACTTCTGAATTTAATAGCTCATCCCAAATATCCAAACAAGTGCTGATTGCTTCATCATCTTCATCTTCTGTTGCTTCATCGTAAAGGCGTTGCAGCACGCTTAATAGGGAAGATTCACGGATATGCATATGTCTATGCTGAAAAGACTCATCTTTCTCATACACTTCAACGATGTTTTCAACTAATTTCAGCAAAGAGTCACTCATGTCGATAAGCATACCTGGATAACTTTCCAGCTTTCTAAATAAGTTGTAAATACAGTATTTTAAGGCTTTCGACTTTACAAGTTCACTAAACAAGACCGTCGAATTATGCTTTGCCCAGTAGCCATCATACTGAACGCAATTACCCACTTGTTGCAAAATCTCTTTGTCCTCATCGTTTAACAACATTATGTATGATGACTCAATTTTGCCAATTCGGTCATGGTACTTATCTTCTCTTAAGAACTGGGAAAGCACTGAAGCGCAGCCACTCCTTAACTCTTTGTCCCCTTTAAGAACCAATGTTATCTCATGTTCAAATAAGTCATTGAAAAACCAACGAGCATAGATCTGTCTAGCTGCTTCTTTCCTAATATCCACATACGGAGAGCCAAGCATTCTAAGAACAAGCTCTATATAATCATTGGCATACTCACTTTCGAAACCTTGATTGAAAAAATAGTGTGCACCATACCCTCCACTGACACGTATCTCCTCTTTACATAGCTCAATAAACTTACTGTGAGCGAACGAGCTGTCATAATTTAGATAAGGCTTAAGCAACTCTAAGGCAGACATTTTGACTGCAGGGTGCCCATCTTCAATAGCTTGATCAACGACGTACCTATGTTGGTTTGCAAGTAATTCGTTTTTAAAAAAAATGCTAGCTATCGCTATATATGCTTGCCCTCGAAGGCAATTGATTGAGTTATCCCTCAAAGATTTGGCTGATGCAACGTCGGCTGAACAACCCATGCCATTCGTCCAAACATTTAGTTTGTTAACTTCAGGGTCTTTGGCATGATGGGCGAAATTGAGCAATAATTTGAAAGATATTACGTCTGAAGTTAAAGACTGACGGTCGATCAATCTAACTAAAGCACGTTCAGCTTCACTATGGGGGAAATGTGCAATTACTTCTTCTAATAGGATATCGCTACAAGGGGCCCAATCATCTTTATAATCTTCATGAGCTTTCTCTTTACTACAATCAGCTAACCCATAGAAAAAAGCACTGATATATTGATAGGGAATATCTTTTGGGAGTGACAAAGCCAAGTTTACGAATCTAACAGGTTCATTACAAACTGCTCTTTCTAGTGTTTGAGAGAACTGTTCGATGGTTGATTCAGAAATTACATCTGCAGCTACTTGCTTCAAATCTCTACCAAAACACTGTTTTTCGGGTGTTAGAATTAGCTTCGTCCACGACATATTAGACAGTTTGTTTCCAATGGGTAGCGGTGAAGTAACAATGCCTCCAATAGTCTCAAATTTTGAGCAAAAGCCTGAAGTTGAAAAATCTTCAAACTTACGTTCGAGCACCTTGCACAATTGACCTGATGCAATAGAGATGCGGCTCTTATCGAGTTTCGGTAACAAAAAATATTGTGCATGGCCCCAATAGCTAAGACGTCCCCCTCTTCGTCTTGCTTCCAAAATCCACTTTATTTGTTCTATATCCATCTCACTTTTCATGCGAACGATATATTCTTCGAGCCTTGAAAAATGTTCGTTGGAGCAGTTTTTAGAAAACTTCGAGACTAGTTTACCAGGCAGTATCCAAACGGGCTCAAGGTATGTGTTGCCGCACGATAAGTGCGAATTCGGACTACTCAACATCCAATCAATAACTATATCGGAGTACGCTGTAGATAGGTTCAGCAATAACCTAGCGACCAAATGTACAGTGACAGGGTTTTTTATCGCAAGATACGGCTTAACAAGCTCGTATAATATTTCAGAATCCGCTTGTAGGTTTTCTCCCGCCTTTTCGATTAGCTTAAACATTCCAGATGTGAGGCTACGATCTGGCAGATAACAATCATTACCACGATCCTTATGCAGCCATATTAAAACCTTATCATAATCATCTTGTGATTCCGCGATATCAGTTATACTCTGAAGTAAAAGACCAATAACTTCTTCTTGAGTATGTTCAGCGACGGCCAAAATATCTTCTAAATCTGTTGGAGACCAATTGTCTCTTTGCGTTAGCTTTTGATGCTCTTCGATTTCCTCTGAATAACTAGATTTACAGATAACCTCTCTATAATGACTTAAGAGAACCTCAATTAATGACAGCGCCCGCTTAGGATGTTTTTTAGATAAATTTCGCCAATCTATATAATTTATTAAGCAGTTTTTTTGAAGTAGTTCTATTCTTAACTCGAACATATCGTCAGAGTCATCTTCAATGCTCCAACACAGACTGCTATAGACTTTTTGATTCCAATTATCTGATACATCAACATATGGGCGTAGCGTTGCTAGCACTAAGTCTGGTTTTAGCGCTGAAATAGAACTCAGAAGACCAACCGAAGCATCCACCAACTTTTCATCGGAGCTGCTGAGCCAGCCCTCCAAAATGCCATTCTCTATCAGAAACTCGATTATCTCTGGGTTTTTATAGCAACTCGTCGAGATAAACTTCCGATTTAGTTCAGGATCTTTAGCTAACTTATAGATTAGCTTTCTAGCGGGAGCTTTAATGACTTTTAAGTCTTTTAGCGAGTTCAGAGCAAGGAATTTCAGGTGAAAGCGAACCTTTTCGTTAAGGAGTACGGCTTCAATACTAGAGCAATAATTTTTTTGGCTCGCGTCTAGCAGCATGTTTAACGCGTACCTCAGATGCTCTCTCTTATCTAGAGTTTGGTTGTCAAACCCTCCTAGCTCAGATAACAGCTTTTCTGAAGATTCACTCCCTGCTCGATATAACTTTGAACCGACTTGATAATCATATAATGCTTGGTGTCTAAAACTTATGCGTTGTTCCTGCTTAGTTAACACTCCTACTGACATTAAGACGCCTAAGACCCATCGTGAACCTATAGGAAGAGAGGTTAGCGGTACAGACAAAGAGCCCTGTTTCATCATTACGCCCACTAGCTTATCAATGAACAGCTCTGCTTCTTCAACCGATAGATTATGGGCACTTATTTGACTTAATCGATCGTCCCAAAAATTCTTAACCAACTCTAATTTGTTATTAAAGCTAGGGGCTGTCTGTGTGCGATGTGCAATAGTTAGGTATATACCAAGCCATAAAGGTATCTTAAGAATCTCTTTCTTGACAGAAGAAAGCAGTGAGTACGTCTCAAATGGCGAGACTAACTCGTCTACTATTTCTTCATCTAATGTAGATAATATAACTGCATGCAATGACTCCGAAATACTACCTAGCCAACTTGATAAGGCGATATCTTCGTTTAGCTCAAAATCCCTAGAAGCCAAGACGATTGATATGTCGGCCCCCTCTTTACGTAGCGCAATTGTTTGCCTGATTAACTCCTGGCAGATGTGTAAAGCTATATTAGAATGTGCGCCAGTCCATCGGATAGCGTCGAGCTGATCCAATATAATCACAACTTTGCTGTGTTTTGATAATGCACTTAAGCTTAAAGGTGGCGAGTATGGGAAACCTAAAGCTCTTCCATACGTATCTAGATTATCTTCTGGATTTCGTCGATCAAGCCTCACCGGAACACTGATAGCGCCTCTCTCACGAAGATAATTATGAAGTTCAAGGAGTAATGAACTCTTACCAACGCCAGCTTCTGCTCTGAGCAGAGTTACGGGAGTTTCTGTTAACGATTCGATGATGTAGTCCAACTCCTTTCGCTTAATAAGCTGATTGCATATCAAGAATGGTTGAATTGATTCATCAAACTCTTTGGAAAGGTTATCAACAACTGAAAGTACCCTTTGATCTTCGGGTATCCCTCTAGCAACAAACCCAGCCTTTTTCAGATCATCTAGTAGATGGTTAGCAGTAATTTTATTACGTAGCTTACTGTATTCGACAGGATAATATTTTAGAAACTGAACTAACTTAGTACTGCTACCACTGAACAAAGAAGAAGCTTTATCTTCTAATTCAGTCAGGCTATGCTTATTCAGATCATAACGGATAATCTTAAAGCGCTGCAAAAACAACATGGCTTTGCGCACATCTTCTTCTGATTCAACACACAAGCCAAGGTATTCACATAATGATCTGAAGCACTTTTCTCGCTCTTGGCTTTGTTTTACTTGATGTTCTAGGAAGTCAAACGGCATTGCATTACTGTTCAATGCACTTTCAGATAAATCGCTAATTATTCTACTCGAAAGTGGTGACACCAAGTGAAACTCTGTAGCCCCTCTACCGATTTGGAAACTTGCGTTTTTTAGAATATTGGAACTATGAAGTTTAGATAGAGGCCAGTATTCGTTATTGCCAGAGCTTGCTTTACACTGATGGTGTTCGTATGAGCCATCATTATTACCGATTACCAAGTCTACTCCGACCTCATCATCCCCAATAGGCTCTACAGTCACATAACTTATTTTTTCTTGTAACAGCCGTAATAACTGATATGCAATCCAGTTAGCCTCATACCTGTTACCAAGCTTTTCTGCATACCCACCTGCTTCTAGCGCCATATTGTCCGTTCTCAACATAACCTTACACATCAGTAAGATATGGCCAATCCCTTTTATTTACAATTATTCTTCTAGTATTTTGATTCACCACCAATTAAAGGGGGCTTTGTCAGGTCCCCCCCCTTGATTGATGTATGAGGCTTCATTCAATTCTATGCAATCTCTAAAATTTTCGAGATAGCACTGACTTGACTCTGTAGCCGATATACCTCTTCTCTAGCTTGATAGAAAAAAGGCCTAACGTTGTCCTGCTGCTCAGGATAGCGTTGAATTAAACTAGCGAATGCTGCCATTTCCTGCTTCGTTATCTTCAAGCTATCTTCGCAAGCCTGCTTTTCTTTGCGCAGAGCATTATGGAAACTAGTATCTACAGCTTCAACAACCTTCAAATTATGATCTTTGAGCGTTGATTTAGGCCGAAAAATCGTACTTTTGAATAAAGGTGTTGTCAGGTAACGAACCTGCTTTCCAGGGCCCGACTGAGTTTTCCGCAATAGCTGTTTTGACTCCATGTACAAAATACGACGATATACGTACATTCGGGCTTTATTTGAGCAAAAGACATCACCAGTCATAGTTAGGAGTGCATCTCTTAGTTCTGTTACCGTAAAACAGTTATAGCCCTTAACAATTAACAACTTGTAAAATAATTCATGTAATGACACAACATTAGACACTATATGATCACCCATCAATAAAACTTAGGATTGCTAAGTATACAAGAATAGATAAAACTTAGACAATCTAAGTTATATCTAGGTGAAATGATGAAATCGACGTGTCACAAGCGAATCCAATACCAAAGCGCCTCAAAGATGCGCGACAAAAAGCAAAACTTACTCAAAAAGAGCTGGGCATTAGAGTTGGTATGGATCAAGGTTCAGCAAGTGGCCGTATGAATCACTACGAAAAAGGCCGTCATACTCCCGATATCCAAACTTTAAAGCGCATGGCCGAAGAGCTTGACGTTCCAATAAACTATTTTTTCTGTGAAGATGATTCCGCAGCAACGTTAGCCTGCCTCATCGACAAGCTACCCGAAGAAGAAAGGTTAAAACTTATTGAACGGCTTTCTAAAAAAGTTTAGCTTTAAGCTCCATCTAAAAGCACATTTACTGAAGTCGACTTCATCCGCTAAAGGAAGCGAGTTAAAGTATTCTGTTCACCCCCCAACTGGACACTTTTGTTGATAATTTTCAAACTCCACTGTCGATAGTGTGATGGTAAGCGATTACCACAACCTAAAAGACGCAACGGCGAATTGTTAGCGACAAAGGCCAGCGACAAGCTGGATTTTTTTGTCCCATCCCCGACCTTTAAATTTCAGTAGCCTTACTTTCACATGTAAAAGTTGAACGTAGTGATCTCTATCAATTGCAAAATTAGCTAATTTTGCTAAGTTAGCTATCAGTTCAGGTAAAAGCTGAGAAATAGGAATGAAAAAGCAGATTTTTCTGGCGATACGTCAGGCATTAAGTGGAGCTCCACGCAACCAGTACATGGCTGAGTTACACCTGCAAATGATCAAGTATGCTGACGAGCTTCAAGACATTACGGCGAAAGAGTTTTGCGAAGAGGTCGGCTTAAAGCCAAGTTACGGCACGGAATTCAGTAAAATGAGAAACCTAACAAGCCGATTGAAACAAGCTGGCTTAGACGTAGAAAAAATTTGAGGAACTAAAATGCCTATTTTGAACTGGCTTAACAAAGAAGAAGCTGTAACAACGGCCAAAAATTGTACCTACAGGCTGCTAGAGGAAGTGCCTGAACTCTCCTACGGGAACAAAAATGAAGAAAATTTGCTTATTCATGGTGATAACCTCGAAGCTCTTAAATCACTAATCCCTCATTATGCAGGAAAGGTAAAATGTATCTACGTTGATCCACCATTCAACACAATGCAGGCATTTGAAAACTATGACGACAATCTAGAGCACTCAATATGGTTAAGTTTGCTATATCCAAGATTTGAATTACTGCGCGAGCTATTGAGTGAAGATGGGACGATGTTTGTCCATATTGACGACAATGAACTTGGATATTTAACGGTTATCCTTGATGAAATTTTTGGTCGTAAAAACAGAACTCACACTGTGGCATTTAAGCAGGGTTCAGCAACTGGTCACAAAGCAATCAACCCTGGTATGGTTAATACTTGTAATTTCATTTTGAGTTATGCAAAAAATAAAAACAAATGGCAGCCAAAAAAAGTTTTCACTGAAAGACTTAGAGATGAAAGATATAACCAGTTCATAGAGAATATTGAAGAAAACTATAAATTTTGGCGCTTAATACCGTTATCTCAAGCTTTCGCAGACCATTGCGGAATACCTAAAAGAGAACTAAAAAAAGCACTAGGGGATATGTTTGAGAGAAAAATAGCCACCTTCGTAACAGATAATGCTCACCGTGTAATTCAGTCAGTGAGACCCGATTACAATAATGTTGGAGAAGAAATAAAACAGGCTATCGACTTTTCAAAAAACAACCCTGCTGAGGTACACCTTCTTGAAAGAAATGGACTCACAGATATGTATTTCAAGGGGGGGCAACGTTGGATTTTTTATAGAGAGAAGCTCAAAAATATTGATGGTAAATTAGTAACTGGGGAACCACTCACGACCTTTTGGGCTGATTTACTCTCAAATAACCTTCACAAAGAAGGCGACGTTGTATTCCCTAAGAGTAAAAAACCAGAGTCTTTAATCAAACGTGTTATTGAGCTTAGCTCAGATGAAGGGGACATTGTGCTTGACTCCTTTCTTGGCTCCGGAACCACTGCTGCTGTGGCACAAAAAATGCGTAGAAGGTTTATAGGTATAGAGCTGGGAAATCATGCAGTTACTCACTGCCAACCAAGATTAAAACGTGTTATTGATGGAGAGCAAGGTGGGGTATCGAAAGCTGTTAACTGGGAAGGAGGTGGTGGTTTCCACTTCTGTAAACTCGGTGATGCAGTCTTTGATGAATATGGCTGCTTAAACCCTGAAATAAAATTCCCAACCTTGGCATCACATATATGGTATTTGGAAACCAAAACACCACTCGGCAATAAAGCGGATACCCCACTGCTGGGTGTTCATAACGATACTGCATACTACTTGCTCTACAACGGCATATTGGGTGATCGTCGTCCAGCAGGTGGCAATGTGCTTACAAGCAAAGTACTCAACAACTTACCAGACATCGATAAACATGAACGCATCGTGATCTACGGTGAATCAAGTCGTTTGGGTGAGGCTCGCTTGAAGCAAGCGAACATCACGTTCAAACAGATCCCATACGACGTCGGCACTCTTTGATAAGGAATCCACAGAATGTTTAAGTTAAAAGGTTATCAACAACGTGCCGTTGATGTGATGCAATCTTTCCTTTCTCACTGCCTCAGTAGTGACAGTGTTGAAGATGCGTACAAGTTAGCTCTGGAAGAGCAAGAACTCCCTCCACACGCTTATCGTGATTATGGTTTCGAGCAAGTTCCGTATTTTTGTATGCGTATCCCAACGGGTGGTGGTAAAACTGTTCTTGGTTCACATGCTGTTGAAGTTGCCGCACGTCATTACCTAGAAACCGAAGCCCCGATTGCACTATGGCTAGTCCCAAGCATTACAATTCGCGAACAAACGGTAGAGGCGCTGAAAACACCAGGCCACCCCTACCGTGAAAGGCTTGATGCTGCTTTCAATCGGCAAGTATTAGTGCTCGATATTGACGAAGTGACTCAAATTCGTCCACAAGACATAGGCAATAAGGCCATTGTGGTTGTATCTACCCTAGCTAACTTGAGAGTTTCTGACACCTCTGGACGTAAGGTTTACGCTTACCACGAAAACTTTGAACCACACTTTGCCAAGATTCCTGCAAATCACCCTTCCTTGCCGCTGCTGGAGACGGTTTCTGAGGCTGATGTACAAGAGAACGGTTTGAGCAGTCGTGAAATTGGCAGCATCAAATTCTCTTTTGCCAACCTATTAGCTCTGTATAGGCCTGTGGTGATAGTGGATGAAGCTCATAATGCTCGTTCCAGCTTAACCTTTGACACCTTGCGTCGTGTACACCCTGCTGCTCTCATTGAGTTTACCGCTACACCAAATACCACTAGCGCAAATGGTAGTAACGTTCTATTTCATGTCTCGGCGGCCGAACTGAAAGCCGAAGAGATGATTAAATTGCCGATTGTTTTGACGGAACATCAGAATTGGCAAGATGCTGTTCAGGATGCAGTGATCACACGCAACAAGCTCCAGGCTGACGCTCAAAAAGATGAGGACTACATCCGCCCAATAGCCTTGTTCCAAGCTGAAAACAAAAAAGGTGAGGTCACTGTAGAAGTACTTAAAGACCACCTGCTCAATCAACTTGGCATTACTGAAGATAAGATCGCTGTAGCGACGGGTAGCCAACGAGAGTTAGATGGGATCAACCTGTTCGATCAAAGCTGCCTGATTGAATACATCATCACTATCGAAGCACTTAAAGAAGGTTGGGATTGTTCCTTTGCCTACGTATTTTGCTCGGTGAAGCAAGTATCTTCCAGTAAGGATGCTGAACAGCTACTTGGCCGCGTATTGCGTATGCCGTATGCCAGCCGTCGAGCCATCGAAGACTTGAACCGTGCTTATGCGCATCTTGCGACGTCGAAGTTTGCTAAAGCAGCTCAAGAGCTGACAGATAAGCTTATCGCTATGGGCTTTGAGGAAATGGAGATCGCAGCATTTCTACGTAAGCAAGCTCCATCTAGTGGTCAAGGGGAGCTATTTGGTAGCGAACAGGAGCAGACTCAAGCAAAATCGACACCGCCTCCTGCTATCGTTATAGAGGTTGAGGATTTACCAGACCTAACAGAACTTTCAGATTCAGAGAAGAAACAGATCACGATGACTCGGGATGAGGGAAGTGGTACTGCTGTAATCAAAGTTACTGGCGAAGTTTCAGCAACCATACAGAAAGCTATCACTAAGCATGTAAAAGCGGGTAAGAGTCGTAAAGCATTTGAACGTGATGTTCGAGTGCATAATCAAGCAATCGAAGTAACGAAGGCACCATCAGAACGTGGTGAAAAGTTTGGCTCGCTCCCTTATCTCTGCATGCTGGAACAAGGCGAGTTGGAGCTGGTTGAATCAGAAGTATTCCTCCACGAACATAGCTGGAATCTGCTCGACTACCCAGCAGAGTTGACAAATTTTGTAATGAACGAAACTAGCAATAGCTTTGCGATTGACATGGATGGTAAATCACTGACTTATAAAGTTGCAGAACAAAAGGAAGTAATCGCCTTTAACCAAGGCTTTATTGACGTTACAGAGCAAGATCTCGTGCGCTGGCTAGACAGAGAGTTGCGACAACCAGATGTCCTTCAGCATCAACTTGTTGGCTTTTTGGGTCGTCTAGTCAAAAATTTGCTTCAAAAGCCTAACTTGACCCTTACCGCTTTGGTTCGCAATAAGTTCCCATTGGCCCGTGCTATACGAGATCTTATCCGCTTGTACCGAAAGCAAGCTCAACGGAGTGGATATCAAGCGTGTCTGTTTGGAGCTGAAAGTACAGCGTGTGTATCCGATGAATTCATGTACCACTTCGAGCCGAGCCACTACCCATCTCGTCCACCATACTATTCTGGTCGCTACAAATTCCAGAAACATTACTTTCCGCAGAATCTTATTGAGGATCTGAAAGCTACTGGCGAGGAATACGAGTGTGCCGAAGCCATAGATGGCTTACGGGAGGTAAAACACTGGATTCGTAATCTGGTACGCCGAGATCAAGCTTCATTCTGGTTGCCACTGGCTCATAACAAGTTTTACCCAGACTTTGTATGTGAGCTTTACGATGGTCGAATGCTAGTTGTCGAGTACAAAGGCGAAGCTTATGTAACTAATGACGACTCAGCGGAAAAACGTGCTATCGGTGATAAATGGGCAGAACTGAGCGACAGAAAGTGTCTGTTCATTATGGCCGTTAAGCAAGACGGACAAGGGCGTGATGTTCGCCAGCAAATCAAAGCGTTAATTTCAAAATAATAATGAGGGAGCAAGCTTTATGGTTTGCTCTTTTAACAAATAAGGAATGGTTGATGGTTAAGAGCAAATACCCTCGTGGTTCTGAGTGGCGTAAGTGGGATCTTCATATTCACACCCCAGCGTCTTTTCATTGGAATGGCTCAAGATTTAACTCAAATCCATGTACACCAGAAAATGCGGCTCTAGTAGATGAAATGATCCATACCATGAATGCAGCAGAACCAGCAGTGTTTGCAATTATGGATTACTGGACTTTTGATGGGTGGTTTGCGTTAAAGCATCGTTTAACGCAAGAAGGTGCTCCCAAACTGGAGAAAACTGTTTTTCCTGGAATTGAGTTGCGATTAGTTGCTCCAATGGATGGGCGATTAAATGCTCATGTTTTGTTCTCTAATGAAATAGATGATCAAGTTCTGCGTGATTTTCGAACGGCACTAAATGTTGCGCTTATCGATCGCCCTCTATCCGATTATTCATTAAAATGCTTAGCGCGCCATGTCGGTGAAGATTTACTTAGGCAAAAAGGTTTTAGCAAAGCAGATGTTGATAGTGTTGATGATACTGCTTTAAAAGCTGGCTCAACAATCGCAGAAATATCTTGTGAAAGTTATAAGCAGGCAATACGAAATGTTCCGAACCGGATGGCTCTCGGTTTTATGCCATTCAACACAAACGATGGTTTAGCTGACGTCAATTGGCAAGAGCATTATGCCTACGTTCTAGGTTTATTTGACACATCACCGATTTTTGAAACTAGAACCCCCGATCTTTGGGCTGCTTTTGCTGCGGTAGAGACAGATACAAATAAAAAGTGGATTAGTGACTTCCAACGCGCATTAGGTAATGTACCAAGGCTTGCAGTTTCAGGCAGTGATGCGCATAGGTTCACTGGTGAACCTGGAAATAATGATCGGCGAGGATATGGCGACTACCCGTCAGGAAAAGCAACTTGGATAAAAGCAAATCCAACATTTGAAGGGTTGAAGCAAGCGATCAAGGAACCAGCAAAACGGTCATTTATTGGCTCAATTCCTCCCAAACGACAGTTAGTAAGTGAAAACAGAAGTCGTTTCATCGACAAGTTAGAAGTCAGAAAATCTGACGCTGCACCACTTTCAGATACCTGGCTTGATCAAACTGCATTACATCTAAATCATGATTTAGTAGCAATCATTGGCAATAAGGGTAGTGGTAAAAGTGCACTAGCAGATATTGCAGCACTGCTTGGTAACTCCAAACAGAGCCACCATTTCTCTTTCTTAAAAGAAAATCGATTCAGAGGAAAAACAGGTGAGCCAGCAAGACACTTCAATGCAAAAATAACATGGGGTGATGAAGAAGAGCTAGAGAAAAATCTTAATGAAAATCCGGCAACTGAAAATGTTGAGCTCGTAAAGTATATCCCACAAGGACATTTTGAAGAACTTTGTAACGCACACGTTTCAGGCCAATCCAACGCTTTCGAGAAAGAGTTAAGATCTGTTATTTTCTCACATGCAGATGATTCTATACGTTTAGGCGCTCATGATTTTGATCAACTTATTGAGCAGCAAGAAAGCTCTCTTCGAAGTCAGCTAGAAAGCTATCGCAGCGAACTGCACAAGATAAATAAACAAATGGCATTTGTTGAAAGTCAGATGACCGATGATGCACGAAAAATACTCGAAGAGTTATTAGCACAGAAACAAAGACTCCTCGAAGAGCAGATAAAGGTTGAGCCTGAAGAAATTCCAGAGCCAACGAGTGAACTGACAGCTGAACAAAAAAAAGTATCTGAGCAGCTTACAACTATTAGCCAAGAACTTGAAAAGTTACAACAACAGCAAGAATTAAATCAACAAGAGATAGCAAAACTAGCAGCAAAGAAAAAAGCGTGTAAAAACATCAAAACAGGCTTTGAAATTGTTAAGCGCGCAGTCAGTCAGTTTACTTCTGAGTTTAGTTCTGATGCTAATATTTTAGGCTTAAACGTCGAGAACTTAGTCAATGTAGAAATAAATGAAAAAGCAATTTCAGACTTTGAAAGTGCCAGCAACACTCGATATCATGAATTAAAAGACAATCAATTGTCACTTAATGCTCAGAAACTATCACTTTCAGAGAAAAAGGCTCCATTAAGCGCACAACTAAATGCACCACAGCAAGCATTTCAGCAATATAAAGAGCAGCTTAAAGTTTGGGAAGAAAAGAAAACACTGTTATTAGGAACCAAAGATGAACCTGATTCTCTTGAAGGTGTTAAACATAGAAAAGCTCAACTGGATCAACTGCCAATTCAAAGGCAGGAACTACATGAGCAACGACTAGGTTTAACCCGAAAAGTATTTAACGTTCTTGATGAGCAAAAGGCTAATCGAGAGGCACTCTTTGCTCCAGTGCAATCTCTCATCCAGAACAACGCCCTCATCCGTGATGAATATAAGTTGCAGTTTAGAGCTGAACTGACTAGTACAACAGACCAAGTCTCAAACAAATTATTTGCCATTGTAAAACAAGAATCAGGAGCGTTTAAAGGTAAATCTGAGAGCCTGTCAGCAATGAAAGAACTAATGGATAAGTACGATCTTGATAACGTCAACTCTCTAATCAACTTTGTTCAAGAGCTGTACCAAAAGCTAGAGGATGCGTCTAAGAACCCAGTTGGCATCGCTTCACTGCTACGTAAAGACCGTACTGCAAATGAAGTCTACGATCTTATCTTTGACTTAGATTACCTTGAACCAAGATACACATTAATGTTCCAAGACGCACAAATTGGACAACTTTCACCAGGGCAAAGAGGTGCATTATTGTTGATTTTTTATCTTCTTGTGGATAAGGGTAATACTCCAATTATCTTAGATCAACCAGAAGAAAACTTGGACAATGAAACAATTGTTAGCTTACTTGTGCCAGTGTTGACTGAAGCCAAAAAAAACCGACAGATCATTATGGTTACACATAATCCAAACCTTGCTGTAGTCTGCGATGCAGAGCAGATAATCCACTGTGAGTTTGACCGAACAAATGGCCACAACATCACATATACACCTGGAGCAATTGAATGCAGCATCATCAACAAAAAGGTTGTTGATGTACTTGAGGGGACGATGCCGGCATTCGACAACCGTAGAGTGAAGTACATGTAAACCTACGACAAGCTTAACCTGCCTGTTCAACTCTGACAGGCGGGCTAACTTGAAGATCTGGAAAATAGCTTTGATGATACTTGCTGAAAGGTGCCATTTGGCGCAATCTCTGGAAAAGCTTGGATACTTTTAGCAACACTAGTACCACAAGGGTTTCCAGATTTTCTATACCACTGCAGTGTGGCGGTAAACCATTACCATGACTTAACAAAAAAAGCCCAAGTGAGAGCTTGGGCTTTTATTAACGCTCTCTAAATCTGTAAGTTTGCCCTATGGTAAATCCTAACCTCGACACCCAGCGATGAAATCCAATTCCGCCTGTTTAGCTTGGGTTTCCACACCATAAAAACCTAATAAACTGTGAAATAAATTGTCATGGGAGAAAGTGCCCGTTTTAGCAGCTTGCGCTAAGCAATCACGGTTAATCCCTTGCGTTGACGCGTACTCTTCAGGTAACCAAATCAACCATGGCACTTGAGTTTGTTCAGTTGGCGCAAAGGCATAAGGCGTGCCATGTAGGTACAAGCCATTTTCGCCAAGTGATTCTCCATGATCCGACAAATACATCAACGCCACGTTATATTGCTCACTGTAACCTGGTAACAGTTTAATAGTTTGTGCCAACACATAATCGGTATAGACCAAGGTATTGTCATACACATTTACTATCTCTTCATCGCTGCAGTTTTCAATGTCACTGCGACGACAAGCGGGCTTAAACACTTCCATGTCTTTTGGGTAACGCTGATAATAAGTAGGGCCGTGGCTACCAATAATATGCAGCGCCACTAACTGATCACTGGGCTTGTCTTTCGCGTCAACTAATTGTGCTAACTGCTGCACTAACACTTCATCATAACAACTTAAACTTTGGCAACCATCCCAACCTTGGCTTAACGTCAGTTCATGTTTGGTGATATTTTTCGCCACATGTTTGTCACCGCCGTCATTTTCTAACCAAGTTACATCCACGCCAGCATGGGCCATAACATCGAGCACGTTATCTTGGCTATCCGCCCGCTCACGCTTATAATTATCATGACTTAAGTTTGACATCATACAAGGTAAAGAATGGGCAGTCGCCGTGCCGCAAGAAGACACACTTTGCAATGCAATTAAGTTAAGCCCTTGGGTATAGGGATTAGTCTCCCTTTGATAGCCATTGTATTGCATGTTGTGGGCGCGTGCCGTTTCGCCAATCACTAACACCACTAAGTTTGGTTTACCGTTTTTGCTCGGCTTTACTGTCGCATCTTTACCGAGTTCGACATACTGCAAGGGAGTAGTAAAGAAAGTACGTTTGACATACTTAACCCCATAATAAACGTGCGCAGGCACAATCATCTTGGTGATATAGCGATTATTTCGTCCAACAGAAGCATAATCTTTATAAAAAAACGCCGTTAACAAGGCGAGCATCAGGCACGCAGCAACAACTAGACCAGCGCGAAATAATCCTGCTTTTAGCCAACTCTCTCGAGATAAAATATGCGTTCGGTATAACAACAATACTGGTAAACCGCCCAACACCAAGCAATACAGCACAGAGTAAATATTCACATATGACAACGCCTCACCCGAGTTAGTCGCTAATATGTTTTCGACCATGCCGTAGTCAAACACTATTTGGTATTTCCAAATGGCGTAAGTTGCCGCAGCAGAAGATAAGGTAATAAGCGTTAATAAAGGCTTAAACAGATACGGAATCGCCAATAAACTAAAAATAATGAGAAAGCAGCAAAACAACACCAAAGAGGGTGACAAAGCAAAAGCTAAATGCCCCTCTCCGGCAAGTTGATACAGCTTTTGAGTCACGGGGAAATTCAACACGATGGCAAAATATAACGCAAGCATCACTATCACTTGCTCATAACTTAGTGTCCAAGTCGTGGTAAATAATTTAGTAGGGATTATCGATTTCAAATCTAAGAGCCTAAATAATGAGACAGACTCTAAGTATGGTTATGAAACCTTAAGATAACCTTAAGAAGAAGGGAGAGGTATACGTACTGATTTAGCTAAATGAACCTTTTTCAATGTTTCGGCAATGCCAATGATACTAAAGTGGTCACCAATAAAAATATTGCCGAAGCCCACAAACAAGCCGCAAAGCCCATGGTTTGAAATAGCCAACCCGATAATATAGTGCCAATTAAACGCCCCATCGCATTGGCCATATAATAAAAACCCACATCCAGCGAAGCCCCGTCTTCCTTAGCGTAACTGACGATTAAATAAGAATGTAACGACGAGTTAATCGCAAATACCGCGCCAAACACCAGTAAACCAAGCACGATGACGTATTCTGACTGCCATTCCATCTGCACACTAAGGGCAATCGCAGCCGTCACTAACGTGAGCAGCCCAGCCCAAAGCACCGCCGCAGAACCACTGGGCACCACGCCGCGACGCTTACCGGTAAAATAAGGCGCAAAACCTTGCACCACACCATAGCCAATGATCCATAGCGCCAGAAAGCCACCCACCTGACCATGGCTCCAGTCAAACACACTGGCTAGATAAATCGGCAGCGCCACCACAAACCAAATATCACGCGCGCCAAACAAACACATACGCGCCAAGGATAAGATATTAATACCACGCGATTTTGCGAACAGCTCATTAAACTTAGGTTTGCTTTTTGCTTTGCCTAAACTGGCATCCAAGCTCAGCACACTGCCGATAAACACCAGCAACAACACCACTGCCATCGCCAATACTGCCAGCTGAAAGCCCAAGTAATGCAGCAATAGCCCACCAACAAAAAAGCCTGCACCTTTAAGGGCATTTTTAGAGCCCGTTAATAAAGCAACCCATTGATAAAGTTTGCCTTGCTGGTCACTTGGCACTAAGGTTTTGATCGCGCTTTTCGCGCTCATCTTATTTAAATCTTTCGCTATGCCCGATAATGCCTGCGCAAGCATTACCCACGCCATTACTAGCCAATCAGGCGGCACGGTCAGCATTAACAGTGCCACCACTTGCAGCAACAAACCGATATTCATGGTGCGGTTCAGGCCAACCCGAGCACCTAACCAACCGCCCAATAGATTAGTCACCACACCAAAGAATTCATAAAACAAGAATAAGGAAGCAATGGCTAATGCACCATAACCCAAATCATAGAAGTACAGCACCACCAACATACGCAACGCGCCATCGGTAACGGTGAAATTCCAGTAGTTAAACGTAACCAATAAATACTGGCGCACCGATTTAGGCAAACTTGAAAGCACGGCTGGTTCCTCAATAAAACAAAGAGTCAAAACATAGCACTAAGGGTTAATAGTCATAACACTTGTAGCGGCAACACCGCGTCATGGTAACCACATTACCGCTACAAACTGGTGTTTATGGTGTGACTAGCTGCCCCACATAATCAACTTGTACCGCCTTGGTAAATGCACCGGGACGTAACGCTTGTACTCGCGTTTTAATGGTGTCTAAATCCCAACCGCGCTCTAACAAAATATGCGCAGCAAGCAAACCGGTGCGACCCGATCCCCCCATGCAATGCAGCGCCACGGCTTGATTGTTATCGAGCAATTGATGCAATTCAGGAGACGCATTTAACCAATCTATTTTGAAGTTGGCATCAGGCGCCTGATCATCTTCAATTGGACAATGAAACCACTGCATACCCAATTTTTGCGTTAACTGGCTTAACTCTGCCACTCCCGCCTTTTCCATTTCAGCTTCATTAAGGGCCGTCACCACCGCTTTTACGCCACGATCTTTTAACTGGCGCAGTGAGGATTCTAAATCCGTGCCTTTAGTGCCTGGACAAGGTGTCAGTACTAGCTCTGCACCTTGGTTATTTAATGGCAGTTGCCAAGTAGGATGTGTCATCTATCTCTCCAGCTCATTAAGCTAAGCCAACAATGCGTACTAACTCAGCTGCTCGGTCATGGTTGCATAACCCATTTTGTTAATCGCTCTCTATAACTAAGCCAAGCCAACAATGCGTACTAACTCTGCTGCTTGGTCATGGTTGCATAACCCATTTTGTTAATCGCTCTCTATAACTAAGCCAAGCCAACAATGCGAACTAACTCTGCTGCTCGGTCATGGTTGCATAACCCATTTTGTTCATCGCTCTCTATAACTAAGCCAAGCCAACAATGCGTACTAACTCAGCTGTGCGCGTGGCATAACCCATCTCATTGTCATACCAAGCATAAATTTTCACCATTTTACCGCCCACCACCATAGTCGATAATGCATCGACAATGGTTGATCTTTGATCACCTTTATAATCAATCGATACCAATGGCCGCGTTTCAAACCCAAGAATGCCCTTTAATTCACCTTCTGCGGCTTGCTGTAATAATGCATTAACTTGCTCAGGCGTTGTCTCTTGCTTCACTTGGAAAATGATATCTGTTAATGACGCATTGGCTAAAGGAACACGTACCGCATGACCATCAATTTTCCCGGCAAGTTCAGGGAAAATTTCTACAATCGCTTTCGCCGATCCCGTAGTAGTTGGGATCAAGCTAACGCCGCACGCTCGGGCACGGCGTAGATCTTTATGGGGAGCATCTAAAATGGTTTGTGTATTAGTCAGATTATGTATGGTGGTAAATGAAGCATTCTCGATGCCGAGCTGCTCGTGAATAACCTTAACCACAGGGGCAATGCAGTTAGTCGTACAAGATGCCGCCGTCACAATACGATGTAAATCAGGGTTAAACACCTGCTCATTCACCCCAACCACAATATTAGCCACAGCGTCATTTTTCACTGGTGCTGAGACCACTACGCGCTTAACGCCCTGCGCCAAATATTGGTTTAAAAAATGCACATCACGATGAACACCTGTGGCTTCAATCACCACATCACAACCAGACCAGTCAACGTCGGCGATCTCTCGCTGCTGGGTAGCTTTTATTGACTGTCCGTTAACCACTAAAGAATCATCTATTGCCGTTACTTGGTGATGCCACCGACCTTGAATTGAATCAAACTCCAATAAATGCGCTAGTGTGGCGGCATCTCCAGCCACATCATTAATTTGCACAAATTCTAATTCAGGCCAATCAAAAGCAGCACGTAAAGCCAAGCGGCCAATACGACCAAATCCATTAATCCCAACTTTAATTGCCATAACTCTTTCCTTTTTAGTCACAGCACACATTGGCTGTATTCAGTCTTGTTACATCAACGTGATAACTTTTTTGCAACGTTCCACTTTCAATTAATTGCTGTAGTAAATCATAAAACCAAGGCGGTAAATCCACTGCCAGTTGATAATAAACCCACTGCCCCTTTCGCTCGCTCGTTAGTATTCCAGCTTGGCGCAGTAAGGCCAAATGCCGTGAAATTTTCGGCTGGCTTAATTGCAATGTCTCCGTCAACTCGCATACACACATAACTTTTTTGTTATAAATCAACAACAAGCAACAAATACGTGTTTCATCGCCCAGTAATTTTAAATACTCATGCTCAAACATACGCATATCCATATATAAAAACAAAATTAAAATAGCAAACAAAGCTTAGCACTGCAATCGTCTCAATAAGATTGTCACTCAACCTTAACGTAAAGTTCATAACCGCACAGTGCAAATGTAAAAAATAAGTCAACAAGCAACTCTATATCGTGCAAACCGCTATCTCTACTCTATGCTTAAAAAATTAATAATCAGTGGGTCGAGGGATCATGCGCCTAAGTATCATTCAGCGAACGATCGCAGGCTTCATCTTAATGTTTATTCTGCTCGCTATCTTGGGCGGCATTAGCTATTTAAACACTAAGCAAATAAATTTAAGTCTCAAAACAGTAACAGAAGAAACTACCCCGTTACTTATTTCCAGTGCCGAATTGAAAGAGGCGCTGCTAAAAAACAATCGCAGCTTACTTGAATACCGCACCACCTATGAAATAGCTGACCTCAGCATCCATCAAGAGCAGTTTGAAACTGAAAAAATCCAATTCGAGCACATCAGCCAACAACTCAGTAGTAGCAAAGCCTTAGATCCAAGCATTCAAAGTAGCTTTAACGAAGTACAAACAGCCGCGAGTAATTATTTTAACTTGGCTGAGCAAATATTGTCTGAGCACAAAAATTTAGTCGAAACCCTTAACGCTTTATCTGCTTTACGAGACGATTTTGTCAAACAGGAAGATAACTTTCAGCAAGCAACGCTGCTGTTACTGGGTGAAACGGCCAATAAACGCTCACAACGCAATAAAGCAGAGCGTGTGACCAGTGGCATAGCCCGTGACTTAAGAGAAATACGTCGCGCCGGAATAAAAACTAACTTGGTCGCACTGCAACAAGCCCTGACCTCTGATATAGAAAAAGCTTTGTCTGGCGCCAAAAAAATAAAAGTAGATGAAGGTGTCATCATACGCTTTAACAGCGCTGTAAATAAACTTAGGGACATCAGTATTTCTGAGCAAGGCTTACTGCCCCTGATGCTTAAACAACAAAAACTAGAAAAAAACATCGTACGACTAACTGAACAAGCAAACCAACAAATGGCTCAGGTAGAGCAACTACTCACCAGCTTTACTGCCCAAGCTCAGAACGAGTCTGAAACAGCAAAAAACACCGCCGACAAAGCCGTTAAAACAGCGGTATTTTACATCATCATAGTGACCCTTATTTCAGCAGCGGTAGCCGCTATTATCGGCTTTACCATTGCACGTAGTATTCACAAGCCACTGGCATTAATTACGCCGGTATTGAAAGTCATGGCTGAAGGTAATATGACGCAAAGGGTTGATTACCAATCCAACGATGAGTTTGGCACCTTGTCTGAGTCCCTAAATACTTTAGTCGACAGCATGGCGGAGGTGCTCAGTAAAATCAGTCAGGGCTCACTCCAACTGGTACAAGAAGCTAATAACGCCGCAGAAATCAGCGATCGCACGATGGCACGAGTCGCCGATCAAAAAAATCAAACCGACCAAGTTGCCACTGCCATCTCCGAGATGGAAGTCAGTGTCGGCGAAGTATTCCGCTCAACTGAAAATACTTTATCTGAAGTGACATTAGCAAACGAAGATACCGACACAGGTAGAGAGCTGGTAGCCAAAAACCGCCAATTGACAGAAGAGCTAGCCAGTTCAATCAATGAAGCCGTTAGCATCACACAAAAGCTCGAAGAATTTAGCGCCAATATTGGCAGCATTCTCGATGTTATTCGCGGTATAGCGGAGCAAACCAACCTACTGGCATTAAATGCCGCGATTGAAGCAGCGCGAGCGGGTGAGCAAGGCCGAGGATTTGCTGTAGTAGCCGACGAAGTACGCACCTTAGCCACACGGACTCAGCAATCAACTGTTGAAATCCAAGCCATGATCGAAAACTTACAAAAAAGCTCCCGTCAAGTTGCCAATGTGATGCACCAAAGCCAAGAGCAAACCAACTATTGTGTCGACCAAACTCGTCTCACCGATGAAGCCCTACAAGCCGTTGCGTCCCGCATGGAAGCGATTAAAGAAATGAGTGTTCATGTCGCGCAAGCCACTGAAGAGCAAATAACGGTTAGCCAAGACATCGCTAGAAATATCAATGGCATCACCGAAGTAGCGCTAGAAACCGAACGAGAAGCCAGTGATTCAGCGCGGATCAGTGAAGTATTAGCGCAGCTAATTGAACAACAACAAGCCTTGATCCGACGCTTCAAAGTTTAGTCTGCCCCTCATTTCAGTAACAAGTTAAGAAATGAGGATATGTTAATTAACCCAAGAAGGGGTTCGTAATGAAGTTAAAAATCTTGCCTTATGCTATAGGCACATCCATTTTATTATCGGCCTCCATTGCCCAGGCTGGTAATATTTCAATCGAGAGCTGGCGTGAAGATGCGGCCATTTGGAATGACGTCATTATTCCAGCATTTAACGCTAAACATCCTGATATTAAGGTTTCCTTTATCCATACCAATGCAACCGACTACAACAGCACTCTCGACAAAAAATTAGCCGATGGCACCGCGGGCGATCTGATTACTTGCCGGCCTTTCGATGACTCGCTAAAACTGTTCCAAGCCGGATATCTGACCGATATTACCGAGCTAGACGGTATGGGTAATTTTCCAAACTTTGCCAAAGCTGCATGGCAAACAGATAACGGAGCGCAATCATTTTGCTTACCGATGGCATCGGTTATCCATGGCTTCTTTTACAACAAAACCATCTTTAAAGAGCTAGGATTGACGCCTCCTAAAACCAATGCCGAGTTCTATTCAGCACTTGATAAAGTAAAAGCCAGTGGCAAGTACACACCTATTGCCATGGGTACCAATGATAAATGGGAAGCCGCCACAATGGGCTTTCAAAATATTGGTCCTAACTACTGGAAAGGTGAAGACGGCCGCTTGGCAGTGATTGACGGCGATGAAAAACTCAATGAACCGCAATATGTAAAAGTATTTGAACAGCTTGCTAAGTGGGGGCCATATATGGGCGAAGGCTACCAAACTCGCACCTATAATGATGCTATTGCGATGTTTGGTGATCAAAAAGCCGCTATTTACCCAGCGGGTTCATGGGATATTGCAGCCTTTAACACTAAGTTAGATCTCGGTGTATTTATGCCGCCGGTAGAAAAAGCAGATGACGAATGTTACATCAGTGACCATACCGACATAGGTGTAGGTATCAATGCCAATACGACCAATAAGAAGGACGCTGAAACCTTCTTAAAATGGATGACAACTGGAGAGTTCGCCGCTATTTATACCAATGCGTTGCCGGGTTTCTTCTCGTTATCGAACCATTTTATTGATGTTGACGATCCTACCGCTAAAGCCATGATAGCTTGGCGTGACACGTGTGATTCAACCATTCGTAACTCTTACCAAATTTTAAACCGTGGTGAACCTAGCCTAGAACTAGAAATTTGGGACACCAGTGTTGGCGTAATTAATGGTACCATGACACCAAAAGATGCCGCGGACCGATTGCAAAAAGGCATGGACGCTTGGTATAAACCTGGCGAATAACCTTTACCGCTGCATATCTACTCTTTATTAAGTCAGGCTCTGCCTGGCTTTTTTTATGTTTCGCGCTGTTGCCACATTATTTAACTGGCAAGAAACAAAAAATAGAAATATTTGACTAAATAAAGCTCATTATCTAGTGATTTAGCTATTCAGTTATATAATAATTAGTTATCTAAAACTTATTTTTAATTACTTTTTAGACTTATATATAACAAAAAATACCCTTAATTAGACAAAGAGGCTGCAAATCATGACAACACGCTTTTCTCGCGCACTGGCCATTACCTTGGCCGCCCTAAGCTTTATCACCGCTCCTGCTTTTGCCCAAGACACCATAAAAGTAGGCATGTCAGGTCGCTACTTCCCGTTCACCTTTGTACAAAAAGATGTACTGCAAGGGTTTGAGGTTGATGTCTGGAATGAAATTGGTAAACGCGCCGACTTAAACGTAGAATTTAAAACCGCTAATTTCTCAGGTCTATTTGGCATGTTAGAAGCGGGCCACATTGATACCATTTCAAATCAAATCACCATCACTGATGAACGTTTGGCTAAATATAACTTTGCCCAAGCTTACGTGGTTGATGGCGCACAAATAGTCGTTAAAAAAGGCCGTACGGATATTCAAGGTATTGACGATCTAAAAGGCAAAAAGGTCGCGGTGAATTTAGGTAGCAACTTCGAGCAACTATTACGTAAGGCCGATCCAAACAAAGAGATCAACATCATCACTTACGACGCAGGCTTTGAGCAAGATGTAGTGCTAGGCCGTACTGATGCGTTCGTGATGGATCGCGTATCATCAGCTCAGCTGATTAAAAAATCGGGTTTGCCACTCGAGCTAGCTGGCGAACCATTTGAAACCATCAAAAATGCGATGCCATTTATTAAATCAGATGAAAACAAAGCGTTGATTGCGCGTGTGAACGCAGCGCTAACCAGCATGCAAGAAGACGGTAGCTTAAGCCAAATTTCACAAAAATGGTTTAATGCTGATATCACTAAATAAAGGAAACTAAGCAGTTGAACTTCGATTTTATTTACACACTAGAACTATTTCCAATACTGCTAAAGTATTTGGGCGTAACTATGCAAATGGCGCTACTGGGTTTCGTATTTGCCTTGATTATTGCCTTATGCGTAGCCGTTATCCGGGTTTTTTCTGTGCCTGTATTGAATCAAGTTTCAATTGTGTTTATTTCTTTCTTTCGTGGCACGCCGCTACTGGTGCAATTATTTTTGCTCTACTACGGTTTGCCACAACTGATGCCTTGGTTGGTCGGCATGGACGCATTTACCGCTGCGGTGATTGGTTTATCGCTGCATTTTTCGGCCTACATGGCAGAAAGTATTCGCGCCGCCATCTTAGGTGTCGATCGCAGCCAAATGGAAGCGAGCTTAAGTATTGGCATGACCAAACTACAAGCCATGCGCCGCATTATCTTGCCGCAAGCGGCCCGCGTGGCGTCGCCGTCATTGATGAATTACTTTATCGACATGATCAAAAGCACCTCGCTCGCGTTTACCCTCGGAGTGGCAGAAATAATGTCTAAAGCACAAATGGAAGCCTCTTCCAGCTTTAAATTTTTTGAAAGCTTTGTCGCCGTTGCCATTGTTTACTGGCTAGTGGTCGTGATCTTCACGCAATTACAACATCGCCTAGAAATTCACCTAAACCGAGCGTATATCAAATGATCAAAGTAACCAACCTGAGTAAAAAGTTTGGCGATCTAGCCGTACTTAAAGGCATTGATTTTGAAGTTAAGCAAGGTGAAATCGTGGTCATTATTGGACCATCAGGCACAGGTAAATCGACCTTATTGCGTTGTTTAAATTATCTTGAAACCCCGACCACGGGTATTATTAATATTGGGCCTGTTAAGGTGGATGCCGCAAACGCCAGCAGTAAAAGTGTCACCCAACTGCGCCAACAAAGTAGTTTTGTGTTTCAAAACTACGCGCTATTTGCCAACAAAACGGCATTAGAAAACGTCGCCGAAGGACTCATTACGGTTTGGAAAGAGCCAAAGCAGCAAGCCCTCGCCACCAGTAAAAAAATTCTCGAGCAAGTCGGGTTAGGCGATAAAATAAATCATTACCCAGTGCAACTATCGGGAGGCCAACAGCAACGAGTGGGTATTGCCCGAGCCATGGCAGCTAAAGGCGAGGTCATCTTATTTGACGAACCCACTTCCGCCCTCGATCCTGAGTGGGTAGATGAAGTGTTAGCGGTAATGAAGCAGCTCGCGCAAGGGAGACAAACCATGATAGTGGTGACCCATGAAATGCAGTTTGCCCGTGAAATTGCCGATAAAATTATCTTTATGGAACAGGGCCATATCGTTGAACAGGGCAGTGCTGAGCAAATGTTCACCGCGCCAAAAAGCGAACGCACACGGGCTTTTTTAGCCCGCGCCACCAAGTAAGCATTAGGCAATAAAACAGAGTCTGATATGCTATAGGCATGCGCCTCTCTCGATTACATCAAACTCACTATCGCAACGGGCCTGATTATCGCAATCAGGCTGATGTTAGCTTTCAAGATATTCAACATGCCTTTGCTTTTTCAACTATTAAAGTAGGTCGCTGGGTCACTAAAGAAGAACAGCAAATTGCAGCCAACTTAATCTTTGATGCTTTATTCGATTTAGCAACCATTTTAAACTTGCCCAGCCAAGCCCTAGGCCTGAAACGTCAGCTAAACCTGGCTTTTGGCACGGGAGGCCAAGCTGGAGTGCAAGCGCACTATGCCCCTTACAGTCGCACCTTAGCCTTAGCCAAAAATGCTGGCGCGGGCGCCCTTGCCCATGAGTTTTGGCATGCCTTTGATCATTACATTACCGATAAAGTATTTTCCCCTCCGCACTATAAGTTTTCATCAGACACTTGGTTGAATAAAAACACATTAATTGCACATCCATTAAACCAAGCATTGGCGCAATGTTTTAAAGCAGTATTACTCTCAGAGTCAGGCAACGAACCATCTCACTACACTCAAACCGCCATTACCTTAGACAAAAAACTTAATCAGCTCTACTACAGCCGCCCAACAGAGCTAATGGCGCGCGCGTTTGAAGCATTTGTACAAGATCACAGTGCGATAACTAATCGTTATTTGGTCTCGGGCACACAACAGACCGAACTAGCCAAAGCAGGAATTTATCCGCGAGATCAACACCGGGAAGCGATTGGCCAAGCATTTAAGCTCTATTTTTATCAACTGGGGTTTGCGCTTAAGAAATCGAGCCGATAGGAGATTATTCAGAAAAAACACCACTCTAAAGCAACTTTTTAGATGAACCGAACTCACGGTTCAAACGGGCAGTCTCCTCCTATCCTTGATCAATACACTTCGATCAGCTTATTCTTTTCCGGAATAGCCGTTTTATAGGGTTGTACACGCCAAATAGCACCATGAGGTTTATTGCCAACATAGTCGCTGCACTGCAGCGAAGGCTCATGGTAATTAGCTTGAGGCAACAACAGTGGCCGCCCTTGCTCTTTCGCTGCCAACACCATCCAGACAGCATCTCTGCGAAAGCGGAGCTGACAAATTAAAAAGCCTTCAACCCGACTTTGCACCGACACCACTAAGCCCCTCTCCTCACGTGTTTTTTTCAAATACACCTGATCTTTAGAGTAAATTCTTGCCGCAACCGAGCAAGAAAATAGAATAGGCAGTAACAACAAATATCGCATCAAAGTGCGCTCCATCATAGCAAAACCGGAACTAACCTCAGCTCAGATTATTCTAAGATCAGTCAGCAGCAATTAAAGAACAGTAATAAGTTTATTTTTTGCCGGGATCCCATAACGATAAGGCTGCACTCGCCACATTTTGCCGGGCTCTTTGTTGCCCTGATAGGGCTTACAAGCAAAAGATCCGTCATAATATTGGGCATTTGGTAAGAGTAGTGGTCGACTTTGGCTTTGCGCGCCCAATACCAACCAAACCTTATCCTGTAAATATCGAACATGACAAAGTAGCGAATAGTCTGAACGACTTTGAATAGATACAATGACGCCTCGGGGATCAAAGCTCTTAGTAAAAGATGCTTGATCACTACTGAACGTCATAGCCACACTCGTGTGCGTAAATAAAAACAGAATAAAAATACAACGCCACATTAACTAACCACGCTCTGAGCAAAAATAAAAGGGCCTATTAATAGGCCCTTTTAAGTTTAGCGATCTGACTAGAAAAGTCGATTAATCATCAAGACTCATAACAGAAACGCCAGTCGCGGCTGCAGGATCATCAATCGCCACCAACGTCGTTAACGTACCTGCCGCTAATGGCAGCTCAGCGGGACCAATTGCAATGGTAGAAGCATCACCTGCTGGCGTAATCATCACATAAGCAGTGCCCGGCATAACCGACAGCACAGTGCTATCACCTTTGTAAGGGATATTTTTAAAAATCACATCATCGTCACTTGGGCTGGCATCGGCACTTAGGTAAATATCAACATTACCCGCCATGGTGGAAGCATGAATAGCACGTAACTGTGCTTCAGTAGCAACGCGACGAGTTTTGTCTGTTACTACAAACAATTCATCATTATCGAGATTATCGCCAAGGTTACCAATGGCCATGGCGGTATAAGTCATCCCCGCCGCTAAATTTGCCCCTTTCAAGCCAAGTTTTTCAACCACAGTAACCGGATTACTGCCATTTACACTCACTGCAAAATCATAATCACCAGCAGCCACAGGAATATAATCAGTCTTGGCTTTGTAAGCCAGATTATAAAGAGGACTACCCATCGTAGGAGCGGTACCATTTACCCAAACATCTACCGCTGGCGCATCTGAGATAGTATGAGCAACACGAATATCCGCGCCGGTGTTTACATCTTTAACCACTACTGGCCCAGTGCCTGAATCAATCAGTAAGTTAACTGGAGATTCACCCGCATCGGTATTTGCCACTGCAGCAACCACCCAATCAGAGCCGGCGGCAACATCTACGGCGCCCGAGTCAAAGTAAACCACACTTGAATCATCCGATTTAGTTAAGCGCACTTGGTAAGTACCCGCTGGCACTTCAACGGCTGCAGTGTTAGCTTTATAAGGTACATCATCGGCAAATGGAGTGGCCGCTGACAAGTCAGCATTGGGCGCAGTAATAAAAATATCGACCATGGGCGCATCAGGCGCAGCATGAATTGCCTGAACGCGCGCACCTTCAGGTTTCAAAGCGGCACGAGAAATAATAGCAGGACCAAATTCGGCAGCATTGCCACTGCCAATTAAGGCGGCTTTACCCAGCGCAACCACGTTATATTCCATGTCTTTCATCAGGTCTAAGCTCGTTTCCGGAATCACTGTTGTTACACTACCATTTGGTAAAATCGCATCAACTTTAACAGTGTGGGTCCCTGCTCGCACAGTGATAACGCCCGACGTTTTTTGGTAATCCACTCCCTCTAAAGCGGGTTTGCCATCCAGCCAGACATTTACCTTAGGCGCATCTGCTGCAGCATGTAATACGCGTAAATATGAGTTTTCAACTATCGGCTCATCGTCATCATTACAAGCACTTAAGCTTACCGCTATCACTGACGTTAACAGGATCTTGCTAAATGTTTTCATGCTTTGCTTCCTTCAAATGTTCATATTGGTTTATTTAGTCGAGCTCATTAGAAAAGGGCTTCATTCATCCATGAATGTTTGACCTTCTGAAACCAATAACGCAAACCATTAACATGGTGATCACAATTAAAATCAAAAACACTAAAACTGCTTTCAAGATCACATCTACAAAAGAGGCTATTTTCCATAAATAAGCCATGCTTAAAGCCCAGCAAGACACGTTAAGCAACCATCTCGAGGATGATTACAGATAACAGCCGTACGCTGGAGAAACATAAAACAAAATAGAACCGATACCAGAGTCGTTAAACAATCGTTTTCTTAGAGAGAAATAATAAATAACAGAATAAAAACAAATGATTACAAATAACACTAGTAATAGATAGAAAGCATGAGTCAGGGCAAGTTTATAGCGATGAAAGCAAATACATATGGCTGTTAACCAGCATAAAATGCTAAATTTATAGCATAATAATAGCGAGCTAAAAGGAAGCTGCATGCCATTATCGAGCAAAAGAATGAATGATGGTGGAATCATCATCACCGGCACTGACATCATCAATTTCAGTGACGTTAAAACGATTAAAACCGCGTTATATTCAGACAATCAGAATATTAAAAATATTCACTACCAAGTTTTTGACTACCGCCAAGCTATCGATTTTGATTTATCCCACGAAGATATCTGGCAAATAGCATTGCAAGACAAAGCTGCGTTAGCGGTTAACCCACACCTGCTTATTGCCGTAGTATGTACTAAAGACGTGATATATGGATTATCGCGTATGTGGAGCGCTTATACCGAAACCGCGCCACTCAATACCGGCGTGTTCCGTGATTTTGATGCTGCCCAAGAATGGGTAATGCAAAGACAGATATCCCAAGCACTTAGCATTCGTTAATCAGGTCATCAGCAAAAAACACACTATGAATTTATCTCATCATTAAAACAAAAATTATGAGATTGCCTCAACTTAGCTTATATAAAATACTATAGCCATCTAGACCAATCGGAATCAAAGCCTAATTAGATAGGCCTGACAGTCAATTCTGATTGGTATAAACGTCTAAATATAAAGGACTACATCATGGCTTTATTATCTAACCTCGGTTACCCAAGAATTGGCGATCAACGTCAGTTAAAACGCGCATTAGAAAGTTACTGGTCAGGGCAGTCTAGTCAAGCTGAATTGATTGAAGTCGGCCAGCAAATCAGATTACACAACTGGCAAGAGCAAGCAGCGGCTGGCATTAAGCAAGTCCCCGTTGGCGATTTTGCTTGGTACGATCACGTGCTCACCCTTTCCGCTACCTTTGGCGTGATCCCTACTCGTCATCGTAATGCCGACCACAGCATCACCCTCGACACCTTATTCGCCATGGCGCGTGGCACCGATAGCAACGACCAAGCGCACGATCACACATGTTGTAAAGGTCAGTCTGCGGCATGTGAAATGACCAAATGGTTTGATACCAACTACCATTATTTAGTACCAGAATTTGAACAAAAACAAGAATTTAAAATAAGTTACACACAGATACTTGATGAAACAAAAGAAGCGCTAGCGGCAGGCTTTACGCCCAAACCAGTGTTACTCGGCCCGGTTTCTTACCTATGGCTAGGCAAAGCCCAAGGTGAGTTTAACAAGTTAGATTTACTGCCTAATTTACTGCCTGCATATCAAGATTTACTTGCGCAATTTAAAGATCTAGGCGTTGACTGGGTTCAACTTGACGAGCCTGCACTGGTACTTGATTTACCGCTAGAATGGCAAGCCGCTTATCAAACTGCTTACCAAGCACTTGAGCAACATCGCCCTAAAATTTTGCTCGCCAGCTACTTTGATAGCTTGGCCGACAACCAAGCCCTCGCGCTGTCATTACCTGTGAATGGTTTACATCTAGATTTAGTGCGTGCCCCCGAGCAACTTAAACCCGTGCTACAAAATTGGCCAGCCGGTTGGGTGCTGTCTGCAGGTATCATTAACGGTCGAAATATCTGGAAAACCGACTTACGTAGCGCCTTCAACAAACTTAAACCCGTGGCAGAGCAACTCGGGGACAAACTCTGGCTAGCACCTTCTTGTAGCCTATTACACAGCCCAGTGGATCTTAATTCCGAGCAGCAACTGAGCGATGAGATCAAACCTTGGTTAGCCTTTGCGAAACAGAAACTTGACGAGCTACAACAACTAAAACAGCTCATCAACGATCCGCAAGATCCTGTCAGTCTTGAGTTATTAAACCACAGCGATAAGATTGTTCAGCACCGCGCCACTTCACCATTGATCCATCGCGAAGACGTGAAGCAGCGCGTGGCGAATCTAACCAGTGCCGCCAGTCAGCGTTACAGCGACTTTGCTACGCGGATCAAGCAACAGCAGGCGCACTTAAATTTGCCTGCTTATCCCACCACCACCATAGGATCGTTTCCGCAAACGGCAGATATTCGTCAAACCCGTAGCGCATTTAAACAAGGTAAGATCGATAATGATCAATACATAAAAGCCATGCAAGCCGAAATCCGCCAAGTGGTCGCGGCGCAAGAAGCCCTTGATCTTGATGTATTAGTTCACGGCGAGCCAGAGCGTAACGACATGGTGGAGTATTTTGGTGAGCTGCTTGATGGCTTTGCCTTTACCCAATACGGCTGGGTACAAAGTTACGGCTCGCGCTGCGTTAAACCGCCAATTATTTACGGTGACGTGAAACGTAGCCGCGACCTATCAGTCAGCTGGAGCGCCTTCGCCCAGTCGCTGACGAACAAGCCAATGAAAGGCATGCTCACCGGCCCTATCACCATTTTATGCTGGAGCTTTAACCGTGACGACATCAGCCGTGAAGCCTGTGCCAAGCAAATTGCTTTAGCCATACGTGATGAAGTGGTGGCACTGGAAGAGGCCGGGATCAAAGTGATTCAAATCGACGAGCCCGCCCTGCGCGAAGGCTTGCCATTAAAAGAAGCAGCAAAAGTGCCTTACCTTGACTGGGCCACCGAAGCCTTTCGCATCAGCGCCAGCGGCGTAAAAGATGAAACGCAAATTCACACTCATATGTGTTACTGCGAATTTAACGACATACTGCCATCTATTGCCGCCATGGATGCCGACGTAATCACCATCGAAACCTCGCGCTCAAATATGGAGCTATTGGATGCCTTTGAGGCTTTCCAATACCCGAACGACATAGGTCCAGGTGTTTACGACATTCATTCACCCAACGTGCCCGAGCAAACGTGGATGATTAACTTATTAAAATCGGCAGCTGAAAAAATCAACCCTGAGCGCCTGTGGGTTAACCCAGACTGCGGCCTAAAAACCCGCAACTGGCCTGAAACTAACGCCGCGTTGAAAAACATGGTGGATGCCGCGAAAACCCTTCGCGCCACATGTTAATTTACTCGCGCATTCGCTGAATAAATTCAGCGAATACAACCTAAGGCTTAGGCACAAACCGCGCAATTTTATTATTGATAACCAAATAACAATCCATGCCTGCCGCCTGCGCGGCAGCTAAACCGGTTTTAGTATCTTCAAACACCACACACTGGTCGGGCGTTAACCCTATTTTCTGCGCGGCTAATAAAAAGGTATCTGGCTCGGGTTTGTGGCGTTCAACATCATTAGCATTCACCACCACATCCACTAACGGCAATAAATCTAAGGTATTGAGAATAAACTCCGTGGTGCTAGCATCGGCTCCTGTGCCAATAGCTAGCTTCTTCTGGCCCTGCAATTGTTGTAATAATGCAAACGTTTCAGGGATCAACGCAACCTGATGACGGATTTGGTCAAAGAATTCACGCTTGCTAACTGCTAACGCAGACGGATCAAGATTACGTTGCTGCTTAGCATTAATCAGCTCGGCAATCCCATAAGTTGGCGTACCACCTTGGTTGTAAAGCCATTCTTCATCATATTCAAAATCAAACTTCTCTGCCGTCAACTGCCATGCCTTTAAATGCAATGGCATCGAGTTAACCAAGGTGCCATCCATATCGAAAATGATCCCTTTATAAGTTTCTAAATTTACTTGCATTACACTTCCTCCTACCGCTAGATGACTTAACTGTAAACAATACGCTAACCAGATCAAAACTCATCACTTCATTTTTTATTTACATGTCAATTCGCGTTAATATGCTTTCTTTTTATTACTAGAAATCATGATGCGCCAACAATTTACTAAATACATTTCTGAAAAAGGCAAAAAGACCTTACCGGCATTCAGTGCCGCTTCTGGCACCATGGGGACCGTCGCAGATGTCATGGAGCCGATTTCACCGTTTGCGCAATATCTGTACTTTCTTTCCCTTGGCGCATTACTGATTCTGTTTATTGGTGCCTTACTGGTAATAAAATGGCGCGATTTACTGGTTGCTCCGATCCTTTTTTGTTTAATATCGGCCACCGTTAGTGGTGCACTTTATTACTTACAGAGTCCCGAGCAACCAGAGGGCGTATTAGCCAGTAATATCGCGCTGCTTGCTAAATTACAAGCCAACCTTGGCATCATGGAAAAATCGTTAGCGAAAATAGATAAAAACACCCAAGATATTGCCAGCAGTAACAAAGACATTGCTAAGCACACAGAAAATACCGCCAAAGCAGTGGAAAAACTTAACGACAGCTTAGACAAAATAATAAAAGGCCAAAGTAATGGCGGCATTCTTGCCGAACCAAAAACAGCACAAGATTATTACCACAACGCGCGTTTATTTGAGCTTAGCGGTGACTATCGCGGCGCACGTCAAGCCTATCTCAACTACTTTCGCTTTAATGAAAACTATATTGACCCCCACTTACGCTACCAATCCTTCTTAAAAATTCAGGAAGGCCATTCAGGCGCGCGCGAAATTTACGCTGAGCAGTTTGCAGGTCAAAATAGCACTTGCGTGCAATTTGCTCGCTTAATGCTACTCCCGATGGAACAACGTCGTGAACGTTTAACTTCCTTCGTGATACAACATTCTGATTATACGCCGGCATGGTATGAGCTCTCTCGCTTGGCCTCCGAACGGCTATTAGGCCAACAAACCAGCGCCGATAAACTAGAAGAAAAACGCGCATTAGAACAAGTAATCACCCTGCACCAACAAGGACAGTGGGTAAAACATTACCTCGACCATGAACTGCTTAACAGTCAACTAGAGGATGTGAATTCACGCAGCCAAGCCCTCGCTGTTATTTCCGAGCAAGGCTTGCAGCAGTCATTAAGCTTCACCCCGTCAGTCAGTAACTTAGGTTTTCAAATTAACCTGCAATATACCGACACTCCCAAAGAAATTTTCTACAAAACAGCAGAAATGGCTGATTACCAAAGTACTGGGCAAAGTAACTGGAAAGATCCCAATACTGGCCACTCCTTACCCAATAACTTTATAAGGCTGCCAAGAAAAACTCACTCACCGCAGGTTATTTTGGCCAAATATACTGATTTAAAAGGCAATGAAGTTGGCCCTTTTGAGTACGCATTTAACGCCGAGCAACATGTAGCGACAGCACAACAAGAGATGCTTAATATGACCAAAAACGCGTGGTTAATGCTGCGTGATTTCAATGATGAGACCTTGGTCTACTTCTCCCAGCTCGCTACCAGCCGCTGCGCGATTAAGCGCATTCAGTACTCGCTAGATAGTGACAAACTGGATCAGGAGTTTGCCTTGCCGCCTTGCGACACAAAAAATCCCTTCAGTCTGCCAGAAAATTTTGATGGTTATATTCGCGCCGACAAAGCCGTTCAAGCGGTCACAGTGCAAGTCACCTTTTTTGACCAAACTCAATCCAGTGTCGAGACCTATACTAAATAAATATTAGGGGATTATTTAATAGCCAAAGGCTGCAGCGGTCCATCTGTGCCCACATCTTTTACCAAATCCAGCAAAACGCTAAAAATAAACTATTTTTAAATGTAAACAACATCTCAAATGCATATCTCAACTAGGTGAATAAGTCATATGTCAATATCTACTAAGTTGCTGTTAACCTTGATCAGTGTATTCATTCTAGTATTGGTGTCCTCCACTTTTTACCAATATCGTCAAGAAAATGCGCTGCTGCATACGGTATTAAGTGAACAACTTGAAGATAAAGCCAGTAATTACTTTGATAGCTTAAACATGATGATGTTGACTGGCACCATGGCGCAAAAAGAACAGCTGCGACAAAAAGCGCTGGCCCAGAATGGCATTGAGCAGGTACGAGTGATCCGTGGTGAGGCAGTTAATAAACTTTACGGAACAGGATCGCCAGAGCAGCAAGCACAAGATAAAATAGACCAACGCGCGCTAGCGGGAGAGACCATTATTGAGCCTATTAATACTAGCTGGGGCAATGGCTTAGTTGTAGCCCTACCAATGAAGGCCAGTAGCGATTACCGAGGTACTAACTGCCTTGGCTGTCACCAAGCAGAGGAAGGTGAAGTACTGGGTGTAATACGTTTAGAATACAACCTTTCTCACATCAACAAATTAATCAACCAGAGCTCAATTATCGCCGTCACCATCATGAGCATTATCGCCATTATTGGTTTTATGGTGACCATGATGCTGATCCGTAAAATCATTATCAACCCCATCCGTCAGACATCGGATCTTATGTCTCAAATCAGTCAAAATAAAGAATTATTCAGACGAATTCCGCTGTCACAAAATGATGAAATAGGCCAATTAGGCATTGGAATTAACTCCTTACTGGCAACCGTAGAACAAAGCTTGCAGCAAGTTAAAGCCACGTCTGATCAGCTCGTTGATTCGGCGCGCCGGCTCACTCAGGTATCCAGCACCACTGATAACGCGGCGAGTAATCAAATGCAAGAAACCCAACATGTACAACGTAATATTGAAGAGATGCAGCAGCAACAGCAAGATGCCAGCGAAGCCACGCAGCAAGCATCGCAACTCGTCACCCAAACAACGACGACGATTGCGACCAGTGCCAAACAAGCACACCATGCCAGCATTGAAATCAATGGCTTAGTAAGCAACATCGATGATGTAAAACAACGTATCAGTCAACTTAACCAACAAACAGAGCAAGTGTCATCTATTTTGGCAACCATCAAAAGTATCGCCGAACAAACCAACTTATTAGCATTAAATGCCGCGATTGAATCTGCTCGTGCTGGCGAACAAGGCCGTGGTTTTGCCGTGGTCGCCGATGAAGTGCGTGTATTAGCTAGCCGAACCAGTGACGCCACCAGCAATATCGAAAGTATTATTAATGAATTTCAACAAGGTAGCGTAGCATCATTGCAAGCCGTGGATGATGTGAGTGATTCAGCACATCAGCGCGCAACAGACATTGAAACCTTGTCCCAAGCCATGAGCGACGCCATGCGTGCAATGCAAGATATCCTTAACCACACCGATCAAATAAGGCAACAAACTTTAACCACCGCTCAGGTGAGTGAACAAGTTCAAAGCCAAATACTGATGATCACCGAACAGGCCAATGACACCTCGCAATCGGCTGGCGAAAGCCGCGATATTAGTTTAAATCTAGAGCAACTATCAGAGCAGTTAAATCAGCTATTAGCGCAATTTACCCTTTCTCATAAAGACTAATAAAACAACGGGGAGCACTTGCTCCCCAATTGGCCTCAGCGCTCCACTACTCGGGCTGAAAAGCCTTCAACCACACAATACGTGCGATATGCATCAAGGCTAGCCCTAATAGCACAACCAATAACCCTAAAATCAGCCACTGCTGCATTAAATCTTGCTTGGTTAAATCGGTTTCTAACACTAACACTTGGCCCTGTTCCGTGGTTTCAATAGCAATAATAATACCTTCAAGGCCACTAAAATGTGACGCTGCATTGAGGTATTCACGGTAAGTAGTCAAAGCCTTGATGCTAAATCTTCTACTTAAATCATCATATAATTCGCCAATTTTCTCCGGTGCCTGTGTGTCAGTTGTTAAGCGAACTAAAACGGCAGGCTCAGGCTGTGGGCGGTTAAGGTCGATATCAATCAGTTGCTGGCGAATATCGTTATAAACCGACGCCATGGCTTGCTCTAGCTTGTAAGTATCACGCTTGTGGGCAATGAGATAAGCATCTGCATGCTCACCCGCCACCATTTGCTGCCAGCAGTATTCAAAGCAGGTACTAGGTTCATCCAACTCCGCTAATAGCTGCTGCCACTGCTCTATTAATGCCTCTTTCATCTCAGGACAATGTTTCGAGTAATCACAAACGGGCGTAAATAACTCAGTCATCGCCGTAAAATAGCTACCATCGAGTCCCCGCGTGTCTGATTTGGCTGCGATATGCTCGCCCTTTTGCAGCATGACCAATTGCAACCGTAAATAAATCATCGAGTTTAGCTGTGGAGTGAGATCAGTTTTGTTATAGCTATTAATAAATGCCAGTTTAGTTTGTTCAACACTGTCTTCCGTCGAACTGATTGTAGGTAATGCACGATCAAGTAAATAAAAACGTTGGCATAAGGCGAAACCAGCGTTATCCCAATTGTGTGCCTCCCCTTTTATACACTGGCGAGGTCCTGACAACACGACACCATCTCCTACTTGCGGTTGCTGCGCTAATAACTCCGATACACCGTTAGCAACCAATTGGCGCTCGTGCCAAAGGTGCGCCAAGCTAGCATTAAAAACAGGCATATCAACCATGCTCCACACCAGTTTGAAAAAGATCAAAACGGCAATCAGCATACTAATATGGCGTGCAAATTGCGGCTTAGGCTTAGGTTGCTCTGCGCTTAAAGAAAAGTCGCGACCGATAGAAACCAACTTTTCACTTTCAGGATAAACCTCAAATTTAACAAAGTTTTGTGCTTGTTCTGCTAAAGGTTCAAGCCAATGCGCTGGCGCAATATAAGAATACGAGGAGGCCATGGTTAACTGTGGCGGTTGAAAGTGTACCCGAATATGATCGCCATTAAATTCCACACCATAAATTTTCCCACTCATCTTGGTGATGGACACACTGGTCGGGTAAGCACCGCGAATACGGCGAAATAACCAATAACTCAAGGGCAGCAACAGCAAGCCGACACCAACGGCTAAGCCCGGAGAGAAAGGGTCAAATAACAGCGTGAATAATCCCATGATTAACAGCACAGTGATCATACTGCCAATGCCCCAACTATAAGGTTTTAATTGCTGGCGCTCAGTTGGGGTTGCCTCACGTTTACCGAGTATTTCGATGTCGCTCTCTTCAAGTTGGCCCACTTCGGCCTTATCAATTTTTTCACTATTAAGATCACGCATCTGCTGCTCGGCCACGTCTTCCGTAACATGCCAAACTTCGTTTAATGAAATAAGCCAAGTGCTATCATTTTCATGTGCCACTTCGGCAATATTATCCCCTACCTGCAAATAGGGCCTTGCCGTCTCAGGTATGTTGACTAGATATCCACCGAGGGTGAAAAACAGCTCAGCTTCGACACCATTATTGGTCAGTGTTGAACCCGATACTTCACCATAAATCTCATAAACCTCAGTACTGCTAGGCTCAAAGCCAAACTTATCTTTTAACGCACTACGTTCGGTAAGCGTCATATCGCGCTTAGGCGGGGTATTCTGGCCTAAACTATTAAGCTTGGCCTTCGCTGCCCTTTTACCTGAGCTAAAGCTAAGGTGAGCAGAAAGAGAGCAGACGATAATCACAATACTTACGATAAAAGCTAATACGGCCATATACTTAACATTTAGAAATTAAAAAAGTTAGCAAATTTAGCAAAAACCCATATTTAAGTCATCAAAATATCAAGATTAATTTGATTTGGCACAAGCTCTAAAAGTCAGTCACTTTCGCCTATTTTCCCAGCCCATTAATTAAGCCAACGCCAACCAATAACGCCACCACGCCCATAATTTTACGGCCATCAATAGCCGAAACAGGCAAGCCAAACCAACCAAAATGGCTGATTACCATGGCAATAATAATTTGCCCCGCCAGTGCGTAAGCCATCATATTGCCGGCACCCATTTTCGGGATCAGGTAATAAAATAGCGCGACACCTAGCGCACTAAGCGTGCCGCCAAACCAGAGCGGCAATGGAATACTTCGTAACACCTCGCTTGTGGGCCAAACTTTGTTTGACCACAACAACACACTGCCAACCAACACACTACTCAGTAAAAAAGCCACCGCGGTTGCCATTAGGGAGTTTTTTAGTAGCATACCCAACTGCGCATTCATGCCACCCTGAGTAGCAATAGCGGCACCCGCAATAAACGCTAATAGCGGAAAATAAGCCATCTCGACCTCCTATTTTCTAATTACAAACTCAGCCAATGAGCGGCGCACTTTCGCTTGCTCGGCATTTTTATCGTCAGCATGACGATAACCGATCGGACAAATGGCTGTGGCTGTTAATCCGAGTTCGCCTAAACCCAGTACTTGATTAAAGCCTGCTACATCGAACCCCGTCATCGGACACGCATCAATATTCAACAAAGCGGCGCTGGTGACTAAATTGCCCAATGCAATAAAAACTTGCTCTGCAGCCCACTGTTGTTTCTGTTGTGGCGATTTTGCCGCAAGAGCACTCGATAGATGGTCGCGATAGTTAGCCAATGCATTCGGATCGGCTTGTTGCCCATTGGCTTTAACATAATTCTCAAAATAGCGCGCAACCGTCGTCTCGCCAATATCTGTGTCGGCAGCTAGCACCAATAAGTGCGAGCAGTCAGCAACCTTATCTTGACCATAAGCATGGGCAACCAGCTGTTGTTGTAATGCTTGATTTTTTACCACTAATACACGATAGGGCTGTAAGCCGTAGGAAGACGGGCTTAATACTATCGCGTGCAGTAATTGTTCCAGTTGATCTTCTGTGACAACTTGATCAGAAAAACGTCTAACAGCGTAACGCCAATTTAAAGCGGTAAGTAAAGTCATCTATTTATTCCTTCTGTAAGGTTGATAAGATCATCTTAGCGAGAAGCAAGAGCGCGCTCATTTACATAGGTTGACGAAAACAAAATATTTAACCCGAGTTCTGGATAAGGAAATAGTATATTTCCCCTGCAAAAACGCGGTGAATATCTCCCTATACACTTTGCGTTTTCATCCTTGAAAACGAAATTTTCAGTAAAAATTTACGCAGCTTCACACCTTACTCTGAGTAAGCTAATCTGCCGTTATTTGTTTACGTATCCGACTTAATTGCGTTGGCGTGATCCCCAAATGAGAAGCAATCTGGTATTGGGTTAAACGCGCCGCTAACTGGCCGTGATCAGTCAGAAAGCGTTGATAACGTTGGCTAGCATCAGAGAGCACCAATTCAATTTCACGGGCATCTTTTTCCAGTAGCCAGTTTTTTTCTAAGTAGGCTATCTGAAATAAAGCTAAGTCATGGTGTTGCACCAGTAACTTGCGATAGGCAGCAAAATCAATTTCAAGAATCATACTCGGCTCAAGCGCTGCAATAGTGACCTGCGAAGGGGTATTTGTTAGCAGAGCACTCATCGAGCCAGGAAACTCCCCCTCCATAAAGAACTTTTTATTATATTCAGCGCCTTTTTCGTCTAGGGCATAAGCGCGTACTAATCCTTGGTAAACAAAAGCAAAGGTACGTGGTGTAAGGCCTGCTTGGTATAACTCTTGCCCTTTGTTTAGGCGGCGTAGCCGCACAATATTTTGCATGGCTTGCCAAGTTGCATCTTCAAGTTCACGATATTGTTTAAGAGCTTGTTTTAATGCGGCTAACGCGAACATTTCATCATTTTTTAAACTAGTCATATTGGAGTCACCTGATAAGCGCAGCGCCTGGCCCCTTCGATAATATGTTCGGTGCGAGTCACAGCTGCTAAATCTTGAAAAAGAGACTGGAAAATACTGAGTTCAGAGCGACAAAAACCCATGCAGGCAGTTGCCGCCGCACAGATCGGACAATGATTTTCTAGCAACAAATATCCCTGCTCATTTTGTTCCACGCTGGCCATATAACCTTCTTGCTCTCTCATCTCTGCCAGTTTATCTAAGCGCGCTTTTACCGTGGTTAAAGGCAAGATACGATCTTGATATAACGCGAGTGAATCTGCTTCTCGCTGCGCAATAAGTTTATCTAAACCTTGCTCACCAAATACTTGTTTTACCGAAATAAGCAGCTGCACTGTCAGCTCTTCATGGCGGTCTTCAAAGTGGCGCTGCGCGGCAGGTGTCAGTTGCCAAAAACGGGTTGGCCTACCACGCAGGGCTTTTTCATCATAACTGACTAATTCGCCCTCTTGCTCAAGCTGTTGCAGGTGCTGACGCACGCCCATGGTGGTCATTTCCAACTTCTCGGCCAACTGTTTCACGGTCATGTCGCCACGCTCTTTCAACAACTGAAGTATGGTTCGACCAGCTTTTGTTAACTTACTCATACTGCTCCACTGCAACGGCTTGTCTATGCTAAGTATTATTTCGTGGCAATAAAATTAAGTAAAGTTTTTTGTTTACTTAATTTTTGTTTGCCGTTAACTTACACATTAAATAAACAATTTACTTTACTTAATAACAAATGAGAGGAAGCAACAATGGTAAGATTAGAGCATTTAAACTTAGTGATACGCGATATCCCGCGCGCCTTAACCTTTTATCAAGCGGCCTTTCCAGAGTGGAAAATTCGCGATAGTGGTCAGTCAGAGTGGAGTGGCAAGCCCAGAAATTGGGCACACTTTGGTTGTGATGATTTATACATCGCCTTTGCCGACAATGGTGATCAGGATGGACGTGATTTAGCTGGCCATCAAGTGGGATTAGCTCATTTTGCGTTTGAAACCAATGATATTAAAGGGGTGATAGCAAGGCTAACTGCTGCTGGGTTTGAAATTGCCAACCCAGGTGTCGTGCATCCCTATCGACAAAACGTGTACTTTATCGATCCTGATGGCCATGAAGTTGAGTTTGTACAGTATTTTAGTGACTTAGTGGCACAACGTAATTCAACGATAGAGTAATAGCCTCAGCTCTACTAAGCCTGCTGCTAGCGAACAAAATCAATTTTGCTCATTAATGGGTGATTAACCCAGTAATGAGCAAAGGCTGATCAGCTTCGTTCATGGGCAAAATGATCGACACCAAAACTAAACACCACTTTGAGCATAAATAAAATACTAACCAACATCAGCCAACTCGGCAGTGCTAGCGCGACAATCAAAATCAAGCCGTAAGCAATTAAGTTAGCGGCAATAAATAACTGATAGCGATACTGTTGTAATAAGTTAACGATAATTGCTGCTGCAATCGTGTAGGCCCAAATGTAACCCATCGCCAGTATCGGCTCACCTAATAACCAAGCTACCGCAATGAGGTGAAAATGAATGGCGATAAACAGCCAGCGACCAGATGCGCGAACACCATAAAACTGACTGGTACCCCGAGAAAAATTAGCAATGCAACCCGCCAAAATATCGGCTATCAATAACCAAGCAATCACACTTCGCCAAAGACTCAGCTCCGCTATAGGGGTATAAAGCAGCCCATAAATTAAGCTCGACCCCAACAATGCAAACAACACAACGCCAGTCACTTCCAGCCAAGTTTGCCGCTCGCCAAAAACCTCATGTAATGATTTCGGAACAATAAATGTTTTCATGTTATCTACTCTGTGAAATGAGTCTACCGACAAAGCCGCATTTGTCTCATTAACCCTTCTTCTTGGGCTATCATCAGCTGCAACCAGTTAGTCATATTGATAAAGCTCTAAGGGTAAGCCATCAGGATCTTGAAAGAAGGTGAATTGTTTACCTGTATATTCATCAACTCGAATCGGTTCAACGGCAACTTGCTGAGCCTGTAAGTATTCCGCCACTGCAACAACATCATCCACCTTAAACGCCAAGTGCCTTAACCCTTGCGCCTCAGGTCGACTGGGTCTTGGCGGAGGATTAGGAAAGGAAAAAAGCTCTAATTGTCCGCCATCAGGTAGCTGTAAATCCAATTTAAACGAGTCACGCTCTGCGCGATAGTGCTCAGCCAAAATAGGTAGCCGCAACACTTTGTGATAAAAATGCTTGGAAACTTCATAGTCGGCACAAATAATCGCCACGTGATGAAAACCAATCAACATACCCACCCCTTCAATTGTAAAAATTTGCTACCTACTCTTTAGTACTTCCGTCGCCTATTGACGAATCGTCACACACTGTTATAGAGTTATTGATAACTGTTAGTATTTGACACAAATATTACAATTTCATTACTTTAGACCTAACCGAGCACCAACAACTAAAAGTGGACCTAAGCAACTGTCAAACATGAACTTATAAACTAATAAATATAATGGTCAAAGTCACTTTTAACTTAATAAATATTTGCAAAAAATTAAATATAAAGGAACTGTGTATGTTGAAACCTACCCACCTAACTCGGCTATTGAGGGTCATCTTTCTGCCCGCCGCCGTTAGCTTTTTATCTGCCTGCGGCGGCGGTGGCGGCGGCTCTGAACGTGAGCCTAATCCCCCTGTACCTGTTACACCAGAGCCAACTCAAGCGCCTATTACGCCAGAACCGCACGCTCCCAGCGCATTTAATATTACTGACGTTAGCGCTGTACCAGAGCAAACGGGTCAAATTCAGCTTAGTTGGCAAGCATCAAAATATGCCGCGCAATACGACGTTTGCTTAAAACAAGACACGGTAAATCCTTGCCTGGTCTTGGCGACCTCTGCAGAAAACCAAGTTAATCTAGCAGCCTATCAAGCTAAAGCAGTAACCACCCCCACCTACTTCATCCGAGCTAGCAATGCTACAGGCCATACTAATTCAAATGAACTCAGTATTGATCTTGGCCAGCTAGTTCAATCGAGTGCCAAAGTGATAGCCTCCAATGCCGAGCTAAAAGATACTTTTGGCCAGTACGTCAGCTTAAGTAAAGATGGCAATACATTAGCTGTTGGCTCACCAATGGAAGATGGTGAAAATGAATCTCTCAATAATAGCGGAGCGGTTTACGTTTACACTCGACAGCCCAATGGCGGTTGGCAGCAACAGGCTTACCTAAAAGCAAATAATGCCGGTAACTGGGATTGGTTCGGTGCCAGCCTTAGCCTTAGTGATGATGGCAACACTTTGGCGATTGGCGCCATTGGCGAAGCTTCAACTAGCGCGGCTAAACCAGAAGAAAACTTCGCGGATGTTGCAGGCGCCGTCTATATTTTTGAGCGAAGCAACAATAACTGGCAACAAACTCAATATCTCAAAGCAAGCTCTAACATTGAGTTTAATGATAGCTTTGGTTACCGAGTTGAGCTTAGCGGTGATGGTAACACCTTAGCTATTGGCGCAATTGGCGACGATGCCGCCAATGCTGCTGAACCAGCTGATAACAGCCTAGAAGACTCGGGTGCGGTATACATATTCCGCCGCCAAGCAGACAATGGGTGGCAAGTAGCACAATATCTAAAACCTAACACACTAAGACGTTATGCCAATTTTGGTGCGAGTATTGCTTTAAGTACAAATGGCCAAATAATGGCTGTCGGTGCGCCTCATGACTCTCTTCCAGAGCATAGAAATACCGGACGAGTATTTATATACCATGCCGATACTAACAACAACTTACAGCTAAAAAGTGCATTTGCTTCAGCGGCACCAGGGCCAAATCAGTCATTTGGTTTAGACCTCGACCTTAATAGCCAAGGCTCAACCTTAGTAGTCGGTGCAAATGGCAACCAGCAGTGGGCCGAAAGTGGTGCATATATCTACGAGTATAAAGAAGCAAACAATTGGCAGCATAGTCAAACTCTTCAAATAGCGGATCTCAGCATACTGAATAATTTTGGTAGTAGCGTTAGCTTGAGTGATGACGGCCAGTTTCTTGTTGTTGGCGACAAATCTGACAATTCAGGGCTGATTGAAAGTCCCAGCGACACCAGTGCAGAAAAATCAGGCGCTGTATATTTGTTTAAGCGACAAGGCAATGCCTGGGACAGCGGTACATTCTTAAAATCCAAAGAGATACTAGCCGCTACTTTCTTTGGTAAAAGCTTAGCGCTGAGTGGAGATGGCAGCACCCTCGCGGTGGGTGCAGACGGTACCGATAAGTACAATGAAGACACCGCCAGCGCTATTGCTGACACAGCGGGTGCAGTATACGTTTATTAATTATAAATAAATGAAATAGCCTAAGCTTGGATAAATATCTACGAGCTAGATCCAAGCTTAGGTAAGCTAAATATTATTAAGATTTTTGATAAACCATCACGATGCGATCTAAATACAGCTCGTCGGTTACCACGTTCACCGTACGTACTAAACGGTTATCAATGCATTCAAGCCATTCTGCAATAATGGTGTCGCCATCGTCATAGCGCAAAGCCACACCATAGTCATTTGCAGTTGGCTGCGCCCAGTTAGGTATTGCTTCAGCCACTAGAAAAGCTCCCTCTCCTTTTAGCACCAGCGTACCATTAAAGGGCTCAACCTCTGATTCCAGCACGCCTTCTTGATCATACCAAGTAATACTAAGTTTGCCGGTTTTCACTTCCGTAAAAGCGCCATTATCAGCAATAGTTAAAGTTAAACCATTAACCGTTTTTATTTGCCCTACCAGCTCACCCGCACGACCATTTAACCAATTGCCAACCCCATTTGGGTCGGTATCCTCACCAATAAAAGCCACCTCACTATTGATCGCCACACTGCCGATTAACACCCAGCTGCCCACTAAACTTGTTAATTCCATCACTCACCTATTAATTCATCTAATGAATAAATTTCCTTAACAGCTAACGTATTTTCCAGCTGCTTGGGGTTAAACCATACCCCTTTCATCCCTACCTCAAGAGCAGGTAACACATCACGGGTTAGATTATCACCGACCATGGTTATTTCGTTGGCCGCCACGCCTAGCATAGTGGCAATAGTGCGGTAATACTGTGTTGATGATTTAGCAAACCCCACATTATCGGGGCAAAAGTAGCCGGTGATATAAGAACTTAAACTAGTGCGCTTAAATGCAGCTTGCACCAATTCGGGATTAGTATTTTCAGCCCCCGTAGCCACATAAACTGCGGCTGTTTGCGAAAGCGCAGCGAGCATCTCGGCTGCACCCGCCACTTCCGATACTGCAGGCCAATCTTTCATGTGTCCGGTTTGACTCAAGTCATCCACCATTAAAGTGTCGCCCCAATCAAATAGATAAATCTGCTGCATTTGTTATTCCTTTAACAACCTGATCTTTATTCTTAAATTAAACGGCCTCAACTCTATCGCCATGACTGGGTGGAGTAGAAGTCACTAAAAACACTAAATCTTGTTCCGCTTCGTTACGCAATTGATGTACTACACCCGCAGCGACATGCAGGCCTTGCTGTGGCGTAAGGGAAAACACCTGCTCAGCCACCTCTAGCGTGGCAACACCTGACAACACAAAGAAGAACTGCTCAGCTTTCTGGTGATAGTGCTTCACCTCAACACAACCACTTGGCACGCGCTCTTGAATAACGCTTAGATTGGGTGACTTCACCAAGTGCCAACCGTCACATTGGCCACCCCATGTATAATGCTCCGCCGATGCTTTATCGATCATCATTTCCCTGCGCTCTGTTTTTTCGCTGTATAAATACAGATCCTACTGACCCATCACAAATAACTAGCTGACTTTTTTGTCGGAGTGATATTTATATCGCGAATCTCATACCCGCACGCGCTATTTTCGCGGTATAAATACATCTCCTACAACAAACCTAAACCACTGGCACAACCAAGTAGGGGCAATATTGATATTACGAATTTAAGTAACTCAAAATGATATGTTATCGAAAATACCCAGTAAAATATGCTGTAATAACGACTATCAAACCCATAATTAACAGCCAATCATATGAATTCATTAAAAGACTATCAGCTACTTACTCAACAAGCACTGGCATTAATCGAAGACGAGCCAGATCTTATTGCTAACCTATCTAACATCAGCGCGTTACTCAATATGAACTTAAGTGACATAAACTGGGTCGGCTTTTATCTACACAAAGGAGAGCAACTGGTATTGGGACCTTTTCAAGGCAATGTAGCATGCGTGCGTATTGATTTAGATAAAGGTGTGTGTGGCAAAGCGTTTAGGAGCAACACGATCCAACGTATTGCTGATGTGCATGAATTTCCCGGCCATATCGCTTGTGATGCGGCTAGCCAGTCTGAAATAGTGCTGCCGATTAATGTAGACGGCCAAACGGTGGCCGTGCTCGACATCGATAGCCCAAGTCTTAATCGCTTCACTGAAATAGACCAGCAAGGCTTGAGTGAGTTTATCGAACATATTCAAGCTAAATTAGGGTTTTAGATCTTCATATAATGCCTTTACTCGCAGCCAATCCTGACTCACTAAGGTTTGGCTGTAGCGCCGCCATGGCCAAGTAACCAAGTGTTTTAATTTACCCCGAACACTTTGCTGCTCGGTTAAATAATCGTTTATCGCATCTTGCAAACTGGTCGCTTCAAAGTATGTCCATTCACCAGCCACACTTAATAAGTTCCAATGCAATACTGGGTGCACCTGCGTTAATAACATCTGTTCAAGCTGAACTAAACTAAATTCAGTATTTTTTAACCGCTGTGCCAAGTATACCAAGGTCTGCTGCTCCAGCTCATTGTCTAAATATAATTCGGATAACAGCTGCCAGACCGAATAACAATGCTGGTAGTCAAAAGAAGCCTGCTGCAATTTATTCTCCATTAATGAGCTTACCTACCCTACACCACAAAAAATTGACTAAAATATAAGCAACCATCATTGGCAATTTAAACCTTCTTTTATTCAATCCATTAGCTTTCAACTGAGGGGTAAAAAGCCATTGTTTATCGGAAATTTATTAGCCTTTTGCCGAACATGTGAGCCAGCAAATAGCAGAAACAGACCAGTAAGCTATATTGATACCTACCTATGGGCAAGAAGGAGAAACAATGATCTACTTAGCTGCATGGATGTTATTTGTCGGTATGACGGTGGCTTTTGTTAAAGGCGCGAAATAAAACACGACTGAAAAAAGGATTTAATAAGGCGGCACTAGCCGCCTTATTTGTTTGGGTTCACCAAGGCAAGTCTTCACCATTGGTATGCCAGAAGCCACCCGTGTTTGCGAGGGTGAGTTGCTGTAATAACTGAAACAACCCCTGCGCCGATTGCTCTGGGGTGATTAAGCCACCAAAATTCACCATTCGCGTTTTAACCCAGCCAGGATGCAATTGTGCCACCGCAATACCTTTCGGCTTAAGATCTTGTGCTAATGATTTACCAAACGCATTTAATGCCGCTTTTGACGCACGATAACCGTAACGACCACCGGAATCATTATCGGCAATCGAGCCCATACGACTGGTGATATTGCCGATTTTACTGCCTGACTTTAAATTACCCAACAACGCTTGCGTTACTCGCAAGGGGGCATAGGCATTAATTTCCATTTGCTGGCGGATGCTATCAAAATCAATGTCGCCCAAAACATCATCACCGAGTAGGCCAGCATTATTGATCAACAAGTCGATAGTTTGCCCCTGTAACTGCTGCGCCATGGCCGCCACATCAGCATCTGACGTCAGATCAATGTGACTAATTACTTGGCTCGCTATCGCGTTAAGCTCAGCGGAAGATTGACGGCAGACACCGATCACTTTCCAGCCTTGCTGATGATAAAGCTGCGCTAAGGCTAAGCCGATACCACGATTGGCTCCCGTTATCACTAAAGTATGCGCCATGTTCTGCTCCTGCTATAAAACTTAAAGTGCTATGGCTTATCTTGCCGCGAATCGGTGTAAAGATAAATGATAGCGGCTAAGTGAGCACTATGATGATGCTCAGAAGCTCCACGTTAACATATCGTAGTGCTGCAAATCACATTCAGTACCACAGTGTCGCATAACAATTTGGATTAGAATTGATAGCTCATTCCCACGGTCGCTAACACCTCTTCCTCATTATAAAAGTCGATATTCGAATCACGATTATCCCAACCGATACGGGCAATCAATAATGTTTGCGGCCAATTGAATGGTGCGGCGTACACATAAGTACCAGACAACCCCATTAAGTCATCTTGACGCTTGCGTAAAAAAACTGGATGGCTAGCTTGATAGTCTTGGCGATAGAATTGACCACCGGCAAGTAGGATATGGCGCCCGAAGGTTTTTGTGAATTCCACTTCTAAACCATAGCGTTGATTTTCCATTGCTGCGCCGTCAGCATTATCTTGTAAATAATGTAATTGCCACTCTAGGCCCATATCGGCAGACAAATTCCACTGCTGGCTTAGTTGGGCGTAATATAAGTCTCCTTCACGCACGAGCAAATTTGAATCGACGTTAACACTGGCCCCACTTTTTTCTTCATCTAACTCACGCTGACCCGCCGCCAGCTCAATTGAAAATGACGACCCCCCAATATTGTCATAATTGACGACCAAACCTCTAATAACGGCATCCGTTGTTTGTCGCTCAGCGCCAAGTAAATAAGGGTCTTGCCACGTTTCACGGCCTAGCACACCCGGAATAACGCCGAAACCAAGACGAGAGCCATCGGTTAGATAATGGCGGTAACCCGCTTCCATATAAAAATTACTGGCCATACCAGCTAAATCTGATTGGAAGTAAAACTCTCCCGCCACTTGCTGCAAACCATAATTAATATCCCACATCGGAAACACTAACACTGAGTTACCCTGCTCTTGCGCTGCGCCCAACTGTGTAATGGTTTTATTCTCGTCAGTATTAAACTGTGATTTCTTTTGCATCATTCCGACATGGGCACTGACTTGGCCGTGCCAACCCACTTCGCGTTCAGCGGCATAACTAACTGAAGTGGCAAATAATATAGCTAAGCTAGCAAATGATAAGATTTTGTTCATCGTTGTTCCCTGCTGTGTGAATGAGATAGCGAGCATCACTCTACTCGTCTCTTTGTCACAGCCATGTCACAACCCTGCGGGATTAGAAATAAACCAGCCAATAATACTGTTCGCCCACTTGTCGCTGATATTGCAACCAACCCACTTTGTGACAAATATCAGCCACTATATGCTTACCGTGGCCAAAACCGGCGTTGGGCTCATTGGCGACATCGTTTGTGATAAGTAGCCGCTGACCTTGTAATGCCACCCTAACGCTTTGCTCGCAATAACTGTATGCGTTACGTAATAAGTTATTAATGATCACCTTGGCATAGACTGAAACCACGTTGTGGTTGGACAAGTTAATATCCATCGATAAGTCGACATTTCGCTCTTGTAGTAGATAGGCTTGATGTTGCAAACACTCTTCAAGGCACAACACTAGTGACTGGCTCGTTAAATTATCACCGACTGCCTCTCGTCCCAACGATAAAAAAGTTGCCACTAAAGCGGCCATGTTTTGATTTGCTTTCTCGATGCGTTGAATAGCAGGCTGCGCCGCCGTTAAATTTGGCGCGTAGTGCATCACGTCTAACGCCCCTTGGATCACCGTAATGGGAGTACGAAGTTCATGGCTAGCATAGCGGGTTAAGTTTTGCTCTCGCACGATAAACCAACTCAGGCGCTCAAATGCACTGACAAAGCGCAAGCTCAGTTGACCAATTTCATCGTCTCGCACCATTAATGGTGGCGGTTTATTCGGGGTTGCAGCACTCACTTGTTGCTGTAGCAGCAAAATAGGCCGGCTGACTAACCTCGCTAACTGATGGGCAATCACCACGCCAACCGCAAACATCAACAGCACCAAATACAACACAAATTGCTGTACTCGCGCGCCATAGTTCACTCTATTGGGGTCGCGATCAGGGTAATAAAGCAAATAAAACCAGACATCGGTTTGACTAGCATAAGGCGATGGCTGCATAGCAACATGCACATTAAGGGATTCAAACTCATGTACCCCAGCTTGATTAAGCGCTGCTAGAAATGGCGGTAACTGCTTATCGGTACTTAAATAACTTTGCCAAACACCGTCATCAATATGGATGATGGCCCCTTGGGAAAGGGATAATTCAATTTGTTGTGCCATCGCTTGGCTAAGCTTGTTATTAATAAACGAATCTGCCGCCAACTCAGTTCCGGCCCATGAAATAAGCCAAATAGCTGCACTAAATAACGAGACTAAAAACACCAAGGTGGCAAATATTTGGTTACGTAAACTACGAGTAAACCACTTTTTAAGTAGCAGCATGAATGCGATACCCCTTACCACGCACGGTTTCTAATAGGCCAACAGGGAGGGTTTTACGTAAACGGTAAATATGGGTACGCAGCGCACTCCCCTCCACGTCTTCGTCTTGCCATAAGGCATAGGACAAATCGTGCTTTGAGACTATAGCAGGGGCATGACTGAGCAAGGTTTTAACCAACTTAACTTGCACTGGGTCTAAGTTTAATGGCTGATCCAGATAACTAACCTGCTGATTTAGTTTGTCATAACTAAGCCCTGCAACGGTAATTTTCGGCGCTCTCAGGCCTTGCTTTCGTTGCACTATCGACTCAAGACGGGCCGCCAACTCTGGTAGCGCAAAAGGTTTAACCAGATAATCATCGCCGCCAGCATCAAAGCCTGCTAATTTATCAGCCAAAGTGTCGCGGGCCGTAACAAAAATAATCGGCATACTGGCATATTCACTTTGTCGGATCTGCTGGCAAGCATTAATGCCGTCCATTACCGGCATCATCACATCTAACACCATGGCATCGAAACGCTCTTGCGCCAATAACGTCAGCGCCGCTTTACCGTGATAAGCAAAATCAACACGATGGCCTAGCATCGCTAAAAAGTCGCCAATATTAGCCGAAATATCGGCGTTATCTTCCACTATTAATACCCGCATGCTGTCCTCCACTGACACCTATAAAAAGCCATTACTTGTGACAAAGCGCGACAAACGTCGCACTATCTTTTAGCCGAAATATCGGCGTTATCTTCCACTATTAATACCCGCATGCTGTCCTCCACTGACACTTATAAAAAGCCATTACTTGTGACCAAGCGCGACAAACGTCGCGCTATCTTTTAGCCGAAATATCGGCGTTATCTTCCACTATTAATACCCGCATGCTGCCCTCCACTGGCACCTATAAAAAGCCATTACTTGTGACAAAGCTGCGACAAACGTCGCGCTATCTTGAATCCACACACTGAGGAGGAAATCATGAAAGTACCATCAAAATTATTACAGGCAGCCTCTGTATTGCTGTTTTTTTGCACCCATACATTTACTCAAGCCAATACATTAGCGCCGCTAGATAAAGGGTTAACCTTGGCGCAAATTCAACAAGATGAGAACAAAAGAGCAACGTTACTCGTATTGCACGACACAGAGAAAAGTGTCAAAGCGATTAATTTAAGTGACATTTTTAATTCATACCCAAACGATCCCATGCAATTAGTGCGTCAACAAGGTTATGAAAAATTACTCGCGCAAGCTAACTATCCTGCCATCACGCTTTATCAACACAGCCAGTTATTAGCCGCAGGGGGCAGCCATACCGCGCACATTGCCGCAGGCGCCAACTATCTTGCTCATGGTGAAGAAGCTGATATTGATGAAGTGTTTTTATTCCCTAAATTTGCCATCCCACAGCCTAGCGAGAGCCAAATCGTCCTGCAGCCAAAGGTGCTACTTGATTATGAAGTGGAGCTTTGTTTGCGCTGGGACCGTGATATCACATCCATGCTAGATTTTGAGCAAGCCAACACCGGCGTATTTCTGTGTGGGGATTTCACCGACCGCGCCGAGCTACTGCGTAAAATAGATGTTGATAACGTGACGTCAGGACATGGTTTTTCTGATGCTAAAAGTGGTGGCCATCTAATGCCGACAGGGCCTTACCTGGTCGTCACTCAAGATTGGCAACACTTGTTATCTGAAATTAATCTGTCCACTTATGTGAACGGCAACAAGCGTCAATTTAGCAGCGTGAGCAAAATGTTGATGCCTCCTAACGAATTAGTAGAGCGTATTTTAGAGCAAGGCGAGCAAGCTAACTGGCGCTACCAAAGTCGCGTAGTGCCACTGACACCTTTAGGAGGGATTCAACAAGGACAAAACCTACTAACAGGCACGCCAGAAGGAGTGGTCTACAATACGCCAAACTTCAGTTATAAGCTCACTCGCTCAATGATGTGGCTGGCTAGTTTATCATTTTTAGATTCCGGCCCAGTTGACTATATTCTTGAACAATATATCGCCGACAGCCTAGCTGACCAACGCTTTTTGCAGCCGGGCGATCACGTTCACCTTAGTGCAAACTATTTAGGCACCCTTGAGGTCGTTATTGTCGCGCCGTAGTTTGCGAGCCCATTCTCACTAAAACTGTTTTTTCCTAGCTGACATTTTGCACATCATCCTTTATGGTTGTCAGCTAGTTAGCCTCAGCGCGACTAAGGCCAGCCACCATCGAGTATGGTTCGCTACAAATTATCGTATCTGATCACCCGCCAAGAAAAGGAACCAGTGATGAATAAACCTTTTATCGCCGCTGATGGCTTACCGCGTTGCGCTTGGTGCGCCGGCGCACCTGAGTTTGTGCCCTATCACGACCATGAGTGGGGCTTCCCGGTTGATAATGATCAACGCTTGTTTGAGAAGATTTGCTTAGAGAGCTTTCAGTCGGGTTTAAGCTGGCGCACTATTTTAAATAAGCGTGATAATTTTCGCGCCGCTTTTGCTCAGTTTGATTTCAATAAAGTTGCCCAGTTTAATGACGCCGACATCGAACGTTTACTACAAGATGCCGGCATAGTACGTCATCGCGGTAAAATTGAAGCGGTAATCAACAATGCCAAATGCGCGCAGGCGCTGGTTGAAGAAGCAGGATCACTAGCCGCCTTTTTCTGGCAATTTGAAGCCAAACCCGACGCCGACCGTATCCCGCAAAGCCAAACCACCACTGCCGAATCGGTTGCCCTCGCCAAAGCGTTAAAAAAACGCGGTTGGAAGTTTGTTGGCCCCACCACCGCCTTCGCCTTTATTCAGGCAATGGGGTTGATTAACGATCATACGCCTGAATGTATTAGTCGCAGTAAAGTCGCGCAAGCCAGAGCAGCGTTTACCCCGCCGAAAAATTAACCGTCTAAATCTGGCAGCAACTCACCCGATTCATTTTGCTCCTGTTGCTTTGAGCCTTGCTTTTGATGCATAGACTCTATTAGCTGACGATCTAATCGCGCAAAGTAGATATCTTCTTCCGCCTTACCTTTACGGCGCATGGTTTCTGTAAAATCAGCCATCCTCATTACCTCTGATAATTCTGATTCTACTTTAAGTTTAGTTCATGCTCGTCAATTGCCCGCAATTAGCGCTAGAGCTTGGATCTATTGGCCTTGCGCTTGATATTGCATTGCCCGGCCAAATTGAAATTGTACAAAATAGACCAACACCACCAATAGCCCAGCATGAAGCGGCCAACCGGACACGACCTTGACGGTGGCTAACGTAGCCTCTTCAATCGGATAAGCCAGCCAGAGTAATGCCGCTTTTAAGCTGTAAACAACAATCCAAATAGCGGATGCCTGTTGCCAAATTTGTTGGTAACGCGGAGTTTGGCTAAATTCCCATTCTTTTAGATCGGGACTGCCTAGTTCGGCAAACAACCGAGGAATCGGTTTACCTAGTAGAGAAAAAATTAAAAAAACTAATGCCGATTTCACCGCGCCTGCAAGCACTTGAATAAACACGACATCAACCAGCCAGCCTGCAGGGGTAAAGGTCACTATCAGCAATTCAATTAAGCCAAACAGGGCAAATACTAATGCGATTGGACCTAAGGATTTCAGCGTAAGGCTTATAACAATGCCATAAATCCCTGACACTAATACCGCGTAAAGTAAACCAGCATAATGATACACGCCAAGGTATAACAGCGCCGGGAGAATCATCGACAAAAACGCGTCGCGACTTAGCAGTAAGCCTTTGAGAATGGCCAAAGGGTTTTGATTGTTACTCATCGGTATTACCTATTCCGTCCGTGATTAAGGCAGTGGGCTCGTTATCCTTTAACTCACTGCCACTTTAATCGAACGACTGAATACGCGCTTTAACTTAGATCATAGCGCCGGGCTCAAGCACGCGATTAAAAGTCTATTTGATATAGCCCTAATATAATAGCGGCTGCGGCCAGCATCATCGGGCCACCCATAATCGCCATCGAGTGCCCGGCAATGGGTGAGTTTTTTGGCTGCGGCCACCAAGAAAATTCCATTTTAAAATTGCGGTCGACATCTTGCCCGGTAAAGTAAGAGGTGAACATGATGCCGCCCAGCAAGAACCCTACTAGCGCATAATTAAATAATAACTCATTGAGAGGAGCGCTATTTGCCCAGTACCAGTGTAAGAAACTCAGGCCAAACATTAGCGTCGCGCTGATAGCAAAACTTATCAGCGACGCCTTAATCATAGGAATAGTCAACATTTCAACTCCTTCTGGGATGTCATTGTAGAAAGCCGAGTCATATAACAGCAGCTCGGTTTAAGTTTAGATAAGCAACATAAAGTCTATTTTTGCCGCTTCTAGGCCAAAATTAACTAATAACGCTCAAAAATACATGAATTAGATTACAGCCGTTTGACCATTTTAAAGTAAGCTTGATCGGCTTTATAAAAACGCTCTCCCGAAACAACCAAGCCAAAGCGCTGGTAAAAACCTAAAGCGGATTCACGAGCATCACACCAAAATAGCTCATAACCTTGATCAACTAACTGCTGCAAAATATGCTCAATTAAGCGACTGCCAATGCCTTGACCTTGAAATTCAGCTAAGGTGGCAAATTTACGCAATCTAGCCTCATGCTGGTCCGAAAAAATCGAAGCAACGGATACCAACTTGCCATCAATTACCACGCCATAGTGCTTTGCATCCTCGTCACCGCTCACTTGAGAAAAGGATTGCGGTTGATTAGGCCACAACACCGCTTGCCGTATAGCTAGCGTTTGCTGCCAATTTAATACAATGATCTCCATCGTCTCACCCTGCAAATTAATGATCTGTTCCACACCTTACCAAAGAATAAACGTCAAGAGGGTGCAAACCATAACTCGTCTTCTAGTATATTGATTAACGACCATTTAATCGCAATTTGGAATAGCATGCCACGTTTAAAATTATCAGAGCTAATTAGCTCACTCAGCTATGCTCTTGATATTACAGAGGGACAGCCTGCTGGTCATTGCATTCGCTGTTGCTGGGTCGGAATGAAATTGGGTGAGGCGATAGGGCTAAATAAGCAAGAATTATGGAACTTGTATTATGTTTTACTATTGAAAGATTTAGGTTGCTCCAGCAACGCATCTCGCATTTGTGAGCTGTATCTAACCGACGATCTATCGTTTAAGAGAGAGTTTAAGTGGGTCGACGGCAGTCTGCCACAAGTACTTAGGTTTGTCTTACGCCACACTGGCACCAAGGCAGGTATATTAAGTCGATTTCGAGCCATCTCAGATATTTTTACCCATGGCGATGAAATAGCACAAGAATTAATTAAAACGCGCTGTACTCGAGGAGCCGACATCGCCCGGCAACTTCGTTTTTCCGAAGACGTTGCTTGCGGTATTCACGCCCTAGATGAACACTGGGATGGTTCCGGCAGACCGGATGCTTTGCAAGGAGAACAAATACCTATCTATGCACGTATTGCTTTATTTGCTCAAGTCGTCGATGTCATGCATCAAGCTGGCGGCAGCGAGGCTGCGATATCAGAAGTAGTAAAGCGAGCTCACACTTGGTTTGATCCTGCGCTAAGCGCAGCATTTACCCGCATAGCGAGGGATGCTGAGTTTTGGTCAATGCTGACATCCAACGAGCTAGATCGACACATTCTATCCCTCGAGCCTGGCGGCTTTGAACATGAGCTAGATGAGGATTTTTATGATGACATTGCCGAAGCTTATGGTCAGGTGGTTGATGCCAAGAGCCCTTATACCGCAGGACATAGTGCCAGAGTGGGTTTATATTCAAGCTTACTGGCGGAACAAATGGGCTTTACACAGCAGCGTATTCGTTGGATAAAACGCGGGGCGCTACTTCATGATGTGGGTAAATTAGGCGTCAGCAATAGTATTTTGGATAAGCCAGGTAAGCTTACCAATGAAGAATATGACGCAGTCAAGCTTCATGCCGTTTATACCCATGACATTTTAGGTCGAATTCCCGCTTTTGGCGAACTCGCAGCTATTAGTGCCGCTCATCACGAGCGCTTAGATGGCAAAGGTTATCCAAGAGGCCTTAAAGGAGCCGAAATTACCTTAGAAAGCCGTATTATCACCACCGCTGATATTTTTGATGCCATTACCGCCGACCGCCCCTACCGCGGTGCCATCCCGATAAGTAAAACCTTAAGCATTATGAGCGAGTCTCTCAACAGTGCGTTGGATCCCCGCTGCTTTGACGCCTTGGTGAATTTGATTGAGTGCCACCCCGAGCTTTTTCCAAACGAAAATAAGCCGCAAACGACAGGCTTTACACATCCTCAACAACGAATTAATCCGATATCCAATACCTAACATCATCGAATGAAGTCTGTTTTAGCACTCACTTTCTTAGTTAGGGGATGAGAAAAATAACCATAACCGGCGAAAGTGCGCGGTTAAGATGTCGCGACTACACACAAGTCAACCTCTTGCTCATCTAATAAGTGCGCCACACCGTCACCGCCAATAAGGTCGACGTGATGATGTTGCCCCATTACCAACATAGCCACTTGGCTTGCTTTTAGTTGCTGAATTAACTGCTGATCGCGCTGGCCAATGCGATAATGGATCTCACTTACTGCCACTTGGCTGTGCTTAATTAACGCCGACATGTGTTGCTTAGCGTTTAAAATTGTCTCGCTCAACAATTGCGTTTGTTGCAATAATACTTCATCGGCAATATGGGCTTGCTGTAGCAAATCAACAATAAATACCACCTCTAAGGGCAGTGACAATTGCTGCGCGACTTGATGTGCGTGCGCAAACACCTTACTACTTTGATGACTTAAATCAAGGGCCACCAGCACACACTGCTGATTTGACCAAGGTTGCATCGACAACACATATACATCCACTACACTTTGCTGCAACATCCGTAACAGCGCGCGATCACTTTCAAGACGATCACCCTGTTTCGTGTAGGGATTAACGATTAAGTGAGTGCAATGATGTTCGGCCAAATAATCTTGTGTGGTATCAAACCAATCACCACTGCGAAACTCACACTGCAACGGAATTTGATGAGGTGCAACACGTTGCTGCAAGCGCGGAAAAAACGCCTCAGCGACGCCTTGTTCTTGCATGTTATTAGTAGGAAAAATAGATAAACAGTGTAGCGACTGGCCACGACACAGTTGCACCACTTTCGGCACTGCACTGGCAGATTTATTTGCTGCGGTGATAACCCACAACGCGCGAGGAATATCCATAAAGCCTTCTACTTATTAAAGGATTAATAACTACCCCTTTCAGTTTAGTAGAAGCATCAATCATTCGGACCCCAAGTCATCATGAACACGTACGATAAATACAAAACACGTTAAAGCGAAGTGATAATAAATTGCTTCGCCACAAAACAGCAATATGTATACCGAGCACACTAGATTAATATAGATGTTTAGCCATATATTCAGCTGAATATTCTATAATTTCTCGGTATGAATACGATCAAAGTCTGGCTAGAATCAGGCCATCATTTAACTCACTCACTATCAGGTATTTTTCAGCCCTATGAGCCAAAACTCTTTCGACATTAAGCGTCGCTTTATCATCAAATTAGGCAAAGCATTGCATCAATTTGGTACCCCCGCTTATCGTCTAGAAGCGCACTTAAAAAGTGTGGCAGAAACCATGGGGCTACAAGGCTCCTTTTTGGTCACCCCCACATCCCTTACTTTTGTGCTTTGGCTACCCACAGACAACCCTGATGATCAACCATTAGAAAGTACTCATATCGTGAGAGTTAAGCCCGGTGAAATTGACTTAGGCAGCCTTGCAAGTACCAACGAACTGGTGCAGCAAGTGCAAACAACCGACATGAATTTAACCCAAGCCTTATTGCGCCTTAAAGAAATTCAAAACAAACCTAACCCTTATCATCAAACTTGGGTGGCGCTAGCCTATGCTGCCAGTGGTGGCGCTTTTGCGATGCTAATGTCGAGTAATTGGCCAACCACATTATGGGCCGCTTTATTAAGCTTAGTGGTTTACTTTTTGGTAGTGCGCGCCGAATATTCGCGCCGCGTGTCAGACTCGTTAGAGCCCTTGGTAGCACTTTGCTCTGCGTTTTTTGCCATGGGCATTGCCACGTTTGAAAGCCAGCTTAATGTGTCTGTGGCGGTGTTGTCGGCCATCATTATATTTATTCCCGGATTATCCCTCACCATGGCGCTCAGTGAGCTAGCTTCTCGCGAGCTAGTTTCTGGCACCACACGCCTGATGGATGCCATTATGGTGTTGTTTAAGCTGTATTTTGGCGCGGTTCTCGGGATGGCATTAGGCGCCCTTTGCTGGGGCCAAGCCATTCATCCACAACCCGAAGTGATGCCATTTTGGACCAAGTGGCTGGGCGTATTGTTACTTTCAGTTGGCTTAGCTGTGGTATTTAAAGTGCGCAGCAAAGACATCGTATGGGGCGTATTAGCAGGTGTGATTGCTTATGCGGCAAGCTTTCTCGGCAGTTATTATTTGGGTGAAGCGCTGGGCCCCTTTCTTGGCGCTTTTGCCGTGGGTGTTTACGGCAACCTTTATGCGCGCTGGACCAGATCGCCCGCGTCAGTGGTGTTACTGCAAGGCATCGTATTGCTGGTACCCGGCAGTAAAACTTACATCAGCTTAAACAGCTTAGTGTTGGGCGAATCCATCGTAAACGTGCCCAACCTCGGCTCACAAACCTTCTTGATCTTTATGTCTTTGGTGGCTGGGTTAGTGTTCGCCAACGTGGCCATACCGCCCAAGAGTACGTTATAGCTTAATTAGCTTCAGTTTTGCTTAAGTCTATTACGAATTGATAAAGTATATTTTTACTGCAAAATTTCGTTTTCAGGGATAAAAACGCAAAGCGTATAGGGAGATATTTCGCCATCCACGTATTCATGAGCAAATGAGTGGGTGTCCACTATTTTCCTATCGCTGATTCAATCCAATAGCAACTTGTCAAACTGCTCAGTCGAAAGAAAGATATCAATTTCTTCCTCACACTCACTAGCTATCTCAATCAACCACTGATTTGCAGCCTCGTCATTTCTCCCTAAGAGATGCTCGATAAAACCTTTCGCAATCATTTTTCCTTGGCGAGTCCGCGACAGCTCTTGGACCAAGCCGCAAACGATTAGGCTACCCCTGACATACTCAAAATGACTGATACCCCATCCCTTTTCTCCACACTCTTCATCCCCCATGCTAACAACATCATAAGAAGAAGTTACGCTTTCAAACATAATTGCCAATAGTGAGATAAAGCTGTTCATTAAGTTCAAGGACTCGATATCAGGAATGTTCTTTACGATAAAGCCGAGCCATTCCTCTAGCATCTCAGCATGCTCGGCGGGTAAACCTGATAAATAATCAATTGAAGCGGGTAAGAAATACATCGTCTCAGTGTTCTTACCACAAGGTAAGTTGGTATTAAACAAAATCGAGTAGTCTACCCCTGAAAGCTGCTGGTCGCTCTTCGCTAGAATTTTGCCTAAGCAATCTTCACCATATTCTTGACACGGATCAGATAGCATTGTTGGCCGAGAGAGTGAGCGCTCAAACTCACTCAAAGCTATTTCATTTTCTTCTCTCATGCAGTTCCCTTAAAAATCTGGGCACGATTTAGCAGCAATAGCAGCACAACGGTTCAGTGTACTTGCAGCTTTCAAGGACTCACGGATATGCACAGTATCCTCCTTAAAACAAAACCCATTTAGCTTGTTTCGCGCATTATTACATTGCTATCCATTTACCATTTTCTGCATGATGTCAGCGCATGAATCCAACTGACTATTACATTTACCAACCAGATGATTTGTTTTGACCAAACCTGCTAAATGTTATTAACTGACAAAGTTATGGCGATTCTTCCATAGCCTCAACAGACTCAGCTATCGCATCAATTCTTTCTTTTTTATCGACGAGTCGAGGAGCAAAGAAACAAATTAAGGCCACAATAACAATAATAACACTCACTCTTCTCATATTTTTTACCCGACACAATCACACTCTGGATCCTGAAATGGCATAGTTAATTTGGCTATCCATTAAGAAACAAATGTTCATAGTACATCATCGGATTTCCCCCACATAAGCAAACGTATCAATCCCGCCCACTAACCCAATCGGGTTACGACAAATGCAAAGCAGCCTCTTTATGGGACAGAAAAATCTCAGAATGGCTTTATGTTGAATTTACTCGCAGGGTTGGTGGCTTATTGTTTTAAGGACAACAAGCCACACCTTAATCTAATTGCTCTAGAGCTAACTACTTTAAAGGTTGCTTAAGCAGATCTCAGGTTAGTCTAACTTTTTCCAAACGCCCCAAATATTAGAGGGGTCAGGCTGTACTCCCTTGGTCCACCATCTGGCTTGAAATTTAAGCCCTGAATAGGTGACCACATCCCCAGCGTTATAGGCTTGGTTAGCCTGCCAAGCTAGTACATCGGGCTCCGTTGGATCAACAATGGTGTCACAAGCAATTTGCTCCCAGAACCATGAGTTTGCTTTAGGGGCTTCCCACAAACCGGGATTATTTTTGGCTTGGTAACACCTGCCGTTATACGCCACGATATCACCATTTTTTACCACTGTTTTACCAAGCACAAACTCAGGCCAGTTAGGCTCAACAACCTTGGCTTTAATCACAACCTCAATGGTCGCTACATTTGACTCTGCGCCATCATTATCCAACACCACATAAGTTAAGCGATCGCTTTCTTGGGCTAAATCCGTTGCCGTATATGTTAGTACCCCCTGTGCATTGACAGCAACTGAGCCAAACTGAGGTTGCGCTTTAATGACGATGGAATCCTGTTGCAGGTTACCATCTGGGTCAACGTCATTATCGAGAGGAGTCAATTCTGTTGCCTCACCCGCGATTACCTCAACTTGATCATTGACAGCCAAAGGGGCTTGGTTATCAGCTAATACCGTTACTGTAACGATATCGTTAGCTTGATAGCCTTCGTTATCTTTCACTAGCAGTTGCACATCAAAGGTTTGACTCTGCTCCCTATCAGCTAATGCAGGAGCAATAAAGTGGGCTCTAGAGTCCTGAGCGTTTGTAATGGTTAAGCCACTTGCTGACCACTGATAACTAGCCAGCTCACCTAATCTATCAAAAGAGCCTGAGCCATTTAGATTAACGATCTTATGTTCTGTAACAGTAATGCTTTCACCAGCATTTGCACTTGGCACGCTTGGATGCAGTGCATTGATCGCGATTTCGCCCTTGAGTAGCGCTGCAGAATTCTCACAGCGCTGCTCAAAGGTGGCTGAAAGCTGCTCGGGTTGGCCTTTGCTCCACGCTAGCTGTAGCACCTCAAAGTTACCGATGCTTTTATTACAACCACGGCCGTCGCCCGAAACACTCAAGCCAGCCACGCCAGCAGCCTGAAATGGAAAACGAGTGGCGTCCAAATAACGACCTGAAGTTAACTGCGCTTCATCAGCAGCAGCAAAATTTGCTGTCCAACTTTCACTACCTTGAATCGAAACAGAAACACCATTGTCGTAATTTTTACGTGCAGTCATCAGGCTATTGGCAGAATCATAGTTCCATACTTTGCCTTGACCAATATAGTCACCATTGCTACTGCGCATAGTAAAAAATGAACGAGGATCACTTTTACTAGCAACATGAAAGGTTTCAATTGTTGTCGCCGGTAAGCCCTGACTATCTGTTACCGATAACTTCAACGTGAGATCTTCACCGCCCAACGCAATATCGTTGGCAAAGGCTATCTGAGTTTGTGCTGCCGTTGGATTTATAATACTAATAGCAGGACCACTCACGTATTCCCAGTAATAACTATCAATCGTGCTTGTGTTTGATTTAGAACGCGAGCCATCAAGTACTAAATCACCGCCTTCAACCACTTGACCTGCATTTTTTTGAATCACAGCTAACGGCAACTGGTAGGGTATAAGCGCATCATTATTGATACGAATACTTCCCTCAAGTTTGCTATCTGTTGAATCACAGTACTGCACAAAATCCAGCGCTAAGCTGGGGGCCGAAGTATTTAAGTCCATTTCGTAAATATAAAATTCACCAGTGATTTTGTTACAACCACGACCCGTTGCCCCTACAGCCATACCTGCATTAAAAGGCCCCTTAAAGGCATCACGCTCAGCATTAAGGTAAGCGCCGGGAGCTAAATTACGATCATTCGGGGGTCTAAAAGTGAAGTTGAAACCACTCGGGTGAGAAATAGTAATTTTCCCAGCTTCAATCGAACTAGTAAATTCACCGTTTAACGTGTGTGATTGACCACCACCAATCCAATCACCCGGATCACTGTCTAGGGTTATCACTGAATTAGCGAATGTTAGGGGCGATAAAAACAACGTGGATAAAACGAGGACCTTTTTCAAACCAAAACCTTTTTATTAGTAAAGAAATGGATGAGTATATGAAGCTCCCCTATATTTATCAAACAAACATAAAAATATAGTAAATTCGCACTACTTCTTACAGGTTAGTTCGGTCAATGAACGCGATTTAATATCGTCTTAACTACATCATCAATTACTTTTCAACCGATTATCATCCAACCAACGCATCATTTTTTCACTGGTTGCCAGCAGTTGATCTAATTCTTGGTCTTGCCAATCGGCAAAACAAGCACTGATATCAGGCTGTAGCTTTTGCATGATCTCACCGCACAAATTCAATCCTTGCTTAGTAATAGTTAAATGACGTTTACGCTTATCTTGCGCATCAACCTCGGCATGGAGAGCCGATTTATCAAGCAAACTGGCGACCAGCTTGGTAATGCCAGGCTGATTCATTTCCATCACATTCGCTAATTCAGAAATCGTCCAGCTGCGCGTTGGCTGATGGCTGAAATGACTCAATAGTGAAAATTCTGACGGATTAATGCTGAAATTTTTAAACAACTGATGAGTACGCGTGGTCATTAACTGCTGAATAATCCCTAGCTGTATCATGATCCGCAGCTGCTTTTGCTCTGTTAAATTCATGCTTCCTCCCGCACAAGCATTGACAAACATTCCAAGGAATACTAATTTACATTCCTAGGAATGTAAATATTCGAAAAGTTGCTTAGGAGTATTACTATGGATCGTCGAGGTTTTATCAAAATGATTGGAGTGGGTGCCGCTGCTACCACCTTTAGCAGCGCGCTATTGGGTTGCTCTGACGGCAGCGCCGCAGTCGATTTTGGCTGGAATGGGCCCGCTGCAGATGAAAAAGATATTCGCTTAAAGGTATTGGCTTACGCCATTCTTTGCCCTAATCCACATAATAAACAGCCTTGGCTGATTAAATTAAACAGTCCTAATAGCTTCGATTTATTTGTTGATCAAGAGCGCTTATTGCCAGAAACTGACCCTTATGCACGGCAAATTCACATTGGCCAAGGCACTTTTTTAGAAACCTTAAGTATCGCCGCTACCGCTTATGGTTATCAGGCCGATATCGACTACTTCCCAGATGGCGAGTACAGCAACCTTGTCATTGAAGATCTTCCCGTCGCTCGGATCACGTTGCTAGAGCAAAATGACATGGCAACTGATCCCCTGTTTTCTCACCTGCTTACTCGCCAGTCGAACAAGCGTGAGTACGACAATAGCTTGCTGACACCAAAGCAAAAGGCGCAACTTACACTGTGGGCAAATAGCAGCAGCGGTCAATTAACCCTAGTAGATGGCAAAGAGCAGCAAGCTTATATGCAACAAATGCTGACCGAAGCGATGCAGATTGAAGTAGGTAATCAAGCAAGAGACATGGAAACCATTAAAATGTTTCGCTTTAACGATGCCGAAGTTGCCAAATATCGCGATGGCTTTGGCCTCGCTCACTCTGGCGTCACTGGAATCAAAAAATTCGTCGCGGAAACCTTTATTCTTGATCGCGCGAGCACCGAAAAGGATCCGAGTGATTTTGGCAAACAAAGTGTCGAAGTAGCACGCTCGGCCAGTCAATCCACCAGCACTTTTGCTTGGTTAAGCACAAAAACCAACAGCCGCCTCGATCAAGTTAAAATTGGCCGCGATTACTGCCGCCTTAATTTAACCACTACGGCGATGGGGTTAGCGCAGCATCCTATGAGCCAAGTGCTGCAAGAATACCCTGACATGCTGCCGCTGCAACAAGCATTTAAGCAGCAATTTAACATTGCCGAAACAGACACAGTGCAAATGCTGGTGCGTTTAGGTAAAGCCGCAGCAACGGCGCATACGCCAAGGCGTTTGGTGAGAGATTTGATTATCACGAACTAAAATTGACGAGGCAGTACAAACGGAGCATCAGAGCTTGCTTGCAACTCTGACACTCCGCTTTTTTTGCGAGGGAATATACTATTTTGCTAGCCCAAAATGAGCTATTTTTTAAACTTCGCCACGGCGTCATTAAAGGCCGCTTTGGTGGCATCCCACGATGAGCTCATTTCCTTTTTGATCGACTGCCACGACTCTTCGCTGGCATCGCTCATTTCAGCAAATTTACTCCTTCCTTCCTCAAGCTTACTTTCTAATACCTTAATCTGTTTTTGCAATTCTAATTGCGCGTCAGCACTGGCCCCCGACGCTTTGGCCTTTAGCTTATCTAAATCGGCTTTCCATTCATCTAATTGCGCTTGAATCTTTTGCTGATATATCTGTTTTTCACTCATTGTCTTTTCCACCACCATTTAATCTGTGGTATCAAACCACGGCCACTAGAGCTTAGCAGTCATTCTCACAATCGCTTCTAAAGTCGCGGAAACAATGCCTCAGCCAAACTAATCAAGCATGCTAGTGGCCGAAGCGGTCCCTAAAATTCAGCCCATCGTACTCAACCGTTCAGCAGCTTGCGATAGATCACATATCTGCAACAAAAGCCTTATAAGCCCTCCGCACAGAGATCTCAAAAAATAGCCTAACACATTGCTTTTAAATGAATTTAAAAGCACCCGACTGACCGTATATATACCCACCCAGCCGCGTTACGGGTTTTCCCTTATATCGGACGCAAACGGGTTCTTATAGTTTCTACTACAACACGCACTCACCTTAAAAATAATAATTCGGGTGCGGGAATAGATTTAAAACTAACTATCGTCGCCCCCCTAATTAGCAAGGTGGAAATATGAATCAGAAAACCATGGCAAGTGCGCAAACAACCGCGCCTATTATCACGCCCACAAGCACCTCAACCCACAACCCTAGTGCCGCAACAGAGCTTACAGGCAGTAGCTGGAACAAGGTTGATACCACTTGGGTACTTAGTTTATTCGGCACCGCCGTTGGCGCGGGTATTTTATTTTTACCCATTAACGCTGGCTTAGGTGGATTTTGGCCGCTACTGGCAATGGCCGTGTTAGTTGGCCCAATGACTTACTTTGCCCACCGCAACCTGTCTCGTTTCGTTCTATCTTCTAACAATCCCAAAGCTGACATTACCGATGTGGTGGAAGAGCACTTTGGTACCGGCGCCGGCAAACTTATTACCTTACTGTACTTTTTCGCCATCTACCCAATTGTATTAATTTACGGCGTCGGTATTACCAATACCGTGGATAGCTTTATGGTGAATCAACTCGGAATGGAATCATTGCCACGTTGGTTGCTGTCTATCACACTGATCTTAGGCATGATGTCGGTAATGATGGCAGGCGAAAAGCTGATGTTAAAAATCACTCAGTTCTTGGTCTATCCACTGGTCGTGATCCTTGCTGGTATGTCGTTATTTCTTATCCCAGATTGGAACTTCGCGGCGATTAGCCAAGCGCCAAGCGTGATGGATTTCACCACTACTCTGTGGCTAACCATTCCAGTATTAGTGTTTGCTTTTAACCACTCACCTGCTGTGAGTAGTTTTGCGCGCAAGCAACGTGAGCAATATGGCGACGCCGCAGTGGCTAAATCAGATGCCATTTTAAAACGCACCTCTGCCATGTTATTAGGCTTTGTGATGTTCTTCGTGTTCTCAGTGGTACTAAGCCTTAGCCCTGAAATGTTACTCGAAGCCAAAGCCGCCAACCTGCCCGTATTGTCTTATCTTGCTAACGTTCACGGCAGCCCAGTTATTGCTTACTTTGGTCCAATTGTGGCGTTTGTTGCTATCGTTTCATCATTCTTCGGTCACTATTTAGGTGCGCGTGAAGGCATGAACGGCATCATCATCAAGCAAGCCAAAGCCATGGGTAAAACCGTGGACAAGAAGAAAGTAAACCTATTCACCATCGGCTTTATGATCATCACTTTGTGGATTGTGGCCGTCATTAACCCAAGTGTACTAGGCATGATAGAAGATTTAGGCGGCCCAATTATTGCCACTATCCTATTCTTAATGCCTATGTATGCAATTAAACGAGTACCCGCAATGGCGAAATACCAAGGCGCAATCGCTAACGTATTTATCACCACTATGGGTCTAGTGGCTATCTCAGCAATTGTTTTTAAACTTCTTGCTTAATAAATAGTCCAACAGCATAAGGGCCGATACATCGGCCCAAATTAGTAAAGGAACGCATTATGTATAGCGCATTCGATATCTTTAAAATTGGCATTGGTCCATCAAGTTCACATACTGTCGGCCCAATGAAAGCCGCCAAGCAGTTTGTGGATGATTTAATTGAAAAAGAAATAATCAAAGATATCACCGCCATCACCGTTGACGTACACGGGTCGTTAGCCCTAACGGGTAAAGGCCATAATACTGATACAGCCATCATCTTAGGCCTTGGCGGGTTTAGCCCAGATAATGTTGACTTAGATGCCATTCCTGATTTTCTTGAACGCGTCGCAACCACTGAGCTATTGCCAATTGGCTTACATTGTCAAACGGTGAGCTTTAAAAATGACGCGCTGAGTTTTATTAGCCAAGCCTTACCTTTACATGAAAACGGCATGAAAATTCATGCTTTTAAAGGTGATGAGCTCGCATACAGCAAAACCTATTACTCCGTTGGCGGGGGCTTTATCGTAGATGAAGAGAGCTTTGGTAAAGATTTAATCAGTGATGTGACTGTTCCCTACCCATTTGATTCTGCGGCACAACTTATCGAACAATGTGTACAACATGGTTTGAGTATTAGCACTTTAATGATGCGTAACGAACTGCACTTGCGCGATCGTGAAAGTATCGTGACGGCGTTTGGTAAGATTTGGCTGACGATGAAAGAAGGTATCGACCGCGGTTGTCGTACCGAAGGCGTACTGGCAGGACCATTGCGCGTGCCACGCCGAGCCCCCGCTTTGTTTCACATGCTGTCGACCTCGGGCAATCACAATGTCGACCCGATGATTATAATGGATTGGGTAAATATGTTTGCTTTAGCCGTCAGTGAAGAAAACGCTGCTGGCGGACGTGTTGTCACTGCGCCGACTAATGGCGCGGCAGGTATTATCCCTGCGGTGTTGTCTTACTACGACAAATTTATTGAACCCGTTGGCACCGAGCAATACACGCGCTTTTTCTTAGCTTGTGCCGCGGTGGGTATTTTATATAAACGTAACGCATCCATTTCAGGGGCGGAAGTAGGCTGCCAAGGCGAAGTGGGCGTGTCTTGCTCAATGGCTGCAGCGGGGCTAACTGAACTTATGGGCGGCAGCCCAATGCAAGTGACGGCAGCTGCTGAAATTGCCATGGAACACCACTTGGGCCTAACTTGTGACCCCGTTGCGGGACAAGTACAAGTGCCTTGTATTGAACGTAATGCCATTTCATCAATGAAAGCAGTGAACGCTTCACGCATGGCACTGCGCAGAAATTCTGAAGCCCGCGTCTCGTTAGACAAAGTAATTGAGACGATGTACGAAACCGGTAAAGACATGAACTCAAAATATCGCGAAACCTCTCAAGGCGGATTAGCGATCAAAATTGCGTTTACTTGTACCTAAACTTGTATCGTTTATGATTATCCATCTGCGTTCTCAGTAATGAGAACGCAGAGCCTATAGCGTATTCGTGCGCAGCTTAACGACCAACTCATATAACACTTACCTCGCCATTACCTAACTACTCTTTAATTATGCCGATACTGGGGTAAACAAGTCAGCCAAAGTGCGCATAAACTTAGCCGATGAGAATGGCTTTTCTACCGTGGCAATAAATACCTGATCATCGCCACCGTAGTGAGACATATCATCACCACTAATAGCCACGACGGGCACTAAGGCGTTGTGCTGAGTAATATGTTGCGCCAACTCTAACCCGGTCATTTTAGGCATCATCACATCCGTGACCACCAAATCAAAAGAATGAGGCTCAGCCATAAAGGCCGCCAGCGCAGATTGGCCATCTTTATATGAACTAACACTGACTTCTGCCGCGGTTAATAAATCCGTTAAAAACTCTAAAATGCTCGATTCATCATCCACCAACAACACTCGTTTATTACGTAAACTGGGGTATTTAGTTACACTCGACACCGGAATTTCAATCGGCACCACTAAGTTCTTGCTAACAGGGAAATATACTTGGAATAAACTGCCTTGACCTGGGCTACTCGTCACTTGAATATGGCCGCCCAAATTATGCACTAAACCGTGGATCACCGATAATCCCATGCCGGTGCCTTTGCCCACTTCCTTGGTCGTATAGAATGGCGAGAAAATATTTCGCACTACCGCCTCTTCCATACCTGAGCCATGGTCAGCCACCGATAACACCAAAAACTCACCTTGAAATTCACTGCGACAGGAGCGGCATTCCTGTAAACCAGAGTCGGTTACGTGGTCAAGATTAACCTTAATCGTGCCTTCACCATTCATCGCATCACGGGCATTAATTACCAAATTCATCAATACTTGATGGAACTCGGTCGGAGTGATTGCGACCGTTTGATTGGCGTTATAACCCACCTCAAATTCAAGATTAATTTCTTTGCTCAAGGTTGCGTTAAGCATACGACACCCTTCTTTAAGAGCCATGGCTAACGTTAACGGCACCGCCGCTTGGTGGAACTGCTCATTGGGTCGACTAAACGCCAGCATTTGTGCCACCAAATCTTGCGCCCGCTTACCCGCGGTAATCACCTGCTTGAGGTAATCGCCAACTTTTTCATCTTCTAAGCTAACTCGCATCAGCGACAGCTCGGTAAAACCTAAAATACTGGCAAGTATATTGTTAAAATCATGTGCGACACCGGCAGTTAGCTGGCCAATAGCTTCCATTTTTTGCGTTTGCATCAATTGCAATTCAAGCTGCCGCTTACTGGCCGCTGTCTGCTGATGCTCTATCGCCAAAGAAAGGTCGAGCCCTAACTGATTAAATATAAGCTCATCATCTTGATCAAAATAGTAAGATTTAGAGCCATAAACGCAAATTACTTGGGTCACGTGTTCATTGCGTAGGATGGGTACTACCATCAGCGACTTCAGTCCCATCATCACTAACTGATGGTTGGCCGATGAAGGCATTTGCTCTGCTAAATTATCAAGCCGCTGTACATGCTGCGATCGCACTGCGGCGCGATAAATACTTAAATCATCAAGACAATTCTCTTCAATAAAAGCATCTATTTGCTCAATTTGGCTAAACGCAGCGATCAAGGTCAGTTCTGACACAGCATCATCTTTTACCTGCCCAGCCCAAACTAACGGGAAGTTCAGTTTTTTGGCTAAAATTTGGCAGATGTCTAACAACAACTGCGACTCATCTTCTTGCATCACTAAAATTCGGTGTACTTCATTTAGCGCATCAAGAATATTCACTTTTTTCTGCAGTGTGGTCTTCGCTTGCATCAATTCAGTTACATCCGTTGCCACTTCTAAGGTCATTTCTTGGCTGCTATTGATTTGATGATAAGGCGCACAAACCACCTCATGAAAGCGTAATAAACCTTCTTTATCAACACTCTTTCTTATCTCGCGCAAGGTTTCACCTTGGCGAACTTTTTCCGCCAGCACCACAGATTGTGCGGTTAACTGGCTAACCTGCTGCTCAGTAAGTTGATGACGGAACTGACGTGCGGCCAAATTTTCAAGCTGGATTTTGTGCTGTTGGTTACGAATACTAACCATATGAGGTACGTTATCGAGCAGCTGGCGTAAGGACGTATCCGATGCCCGTAGTTGTTTGTCTTGAGCTTTATACTGCATTTCTAACTCAACTCGACGCGCAGCGATACGTAACAGGTCCAGAGCCGTCGTCGATTCATATTTTTTATAATGCATCGCACATAAAGCCGCAGACACAGCACCTTTCTCATCATGTAACGGCATGGCCAGAAAAGTTTTAATATGGTGCTCTTTAATAAAAGGGTCGCTGGCAAAGGCTTGGTTGATCTTCTCCCCCATCACCAGAATTTCACCTTGATGAAACAACTCATATAGCGGACTAAAAGCTAACTCTGATTGACCCGCAAACTGCTGCCCCTGACAACCTGATAATAAGTACAAGCGCTCACTACCTGCTTCACGACGCAAAATATAAACCCAAGGCATCTTAAGGGCGTTAGCAACACTATTACAGATATGTTGTAAGGGATCGGCAGTCGCAGCAACGTCAGACAAGGTGGCAATTGCCGTTTCCAAATATTGTTTCGCCGAGGTGTCTTGTAAGCAGACAAGGTACTGCGGATTTGGTGCATCTAAACGACTTATCTTACCCGTAATGTGCACGATAGATGAATCGAACATAAAGGTTAACTGATCAGCAAAGTCGAGCGCCAAACCATCCTGCTGTACGCGCTTAAGCACCCCCGCTAGCTGCCTAGCGTGACCAGGAAATTGCGAGAGATGACAGCCCAATAGCGATGTTTCGCTGCCTTGAAACAAGCGGCAAGCCGCCGGGTTTAGCGCTAATACATGGCCTTTTTCATTGAGTAAAATAACGCCATCGGCAATGGCTGAAAAAATGGCTAAGTGTTGCTTCAACTGCTCTTGAACCTGTTGCCGAGCTTTAGTTTGTCGGTGATGAATATTATTAAATAAGCGTGTAATGCGCCTAATTTGCGCCACGCCTTGCTCATCAAGCTGCAATCGTTCTTTACTTCTACCATGGCTTTGCAAGGCATAAGATAAACGCCTTAACGGCATTAAAGTGGCGCGGTAAAACCATGCAATAAATGCCAATGCCAGTATTAATAAAACAATCGAGGTGCTGTTAACAGAGAGCTTGGCATATTGCCAAAAAGGCGACTCGGGTTCGAGAAACTCATATTCAAAATAGATCCGAACCTCACTTAACGGGCCGCTAAACGGCAAATCATAAGCCTTAGTGTAGAAAAGTAAGCTTTCATCCTCACTCAATAAAAACTGTTTTCTAAAATATAAATTGCTAGATAAGGCGAGATTAGGAATATATTCAATCAACTGAATCGCATCATTATTTAACCAAATGCTGTTATTGGCAAAAATAACCTTATTTTTTGTATTTAAAATAATGATTTTTTTCAGCCCCTTGAGGGACATAGCAGAAACAATCGCTTGCTTTACTTGGCTGGGGTCGTCATAAGCATAAGCGGTTAAGGCTCGTTCAATATCGACACTTTGCTCTTCTAACAGCCCGATGGTGTGATAGTAACTCGCTTGATAATCTCGATTGACATTTGAGAGTAGTACCCCCTGAAAAACAAGGGTAATAGCCATGATAAAAATCACCATGGCTACCCAATGTAGATTGTTTAATTTAGACATGATATTGCCTCAAACTCGGCGTTATTTAATATGCCGGCTTGTTTGGCCTATACGACATGATTAGGCGGTTTTTTTGCTGTTACACTGCGCGAGAATGTCACGTAAAAGCGCAAAGTCGATCGGTTTTTTCAAACACGTTTCTGCACCCGCATTCAGGATCCGAGTCACGTTGTGTTCAGAGCTAAAGCCCGTCATCGCGACGACTTTAATATTACGTGTCGCTGGGCTGCGTTTAATCCGCTCACAAACCTCAAAACCATTCATGCCTGGCATCATTAAATCTAATAAAATCAGATCTGGTTTTAATGTGTGTAGTAACTCACCGGCACGAAAACCGTCGGGGGCCAGATACACTTCAAATGTATCATCGTATGAGCTAATAAATTCTTGTAGCAAGTGCGCTAATTGCGAATCGTCTTCGACGATCATAATGCGACACGGGCCCGTACTTAAATCATCTAATGAAATGCCTGCGCTTTTTGCAAACTCGGCAACATCTTCAGGTAAATAGCGGCGATGGCCGCCGGGGGTGGTCTGACATTTAAGTTTGCCACTACTTGACCATTGGCGCACCGTGATCGGCGACACCTTAAATTTTTCCGCCACTTGCGTAGGCGTTAAATATGGTAATGATTCTGGTTTTTGCGAGTTTGCCATATTCGTCCCTGATTCAACCTCTTTACTACGAGTGAGTATAATGAAAATGGTAATTAGCCGCGAATACTCTTTAGTATATTTTCCGACATAAACCACAGTCTTTTTTATTTATATACCATATTAGCTATTTATTAGCTTAACCTACTTACTAATACCCGCTAAAATGCCAAAATTTTTCGTTTTTTAAGCTGACGCTTGCCATTTAAGGATCCGCGCCATGTATATCCAAGTGCCTAACATCGTTCCTTTGGACAATATATTACCCGATGAACCGTTATTGATGATGGGCGCGGGACCCGTTCCCATTCCGGCCAAAGTTGCCTCAGCGAACTCCATCGTGATTAATCACTTAGGTAACACCATGGCGCAAATTATAGAGCAAGTCAAAGCCATGGCGCGCTACGTGTTCCAAACTGAGTCACAACACATACTCGGCGTTGCAGGCCCCGGCTCAGCCGCGATGGAAATGGCCATTGTCAATCTGATCCAACCTGATGATAAAGTATTGAGTATTTGTAACGGCTTCTTCAGTTCACGTTTAGCAGAAATGGCGACGCGTTCCCACGCAAATGTACAACGTTACACTGTACCCAACGGTGAATTTGCGAATGTTGAAGAAGTGGCACGCCTACTCAATGAGTTTCAGCCTAAAGTCTTAACCATAGTCCAAGGTGAAACCTCAAACACCGTTTTTAATCGCTCACTTCCTGAAATTTGTGCGCTGGCGAAAAAGCACCATTGTTTAGTGATTGTGGATGCGGTGTGTACCCTAAGTACCATGCCGTTGGAAATGGACAAATGGCACATCGATGCGGTGATCACCGGTGGCCAAAAAGGCTTATCCTCCATTCCCGGGGTATCGCTAGTGGCGTTTTCTGATCAAGCATGGCAAGTAATTAATGAGCGTGAAGACACACTAAGACACTGGTGTTTAGATGCAAAATTAGCCGACCAATTCTGGTATAAAAAGTCATACCATTATACTGCGCCCGTTTCGGGTATTTTGGCGCTGCATGAAGCGCTGCGGTTAGTTTGCAACGAAACCTTACCTAAGCGCTTTGAACGTCATTTAATATGCTCAGTTGCACTGCAAGCGAGTATTGAAGCAATGGGGCTGTCATTGTTTGTACCAAAGCCTGCACGGCTCAACTCAGTGGTCGGCATCAATATGCCCGATAATGTAAACTCAATGGAGTTACTGAATTTTATGTCAAGCCACTACAAGGTTGAGATTTCTGGTTCATTTGGCCCCAATATCGTACGTATTGGCCAAATGGGCGAGCAAAGTCGCGCCCATAACTTGTTCCGTACTGTGCATGCCTTTGGTTCGAGCATGAAAGCACTTGGTAAAGAAGTAGATTTGCCTAATGGCGTCGCTGCACTTGAGTCTAACTTGCAACCACTTAGTCAGTCTTTTAACGTTACTTAATTCTGGCTCGCAAACTTAGGCGTTTTGACGCCTAAGTTTGCAAAAGCTTAATTGCAATACATGCGCTCTTTATCAACCGCCTGTAAAGCCACGCGAGATTGACTGACACAACTGTGCTCAGCTTCTCGTGTTTCAACATCAACATGTTCTACCTTAGGAAAGGTGGCCGCTAACACCGCCAGCAAGGCGTTAGACAAACGCTTTTTTTCACCAAAATCATGGCGCGGCTCCACCACCACAGCAAGGTGTACAAAGCTCGCCAAGCGTCCACCCACCAAGTATTGGCTGTAGTCTTGACTGCGAATATGAATATCTTGACTAGCAAACAACTCACTCACCACCACTTCTTGATGCAGCTCCATTAATAATTTAGCGGAATCAAAGGTGTGGGTTAAATTATGTGAGTACTCGAGCACTAAATGAGGCACAGGGATCACTCCGATTGGTTAAGCCAAACTTCAACCATCATATGCTGCATGATGATCACGACACTTTTATTGCACAGTCCCTTGCTGAGATCATTTACTTACACGCAAATAACATCAATAAGTTAGCCAATTCCTCAGTTGTTACTGCGAATCATATCCAGTCATCATCGCCTAGAACTAGCTTACTTGCCCTATCTTTTGGGCTTATTCAAGCATAGGTGTATACCCAAGTTACCTCAAGATGCTTGTTCAGCGAGAATTTGTAGGCTGTTAGGCGCGACGCTGATTTGAGACATAGTTATTCTACGTTGAAAATCAGCAACAAAGCATAACAGCCTACAAAACTCGCCCTTTGGGAGCCGCTCATTATGTTCATTTTTTTCGTTAAAAAGCCTCGAAAGGGCTGACCATTCCTTCGTCTTTTTACCTCAAACTAAACAGAATGAGCGGCTCTGAATCCTGCATCTTGAGGTGTCTTGGGTATAAATGCCTATCTTTCTAGGTTATTTTTATTGCTGTTTACCGAAGAGGGAAGTAAGAAGCGCTAAAGCTAGGCATCGGTTTTAGAGGATTTTCCTGCCAAGCTATTTAATCTTGGTAGCTTTTCCCACGCTGGACGATTATTGTCGCCATAAGCTGTCGTTTCCAGACATTCGCCACAAGCTTGCAAGCACAGTTGCCAAATCGCTTGCTTAGAGCTGAAATTTAAGCAGCTGATCTCGGCGGCGCATAAATGCCCTTGGGCAAATAAACGCGCTAACACGGCTCGATCAAGCTCAATTTGCACTTTGGTATGCTTACCTGATTGCTCGGAATGAGAGGTGGATGAGGGATGTGCCATGAGCGATTCCTTGTTGCAGCAAAACAATGATTGATGCAACAAGGCTAATAGTAACAGTTATCATTTGCAATTATTTATAGACTACGCTGTTGCCCCGCTATCGCAATCCAAACATTGGCACCGGCAATAAGCATATTCAAGCCAAAAAACACGCCAATCAACCATGCTGCCCCATTGGCGCCAGACAAGATTAAAATCAAGCCTAACAGTGCTGTAATACCATGACGTAACTGCCACCAAAAAGAAGGGTTTACGATACGTCGCTCGGCGAACCAGCCTATTAGCCCAGAAAAAATTAAGCTAGCGCCAATAATAAAACCCGCCACCGAAAGGGTCAGCGCAGGCATGAATAGCAACAACGCACCTAATAACACAAAGAGTATTGGTACTAAATTACTGGTGTTCGTCACCCCTTTTTGACTTAAATAGCGGTTGTAAACAAAACCCAGTGCACCACAAGCCAATACCGCTCCACCTAATATCAAAACCGACAAAGTGGCAAAGAAAACCGGTAATACCATAGCTAAAGCGCCAATCACCATCATAATCAGCGCTGCGCTTTTGGCCTGACCATTTAATTCTTTAGGGATATTAGTATAGAGCTGCATGATATTTCCTTAATCGAGTGACAATTCACATTCGGTATCACTGACATCAATAACCAGTGACTTTTTACCGACATTCGCTGCTGTCTCCAACCATTCAAGGGGCACCACAAAAGCGTGACCATCTTTACCAAACATTCGCTCTTGCTGCTTTAATTGTTGTGGGTGCGTGTCTGGGTTAAAACCTTTGGCAAAACAAATCATGCCGCGCTCAATCGGAGAAACATCACCACCAACATTGTTAATGATATAGATACCATAAATGCCTTCGGCCATCAGAATCAGTTGCGGCTTAATTTTGTCTTGTACTATGTGTTGCCAATCAGGCCAAAATTCGCCGCCACTGAGTACGACTTCGCCCTCTGTTTGACCAGATTCATCCAATAACTCACCACCGGGATAACAAGCAGGATTCCATAAATCATCATAAGTTGGTGTAAGTTGAGAGGCTCGTTGCGCTTCGGCTAACATGGTTTGCAATAGGCTTAAGTCAAAAGAAATCTGGTTCATGGGACGCTCATTTAAACGGATAGAATGGCGTCATTATTGCAGAAAATAAGGGCTCAAACAGCCCATTTTTATTTAACGAAACAAATAATCAGTTTCTGTCGCTTTTTCTTCTGCTGGGTCGCTAAAACCGCGAAACAATGCAAAAAACAAGCAAAATAGAGCAAATAATATCACCAAGGTGGGCTGCCAATTATGGCCTATCGCCTCAATGGGTTTAATCAACGGATAACCATCAATCGATAGCGTTAAAATGGGCGGATAAAAAGCGCCGCAGAAAAAGGTAATGGGGTACCAGAGGCTAACATAAAAAAACAGCCGACCAGCATGTAAAAAGCCTATCAGCAAGCCTAAAATCGCACCAAACAATATACCGTATACACTGGCTGTTACTGTAACCACCAGCCAATACATCGCCTGTTCAGCAAGCACACCCGAAAACCATTGCCCTAACAGATTGAGCAGTGCTTTATTTGTGACTAACCATACCTGCACGTCTTGTACATAACTAATATTCAAAAAAGCATAACAATACGGTAAGGCGAAGCCTGTAACGGCTGCCATAAAAATTACCAATAAAGATCGAACAATAGCCATAACTACTCTCAGTGAGACGGATAACTCCATTGAAGCAGGTTTTGCAATTGAAAGCATGATTTGAAATTTTCAGGATCTGAAAGTGTGAGACAACACCCGAATTCACTCTCCGTCACCGCAGCAAAAACGAATCCTCACGAGTGAATTCATTTGAACAAAACGATGACCTGCACTAGCCTTTAAAGAGCCTTCTACAACTTTAAGGGCTTTAAACGACTGAGTCGTCATGCTGAGCAAGTGGATGAAGCCTTCATGTTTTTAACCCCAAAACAACTGTTCCTCATGACTCTGCTCGCCAGCATAACATCTGCGCAAGCGAGTATCATTTTACGCACCGACGCACAAGACTCACCGCCCAAATACTATATCAACGAAACTTCCGGCTTAATGAATGGCATCGGAATAGATACGATATTAGCCATTGAAGCCCTTGATCCCGATATAGATATCGTTGGCTATGAGCACTTTACTCCCTTTGCACGACTTTTTAACGAACTCGCCATTGGGCAGATTGACGTCTTTTTTGGCTTAATTCGCTCACCCAATCGACTTAAACAATATGTGTATATTGAGCCGCCAATCTACTACGTCAGTAATATTCTTATTTCACGCGCCGATGATCCTGCCAACGTCGCAACCATTGCACAACTGCGCGCCATGGAAGATGGCATCATTGGAATGCCGATGGGAATGGCGCAAGTACGAGAACTAAATATACTGGGCCTTAACGTCGATAAGTCATCAAAAACCGTGGCACAAACCATTAGGAAAATGCTGCACGGCCGCGTGCGTTTTGTTTATGGCAGTGAAATTGAGCTACTGACAATGATTAAACAGCTAGGCGTCATGAACCAAATTAAAATCCAACCATTACAAGGAGATCTGTCTGGTCGCTATGTTGGATTTAGTCCCAAAGTACCGAAACAGGTAATTGATAGGATCCGTAAACGGATGGAGCAACTAGAAAGTAACGGCACCCTCCAGTCGATTTACCGCCATCACGTTTGGGGGGAATCAACACCGCTTTCAGATCAAGAGTAAAAAAACAGGACGTGTCCCAATATATACATCTATGATTATGCTTTGTAGTTCAGATACCAAACACGATAAACCATGTGTATTTATTGACATACAATAAATTAATCGTAAACAAGGTTCACTTATTCATAATTTTATTATGAAAAGCTTGGCATATTGTTACACTAATGCGGCTGCTGCTTTCTGTTACATTCCGAAATAAAAAGCCAGCCCTCAGCCATCATTTAGTTCAAAATGGAGAATCTTAATGATCACATCGGCCAACATTCGCTGTTTGATTGTTTGCGCCAGCATGCTGTTTCTATTTGCATGCAGCCAAGACAAGCAAGCCGAACAAAATAAGCCTGATATAAAACGCCCCGTCAAAGTCACTCAACTGACTTTAGTAAATGAAGCACTGACTAGAACATTACCCGGTGAAGTAACAGCAGCAAATCGCGCGGTGATGTCGTTTCAAGTTAATGGCGCCATTGCTGAGATCTTAGTTCGCCCAGGCCAAGAAGTTAAAACGGGTGATGTGTTAGCTAAGTTAGACAACGCATTGTACGAACAGCAAAGTGAAATTGCTAAGGCAGAATATAACCTCGCCAAAGTGCTCTATCAACGCGCCGAAGAACTGGTAAAACGCGGTGTAATTTCACGCAATGACTTTGATAAAAACAAACAAGATTTTACTGTTGCGCAAGCAGCGTTAGACCTCGCTAGCAACAACCTTGCTTACACCGAGCTTATTGCTCCCTACGACAGCATCGTATCGGCACGCTACAAAGAAGCATTTGAATATGTGCAAGCAAAAGAGCCCGTGTTGGCTATTCAAACAGAGTCACAAATAGACGTCAGCTTCCAACTACCAGAACAATACATTGGCATTTACCAAAACAGCCCTAACCAAGGTGATGTAGAAAAAATCAGCTATGGCCAAGTGAACGTCAAATTTGATAGTCGCGAACAGTGGTATCCCGCGCATATTACCGAACTAAGCACCTTAGCCGACAATACCACCGGCAGTTATACCGTAGTGCTGCGCTTACCAACCCCAGATAAGCTGAATGTATTTCCGGGCATGTCAGCGCTGGTCAGCATTAGCTTGCCAACGCAAGCCGAGAGCAAGCTACCCAAGCTACCAGCCAGTGCTGTGATCAACGAAAACGGCCAAACCTATGTATTTCGCTTGTTGGAAAATGAACAAAAAGTAGAAAAAGTAGCCGTTAACTTAGCCGAAGGACGTTTGGTCTCTGGCTTAACCGACGGTGATTTATTGGTTACCGCTGGCGCAAATGAATTAACGGACGGCCAAACTGCCGTACGCTGGATTAAGGAGCGAGGTCTTTAAAATGAATAAAAATCGCATCACGGCATTATTCTTACTCGCGTTACCTATCTTAGGATGTAAGGAAACCACCGTTACAGAAAAACCGTCACCGATCGTATCGGTTTACGAGTTGCCTAAGTCAGATAATAAAGTTGAGCGCGTATTCAACGCGATTGCACGCGCACAAGACTTAACCGCTTTATCATTTCGTGTTGATGGAAAAATAGCCAATATCTTGGTCACCAATGGCCAGCAAGTTAAACAAGGTGACCTACTTGCGGTACTCGACAAACGTGACTATCAGGCCACCCTTAATGACCGAAAGGCGCGGGTAAGTTCGACTTATAATCAGTATCAGCGCGCGCAAAAAATGCTCGATAAGCAACTGATGGCTCAGGCCGAGTACGATCAAATGCGCGCTCAATATCTGGTCGCTAAAGCGCAACATCGTAGCGCGGAGTTAGCGCTGGAATACACTGAGCTGCGTGCCCCCTTTAGTGGCGTAATTGGCGAAGTATTAGAAGACTCCTTTGTCAATATTCAACCGGGCAACGTAATACTCAGCATGCATAAAATTGAATATGTTGAGTTAGACGTGCAAGTGCCTGACTCACTCCTTGCAGTGTCGAAACGACAAGGAAACAGCAAGGAAAAACGCCAATACAAGGTCATTTTTGATGCTTATCCAGAACAAGCCTTTGTTGGCGAGCAATTAGAGGTTAACACCGAAAAGGACCCCGTCACTCGCAGCTTTATTGTGACGCTCAAGGTCCCTTTCGATAACAAATACCGCGTATTAGAAGGCATGCCAGCTCAAGTTGAAGCTGACCTAAATGATGTCACTTACACCTATAGCCGCGAACACTCGGTTCCACTGACTGCCGTTGCCATGCTAGATGGTGACCCGCTGGCACAGCAAATTGCCAGCGTGTGGGTTTACCAAACCGATAGCCAAACGGTCAGTAAGCGAGAAGTGACCCTCGGCGTGATCACCGGCCATATGATTGAAATAAAAGCAGGGCTCAATGATGGCGAAGTGATTATTGCCAGTGGTGTTAACCGCCTTACCGAAGGGCAGAAAGTTGAGCTGAGAAAAGGATAAGCATGAAGATGAACATTGCAGGCTATTTTATTAAAAACACCGTCATCAGTTGGATGTTTATTCTTGTGCTGCTTATTGGTGGCAGTATCGCATTTACTGGCTTAGGTCAGTTAGAAGATCCACCGTTTACCATCAAAGACGCCGTGGTCGTCACCCTATATCCGGGGGCCACTTCCACCGAGGTGGAGGAAGAAGTCACCTACCCGATCGAAAAAGCGATTTTGGCACTGCCATACGTCGACAAAATCAAATCACTTAGCACCTCTGGTATGTCACAAATTACGGTGACCATGAGAAACACCTACGGTCCAGATGAGCTGCCACAAATTTGGGATGAGCTAAGACGTAAAGTCGGCGATATAAGTGGCAAACTACCGCCCGGCGCAGGCAAGCCGATGGTCAATGATGACTTTGGTGACGTCTTTGGCATTATGCTGATGATCAGTGGCAAAGACTACAGCTATAAAGACTTATCTGATTACGTCGATTACGTTAGCCGTGAAATTGAACTAGTCCCCGGCGTCAGTAAAGTGTCTACCGCTGGCAAGCAAAACGAACAGGTTTTCATTGAAATATCCCTTAACAAACTCGCCAGTTCAAACATCGACCCTAACTTGATCATGGGGTTATTAAACTCTCAAAACATGGTCACCGATGCCGGTAATATTCGCATTGCCGGAGACAATATTCGCTTGCGTACCAGTGGTGCATTTAAATCAGTTAAAGAGCTAGAAGAACTGGTTATTCCTGGCACCTCGGGCAATAAACTTATCTACCTGAAAGATGTAGCGACCGTTACCCGAGGCTACCAAGATATCCCAACCAATCTGCTTAGCTTTAACCAGCATCAAGCAATTAACCTAGGCATTGCTTTTTCATCTGGTGTTAATGTGGTCGATGTTGGTAAAGCCGTTACCAACAAATTAGAAGAAATCGACTATGCTCGTCCTGCCGGTATGGTCATTGAAACCATGTACAGCCAGCCCACGGAAGTAGATAAGTCGGTGTCGAGTTTTGTCTGGAACTTGATTGCTGCCGTGGTCATCGTCGTCGGCGTGTTACTGTTCTTTATGGGCTTCAAAAGTGGCGTGTTAATTGGCATCATCTTATTCCTAACCTGTTTAGGCACCTTTATGTTGATGTTGCAGGCAGAAATTGAGCTGCAACGGATCTCATTAGGTGCTTTGATCATTGCCCTTGGTATGCTGGTTGATAACGCCATTGTCGTAGTGGAAGGTATTTTGATTGGCCGTCAACGCGGTCAAACTACCCTAGAAGCCGCGCAAGCAATTGTTAAACAAACTATTTGGCCACTGCTCGCGGCAACAGTGATCGCCATCGCGGCATTTGCACCTATCGGTTTATCGCCTGACTCAACTGGTGAATTTGCTGGTTCGCTATTCTGGGTGCTGCTATTTTCATTGTTTTTATCGTGGATCACCGCCATCACCATTACGCCTTTCTTGGCTAACCTATTTTTTAAAGATACCGAGGTGCAAGCGGCTGGAGCAGAACAAAAAGACCCTTACGGGGGAGCTTTCTTCACCATTTACAAAAAACTACTAGATGTTTGCCTGCGTTTTAAATGGACCAGTGTCATCTTAGTAGTCATTGCTTTTATTGGCTCTGTCGCTGGCTTTGGCTACGTGAAGCAGTCCTTTTTCCCACCGTCTACCACCCCTATCTTCTTGGTTGATGTGTGGCTACCAGAAGGCACGGATATTCGCCAAACCCAAGCAACGCTGGCGAAGATGGAAGCCGATGCGATGAAACTGGAAAACGTTGAATTTGTGACCACGACGGTAGGTAAAGGTTTCCAACGTTTCTTGCTAACTTATGCACCCGAGAAAAACTATGGCGCTTATGCTCAAATTGCGATCAGAACCACGGCATTTGAAACGCTACAAGACACCATGACAGCATTACGGGCACAACTGGAAAGCCACTATCCAGAGGCGCAATATAAATTTAAGCGCCTAGAAATTGGTCCATCAACTGACGCAAAAATAGAAGCGCGCATTGTTGGTGCCGATCCTGACGTATTGCGCCAAGTAGGTGCCGAGGTGATGGCAGTCTTGAACGCTACTCCGGGCACAGTGAACGTCAGACACAACTGGCGCGAACGGGTGAAATACATTGAACCTCAGTTCAATGAAACACAAGGTCGTCGCCTAGGGATTAGCAAAGAGGACGTAGATAAAACCTTAGCGTTTGCCTTCTCAGGCTTGCAGACCGGTCTATATCGTGAAGGCACATCACTACTGCCGATAATCAGTCGCTTGCCAAAAGAAGAGCGAATTAATGTTGAATCATTAGAGAGCTTGCGCACTTGGAGTCCAGCGCTCAATGCTTATGTGCCGATGCAACAAGTGGTTGATGGCTTTGAAGTTAAATTTGAAGACCCAATTATCCAACGTCTAGATCGTAAGCGAACACTGACTGTCTTTGCTGACGCAGACTTTGAATACGACCTACTGCCCGCGGCACTATTTGCTCAGGTAAAACCGCAAATAGAAGCGATCGAGCTGCCACCGGGCTATGAACTGCAATGGGGCGGTGAATATGAATCTTCACAAGATGCACAGGCGGCCTTATTTGCCACCTTGCCCCTGGGCTTCTTGTTTATGTTCTTAATCACGGTATTTCTATTTAACTCGGTACGTAAACCGCTGGTTATTTGGGCTTGCGTGCCACTGGCCTTAATCGGTATCACTTCCGGTTTGATTATTCTCGATAAGCCATTTAGCTTTATGGCACTACTGGGGATGTTAAGTTTGTCAGGGATGTTACTGAAGAACGGCATCGTATTATTGGATCAAATCAACATTGAGATTGAGGAAGGTAAAGAAGCATTCCAAGCGGTGTTTGATTCAACGGTCAGTCGGGTGCGACCAGTGTGTATGGCTGCTGTCACCACTATCTTAGGTATCCTACCTTTGATTACCGACGCTTTCTTTGAATCCATGGCCGCAGTGGTGATGTTCGGTCTAGGTGTTGCGACTATCTTAACCTTATTAATCGTGCCCGTTCTGTATATCCTTGTGTTTAAAATTAAATACAAAAGCTATACTGAATTTGCTTAAGCCATATTCAGACAAATAAAAAAAATGCCAGTCAGATGACTGGCATTTTTATTTAACTATTGCCGTTTACCAGTTACCGCGACAACCTTCACGATGTTCTAAAAACTCAGCTTCAGACATCATGCCATTGGCATCTTGGTCCAATACGTTAAACATATCTTGATCATCCATCATGCGCGCATTTCTACCTTTACCTGGACGATTAGCTTGACGCTCTTGCCTAAAAGCGGTGAACTCTTCTAAAGTCACGTCGCCGCTTTTGTTAAGATCTAATTCAGCGAACTCTGGTTGATACTGTCCCCCGCCATTCCCCATTCGCATGCAGCCACCTTGACCATAGCCCATCTGCGTCGCTGCAAAACTGGTGCCTGCTAACAACAAGGCAACCAAGCCTGCGGTGTAAATCCATGAAGCTTTCATTATTCTCTACTCTCTTTGATGGTGACGAGTTAAGTATACTCCATAGGGGGTATAAAACAGGGTTTAGCCACGTAAAGTTGTGTAAATAATGAACAACCCACCTAAGACAGTGAAATAAATGAAATAGTATTCAGAGGTGAGATTAGTGATGCAAACTAGTGAGCTTTACCACTACTGCAGCATGATCACTGGCTTGGCTGTGCTCATCAAAGTTGGAATGGGTTAAGTGACGATCGATACATTGATAACCCGTGACGAGACCGATTTGCTGGCCATAGTTAGAAGCAAATTCACCCGACAGCAAAATGTAATCGAGAATACGGCCATGCACGCCGTAATAATGGGTAGGCCTGCGTTCATCGGTGGTGGCATAAAGCGAATAACTGTCATGCATTGACCAATTTTTTTCGGTATCTAGCGCCTTTGGACTCGGCGTTGCAAAAGCCAGTGGCAGTGACCCCTGCGACAAGTCATCATTAAAATCACCAAATACAATCACCCCTTGCTTGGCTTGTTGCCGCTGTAACAAGATATCTTGCATTAAAAGTGTCATTTCTTGGGTACGCAATTGGTCGCTGGCCCAACGGCCCATATAATGCTCTAACTCGGTGGCACTGGCTTCCTTGGCTTTATCAAGCAATGAACGCTTAGATTTTAAATGCACCACATACAAACGCAGCGCACCAAAGCCGGTTAAATTTAGCTCAGTTATTAACGGTGGACGGCTGAACACATCAGCAGGAATATCTTTATGAGTCAGCTTTTTATCTAACGGATACTTACTCGCTAACGCTAAGCCGGGCTTGTAATAAACATGACTATCGTCAGCAATGGATGCTGGCGTAAATTCAAAATAAGCATAACCGAGATCAGCGCAAAGCTGGGCTAATTCCGCCGCAGAAAATACCTCTTGAAAGGCCACCACATCGGGATCGGCTTGCTCGATCGTTTGCGCGATCCAAGCCTGTTTTTTAAGCCACTGATCTGGCTCCAAAATATTGTCAATTTCGTAGGCGGCAGCAGGAGGCGCAACATAGTTATACAAATTTAACGTCATTAAAGTTAACTGCATCGCTGACTCCTTAGCTTAATTCTTAGCTCAACTCTTAACTCAAATAAGCTATTTCTTATTCCAGTTTGCCCACGCATTTTCCGTTGGGTCTAGTGCTGCTTGGGCTTTTTTGCGTTTCTTTTTACCGCTACCCGCTGGCGGTACAACTGGCTTTTCTAATCGTGACGGGCAATCTTCCGGCGCCTCAGCATCGGCTTCAAAGCCTTGGTATTGCTCACGCGGCAAGCGCAATTTGTTTTTCTTTTCGATTAACTTAAAGTGCTGGTATTCATGATGAGCAATTAACGACAACGCTAAACCCGCCGCGCCAGCACGACCACTGCGGCCAATACGGTGCATATAATCCGCTGGGCTACGTGGCAGTTCGTAGTTAATTACCACCGGTAACTTATCAATATCAATACCGCGCGCGGCAATATCAGTGGCAATCAGCACATCAATCTCACCGATTTTAAAACCGGTTAAAATACGGTTACGTGCGCCTTGGCCTTTATCACTATGGAACACCTGCGCCTTAATACCCGCATTTTCCAGCTTTTGCGCCAACCGATCACAGGTCTTTTTCGCACTGGCAAAAATCAGCACCTGCGACCAAGCATTCTCTTTGATCAGCGTAGCTAATAACTGAGTTTTACGGTTTTTATTTACCGTGATCACGCGCTGAACTAAGGTGCTTTCTTGCTCGCTTTGTAGTTGCACTGACACCGGGTTAGTGAGTAACTTAGCCGTTAATTCGTTTAATTCTTCTGGAAAAGTGGCCGAGAACAACAAGGTTTGCTTTTGTTTTGGCAGCAAATCTAACAGCGCGATAAGTTCTTCAGCAAAACCTAGGCTTAATAAGCGGTCAGCTTCATCTAACACTAAAGATTTAACTTGATCTAATTTGATTGCATTGCTGGAAATTAAGTCTAATAACCGCCCCGGCGTCGCCACTATAATGTCACTGCCTCCGCGTAATGCCAGCATTTGTGTATTAGCCGACACCCCACCAAACACCGCGGTCACTTTAATACGTGGTTGTAAGGTTTGACCATAAGACTGACACGCATCAGCAACCTGCTGGGCTAGTTCACGAGTGGGCACCAAAATCAGACTATGAACGAGGTTTCCCTTGCCCTTCACGTCTGTTTGTTGCGCTTTATCTAATGCTAAGCGTTGCAACAATGGCAAAGCAAATGCTGCCGTTTTACCCGACCCAGTATTCGCGCCTGCCAACACATCCTTGCCCGCTAAAGCCGCAGGAATAATCTGCGCTTGCACCGGCGTAGGCTGCACATAATTAAGAGCGGCAAGACGAGTTAACAAAGATGGCATTAAGCCAAGTGGGGCAAAAAGGTCGCGAGATGGCTGCATAGTTCGATGGTTACTTAATTCAAAAATGTATAACTATATTGTACTTAAAAAGCGCACTAAAGACTTATTAAAAATCCCGTCAATAAAATCAGCACGATGCGACAAAGTTAACATTTTAATAACAACAAAAACAAAGCACATACAAAAACAAAATCAATTATATAGAAGAAAAAACCAAAAAAATGTAACTAAAAATTTACATAAAAAGGCACTTTGTTACCAACTTGTTTCTGAACGCCTTCTACACTTTATCCTGAAAACAATCAGATCATTAAGCGCATCGTCGCTTTACGAGAATCGGTTCACGAAGATCATTTCACGAGTATCACTTCGCGAAATCGCTTTAGAGCAAATACATTGTTGCAACGGAGAAAGATCATGAAATTGAAAACCCTATTTTTAGCCATGACATTCGCAGCCGGCTCCGCCACCGCAGGAGAAGTGGAAGTGCTACATTGGTGGACGTCTGGTGGCGAAGCCAAATCTGTCGCCGTATTAAAACAAATGATGGAGCAACAAGGTCATAGCTGGAAAGATTTTGCCGTTGCCGGTGGTGGTGGTGAAAGCGCCATGACGGTACTTAAAACTCGCGTGGTATCGGGCAATGCGCCAACCGCAGCACAGATTAAAGGTCACGATATTCAAGAATGGGCCGAATTAGATTACCTCGCTAATTTAGACGAAGTCGCAAAAAAAGAAGGCTGGGAACAATCTGTCCCCAGTGTTGTAACCGATATCATGAAGTATGACAGTCACTATGTTGCCGTGCCCGTCAATGTGCATCGCGTAAACTGGCTATGGGCAAATCCTGCCGTGTTTGAAAAAGCAGGTGCAAAAATACCAACTAATTTAGATGAGTTTTTTGTTGCCGCCGACAAACTTAAAGCGGCAGGCGTCATTCCCCTCGCTCAAGGTGGTCAACCTTGGCAAGAAGCTACCTTATTTGAAGCGGTGGCATTAGAAATTCTCGGTTCAGCTGACTACCGTAAAGCCTTTGTCGATCATGATATGGCGGTGCTAAAGGGCAAAAAAATGGTCGAAGCACTAACCATTTTCAAAAAAATGAAAGGCTACACCGATCAAGCTGCATCAGGGCGTGATTGGAACATCGCTACCAACATGGTGATTACCGGTCAAGCCGGTATGCAAATTATGGGTGACTGGGCCAAAGGAGAATTCATTGCCGCAGGTAAAAAACCAGGCGTTGACTTTGTTTGTGTTCCGGCTCCCGGCACCCAAGGCCAATTTACCTTTAACGTTGACAGCTTTGCCATGTTCAAACAAAAAGACAAAGGTGCAATGGCGGCGCAAAACGACTTGGCCAAAACTATCTTAACCCCCGAGTTTCAAGAAGTGTTCAACCTCAACAAAGGCTCCATTCCAGTTCGTACCGACATGGATTTAAGCAAGTTTGACCAGTGTGCGCTCGACTCCATGGACACCTTTAAAGCTAGCGCCACATCAGGTGACTTAGTGCCAAGCTTTGCTCACGGCATGGCCACCACCAGCGCCATTCAAGGTGCCATGTACGACGTGCTAACTAACTACTACAACAGCGACAACATTAGCGCACAAGACACCGCCAACTTACTCGCTGACGTTGTTGAAGACGCTATGTAATCGGAGCCAGCCCTTGCAAAAGGGCTGTTTTATTTATGCCTGTAACTCATACTAATACGCCAGCGCCGCTCGCCAGTACCACCCCTTGGCAAGATAAAATGCAGGTCTGGTTACCTAAGCTCATTTTGTCACCGACCATAGTCGTCACCTTAATTTGTGTGTATGGCTTTGTTATTTGGACCGGTTTACTGTCGTTTACAAAATCGCGCTTTTTACCTCAGTTCGATTTTGTTGGCTGGCGCCAGTATGAGCGCTTGTTAAATAACGATCGATGGATCACCGCTTGTGAAAATCTGTTGATCTTTGGCGGCTTGTTTATTGCGATCTGCCTGCTTATTGGCGTGTTACTGGCGATCTTCTTAGATCAAAAGATCCAACAAGAAGGCATGATCCGCACCATTTACCTCTATCCCATGGCGTTATCTTTTATCGTCACAGGTACCGCATGGAAGTGGATCCTCAACCCCGGTTTGGGCCTGGAAAATTTAGTGCATCAAATGGGCTTTACCGATTTTAAATTCGACTGGCTGGTTAATTCCGACATGGCCGTTTACACCTTAGTGATCGCCGCCGTGTGGCAAAGCTCAGGTTTTGTTATGGCGTTATTTTTAGCCGGATTACGCGGCATCGACAGCAGTATTATTAACGCGGCGCAAATCGACGGTGCCAGTAAACCGCGCATTTACTGGAGCATTATCTTGCCTTGCCTGCGTCCGGTGTTTTTCAGCGCGATCATTATCTTGTCGCACCTTGCCATTAAAAGCTTCGACTTAGTCACCGCCCTCACCTCCGGCGGGCCGGGCTACTCGTCGGATCTACCGGCATTGTTTATGTATTCCCACAGTTTCACCCGTGGCCAAATGGGCTTGGGCGCAGCCAGTGCCATCATGATGTTGGCTGGGATCTTAGCCATCTTAGTTCCTTACCTTTATTCAGAGCTGCGAGGTAAACGCAATGCATAGTTCATCAACTTCACAAGGCGAAAACGGCCTTGGCCGCTGGTTAATTTACGGCGTACTCGCACTGATGGCCTTAGTCTATCTATTGCCGCTGTTTGTCATGCTGGTCACCTCGTTTAAAACCGGCACCGACATTCGCACCGGTAGCTTAATCAGCTTGCCGCAAGAATGGGTAACCGACAGCTGGCAAGCCGCTTGGGGCACCGCTTGTACTGGCGTTACCTGTGACGGCATTAAAGGCTACTTTTGGAACAGCATTAAAATGGTGGTGCCAGCGGTGCTGATATCCACTTTTATTGGTGCATTTAACGGCTATGTGATCAGCAAATGGCGCTTTAAAGGCTCAGATTTATTCTTTAGCCTGATGTTATTTGGCTGCTTTTTACCATTTCAACTCGTATTACTCCCCATGGCCGCCATGTTAGGAAAATTAGGCCTTGCCAATACAACGACAGGATTAGTACTGGTACACGTTATTTATGGCGTGGCCTTTACCACGCTGTTTTTCCGTAACTACTACATCAACGTGCCAGATGAATTAGTCAAAGCTGCCAAGCTAGATGGCGCGGGGTTCTTCACCATTTTTTGGGCGATTTTGCTGCCCATTTCCAAGCCGATCATCATGGTTACCATCATTTGGCAATTCACTTCCATTTGGAACGATTTCTTATTTGGTGTGGTGTATTCCGGCGCAGACAGTCAGCCGATCACGGTGGCACTGAATAACTTGGTGAATACCAGCACCGGCGTCAAAGCCTACAACGTCGATATGGCCGCCGCCATCATCGCCGCACTACCTACCCTATTCGTGTATTTCGTCGCAGGTAAATATTTTGTACGTGGGCTAACCGCCGGCTCAGTTAAAGGATAATTTAAAATGGCCAAACTAGACCTTATTGATATTCGTAAAACCTATCCGAAATCGGATTTAGAAACCCTTAAAGGCATTAATATCAGCATTGAGCCGGGTGAGTTTCTGATTTTGGTCGGCCCTTCCGGCTGCGGTAAATCTACCTTAATGAACACCATTGCCGGACTGGAAGACATCAGCTCGGGCGAAATTCGCATTAACGACGTTGATGTATCTGGCCTTGCACCAAAAGATCGCGACATCGCCATGGTGTTTCAATCCTACGCCTTGTACCCCAACATGACGGTGCGAGAAAACATGGCCTTTGGTTTAAAAATTCGCAAAACCCCTACCACTGAAATTGATGCTGAAATTAAACGGGTATCAGAATTATTACAAATCGATCATCTGCTCGACCGCAAACCCAGCCAGCTTTCGGGTGGTCAGCAGCAACGTGTCGCCATGGGCCGAGCCCTTGCGCGGCGACCAAAACTGTATTTGTTTGACGAGCCGTTAAGTAATTTAGATGCCAAACTACGGGTAGAAATGCGCACCGAAGTGAAAAAACTCCACCAGCGCCTTGGCACGACCATAGTGTATGTTACCCACGACCAAATTGAAGCCATGACCTTGGCCGATCGCATCGCGGTAATGAAAGCCGGGGAAGTGCAGCAACTTGGCAGCCCCTATGAAATTTATAACCACCCCACCAATATGTTTGTCGCCGGCTTTATGGGCTCACCATCAATGAACTTTGTGCCGATCACCGTACTAGAAAATAGCGACGCCCATGCCTGCACCGAGCTAACAGGCAGCGATGGCAAAGCGCAGCTGTTGGCCTTGCCTGATAAGCTAAAAACATACGTGGGTAAAAAACTGATGCTAGGCCTGCGCCCTGAACATATTAGTCAGCAGCTATCCCACCATAGCGAAACCGACTTGATCTCAGCGGCGCGCTTTAATATTGAAATTTTAGAGCCCACCGGCCCCGAGACCATCGCGCAAATTACCATCAACGATCATGCCGTGCATTGTCGCCTTGCCCCCGACCTCAGCATTACTGCAGGTCAAGATCTTGATTTAATGATAGATGTCAGTAAAGCCAGTTTTTTTGACCCCGACAGCGAAAGGAATATTTTGCTTTAACTGAGTGTATGGGAGCGGTATTTATAGCGTGAATTAGCATGCCCCGCGCAGACGATTCACGATATAAATATCTCCTACAACAGCCAGCCAATTATCTGTGATGTATCTGTAGGCGCTGTATTTATACAGCGAAACAGCGCGCTCAGTGCATAAAATTCGCGATATAAATATCTCCTACAACAGCCAACCAATTCTCTGTGATGCACCTGTAGCTGTATTTATACAGCGAAACAGCGCGCCCAGCGCATAAGATTCGCGATATAAATAGCTCGATAATGGCTACTATTTGCGTTCAAATAGCACTAACTTATTAATTATCGATTCAGGGAATGAACTATGTTTGTACGCTTTGTTGTTGACCATCTAAATAAGCAGTCCGGCATTAATCAAGGGATACTTGGCGTTGCTTTCCGCATCGGCAGAGAAGCTAAGCTTCAAGGTTTAGACCAAATGATGTTAAATGATCATCTTGATTGGCTGCAAAGTGCTTTTACGACACCTGATATTTTTGATCAGACAGAAAATTTAAAGGGCGTCTGTTGGTTTAAACAGACGCAGAGCGAAATTATTTCTCGCGTAAAAACCATCGTCCCACTTGTTGAAAAATGTGGTTTACAGGTGACCGAATTACGTTCGGACGCTCCCGGCACTGTGATTTATGAAGATGAGTTTCAGGTTGTGGCTATTCCGTTGCAGATAAATTAGATAGCCAGCATGGCACAACGGATCGGTAGGCGCTTTATTTATACCGCATCTCCCGCGTGGAGATGAGTCCATACACCCCCTACAACAGCATTCCGCTGCAACGACCCAGTATTTCTAATGCACCTGTAGGTGTATTTATACAGCGAACCAGCGCGCACAACGCATACGATTCGCGATATAAATATCGCTCCTACAACAGCCAGCCAATTCTCTGTGATGTACCTGTAGGAGCAGAGCTTGCTCTGCGAATATCACAAATTCCCTGAGCAAGCTCAGGTCCCACAAAAAACACGAGTCAACAAGTTCAACATACAAGGAGCTGTATTTATACAGCGAACCAGCGCGCTCAGCGCATCAGATTCACGATATAAATATCACTCCACAAAAACCTTGTGCGAGATCCGCCATAGCGGTTGTGGCATATTCTAGTGTCCTACTGCAATTCGTCGAATTATTGAAAAAATAAGCTATTGTTTTTATTCAACTTAATTTTTATCATTTGCATTTCGTGCGCTCCGTCATGTTTCCTCCTAGGAGGCTGGGTATTTACCTTACGGAAAACCTGTATATTTAATCGCGAAAGGAAGCAAGAATACTTAACAGGATGTCGAGTATTTATGTCAGACAGGAAGTTTGGCAATTAAGGAAGATGTAAGGACAGCTACACGATGTAGCAAAGGGACACCTCCAGGACGGAGATAGAAAACAGATCAGGAAGGTCTGTTAGGTTAAGGATAACCAACAAGTGCAACTCTAAGGATAGAGAGCCAACATAGTCAGAAAAAGCAGGGAGCACACTCATCAAGGATTAGATGATGTGACAATCTGAAGCGATGCCGCAAGGCATCGCTTTTTTTTGCATTAAAAATGCCGCTGAAACCACCTAACCCGAGTTCTGGATAAGCAAAATAGTATATTTTGCCTGCAAAAACGCGGTAAATAGACCCAAACAAGGCCTAAAAAGTTCGTAATAAGCTTAAGCAAAACTGAGGTTACTTACTTGCGTTTTGGTGGGTTTCATCACACAGTCTAAACTAATAATATTGTCCTTAACTAAGGTAGAGTGATGAGACTAGCCAAATGGTTAATTTTTCTGCTGATTTATTGTTATACCAATGCAGCTCTGTCATCTGAAAATAATCCTAAGATACAAGTTTTTGCCTCCATCTTCCCACCCTTTAGCTATTTGGATCAGGGGCGCGTGAGTGGCGTATCCGTTAATCTTGTTAGACAGGTTTTAACAGCGGCGAAAATGGACCATGACGTAGTTATATTCCCTTGGGCACGTGCTTATGTAAGATCGCAACTAGCACCGAACTCCTTATTGATCAATGTTGCCCGAACGCCAGAGCGCGAAGCTTTATTTAAATGGGTAGGAGAAATTGTAAAGTTCGATGTTAAAATTTTTGCCCTTAAGGGTACTAACAACCCTAAGCCCAATACCTTATCTGATTTATCGAACAGTAAAATCGGTGGCTTACGCCAAGATGTGAAAACGGCCTATTTACAACAGCAAGGGTTGACTGTGCAAGTGATCAACTCTGAGGAAAATGGGATTCGGCAACTGCTCGCGGGTCGCATTGATTACCTTGCGGCAGAAATTAATTCATTTCAGTATCGCCTTACGAAACTGCAGCTAGATCCAAATGACTTTGAAGCGGTTCTAAACCTAAAAGAAATATCCAAACCACTCTATATTGCCTTACAAAAAGATACTCCTGACGTAATTGTTGAAAGGCTACGCTTAGCACTAAACAAAGTGGTACCACAGCCAGCAGCTAATATTGGTCAGCAAGATAGCGTGCCCCCTGCGCATCAACGCAACTAGCGTAATAACTAACACTTCCGCTCTCCACCAAAAAAGCAGGCCGCTAGGCCTGCAAATGGAAAGGTTTACGCTGTTGTTGGCCCAAAATATGGCGCCGTAAAGGTATCCGGAAAATCTAGTTTAACGCCAACACATCTCCTATCTCAGTTTTGATATTGTCCGACTGGGTGCCGAAGATGGCTTGCAAGTTATCGCCTATCACCACCACTTCACGCGCTCCTAGGGCTTTAATGCGCGGAATATCCGCCAGAGCAATATCTGCCACTGTCACGCGTAAACGAGTAATACAAGCATCTATATTTTTAATGTTCGCCTTACCGCCCATCGCGTGCACTAAATTGGTCGCCAGCTCAGAGCCAACCACTACCGCTGCTTGCTCGGTTTCAGCCTCTTCACGACCTGGGGTTTTTAAATTGAATTTAGTGATCACCACGCGGAACAACACATAGTAAAACGCTGCCCACAATGGACCAATGATTAAGAACAACCAAGCCTTAGTCGAAAGGGGTAAGAACAAGAAGAAATCGATGGCACCATGGGCAAACGACTGACCATGCTGAATTTCCAAGTAGTTAGTAATGGCAAAACCAATCCCCGTTAAAAACGCGTGGATCACATACAACACCGGCGCCACAAACAAGAAGGCAAATTCAACCGGCTCAGTGATCCCAGTTAACCACGAGGTTAACGCGGCTGAGAACATCAAACCGCCAACAACGGCTTTTTTCTCAGGTTTAGCGGTATGGTAAATCGCCAATGCCGCGCCGGGCAGCGCCCACATGGTGTACATAAAGCCGCCGCCTAAGTGCCCTGCCGTTGGGTCGCCAGCAAAAAAGCGTGCCACTTCACCAGTGATAACCTTACCTGTTTCTGGATCGGTATAGCTACCTACCTCGAAGAAGAACGGCGCATTCCAGATATGGTGTAAACCCAACGGTAATAACGCACGCTCACCAAAGCCGTAAATCCCCCAAGCTAACACTGGGTTTTGGTACGCAGTCCAATGAGAGAAGGTATCGATCATCGCGCCCACCGGTGGCCAAACAAATGCCATGACTATGCCGACCACAATCGCAGCCAACCCCGTCACAATCGGCACAAAGCGCTTACCGGCAAAAAAGCCTAAGTACTCTGGTAATTTAATGCGGTAAAAGCGATTGAACATTAAGCCCGCGACGCCGCCCATAATAATGCCGCCAAAAATCCCCGTTTGTAAGGTCGTTATACCCAGCACTGTGGTGGTTTCTAAGCCTTTCATTTTTGCCGCTACGCCCAGTGTGGCAAGCATAATGCCAAGGCCAACCGTGCCTGCTAACGCCGCCACCCCGTCGTTTTTAGTAAATCCCAGCGCCACACCAATGGCAAATAGCAGTGGCATAAAGCCAAATACGGCCTCACCTGACTGCGCCATCACTTGGCTTACCGCTGCTGGCATCCAGCTAAAATTGGCTGAACCTATACCTAATAACAAACCAGCCACAGGTAATACCGATACCGGTAACATCAGTGACCGTCCCACCTTTTGTAGCTGACCAAATATATTACTGATCATATCCCTTCTCCCTGCCCACTTAGGCACTGCTAATGATTAATAACGCTCTTACTTCAGAGTGAGTTATGGATAACCAAAATCGCAGCTAGTACATCCTTGCATGCTTAACTTTTTCATCCTTGAAAAGGATATTTTGTTTATCAAAAACCCACTCTCACCAAGGAAAATTCTTTTTCAATTATCCCCGCATTAGCAGTCTATGGGCTTTTTGTCTTGCGAAGGTGACATAGAGAAAGCAGTTTGTAAGCGAATGCTTACAAAACGACGCGTGCCTTGTTCAAGCAGTTTCAGTACACTTAATAGGTTTAAAAAATAACAATAATAAAGCGAGGGAAGTATGCCAACAGCAGTCGCAAAAACCCTGTTAGTAGTAGACGATAATGCCGAACTCAGAGACGCCCTATCAGACTATTTAGGCAATGCCGGCTTTACCGTACTCACCGCAGCCGACGGCATTGAAATGCGCCAATGTTTGCAACAACACAATCCCGATTTAATCATTCTCGATGTGATGTTGCCCGGAGAAGATGGCTTTAGCTTATGCGGCTGGATCCGACGCAGCTCTAGTGTGCCGATCATTATGCTGACCGCAGTTGCAGAAGAAGCAGACCGCGTGGTGGGGTTAGAAATTGGTGCCGATGATTACATGACTAAATCTTTTAGTCCGCGTGAACTATTAGCACGTATTAAAGCGCAGCTACGCCGGGCGCAGTTTAATGCCGGCCTCAATCAAGCGCGTTACATTTGTTTTGCCAACTGGAAGCTCGACACTCTTACCCGTCAACTCATTGATGAGAAAGGCAATATCAACCAGCTCTCGGGCGCAGATTACAGCTTGTTGCACCTATTCTTACGCCACGCCAATCAACTGCTAGATCGCGATCAAATTTCTGCCACTATCAAAGGTCGCGAGGCAATGCCACTAGAGCGAGGTATTGATGTGCAAATTAGTCGCTTGCGCCATCACCTGAACGACCAAGACCGCGCCTTGATTAAAACCGTGCGCGGCCAAGGCTATATGCTCAACGCTGAGGCCGTACATGAAGTCTGATGCCACGAAGCCACGCTTAGCCAACACCTTAGTGGTACGCTTGTTGGCCACATTATTGCTTGTGATCATCAGCGCTCAGTTCCTCACCGCACTCATTTGGTATCGACAAGGTGCAGCTAAAGAAAACGAAGGCTTAATTAGCACAGTTAATAGCCTTGCTCTTAGCGCCGCGAGTACCGTCGCCTTTTTTAGCTCACTGCCATTAGAGTATCGCCACCTAACTTTAAATCAACTGCGAAAAATGGGCGGTTCACGTTTCTTTGTATCGCTGAATAATCATGAAATTGCCATTCAAGCCTTACCCGATAGCCAACGTAAAAAAATGGTACTCAGCGAAGTTCGTAAGGTGCTTAATCAAGAACTAAGCACTGATCAGGCCATTACCTTAGAATTTACCGATCGTGAAAATCTACGTGTGTTTAATACTGAGGTCAGGTTAGACGAAGTCCCTCAAATATGGGCTAACTATAGCTTGTCACTGGGTGAATTAAATCCACCAATATTAGTCATGCAGATTGAAATATCGCCCACTGAATGGCTCTATTTGGCCGCTATTTTACCCGCGCCTTTTGTTTTGCTCGATACCCCGTTTATGGACACTAAACAATGGTTTTTTATGGGCTTGTCTTCGCTATTATTAGTATTTTTTACATGGCTGGTGGTGCGTCGAGAAATCCGACCTATCGCCAAACTGGCCAATGCCGCCAGCGCCATGACCGAGCAGCTCGACACGCCGCAGCTGGCCGAACAAGGCAGTGAAGAGCTTATCACGGCTACCCGCGCCTTTAATAAAATGAGCTTACGGATCAAAAACTATCTGCGCGATCGCGACATGTTATTTAGCGCCATTTCTCATGACCTAAAAACTCCAATTGCCTGTTTGCGGCTACGTACCGAAATGTTGCCCGATGAAGCTACTCGGAAAAAATTTGAAAACGCCCTCAATGAGCTAGATTTTATGGTAAAAGGGGCTTTGCAATGTATTCGCGATACCGACTTGCACGAAGACATAGAGCCTGTCGACATCAACCATATTTTGCAGCAAAGCGCAGAACTTTATGGTCGTTACGACAAACAAGTCACCATTCATGGCCAAGTACAGCAACAGTATTTGGGTAAACCACTGGCACTAAAACGCTTACTCAACAACTTAGTAGAAAATGGCATAAAATACGGTAAACGAGTTGAAATTAATATCACCGAACTGCAGCAACAACTGCATATTGATTTCCGTGATTATGGCGATGGCATCCCAGTGCCTCAGCAACAACAAGTTTTCGAACCATACTTTCGATTAAGCAAGCAAAAGCAAGAAGGCACAGGATTAGGCTTAACCATAGCACGCAGCATCGCCCGCAGTCATGGCGGCGACATCAGCCTAAGAAATCACCACCAACAAGGCCTGATCGTCAGCCTCACCTTACCGGAGCATTAAGTCATGAAACTCGGTTTTCTTTCTATATTTATCCTATCATTTTGCTTGACCCAAGCTAGTTACGCCACTGAAAACATTGCTCAAGTGATACCTCTAAGCCAACAACAAACCCAGCCGCAAGTGGAAGTACTGCATTGGTGGACTAGCCAAGGAGAACAACGAGCTACAGCCGCCTTAAAGCAAGCTGTTAATGCTAATGGCATGGTTTGGCGCGACTTTGCAGTGCGTGGTGGTGGCGGTGATAGCGCCATGACAGTACTGCAAGCTCGCGCCATTGCTGGCAACCCACCATCAATGGCGCAAATAGAAGGCCCGGCGATAAGTTCATGGGCACGGTTGGGATTTTTAGTCGATTTAGAAAGCATTGCCCAACAACAGCAATGGCAACAAAGTCTGCCCGATATTGCCTTAAGTGTTAATCGCTATCAAGGCCACTTTGTCGCCATCCCACTGACCCTACATCGCATCAACTGGATGTGGCTAAATAAAGCCATCTTTACCCAGCTTAACTTACCCGTACCACAAACTTGGCCAGAGTTTATAGACACGGCCAAGACCATTAAACAAGCAGGAATCACACCACTAGCGATTGGCCATGAGCCTTGGCAAGTGGCAATGATTTTTGAAATGATGACGCTCGGCTTACACGGCGCGCAGGAATATAGACAACTGTTTGTTGAGCTAGACCCCGACACCATTAACAACGCGAACACCTTGGCGACCTTGCGCTTATTTCGCGAGCTGTCACACATAGTCGGCTCAAAACAAAGGGCGCAAGAATGGCCACAAGCGACCGCCGACTTAGCCACAGGCCAAGCTGCCATCCAGCTGTTAGGCGACTGGGTAAAAGGTGAACTAACCGCCCTCGGCTATCAAGCCAATGTAGATTACATTTGCGCCGCCGCACCGGGCACACAAAACAGTTTTATCTATAACATGGACAGTTTTGTCTTATTCCATCAGGGCGCAAATAACAGTAAACGAGTCAGCCAAGCGATGGCTAGCTTGTTAATGAATAAAGATTTTCAAAGCCAATTTAATCAACTGAAAGGCTCACTGCCCGCGCGCCAAGACATCGACCTAACAGGCTTTGACAGCTGCAGTTTAGCCGCCAAACAAGATTTCGATCGCGCTCAAGCCGAGCACAACTTAGTCCCCAGCTTGACTGATTCAATGGCCCTACCAGAGCAACAACAAAACGAAATTATTCAGCTACTGTATCGCTATTTTTACCAAGACAACATCAGTGCCGAGCAAGTGGTGGTACAACTGTTAAATATTGGCAAACGCCAAGGTCAAGAGGGGTTTTAGGGAACATAGGGCAAGTGCATAAACGATTAAGTCTTAGTCACTTAGTATACCACGCTCCATAAAATCTGTAGATGGCTTAACTGTCGCATCCATATTACTGATATTCGACGAATATTTTATCACTTCTTGTTTAATAGACGCTCACTACTTCAAACAGTTAGAGAGCAGAAAATAAGAAACTTTTAGGCCCTTGTCACCAATCCTCACAGTACTGGCGCATAGGCTTAAACCAGCAAATGTAACTCACATTAAAAAAGTAAATTGATTGAAAATAATTCACAAGGCTTTAAATTTGCTGAGACCATCATTTAATGTCACACGGAGAGTAAATGCACATAAAAACTATATCTTGCGCTATCGCTATTACATCATTGCTAAGTGCATGTGGTGGCGGAGGCGGAACTATCGACGAGACAAAGGATAAAGAACCAGCTAAACCAATATCCAGTATTCCAACCGGAAATACAACCCTATCAAATATTGAAGACATACTAGGCGTATTAGCAAATACAGACGAAATTCGTAGCGATCAATCTTTAACTATCGAAATGCCAGAAAATAAGCAAGTTTTGACATTAACTCAAGATTTGACAATTAAAGGCAATCTTACAATCAAGTAAAACAATAATTCAGGAAAATATAATGAGTAAAATTGCACTTGCTGTCATCGCTTTAGGTACATTTGGCGTTGCCCAAGCAGCCACACTAGACGTTCATGGCGACATAAAAATTAATGGCAAAACAGTAATAACCGAAACGGGTCAAATAATTGATAACGAAACAGTTGATTTATCAAAATACTTAGCAGCAGCAAATGGGACATCGGTACTTGAAGGCACCTACAAAAATGATACTCAAACAAGCTCAGTGAAAATGATAATAACGGCTGATGGTAAACATACCTTATCACAAACAGATTATACAAATGGTGAAGAAGTATGGAAAATGGTGCGGTCTGATTTTACGGAAAATAGCGTCACAGTGACAACTACAGCGTCCAATTGTAGTCTCAAATTCAAGGATACGTATACTCTGAACACAAAAGTGCAATCAGCTAGACTTGGCGAAACAGCTACCGCTGTCGCTCACTATGACACTGTAACGGATGACTTTTGTTATAATCACAGTCCAATACCCCCGAGAAGTTTAGAGATAATTAGATACACCCCTTTGGCTTTCACCAAATGGAGTAATGGCGACCTAAGCTACAATGATTGCCTTGTTTACCTAGAAGAAGGGGCTTGGAACAACAAATTAAAAACGTCCTGTATTGGTGTATCTACGGTTGAAATAACCAACTACAATGATCAAAATATTATTGGTGGGCACTACAAACTCACTAGTTTTACACCTAACTAAGCCTGATGAAAAAAGGGGCTACGCCCCTTTCAATAAAAACCATTATTTAGACTAAAACCAAGATAGAAAAATCAGCCAAATTCACTCAAGGCTAGAGTTTTGAAACAAAGTCTTTGGCAAATAACTCGATAGCAGCGCTTTGTACTCATCGCTTTCTAAGTAATTATTTAAGCTGTCATTTAGTTTGTTAAACAGCGCTTCGGGCACCGATTTTTTACTGACATAAAAGCTGACTTTACTGCTATTTAACAAATAAGGGTGAAACTCAATATTGCCGGAAAAACCAAGCTCTCGCGCTTTAAACAAACCAGCCATTACATCCGTAGCCACGCCATCTACACGTTGGTGCATAAGCAAGTCAATCGCTTGCGCCTCACTGTTGGCATAGTGAATTTTGCTTTGAAATCGGAGTGATTTCTTAATTTCTTCAAATTCATCTCCATACCAAGCGCCACGCTGGGTGGATAGATAAATATCTTGGTTAAAAATATCAGTCAGGCGATTAGCAGGATAAAGGTTAGATAAACCTTTAGGCATCATAATACCAATAAGCTCATCACGGTAAGGGGTGCTGAAATAACCAAATTCAGCTCTAGATTTGGTATATGAAGCTGCCATCATAATATCTATTTTGCCGATGGCGATGTATTTAAGGCCGCGCCGAGGGGGGATATAAACAAACTCAATTTGGCAACCTGCACCTGCAATCGCCTGCTTTAAAATCTCTACGTCTAAGCCAGTCCAGCCTTCCTGCTCTTTAACAAAAAATGGCGGCCAAGAATCAATGCTCACTTTAAAGGTATGGTCACAACCATAAGCCGGAGCAAGCCACAAACTGATCAGTAAAATTAAATACTTCACTACATCCTCCTATGCTACTTGGAGTAGGTTCTCGATGGCTTCAGCGAAGGGGCAAACAAATGCATTAGCATGCCTAGTCTTCCAAGGTATAGCACAAATCAAGTTGCTCAATTGTCAATTTTTTAGCCATCAGTCAGCTTGGCGCATCATTCTCAAAAACAGCTCTCAACCTTATCCGTTTGAAATTAAATAACATTGACCGATACTTGGTTCTCTCTAATACTAACAGAGGGAGGAAGAATGAGTGTACTGATACCGTTTGCGCTTGACCACGCCAGCAACGAGATGGTTTTTGTTGAAGATGTGCCCAGAGGCGCCGCTTGTGGCTGTGTGTGTTATGCCTGCAAAACCCCTGTTATCGCTAAAAAAGGTAACATTAAGCAACATCATTTTGCCCATGAGAAAGGCAAAGCCGCGGCATTATGTGAAATCAACCTACAACGTTCGTTATTTTGGATGTCGCGCAACTTATTTACCTCCCATCAAACCTTTGTCACCCCTGATTATGATTACCAATTTAGCTGCGATCTAGGCTGCCAAACAGCCACCTACCCCATCACCAAAAGCGCTAAAGTTAACTACCAACAAGTAACTATTCCTCGCACAAAAATAACTAAAGGTGCTGATGTTATCGTGCTTGAAGTCGGTGACTATCAGTTAGCTGTGATACTGAACTTTTTAGGCCACAGTTACACTCACGGCTATCAAGGCCTGCCCACAGTACAAATCAATATGCAGCCACTCATTAGCATAATTAATGAGCATCAACAAAACCCTAAGAGCGCCATCATCAACCACTTGCTTGTGACAACCAATAATAAAAAGTGGTTATATCACCCTCGGCAAAAAGTGTTTGAGGATAAGTGCCAAGCATTACATCAAGCACAGCAAGAACAAGCGCTGAAAATAGAAAAAACGCGCCAGCAACAACAAGAAACGCAACGCCAACAAGCACAAGCCGCTGCGCTAGAACGAGCGCAACAACGCCAGCTCGAAATGGCCGCCGATCTAGCACTGAAACGCCAGCAGCAAGCACAATATGAACAAGCTGAGCGTCAGGCACAGCAGGCAGCGATAGCAACCGCTGCCAACAAAACCAAACAACGGCGAGCTTCCATAGTTGCCAGTGTTAACGCCGTAAAAGCCCTTGGTCACCAAGAAGCTTGGCTATGTGAAAGGTGCAAGTTTGCGCGCCCCCCAAATGATGACAACTGTCATTACTGCGGCGGCCAAGACTATAAAGTTATTTCTCTCAGCGACGCCGAACTTGCATTAATCGACAGGAAGTTTTACCAATGGAATTATGCCGAGCTGTCATGTGAGGTATTACCCAATGAAGTGCGCTTAGTTAGCAGCAAACCAAGCTAAACGCGTGATTGAATACAAGCCTACGAGTGCGTAACGGCAAGCTGGTTGGCTTTTGTAGGAGCTGAGCTTGCTCAGCGAATATCGCAAATACCCTGAGCGAGCTCAGGTCTACAAAAAACACAAATCAACAAATTCAACATACAAGGAGCGATATTTATATCGCGAATCTTATGCGCTGAGCGCGCTAATTTCGCTGTTAAATACCGCTCCAAGCCTTATCGCCCCATAATAGGGGCTCCTATCTAAGACTAAGGTGTATCTGGCAATGCCACCTCTTGATAATGCTCAGGTTTTAGGCCTAACACTTCGGGTAGTGAGGTGCCGACCGCAATCGATGACCAAGTGCCGGCGAGGATACCGATAAACATGGCGATGGCAAAACCCGCTAACGACGCACCGCCCAATAACCATAATGCAGATACTGTGATTAAAGTGGTCCCTGAGGTGATCATGGTTCGGGTAAAAGTAGCAGCAATAGCTTGATTATTAATATCGGCGGTGGCCGCATCGGGTTTTAAACGCAGTAATTCACGAATACGGTCGGCAATGATAATCGAATCATTGAGGGAATAACCTAAAATCGCCAACACCGCCGCCAATACAGTTAAGTTAAACTCCATCTGGCTAAGAGCAAAAAAGCCCAGCACAAATACCACATCGTGTACCAAAGCCACCAGCGAGCCCAGTGCTAAGCGCCACTCAAAGCGAATGCTCAAATACACCATAATACAAAGCATGCAAACAAGTAGCGCTAATCCGCCTTGCTCAGCTAGCTCTTGGCCGACCTGCGGCCCCACTATACTGGTGTTCAGCACTTGCACCTCACCCGATAGCGGCGCAAGCAAAGCCTCAATCGATACCGCGGTGGTGTTCATATTTTCCGGCACACTATAGCGAATAACCCAACGACCCGGTTCATCACTGGCAACCACACTCACTTTTTGCCCTAGCCCCGCTTCCAACAATGGGCTTAGCTCACTGTTGGTGATTTGCTGGCTTACTTGAATTTCACTGACCACGCCGCCGGTAAAATCCAAGCCCCAGTTAAAGCCCTTAGTCACAATAAAAAACAATGAGGTGCACAGTAATAAAATAGAGATAACACTGGTGCCATAGCGCCATTGGCTGGCATTTTTCATATTCAGTAATTGAGTCATGATTAAATCCTTACGCTGCGACGAGTGTCGTTGCCCCAAAACCAATTGATCATGGCGCGTGAAGCAAAAATACCGGTAAACATGCTGGTAAGTAGCCCTAAACCAAGAGTTAAAGCAAAACCTTGGATCGGCCCATTACCTAGGCTGTACAACACAATGGCAGTGATCATGGTGGTGAAGTTAGCATCAAAAATGGTGCTAGTGGCGCTGCTAAAACCGCTATCAATGGCCCGCGCCACACTGTTGCCTTCTTTTAACTTGTCACGAATACGTTCAAAAATCAGCACATTGGTATCCACCGCCATGCCTACAGTGAGCACCAGCCCGGCGATACCGGGCAAGGTTAAAACCGCACCGGGGATCAACGCCAACAAGCCAAACAGCATCACCATGTTGGCTAATAACGCGATATTGGCAATCCAGCCTAAACGACGATACCACAGCGCCATAAACACTAAGGTCATGCCTAAGCCGAGCGCTAATGCGGAAAAACCATTACTAATGTTTTCGGCGCCTAAAGTTGGGCCAATGGTACGCTCTTCCACTATGGTGACGGGGGCCGTTAACGAGCCGGCTCGCAGCAACAAGGCAAGGCTTTGAGCATCTTGCATTGAGCCTGCGCCAGTAATGCGAAACTTCGCCCCCAAGCCCGACTGAATGGTCGCAACACTGATGATTTTATTACTTTGCACAACCTCCCCTTGCTGATTGCGTGAGTACTCGCTGTAGGCAGTGGCCATTGGTTTCCCAATGTTTTGCCGCGAAAAGTCCGCCATCATGCGGCCGCCTTGGCTGTCTAAACTGATGTTAACTTCAGCCATCCCCATTTCACCTAAACTGGCACGGGCATCAACAATGTGCTCGCCCGTTAGCACAGGGACTTGTGCCACACGCACGGGTCGGCCTTGTTCATCGAGAATGGCTTGGCCTGATAAAGCATCATCAGCCAATACCTGATAAAACGCCAAACTGGCCGTGGCACCAATCACGTTTTTTGCTTGGGCAGGATCTTGCACACCCGGCAACTCAATGCGAATGCGATGCTCTCCTTGACGCTGTACAGCAGCTTCGGTGATACCCAATTCTTCAATACGGCTACGCATTATTTGCAGGTTTTGTTGCACGGTTAGATTGCGCAGCGCCACCTGTTCCGTTTCAGATCGCACTAGGCGAAGCTCATCACCGCTGCCGATAATCTGCCACTGGCGATATTGGCTGTTAAGGTGATCACGCAGCTCCGTTCGATAGCTTTCATTCGCGAGCAAGAGCGTAAACCCATCGGCAGACAGCTCTTTAAACTGACCACCGCGCATATTGTGCTCACGCAGCCAAGCGCCTAGTTCTTTCTTTAGCTGCTCTGTTTGGCTTTGGTAAACTGGCGCCATATCAACATCGAGTAAAAATTGCACGCCACCGCGTAAATCAAGCCCCAGCGCAATCGGGTTAAAACCCAGCTGAGTTAACCAATAAGGCGCGTTCGCTACCGAAGCCAACGTCAGTTGGGTATCTGGAATACCTTGCTCGTCAGACATTTTCTGCAGCACTTGTTTTGCCAACGGCAGCTGCTTAGCATCATTGAGCACAACCCAAGTAGTGGCTTGATCTTGCTTGATTTGTTTAAGCTCGATGCCTTGTTGAATGAGCGCGTGCCGCAGCGCCAGTGGATCTAACATAACCAAGTGCTCTGACGTTGCTGACGATTGAGGATAATTAAGTTGTAATGCTGGCGACTCGCCATACCAAGACGGCAAGGCACTAAGTAGCATCAATAGTAAGGTGGCAATCAGCACCACATATTGCCAATGAGAATATTGGTTTAAGGCGCGTCGAGAGGAACGTTTTTTCATTTTCTTTTACCTAATGAAGACTCGCTTATACAACGCCATTTAATGGCATCAAATAAAGCGTGTTAGCAGCTGAAAAATCAGTGCATTTAGGTTGTTTATTGCATCTATAGCAAAAGCTCTCGCAAGCGAGTAAACGCAAAAGAACAACCTGTTTCAATGGCAGCTTGTCGCGCTAAGGCAACAACACTGCAAAAACTAGGTAAAAGAAGGGGAATACTGCTGGGGAAGGTATTGTAAATTACTGTCTTTCCAAGCTCCTAACCGAGAGGCTGGCGATGACGCATGCAACATCCAAGAGAGCTGCGGACTAAACGGCTCAACGTACCCTAATGCGAGCTGCAAGCTAGGTTCAATGGCAAACTCAAACACTAAACCATAAGTCGGTGCTCCGTCTCCATCACTTGGCCCGTCATGAGCCACGCGTAACTTGGCGCCATTAATATGAATGCCATGACTTAAGTCGAACGCTGGCGAGACTTGCGAACTTTGTGGTTGCTGATCAGTCATCACACATTGCGTTGCATCAGTGTATAAAACCGAGGATAACTGAGTCATTTTGACAGACGTGTCCGTGCCAGCGGTGGCATGAGAAGCCCCGAGCAAACAACAAAACAGCATTAGTATCCGAATGAAACCCACATTACACTCTTATTTAGCCTTAAACTAAAACCATAATGGGGGCGCTACCGCTAAATAACAATCACCAAAGGCCAGGCAACGTCATTAATTTTACTCTCTAATGATGCTTATCAATTTTTGAATAAACAACTCCACCGCGGCTAAGTCATCAAAGCGAAAGCCTAAACCATAGTGAATTTCATTCGCGCTTTTATGAATGCGTTTAGGGAAGCGTGTCATCTCGGAATAGTGGCAGTAGCCCTTTTTATTATGAACACCAGACAATGTCGTTAAGTCAGCGAGAAACACTTCATACGCAGGACGGATCACTAACAGCGGCACCGAGCCATCAAGCAATAAATAGAACGACTCTTTTGAATCGGGCAGCATATATTCGGTGATTTTTTTGATGGAAAACGTGGTGCGACAAGATAAATCCGTCAGCTGTGTTGCCATCGCTTCAGCAGTAATTGCCAAGGGAAATCCTTATTGAAGAATAAACAGAAAGCCCACTATGCCCTAGCTTTGCAGAAAGGGCGAATGAATATGTTAACTAGACGGCGCAATAGACTTGCGCCGCAAATAGCCTCCAGCTGTGATTTAAATACTGCAGTTACCTTTTTCAGCCAGCTTTAATTTGGACACTTCAGCTTTGCCCGTTGCTTCATCAGCTTGCTCAACACCGGCACCACCAACAAATGCCCCCATTTTGATGTACTGCTCAACAAAGTACAACTTGCCAGCTTCTGCTTTAACCAACAGGTCGTTAGGCGAAAATTCAGACTCAGTAGATACTTTGTGCTCTTCACCCCCGGCTACTTCATGGTAAAAGAATATGCCGGGTGCCGTTTCGCCAATGCACTCACCGTTAATCCAAACGTCTTTTTTCAGAGCACCGCCTACAATCGAGTCTTTGCGGTAAACGTAAATACCCGCATTATTCGGCGCTGGTGCGCTAAACTTTTTTGCGGTTGTCTCGGCTTCATTAGATGCCGTTGGTACCGTTGCACAGCCAGATAAAAAAGATGCAGCAACAACACTAGCCAGTAATAACTTCTTCATAACTTACCCATTTCATTGTTAATAGCTAAAAAATTGGGCGTAGCATATATGAAACACCAAGCCGGATATGACTTATTTTTTACTAAAATCAGAGACACTACACACAATTAGTTTCTAGCAAGTACTAATGATAATTTACCCAAGAAGAATATCCCAACTTAAGCTCAGAAACCGTCGGTAATGCATGTAAAAAGCTACGGCCATCAGTGCTACACAACCAAGCTAGAACCGCGCAGTTGGCCACAATTGTTAGCCAATAAATAACCCGAAACGGTTGTTTCTGTGTTTTATGGCGAAATTTTTGCTGCGCCAACATTGCCCCCGGCCAGCCGCCAAATAACGCAAATAAATGCAAGGTACGCTCTTTAACCCGCCAACGTTTTTTCCGTGCTGCCAACTTATCTTTGCCATATAACGCAAAAGTCAGCACGCTCATCAGGCCATACACTGCTGTAAACCATATCGGCAAGGTAAGCACCCCAGTGGCCAACAACAAGCCTGAAAAAAAGATGGCAACTAGCCATAGTCTTAACTTCATTGAAATGAGTTAACTCCTCACCCAAACGTGGTAAACCACCGCCAACACAAACGCCATACCGGCGGGAACCAGTAACGAGAGATAATGTAAGGCCGGGTATAAAAACGCGCCCATCAAGCCACCAAGGGTGAAACCAACAATAATGATTAGGAATATAATCCCTTTACGCTTATCAAACGGCTGGCCCCGTAACTTTGCCCCTAACATTAAGCCTAAATCGGTAAAGACCCCAGTAACGTGAGTAGTGCGCACAATAGCGCCGCTGTAAGTGGTAATTAAGGCATTTTGTAAGCCACAAGCCGCGGAAGCAAAATAGTGGCCGCTGTTAGAGCCATCTAACAAAGCCAACATAGCAAGGAATAATAAACCCGCCTCTATCACTAAGGCTGAGCCATAATGACGCCCCAATTTCAGGGCAGTATTTTCGATCAATACACCGCTGATCATGGCTCCACCAAGAAAGCTTAAAATGATTAACAGCAAATGAACGGTATTGTTACTAAAACTTAAAAGCCCCACACCAAATTGCGTTACCGAGCCTGAAAGGTGTGAAACCGCTTGATGCTCAAAACCCAACAAACCAATCGAATTGACGCAGCCAGCCAAAACAGCCAAAAAAAAGGCGCCTAACTCAATCCATTTAGGTAAGCGAGTGATCACATCTATCCCCTTATGCTTGCTTACAACGATGTTGTTAATAAAGCCGGCTTACAAACATAAAGCCGACAACTAAAACAGCACACAACATAGCATAATAAGTAACTGTAAAGTGCTGAGTTAAAACAAAGATAATGGGTATAGCGGGTTCACTTGGCTTTTATTCGCAGATAAAAGCCAAGCAAAAAAGCGAGATTAGTCAGAAAGATTAGCGCGGTTAAAAACCGGCTGAGCATACATAGCTAACACGCGCTCACGTAGCTCTTCTGGTACGTTGTTCATGTGCTCTTCAAACGCTTGACGATCAGCCAGAGACACGTTATCAGCCTCTGGCACTTTTGCCGCCAGCAGATTTGCAGGATGCAGGTAATAGTGACGATAAATACTGTCGTCTATCGCCGCTGCGACACTGTCGGCATCATCATAGTCATCTTGTAACGGTTGGCCAAATGCAATATGTACATGGCCTTTTTTGCCAGTAATGCCTTCGGTGATACTAACAATATCTTCAAACTCACTTTTCTCGTATTTGCCATGTTGCTCCGTCGCGTATAGCTCTTTTGCTTTACTGACATCGCCAGGATCAAATTCATAAGAAATAGCGACAGGCACTATCTTCAGCTGCTTCACATACTCAGCAAACGGCACTTTTTGCTTTTTACCGTGCATGTAAAACATTTTGATAATAGCGGGATCGGTTTTATCAAAACCGTCTTTGGCGCGCCCTTCTTTTTGTGCAATCCAAATATTATTGCCAGAGCGCAGTGAGTCATTGATATAGGCTGAAAGATGCGTAAACGCCGCCATCATCGCGCGTGGCGCAGTGGCAGAGCGTTTCACAATAAAGCTTTTGTTTAGCTTCATTAAATCAGTAACATAGGGCTTTTTCAGCAGGTTGTCACCAATAGCAATTCGCACCGTACCGAAGTTGTTATGAAACAAGCCCCAGTTTACAAAAGCGGGGTCCATCGCGATATCACGGTGATTAGAAACAAACAAATAAGCTTGATCACGCTGTAATTGCTCAAGGCCAGTAAAGGTCACCTTAGAGGTAGTACGAGTGACCATACTTTGCATGTGGGCCGCCACTTCCGCTTGCACTTTGTCAACCGAGTCTAACCCGGCCCACTTCTTGCTCAAAGCTTGCTTTACTAAAGGCCGCATTAACCAAGGAGCCCAGCCAGACAAACGCGGAAAACGAACCTTAGTCATTGCGGCAATAAATTCTTCATCATGAATGATGCGTTGAATTACACCGGCAATTTCATTGTCGTTATAAGGACGAATATCGGCAAAAACATCTTCCGCTCCGGTAGTTTCTGTGGCCATTGTTACCTCTGAATGCCTGACACAAGTGCAAAAAAACGCCGTATTCTAACTCAGGAAGCATTAGCGAGCTAATACTTCCGCCATGCCATCCTTAGTTTGATCACATAAACGGCCTGAATTTATTAAGTATTTTTGCATTTTACTGAGTATCACGCCATAGAATGGTAAAAATACTAAGATACTTATCAACAACTTAAAGCCATAGTCTGCGAGCGCGATGGCAAACCAGTGCTCAGCCATAAAAGCATCACTGGATTGATAAAACGCAACAAAGAAAAAGATTAAAGTATCGAGTAAATTGCCTAAAATTGTAGATGCAACGGGCGCAATCCACCATTGACGTAACTGACGCAGGCGATTAAACACTGAAATATCCAGCAGCTGACCTAAGCAATAAGCTAAAAAGCTAGCTAAAGCGATGCGCGCCACAAAGGTATTAAACTCCGCTAATCCGGCAACGCCTTGATAATCGCCATTAAAGAAGATCACCGACAGCAAATACGAAATAACTAAGGCCGGTAACATCACCACAAAGATGATTTTACGCGCTAACGCGGCACCAAAAATGCGCACGGTTAAATCGGTTGCTAAAAAGATAAACGGAAAGGTAAATGCGCCCCAAGTGGTGTGCATACCTAAAATAGTCACAGGCAGTTGCACCAAATAATTACTGGATGCAATCACGGCAATGTGGAATAGCGATAGTACTAGCAAGGCAAATTTTGCCTGCATTAAGGTTGTGGTTTTCATATTGTACCTTTTTGATGGTTGGGGTGAGGGAACCCAAAAAATTCGAGGCGGGATTATACAAAAGCCACCTCGACTAACAAGCCCAATCGCACTTATTCAGGGCGATTTGACTATTTAATCAACATACTTAAAGCATAGTGCAGCACTGGATTAAGGGAGCGAAGCTAAGCAATACCGCTCAATCACTACCATTGCGCGAGATGTCATAAATAGCGCCAGCCTGATGAAATGAAGCTAGTTCTTCTCGGGTAAAAACGACGCTATTACTCCCCCAAGTAGGCATATATTTGGCAGCTATGTCTCGGTCTATGCCTTTACTTTTACTGTAAGTATATTTCGACAAGACAAATTCCGCTTCGTCATTTGCTACTCGAGTTATCATCATGGCTGCATACCGATAGCTCTCGCGATTACGATCGAATATTTCATAGTTATCAATAATATAAATATCATTAATGGCAGGCTTAGCAATATATCGTTCGAGCTGTGCTTGATTAAAAGAGTAGCCGAGCACCATGGCAATCAAGATAAATGCAATGATCAACAAGCCAATAAAACTTGGCGCGATGTTCTTAGCATTAAAAATGTTTTCACGAATACGGTTAGCGATGTACGCGGGAAATTCATCCCTTATAAGGCGCTCTTTACATTGACAGCATTCAACCGCGACACGCTTAGACACCGGAAATGTAGGAATTCGATAAAGGTGAAAGTGACGGATAAAACCCAGCGCCGTAAACTGCTGGCCTTTACAATTGAGGCATTGAAAACCTCCAAGTTTTTCGCCGCGAATAAGACGATCGCCAGAGCCAAATATAATCATAATTAATCTTCTTACTGAATGGGGATAAGTAAACGAGATAGCCAGTCCAGTCTATTCCACCAACAGATGAGCGCAACCGAAATATGACTTTTAATTGATTTAAATTGTATTTTTAACCACATTATTAGTGCAAGAGCATTTCAATCAAGATAGCCATACTAGCCCCAATCTTTGGCATTTGGGGCACTTAACGTCAGCTAATTGCGCAACACGATTGCAAACCACAGCAACAAAGACTGCCCATAAATAGCAAAAAGCATGACAGCCTACCTAAGTAGGCTGCTAATAGGCTCATTGTTACTGTTAAATGCTTTTTTCATAACTGGCAATGATCGTTGTATGGCGCACGGCAGCGACAAAATATTGCGCTTTTACTTTCAGGTACTGGCTATCTGCAAAGAAACTATCTGCCGCCGTTTGACTTGGAAAATTAATAGTAAAAACCCGATTAATGGGCGTATTGACCGGTGAGCGCAACACCTCAGACACAACAAAATCGACACCAAAATCACCACCGTAGGCAACTAATATGGGCATCATAGCAGCGCGATATTGCGAATAAACGTCGTTATTTGATACCTCTAAACCCACCAACATTTCATGCATAATTTTACCTTTATGATCCAATAACACTGCCTAACACTGAATGTGATGCACAGAGACGGGGTAGGCATGAAAAATTAGCTACGATCATAAATCAGAACGTGTAATCAAACACCACAATATCTTCTAGCAACGGCCTAAATACTTGCTTTAACGCCTCATGCTCAACATGCGACAGGTAGTTTTGGCGTCCAGCTTCATCTGCAAACGTCATTAAAACTGAATGCGTGTAACCTTTGTTCTTACCTTCAGGGCTATCATTAACACCCCACTCTACCGACTCAACACCCGCTACTTTTTCAGGCATAGATTCAAACAAACCTTTGAGCTTATTAATTTCTGAGAGCGGCGATGAGTCTTTAAATTTTATGAGTAAGATATGTCTAATCATTTTCTTCTTCCTAGCTGCATCATGGTTGAGCGCCCCATTACTGGGCCTACCCCAAACAGATCCGGACCGTGCGCTGATTTTCAAACACAAGACCACATCGAGCTTTTGGGCTCTTCAGTGATACTTTCATCCGTGTAAATCACCATGTTCCTAGTTTATTGATGACGGCTAACGAGCCTGTAGATACGATACGGGTGGTGAGTTAGACCTTACCCGACAGAGACTTGCACCCTGCAAGATGCATCAAGCTTCGCTTGACGCACTAACGCCCGGCTCACCAGCGCCCAACCCAGAGAGGCTTTTGTGGTAAAGTGTGCGCAGCGAAACCCACAAAGCAGCGTAGATTTTGGCATCTGCGCGGAGCCGTTTGTTAAGCGTTATAGCTGGCATATTTCATTGCAGTCTTTACTACCAAACTCTCTTGAAATGACCTTAAATCGTTCCAGATATTCTTTAGGTGCTCGCTTGCTATACTGGCTTAACATATTAAGGACGACATTCCGGCTGTCCAAAGATAAGAGCGATGCAATAACTGGAGCAGCTTGGGTAGCTGACTCTAATAAAGATTCCTTAAAGGCGAGTTTTAATTGAGAATCTCCCAAGCTGGTTAATACTCCTGCGTAGAGTTGTAAGACACCTTTACGTACTTGGATTAATCCATCTTTTCTTACTTGGGTTCGTTGATCTAAAGGTAGGGACTCCCAAAACGGTAGAGTAAGAGATGACTGTATCGCTAGGCAGTCAACAAGAAAAGGATAAAATACACTCAGTTCATTCTGATATTTTATAGAATTTTCTGACATCAGCTTTACAACTTTTTCTTGAATTACCTGGGGTGGATCAGTTTTTATTACAACTGAATTCATTTCATGTAATAAATACTTCATTCCAAACTGATTTGCTTTACCGCACACCTCCAAAAGAGCAGTAAAATCTTCAAGTGAGTATGTCTCTGATGTTATTGCAGATTGGCTTTTTGATAGCTCATTGAAGACTTTTGCCATCGCTTTATCTTCCGTGCGTGGGAGCTTACCGGTAGCAGTTTCTTTTTTTATCAAGGCTTCAAATTTTCGACTGCTATTTAAATAGTTTTCGACTTGAGTTGAAGAGCCGTAAGATGGTTGCGCAATAACCACCATGATCATCAATACTAAATATTTCATAAATAGTCTCTATCTATATGTAATTTTTAAATTAGGATGCCTGCCCCTAATCACTTAACGAACCTGTAGAACAACTCGTTCTAAAATACATTTTTATGATGCGCCAAACCATAGCTGAGTTATTGTTTTAACTAAATTGTTAAATCTTTTTCTGCTGTAATGAAATCATCTAGACTTGACTTTTTTATGAGGCGCTTCAGGCTGGTTTTAGGAGGATTTCAGGCAATTGGGGGGCCCTGCTTAATGTATCGTCTTTTGCAACTTTTCGAGATAATGAACAAGGCAATACAGCTGCCACTGTTGCCGCTGAGCCACCGAGCAAAACCACGCGAACTTGCCCTAGTTGCCAACACAGCATGCGCTGCATCGGCATATTGCGACCGAGGTAGCCCAACCCCATCAGGGAAGAAATAAGGATAATGGCCTTCACGACGCCACGGCAAAAACAAGAGGTAACAAACTGATAAGGCAGGCATTTACATCATGATCGCCGCCTTTTTGTCAGTTGATCCAACCCTCCACTTTTAATCGCTCCAGACGCAGCTAATCCGAGCAAGCGACGAAACTTAGGACATTCCATATGGCTCGGAGCAGAACAGACAGCTGCATGCCTAAGCCCATCGCGCATCGCTATCAGTTTTTGGATAGTGCTATCCAGTTCATCTGCCTTTTTCGCCAGAAGCTCTCTATCAATATTTGGGTTTCCATTAACTCCTACCATTTGGGCAATTTCATCTAGTGAAAACCCAGCTGCTTGCCCCAGTGCAATCAATGCAAGCCTTTCCAAAATATTGACCTCAAATACCCGGCGCAGTCCTAGCCTGCCCACAGACTTGATCAATCCTTTTTCTTCATAGAAACGCAATGTGGAGGCTGGAACCCCGGAACGTTTGGCTACCTCAGCTATGTCCATAAATTGTCCTTGACCTCAAGTCAACTTGAGGTGGTACGCTATCACTAGTTCAAAATTGAAACAAGCAAAGGAGATATTTATGAGCAATCTAATGGCTGTATTTTTTATCGGAATTGGAGCAACTGCCGTGATGGACTTGTGGAGCATATTGAGGAAATCACTGTTCGGGATTGCTCTCCCGAACTATGGAATGGTGGGCCGCTGGTTAGCTTATATGAGGCACGGAAAATTTCGTCATGACTCTATTGCAGCATCTGCTCCGAAGCAAGGAGAGCATTTTATTGGATGGATTGCCCACTACTTGATAGGTATAACCTTCGCAGCCGTGCTGGTTGGTACCGCAGGCAAGACTTGGATTCTCAATCCAACAATTGGTGCTGCGCTAGTTGTTGGTGTTGCAACAACGGTAGCCCCCTTTCTATTAATGCAGCCGGGCATGGGCGCTGGCTTTGCATCATCTCGAACACCAAAACCAAACTCTGCACGACTGCATAGTATTATTAATCATGCAGTTTTTGGGCTTGGCCTATATGCATCAGGATGGGCACTAAAACTTTATTGTTCATTTTGAAAACCAGTCTTAATAAACCGTACACAGGATAATCATATGTATATTCCCGCCCGTTTTTCCTCATTCTTTTCAGCGCTTTGCTCTCGACCATCATGGTCTGCATCATGTCCACCTTCGTCCTGCAATCTCACAAGGGATTCATTCAGGATTGGCTGGGCAGTGTTTCAAAAACTGCATTGCGCCTAGCTCTGCCAACTGTACCAAGTCCGTAGCTGCTACTTGATAGTCATTGAGCCCCTTTCGCAAACCTTAAACCGAGGTATGCCTAAGGTGACCATCCCAAACAGGAGAAAGCTCAATGAATCTTACATTGGCAACATCGTTGTTGGCGTTGGATGCGTTGGTATTGAGTCTCTGATTGGTGCTACGAGCAAGGGATTGATTTCGTCCTAGGCCACGCTCTCTGCATGAAAGCCATTCACAGTGGCAAAGCCAAAGATGATAAAATCGACTCCTTTAAAATTGCCTGCTTATTAAAAGGTGGCAATTTCCCGCTGGCTTATACCTATCCGACAGCCGGCCATGCAATCTATTTAACCATTCTGCGCACCGTGCCATGCATAGGCAAAAGATTAGCGCTCGCGAGGCTAACCGATAACTGCCTAGTGTCCCTGTTATTTTCATGGATGAACAACAGGCAGCGGTGAGACCGCACAAAGAGAGCCTCACTTTGTGTTTGTTGTAGGCGTTATCCTCACAACAACATGACAAAGCGAAGTAAACGCCTTTGCTGATTGGCTTTAAATTCGATTGAAAAAACAGTCGCAGGGATCAGCGTATCTCTTGATAAACGGCAGGCTCATATGTGTCATGTGCCATTACTCGTATGCCTCTAGTGTGCTGAATATTTCCTGTGATAATACGCCAAATGCACTATGAACAGATTCAGATAGCCCTGTAATATTGTCGAAATCTGGATTGGCTAGAAGCGTAACTTCGAAAATTGAATATTCAGGCATTGATTCAGGATTGACCCACCGTATACCTTTTAGCTTTTCCCAATATCGAACTTGTACATCTTTCGTTTGTCCGAGCAGCCACAGTTCGAAGTGTGCCAGCTGGTGATTAAACACAATGGCAAATTTAAGCTTGTGCCGTTTTAGGTAGTCATTTTGCAAATAAAAGTATGTGAAGTCTATGTAGCCATGCATTACGCTTGCTACAGAAAACTCCCCTTTATATTTTTTTGTAAATTCAGTTCGAAGGATTTGAACGATACCAACTAAACATTGGTAAGTTTCTTGGATCTCTCCACTAGCGAAAGCCTCTTTGTACGCAGATATCCGGTCGTTTAATTTTTTATCTGACATTATCCGCGTCCCCTGACTTTACCTGGCACATAACGAGCCAGTAGAATTTCTCTTTGAATAAAATTTAGTGATTTTTTGAGCCTCTGTGTATCGCATTCTAAGCCATTAAAACGATCTTGCGAATGCATTTACAACCCTTAAATCACGCTTGTTTTTGTTAAAATCGAGTAATTCTACAGCCTCAACGCCGCATTAAGGTGTGAGCATCGCTTGGCTATACTTGAGTGACGCGAAAATGCCAAGCGTTGCGAATCACTCTTAAATGCCTTGTATTTTGCTGATACCCACCGACTTTCAAGTCCAATAGTTTGGCTGTCAAAATCAATAGAAGCCTGTATCCCTAGTGGTGTAACCAACATGGGGTGTGTATGACAACTGTCGAAACCATAAAGTATAGGGACGTTTTTACCATTTAACACTTCAAGCAAAACGTCAAGCGGCGTAAGCCCCGTCCCTTTGTCATTAAACAGTTCATGTTTACCTAATACAATTGCACCAACCTTTTCAAACACACCACAGGCCATTAGATGGGCAAAAGAACGTTCGACGGTTTCTATTCCTTTAAGAGAGTCTTCAAGTAGGAGGATGTCACCTGACTCTATCTCTGGCATATATTGGCTACCCCATATACCTGCCATAGTATTGAGATTACCACCAATTATGCGGCCTCTAACTTGGCCACTACCTAAAAACTGCCATTCATTTATGTAAGTAGATTTTGGTGAGTCTTGAGTTTCCCAGTCGTGCTTAACGTCTGTCCACAACGGAGGCATTGTGTACTGATACGAATCAGACTCCGAACACAAGATTTCCAGAAAGGATTGAAGCGTTTCTTCGACTAAGGGTGGAAACTCACCAAATGATGCAACCAGTGCTGGGCCATAAAATGTAATAAGGCCTGTTTGAGCATAGATACCCAGTAGCAATGCCGTTACATCAGAATAGCCAATGATAATCTTGGGATCGTTTCTGAGAGCTTCATAGTCGATGTAGGGCAATAGAGAATTACTATTGCTACCACCAATCGTAGACATGATACACCGTACATTAGGGTCACGTATTAATCGGTTAAACTCTTCCGCGCGTTCTAGAATTGAGCCTGAGCGATATGAATCAGAACAGCCAGTGAGATACCCCTCTACTAGCTCAAAGCCTTGAGATTCCAAATAAGACTTTGCTCGCTTGAAACGATTTGGCGCAAAAGCCGTAGCTGGTGATGACGGTGAAAAAAAGCCAATTTTATCACCAACTTTTAAAGCTTGTGGGAATATCACTTACCCTTATCCTCCATAATTCAAATAAGCAAAATAACGCCCGGCTCACCGAGCAAATTTTTGATGGCGGCTTTTTTGCCATGCAAAAAAGGTGACAGCGGAAATTTGTCCGACAACATGCGCTTGATAATCATTGAGCCCCCTCCAACTACCTTTAACCTAGGTATGCTAACGGTGACAAAACCAAACGGAGAAAGCTCAATGAACTTTTATAATAACTCACATCTATACTACTGTGGTATCGATCTACACGCACTTATTCTTTATGCCTGAGTTATTGATTTTAAAGGAAAAATTGTTATTAATAAAAATTAAAGCTGACAAAGATGAACTGATGATGTTACTCGAACCCTACATTGGCCAAGTGGTTGTCGGGGTGAAATGCATGCACTGCTGTTGCAACACGTGCTGCCCAAGGGATTACAACGCGCTCGTGATTACGGCTTTTTACGCGGTAACGCCAAAGGATTACTGCACCAAATACAGTGCTTGCTATTGCCGTTGCTGCAACAGCTACTGGGGATTGAGCCACTGAGCCAGCCCATGCGCACTTGCCCTTGCTGCCAACACAGCATGCGTTGCATCGGCATCTTGCGACCGAGGTAGTTCAACCACATCAGGGAAGAAATAAGGATAATGGCATTCACCACGCTAAGGGCGACAACAAGAGGAATACGAATAAAGAAACAATACACAGGCAAGCCGTAACAACTGATAAGGTAGGCGTTTACATCATGTTCGCCCCTTGCACCTCTCCCGCTCGCCTTGAGAAAGGTACTCAGGCTAAGTGCGGTTAACGCTCAATGCAGCAATTTACTTAATAAGGCAGAACGCGACATCGGCGAGGCTCCGGGGATAATCCAAGCGTTGTCCAATCGAGTAGGAGGAGACCTCACGGCCTCCGTCCTCTCACACCACCGTACAAGCGTGGGTCGCATACGGCGGTTTCGAATATATTTTTAATGCTTCATACCCACCTAGCAGTGAGTA
>NZ_JAIMJA010000012.1:38882-143391 GCF_021295315.1 Motilimonas cestriensis | reverse complement strand
CTAGAGGTTATGAGGCGGCCTGATTACGAGGTCAGTACGCAAGAACTACTAGCTGCGGGCATTATTTTTGCCCAACAGCTGAGAAAATATGGCTGTGCGCTGGGGGATTTATGAGGGGATCCTTCAGTGCATTGCTTCGTAATGAAGATATAGATGAATTTTGTGAGCAGTATAGTATTGAATTCGAATGGTTGGAGGATTTTTCTATACTCCAAAATAATCAGTACATAAGCCATCATCAAGTTAAACATTACAATGATGATAAATTTAGTAGTTATATTGACGCCATTGTTACTATTTTATCAAGACAACAAGGTCGAATATCTGAAAATGATCTGTTTAAATATATTGGTTATTATGCTCATATTAATTCCAAAGATTTTAATAAAAATAAATACATTGAAACATTAGTTAGTAGATTAATTAAAGAAAACGTTGTCGACCAAAGCCGATTTATAAAAGTAAATAAAATCTCAAACCTAGATGGTTACAATGATAATGTAGTAACTGCGGTTAATAATTACTTAGATGATTTTATAACTATAAAAGATCAATATTTAAATGGGTGTGTTTACGTTCATACATCAAAAAAAATAAAAATTCCTCATCAAGACCTATCAGGTTACAAAGACATAAAAAAATCAAACGTCAGTTTGAAATACGGTTAAAAAAGAACACTTAAAAATCATAATGTTATATGCTCGTTTGACAGCAACTCCGACTACGAACTAGCATTTGATGATGCAGAATTAACGAAGAAATTGATTTGTTTAGCTGAATCTATTTTGCAACATCAAAATCCAACTCCTGTTATCACTCCTGAAATATTAACTATCTACGTTGCATCAATAAAAGACCGTATTGATAAGTATGTAGAACAGAGACATGAAGACCTAAGAAAGGATGAAACGATTAGGCTGAGTGAAATAGTTAAACGAAAATTAACGTTTACTGAGATTTTAACATGTCTAAGAACGGAGCTAATCGATGAATCAAACGATGTATACTGGGAACTAATTTGTCGTGAAAACTTTGAGAATGCATTCCAAAAGCAAATTGATTTTTTAGATGAAGAAAACTTAGTAGAGCGCAGAAACCTCTATAGGCAGTATAAAACGACTTATGATAAATATATAAAACAAGGTAAGTTATCATTTCTGTTGAAAGCATTAAAACCACATATATCTGTTTGCGACAAGCCCAGTAAAAGTAATTACTATCATCAGTATATTGCCGACGAGAATGATATCAGCATAGCTTATTTAAGTTTTCTTGAAAATCTGAACATAGAGCACGACGACTGTTTCTTGTTCCCAAAAAATGGTAAACATTTTCATGCAAGTACTATTAGCGTAAATCGCTCAAACCCCCGTCATGCCAAAAATGCTATTGATACTCTAAAAATAGATTTTAAAGATCGATTCATATATTTAAATAAAGATACTGACTTTATTGTTATCGATTCACCCAGTAACACTGAGTTTTCAGGTCGTCTTGAAAAGTTTGTAGAAGTACCTAACGTGTTAGACTATGAAGTAGCAGATAAAGAACATATAACCTCAACCAAAGATCTCACTTTTGTTCATTATGAATTAGCACAGGAAAAATTAAATGAATAAGGATTTTCTAAATACCATTACTAAATTATTAGGTGAGTTAGGCTTGTCTGCTGGTATTTTTAATTTAGTTGATGACGACACAATAACTCTAGAGACACAAGACTTTATCCTCGTAAGAAACAATAAAGTTGGTGATTATTTTTTATTGGCCGAAATTCAAATATCCGAATTAAATTTAGTCAATCGTGATTTGCAAATCAGTCTTATGTCATATTTAAACCACTTAACGACTGATGCGGGTGTTAATGATTTGCGACCATTAAATGGAGTTCCATTTTTAGCGTTAGATAATAGCTTTGAGAAAAACACCACGTTATTGCTATTCACGAATAAAATTGGTGATATTACTAATCTACTTACCCAAATTACTGAAATAGAAGAAAATGAGTATTTTTTTAAAAAACAAGTTTTACTGCTCCCAACCAAGTTTTTAGATAATTTGGGAAATAAAATATCCAGCTCTACGGATTTTGAAATAACCAGATATTTGCAAGATTGTATGAATGACACTAAAAAGTTTAAACAATTCATGAGCAAGACAAACGAAGACTCTGATTATGCGGGATGCGCCCAATTTTTTGAAAAGTTGCCATTTTTACATTTAAACGTAGAAAGCTCCGAATCTAATTCCTTACAGAATATGATCGACAATGAAATCGCGAAAAATACAATAAAATACAGTATTACGATCAACACCGACACGGACGAAGAAGAGGGAAATAGTAAATTTACCATCTTAGATAAAAACCTAGAGGAAATTTATGTAGTAGCGATGAAATATGCCTCAAAAATGGAAGAGTCCGATACCGACTTAGATGCAGAAGCACTGCTAACTAATTTAAAAGGAAATGGGTTCAATGAGTAATTATAGAATTGGTCGCTTGCTCGTTAAAAATTTCAAATCTTACACGGAAGAGTTTTCATATAACTTCGAAAATAAAGATTTAATTATTCTAGATGGACCAAATGGATTTGGTAAAACAACAATATTCGATGCAATTGAAATAGCCCTTACAGGTACAGTCAGTCGGTTTAAAAACTCTAAAATAATTGATACCAAGCAACGAAATAAAAATATGTTGATATCAACCAATGGAGTCGATGGAGCTCCGGCTTTCGTGGTTTTAGAATTAATCTCTAATAATAACTCATTGATTATCGGCACTTACATAGAAGCTAGAAAAGGAAAAAATAAAGAATGGGCTAATCATATTTACCGCGGAATCTTAAAGAGCTGGCCAGATGATGTTGATGATATATCTATTGAAATTGGAGAAGGAAATAGGAATGTAATTGAAGAATTACAGGAAGAATTAAATTTTAAAGAATTTAACAAAATGTTTAATTTATTAAATTACATACAGCAAGAAGAAACTTTGCATTTTCTTAAACTTGATGAAAAATCTAGATTTAAACAAATAGATCACCTCTTTGGTATCGGTGATGAAAAAAACGCGTTCAATCAATTAGAAAAATTAAAAAATGTAGTTTCAGATAAAATAACAGGCTTGGAAGAACAAAAAAGAGATAAAACAGCAGAACGTGAAGAACTTCTAACTGAAGAAGGTGAACCTGATGAAATTAGCTTATCTGGGAATATAATAGAGCAGCTAGATACAAAAACAAAATCTATTGAAAAACTAGAAAAATATAAAGCCGCGCTTGAGGAATGCAAGCGGATATTAAGCGAAGACGGGAAAAATAATTGGTCACTTATCAAACAAAGACATGAAGTTAAAGAATGGCTTAAAATTGAGAATCAAAATTTAATAAAAAACCTACTTATTTTTAGTACCATCTCATACTATTCCCGCATTGAATCACTAAGCAAACATATCTTGTGGATTACTAAGACTATTGAAAAATGTGCAGATTATATTGAACTAAAAGATTTAGATATTACTAAAGAAATTAAGATTACAGATGTTTTATTGAATAAAATACAAAAACATTTCAAAAAATTATACGAAGTAAACAAATCCGATATCAATAGCTATGAAGCTCTTGTAAATACTCAAAGCACAGCCGAGAAACTTTTAACTAGCATAACCAATTCCAGTGAAACGCTAATTAAAAAGTTAAATAAATTCTGCGGCGAAGAAGAAGAGATCATTGAACATTCGGATAATAAAGAAGGTGTTGATTGCCCATTATGCGGGCAACCATATGACGATTTAATCGAACTTAATAAAGCATATAAAGAACAAAAGGTAGCTTTTGAAAAATTTCAAACAGATTCAGGTAAAAAGCTAAAGCTAGCTTATAACAAGCTAATAGATGAGTTAATATCACCTGCTATCCAACGAAGTAAAGATCGCTATGCTAGATACAGCCATTTTGATGATAACTACAAAGAAATATTGAGAACCCGTCAGGTTAGTAAAGATAGATTTGATGAGATTATAAAATTTAAAACTTGGTTCGATGAAAACCTCCCGCAATACAGTGAACACGCTTGCCCTAGCTTATTCTCAGCAGATTATTCTGTAGAAGAAAAATATACTGAAATTAAGACTCTATTGGAAACTTTAGACAGTAAGCTTTCAGTCAAAGTTGAAGGCGAATTTGAGCCAATTAAAGCTAAATTAGATGATATTGGTGTAGATGCGAGTACAGAAGTTAAAGATTGGCCTTTTTCATTAGAAAATGTTACAAACGATATTCAGTACTTAGAAAAGCAAATTAAACTATTAAATAATAATCAATACAATAAGTTAACAGATGAAATAACAGAGTATGACACAGGTATATCAAACTATAACAGTATACTAAACGCATTAAATGACGGGTATAAAATATATAAAACTAATATTACTCGATATGAAAAAGAGATAGCCAAAAAAATTCAAATACCTTTTTACAATATTAGCAGTAAAATCTTACAAACAAGACTTGAATCAGGGATGCCGGCGAGTGGTGTTATTTTGGAAGCACCTGATAAAGTTAACAATAATGGTTATTATCGTTTTTGTTCAAGTATCGGATCTGAACATGACGCTTGGAGTACAATGAGTTCAGGCCAACTAGCTGGAGTAATTATTGCTTTTATGCTGGCGATGAATAAAGTGTTTCCGACAGGGTTAAAAACGTTATTAATTGATGACCCAATTCAAAGTATGGATGACATAAATATGGCATCATTTATTCAATTGTTGAGGGAAGAGTTTAAGGATTATCAAATTATAATGTCTACCCATGAGAGTAGAATCGCAAATTATGTATCCTATAAATATCAAACATCTGGTTTAACTCCTTTAGCTATCAATTTAAAAAATCAGAAGAAAAATAAAGACTTAATTTAACAGTGATTGGCGAGGGTCTACCACTTTTGTGTTTAGTCTGTGTAGATTGATTTGAACGAAGTAAGTCCCAACAATATATTTTGCCTATCAAAATGTTGGGTCGCCTCAGGCTTACCCAATCAAACATGCAAAAATTTGAGTCATATAAACGGCTGCTTATCACTTGACAGCCAACGTTCAAATTTGATAAACCAGCCTCTGCTTGGTGGCACAGAGCCGTCTTACGGCTCTAAATTGTTTCTGTCCAAAAATGCGTTTGAAAATAATCACGCCATACAGTGCCGCTAAAAATCATAGCGACGCATTGGGCTTTGAGCTTAACTTGGTTTATTTTTACTTGGCGTTAGGCCAACGGTATTCATCCAAGCGTCGTAATCAAGAAGATTGGCTGGCAAGATGATCTTGCGAGATGGATTTGCCAAACCTTGCATTTGTTTCATGTATTGCTCACTGAGTTGCATTTTCATCGCATTCTCGCCGCCTGGCAGTGACAATACGTCCGCCATGGTCTCAATCGATGCTGCAGTGGCTCGCGCAATAGAAATAATTTCTTGCGCTTTACCTTCGGCGGCATTAATACGGCGTTGTTTTTCACCTTCAGATCGGTTGATCATCTCGGTTTTCATGCCGAGTGAGCGGTTGATGCGACTTTGTTTATCTCCTTCACTACGGGCCATGATAGCGCGGCGCTCACGTTCAGCGTTTACTTGCATTTCCATTGCATCACGTACAGTGCGCGGTGGGGTAATGTTTTTAATTTCATAGCGGTGTACTTTTATGCCCCAGCCTTCGCCGGCTTTTTCTAGCACTTCTACAACCTTAGCACTGATTAAGTCACGCTCTTCAAAGGTGCGATCTAAATCTAGCGTACCGATCACTGAGCGAGTGGTGGTTTGCGCTAATTGCATCGCCGCGTAGCGATAGTCAGTTACGCCATAGCTGGCTTTAACGGGATCCATTACCGAAATGTAAATGACGCCATCTACTTCAACGTTAACTTCATCTTTTGAGAAACATTCTTGAGGCGGTACGTCGATGGTTTCTTCTTTGAGATCTTGAATACTGGCAACGCGATCAAAAAATGGTATCAAGGCGTGGAAGCCCGCATCTAGCGTTTTGCTGTATCGGCCTAGACGCTCGACTACGTAAGCTTTTTGTGTTGGCACTAAGCGGATCGATTGGAAAAATTTTACTATTAATACAAGAAATAGCGCGCCCCAAACCAGCATGACAAAGATGTCCATGGGGGAGATTTCTGAGCCAAAGAACTGTTCCATTACTTGGTTACTCCTTGAATATTGTGAGTGACTTTATCCATGCCTTCAAAAAAGCCTTCTAATTTAGCCAGTTCTGCGGGTACGACGGATATTTCTGCAGTTTCTAGAATGTCACCCGTCTGTTTTATAAAGTCTTCTAATAGGCGCATTTTCATCGCTTGATCGCCACCGGGTTTGGCTAGAGCTTGAGTGACCATGGTGACGCCTTGGGCGCGTGCGTTGGCGATAATTTCAATTTCTTGCGCTTTACCTTCGGCTTCATTGATTTGTTTTTGTTTGTCACCTTCAGAGATGTTGATAGCTTCTTGGCGCTCACCTTCTGATAGATTGATGGTGGATTCCTTGCCTGCTTCGGCTAAGGTGATTTCAGCGCGCTTGCTGCGCTCGGCTTCCATTTGTTTTTCTAAGGTATGTACCACGTTAGCAGAAGGGACGATGTTTTTAATTTCGTATCGTAAGACTTTAATGCCCCAAGAATCCGATGCTTTGTCTATTTCTCGCACGATGATTTCGTTTAAGCTGTCTCGTTCAGAAAAGGTTTGGCCTAAGGTTAATTTACCAATTTCAGAGCGCATGGTGGTTTGAGCTAAGTTAACGCTGGCGCGACGGTAATCTTCAATACCATAGCTGGCTTTTTTCGCGTCCATTACTTTGATATAAACCAAGCCATCTACTTGGATTTGAATATTATCGCGAGAAATACAGTTTTGCGATGGAATATCTAATACCTGCTCACGGGTTTCATGGCGATACGCAACACTGTCGAAGAATGGGATTAAGAAATGGACACCGGGCTGTAGCACCGCGCGGTATTTTCCTAATCGCTCAATGACACAGATTTCGCGCATTTCTACTATCAATATCAATTTGTATATGACAAGTAGCAGGACTAATAACGCGATGGTAAAAAACGCTAGCATATTGACTCTCCTATAGTTTGAATTTGGCTCGTAAATCGTCTTTAACTTTTTCAACCACGAGTGAAATATTGTCTCGGCATATGATCCGTACTTTGGTGCCAGGTGTCAGTGTCGAACCATCGGCAATGGCAGGCCAAGTCGAGTCTAAACAAGACACGCGGCCAACATGGGTGGCGGGACCGATGGTTTCGACTACAGTCGCTTCTTTGCCATAAAGGTAAGCATCTTCATCAGTGTCATCAATATGGCTGTCTCCGCCTACCATGTTTTGTGCAACATTACGAAATGCCAACAGTAGAATTAACGAAGAAATGAACCACAATGTTAACGCGCCGACCCAAGTGGAGATTAAGCCAAATTGCAGGCTGGCGGCGACTATCATTGAACCGATACCAATAAACACAACAATGCCGCCGGGAATAATAGCTTCAGCTGCCATTAATAGCGCACCAGCAACAGCCCAGTAAAGAGGGTGGGTTAATGCATTCATGTTGACTCCTTGATTTCAGCAATCATAGTAACAGGTACATGCTCTAAATGGATTGAGCCAGTTAATATAATCTGAGTTTATTTTGAGTTTATGTTTAGGATAAACGTTAGTGCTTTCGACATATTATGTCAATTTGTTTTTTGGTTTTTCCCCACAAACCTCAAGGTTTATCAACTTAACGATTTAATTAGACGATTTTATCGATTTTAATGAATTTTTTGGAGCTCTTTACTATTATTTAAATTATTAATTTTCGATTGAAGTGGGCTGTTATGGGCATTAACGTGCAGCAGATGTATCAAGAGAAAGTCATTATATGTGATGATTCCATCACTAATGTACTCGTCATGACAGAAATGCTCAATCAGCTAATGAATCCGCTTGAGCTGATTGCGTTGACTGATTCACGAAAAGTGATGTCTTATGTGGATGAGTCAACATCCTTATTGATCCTCGATATAGAGATGCCGTTTTATACGGGTTACGACATTCTTATGCAAGTGCGCCAACGTTTTACTTCTGAGCAGGTATCCGTGATTGTCGTCAGTGGTTCAAGTGAGCAAAACAGTCATATTAAAGCGTTAAAAGTGGGTGCAAATGATTTTATTAAAAAGCCATACGATGAATATGAACTGAAATTACGAGTGATGAATCAGTTAAAACTCATTCATGCATTCAAGCAACAAAAGCGCTCTAACGTCCAGCTTGAAAAAGTTATCCAACAGCGCACGAAAGAGCTGGAAGAAGCCACGGAGTGTTTGATTATGAACTTAGCGAATCTGGCAGAAATGCATGATAAAAATACCGGGCGACATATTATGCGAGTGGGTAAATTTTCCGGCTTATTAGCGCGAAAGTATGGTTTACCTGAGCACATAGTACGTTTAGTTGAGAAAGCTGCGCCAATGCATGACATCGGCAAGTTACACATTCCAGATGAAATTCTTTTTAAACCTGGCAAGTTAACCGATGAAGAATTTGAAATCATGAAAACCCATGTGGATGTGGTAGATGAGTTTTTTATTGATCATCCTTCGGTGTTGATTCAAATGGCGAAATCGATAGCTAAGCATCATCATGAGAAGTGGGATGGTACCGGCTATAGCGAAGGGCTACGTGGGCAATCTATTCCGATTGAAGGCAGAATTGTTTGTTTAGTGGATGTGTTTGATGCATTAACCACAGTGCGACCTTATAAGCCCGCTTGGCCTGTAGATGATGCTATTGGTTATATTTTGGCGCAATCAGGCAAACAGTTTGATCCAAATTTAGTGGCTATTTTAGTTGATAATTTAAATGATTTTCTTGAAATTAAAGCCACATTCGATGATTAGAAATGAGTATTTTAGGAAGGTGTTCATGAATTGGTGGAGCCATGCGGGATCGAACCGCAGACCTCAACGCTGCCAGCGTTGCGCTCTCCCAGCTGAGCTATGGCCCCGATAATTTAATAGCAAGATAAAAGTGGTGGAGCCATGCGGGATCGAACCGCAGACCTCAACGCTGCCAGCGTTGCGCTCTCCCAGCTGAGCTATGGCCCCTTAACTTTTACTTGTTACAAACTAATTACTTAACGCCGTCTGATTTGCATTAAGTGAGGCGCATTTTATGCACCTCACTGTGTGCTGTCAACACTAAAAAGCAGCTAAAATTCATTCGTGGCTCTGTTTGCTATAAATTTCAGCGCTTTGCTTATTCTTTCAACAATTTAGTTCGTTTCCAAGTTACTAAATGCAATGCAGCATAAGTGCTTCCTTGGTAACAGAGCTTCAAAGCGGTTGACGTTAATTTGTGGCTCTGTTTGCGATAAATTCTAATGCCTTGCTTATTCTTGCAATACTGCGGGCTTTGCCAATCAGCTTTAAAGTAATGTCTAATGAAGGTGATTGACCTGCGCCGGTGATTGCAACGCGTAGCGGCATACCGACTTTACCCATTCCTACTTCAAGTTCATCTGCGGCAGCTTGAATGGCTTGATGTAATATGGCTTCATCATTCCAGTCGCTAATGGCTTCTAGTTTTTCTTGTACTTTTTGCAGCGGCTCGGCGGCAACAGGGCGTAAGTGCTTTTTCGCCGCAGCTTCGTCAAACTCACTGAAGTCTTCGTAAAAATAACGGCTTGATGCAGCTAATTCTTTTAAGGTTTTGGCGCGCTCTGATAATGCTGGCACGATATCTGTTAGGGCGGGGCCGTTAGCGATATCAATGCCTTGGTCTTGCATGTGCCATTCAAGGAAACTAGCAACGTGGGCCGGATCGCCGGTTTTAATGTAATGTTGGTTTAACCAGTTCAGTTTTTCGGTATTAAATGCAGACGCGGCTTTGTTAATGTCGGTTAATTTGAACAGGTCTTGCATTTCTTGCATGGAAAATATTTCTTGATCGCCATGAGACCAACCTAAACGTACTAAGTAATTTAGGATAGCTTCAGGAAGGTAGCCGTCATCGCGGTACTGCATCACACCGACTGCGCCATGACGCTTAGACAATTTGGCGCCATCATCACCTAAAATCATTGATACATGGGCATACACAGGCACTGGTGCACCTAATGCTTTAAGTATGTTGATTTGACGAGGGGTGTTATTGATGTGGTCTTCACCGCGAATGACGTGGGTAATGCCCATGTCCCAGTCATCAACAACAACACAGAAGTTATAAGTGGGCGCACCATCACTGCGTAAAATGATTAGGTCGTCTAGTTCTGTGTTTTTAAATTCGATAGGACCGCGCACTTGGTCGTCAAAAATAACGCTGCCTTGTTGCGGGTTTTTGAAACGAATGACATAAGGCTTATCGGTTGGGTAATCGGTTCGGTCACGCCATTCACCGTTATATCTTGCGCTTTCGCCCTTTGCCATTTGCGCTTCACGCATGGCTTCTAATTCAGCTGGAGTGCAATAACAACGGTAAGCTTTACCTTCATCAACTAATTTTTGGATCAGCTCTTTATAGCGATCGAAACGTTTAGTTTGATAATAAGGGCCTTCATCCCAAGTTAAACCTAACCACGTCATGCCTTCTAAAATGGCGTCAACAGCCGGTTGGGTAGAGCGCTCAAGGTCTGTGTCTTCTATTCTTAGTACGAATTCACCTTGGTTGGCCTTGGCATATAACCAAGAATATAATGCGGTGCGTGCACCACCAATGTGTAAGTAGCCAGTTGGACTTGGGGCAAAACGCGTTTTTATAGTCATAACAGACTTGTGTCCTTTATTTTGAATAGAAAAATTGGTGTCATTTTATCCTTCCAGCAGCTCAAGCTCAATTTTTGTCTGAGCTTAAAACACCACTTGGCGCTTTTTTTAGCAAAACTAGCCTTGTTTTTATTCAAATGACTTAAAAAATGCGCAGTCGATAAAAATTGAAAAAAAAGGTGTTGACGATAAGAGTTAGCTCCCTATAATACGCCCTCACAAACACAGCGGATGTCGCAACAAGGCAAGCGTTGATTTGGAAAGGGCGATTAGCTCAGTTGGGAGAGCACCGCCCTTACAAGGCGGGGGTCACTGGTTCAAGCCCAGTATCGCCCACCACTACTTTGTTAAAGTAGTGTGAGTAAAAATTTGAAGTTTATTTCGTTGGGCGATTAGCTCAGTTGGGAGAGCACCGCCCTTACAAGGCGGGGGTCACTGGTTCAAGCCCAGTATCGCCCACCAACGAAATACTCAGATAAAAAATTTGAAGTAACAATATAAAGTTGGGCGATTAGCTCAGTTGGGAGAGCACCGCCCTTACAAGGCGGGGGTCACTGGTTCAAGCCCAGTATCGCCCACCACTTCAATGCGAAGTGCCAACTTTATACTCTATTGGGCGATTAGCTCAGTTGGGAGAGCACCGCCCTTACAAGGCGGGGGTCACTGGTTCAAGCCCAGTATCGCCCACCACTTCGATTCATGCGAAGTGCCGATAGAGAAAATGAAGACTCTACAGGGAGAGCACCGCACTATTTTATAATGCGGGGACAGATTAATAGTCCAGTATCGCCCACCACTTCGATTCATACAAAGTGGCGGTAGAGAACAACAAAATTTGAAGTAAAAAATAAAGTTGGGCGATTAGCTCAGTTGGGAGAGCACCGCCCTTACAAGGCGGGGGTCACTGGTTCAAGCCCAGTATCGCCCACCACTTCAACGCGAAGTGCCAACTTTATACTCTATCGGGCGATTAGCTCAGTTGGGAGAGCACCGCCCTTACAAGGCGGGGGTCACTGGTTCAAGCCCAGTATCGCCCACCACTTCGATTCATACGAAGTGCCGATAGAGAAAATGAAGACTCTACAGGGAGAGCACCGCACCATTTATAATGCGGGGACAGATTAATAGTCCAGTATCGCCCACCACTTCGATTGATACGAAGTGCCGATAGAGAGATTAACCTTCAGAGAAAGCAGTACCGCTCCAACATACAACAACCTCCAGTTAAAAAATCATCAAGCAGATTAGTGCAATTGCATAACCTTTACCCTTAAATTTTTCCTTTCGACTTCCTAGCTATTATTCAAGTTCCTTCAATTCGATCAATCTGATAGATGCAGTATAGAGTTTGATATGTATCGATTGATGATTCAGTGCAATTTATTTGGCTAACTGATAGCCTCTTGTTGCGAATAACTGAATATTGAATTTAAAGGGAATATTTTGGAAAAATTTGATCAAATCTATCAGCGCGCTTGCCAGCGTAAAGGCGGCGAGGCAGCTTTAAGTGCGTTGCTTTCACCGGTTTTGTCATCCCAAGACGTTGCCCAGATTTCTGATGACCGTTATCTTGCGGCATTTACGCAAACTATTTTTCAATCTGGCTTTGTTTGGTCGGTTGTACGTAACAAATGGCCTGGTTTTGAGGATGCGTTCTTTGGCTTTGCGCCGGAGAAAATGGTACTTCTTAGTGATCAGCATATTGAAAAACTATGCCAAGATACCCGTATAGTCAGAGCACGACAAAAAATTGTAACCGTGCCACACAATGCGCAAATGATTTTAGAGCTGGCGCGGGAGCACGGCACATTTGCACATTTTATTGCGCAGTGGCCAAGCGATGATGTTACTGGGCTTTGGCTTTATTTAAAGCAACATGGCGCCCGGCTTGGTGGCAATATTGCGGCTTATAGTCTGCGTAAGCTTGGCGTAGATACTTTTATTCTTACCAAAGATGTTGAAGGCTATTTGCGAGCCCAAGGTGCGTTAGACGTTGGTACGACAAGCAAAAAAGGGCTGCAACAATGTCAGCAGGCGTTTAACGAGCTACAACAGCAAAGTGGCTTGTCTTATACTCATCTCAGCCAAATTATAGCCAATTCAGTGGGCGACAATTATCAATAAGTAAGCTTTCTATGGGATTGTCTATCTTTGCTATTGCGTGCAGAAAAGTGATAACGAGAGACTAAACCTCTCGTTATAATTCATAAGCAACGAAGTTTGACGCCAAGTAAGGCTTTACAATGCGCGCGATTAATTCACTAAGCTGACTAATAAAGCTAAATCTTCGGGTTCGTCGAGGGGGTTAATTCGGCAATGTCGGATTGCAGCTGAAAACCGCGTAGAGCCAATTTTATCAACCACAGCAGAGAGATAGGCAGGATTGATTTGGAAGCGTTTGGCATATTCTTGTACCGCTGCTTCTAAATGAGGAAACTCTTCTCCATCAAAGCTAAAGCTTGGTTGGGCGAATGCACTGATCTCAAGGCCATTGACGATAATCGGCCAGCCTTGAAACTCCATTCTCCCTTGGGCAATCTCAAACATCATCCAAGCGCTCTTTTTAAATCCTTCAAACGCTTTACCGTTAAACTCACTTTGCGCTAGCTCTTCTTTGGTCCAATTGTTACCTATATCTAAGTGTTTTTTATAGCGTAGGGCTAAGGCTTTTTTTAGCTTGGCTCTGAACGTGTCGATATGGGTTGCGGACAATTTATGTTGCTTGGCGATGCTCAGGCACTCTGGGCAGCAAGGTAGCTGTAGCGGTATGTGCTCGCACAGGGATATTTCATCATCATGCAGCGGGAAGTCTAAACTTTGTTTACTCGGCTCAGCGCAAAACCAACATTGATGGCGAAAGGAAAAAGGCACGTCAATAGCAGCATGGTCAGTCATCAATTAAGATCTCATTGGTCGAATTAAAATGGCGGCGCAAGTACAGCATTTTTTACTACTGATGCAAAGTAAAAATAGACTTACCTTGCTATTCATAATCACTATGACAATTATTTATTTCACTTACTGATGCTAAATCATCATGATAAGTGCCATAACCCAGTGTTACCTATTTCCCTTTGAAGGTGTGTCTATGAAAAGAGCCAAAACCATTACTGTTGCGTCATCGGTTTTACTGGCAGCGAGTTTATTGCAAGGATGTAACGAAAAAATCGAGCCTAATACGCCAGACGCGCCAGCCGTAAACGTAACAACAACCGAAATACCACAAAGCACAACCAAGCAAGGTACTCCAACAGAGACTAACCAAATGAAACAACTCGACACTCAAGTCCTTTATTTAGACCGAAGTAGCTTAACCCCGGGGTCTGTGGTAGAGGTTAGCCTGTTGGATGTGTCTAAAACTGATACCAAAGCAGACTTATTGGGGCAGCAGTCAATTAAAGTGCAGGGAGGGCCGCCTTTTGCGCTAACCCTTGATTATGACGTTAACGAAATCAAAGCTAACCATCGCTATAGCCTGCGCGCAACGATCAAATTGAATGATGCTTTGCTTTATACATCAACGGAGCATCTAGACCCTTTCGCTAACGATGCCAAGCAGCCTTTTGAGATAATAGTGAAGCAAGTAGCGCAAACGCCAGTGACCGCTGAGTTTACCAATACTTATTGGAAGCTGATGAAAATAGGCGATCACCATGTGCCTTCCTTTGAAGGTGCTCGCGAGATGTTTGTACAGTTTATGAGCCAGGAAAATCAAGTTCGGGGGTTTTCGGGTTGCAACAACTTCATGGGTAACTATGAAGTAAACGGCAATCAAGTTTCACTGACACCGTTGGCGGGCACTCGTAAAATGTGTGTTAACGGTATGGAGCAGGAGCAAGCTTACTTAAATGCAATGGCTGATGTGGCTAGCTATGGTATCGCTGGTGAAACCCTAACGTTGCATAATGCCAGCGGTGAAGTGGTCGCATCCTTTGAATCGCGTTATATGAACTAAGCAGCTTCAAACTAAAAAGCCCAGCGGGTTGACCGTTGGGCTTTTTTATTGATTAACCGTTACTGCTAATATTGCCATGCGGCGGGTGATAAGTGTTGATTATTATTAAGTTAATCAGTATTTAGGAGGGCAGTGGTCTTAGCGACCGCTGTTACGAATAGGTTTGAGTTGACCGTCACATAAATGTGGCAAATCTTGTTGCTTTGGATTCCATAGGCTAAACCAAAGATGTCGGTTACGTAGGTTTCGTTTTTTGTTTTGCATAATATAATTCTCTCTCTTCTTTCTTTATTGTTTGTTTAATTTATCTTCTTTAACTTGCCCTGAAAAAATGACGATTGTGGGGCAAAAAAATGACAATCTAGTGAATATACAAATTAGTCCGCATTACAATCTCAATCAGACGGAGTTTAATGCTAGATCCAATGAGTAAGACAACTATCGGCTTTATTAGTTCCGTGCGCAAGTAGGGTTTTCACTTATTAATTGTATTTTCCACGATAGAGTGTGCGCCAGCTCTTGAAATGAGGCGCTCTGCTGGGTAAAGGCCCTGTCGACTCATCATGTGGTTATTTTTTACCATTATTTTATGAGTAGCACTGAAAATGCCAAATATGACGCGCGGTTTTTGCGAAAGAACAAAGAAAAGGTGGATTTATTACATCATAATAAGCCAAAGTTCAGTATGAGTAGATTCTTTACAACTATTTCGGTTTGATTGGCCATAAAATTGCTCATAACTGAAATTTATATTGATCTACTAACTACAATAAACAAAAAAAATAGGTACACTAATGGGGTTTTCTCCAGATGTGAACTTAAGAGAGCGCTAAGCTCCAAGCATGCAGGTAACAGCTGGGTCGATTTACCGGGCTGTTAGGAAAAGTTTGATTTAAATTGGCGAGGTAGCAAGTGATTAAAAAAATAGGCGTACTAACCAGTGGTGGCGATGCTCCGGGTATGAATGCGGCCATTCGCGCGGTAGTAAGAGCAGGCTTGTCAGAAGGCTTGGAAGTGTTTGGTATTTACGGTGGCTATTACGGATTATATCACGGCAACATTAAGCCTATGGGCCGCCATGATGTGTCAGATGTTATTAATCGCGGTGGCACAATCCTAGGCTCAGCACGTTTCCCAGAATTTAAAGAAGAAAGCATTCGTCAAGAAGCCATTGAGAATTTAAAAAAACATGGCATCGACGCACTAGTGGTCATCGGTGGCGACGGCTCTTACATGGGCGCAATGAAATTAAGTGAAATGGGCTTTCCATGTATCGGGTTACCGGGCACGATCGATAATGATATTTCGGGTACTGACTACACACTTGGCTTCATGACAGCTTTAGATACAGTCGTTGATGCGATTGATCGACTACGTGATACGTCTTCTTCTCACAACCGTATTTCAATCGTTGAAATCATGGGGCGTCATTGTGGTGACTTAGCACTATGGGCATCAGTAGCCGGTGGCTCTGAGTACATTATCGTGCCAGAGGTTGATTTTGATGAGTCAGAGTTGCTAAAACAAATTGAAGACGGTGAAGCAAAAGGCAAGAAACATGCAATTATTGCCATTACTGAGTTAATGACCGACGTTAATGCGATGGCTAAGCGTATCGAAAGCGCAACTGGCCGTGAAACGCGTGCAACTATTTTAGGTCACATTCAACGTGGTGGCGCGCCAAACGCTTGGGATCGTGTACAAGCGAGTCGCATGGGCAGCTTTGCGGTTGAACTATTACTTAAAGGCGAGAGCGCTCGTTGTGTTGGCATTCAAAAAGGCCAGCTGGTACACCACAACATCATTGAATGTTTGACAACAATGCGTCGTCCATTCCGCCAAGACCTGTATGATTTATCGAATCGTTTATTCTAATTGATAATGTAAACAGCGTTTGATCATAAGCCAGTAATCATGTTCTGATTACTGGCTTTTTTGTGTTTGTCATTTTATCTTGGTGATCCTTTTGCTTCGTGACCATTTTGAGCAGCTCAGCGCTGTTATACAACGCTATCGCGTACTATGGCAGTTTACTCCTTTTGCACACTCAACACCGCCTTGGCTGCCAGCATACAGCGATTTAGGTGATGCTTTGTATGCGCTGCCGTCAGCAAGTTTAACAAAACTGCTCAATAATGATGAGCAAGCGCAAAAATGGATTGCTCCGTTTTTGCCTGATCTTGTGGCGCTGCAGGATGACTGGTTGTCCTCTGCCACAGCTGACACTGAGCAACTGCCTTTTTGGCTTACCAATGGTATTAAGGGGCGCAAGCTATCGCAAATTACTGCGTTTACAGCTCAGTTGCCGTCGTCACCTAAGCATTGGGTTGAGTGGTGCGCAGGTAAAGGGCATCTAGGGCGAGCGGCATTGTTTGGCTCAGCGCACCAAGTTACCTCAATTGAATGGCAACAGAGCCTTTGTCAAAGTGGTCAGCGTCTGGCTGATCAACACCATTACCAACAACACTTTATTCACGCAGATGTGCTACGAGATGATGTTAGTGATTGTATCAATCAACAGTGCGGTGTGATGGCCTTACATGCGTGCGGCCAGCTACATATGCAATTGTTATCCTTAGCTAAACAGCAGAGAGTGCCAGCTGTGATGGTGTCCCCTTGTTGTTATCATTTGATCCAAGGTGAACAATACACCGGCATGAGCCAAGTCGCGCAGCGGCAATCAATAACGTTAAACAAATTAGACTTAAAGCTCCCGCTGCAACAGCTCGTTACCACGGGTTTAAGAGGGCAGCGGCTGCGTGACACTGAGCTGCTTTGGCGTTTAAGTTTTTCTCATTATGTGAGTTTACTTACAGGTGAACCGGTATATACGCCATTGCCAAATTTTGCGAAGTCTTTGCTAACAGATAGCTATGAAGATTTTTGTCGCTGGGCATGTGCAGAGAAATCGATACCTTTTGTGGCAAATTTGTTGCTGGATTCACTCGCCTTAGGCGAACAGCAGCAGTACGATTTAGCGCGAATGGAGTTAGTGCGGCAACGGTTTCGTAAACCACTCGAACATTGGCTTATTTTAGACCGCGCTTTGTATCTTGAAGAAGCTGGTTATCAGGTTGAAGTTATGCGCTTTTGTGATTTTTCAGTCACTCCTAGAAACTTGCTAATAAAAGCGCACTTGGCCAATTAATATTCATTTAAAATTGGTAAAGTTCTGACACGCCTAATATTTTACCTACTTCGGTTAGTGCGGCTTGCGTGGTTTTAAGTAGTGCTGGATCGCCTAAGTCGCGAGGAGTAAGACGGTCTGGATAAGTACGCTCAATACAGTCTTTTAGCGCCTCATATTGATTTAAATTAAAGCTGCAAGCAGGGTTGATGGCGACTAATTCATCTTCTGTTACACATACTCTTAAGCGTAAGCAAGCAGGCCCACCTCCGTTGTTCATGCTCTGGTCCAAATCGACAAAGTGGACCTCATCAATGGCATTATCAGATTGCGCTAAGGTCACTAAATACTGTGAAACTTGTTGATTTCTTGCGCAGTTCTGCGGTGCGATCAATGCTTTTTTATTGTCTTTTGTCGTCACAATTTGGCTATTAAATAAATAACTTTCGACTGCATTTTTCATGCGGACTTCAGACTCTAGTACCCTGATAAGTTGCCAGTTTTGTTGCGCTGAGTGCTTGGTTAAAAAGGGCAATAATTGCGTTTCATCGGCGAATGCGTGTTGATGATAAAACAAGCAATTGTTGTGGCCGACACAAATAACATCATTATGAAATACGCCTTGGTCGATGGCTTGAGGTGATTGTTGCAAAAACAACGTGTGAAGGGGCGTTAATCCGTGCGACCAAGCAATCATTTGGCTGGCTTCTAACCGTTGCCGTGCTGGAAAAAAACGTGGGGTTAATGTCGTGGCCTTTGCTTGGCCATAGACAAAAATGTTGAGTCCCATTTGGTGATTATTCAAACTTAATCGAGTGTGATTTGCAGCCCCTTCGTCGGCCCATTCTGGGTGCGACGGTAGGGGCGGGTGATGGATAAAATACTCTGAGTTGGGAAAGACTGCTTTTAGCATCGCAGCTGTGTCATTAGGCTCGATTGAGCGATGAAATTGGCTGATTAGATTCGCGGGTGTAAAGTGCAGCTTGCCATCTTGACAATCCTGACTGGCAGACACGGTGGCGGCGTTGGCAACCCACATGCTTGAGGCGGAATAACAGCTTGCCAGTAATGCGGGGTTCATGTTGGCTACCTGTTTGATTATATTTGATTTTGAGCCACTAAAGCCGAGCTGTTTTAAGGTTGGAAAATGAGGCCGCTGCAAGGGCGGTAAAATGCCTTGTGGCACCCCCAGTTGATGCAGCAACCGCATTTTTTCTAAGCCTTGTAATGCCCCTTGTTTTGGGCTTGAAGTATGGTGCGCCGCTGCTGTTGAGGCTAGGTTGCCAAAAGCCAGTCCGGCATAGTTGTGGGTTGGCCCAATTAGGCCATCAAAATTCATTTCAATTGTCTTCATTAGGCATCGCTTTGCTGGCTCGTCTTAGTTCTAAATTTAGTGTAATAAAGGAAGAAATTACGAACCGATTGATAAAAGAAAAAATATTTTTTTCTTGACAGAAAGCGGTATTCCAACGCATTTTCATATTTAGAGGGTTGCAATGCGTAGTCTCGTGGCTACAATCCGCTGCTGAATTATAAATAGAAATGACAGTTGATCTTACAGCAGTTATAGGCAATCTATATAAGTGTCGAACGAAGTACAGGTAGAGTACTTGCGGCCATTTTTTAATTTTCATTACCAGAGTTAAGCTGAATTTATGGGCAAATCGCTAGTTATTGTAGAATCACCAGCCAAAGCGAAAACGATCAACAAATACCTAGGGAAGGATTTTGTTGTTAAGTCGAGCGTCGGGCATATTCGAGATCTGCCAACCAGTGGCAGCGCCAAAAAAACGACCGCTAAAGCTAAAACCTCTACGGCAGGTTTGTCAGCTGAAGAAAAGGCTGCACTGAAAAAAACCAAAGATTACGCAGCATTAGTTGCCCGCATGGGGATTGACCCGAATAAAAATTGGGAAGCCCACTACGAAATCCTACCGGGCAAAGAAAAAGTAGTTAACGAGTTGAAATCGCTCGCAGATAAAGCCGATATGGTTTATCTCGCAACGGATTTGGACCGCGAAGGAGAAGCAATAGCGTGGCATCTGCGCGAAGTTCTCGGCGGCGAAGACGACAGATATCAACGCGTTGTGTTTAACGAAATCACTAAATCTGCAATTCAAGAAGCATTTAGCCAACCAAGCGAGCTGAACATCGACCGTGTAAATGCCCAGCAAACACGTCGCTTTCTTGACCGTGTAGTGGGTTACATGGCATCGCCTCTGCTATGGAAAAAAGTCGCGCGAGGTTTATCCGCAGGCCGAGTGCAATCTGTTGCTGTGCGCCTTGTAGTAGACAAAGAGCGCGAAATTAAGGCCTTTAACCCGGAAGAGTTTTGGGATTTACATGCTGACCTAACTACCCCTAAAGGTGACGAGTTACGCATGGAAGTGGCTAAATACCAAGGAGCGGCATTTAAACCAACTAACGAAGCCCAAGCAATGTCGGCGGTGAATGAATTGCAAGGCAGCCAATTTAGCCTGCTGAGCCGTGAAGATAGGCCTACAACTAGTAAGCCTTCAGCGCCATTTATTACCTCGACATTGCAACAAGCGGCGAGCACTCGCCTGAGCTTTGGCGTAAAGAAAACCATGATGTTAGCCCAGCGTTTATACGAAGCGGGTTACATCACTTACATGCGTACCGACTCAACCAATTTAAGTAAAGATGCCGTTGATGCTGCGCGTGAATATATAGAAGACAATTACGGTAAGAAATACCTGCCGGAGCAGCCAAATAAGTATGGCAGCAAAGAAGGCGCTCAAGAGGCCCATGAAGCGATTCGTCCTTCAGATGTGTCAGTGTCCCAAAATGATATTCAGGGCCTTGACCGTGACGCACAGCGCTTATATGAGTTAATTTGGCGTCAGTTTGTATCATGTCAAATGGTACCGGCAAAATACGATTCGTCTACCTTGACCGTGGCAGCGGGTGATTACCACTTAAAAGCCAAGGGCCGCATCTTACGTTTTGATGGTTGGACTCGGGTACAAACGGCGGTGCGTAAAAACAGTGAAGACGTGCACCTGCCAGACCTTAGCAAAGGTGAAATACTCAATTTATTGAAGCTTGATCCACTGCAGCACTTCACCAAGCCGCCAGCGCGTTATAGCGAAGCCTCTCTTGTAAAAGAGCTGGAAAAACGTGGCATCGGGCGTCCATCTACTTACGCCAGCATTATCTCGACGATCCAAGATCGTGGTTACGTTAAGGTTGAAAGCCGCCGTTTTTACGCCGAAAAAATGGGTGAAATCGTTGCTGACCGTTTGGTGGGTAGTTTTGAAAAATTGATGAGCTATGATTTTACCGCTGAAATGGAAGGTGATTTAGACAAAGTCGCTAACGGTGATGAAAATTGGAAAGATTTATTAGATTCATTTTATGGCGACTTTAGCCAAAAATTAGCCCTCGCAGAGCAGCCAGAAGAAGAAGGTGGTATGCCACCGAATGAAATGGTGATCACCGACATTAGCTGCCCAACCTGTTCCCGTGAAATGGGTATTCGCACCGCCAGTACCGGTGTTTTCTTGGGTTGCTCGGGTTATAATTTACCGCCAAAAGAAAGGTGTAAAACCACCATAAACCTGACTCCAGGTGAAGAAGCTATTGCTGAAGGTGAGGATGCTGAAACTGAAGCGCTCATGGCTAAACGTCGTTGTGATAAATGCGGTACGGCAATGGACAGTTACCTCATCGATGAAACCCGTAAGTTACATGTTTGTGGTAATAACCCATCATGTGATGGCTATCAGGTTGAGCAAGGCAAGTTCAAGATAAAAGGCTACGACGGCCCGATTGTTGAGTGTGACAAGTGTGGCTCAGATATGCAGTTGAAAAATGGCCGTTTTGGTAAATACATGGGCTGTACTAATGAAGAATGTAAAAACACCCGTAAGATCTTAAAAAGTGGTGAAGTTGCGCCGCCAAAAGAAGATCCAGTGCACTTACCAGAACTGCCTTGTGTGAACAGCGATGCCTATTTTATTTTGCGTGATGGTGCGTCAGGTATTTTCTTAGCGGCAAGTACATTCCCTAAATCTCGTGAAACCCGTGCTCCTTTAGTCTCTGAGCTTGTGCAATTTAAAGACAGATTGTCACCTAAGTTTGAGTACCTAACTCATGCCCCACAAGCTGATCCGGATGGTTTACCCGCTGTTGTACGCTACAGCCGTAAAACCAAGGAGCAGTACGTGATGACAGAAGTTGATAAGAAGCCTACTGGCTGGGTGGCCAAGTACATTGATGGTAAATGGGTTGAAGAGATGACGAAGAAAAAGGCGGCAGCTAAAAAGGCAGATGATTAATTCACTGCTCTGAATAAAAAACCCGATATAGATCGAAAAAGCAGCCAAATAGGCTGCTTTTTTTTTGTAGTGGCTCTCAGTTTATTTATCTTCACCAGCAGTATTTTCCTTGTTTTCTATTCTAATGAATAGGTCTTGCTAGCCAAACCGAAAGGTAAGCGTTAGAGATAAGTAGGCGTGTATACGCTCCCTTCACTGGTTTAAAGTAGAGAGAATGCATTAATGTTAGCGCAGCAATGGTCTGAATTAGATAAGAAAATTTTACTGTATTCACGGGAAGTGGAAGGGCATACCTCGCCTTTTTGGAATACTTGCTCGCCTTTTGATGAAGAATTAAAAAGTTATGTTTCAACCAAGGGAGAATATGTTCTCTGGCTGCAAAGTAAGCGGCCTCTGGTCGAACAAGAGATCGTTAATACCGTCTGGGTTAAAACCAACCCCAGTGGTTACACCACCGAAATGCATTTTTATGCCAATGGTACACTGCGAGATATTGCACTATTTGATCGCGCAACGTTAACGGGTCGCTGGACCTTAAACAAAGGTGTCGTCAACGTTGCCATTCAAGCTGATAAGCACCTCTACGAATTTGATATTGTCGGTAGTGATGACAATGGTATTCATTCTGCCGTTGAATTTGAAGACGGTGTTTTAAGTAGTTATCTGAAGCTATTTCGTCTGAGCTAACCCACCATGTTTGCCCTCATAATTTTGCTCGTTAGTGCTAATTTTCAATTAACGCTAGCGTGAAAATACAATAAAAAACACTCCTTGATTACGGTCAATAAACACTCACTTTTTAGCTAAATAACCTTCTAATAATTTGACAGGATCTAAGCCGTCACTCATACCTAATAGGTGTAATGTAAAATAAATGTAAATTCAGTAAAACTGTATTCTAGGAGATTGTGCGTCATGTTTAATGCTACCTATGCAGCGAGTGCCCAACTAAGAGATACTGTCGCGATTGTCCTTGCAGGAGGTAAAGGCAAGCGGCTAAAACACCTTACTCATAATCGTGCCAAACCCGGAATTCCTTTTGGCGGCAAATATCGCATTATTGATTTTACGCTTTCTAATTGTATTAACTCTGGTATTCGTCGTGTGGATGTATTAACCCAATACAAAGCATGTGACTTAGTTTTTCACTTACAACGCGCTTGGGGCCATATGCGCTGGGAGCTTGGCGAATATGTTGGGATCGTGCCTGCCCAGCAGCAAAAGGGCGATGATTGGTACAAAGGTACGGCCGACGCGGTTTTCCAAAATCTAGATTTGTTACGTCGACAGGGCTGTAAACATGTATTGATTTTAGGAGGCGATCATATCTATAAAATGGACTATAGCTTGATGCTTGCAGAGCATGTAAGGCGAGGTGCAGAGCTTACTGTAGCAACGATTTGTTCCGATGTTGAGCGCGCTAAATCCTTTGGCGTTTGTCAAATTAATGAAGCACAGCGGATCACCGCTTTTGAAGAAAAACCTGCTTCGCCATTTCTTATTCCTGGTGATGATGAGCACGCACTTTGCTCCATGGGGATTTATATATTTGATATTGATGTACTAGAGCGAATGTTGATTACGGATGCAAACAACGAAAGTTCAAAACACGATTTTGGCTATGACATTATTCCTGAAGCGATAAAACATCACAACGTCTATGCCTATGTATTTAACTCGGTTTCTGATGGTATTCAACACTATTGGAAAGATGTTGGCAATCTTGATGAATACTATCAAGCCAATATGGATTTAGTCAGTGTCAGTCCAGAGCTGAATTTGTATGATGAGCGCTGGCCCATTTTTACTTGCCAAGAACAATTACCTGGCGCTAAGTTTGTATTTGATGATGAAGGTTGTCGCGGCGAGGCTGTGGACTCAGTGGTGTCAGCTGGTTGTATTATATCGGGAGCTCAAGTTAAGAATTCTTTATTGTTTTCACGCGTTAGAGTGGAAAAAAGAAGTCAGCTTGACGGTTGCATTTTATTGCCATCGGTTAATGTTGGCCGTGATTGTAAAATTAAGGGCGCCATCTTAGCGGAAGGTTGCCAAGTACCGTCTGGTACCGTCATCGGCTATGATCCGGTTCAAGACCAGAAGAAGTATTGTGTATCAGACAAAGGTATTCTGCTTATTACGCCTGAAATGCTCACGGGGAAGCCTGAAGCGTTACAGTCAAGTTTGAATAATCACTTAAACACCACTTGGCTCGCTTCATCACAACTTACACATTAATTAAGCAAGCTAGAATAAGCCTCCTATACTTTAAAAAAGGTCAATCGACCTTAGGTGGCTTATTAATAACTCGCTGACATCTCAGCATTAATTAATCATTTCCACTGTCATCTGCACTCATTTAGTACCACTAGCGTATATTTATAGTGTAGAGATTATTATCTAGCCTTGATAGAACACACCTAACGCGATTAGGTAATCGTCGCAATTGCCATTTGCATTGGCCAGGGGGTTGTATGGAAATCTTGTTACTCTTATTTATCTGCTTAGTCATTATTTTTGCTGTCACACCTGTGCGTCGAGTGCTCATCTCGGGGCCCATATTTGGCTATTTTAAACAAATTTTGCCCCCTCTTTCTGCGACCGAGCAAGAGGCAATGAAAGCGGGCAGCGTGTGGTGGGATGGTGAATTGTTTGCCGGAAAACCTGACTGGCAGCGCTTACATGGCTACACACAGGCAAAATTAACCGAACAAGAACAAAGTTTCATCGACAACCAAGTGAATACCCTGCTTGCTATGGTTGATGATTACAAAATAGTGCAGCAAGACCACAAACTACCAGAAGCCGTTTGGCAATATCTTCGCAAAGAAGGCTTCTTTGCGCTAATCATCGATCCAGAATTTGGCGGTAAAGGGTTTTCAGCATTAGCCAATTCAACCATCGTCAGTAAAATTGCTAGTCGAAGCTTGTCGGTAGCCGTGACGGTAATGGTGCCTAATTCTCTCGGTCCGGGTGAGTTGTTAAGTCACTATGGCACGACCGAACAAAAAGAATATTGGCTACCACGGTTAGCCAAGGGTGAAGAGGTACCTTGTTTTGCGCTAACTGGCCCAAATGCGGGATCTGATGCGGGTAGCATTCCTGACAAAGGCATTATCTGCTATGGCGATTATCAGGGAGAGCGTGTGTTGGGCATTAGCTTAACCTGGGACAAGCGCTATATTACGTTAGCCCCTGTTGCCAGCGTGCTCGGTTTAGCGTTCAAACTATTCGATCCTGATGGCTTGATAGGTGAAACCAAAGCACTAGGAATCACCTGTGCATTGATCCCAACAGCCCACCCAGGCGTGATTATTGGTCAACGTCATTACCCAATGGGGCTGGCTTTTCAAAATGGCACCACTCAAGGTAACGATGTGTTCATACCAATGGATTGGATCATTGGTGGCCAGCAATATGCCGGTAAAGGCTGGCGTATGTTGGTGGAATGTTTGTCGGCAGGGCGGGGGATTTCATTACCCGCTTTAGGCGCGGCCTGTGGTCATTTGTCCACGCGTATGACTGGTGCTTACGCACTTGTTAGGCACCAATTCGGTTTGCCTATTGGTAAGTTTGAAGGCGTACAAGGGAATATGGCGCGTATTGGTGCGTTTACCTATCAATTGGAAGCAGCTCGTACCTTAACGACCACTGCGCTCGACATGGGACAGCGACCTGCCATTGTTACCGCTATTGCAAAATACCATATGACAGAAATGGGCCGAACATTACTCAGCGATGCAATGGATATACACGCCGGTAAGGCAATTCAACTTGGGCCACAAAATTACTTAGGCCATGCATACTTAGGGATCCCAATAGCGATCACGGTAGAGGGCGCGAATATCTTAACGCGCAGTTTAATGATTTTTGGCCAAGGTGCCACTCGCTGTCATCCATATGTTTTATCAGAACTAGCCGCTGCGGCAGAGCCTGATCCCCAAGTTGGATTAGCCAAGTTTGATCAAGTGTTAATAAAGCACATTGGTTTTGCTATCAGTAATAGCCTGATGGGGGCTTGGCAAGGTTTAACTGCGGGCAAGCTAATTGGAGTGCCTGTTAGCAATGAAATGGCTACCTATTATCGCCAGTTAACGAGGATGAGCCGAGCTCTTGCCTTAACGGCGGATGTTTCCATGTTGGTGTTGGGCGGAGACTTAAAGCGCAAGGAAATGATTTCGGCTCGTTTAGGCGACGTATTAAGTCATTTATATTTGGCCTCTGCGAGCTTGAAGTGGTTTCATGATCGTGGCTCGCCAGACAGCGATGCTTCATTTGTACACTACAATATACAATATAACTTGTACCAAATCGGTCAGGCGTTTGATGGCTTTTTTGACAATTTTAGTCAGCCTTGGATCAGCCGTATTTTAAAAACAGTATTGTTTCCTTGGGGTATTAATTATCGCTTACCATCGGATCAACTTGCGCAAGAGATATGCCAAACCATGATGACCGATTGTGAGCTGCGTGATGCGATTACCCATTTGTGTTATATCGGTGACGGTGAGAATGATGCGACTGGCATTGTCGAACGCAGTTTTAAAGCGCGCTTGGCTGCATTAGATGCAGAGCGCAAACTTGTTAGGGCAATTAAAGATAAAACTATCGTCGGTGAGACGATGGTAGAAAAAATTGAACAGGGGCTTAAGTTAGGAATTATTAATGCGCACGAGCGGACATTATTACTAACGTCACTAGCCTTAACAGACAAAGCTGTTGCCGTTGATGTGTTTGATAAGCTGTAATTTTTATTGGCAAATAAAACGACAAGTTTAATATCATGAAACAAAAAAAGCCCACTTAGTTAAAAACTGAGTGGGCCAGCAAGTTAATTTAATTCAGTATTACTCTACTGTTAAAATCTTACAGGTGTTGGTACAGCCTTTGTTGTATTGATCACCGTGAGTAAACAACACTTGATCGCCTGTGGCCAGGTAGCCTTCGGCTTTTAACTTATCAATGGCTTGTTTGTTAATCTCAATGCTGGCAACGGTGTCGCCGCTACAGAATTCAAACGGCGTTACACCGCGGTACAAAGCACATAAACTGAGTGTTTTTTGATTGCGCGATAGTGCGTAAATCGGTAAGCCTGAGCTGATTCGTGACATTAAGCGCGGCGTTGAACCTGATTCAGTTAATGCCACAATCGCTTTAACTCCTTTCATATGGTTAGCTGCATACATAGTCGACATCGCAATGGTTTCCTCAATGGAGGAGAACGTGTAATTCATGCGATGATTTGACACATTAATACTTGGATGAGCTTCTGCGCCGATACAGACTTCTGCCATGGCTTTCACTGTTTCAACAGGGAAATCCCCCGCGGCGGTTTCACCAGATAGCATCACCGCATCGGTACCATCTAATACCGCGTTGGCTACGTCCATTACTTCAGCACGAGTGGGCATTGGTGCACTGATCATTGACTCCATCATTTGCGTTGCCGTGATCACCACTCGGTTTAGTTTTCGCGTCATGCGGATCATTTTTTTCTGTACACCAACCAGATTCGCATCACCAATTTCAACCCCTAAATCACCGCGGGCAACCATTACTGCGTCTGAGGCCATAATGATGTCTTCAAGTGCTTCATCTGTGGCAACGGCTTCTGCGCGCTCAACTTTGGCGACTAGTTTGGCATTACAACCCGCTTCTTTAGCTAATTGGCGAGCATAGCGCATGTCTTCACCGTTACGCGGGAAAGACACTGCTAAGTAATCAACATTAATCATCGCAGCCGTTTTAATGTCTTCTTTATCTTTTTCTGTTAAGGCGGCAGCACTTAATCCGCCTCCTTTTTTGTTGATGCCTTTATTATTTGATAATGCGCCGCCAATCGTTACCTTAGTATTGACACAGTTACCGTCCACACTCACTACTTGCAACTGCACCCGGCCATCGTCAAGCAGCAAAATATCACCAGGTACCACGTCTTTTGGTAGCTGTTTATAATCTAAACCGACTTTCTCTTGATTACCTTCACCTTTAGGAAAGTCACTGTCTAAGCAAAATAAATCGCCGACAGCCAAGTTGATTTTTTTGTCTTTAAAGGTAGATATGCGGATTTTAGGACCCTGTAAGTCGCCCAAAATTGCCACCTGCTTTTGATACTTTTTCGCAATATCACGCACTTCTTTCGCGCGCTTAACATGGTCTTCTGGACTGCCATGGGAAAAGTTCATGCGCACCACATTTGCGCCAGCGACAATAATTTTTTCTAAATTATTATCTCTGTCGGTTGCTGGGCCAAGAGTGGTGACAATTTTGGTACGTCTGGTCATGTTATAACTCCATGTTTTAAACTTAGGCTACGCCAGCTTGCTGGGTAGCAAATGACAAATTGAAAGCAAAAAAAAGGGCTCATCAGAGCCCTTAGTTAAAAACTTGGTTTTTCAAAGCGAGAATCTTTAATACTCTCTTTTACTTTCTTTAAGTTCTCTCTGAATTTAATGCCACGACGCAAAGTGAAGCCAGTCGCTAATACATCGACCAGTACTAACTGCGCCAAGCGTGACGCCATCGGCATGTAAATATCGGTGTCTTCAGGCACATCCATTGATAACACAAGGTTTGATTCACGTGCAAGGGGAGAGTCTTTAGCCGTTAAACTGATGACTGTAGCATCATTTTCACGGGCTAAGCTGGCGATTTCTACCAATGATTTTGTGCGGCCTGTGTGCGAGATCAACACTATGACGTCGCCCTCGCCACTGTTAATACAGCTCATGCGTTGCATTAAGATATCGTCAAAGCACTGCACGGGAATGTTAAAGCGGAAAAATTTGTTCAAGGCATCGTGAGCAACAGAAGAAGATGCGCCCAAACCAAAGAAGGAAATTTTATTAGCCTGAGTCAACACGTCAACCGCTCGATTAACCGTGGCAATGTCTAAAGAGCTTTTTGCTGCGTCTAAACAGGCCATTGATGATTCAAAAATTTTCGATGTGTACGCATCTGGGCCATCGTCTTCATCAACGTGACGGTTCACGTAAGGCGTGCCATTTGCCAAACTTTGCGCTAAATGTAATTTAAAATCAGGAAAGCCTTTGGTGTCTAAACGGCGACAAAAACGGTTTACAGTTGGCTCACTAACATCAGCCATTTTTGCTAAAGCAGCAATGCTTGAGTGAATGGCGGTTTGGGGCGATGCCAAGATCACTTCAGCAACTTTGCGTTCAGATTTACTGAAGCTATCGAGACTTTTTTGGATCTTTTCGAGTGTGTTCATTGCTCTTTACCTGCTGCTACCATACTAACTTGAATCAACGGATACGTTGCACAAGCACTTAAAGTTTATCGCTCAACTATACTGAAAAGGTGTTCTTAATACGTTTCTTATCTCGCAAAACTATGATACGAGTCTAAAAAAATTTCAGAAATACTGTAATAAGGCTACAATTTTCAGCTCTAAAAACCATTTTCACCCTCCAAATTGTTGTTTTGTTACAAAAATGGAGTGTAAGGGTTACCACTTTCTACATATTTACCAGATTTAAGCCCAGTATTTAGACGCTTGAGTGAGTTTGTTGGGTTAATTAATTATCGATCGAAAGTGTTGTAACTTTATAACTAATTTACTTGGGTAAAATTGATATCACACCGTATTTAGTGATGAAAACTGACAAAAAAACCAGCCGAAGCTGGTTTTTTTATATACGAACTTCTATTTTTTAGAACGATTAGTTAAGCGGTAAGTTTGACTAACACCGCTTCTATACCTTGATGAGTACTGATGGGTAACAGATTTTTAAGCTGTGATAGTTTGCTGGTTAATGTGGCTTTATCTGCTGCGCTCACATTAATATGGCCCATTTTACGCCCAGGTTTATTTTCTTTATTGTACCAATGTACACCGACACTCGGCAGAGCGAAAACTTGGTTATCCACTTCAGCTTCACCTAATAGGTTCACCATCAGGCTAGGCTGAATAAGCTGCGTATCACCCAGTGGTAAACCGCACACTGCGCGAATGTGATTTTCAAACTGACTTGAATAGCAACCTTGCTGGGTCCAATGGCCTGAATTATGCACTCGTGGTGCTATCTCGTTAACCAACAGCTCACCATTTAAATCAAAAAATTCAACGGCTAATACGCCAACATAATCTAACGCTTGGGCAATCGCGGTAAACATCTGATCGGCTTGCTGCTGTAGCACATCATTTTCGCCAAGAGCTAATGAGACACTTAACACGCCGTTTTCGTGATGGTTTTCCGTTAACGGATAGGTTTTTATTTCACCTTGAGCATTACGCGCGCCGATCATCGACACTTCACGTTGAAAAGGCACAAATTGCTCGGCAACAATGGCTTGGCTTTTATCACTGCTGGCCAATACCGATGCCATTTGCTGCCACACCGCTTGGGCCTGGGCTGCTTCTTTTAAGCGCCATTGCCCTTTGCCGTCGTAACCTTCTTTCGCGGTTTTAAATACGATGGGTAAGCCGAGCTCTGTGATCGCTTGATTAAAGCTTGCTTCATCACTGACGAGATGATGCTTAGCATTGTTCACTTTAGCTTGACCTAGCAAAGCTTTTTCAATTCGGCGATCGCCGCCTGCTTGAATGGCATTGGCACCAGGCTTTAATTTACCACTTTGTTCTGCTAGGGATAAAATGGGCGCAGGAATGTGCTCAAACTCAGCGGTGATCACATCTACTGCGCTGATGGCGTCAGCATAAGACATATCTACCGGTAATTGAGTGATCGGATGGACCACCAAATCTTGATTCACATCATAGGCTAGGGTGCGAATGTTAAGGGGCTCTGCTGCCAAACACATCATACGTGCAAGTTGGCCTGAACCTAATACTAAGACTTTCATTTTAGTCCTCAGATGGATCTGGGTTAGCTAATACTGTCTCGGTTTGGTTTTTTCTAAAGGTATCGATTTTGCTCATTAGCTCAGCATCGCTAGTGGCAAGAATTTGTGCCGCCAATAGACCTGCGTTTGCTGCGCCCGGATCGCCAATCGCTAATGTGCCGACAGCAACGCCTTTGGGCATTTGTGCAATTGAAAGTAATGAATCTACGCCATTAAGGGCTTTAGACTTAACGGGTACGCCCAGTACCGGCAAGCTAGTAAATGCAGCAGCCATACCAGGCAAGTGAGCAGCACCACCTGCGCCAGCGATAATTACTTTTAGGCCGCGAGAAGCAGCAGCGCCAGCATAATCAGCCAGAAGCTGCGGAGTACGGTGTGCCGAAACGACTTTGGTTTCATAGGCTATGCCGAAATGATCTAGCATATCTGCTGCGTTTTTCATTGTAGGCCAATCTGATTTAGACCCCATGATGATGCCAACTTTCATGTTACTTCCTTCCAACCTTGTTACATCCAAAGCCACCTAAAACCAACTATTTTTGAACCTGAGCCAAAGGCATCAGGTTTAATTATTGGTCAGGTGGGAAAATTGCGGCCATTAATACTACAATGGCTCATCAATAGTCAAATATAAGCCATGGCTTCAGTATCACTAAAATGGACTAAGTGTTATTAAAAACAGCGTGTTAGTATACACAAAAATATTTTTACCAGTGCGAGGGTCTATTACTCTGTGTGGTCCGAACAAAGTTTAGCCATAAAAGAAAGCAGACGATAGAATAACCATTATTTATTTACAAAGGTGCAGCTATGACCTTATCCCTTAAAGTATTACCTGTTGGCGTATTTTTGGTGGCGATGGTGATCGCTAAATTAGTATCACTTTGGTTACCTATTGCTAGCTTACCGGCACTGGTGTCTATGTTGGGGGGAGGTGTAACGTTAATCATCGGGTTGATATTTGGTCTGGCTGGGGTGCAATTATTTCGCCGCTCAGATACAACCGTTAATCCGATGCACCCAGAGCAGGCGACAAAGTTAGTCACAACGGGGGTTTACCAATACAGTCGTAACCCCATGTACTTAGGTTTATTGGCTTGTTTGCTTACTTGGGCTTTTTATTTACAAACCCTCAGCGGTTTTTTTGCCGTACCCTTATTTGTGCTGTATATGAACCAGTTTCAGATAAAACCCGAGGAAATGGCTCTTACACGACTATTTGGTGATGAGTTTACCCAATACTGCCAACGCGTTCGGCGCTGGCTTTAATGATAGTAAGCACGTTAAAATAGTGCTTTATTCTCTTTAAGGAAAGATAGTGATTCAAGAGCAAATTACCGCTAAATTAACCGAAGCCTTTACCCCTGTGGTACTTGAAGTGGAAAATGAAAGTCACAAGCATCGCTCCGATCACGGCGCTGAAAGTCATTTTCGCGTGGTGTTAGTGAGTGAAGCATTTACAGGCTTACGCTTAATTGCTCGCCATCGCGCCATCAATGAATTACTCGCGCAAGAGCTCGCCAATGACATTCACGCCTTAGCGCTACATACATTTACCCCACAAGAGTGGGAAGCAAAAGGCCAACAAGCCAACCGTTCACCTGCTTGTCGTTAATGACATCTGCGATGCAATTGCAGCCTAGCCCTGTTCAAACAATTCATTTTGCTGGGCACTCTATTTGGTTAAAGCGCGACGATCTGCTCCATCCTGATTTTTCAGGTAACAAGGCGCGCAAATTTGCCTACCTTTTAGCGCAAACAGACCTGGCAGGTAAAACACTGATTGGTAATGGTTCAGCGCAAGCTAATTCACTATTAAGTTTGGCGGCACTGGCCAAACTTAAAGGGGCTACACTTGACTATTATGTGCAGCACTTGCCGCAATTTTTAAAACAACACCCTAGTGGCAACTATGCTAAAGCGCTGGCGCTGGGCGCGAATATCATTTGCTTGCCGCCGCATGTAAAAGGCGCGCAAGTAGATCCGTATTTGCAGCAATGGCAGCTGCAACATCAACCTAATGCTGTGTTTATCGCTGAGGGAGGCCGGATGCAAGAAGCTGAGTGGGGCATTGCGCAATTGGCACAAGAAATAATGGCGTGGGCAAACCAACAAGGCATAAAGCAACTCAATCTAGTGCTCCCTTCAGGAACCGGCACCACGGCGCTATTTTTACAAAAACACTTACCGTTTAATGTGGTGACATGTCCTTGTGTCGGCGACCGTGATTATTTGCGTCAGCAGTTTGAAGCTCTTGCGCCTGAGTTAGCGCGCTACCCCGAGATTATTTCACCAATACAGAAGCATCACTTTGGTAAACTGTACGTTGAATTTATTTCCATATGGCAACAACTGTTCGCGCAAACTAAAGTGGAATTTGAGTTGTTGTACGACCCCCTTGCTTGGCTTTATGTGGTGCCTGAATTGATTAAACGTGAACCCAAAGTACCGATGTTATACCTGCATCAAGGCGGTGTATTGGGCAATATCAGCATGCTGGCGCGCTATCAACGCAAGTTTCCAGCTTTATTTGGTTAGGCTCGTTTGCACTAAAACAAGGGTTTTATTTGCAGTCGTGGCCTTATCCCCCTAAAATTCGCATTTTCTCTCGGAGTCAGGTGATGAGTAACCCAGCAAGTGAGCCAAAACGGCTAAACAAATACATTAGTGAAACGGGATACTGCTCGCGCCGCGAAGCCGACAAGTTAATTGAAGCCGGTAAAGTTAACGTAAACGGCAGTGTGGCTGGTGTTGGCGTTAAAGTAACCGAGCAAGATACCGTGCTGGTTAATGGCAAACCAGTTAAGCCGAAACAAAAAGCGGTTTACTTAGCCTATTACAAGCCAGAAGGCATTACTTGCACCACTGAGCGTCACGTTCATGGCAATGTAATTGATGCGATTAACCATCCGCTGCGTATTTTCCCTATTGGTCGCTTGGATAAACCATCAGAAGGGTTGATTTTTTTAACCAGTGATGGCGATATTGTGAATAAAATCTTACGCGCCGGTAACCAGCACGAGAAAGAATACGTGGTCACTGTTGATAAGCCGATCACCGATGAATTTTTGCGTCGTATGGCGCAAGGGGTTCCGATCCTCGGCACTATTACCCAGCGTTGTACGGTGAAAAAGAAAAGCCAATTTATTTTTCACATCACTCTAACCCAAGGTTTGAACCAGCAAATTCGTCGTATGTGTGAATATTTGGGTTACAACGTCACTAAGTTAAAACGCATTCGTATTATGAATGTGACGTTAGAAAACATCCGTAAAGGCGAATGGCGTGAGTTGACCGACAGCGAAATGCAAGATATTACCAACATGCTAGCGGGGTCGAGTAAGACCGAAGATGCTTCAACCAAAGTGTCACAAGCGCAACAAGAAAAAGCCGCGAAATTAGGGACGGTTAAAATTGGTCACAAGCGCCATTTTTCGACGCGCGGCGTTGATTCAATCAAGCGTCAAGATGCATTGGGCAGCCAATACAGTAGTGAACAGCGTAATGGCAACAATCAACGTAGCAATGAGCAAAAGCGCGCTCAAGGATCAACTGATAGCAAAAATCCTTATGCGGGCTTTAAAAGCAAAAATAACAAAAAGTAACCAACATAAATGACCGCACTCCACGTGCGGTCATCATCCGTCATCACCTCAATCAGTTACTGGCTAACGGCTGGCAGCACAAATCGATTGAATAAATACGTCGCGCTGGCTAAGTCGATATCTAAATCAAACACTTCATTCATTACTGTGCTCAAATGTTCGGCGCTGGTGATGGTATGCTCGGTCAGTACGCCATCATGAGTGCGATGCCAAGTCCCATTACGTAGCGATTCGATATGATTATCCGACTTTTTAGCGATCACTAAATTATTCACAAATGCCGCCTCTGGCGATTTATGGGAATAAAAGTGCGGCGGCGTACATTCCGCTTCTGAGTAGTTATGTGTATTAAAAGTATAAAGGGTCGAAAAATCGCCATCTTTGTGTACCTGTAAGCCTAATTCGCCATGTTCACCTTTGATCACTCTGAATTGTTCATTGCCTTGAGTTTGAATACCGGGCGTTGATAACTTAACCGGGTGGCGTGGACCAAGTGGACCAAATCCCACATCTAATAAGTAATCATCGCCATCAAGGGTCACTAAACTAATGCGATGGGTGCGAGGCACATCAATATCGCGATTATAAACTACCTTGGCGAGTACTAAGCGCACATCAAAACCCAGTTTCGACAATACATGTAACGCCAATTTATTATGTTCAAAACAATAGCCACCGCGGCGACGGGTAACAATTTTGTTGTGTAAATGCACTATATCTAACGGCATATCCTCACCCAGAACCACCGACAAACTATTAAATGTGTAATGAGTAAGATGAGCACGGTTAAGACGCTGTAAAAAATCCAAATCTAATGTAACGGGGCGCAGGCTTAAGTTATCAACATAGTCGTTAGCAATATCCGTCAGGGTCATCATTGTTCCTTTGATTAGGGCGCTTCAAAAGACTTTGATGATAATGTGGCACCGCGTATTTGTAATCAACCTATGTTGAGGATCATTTTTTTCATGTCAAATTCAGCCTTCGGTCATTATTTTTCATTCCGACTAAGCTGGTAGGGTAAGTAGTGTTAAATTTAATCTACTTATCCTGCGACTAGGCTGAAAACAGCCCATACTTAACCGATCTCGTAAAAGTAAGCGTTCTCGATGCTAAATTCGAAGTGAGGTAATCACGCCATGGCACCGACAGTAAGAGCTAATGACAAAATAGAGGTAGGCATATGATGAAGAATTGGGTTAATCATATGTGGCGTATGTTACTGCCATGTGTGCTGCTCTTATTCCCTGTTTCAAGCCAGAGTAAAGAGCTGGTGTATGCCGTGACTCATTTTCCTCCGTGGGTGAGTATTCAAGATAGTGAGTACAGCGGAATTGATGTTGAATTAGTGAAAGAGCTGGCTCAGAGGCTAGGGTTGACACTGACGTTTTATCAGTGCCCTTGGCAACGTTGCCTCAACATGATGGAATGGGGTGGCGTCGACATTCTCAGCACCGTGATTAAATCACCCGATCGAGAGTCTTACATGCAATTTCTAAAACCTGCGTATTATCTTAACAGTGCAAATGTCATTTATCTTAAGCGGGGCGCTAAAGTGCACATCGAAACCCAGCAGGATCTTTATTCATTAAACATCGGCGTTGTTCGTGGTGCCAAGCATTCACCTGAATTTGACAGTGACCTCAACATTACGAAAAAGAAGTCAGCAGAGACGTTTTGCTATTAAGGCAATTAGCTGGAGGACGCAATGATGCCATTATCGCAGATGAGATCCAGATGGATTATTTGATCGCCACAGAAGGCTTTCAAGGGCAGTTTAAAAAAGCATCCTTGCGCTATGAGCAACAGCGAGATATCTATTTAGCTCTTTCGAAAAAATCACCTTATATTGATCAACTGACACAGTTTAACATTACCCTTGGTTACATGGTTCAAGAAGGCAGAGTGGAGAATATCATTGCGTCCTACTTTGAAGCGTTAGGCAAGGCGAAAAATACAGAGTAGTGCTGCAGGTAATGTACACAAGTAAGTGTCAGATCAAGTCTGAGCTAGTACAGCTTATTAAACAGTAGGTTATAGTGATTTAACAATCAGTTAATTGTGGGTCTTAATGCATGATGTTGCAAATATTGGCGCACACGCCAAAATGGGTGTTTGGGTTATTGTTGTTTTTAATTGTTCTTGGTATTCAACAATCTAAGGATAGAAAAGTAAGAAAGTATCTGATTTTACCACTGCCAATTGGCATGGCGTTACTATCCTATCTTGGCGTGCAGTCGAGTTTTGGTTTAGCTTGGCTCCCGGTGGGGCTATGGTTTTTGGCCTTGGTGTTAATAGCTTATAGCGTGGCAAAATATTTTCCGGTAAAAAAAGTTCAGTTCAACGCCGACTTAGCGAGTTTTATTATTCCCGGCAGCTGGATTCCTCTTGTATTAATGATGGCAATATTTTTTACAAAATATTTTGTTGGAGTGTTAAATGCTCTGCAGCCTACCATTGTATCTGATCCAACTTTCATTGTTGTCTGCAGTATAATATATGGCTCATTTAGCGGGCTATTTGTCGCAAGGGCTTTTAGCATGTGGCGCGCGATTGATTCGGTGGCCGCTAAGTAACCGAGAAAACAGTCTATTTGGTTATTGATTAGTTATTGATTAGTTATTGGGGTTATTGATCTTGCCAGCATTGTTTTTACCTGACTCAGCTTGACCGTTAACTGGCATTGCTCGTGTTATTTTCAAAGGACTGTTTTTGTTTACAATCAGTTAATACGACTTCTAAAGCCGCGACCGCTGTGGCAGTGTCGATTTGGTTTTCTTCTAGTAACTGTATCAGGTCAACGGCTAATTGGATGTGTTTTGGGGCGTTGTTTAAACTCATGGTGTGTCCTTTCGAAGCTGCTTTTCTTGTTTTAACCATTGCAGGAATTGTGTCTGCTTTTCGGCGTTCGCATTTTGGTAGAGCAGTTTTAGTTGGTTCAAAATACGTTGCTGGTCGGGTTGCTGTTGGCCTTTTTTGATTTCATCAAGTAACGCAATGTTAGGGCCATTTTGCCAGCCAAAGCGCGGCGTTAAAATGGTGTCAAAGCCAACCTCCGAGCCTCTACTGAGATCCACCAACGTAAACTCTGGTGTAGTTGCAAAGCTTTGTGCTTCTGATTTATTTCTAGGCTTACTGGCTACAATACGTAATTGTTGCTGCGGCTTGGCAAAAAAGTATAAAACGATAGGCACAGAAATAAAGGCGCTGTCTGCTTCACCATCAAAGGCCTGTTGATATTGCAATACCAGTTGTTGCCTACCGGCAGTGAGTTGCAGTGGCGCTTTATTGTAAAAGGTGAGCTGGGTTTTCTCGCCGTTGTGATAAAGCAATTTAAACATTGATGGTATCTGAATTTGGCTGCCGGCAAAGGCGCTAGTGCAGCTCAATAAACAGCTGAGAAAAGTGATAACACGCAACATCATGATTTAAAAATTCCCGATAAATGCACTGGAGCTTTCGAATTCTCTGATCGCCAATTCAACAGCAAAGGTTGCTGTTTTACAACGCTCTAGCCGCCCTTCTAAGGTTTTTGTTGCTTGTTGAGCACTGCGTTTTTCTGCGCCAACGAGTCTTGCTCCTTGCTGTTTACTATGTGCCAACATTTGCTCTAATCGTCGTTCGTATTCATATTGTTTTTGCAGTTTTTGATAGAGTTTTTTTTCTTCAGGAGCGGGGTGATGACTAAACAGCTGCCCGTTACCTTTTTGCGCCTGAGCGACTAATTTTAATAATCCAGCAAACTGATCAGCTAGTGCTTCACAGCGATGTGCTATCAACTGGTTTGACACCCCTTCGGTTAATGCTTGCTCAAGATCTTTAATCCTTTTACCGACCTGATTGCAATAGCCTGTTAAACTTTTCTCTGGCTTGGCAAACAAGCTTTTATTGAAATGAAAGTTTTCCCGCTGCTGCGCAGTTAACTGGTTGTCTAGGGTTTGACACTGCTGAGTAAGCTGCGCTAAACGGGTCGATAATTGTGAAATATCTACCATGCTTCAATTGCCAATTTAATTGCCATTACAATCACCACACAAACAAAAATAGGGCGGATAAACTTGCCACCAAAGCGGATCGCAGAATGTGCGCCCAAGTAAGCGCCTATCATTAAACACGCGCCCATACTCAACCCTAACATCCAATTGATGTGGCCAAGCATGACGAATGTAATTAAAGACAAGAAATTGCTAGTAAAGTTCATTGACTTAGCTAAGCCAGACGACAATAGAATATTCACTTTATAGAGTGCCATACTTGATACCGTCCAAAATGCTCCCGTGCCTGGACCGGCAATGCCATCATAGAAGCCCAAAATACCGCCTTGTAGCCATTGTTTTTTTACCAGTTTCGGACCGCTTTTTGGCAGTGAAAGGCTCTTCTCACTGGGGAATCGACTAAATATAGTGTAAATAGCGGTAGCCAGTATGACCAACGGCAGGGCTTTTTCTAGTAATTCAGTGCTCACGAAGTTAACTGCTAAGGTACCGCAAATGGCACCTATCCCAGTGGCCAGAAATGATTGGCGCCAAAAAATGGGATCAAATAACTGTTTTTTATAGTAAGTCCATGCCGCGGTAGAAGAAGCAAATGTGGCGGCTAATTTATTGGTTCCCAGTGCGACATGAGGCGGTAACCCGGCGCTTAATAGCGCAGGAATGGTCAGCATACCACCACCGCCGACGACTGCATCAATAAAACCGGCGATCAGTCCAACACCACATAGCAGCAGTAGCAAGCTGGGTTCAACGGGCAAAGTAAAGCTAAGTTCAAACATTAATATTGAATATCTCTTTTAAAGGGCGGCAGGGCATCAAGCAACCCTTTACCGTAGCGACGGGTAACTAAGCGGCGATCTAGAATGGTTATTTTGCCCCAGTCGTTCTCTTTTCTCACTAATCGTCCACAAGATTGAATCAGTTTTTTACTGGCCTCTGGAATGGTGATTTGCAAAAAAGCATTGCCGCCTTTGCTTTCTATCCATTCTGCGTGTGCTTCTTCTACGGGAGAGGTCGGCACCGCAAAAGGCAGTTTAGTAATAATGAGGTTGGTCAGGTAGTGCCCCGGTAAGTCTAACCCTTCTGAGAGGCTGCCGGTACCAAACATAATGGCGGTTTCACCTTTATCACAACGGCTTTTGTATTGTTCGAGCATTTGCGAACGCGACAATTCACCTTGTAGTAACAGTGGCGCTTTAACTTTACTCTTAATTTTTTCAGCCACTAGACGCATTTGCCAGTACGAAGCAAATAACACTAAGTTGCCTTGCTTTTCCGCTAACAGCGCCGGAATCAACTCACATAATTCTTTATCATAGGCGTCATTACCTGGTTCATGGCGCATGGGGGGGATTTGCAAGGTAATTTTGTCGTAATCAAAGGGAGACCGAAGCCGCAAGTATTGGGTGCCGTCTTGCTCTTTCAAGCCACTTTGATGGCGAAAAAAATCAAAGCTGTTTAAAGCGGTTAAGGTTGCTGAGCATAAAAACACACCTGCTGCGCGTGACCACAGTTGATTTTCCAGTAATCCTCCCACTTCAATGGGAGAGGCTGCGAGCATAATGTCAGCATCGGTTTGCTCTAACCGCTTGGCCCAGCAAGCGAGTGGCGCATGCTTACCAGTTGGCTCTTTGGCGAGCATAAACCAAAGTTGAAAAAAGTTTTCTAAACGCTGCACATTACTGCCTACGTCGGCCATCAATGGCTCGGCAACCTTTGTTTTGATGTCGCCGTCTTTGAGTTGCTCGGCGATAATACTGAGTAACTTGTTAAGTGCTTTTAAACACGTTTTCGTTTCATCACGGATCGCGCAGGCATGTACCGTGAGAGGCTCGGGTAATTCGCCCATGGCAAAACGGTAGGTTGACTCATTTTGAAACAGACTGGTATTGGCATTAAAAAAAGTGGCAACATGGCCAAGCTCTTGTTTAATACTGAGCGCACTACTCACCATTTCACTGCCCGGGGCCATGGTCGATTGTCCGCTGACTTGTTGCGCTATTTTTCGGTTCAGTAACTCCAACTTGCCGAGCCAGTTAATGCTGGCATTAATGGCGATATTGGCGCTGGCGAAATCGCGCGCGATACTGGGTAAGTGGTGCGCTTCGTCCATCACATAAAAGCAGCTATCTGGATCGGGTAAGATAATGCCTCCGCCGAGTTCGGTATCTGCTAATAACAATGCGTGGTTAACGATTAATACGTCGGCTTTTTCTAACTCGTCACGGGCACGATGAAACGGGCATTGGTGATGATGAGACAGGGCACGGCTACAGCTGTGTTTATCAGCCACAATTTGCTGCCAAACATGATCCGCAATAGGCATCGGCCATGTGTCACGGTCACCTTGCCATTTACCTTCTTGGTAGGCCTTAAATAGTCGCTTAATTAAATCAATATCGGACTTTTTAGGTTTTTCATCCCATAGCGCCTGCTGTCCGTCTTGTGGATCGGCATGCTCGCGTAACTTGTGCTCGCAGCAATAGCGGCCACGCCCTTTGACTAAGGTAAAAGTAAATTTCAGGCTACTGTGCTGCAAAAAGAACGGTAAATCTTTATTGATGAGCTGTTCTTGCAGCGTCACTGTCGCGGTGGAAATAACCAATTTTTTGTTTTGGTTTTGCGCTACGGCTAAGCCGCCGAGTAGATAGGCTAATGATTTACCGATACCTGTACCGGCTTCTGCCACCAAGATACGACGTTGTGGGTCGTATTCCCCTGCCAAGGTTTTTGCGATTTCGGCGACCAAGTAGTTTTGCTCTTTACGTACCTGATAGTCGGGCAAGGATTGGCTGATTGCCTGATAGGTCTCACGAATGAGCTGTTTTACTTGTGGTTTTAGCATGGCGAAATCGATAAATGAAAGTAGCGTGATTGTAACAACTTATCTGGTTTTGCCCAAGGATGTTCGGATAGCAATCGTTAAAACCCTGTGGCATGACTGAAAATTTGGTAAATAAAGCAAGGGGTTAATGTTTGCGTTGTAAATATACATTGGCTTTATGCTAAGTTGCTTGCTTATATTTTGAGCTGTTAAAATTTTTTTTCGTTAAATATATTATTGTAAATAAAAAATCATATTGTTAATCTGCTAGCCGCAGTGTGACAGGGCGATGCGTTAACTCGCACGAGTGACTAATTTCCTTATTTTTCAATTGTCTGGTGAGTGTTTGATAAACGATGTAATCGTTATTTTTATACCGGGTAATTGGGTGATTTCTTGGTCCCTTTTGAGTTTTTAATATTGATTTTGTGCCGCTTAACAGGTGTTTGTGTCGCTATTACTGTATTGACCGATTTTTATTTGTTTGTAATGATGCGTCCCGCAAAGGAAGCACTGCACTTAAAACGGACAATCCAATCGAGTGTTTTAACTCGATAGCATTCAATTAATATACAGGCAGTGAAACAATGAAAAAAACAATTCTTGCAGTAATCGTTCCCACCCTTCTTGCAACGGGTGCGGCCAACGCAGCTGAAATCTACAAAGCTGAAGACGGTTCAGTACTTAATATGTATGGACGTGTTGAAGCCAACTTCGTTAACAAAGACACTTACGACGCTGCTGGCCATAAAGACAGTGATACCGATGGTTCAGTTTACGCTCGTTTAGGCTTTAATGGTCGTCAAGTCGTTAACGAAAACATGGCGGTTATCGGCCAAGCGCAATACCAACTAAGCCAAGAGCCTGGTTCATCAGACACTAACTGGAATGCTCGTTATGTTTGGGCTGGTTTAGACATGGCTGATGCGGGTCGCGTTGAAGCAGGCCGTGTTGCATCGGGCCTTATCATGTTCACAGACATCGGTGATATTTTCTACGCAGGTGGTGACGTGGTTGCGGGTGCTAACGTAAACACCGTTGATTCTGGCGCAGCATTAGTATTTCGCCAAGATGGTACTTTCCAATACCGTAATAGTGTTGGCGGTTTAGACTTCTCAGCGGCTTATATTACGAATAGCTCAATCGACTACGGTTTTAACACCGCGGCTCGTTACAACATTGAACTAGGCGACATGGGCATGTTAGCACCGGTTGCTATGTACCAATTCAATAAAGCGGATACGCAGTCAAAAGCGGTTTCTTCTGTGAAGGAATACCAAACATACGGTATTGGTGCACAGTACTTTTACGGCGACTTTTACGCAGGTGCGACTTACGTAGAAGAGAAGTTTGATGCATTTGCGGGTGGCAACGATAAAACGAAAGGTACCGATGCCGTCGTGGCTTATGACTTCGGTCAATTTGTGACGCGTGCAGGCTATCGTTACCAAGATCTTAAAGATGCACCATCTTCAAATAAGAAAATCCAAGATCGTTGGACTATTGAAGGCCAATACAAATTAACAGCACAATCTTCAATTTTCGCTAACTACAGCTACAATGAAGGCCATGGCGTGACCGGCGCAGACCTTGTTAATGCAGCAGGTAGCTTAGCAAGAAAAGAAGGCGGTGTTGCTTCTTTAGGTCTACGTTACGAGTGGTAATCACTGGTAAATAATATTATTAGTTAAGCCAGCCTAGTGCTGGCTTTTATGTTTTTTAACTTTGCGGTTTGGGATCTTATGATGAAACGATTTAAACAAGCGATGGTTTTTATTGTTATAAGCTGTAGCGCATTTTTGGCATCTGCCACTGAATTTAAAGTGCCGAACATTTATGAAATTTTGGTGGTTAATGGCCAAGAATCGGGTAATGCATTTTTTAAAAATGATCGTAGTATTACCCTAGCAGATGAAGGCAAGCAACAAGTGGTATTACGTTTTGCTGCGCAGCGTGGGGTGGTGAACACAGAAGATATGCGTGGCATTGCTAAATCTCAACCCATCGTTCTGACGTTTTCTACTGATGGCTTAAGCCAAGTGAGTGTTGAAAAGCCGCACCTATATACCGCAAGATCGGTTGATAAGTACGCTAAAAATCCAGTTTTCACGTTGGTCGATCAAGATGGAAAATCTGTTCCTTTAGTGCAAGATGAGCTGTTTAAAGAAGGTGTGCAATTAACCCGCGATTATGAACAAGAAGTAAAAGCCTATAATCAAAGTAACGGTATTGCCGCGCTGGTAATGAGCGAAGCTGTAATTGAGCCACCTAAGGCCCCGATGGTGACTGAACCTACTGAAGCAGCCGCTTCACCCGCACCTTCAACGCCGTCATCTGCTACAACGACAAGCTCAATATTTGAAATGACGCAGCAAACATTTACTCAACTCTCGGATGCAGAGAAAAAAGCCTTTTTGCAATGGGCGGTGGGGCAGATGTAATTGCGCATCAGCGAGAGCAGTAAGAATAGCGATAACGGAGAGTTAACGGCAGCTCGTTACTCGCTTATTCATCCTTGAATTAACGGGTTGCTTAATGAGTAGAAGAAATGATTGAGCCTGTGCCCGCAGGCTTTACCCGCGTAAAATAAAGGGGAGACGAATGCGGTTATGTTAGAGCGCGATAAAGCCTTTTTTGCGTTTCTCAAATTTAGTTTTACAGCAGATACAGCGTTGCTCAGTGGGGTCGCTCGCTAATAGCTCTGGCTCAATGGCTTCTTCGCAATCGGAGCAAACACCATAAAGACCAAATTCAATTTGGCAAAGAGCCGCGTCAATGCGCTTAATAAGGCGAACTTTATCGCTTATTTGTGGCATTTCTAACCGCACAACGGCCTCAATAAAGTCATTATTACTCAACTTTAATAGTTGAGACGCCGCTAATTGGTGACTCGATTGCTGAGCATTATTTAATATGGCTAAAACTTGATGCTTGTAGTCCATGAGTTTTTGCGTGAGTAAGGTTTGAAACCCCGTCACATCTGCTAATTCATTCTCTGTCATTGTTTGCTCTTGCAAATGATAATTTAGGGCTAAAGCATAGTGGCCTTATCTGATTTCGGTGCTGATATAGGTCAAAGTTAAAATCATTTACATCAACAAATTAACTTAGATTGATTTAGATCTATTGTGGGACGTTTTGAGACTGTAGCTGGACGGCAATAAAGGGGAATGTGACAGGCGCAGATGCGCGATGCCACAAAGCGGAACCAGTGCTGCCAATTTCGCAAAGGTTAAGATTTCCGCAAGTGAGTGACAAAGTCGTTATAAGTCCCTAAAATTCGCGCTCTATTATAATGAGGCAAGCTATGCGTATTGTGTTAGCCCCGATGGAAGGGGTCGTTGATCCCTTAATGCGGCAAGTATTAACGGGCATTAATCAGTATGATTTATGCGTCACCGAATTTATTCGTGTGGTTGACATGCTGTTACCGAAAAAAGTGTTTTATCGCTTATGTCCTGAATTGCATCAAGGTGGCAAAACCGACTCGGGTACTGATGTACGAGTACAGCTGCTTGGACAAGCACCGCAATGGCTAGCAGAAAACGCTTATCGTGCGGTTGAACTCGGCTCGTCGGGTATTGATTTAAATTGCGGCTGCCCGTCGAAAACGGTCAATGGATCGAATGGAGGCGCGGCACTATTAAAAGAGCCGGAAGTGATTTATCAAGCGGTCAAGGGGATGCGAGGGGCAGTGCCAGACAAACCCGTGTCGGTAAAAGTGCGATTAGGTTGGGAGTGTAAATCACAGCGATTAGAAATTGCCGATGCCGCGTACCAAGGCGGTGCCAGTGAATTAACCGTGCATGGGCGTACCCGCGCCGACGGTTATCGCGCTGATCGCATTGATTGGCCTGCGATCAGTGATATGAACCAAGCGATTGCTATTCCGGTGATTGCTAATGGTGAGATTTGGCAACTTGCTGACGCCGAGCGTTGCTTAGCCTTAAGTGGTTGTGACGATTTAATGCTAGGGCGTGGCGCATTGGCGATGCCAAACTTAGCCAATGTGATTAAACTAAAAGAAGCGCCGATGCCTTGGCGAGAGGTGCTTGATTTATTAATTCGTTATTCCGGTTTAGAGTGTCGTGGTGATAAACACTTGTATTTTAGTAATCGAATTAAACAATGGCTAAAGTACGTGGTGTACAGCTACCCGGAGGCTGACGTGTTGTTTTCAGATATTCGTCCATGCCGTAAAGCTGACGAGATCTTGGCGATTTTAGACCGCCATCAACATCAGTGGGCGGGTTAATATAACCCGAATGCAAGATAAGCAAAATAGTATGCTTTCCGGCAAAAACGCTGTAAATATACCTCTATACGCTTTGCGCTTTCATCTCTGAAAACGTAATTTTGCCATAACACATACTCTATCTGGCTAGGCTTAAACAGAACTGAGGTTAATATAGCGTGACTAAGGACATATCAAATTGCTAAAACGGCCATTTTACTTTGTGCTTGGCAGCCTGGCTTTTGTTCTTGGGCTGATTGGTATTCCTTTGCCAGTGTTGCCAACCACCCCTTTTATTTTATTAGCCGCATTTTGCTTTGCCAAAAGCTCACCACGCTTTCATCAAGCGCTGTTAAATCATCAATGGTTTGGCCCAATGATCCACAATTGGCAAAAAAATCGCTCAATTGCCAAACCTACTAAACAAAAAGCACTGCTGATGATGAGCTGTGCTTTCTGTATTTCAATATATTGGGCGCCACTTTTATGGATAAAAGCATTATTACTGGTTTGTTTTTTATGCTTGTTTTTCTGGATGCTCAGGTTAAAAGAAACTTAAGCCGCAAATTGCTTGGCAATCTCTTGAAAGGGGCAGGCCAAGTGAATAAGCTTACGGCTTGTTAAATTCACTCTTCAAATAGGACCCATCATGGACTCAGCCACGCTCAAGCTTCTCACTGATAGCATAAAATCTATCGAAGATTACCCAAAGGCGGGGATCACCTTTCGCGATATCACGAGTTTGATTGAAAACGCGGCGGCTTTTGCTAAAACGGTTGAGTTATTAGCTGAGCACTATAAAGGCAAGGGTATTGATAAAGTAGTGGGCACCGAAGCGCGCGGTTTTATTTTTGGTGCGCCAGTGGCTGCCGCCATTGGTGCAGGCTTTGTGCCCGCGCGTAAGCCGGGCAAATTACCTCGAGCCACCGTGGTGCAGGTGTATGACTTAGAATACGGCACCGACATGCTGCAAATTCATAAGGATTCCATTTTACCGGGCGAAAAAGTGGTGGTGATTGATGACTTGTTAGCAACGGGTGGCACCTTAGAAGCCACCATAAAATTGATCCATGAGCTTAAAGGCGATGTGGTGGGTGCTGGCGTGGTGATTGAACTACCAGAATTAAACGGCAAAGCCAAACTAGATGCTCAAAATGTAGAGCTATTTAGCCTTATCCAATTTGAAGGTGAGTAATTAAAACCATGAGCTATCAGGTGCTGGCACGTAAATGGCGACCACACAACTTTAAACAAGTGGTGGGGCAACAACATGTGCTAACAGCACTGGTGAATGCACTTGACCAAAATCGCTTGCACCACGCTTATTTGTTTAGTGGTACTCGGGGCGTGGGCAAAACCAGTATCGCGCGTATTCTTGCAAAAAGCCTAAACTGTGAAAAAGGCGTGACATCAGAGCCTTGTGGCGTTTGCCATCATTGCCAAGATATAGATCAAGGACGCTTTGTTGATTTACTAGAGATTGACGCCGCGTCGCGCACTAAAGTAGAAGACACGCGTGAGTTACTTGATAATGTGCAGTATAAGCCCGCACAAGGTCGCTATAAGGTTTACCTTATTGACGAAGTGCACATGCTCTCGAAAAGCAGTTTTAATGCCTTGCTTAAAACCTTAGAAGAGCCGCCAGAATACGTTAAATTTCTATTAGCGACGACAGATCCACAAAAGCTACCTATTACCATTTTGTCCCGCTGCTTGCAGTTTCATTTAAAGAGTTTAAGCAGTGACGACATCAATCAGCAACTGGGCTACATTCTCGGTCAAGAGCAACACAGCTATGAACCTGCCGCGCTGCAGGCGTTAGCCAAAGCTGCTCATGGCAGTATGCGAGATGCCTTAAGCTTGGCCGACCAAGCTATCGCCTTTGGTAATGGGGTTGTGAATTATCAGCCTGTTTTAGCCATGTTGGGCACCTTAGACCATCATCAAGTGACTCAATTATTGCACTTTGTTGCTGCAGGTGACGCGCAAAATACCCTCGACAAAGTATCGGAGTTAGTGACCCTTGGGCCAGACTTTGACTTAGTGCACAATGAAATAGCCGCCACCTTGCACCAAGTTGCTCTTGCTCACATGCTGCCATCGACGCTAAATGGTTTAGACAACAGTGAGAGTATTCAATTACTCAGTGAACAATTGTCGCCAGAGCAAGTACAGCTTTATTACCAAATTGCATTAAAAGGCAAGCAAGACTTACCTTTGGCTCCAGAGCCGAGAGTCGGGCTTGAAATGACATTAATGCGCATGCTGGCTTTTCACCCGGCAAAAGTCGCCACCAGCTTGCCATCTGCGCCAGTTAGCTCCGCTGTCAATGTAACCAACCCCGTGAGCTTGGCCGAGCCGTCCGTCAATGCACCAGCTCAGACTAGCCCTGCGAAGTTGACTGAATCAGCAACAAGTGCGCCAACTCAAGCGGTGCAAGTAACACCGCCGGCACCTCAAGTAGAGCTTACAGCTGAGGTTTCATCTGGGGTTAGACCAGAGGTTGAACCTGTGGAAACAGCACAACCTCCTCACGTTAGTCATAATGATGATTTCACAAGTCATCTCGACAAAGACATTCACGGGCAACCCAACGCTGAGCCACCAAGCCAAAGCGCTCATTATGCTCCGCCAAATGAGGAGATAGCCCAGCAGAGCGAGATGGCGTCGCAATCGCCGGCGCAGATAGCGCAACAGGTTGCATCAGTGCAACCCGCCATGCCAAGTGTCAGTAATGCCCTTGAAACCCGTAATATGCTGCGCAGTCGAAAGCTGGCGTTAGAGGCAGGTAAAAAACAGCCGGTGGTAAAAAAAGTGACCGCACCAGCTAAACCGAGTGTTGAACCTCAGCCGCTGGCCGCTGCGCCTGTCTCACAATCTCATGTTTCACAAACGCCTGTTTCGCAATCGTCTGCGCCGAGCAATGATATTCCAGAGGGATTTAATGAATTACCGCCGCTAGAGGCCTATGACAACGACTATGCGCAGTATTTCCAAACCGATGAATACGACCCCAGTTTATCTACACCGCAACACTTAAATACAAATGACGGTTTTGACGCCTCGCCAGCGAGCGAACCTGCGTCACAGCAATCGTCCTACCAGCAAGTAACGCAGCAACAAGCGCCAGTCACACCAGTGGCAAGTAGGCCTAGTTCACAAATTGCGCCGCTCGCTGATGTGCCATGGGACACAGGCGAAGCTCAATCGGTTGAAAGCGCGCCTGTTGAAGCGCCAACGCCCGCAATATCGGCTAGAACCGAAGCCGAATATACCCGTGCCATGCCCGACATGGCGAGTAAGTTTTCACCGCAAAATAACGACCCTTGGTGTCAGCTGATTGAACAAATGGGCTTAGTGGGCATATTACGTCAACTCGCCATTAACAGTGTCTGTATTCAAACGCCAAATGCAGTGCAATTAATGTTACAGCCCAGCAGTCAGCATTTAGACAATGCTCGTAATTTAGGTCAGATCACAGCGGCGTTGCAAAGCGTATTGCCCAATGTAGAGCAGGTTGAAATTGTAATAGGCCAGCATCAAACCATGCAAACGCCGGTGGAAATTGAGCAAGCCATTTATCTTGCTCGATTGGCTCAAGCAAAAGTAGATATCCAACAAGATGAGGCCATTAACTTCTTTATTCAGCGTTTTGGCGCGTCAGTGGATGAAGAAAGTATAAAACCCTTATAATGCCCTTGAAATAAGTTGGGTTGCCCCAACATTTAAACCATTAACCTGAATGAGAGAAAGAATATGTTTGGTAAAGGTGGAATGTCTGGCTTGATGAAGCAAGCCCAGCAAATGCAAGACAAAATGCAAAAAGCACAAGAAGAAATTGCCAAAATGGAAGTGGTCGGTGAAGCCGGCGCAGGCATGGTTAAAGTAACCATGCTTGGTAATCATAATGTGCGCCGCATTGAAATTGATCCTAGCCTAATGGAAGATGACAAAGAGATGTTAGAAGATTTGATGGCTGCTGCGATCAATGATGCTGTGCGCCGCGTTGAAGAAAATAGCAAAGATAGAATGGCCGACGTGACTGGCGGTATGCAACTACCACCAGGTATGAAAATGCCGTTCTAATACTTTGGCTAACTAAGCCATGGTAAAAAGCCAAGTTGCCTTGTTAAAAGCAAGCTAACTTGGCTTTTTTGTGCCTGACTTTTGCCTAAGTAACCATGCCTTACTTAGCTATTTAGCGTAAATAAAAAATAGGAGTGTGAGCAGCAAAACTTATACGGCTTTTGTTCAGTAAAAACACTAAAGGTCCGCAACTGAGTTAAGTTAAGCATTGGATCGTCCTTCTACCAGCAACTTTCAAGAAACTATTATGTCAGGAATTACAGAATTAGATGAATTACTTCGCTCCATGTCGCCTGAGTTGCCGAAGCGGCATTGCTAGCATTACAAGAGTTCAATATATAAAGTGCGCCATTGCATTAAGATATGGCTATTGCAAAGAGTCGCGTCATATTACAGTCACATTTTATTGTTTGGCAGAACTAAATGAATAGTCGCGACGTATTAACAGCTCTTTTGAGCACTACTGGGCATAATATAAAGAGGTAAATATGGCCATTTTAGAGATTCTCACCGCTCCTGATCCTAGGCTTAAAATTAAGGCCGAGAAAGTGCAGGATATTGAATCAGTACAAACATTGATTGATGATATGTTGGAAACCTTATACGCGACAGACAATGGCATCGGACTCGCTGCTACTCAAGTTGGTCGCAAGGAAGCCGTTGTCATTATCGATCTGTCAGATAGTCGCAATGAACCGTTAGTTCTGATCAATCCAGAAGTGGTCAGCGGAACAGATAAAGCACTAGGGCAAGAGGGGTGTTTATCGATTCCTGACTATTATGCCGATGTCGAGCGTTTTACGTCGGTTGTGGTAACCGCTTTAGACAGAGAAGGTAAGCCAATCACAATTGAGAGCGATGACTTTCTGGCTATCGCCATGCAGCATGAGATTGACCATTTATCAGGCAATATATTTATTGACTATCTGTCTCCCCTAAAGCGTCAAGTAGCACTGAAAAAGGTTAAGAAATACATCAAAGAAAATGCAAGGGCCTAGTTAAAAGGCGATTTAAAACAAGTGTTAATTATTTTTATTGCAATTTTAATCTAATAAGCATGTATTGATACGCTGTACACTTTACATTTTCATTGGTGGCCATAACAAATATGGCCACCGTAATGATAAGAGGTTTACATGTCCAACTTGAAGTTAGTCCCAGAACTCTATTGTGAAGATATTGAAGTAACAAAAAAATTCTATACTGAAGTATTTGGCTTTGAAGTGAAATATGAAAGAATTGAAGAGCAATTTGTTTATTTCACCTTAGGCGGCGTAGATATTATGGCTGAAGGTATCGCTGGGGTGGGGCGGCGATGGCTTACTGGTGAAATGGAGAAACCATTTGGTCGAGGCGTCAATTTTCAATGGGATGTTGCTGATATTGATGATTTATATTCGAGGGTAAAGGCCAGCGCACCCAACTCTATTTATCTTGAACTAGAGACTAAAGAATACCAATGCGCAGATCTCGTCGCCATACAGAAGCAATTTATTGTGCAAGATCCTGACGGGTATTTGTTTCGATTTTGCTGCGATAATTCAGGTGCAACAAAATAACAATCGGTGTCATACATGAATTAATGAATGAGCCTTTAGTCAGGAGTATGAATAATCAGGGCGAGCGCATGAGTGTACAAAATACAATCAACCAAGCGAACAAAGTGGAATTTTCTTATACGAAACGCCGTGAAATCATCCCTGATAGCTTAACTGCCGCATCCTTGCGGCAGATATTCGTCTAAGAAAACACCACTAAACGCTCAAAAAATATTCATGCGTTTGCCCTGTATGAACAATCCTGTGAAAATCAATTTTTTGAAGTAGCAAAAAATGGTTTAGCGCAGTATTTGGCACTTAATAATGAATTTTTCAACTATGGTCGTTTTCAATCTTTTTAAGGAGTGAAGAAATGAATCGTAAAAAAGCAATGCAGGCAAACATTGCCATTTCAATATTATTTGCCGTGGTAATGTTAGTCAGTTCATATTTAATTGCAGATAAAGATTTAACGCAAAACATTGTCATTATACTTATTGCAATTTGGTTCGTCCCATTTCTGTATTTAAGTAAAATAAGTAATCGTAAAGAAAAACCACAGCAGTGAAGACGTCTTTTGAGTTCCGTCCAGTTACCGAATGTCGAGTGTCTTCAGGGAGGTGTAGTTTTTACGTTTCAATCAATAAGGATTAAGTATGTTCAGTCACGTAATGGTTGGTGCAAATGATATTGCTGCATCAAAGGCGTTTTATGATGCTGTGATGGCGGTTTTAGGTCATCCGGAAGGTGTGTTTGACGAGAAGGGGCGTTGTTTTTATGTGACCCCCGCAGGCGTTTTTGCGATTACGTCGCCAATTAATGGCGAGGTGGCAACGTCGGGTAACGGGATGACGATTGGTTTTAAAGCAAGTAGTCCAGAATTGGTAGATGCATGGCATAAAGCGGGCGCTGCTAGTGGTGGTACTCCCTGTGAAGAGCCACCAGGTGTGAGAGGAAATGGACAGCGTAAGTTGTATTTGGCTTATTTACGCGATCCGTCAGGTAACAAGGTTTGTGCTACCCATTTCGTCTCTTAGTGTGATCGCTGCGCATGATGTAATGGCTTGTATTTATTGATATTACCGCGATGAAATAAGCCGAGCATTGCTCGGCTTATTGTTTTACGCCAAAACAGGCAAGATTGTCAATTAACTCCAGCGCTGCTTTAGTCCGCTATCAATGGATAGAGTATTTTTTCCGGCAAATTTCGCGTTCGGGGTTAATTAATAAATTTCGGTGCCATCAGTTTAAATTCGCCCGGATCCCAAATAAAGTTACCTTGGGTGAGTTTATCGCTGCCGTCGTGCGCTGAGCCGTAACTGCACATGATCACTCTATCGGAAATACGTGATTTTAATTGTGTGATAAAACGGATCAAATCTGCACGCGTCATTATTTCTAAGGCACTGGCCACTTGTTCACGTTGGTCAAAACGCCAGTCTTTATTACCTATGCTAGCCCAGTAACGTTGGCTACGGCTTTTTAGGTTAGCGTCTTTTTCGGTTATTTGGCTGATTAATCCCTGTTTGCTTATTTCCCATTGCGCTTGGGTGAGCTCCATTAACACTAAAGCAAAGGTGTCAATAAACTCGTCAATACAGCGTAATAAATGTTGTGGCCCGGCGACCGGGCTTTGAATGTAAAAAATTATCCCCGGATGACGATTGAGCGGCAAGTTGCCACTGCCCACGACATAGCCAAGTTGCTTACGCGTGCGTAATTCATGAAAGAAGGTGGTAGACATTATATGGTTAGCTAAGGTGTAGCGGGCCACGTGCATCGGTGTGGTGTGCATTGATTGGTAATACACTATCATGGCGGAATCATTATGATCGCAATTTACCTCGCGCACTAAACTGCCTTTGCGGGATATATCGACTAATCTGCGCTTAGTTTCTGCCCCCGGCGTGCTGTTTGGTGCCAGCTCTTTCAGTAAGTAATCGGCTAAGGTCTCAATTTCTTGTTGTTGCCAATCGCCGTGAGCAAGCACTTCAATATGTACTTGTTTGTATAGCTGCTCAACAAATCCGGGCATTTCGTCTACCGTGACGTCACTGATCGCCTTGGCCATTAAGCTGGCGGGTGGGTTGGCAGGTTGCAGCAGTGAGGTGAGCTGACTAAATAGCTGTGAAATAGGTTTGCCTTGCTTTTGGTTTTTCCAGCTGCGGATGAGTTGGCTTTTAATGTGCTCAAATCGGTCAGAGTCAACTTTGCCGAATTTACGGGTACTGAGCACCAGTTGCACTAATAAATATTGCTTTGCGGTTAGGCCACTAAAGTGCAGGGTAAAGCCACCTTGATGAGAGTAGATACGATAGCCTAGTCCTGCTATTTCGGCGGGATAGGTGATTTCGGTGAGCAAGTCTAAAAATAACTCTACCGCCAATCGTGTCATGGCAATATGGCGAATACTTTTTACCGCGTGCTCTGAATCAACCGCGATGTAGAGACTGCCTTTAGGGACGTTAAAGGTATTGTCTTTTTTGTACCAAACACGAAACCCAGCCTGATCTCTTAGAATAATTGGCTTTTCTGTGGTGGGGCCGGTTTGCGTGCCGTTTAACCCTAAGACGATAAAGGGGTTAGGCGGGGGTAATTTAAGTAACGGGTTGATACCGATTTGTTGCCAGTGGGCAATTCGCTCAGGCTCAATTTTTTTCACTGCATAAGGGGTAAAGTACCAAGCGGCTTCTTTATCGGTAGTCAGCCCTGCTGCGCTGACTAACATGCGCATATTGCTGGGGGAAAAGTAGTCAAGTAACTGGCGCAGTTCCGCTTCATCAAATCCGGCCATAATATAGTCGCCGTAGATCACATGCTCAGGCTCGTAGTGATGTAAATTGATGCTTAAATGAGACACCACGTCGATAGGGCGACTGGTTTCTTGAAATTGGTACGCTTGCTCAACAATGGCTTGCTTTTCACGGTAGCGCCAACTGTTGAGGCCTTGTTGTTTTATTTGAGCAATATAGGCAAACAGTTGATTAACTATTTCATCGCGCTCTGCTAGCCCTTTATCTGTTAAACCAAATGAAATATTAAAATCTTTAAAATTGGAGCCACTGACCCCGCCACCAGCGCTTAAACTGTTGATTAAACCTTGTTGTTTTAGCACTGAAAACAGGCTGTCTGGATACTCATTACCTAAAATATGACTAAGATAGGTGAGGGGTTTAGTTTTGTAGTAGTGATCGATACAAGGTAGTGCAAAAGCCACAAACAGTTTCTTGTGGTCTTTCACTGGTTGTACATGTATCTCAAGTTCCAGTTCAGCTTCGGTATAGAGCGGCGCTTCAATTGCCCATTTAGGCAGTTGTTTGTCGATGATGTTGCCAAAGTAGTGCTGTGCCCATGGTGCGAGCTCATCTAATTGATGATTAGACGAAATCACTAACGTCATCCGCGACGCACAGTATTGCTGTTGATAAAAAGCGATTAAGTCCTCTCGCGCTAGGCTTTGCTCGGTATCGGCTAGGGTTTGGCTGTTGCCGACCGAAAACTTGGCAAAAGGGTGGGCGGGGTTAACGGTTTCTTTATGCACTTGATATTGTCGGCGCACGTCATCATTAAGCTTAAGTTGGTACTCAGATTCAATCGCTTGACGTTCTTTGTCCACTAATTCTGAGGTAAAAAGTGGCGCGATAAAAAATTGGCTAAAACGATCTAAGGCGGCTTCAAGATATTGGGGGTCTATATCAAAAAAGAAGTTGGTGAACTCTGTGCCGGTCCACGCATTATTACTGCCGCCGTGCTGATTAATAAAACGCTGATATTCGCCGCTTTGTGGGTATTTTTCAGTGCCTAAGAACAACATATGCTCAAGAAAATGCGCCATGCCTTGGCGTTCAATAGGATCGTGGAAGTGGCCGACATTCACCGCCATTGAGGCTGCTGCAGAGCTTGCCTTAGGGTCGTGAATTAACAACACCTTAAGCTGATTCGTTAAGGTTAAAAATTGGTAGTCTTTTTTGTCATTAGGACTTTTTAGCAAGATAGCGGCTCCGGTGTATTTAAAAGAAACAAGGCCCATTACCACAATGACCTAAAAAGAGCATAAAACCAAGGCGTTCTCATTTGTATTTGTTATTATGGCGTAAAAATTAGCTAGCAAACAAATCTCATTAATTTGATGCAAGTGCTTTTACCAAAAGCGATAGCAACGTAAACTAGCCCATTACTTATAAAGCTCTTTCAGGTGATGTTTAATGCTTGTTTATATTATGCGCCATGGCCAAGCAGAAATGATGGCAAAAACCGATGCGCTGCGTCCGCTTACGCAACAAGGACATGATGAATCGGTAAAAATGGCGCGTTGGTTGGCGCCGCAGGTGAGCGAGTTAGATCATATTTTGTGCAGCCCATATTTACGGGCCCAGCAGACACTCAATGCTATTCAACCCCACTTGCCTCAGGCCTCGTCACTTGAGGAGTTAGCTTTTTTAACACCTTCAGGCAATACGACTGCCGTGGCTAATCATTTATTTCAGTTAGCAGAGCAAGGCATGAAACAAGTACTTATTGTTTCCCATCTGCCTTTGGTGGGTTATTTGGTGGGTGAGCTCTGCCCTGATGAAGGCTCGCCTATTTTTGCCACCAGCGGCATCGCTTGCATTGAACTAGACGATGATCTACAAGGCCAATTACACTTCTTACACGCCCCCCATAGCTTATTTCAATTTTGATATATACCCTTTCTACTTGAAGCTGCAGCGGTGTTGGCTAAGCTCGTTCACCCCAATCACATAGTTTATACCCAAGTTACCTCAAGATGCTTGTTCAGCGAGAATTTGTAGGCTGTTAGGCGCGACGCTGATTTGAGACATAGTTGTTCTACGTTGAAAATCAGCAACAAAGCATAACAGCCTACAAAACTCGCCCTTTGGGAGCCGCTCATTATGTTCATTTTTTCGTTAAAAAGCCTCGCAAGGGATCACCATTACTTCGTCTTTTTGCCTCAAACTAAACAGAATGAGCGGCTCTGAATCCTGCATCTTGAGGTGTCTTGGGTATATCTATGCTCATGAGGTTCACTCACTTGCCACCTACCTGCAACTCCAAGTAGTTTGGGTATAGATCTTGTCACCAAGATGACAATTGTTTGATATAAAACTGTCACACAGTCTCTTTATGCTGCTCGGGTTTCTTAAAACATAAGAGCTGAGCAGGTAATGAAAGAGTTTAAAGTGTATAACCCAGTGAAAATTGCAAAATACGTGAAAAGCTACTTTAAAGGCCAAATTTTTATTCAAGGCGTGGGACGGTTTGAATTTAACCAAGCGAAGTTACTCTTTACAGAGCAGGCGCCATTACATTATAAAAAAACCGCTTCAGAGGTGAACAAGCATATTAAAGCGCTACGTTTAGCCACAGCAGCATAAGCGTTGATTCGGTTTTAACGGCGCGCGTACATTTCTTCTATTTCAATCAGTACTAACAGCGCGCCATTACCGCCAAATTCTAACGGCGCTTGATGGAATGCCACCACATCAGGGTGTTGTGCCAACCAAAGCGGCGTTTTGCGTTTGAGGACATGAGTGCCAATACCATGCATCACGCAGCACGTTTGATAGTGGCGTTTTTTACATTCTCGGATTAAGGCGGCTAACTCAGCTTTGGCTTGCTGTTGGGTTAGTCCATGCAGGTCCAAATAAATCTCTGGCGCGTAATCACCACGGCGCAACTTTTTAAGCTCATACTTATCCGCACTGGGGCGAATATAGCGCGTTGGGCCTTGCTCTTCGAGGTGCGGCTCGTACAAATCAGAAAAATAATCCTTCTCTAACTCATCACGTACGCGGTCATGTTTTATTTCTTGGCGCTGAATTTTTTCCTTGATCCTAGGTTTATCCGGTTTTATGGTATCCTGCTTTATCTTACGGGCACCGGATACTGCATCTTTAAACAGAGAAAAGTCGTCTAGATCTTCTTTGTTTGTCATCTCTGGGCCCCTGATAATTCAATTGAATGAGTGTAAAACCGGCAATACTAACCGAGTTGGAGTGAAATTTGGACAAGAATTTGCAAGCCGAAGCTGTTGCAGAACTGCAAACCATCGGCGACATGATCCGCTGGAGCGCTTCGCAATTTAGTGCGAATGGCTTATTTTATGGCCATGGCAGTGATAACGCCTGGGATGAAGCGGTGCAATTAATTTTGCCAAGTTTACATTTGCCTCTTAATATTGGCCCCGATGTGAGCCAAGCTAAACTGACAAAAAGTGAGCGTGAAGCGCTGGTGGCCTTGGTGGTGAAACGTATTGTTAAACGTATCCCAACCGCCTATTTAATTAATCGAGCTTGGTTTGCAGGACTAGAATTTTACGTTGACGAACGTGTATTAGTGCCGCGTTCACCGTTCGCTGAGTTAATTTTACAAGGTTTTGCCCCTTGGGTGTCAGAGCAGCCTACGCGAGTATTAGATTTATGTACCGGTAGTGCGTGTATTGCGATCGCTTGTGCTCATGCTTTTCCTGAGGCCGAAGTGGATGCGGTAGATATTTCCATTGACGCCCTTGATGTGGCGCAAATCAATATTTGCGATCACGGTTTAGAGCAACAAGTTTTCCCGATGCAGTCAGATTTATTTGATGAGTTGAAAGGCCACAAGTACGACTTGATCGTATCTAATCCACCTTATGTGGACCAAGAAGACATGGACAGTTTACCCGATGAGTTTCACCATGAGCCTGAACTAGGCTTAGCGGCAGGCTTTGACGGATTAGATTTAGTGCGCCGTATGCTGGCGCAAGCAGCAGATATGCTAACTGAAAATGGCGTATTATTTGTAGAAGTCGGGAATTCACAAATCCACCTCGAACAAGCATACCCAGATGTGCCGTTTACTTGGCTTGAATTTGAGCAAGGTGGCCACGGGGTGTTTATGTTGACACAAGCACAATTAAAGCAGCATCAACAGGTGTTTTCCGTTTAATTTTTAGGAAGTAAAGGCATGGCAGGGAACAGTTTCGGACAGTTATTTAGAATTTCTACTTTTGGTGAAAGCCATGGTGTGGCTTTGGGATGCGTCGTCGATGGCGTACCACCGGGCTTAGAAATTTCAGAAGCCGACTTACAGGCAGATTTAGACCGACGTAAACCGGGTACATCGCGCTACACGACACAGCGCCGTGAGCCAGACCAAGTGCGTATTCTATCGGGTGTATTTGAAGGTAAAACCACCGGCTGTAGCATAGGCTTATTGATTGAAAATACCGATCAACGTTCGCAAGATTACTCGGCTATTTCAGGACTATTTCGTCCCGGTCACGCTGATTACACTTACCATCAGAAATTTGGTCATCGCGATTATCGTGGCGGCGGTCGCTCCAGTGCACGTGAAACCGCAATGCGGGTGGCGGCTGGCTCAATCGCGAAAAAATACCTATTTGAAAAGCATGGCATTACCGTGCGTGCCTATATGAGCCAAATGGCTGATATCAAAGCCGAGACCATTGATTGGGACCAAATTGAACAAAACCCGTTCTTTTTCCCTGATGCCAGTAAGTTAGAGCAGCTTGACCAATACATGCGCGACTTGAAAAAAGAGGGCGATTCAATTGGCGCTAAGATCACTGTGGTTGCGCAAAAAGTGCCTGTAGGATTAGGTGAACCGGTATTTGATCGCCTTGATGCCGACTTGGCCCATGCGCTAATGAGCATCAATGCCGTGAAGGGTGTTGAAATTGGTGATGGCTTTGACGTGGTCAATCAAAAAGGCACCCAGCACCGCGATGAATTAACGCCAGAAGGTTTCACATCAAATCACTCTGGTGGTGTGTTAGGCGGCATTTCAACGGGTCAGGACATTATTGCGCACATTGCCCTTAAGCCGACGTCTAGTATCACTATTCCGGGTAAAACCATTACGGTGGATGGTGAGCCGACGGAAATGATCACTAAGGGACGTCACGATCCTTGTGTGGGCATTCGCGCTGTGCCGATTGCTGAAGCCATGATGGCCATTACCTTAATGGATCATTACCTGCGCCACCGTGCACAAAATAACGATGTAGTGACGCAAACCCCTAAAATATAGGGTTATAGCTTTGCTAGTTGAAACGAAATGCTGCTTTTTAACGAAAGCAGCATTTTTTGTTTTTAAGCAATTTAAAACTGTGAGATAGACAGGATTTTTAAGCGTATTTTGGTATAATCGGCTCACTATTATTATGCGTGTATTACAGGGACCTGTGAGCAAATGATCCCCATTTTAAGTCATCAAGAAAACATTGATTCAAACGCCTTATCTTTTTTAGATGCATTAGCCGCAACAGCTTTTGCTGGTGATATTGAAAAGTCTTATGCCAGTCGTTTAGCGGTTGCCACCGATAACTCGGTGTATCAAAGTTTGCCACAGGCCGTGGTATTGCCAAAGCACCAGCAAGATCTGGTTATTTTAACGCAATTGGCCAGTCAGCCTGAATATCAGCAAGTACGTTTTTCACCTCGTGGGGGTGGCACCGGCACCAATGGCCAATCACTGACTCAAGACATTGTGGTGGACTTATCTCGTCACATGAACAAGGTGTTAGAAGTCAATGTGGCTGAGGGTTGGGTACGTGTTCAGTCGGGAGTGATTAAAGATCAGCTCAACGACGCATTGCGCCCACATGGCTTCTTCTTCTCGCCAGACTTATCAACCAGTAATCGCGCCACTATTGGCGGTATGATCAATACCGATGCGTCGGGTCAAGGCTCGCTGAAATACGGTAAAACCAGTGATCATGTATTGGCGCTTACCTCGGTATTAGTCGATGGTACGGTATTAGATTCAGCCCCTGTGAGTAACGAGCAAGCTAAGCAGTTGGCCGAGCTGCAGGGCAGCGTGGGTAAAATATACCGCCAAGTGCTCAGCACTTGTGAAGCCATGCAGCAAGAAATTGAACAACGCTTTCCTAAGTTAAACCGCTTTTTAACCGGTTATGACTTAAAGCACGTTTATGACGCTGAAACGGGTGCGGTCGATTTAAGCCGAATTTTATGTGGCTCTGAAGGCTCATTGGCTTTTATTACCGAAGCTAAACTGAATATTACACCCATCCCTAAATATCGTGCCCTTATCAATGTAAAGTACAATAGCTTTGAGTCAGCGCTGCGCAATGCGCCATTTTTGGTCAAAGCCAATGCCCTGAGTGTTGAAACCGTTGATTCCAAAGTCTTGAATTTAGCCAAGCAAGACATTGTGTGGCACAGCGTATCTGATTTGATTCAAGACGTGCCTGACAAAGAAATGGACGGCTTGAACATGGTGGAATACGCCGAGCATGATAAAGATAAGCAAGCTGAAAAAATCGCCACCCTTTGTCAATTGCTAGATAACAAAATCGCAAATGGTGAAGATGGCATTATTGGCTACCAAGTGTGTGATGATTTAGCGGGCTTAAATCGTATTTATGGTATGCGTAAAAAAGCAGTGGGTTTATTAGGCGCCGCTAAAGGCCGTGCTAAGCCGGTTGCGTTTGCCGAAGACACTTGTGTGCCACCAGAAAACCTTGCAGATTTTATTATGGAATTTCGCGCCCTACTTGACGGCAAAGGCTTAAACTACGGCATGTTCGGCCATGTTGATGCAGGTGTATTACACGTGCGTCCTGCGTTGGATATGTGCGATCCACTACAAGAAGTATTAATGCGCGATGTTTCCGATAAAGTGGTGGCGCTGACAGCGAAATACAAAGGTTTAATGTGGGGCGAGCACGGGAAGGGGTTTCGCTCGGAATACGGTCCGGCGTTTTTTGGTAATACCTTATTCAGTGAGCTGCGTAAGATTAAGTCTGCCTTTGATCCAGATAACCGCGTTAACCCCGGTAAAATTTGTACCCCTTATGAGTCTGATGAGGCGCTGGTTAGCGTTGATGCCGTTAAACGCGGCTTTTATGATCGCCAAATTCCAGTGCAAGTACGTGATAGCTTTACTGAAGCAGTAGACTGTAACGGTAACGGTCTTTGTTTTAACTACGATGCCTCATCACCTATGTGTCCATCGAGTAAAATTACGCAAGACCGTCGTCATTCGCCAAAAGGCCGTGCCGGCTTAATGCGCGAATGGTTACGTCAGTTAGTGAATAACAACGTGGATATTATCCAACTTGAAAAAGAGTTACTTGCGGGCAAAAACGATGTCAGTTTGGTGAAGCGTTTTGCAAACACTTGGTCGAAAAAGCGCGGACAATATGATTTCTCTGGCGAAGTGATGGAAGCGATGGAAGGGTGTTTGGCCTGTAAAGCCTGCTCGAGCCAATGTCCGATTAAAGTGGATGTGCCAACGTTTAGATCGCGTTTTATGTTTTTATATTACAGTCGCTATCAACGCTCATTAAAAGATTACTTGGTCGGCTACTCTGAGCTTTACACACCTTTGATGGCAAAAGCGCCGGGCTTGTTTAATGTGTTCTTAAAGCAAGATTGGGTACAAAAAATTGCCACGAAAACCACGGGCATGGTAGATATTCCGGTATTAAGTCAACCGACACTCGCCCGTTCGCTATCTGGCCATAGTGCCATGGCATTTAATATGGACAAGTTAGCGGCGTTGTCGACGGCTGAGCGCGATAAAACGGTATTGATAGTGCAAGACCCGTTCACCAGTTATTACGATGCGGATGTAGTGCGTGATTTGGTTTTATTAGCTGAAAAGCTGGGCTTTAATCCAGTGATCTTACCGTTTAAACCTAATGGCAAACCGCAACACATTAAAGGTTTCTTGCGCGACTTTGCCAAAACGGCCAAAACAGCGGCAGAGTTCTTAAATCAGGTAGCACAACTTAACATCCCAATGATAGGCACCGACCCTGCATTGGTGCTTTGTTATCGCGATGAATACAACAAAGCCTTAGGCGATGAACGCGGCAACTTTAAGGTTGAGCTATTTCAAGAATGGCTAACGCCTAAGTTAGCTGATATCAAACCGATGACGGCAAATAAAATGTCTTACTACTTATTTGGCCATTGTACTGAAAAGACCAATCTGCCGAATTCAACCAGTGATTGGCAGAAAATTTTCAAAGCATTTGGTGCTGAGCTAAAAGAAGTCAGTGTCGGTTGTTGTGGCATGGCAGGAACCTATGGTCACGACGCCAAGCAGTATGAAAACTCAAAGGGCATTTATAGCCTAAGTTGGCAGCAAGAGTTGGCGAAGCACGATCATAACCAATGCTTAGCAACAGGCTACTCATGTCGTAGCCAAGTGAAACGCTTTGAAGGTGAAAAATTGAAGCATCCGGTGCAAGCGCTTCTGTCTTTGGTTTAACTTTTTCGTCGCGAGCGAGAATATGAGACGGCAGTAAAACTGGGTTTTACTGCCGTTTTTTGTTTAGGAGTATCAGATGCCTAGGATTTGGAAAAAACCAACTCACTTAGCTCGGCTTAATGCTTTAAGTGAAAATACTTTAGTCTCCCATCTGCAAATATGTTACACCGAATTAGGGGATGATTATTTAGTGGCAACCATGCCTGTTGCTAGCTTTACACATCAACCTTTTGGCTTGTTACATGGCGGTGCATCGGTGGTGTTAGCGGAAACCTTAGGCAGTGTGGCGGGGAATCTAGCGGCGCCACTGGGCAGAGTGTGTGTCGGTCAAGAAATTAACGCTAATCACGTACGCAGTGTGCGCTCAGGTTTCGTCACAGGCAAAGCCACTGCCGTTTATATTGGTGGCCGCAGTCAAGTTTGGAATATTAACATTACTGATGAGAAATCAAGGCTAATCTGTTGTTCACGATTAACCTTGGCGGTGATTGCTGAGCCTACACCTAAAGTTTAATGCTGCATTGCGGCGTATTCACGTTTGAGATCTTGTAACCAAATATCACCGAGAATACGCGCGTGCATGCTCTTCGGTGAGAAGTGATAGTAAGCCAATAGATATTCGTAAACTTGCTTAAACGCTTCATCAAAGCCATTGCGCTCAATGCTGCGAGAGCAAGTGGTGGCTTTTTCATTTTTAGGATTCACGATAAAACCGATGCGCCAACCATTCTTGTGATCAGGTGCTTTTACCTTGATGTGTTTAAAGTGGCCGTCTTCGTAGAAATGTTTGATAAAGCTTTCTTGATGTAATTCACCTTGTTCGTCGCGCCATTGCTCATCGAGCTTTTTGGCTTCATGCTTTTTAAGGGCTATTTCTTCTCGGCTCAAGCCATCAATGTTAATAAAGCGCTGCTTTTGTACTTTATTTACTTTACGACGGACATGAATGTAGCTTCTGCCTTCTAATTCTCTAAGAACAATTGACATAGGACTCTTTATCTTTACGAAATAAGGTTAGCAAAATTTTAACGCGCTTTTAATGGGTAACGTGTTGGTCTAGCGAAAGCTTGATATCGACAAACACAGGAGTAGCGCTGGTGTTTGATTTATATTTTGTGTCTGGAATGGCATATTTTCAAGCTAGGCTCAGCCAATACCGACATAAGTTAGAAATAATTGATACTCTTTATTGGTAATATCGATTTCTATAATTGATACATGTATAAACAAACCTTTATACCCAAGCATCTTGATGCTGTTTTGGGTATAAAGGGGTTAGCGCCAGTCGAGCCAATAACGATAATCTACCATTTGCTGCTGGTCTAAGGTGTGCTTAAAATTGTGGCTAGGTTGGCTGAGGCATTGAGGATGAATAAACTCGGGCTCAGACCAACCCACATAACCGCCCATGTAGTCACGTTGATACCCCCAACTGCCACAGGCTAATAAGTTATCGTATTGGTCCTCTCGCTGGCAGACGACGCAGGTTTCAAACATCACGTTAATCGGCTCGCCTTCCTTGCCATAGTGATCCGAGGCATAGGGGGTGTCATAGAGTGCGACTGTTGAGGCGCGCATCGGCCTTATTGGCCAAGGTTTATCGTTGATATCGATTGGGCTGGCGTGGGTACCGTAGCCATGCTCTAGCGGGGCGTGATCATAAAAAGGCTCTTCAAACTGATGGGGGACATCAATTTGCATCGGTTGCTCATCTTCAGATAAGCGCAAATTTGAGCGACGAATTTGCAGTAGACGATAGCGATCGCAACGAGCGACATTTTGCTGCTTGAGTCCACCTGCTTGATTGCTTAAAAAGTGTATTTCAATGCCGACACCAGTGGCATTGTCATAAGGCGTATAGGACGCCCGCTCACGACCATTGTGATACCACTCTTTAGAGAAGACTAAAATACCCAGAGGCTGGTTTTGAAAGCTGACTGGGCAGGATTTCCCCACCAGTAAGTCTTCTGCCCAAGCGCTAGAAAGGTTGAGCCAGAGCATCATTAGTACAAGACAAAAAAGACGAAACAATCCCATACGCTTTGATCCTATTAAGGAACGCCAGATTGTTAGTATAGTATTGGCTGTGGAATTAGAACAAAGTTACAAAAAGTATTTGGCCGCCCTCTGATGTCGCAGACGTCAAGTCTTAATGACCTTGACGTTATTGCTCATGGTTTTAGGATTAAGATAAGCGGAATTGGCTTAACATTTTGTCGAGTGCAAGCACATTTTCTGTTAATTGACGGCTTTGCTGTGCACTGCGCGCTGACAGCTGAACACTGTTACTGGCGCCGTCACTGACATGGGTAATGTCGCTTGCTATCTCTCTAGTTACTGCGGTTTGTTCCTCTGTCGCAGTGGCTATGGCCATAATCATGGCTTCCACTTGCGTCGCCTTACTGACAATCTCTTCTAGCGCGCGGCGAGAGGTTTCACTGATGGCTGCGCCTTGTTGCACGAGTTCACGGCTTTCTTGTGAGTTTTTCACCGCGGCTTTGGTCTCACGTTGAATCGCGTTAATCATTTCAGATACTTCTTTAGTCGCGTTACTGGTTCGCTCAGCTAAGTGGCGCACTTCCTCTGCCACCACCGAAAAGCCGCGGCCAAGCTCGCCCGCGCGGGCGGCCTCAATGGCGGCATTCAGAGCCAGGAGGTTGGTTTGATCGGCAATATCGGTAATGACTTTGATCACCGAGCCAATCTCATCACTACGTTGGCCCAGCTTTACGATACCGTCAGACATATTCTCGATGCGACTGGCAGTACTATGGGCACTGCTGACCATTTCATCCATGACTTTGCTACCGGCTAGGGCTTGGTCGCCAGCGGCTTTGGCCTCTTGGCTGGCATTGGCGCTTTGCTGCGCGACATCTTCTACTGTTGCATTCATTTCTTCGGCTGCCGTGGCGATTAAATCCGCCTTGCTGGCTTGCTCTTCACTGGCTGACTGAACTTGTAAGCTGCTTTGCTCTAGTTCATCACTGGCGGTTTTGACTTGGTTAGAGACACCGCTAATGGCGGTGATGAGATCACGTAATGAGTGCTGCATCTGACATATAGAGTTAGTCAGTGCGCTGATTTCATCTTTTTTGTGACTCGGCGTGAGGGTCATTGCTAAGTTACCTTGCGCAATATCGTCAGCTGCTTTCACTAAGGTTTCTAAGCGTGTGGTGATAGAACGAGATAATATGAACGCAATACTTAGCCCAAGCAGTACCGCTATAGTAGTGATGGCGATTTGTCCAGTTTGCATCTCATTTAGGGTACTAAGTTGTACCGCCATGCCTGAGTTGACGTCCGTAGCTTCTTCTTCGGCCATGGTCTGAAGCAGGTCTTGTAGCTCGTTATACAGGTCATTTTCTATTTGATTTAAGTTGGTGTAGGCCGACAGTAATTGTTCGGGCGAAGCCTGATTTGGTTGATAAGTAGCGAAAACTTTTTGTTCAAGAGCCTGTTCATATTCTTGAATGATTTTTCCCATGTTAACCATTTTGGTGCGGTTAGCCTCGGTATCTGATTCTAATTGTGAGAGTTGCTCAAATAAAGGGTCAAATTCATTTCGCAATTCTTTGTATACTTCAGCTTCTTCTGTTTCCCCACTTAGGTATTCAAACGCGGTCAACTCCATCTGGCTAAGTAGATTAAGCATGCGCAAACCTATCATTGCGCCGGGTACATCATCAGTAGCGATATTATCTGCAATCTTACTGGCATGGTCGACCTTGTACCAGGCAACCACACTCATGCCTACCATCATTAATAAAATGGCACCGAAGGCGAGATAAAGTGATTGTGAGACTTTTAGATTCATAGTGTACCCCGTTGCTTAAAACATATAACTATCAATATATAACAGTTACTAACTTACATCGGGTAATAGTCAGATTACTAAAGAAAACTTTAAAATATTTAGTTTAACTGTGAATGGGTAGCGAAAAGTGCGATTAGCATTGCATTTACAGATGAAAAGAGCAGCCATTTTTTGGCTGCTCTTTGTCGGTTAATCTTTATAAACCTTAGGGTTAAAGAAATCCCTTAACCAGTCACCGAGTAAGTTTATCACTAAGATCAAACTAACTAAGACGATACCCGGGAATACCGTTATCCACCATGAGCCTGAGAAAATATACTCAAAGCCGATGCTGATCAACGAGCCTAAAGACGGCTGCGTCACTGGCATGCCTAAACCGAGGAACGATAATGCCGCTTCACTCATAATGGCGTTGGCAATTTGCACCGTTGAGATAACCAAAATGGGCGATAAACAGTTCGGCAGAATATGGCGAAACATGATTCGCGGTGCTTTAAGTCCCATGATCAAAGACGCTTCAACGTATTCTTTTTTCTTTTCTGCGAGCACCGAAGCGCGAATTGTACGGGCATATTGCGGCCATTCGGCAATACCGATAATTAATACCAGCATTAAAATGGCATATTGACTGTACATTTCCGAGCCCATGGCGCCTTGGAATATCGCCGACACGATAATCGCGACCATCATGGTGGAAAAAGACAGTTGCACATCGGCAATACGCATTAACAGGCTATCAATTTTACCGCCAAAATAGCCCGCGCAAAGACCAATAACGATGCCTAAGAAGAGTTGTAACCCAACCGCTAAAATACCGATGGTAAGAGAAACGCGCATGCCATACATAATGGTGCTGAGTATGTCGCGACCTTGGTTATCAGTACCGAGGAAAAATCGCTCATCGCCTTCATCGCTGAACAATACGGGCGGTAGCTCTGAATCCATGATGTCAATGCTTTCAAGAGCATAAGGATCATGAGGAGCGATCCAAGGTGAAGCTAATGCCACAATCACACAGGTTAAAAACACGGCGAAGCTGAGCATCGCGACTTTATCGCGTAAAAAGTAATACACAAAATCAGATTGTTTGATTTTTTGCCAGCGGCTTAGGCTAGCGGTGACAGCTGTTGTCATAATTTACCCCTTAGCCGTTAAGTTAACCGTTGGATTGATTAAGCCGTAAAGCAAATCAACAATGGTATTGGTGATAACAAAAATAAGCCCGACCACAATCACGTAAGCGGTGATTACTGGGGTATCGGTGCGTTGAATCGAGTCTAAAAACAAGAACCCTGTGCCCGGCCATTGGAATACTTTTTCCGTTAAGATGGTATAGGCCACCATGGTACCAATTTGCACACCGCCCACGGTGAGTAGCGGTAATAGGGTATTTTTTAGTGCATGCACATACCAAACACGGCGCTGCGGCAAGCCTTTAGCGTAGGCAAATTTGACGTATTCTGAGCTTAATTGCTCAATCATTTCACTGCGCACTAAGCGAATAAACAATGGCAGCATGATAGAAGCCAAAGCAAAGGCCGGTAAAATAAGATGGGATAAACCGTCTAAGGTAAAAAAGCCAGACTCCCAACCGAGCCAATTAGCGGTATCACCACGACCATAAGCGGGTAGCCAGCCGAGCTCAATGGAAAATACATACATCAGTAAAATCGCGGTCAAAAACACAGGGATGGAAATACCGATACTGGAAACGGCCATGATCAACTTACTAAACCATTTTTTCGGATTAATCGCACAATATATGCCAAGGGGAATGGAGAAGCAGATAATGATCAAGGTAGCGGCAAACACCAGCTCTAACGTAGCTACCAGCCGGTCGAGTATCACCTCTAGGGCAGGGCGGTTAAAGGTATAGGAGGTACCAAAATCGCCTTGTACTGCGTTAATCAAAAAACGCTTGTATTGCACCACAAAGGGGTCGTTCAAGCCCATTTCGGTGCGCATAGCTTGACGCTCAGCTTCTGAAACTGATTGTCCGGTCAGCTCTCGTAGTGGATCGCCTAGGTTATCTTTGACGGCAAAGGCCACTAAACTGATGACGAGCATCACTATGGTCGCTTGCACTAACCTTTTCAGTAAAAAGGTAAACATATTACTTCCTAACAACTCAAAGAAGGAAAAGAGAAAAGAGGAGGCAACGCCCCCTCTTGAGTTTTAATGTCTGGTGCGAGTAAAAAATATACTCAGCGCACAGCTGGCTTATTCTGCGACCACAAGGTCACCTAAGTAAGGAAACTCCATCACGTTAATCACAGGTTTCATATCGAGCTTTTTGTTCGCGCCCCATGATAGGTTTTGCCAGTGTAACGGCACAAAGGCTGCTTCGTTATACAAGGTGGTTTCAACTTGCTTAAGCATCGCTGCACGCTTTTCTGTGTCGGTTTCTACGTTGGCGTCATTCACCAGTTTGTCGACAGCTGGGTTTGAGTAGTAACCACAGTTGTATTGACCCATGCCGGTTTTTTCATCGCGGGTCATGGTTAAAAACTCGGTGAAGTTAGCGCTGTCTTCGGTATCTGCGTGCCAGCCTATCATTAGCATGTCAGCGGCACATTTATCAAACTCTGGCCAATATTGCGCTTTTGGCATGGTTTTTAAGTCAACCTTAATACCGATTTTTGCTAGCATGGACGCTGCTGCTTGAGCAATTTTGGCATCGTTGATGTAACGGTCACTTGGCGCGATCATCGAAAGTTTAAAGCCTTTCTCATAGCCTGCTTCTTTCATTAGCGCTTTAGCGCGTTTTAAGTCGTAGCGCACTTCAAGCTCAGGTACATGGCCTAAGTAGCCAGCGGGACTTTGCTGTGACGCAACAGTAGCAAAGTCTTTCATGATTTTTTTCGCTATGCCTTTATTATTAATGGCATGGACGATAGCCTGGCGTACCCGCACGTCTTGCAACGCGGGGTTACTTTTTTGGTTCATCTGGAAAGTGATGATACGGGTACCAGGTAGGGTAACCAGCTCAAGATTTTTAGCGTCTTTGACGCGCTGATGATCGTTCGGCGCCACGGGTGAAATCATGTCGACATCACCTGATAATAGGGCTGCTACGCGAGTAGCATCTTCTTTAATCGCCACTAATGTTAGCTTGTCTACGTTACCTGGCGATTGTTTATCCCAATAGCCGTCAAAGCGCTCAAATTCCCACTTGATGCCTTGCTCTCGGCTTTTTACCACAAATGGTCCGGTGCCAGATAAATGACCAGAGGCGAAAGTGTTACCAAATTTAATTACCGCGGCTTTGTCTTTGTTGTTTTCGTCAACGCCGGTATAAAATTCTGAATCCATGGCAAAAATATAAGTCGCCATCGGAAGTAGTAGTGGGTAAGGCTTAGTCGTGACTAAGTCGATGGTGTAGTCATCGACAATTTTCGCTGAACCAAATACTTCAAATAGACCTTTGTAGTCGGTGCTGCTTTTAAGGCGGTCTAAGGTCCATGCAATGTCTTTGGCGGTGAAGTCGTTACCAGAGTGAAATTTAACGCCTTTGCGCAGATGGAAGCGCATGGTTAATGGGTCAATACGCTCCCATTTTTCAGCTAAGCGAGATTCAAATTGCAGATCTTGAGTCCAGCGCACCAGTGGGTCAAAACTCATGTGCGAGAACTGCATCATGCCCCCAGATAGCTGCTCATGAATATCCATTGAGATAGGGTCTGATGCGTAAGCAATGGTGATGTCTGCAGCTTGTGCATTTAAAGCGAAACCGGCCGCAAGTAGGGCCCCTGCGATTTTTGTCAATCCGTATTTCATTTATACGCTCCAATGTTGTTGTTTTGCATTTAAATTTAGGTTTATTGCTGTTGCTATCGCTATATTGCGACTTGTTTATGTGTTACTTAATTTTTACTTAGGATGATGCAATTTGTAAGTGTGCTTTACTCAAGTTCTCAAATGAAGGCATTAAAGAAATCAAGCTCTTACTGTATTCATCCTGTGGCGAAGTAAAGATTTGTTCACTTTCACCTACTTCAACTAAGCTGCCATGTCGCATCACACCCACGCGATCGCACATTTGTCTGATCACGGGCAAGTCATGACTAATAAACAGCATAGTGAGATTTAATTCATCTTGTAGGTCTTTCAATAAATTTAATATTTGCGCCTGCACTGATACATCTAATGCTGACGTTGGCTCATCACAAATTAAGAACCGTGGCCTTGTTGCTAGGGCACGCGCAATAGAAATACGCTGGCGCTGACCACCGGAAAATTCATGGGGGTATTTAATGCCTGCTTTGCGACCCAGCCCGACGTGATCGAGTAAATCGGCCACAATTTGGTCCACTTGTTGATTATTTTCGGCCAGTTTGTGAAAGCGAATCGGCTCAGCAATAATGTCAGCCACCTTCATTCTTGGGTTCATGGAGGTGTATGGGTTTTGAAACACCATTTGCATTTGACGGCGAATTGGTCGGCGCGCTTGCTCATTTTTAAGTGCGGTAAGATCGATGCCCTCAAAGGTGATTTTGCCACTTTGCGGCGCATATAAACCGGCTATGGCACGCGCGATAGTTGATTTACCACTGCCACTTTCACCGACTAAGCCGAATGTCTCGCCCTCAACTATTTCAAATGACACATTATTGGAGGCCTGCACGTATTCACGGCGACTGGCAAAAATGGAGTCTTTAGTCGTAAAACGCAAGTTGACGTTTTCCACTTTAAGCAATGGCCCTTGATACGCTTTTTGGTCTTGAGATTGACCCAGCCAGTGATTGGCAATATCCAGTTGGTGTAACTCTTCTGCTGCTTCAATGTAATTAACCATTGGAAAGCGCACCAGTTTAATGTCACTGCGCGGCACCGCAGAAATCAGGCTTTTAGTGTATTCATGTTCCGGCGCACCTAATACCTGGCTGGTGGTGCCCATTTCGACTAGCTCGCCGCGGTACATCACGGCCACTTTATCCGTCACACTCGATACTACGCCCATATCATGTGTGACTAGCATGCAGCCGACTTGACGCTCTTTACACAGGGTTTTAATCAATTGCAGGATTTGATCTTGAATCGAAACATCCAGCGCGGTGGTTGGCTCATCGGCAATGATTAATTGTGGATTACAAATCAAGGCAATGGCGATCACCACACGTTGGCGCATGCCGCCAGAAAACTGATGAGGGTATTGTTTAATGCGCAGCTCAGGCTTAGGTATACCAACGGCATTAAGCATGTCAATCGAGCGTTGATATGCTTCTTCATAGGTTACTTTTTCATTAGCTAACACCGTTTCGACCATTTGTTGTTCAATGGTGAACAGGGTATTGAGTGAGGTCATCGGATCTTGGAAAATAAAACCAATTTTTGAGCCACGCACCGTGCGCATTTGCTCGCGAGTGAGACCGGAAATTTTTTCACCATTTAACAATACCTCGCCGTTGGCTATGACACCCGGTGGGCTTAGTAGGTCGATAACGGCGTTGCCGATGGTTGATTTGCCCGCGCCAGACTCGCCAACAATGCCGACAATTTCTCCCGCTTCAACTGATAAAGAAAGGTCTTTGACCGCCACCATCACGCCATGGCGTGAGGGATATTCAATTTGAAGGTGCTGCACTTCAAGTAGTGACATATGCTTACTCTGACTCAATCCTAAGTCCTTTGTTTTTAATTTAGGCTATAACTATAGTGAATTAATTTAGCTTTATGGTGGGCTAAATTAGATCTTAGTGAATAATATGTAAAGCTGTTTGATCACATATTCGCGACATAAAAATCTAATATTTATGTGTAAAAAAGCGGTATTTTTGAATTATTTTCATTTAAACAACATTTATATTCACATTGGTACGTAACTCCATGCAAATTATTATGCTGGGTTTAAGGATAAAAATTCTTATTTTGTGATTTTTGGTAGTAGTTAAACCTATTCTTTATTTGTCATCTAGCTGTAGATCTGTTTTTGATGTCATTATCTGAATCATCTCGCTTATTTGGTTTTTTCGACTAATTACATTACTTGTAGCGTTCAAGTTAAAAAATGTCTAATTAGCGAGCGGCTTTAAATTATTCATCTTATTTACCAAATATGCATGGCATGAAAGAGAAAATGGATTTATTGTGCCCAAATGATGATTGCCGAGCTTGGAAGCTAACATTGAATAAACACCAAAACTTTATCGATTTATTGCGCGTTTTGATCCGCCAACCAAGTGTAGTTGGGGCTGAACATTCATTTTTTCGGGTGCTCCAGCGTGAGCTGGAAGAGCGTGGTGCTAAAGTGACTTGGTACGAAGGATTACTGGTTGCCCAAGGCAACCAGCCAGAAAGTGCTATGTTTTCAGCGCATATTGACCGTCATGGCTTAATTTGTACCGGCCCAAATGAATTTCAATATGCGGCATTTGTTACCGGTCACCGCTCTGACTTACTGGGTAACTCGGTATCTGAAAAGTTAATGACCAAGATAGTAGATCGGTTTCGCAACGTACCGCTAACGGCCTATGAGCCTTGGTCTGGTTCATATCGCGGTGCTGGCATGATCAAAAATGCTTACATTTGTGAGTTTCGTAATAACCTTATTTTTGAAGTAGAAGGGTTAGAGCACTTAGTGGCGGGCACACCAGTGGCGTTTACCGATAGCTTAAAAATGCAAGACGGCTTACTCACGGGTCAGCTAGATAATGTGATGACGGCTGCGGCATTAGTACATTTATTCGGTTTAGGTTTCCAAGGTACGGCCTTTTTCACCGCTGAAGAAGAATCAGGCAGCAGTTGGCGCTATTTATTAGAATGGTTTCGCCGCTTTAATGGCGCAACGGATAAGCTTATTGTGGTGGACACCAGTCCGTTTCCTGATCGCGCTAGCTTAGAAGCGCAGCAAGTGGTGTTGCGTCGTCGCGATGCTAATGCGAGCTTTAATGAAGCGTTAACGGATAAATTAGAGCAGATCTGTCTCAGTAATGGCATATCTTATGCGTACAAAGATGCTTATATTGAAGCGCAAAACAACATTGCTTTGGCTGAAGGAAGGGAGCCTGCATCATTAGGCAGTACCGAGTTAGGCCGGATCACGGCGGCATCAAACGGCTTCGTTCAAGGCACTACTTTACAAGTCCCAACAATGGGCTATCACACCATGGAAGAGTCGGCATTATTAGGCTCAAGTGACGCATTTTTATCTCTTTTATTAGAATTATCAGGGATCACAACCGAGGGTCAAAACGTTATATGAAGGTACCTGCGCAAATTTTGTCTTTAGTAGAAGACGGCATTGTTGACGAGGTGATAAGCCAATTGATGAGTGGCAAAGAAGCCGCCGTTTACGTAGTGCGTTGCGGTGATGAAATTCGCTGCGCTAAGGTTTACAAAGAGGCAGCGAAACGGAGTTTTAAGCAAGCGGTGCAATACCGTGAAGGGCGTAAAGTGCGTAATAGCCGTCGTGCTCGCGCGATGGAGAAAGGCTCGAATTTTGGTCGTAATGAACAAGAAAAAATTTGGCAAAATGCCGAAGTCGATGCCTTATACGCGTTAGAGCGGGCAGGCGTGCGTGTACCGCAGCCTTACGGTTGTTTTGATGGTGTGCTTATTATGGAGCTAGTGACAGAAGAAGATGGCACTGTGGCTTCAAGGCTTAATGATGTCAGTATGTCAGCTGAGCAGGCGATTGAAGACCACCAAGTGATGATTAACTACATTCAACGAATGCTGTGTATTGGCATAGTGCACGGCGACTTGTCGGAGTTTAACGTGTTGGTGGATGACTACGGTCCGGTGATCATTGATTTACCCCAAGCCGTGAATGCTGCTGCTAATAACAATGCGAAATGGATGTTTGAGCGTGATGTTAATAATATGCGCGCTTATTACGGCCAGTATGCTCCTGAGCTGTTGACTACTCAATACGCTAAAGAAATGTGGGCGTTGTATGAAGTGGGCGATTTATCACCCGATACGGAGTTAACGGGCTACTTTAAAGAGTCAGCTCAAGCCGCTAATGTCGACTCGGTGTTAGACGAAATTTTTGCTGCGCAATTAGAAGCCGAAACCAAGCAATTGCGCCAACAAGAAACCTTAGAAGATTAATTTATCCCTAAACCGCCACCGTTCACGGTGGCGAGTAGCCTAGACTAAATACAAATATCCAGCATTAAACCAATCTAATAAAGGTTGATGATGCTGACCTTGTAAAATTCGTAATACGCTCATTTGATTGCAACCCCCTTGACACAAAATCTGGTAATCCTTTAATGCTGCGCTGTCTACTTGATATTGCTGACCGTTCACAAATACAGTGTTGGTTAGTTCGGTTAAATAGATAAACTTTAACCCAGCAACCTTCTCGGCATATTCACCGGCTGCCAATGCGTCAATTAAGCTGGCTTGATCCCATTGCTCTTGTTCCGCCAGCGGTAAGATGTCCAATTCATGATTGGAGCTGGAAAAGTGCTGGCCAAAAAAAGGCAAGATGACATCGGGTTGATTAACTAAATCACTTAATAGCGCCGTGAGCTTATTAGTTTCATGGGCGTTTATTTCCCCATAATTTTGCTCTGCCCTTAGCTCTGGATCACTGTAACGGGTGTAACTGCGATCTTGCTGCAATAAGTGGTCGGTAAAATCGTTGAGTAGCTCTTTTTGGTCCGGGGCGCGAAAACCCACGGAGTAATTAAGTGAGCTTTCAACTGCGTACCCTTCATGTGGGCAGCCAGGCGGAATATAGAGAATATCACCCGGCTCCATCACCACGTCGATGCAGGCTTGAAACGGACCGCAATGTTTAAGGGCTTGGTCTGAGGTAAACTCTTCGAGATCTTGTTTTTCACCGACGCGCCAATGGCGCTTACCTTGGCCTTGAATAATGAAAACGCAGTATTGGTCGATATGAGGGCCTACGCCACCTTCTGGGGTTGAGTAGCTGATCATTAGGTCGTCAAATCGCCAATTTGGGATAAACTGGAATAAATCAACTAAATCGCCACAGGGGGCATGCCAATGGTTAACAGCCTGATTCAGTAAGGTTGAGCCATTGCTCTCCAATGGACTAAAGTCGGTAAAAGGGCCACACTGGGCTTGCCACTTATCATCACGGCGCATCACCATGCGTGATTGCACTTCCTCTTCCATGGCTAAACCAGCCATTTCTTCGGGGCTGATAAGATCACTAAAATTGGCAATGCCTTGTTTGATAAACAACGGCTTGCGTTGCCAATAGGTAGATAAGAAGTGATTAATATCCAGCTGTAATTGCATGGTCATACGGGTAAGCTCTTTAGATGGTAGAGACAAAAAAGCCGCGCCTAGGAGACTAGTTGCGGCTAATTAATAGTGCGATTAAGTCGCTTATAGATCGTCTGTTAATTTCACCGCAATACCGATGTAATTAGCAGGCGTTAATAGCTTAAGTTCAGCTTTTACTGACTCTGGAAGTTCCAAAGTGTCAATAAACTCAGCGATGCCTTGTGCGTTGACACGCTTACCACGAGTGAGCTCTTTTAGCTTTTCGTATGGCTTTTCGATGCCGTAACGGCGCATCACGGTTTGAATTGGCTCGGCCAATACTTCCCAGTTACCATTTAGATCGTCAGCCATGTTTTGCTCGTTGGCTTCAAGCTTACTGATACCTTTCAAGCTTGCTTCGTACGCAATCACAGAGTAACCAATCGCCACGCCTAAGTTACGCAATACCGTTGAATCGGTTAGGTCACGTTGCCAACGAGAAACAGGAAGTTTCGCCGCAAGGTGATCAAAAATAGCATTGGCTAAGCCTAAGTTACCTTCCGAGTTTTCAAAGTCGATAGGGTTAACTTTATGGGGCATGGTTGATGAACCAATTTCACCGGCAATGGTTTTTTGCTTAAAGTGACCTAGGCAAATGTAGCCCCAAATGTCGCGGTCAAAATCAAGCAAGATGGTGTTGAAACGCGCGATAGCATCGAAGAATTCGGCGATGTAATCGTGTGGCTCAATTTGTGTGGTGTAAGGGTTGAAAGTTAGCCCTAGGCCAGTAACAAACTCTTCGGCAAATTGTTCCCAGTTTACTTCAGGGTAAGCGCTAAGGTGGGCGTTGTAGTTACCTACCGCGCCGTTGGTTTTACCTAAAAATTCAACCGCTTTGATTTGCTTAACTTGACGCTCTAAACGCGCGACTACGTTAGCCATTTCTTTACCTAAGGTAGTAGGTGAAGCAGGCTGACCGTGAGTACGAGATAGCATAGGCGTATCACGGTATGCTTTTGCTAGGCCGCGGATAGCTGCAACGATTTTATCGCAGTAAGGCAATACCACTTCATTACGCGCTTCCGTTAGCATTAAGCCGTGAGAGGTGTTGTTAATGTCTTCTGAAGTACAAGCAAAGTGGATGAACTCAGACACCGCATCAAGCTCAGCATGTTGCGCAACTTTTTCTTTTAAGAAGTACTCAACCGCTTTGACGTCGTGGTTGGTGGTGGCTTCAATGGTTTTAACACGTTGTGCGTCTTCTTCTGAGAAGTTAGCAACAATGGCGTCTAATACCGCATTGGCATCAGCGCTAAATGCCGGTACTTCGGCTACGCCTGTGGTAGCGGCTAATTTTTGTAACCAGCGAACTTCTACCTGCACTCGGTATTTAATCAGTCCAAATTCACTAAAAATCGAACGTAACAGTGCAGTTTTACTGCCGTAACGGCCATCGACCGGAGACACAGCCGTTAGTGCTGAAAGTTCCATTGCTTACTCCTGTTTGCATGCGTCAGCTGAGCTGACTTGATTATGACAGCCAGCTCAGCTGACTGAGTTGTATTGGTTGTTAAATTCGCGCCAAATTGATTTTGGCTTGCTCGATCATTTTTTTACGCGAAAAAATAATGTGCCGACGTTTACCACCGACTTGTCGCCACAGTACGCTGGCACGAATTCCCGATAGCAATAAGGCGCGGATGGTTTGTTGCACCCGAGTTTGCTTTAACTGGTCAGGATTGCCTTGCACTTGAATGCGTGGTCCTAGCGGGCTGATCACATCGCTGTAGATATCGGCGAGGTTACCTAATATTTGTTCGTCAACCAGCTCAAAGTGGGCAGTTTGGCGCTTCACCTGAGTGATCCGTTCGGCTAGCACATTCATGGCATCATTGCGTTTGGCTAGTTTTTTCTCCAGCGCAAGTAACCCGATCACGTAGCGGGTGATGGCAATATTTTTAGGATCTGTTTGGTTTTCTAGCTGCTCGACCAATACGTTAAAGCCCCGCTTTAGGCTAGCTAGCTCACCATATACCGACAGTGTTGAATCTGGATTCGTCACTAACAATGCATTTAAAGTGTGGCTTAATTGCTCTTGGTTGCAGTTACCTGTTCGGGCTACTTCCTCGACCAAAGAGGCGGCTTGCCAAATGCCAGCAAAGGCAATGGTGCGGTCGTATAGTTCTTTACTCATTTGCAGTCGGTTTCTCACGGTATTGGTGATCGATGACGGCGCCGCCAAGGCAGACTTCGTCCAAATAGAATACGGCAGATTGCCCCGGTGTGACGGCTTTCTCTGGTTCGTCAAATATCACCGACAAGCTGTCAGGCCCGGTTTGCGTCACCACACAGGGCACATCATGTTGACGGTAACGTGTCTTCACTGTGCAACGCAGTGGTGCGGCAAGTGGAGTGCGGTTAACCCAATGTACTTGAGTGGCGTCAAAACCGTAGGAAAATAGCGCAGGGTGGTCAGCGCCTTGGCCGACGACTAATACATTGCGCACCAGATCTTTTTCAACGACGTACCAAGGTTCACCATTGCCGTCTTGTAAACCGCCAATGTGTAGGCCTTTACGTTGACCGAGGGTGTGATACATCAAGCCTTGATGTTGACCGATTACGTCGCCTTCGGTGGTTTCAATGTTGCCCGGCTGTGCAGGTAAATATTGCTGTAAAAAGTCGGTGAATTTACGTTCGCCGATGAAGCAGATGCCGGTGCTGTCTTTTTTGTTATGAGTGACTAAACCTTGTTCTTCGGCAATCTTGCGTACTTGCGGTTTTTCAATATTACCAACAGGGAATAAAGTTTTGCCGACTTGCTCTGCACTTAAGGTGTAGAGAAAATAGCTTTGATCTTTGTTGTCGTCTAGGCCTCGCAGCATTTGCCATTGGCCATCAACACAACGGTTTTGTACATAGTGACCCATGGCGATGTAGTCTGCGCCGAGCTCTTCACTGGTAAATTCAAGGAAGGCTTTAAACTTTATTTCTTTATTACATAGAATATCGGGATTGGGCGTACGACCCGCTTTGTATTCTTCAAGAAAATGTTCAAAAACATTATCCCAATACTCTGCGGCAAAGTTGATGGTGTGCAAAGGGATGCCCAGTTTGTCACAAACGGCTTGGGCATCTTTTAAATCTTCGGCTGCAGCGCAGTATTCTTCGTTGTCATCTTCTTCCCAGTTTTTCATAAACAAGCCTTCAACTTGATAGCCTTGTTGAAGCAATAAATACGCAGATACGGAAGAATCGACACCGCCGGACATACCAACGATTACTTTAGTTTGACTATTGTCTGTCATATTAATTTATTCTCTGGGGAAAAACGGGCGTGATTCTAGCAGAATTTAGCGGCCTAAAACAGCTTTGTGAGTTAGACCACAGTTATTTCTTTAATGGCGATTTTTTGCCGTCAACAGCGTTATTTCACTTACCATTTTAAATAGCCTTAAACGGTGGCAAGAGGATAGTGTTTGACCAACGACAAGTCGGCTTGTTGGCCGGCGGCAAAATCTTCAATCACTTCTAACACTAAGGCACTACGCAATTTAGTTTGTTCAGCTTCAAGCTCGGCAAGAGTAAGCCAATGGCAGTTAATAATGTCAGCATCTTGCGGTTTACATGCTGGCGGCGCTTGTTCGAATTCATAATAAAAACAAAAGCGTAAATACGTGATGTTGTTGATTGGACTGGTAAATAAATAGCTGCCTACTAACCCTTGCGGAGTAATAGATAAACCTGTTTCTTCCCATACTTCACGTGATACCGCGGCAACAAGTGATTCGTCAGACTCTAAATGGCCAGCGGGCTGATTCAATACCGTTCGGCCGTTATCCAGCTCTTCAACAACTAAGTATTTTTGCTTGTATTTGATGATACAAGCTACGGTAACATGGGGGCTAAACATGGTCTGAAACCTCTTTATATTGTCCAGAATTAATGCCGTCTAGGGTCCAATTGCCTATACGGTAGCGGACTAAACGTAATGTTGGGTGGCCGATATGTGCCGTCATGCGCCTAACTTGACGATTACGTCCTTCACTAATACTTATGGCTAGCCAAGTAGTAGGGATGTTTTTACGCTCTCGTATAGGCGGATTCCGTGGCCAAAGTTCTGGCGAAGCCATCACTTCGACTTGTGCCGGCAAGGTCATGCCGTCTTTGAGTTCAACGCCGTTTCTTAATTGTTCCAGTTGCTTGTCGCTTGGTTCACCTTCCACTTGTACCCAGTATGTCTTACTGGTATTGGCTTTTGGTGAGGTGATTTTTGCTTGCAGCTTACCGTTATTGGTTAGCACTAATAGGCCTTCACTGTCACGATCTAGGCGCCCTGCAGCATAAACTTCTGGAATATCAATAAAGTTTTTTAATGTAGCGCGGTTAGTATCGTCAGTGAACTGACTGAGCACGTCAAATGGCTTATTAAATAAAATGACGCGCGTTTGGCTTGGCTCTGGAGCCGGCTTATTAAAAGGTTTAGATTTACGTAATGCCGTTCTTCGTCTGGTAATACTGGTTGCCGACTTATTCGTTGGGCGTTTCTGGCTCTGTCGCGTTGGCTGTGTTCCCATAGCGGATCAATCAGTGTGTCGTTAAGTTGATGGCGCAATGATAGCAAAGAAATAGAGAGATAAAAGAGATAAAACGGCTATTTATTGCTGAATGATATTGTTCAAAATGAAGCAGGTGTTTTTTTGAGCCAAAGTGCGTAAAATACAAAAAAGCAGGAGGCCCTGCTTTTTTGTCTAGAAGCCTTATTTTTGCTCTAAGGGGCAAATTTCGGTGGCGTGTGAGCCTTTTGGACCTGCGTGCGTTTCAAACTGCACTTGTTGTCCGGCTTTCAGTGTGCGATAGCCTTCCATTTGTATGGTTGAATAATGTGCAAATATGTCTTCACCGCCTTCTTCAGCACAAATAAAGCCAAAACCTTTTGCATTGTTGAACCATTTAACCGTACCGGTTGCCATACATCTGCATCCTTATTGTTGATTGAAATAAACCCTAAAAAATCATGTCTGTTACGCTTTAAGATATCAACGTATAATGATAAATATCATCAATATATCAATTTAGTAAAAATCCAGACATAGTCAAGGTGTTATTGCAAATGAATCGGTCTGTTTGTGATGTTCATCGTGACAAAAACTATTTCGCATTCGTCCACCAGAGATACTAGTATTTTACTATGAGCAAAATTCACGAACCTAATCACGATAATCAGTTACTCGATGAAGTTAAAACCAAAATCCAACCACCGTCGTTGTATAAGGTAATATTAAATAATGACGATTACACACCGATGGATTTTGTGATAGAAGTGTTACAACGTTTTTTTAACGCGGACATGGATAAGGCCACACAGATCATGTTAAGCGTTCATCACCATGGAAAAGGTATTTGTGGCATATTTACTGCAGAGATTGCAGAAACCAAAGTAGTTCAAGTCAACACCTATGCACGAGACAATGAACATCCTTTATTGTGCACCATGGAAAAGGATTGATTAAGAGTTCGTCTTTTCGTCGTAGTATTTTTGGGAGTGTCATATGTTAAATAAAGAGCTAGAGCATACACTTAACGACGCATTTAAAAGAGCTAGGTTAAATCGTCATGAGTTTATGACGGTCGAGCATTTATTACTTGCCTTGTTAGACAATCCGTCTGCCAGTGATGCATTTAAGGCATGCAATGCTGATATTGACGCATTACGTAAAGAAATCACTGAATTCATCGAGCAAACAACGCCACTTATTCCAGTTGATGATATTGATCGTGAAACTCAGCCAACATTAGGTTTTCAGCGGGTGTTGCAACGCGCGGTGTTTCATGTTCAATCTTCGGGTAATACCGAAGTGTCAGGCGCGAATGTGCTGGTGGCTATTTTTAGTGAGCAAGAATCACAAGCAGTTTACTTTTTGAAAAAATCCGACATGTCACGCTTAGACGTGGTGAATTACTTGTCTCATGGTATTCGTAAAAACGATGACAATGAACATAATTCAGGTCCAGACTCGCCAATGATGGATGAGGCGGGGGAGGAAGGTAGCGTTAAACTTGAAAATTATGCCGCTAATTTAAATCAGCTGGTTCTTGAGGGGCGAATTGACCCGTTAATAGGCCGTGATGAGGAGCTAAATCGTAGTATTCAAGTGCTGTGTCGCCGTCGTAAAAATAATCCGCTGTTAGTGGGCGAGGCAGGGGTAGGTAAAACTGCGATTGCTGAAGGTTTAGCTTACCGTATTGTGCACGGCGAAGTGCCTGATGTAATTGCTGATAGCACTATCTATTCATTAGATATGGGCTCGTTGTTGGCGGGCACTAAATACCGTGGCGATTTTGAGAAGCGTTTTAAAAACTTACTTAAACAAATTGAGAAAAAAGACAACGCCATTTTGTTCATTGATGAAATTCACACCATTATTGGTGCTGGGGCAGCGTCAGGCGGACAAATGGATGCGGCGAACCTAATTAAGCCGTTATTAAGTAATGGTCTATTGCGTTGTATTGGTTCAACCACTTATCAAGAATATAATCAGATTTTTGAGAAAGATCGCGCCTTGGCACGTCGATTCCAAAAAATTGATATTGTGGAGCCGTCTGTTGACGATACAACACGTATATTAATGGGGCTTAAGCCTCGCTATGAGCAACATCATGATGTGCGTTACACCGCTAAGGCATTACGCGCAGCGGCTGAATTAAGTGCGAAATACATCAACGAGCGTCACTTACCTGATAAAGCGATTGATGTTATTGATGAAGCGGGGGCAAGTGTACGCTTATTGCCGATCAGCAGACGACGTAAAACCATTAATGTGGGCGATATTGAGGCCATCGTATCAAAAATGGCCCGCATTCCGAAAAAATCGGTTTCGGCTTCTGACAAAGATATTTTGAAAAACCTATCACGCAATTTAAAAATGGTGGTGTTTGGTCAGGATAATGCCATTGAAGCGCTGACTGATGCGATCCGTTTGAGCCGCTCTGGCTTAGGTAATGAAGTGAAGCCGGTGGGCTCATTTTTGTTTGCAGGCCCAACAGGGGTTGGTAAAACAGAAGTGACGCAACAAATTGCGAAAGTAATGGGTGTTGAGCTTATTCGCTTTGATATGTCAGAGTATATGGAGCGTCACGCGGTTTCTCGCTTAATTGGTGCGCCTCCAGGCTACGTTGGCTATGACCAAGGGGGGATGTTAACCGATGCCGTCATCAAGCACCCACACAGCGTGGTATTACTTGATGAAATAGAAAAGGCGCATTCAGATGTGTTTAATCTACTGTTGCAAGTGATGGACCATGGGACATTAACCGATAATAATGGTCGTAAAGCTGATTTTCGCAATATCATTTTAGTGATGACCACTAATGCGGGCGTGCAAGAGACGGTGCGAAATAGCATTGGCTTTAAAGCGCAAGATCAAAGCTATGACGCGTTAGACGAGATCAATCGTACTTTCTCACCAGAGTTTAGAAACCGCTTAGACAACATTATTTGGTTTAATCATCTTGATATCAATGTGATTTACCAAGTTGTCGATAAGTTTATTGTTGAACTGCAAGCGCAGCTTGATAAGAAAGGTGTATCTATGGTGGTCGATCAAGATGCACGCGAGTGGCTTGCGACTAAAGGTTACGACAAATCTATGGGCGCTCGTCCAATGGCGAGAGTGATTCAAGAGCATTTGAAAAAGCCTTTAGCCAATGAAATTTTATTTGGTGGATTAGTTGGCGGAGGAGATGTGCGTGTGTCTCTTAAAGATGATGAACTTAAGTTTAATTATTCAGAGGTGGGAGAGCCCGTCGCTTAGCGCTGGGTACTAAAGTTGACACCAAAAAAAACCAGCGAAAGCTGGTTTTTTTATGGCGAAGATTATCTTGCGCGGAACACGATACGTCCTTTGGATAAGTCGTAAGGTGTCAAAGCAACAGTCACCTTATCTCCAGTGAGAATGCGGATATAGTTTTTACGCATTTTACCGGATATGTGTGCTGTCACAACATGACCATTTTCTAGTTCTACACGGAACATGGTATTTGGTAGTGTGTCTAACACAGTTCCCTGCATTTCAATATTGTCTTCTTTCGCCATCGAGTCCTCGGTTTGCAATTTAAGCTATTTTTTGACCGCCGAATAATGCCAGATTTGCATGAAAGGGTAAAGAAATCGCTCAATTTAATTCGTGAATTTATGCCAATCACCGCGGATCAAGCGCTCATAAGGCGAAAATCGGGTCTTATAATTCATTTTTTCGCAGTCATCGACTTGGTATCCAAGGTATAACCAAGGTAATTTGAGCGTTGCGGCATAGTGTAACTGCTGCAAAATGGCGTAGGTGCCAAGAGACAAATGTTCAAAATCGGGGTCATAAAAGGTGTACATCGCACTTAAGCTCGATGCGCCGACATCGGTTACTGCCACAGCAATAAGTTGCTCTTGGTCATAAAACTCTAAGTAATGTGGTGACAGCCAAGGTGCAAGGACAAATTGTTCGTATTGGAGGAGGTTGGCCGGATACATACTTCCGTCTTGATGGCGGGCATTAATGTACTTTTGATAGAGTTCGAAATATTCGGGCTTATTCTGATGACTGATGGTGACGACTAATCCTTGGTTTTTATTCGCTACGCGTTTTTGGCTTTTTGTTAGTTTAATGTGGTCAACAGGCAAGCGAATTGATTGACATTGTTGGCAATGAAGGCAGTGGGGGCGATAAATATCTTTCCCACTGCGACGAAAGCCTAAACTCAGGAGTCGCTCATAATCATGAGGGTTGAACATACCTGGGTCCATCATGACCAATAGCTGTTCTTTTTTTTCCGGTAAGTAGCTACAAGGGTGCTCAGGCGTGAGGCCGACTTTTAAGATGATTTCAGATGGATCGTTTGTTTTGTCCAACATTGCGTTCCTATTGGTTCTTTTGTCAGCTGTTGTGCTTGAATGAGAAAATCAGCTCGCGTTTGTGACTTGACCCCGAGTGAAGTGAGATGTGGATTGGGAATTTGTGCATCAATTAAGTTACCACCATGTTGCTTGAAATGCTGACATAATGCGATAAAGGCTATTTTGGATGCGTTAGTTGCGCGGTGAAACATGGATTCACCGCAAAATAAACGCCCGATGCTGACGCCGTAGATACCGCCCACTAGCTGCGCTTGTTGCCAAACCTCAATTGAGTGAGCGTGACCCAGTTGATGCAGTTGGGTATAAGCCTGTTGCATATCAGGCGTGATCCAAGTGCCATCGTCTTTGCGTTCATCGGCGCAGGCCTTTATTACTTCAGTAAAGCTAACATTGACGGTTATTTCAAATTTATCTTGACGAATCAAGCGCGCCATTGAGCGGCTTATGTGCACTTGACTCGGTTTTATCGTTGCCCGCTCACTAGGGCTCCACCACATTATGGGTTGATCATCGCTGTACCAAGGAAAAATACCTTTGCGATAAGCTGCTAACAGCCGAGCAGGACTTAGATCACCGCCTACCGCCAGTAAACCATCGGGCTCTGTTAATGCTAAACTTGGATCAGGAAATAAACTCGCTTGCTGGCTTAATTGCGTTATAAAATGATTCATGAACATTCAGCTAAATAAGAAGGTAATTATGGCGCATCATAAATGCTATTCGTCGATGCGACTCGTTTTGATTAGCGTTGCTTTACTCAGCTCGAGCTTTATTTCACTTAACGCTCACGGGGCCGATCTTTACCAGCGTAATGTCGCCCGGCCTGTGAATCAAGTTGTATTTGCTTCGGTAGACTCCGTAAGAAATATAACTAAACAACAAGTGATCCAATCGACTCGTAATGGCTGGCATACCTTATCGGGGGCACTGATCGGTGGCTTAATTGGCTATCAGTTTGGTGGCGGAACAGGGCAAGTTGTTGCCACCACAGCTGGCGCTGTGTTGGGGGCGGGGATGGCCGATTACCGTTCACAAACGCCTGTTATCATGGAATATCAGCTGGTTGAACTGCTGCTGAAAACAGAGCAAGGCGAACTGATTAATGTCATTCAAGACAATGATTCTAATATGCGATTTAAACGAGGAGACGCCGTTCGTCTATTGTATTTCGATGAAGGCGTCAGAGTCGATATTGCTTACTAAAACACGATAAACTAAAAATTAGCATCGGTGTCGTTGTAAACGCGATTGCGGCCATCGTTTTTTGCTTCATAAAGTAATCGGTCAGCACGATTAAGCTGGCTGTCGAGAGTGTCATCAATAAAGTTGGTGACACCAAAACTGGCGGTTATCCAAATATCTTGGTCATTGGCTAAGATTGGACTCAGTGCTAGCTTCTCGCGAAATTTATTAAGCCGAGCGCTGGCTAGTTCGTTGTCGGTATCGGTCATCAAAATACAGAATTCCTCACCGCCCAGGCGGGCAACCAAAGACTTTGGAAAGCAAATTGTGAGCATATTGGCAACATGCTTTAATACAATATCACCCACTTCATGGCTGTAGGTATCGTTCACTTCTTTGAAATGATCAATATCCATGCTGACTACCGCCAAACTATATTGGCCCTGTTTTGCGTTAGCATGAATTTGGGCGCCTTGATTGAATAGGTAGCGACGGTTATACAATTTTGTCATAAAGTCACGGTTGGCTGCATTTTGGGTTTCTGCAACGAGCTCAATATGATCAAGGGTTTGATTCACTCGGCAATATAACTCTTCATGAATAAAAGGTTTACTAAGAAAATCATTGGCGCCATGTTTGATGAAGCGTGCCGACAAAGAAGGGTTATCGGTTGATGACACTCCAATAATGGCTAACTGATTTTTATCAAAGCGTTTACGTAAGGTTTGAACCAGCTGAAAACCGTCCATATTCGGCATGTTGTAATCAGTTAAAAGAATTTTTATATCTGGCTCTTGCTCTAGTACTGAAAGTGCTTCGACGCCGTCACAGGCAGTATAAATCTGGAATAAGTGTTGTTTTAACAGATCCACCATATAACTGCGAGCTACCTTTGAGTCCTCGACGACGAGCAGTTTTATAAACTGATTCTTATGTAAACGCTGTAACAAGCTAATCGCATAATTAAAAGAATAGGTACTGTCTTTAATGACGTAATCAACCACACCCATATTGAGTAACTTAGTGCGCATGGTCTCGTTGTAATCGCCAGTTAAAACAATAGAGGGGAGTTGATGAGCCAGAGTATAGGCAACGGCTTCGCCAGCGGCGGCATCGGGGAGGTTTAAGTCAACCATGGCTGCAAAGTAGGCGTTGCTGCCATTTTTTTTAATCAGATCTCTGCATTGAGCCATGCTCTCTGCGGAGTCGGTAGGGATGTTTAAGGTTTTTTGGATCACTTGCAGTAAGATATTTCTAACGGTACTGCTATCTTCAATGACCAGTATTTTTTTCATCCCTACCTCATTTTTTATTTCGCTATATTATCAAGATAGCGCTCAGCGTCTAATGCTGCCATACAACCACTGCCAGCAGAGGTGATCGCTTGGCGATAAATGTGATCTGCCACATCTCCTGCGGCAAACACACCGGCAACACTGGTTTGTGTTGCGTTACCTTGAGTGCCAGATTGAATGGTTAAATATCCATCTTTCATATCGAGCTGGCCTTTAAAAATATCGGTATTCGGACTGTGGCCGATTGCGACAAATACACCCATCACATCAACATTTTCTGTCACATCTGATTGTGTGTCCTTGATGCGCATAGCCGTTACGCCCATTTCATCACCCAATACTTCATCTAAGGTGCGGTTTAAGTGGAGGATGATGTTGCCGTTTGCTACTTTGTCTTGCAGGCGGTCAAGTAAAATCTTTTCCGAGCGAAATTCTTCTCGGCGATGAACTAGGTGCACTTCAGAAGCAATGTTAGATAGGTATAAAGCTTCTTCAACAGCGGTATTACCGCCGCCAATGACGGCCACCTTCTGATTGCGGTAAAAGAAACCGTCACAGGTGGCACATGCAGATACACCCCGACCTTTAAATGCTTCTTCTGATGGTAAGCCTAGGTAACGTGCTGATGCACCAGTGGCGATGATCAATGCATCACAAGTGTACACGCCGCTGTCGCCAGTTAAGGTAAACGGTCTGTTTTGCACATCGACGGTGTGAATGTGGTCAAATAAAATTTCTGTTTCAAAGCGCTCTGCGTGCTCTTTCATGCGATCCATTAACGCAGGACCTGTTAGGCCGTGTGCATCGCCAGGCCAGTTCTCAACTTCGGTGGTGGTGGTTAACTGACCACCTTGCTGCATACCTGTTACTAAAACCGGGTTTAGATTGGCTCGTGCAGCGTAAACAGCGGCAGTGTAACCAGCAGGGCCGGAGCCTAAAATTAATAATTTACAGTGTTTTGGTTCGCTCATTGCAAGTCTCTTCTAGTAATGCTTGAGGTGATTGTATGGAAATAATAACAGTGGGTAAAGCGGCGAAATATATCTGCAGAATAAATCACCGCAAAGTGGCGAAAATGGTCAATAGATAAATATGTTAACAGAACAATTTGTTATATTTTATAAAAAAAGGAGCTGAAAATATAAGCTCCTTTTGAGTTTTTTTATAAATTAAGCACCTTTTCGGCTGAGATCCAGGGCTTTTGTTGGCCAATGGCGACTTGCTCGTTGGTTATTTGACCATTAAAAACATTTAGTCCTGCCAGTAAGCCTGGATCTTGACGCATCGCTTCCACTGCTCCCAGCTCTGCAAGTTTAATAACATAGGGGAGGGTGGCATGATTGAGAGCGAAAGTGGCCGTTCTAGCAACTGCGCCGGGCATATTGGCTACACAATAATGCACTATGTTATCAACAATATAAATAGGATCATCATGGGTGGTGGCGTGAGAGGTTTCACAGCAACCCCCTTGGTCTATCGCAACATCGACTATCACCGCGCCCGGTTTCATTTTTTTCAGCAAGGCTTTGCTGATGAGCTTGGGGGCCGCTGCGCCGGGTAGGAGTACGGCGGCGATCACTAAATCAGCACGGATAACTTCTTGTTCTAAGTTTTCAGCATTTGAATAAAGGGTGGTTAGGGTATTGGCATATTGCTGATCCAATTTTTCTAAGGTATTAATATTTTTATCTAAAACAGTCACATTAGCACCCATACCAATCGCTATCTTAATGGCATTTTGGCCAACTTTTCCTCCGCCAATCACGAGTACTTTAGCCGGTGCTACCCCGGGGACCCCTGCTAACAGTAAGCCTCTGCCACCCCAAGACTTCTCGAGCGCCATCGCCCCAGCTTGGATGGCCATTCTACCTGCTACCTCTGACATGGGTGACAGTAATGGCAACGTGCCATTTTTATCAGTAACAGTTTCATATGCTATACATGTGGCTCGACTCTTGATAAGATCCTCAGTTTGGAGCAGATCTGGCGCTAAATGTAAATAGGTAAAAAGCACGTGTTCAGGTTTGAGTAATGCTCTTTCTGACGCTAGCGGCTCTTTTACCTTGACTATCATCTCTGATTTTGAGAATAGTTCATTAGCACTGGCAACTATGTTTGCTCCAGCTGCTGCAAACTCAGCATCGGTGAGGTCAATTCCTGCACCGGCATTAGTTTCAATATTGACTATGTGGCCTAGGCGAGTTAGTTCTCGCACACTAGATGGAACTAAGCCAACGCGGTACTCGTGATTTTTGATTTCTTTTGGTACGCCAATGATCATTATTTACCTCGCTATGTGTTGGGGTCTGGGTTGAGAAAAAATAAAAGGCTATCACGCTAGTATAGGCGGAAAAATAACCGCTTATGCACCTATAATTAAATTTAAAGCGTGATATTATTTTACTGGGATGTAATTAAATGGAATATAATAATGATGGAAGTAAATACTAGACCACTTAAGGATTTGGATCGCATCGACCGTAACATCTTAAATGAGTTACAAAAAGATGGCCGAATCTCTAATGTTGAGCTCTCTAAGCGTGTTGGTTTAAGCCCGACGCCTTGTTTAGAACGTGTTCGCCGCCTTGAACGCCAAGGTTATATTAAAGGTTACACGGCAATTCTAAACCCATTATACCTAGATGCGTCCTTGTTGGTGTTTGTTGAAATAACCCTTAATCGCGGCGCACCAGATGTGTTTGAACAATTCAATAGTGCGGTTCAGGAATTAGAAGAAATCCAAGAATGTCATCTTGTTTCTGGCGATTTTGATTACCTACTTAAAACTCGAGTGTGTGACATGTCGGCTTACCGCAAGTTGTTAGGCGAAACACTGTTACGTTTACCTGGTGTAAACGATACTCGAACTTATGTCGTAATGGAAGAAGTGAAACAGTCTAATTCTTTAGTGATAAAGACTCGCTAAGCTTTACCTCAGCATTGAAATGGATACAATAAAGAGCGGCTAAATGCCGCTTTTTTTATTTTCTCTTCAGGCGTTTAAAATGAACAAGGAATTGAGCTTGACCCAAGCAAAACCCATGTCTTCTCTATCTGGTGTTGCCCGTATTCTAGAAGTCAGTCTTATTATCTGTCATGCCTTTGCAATTTTCATGATGCTGTCATTAATCACCTTTCATCCTTCTGATCCCAGTTGGACGCAAACGGCATGGGAAGGCACCATCCATAACTCCGGTGGCGCGGCTGGCGCGTGGTTGGCTGATATTTTGTTGTTCGCCTTTGGTATTGCCGCTTATTTAATGCCATTTGTGACGGTTGCCGTTGCTTGGCTGCTTTTTTGGAAGCCAAAGGGACTGCTTTCTTTAGATTATTTAGCTCTTGGTTTGCGTATTATCGGATTTATTTTTATCGTCCTTGGGGTGACAGCACTGGCTGCCCTTAACTTTGATGATATTTATTATTTTTCAAGTGGTGGCGTGATTGGGGATATTTTGTCTCAATCGATGGTTAGCTATTTTGGTCTGCTAGGCTCAACCCTTATTTTATTGAGCTTTATTGCAACGGGGTTTACCCTCTTTACGGGTATCTCATTGTTGATGTTTATCGATAAGCTTGGTGAATACTGCATTAAGTTTGGCCGCTTTTTATTGCATGCCCCGACTGCATGGCGCGAGTTTAAAGCCCAGCGCAGTGCCAATAAATTGAAACAAGAATCGGAAGATGTATTGTTTGCTAAAGAGTTGCCAAAACAAAAAGAGGATAACTCTGAGCGTAATGACCCTCCTTTACCGAGCCTCGATAAAATATTACCTGAGTTTGAATCTTCCTTAAACGAGCAAGATAAGCAGGCTAAAGCAGTGAGCAAGCAATCGCCTTCTGTTGCAGTTGCGGCTCAAGAGCAAGTTAATACTGAACTTGATGATTTGAATATGCCATGGATGCCAGACTTAGATGACGACGAGGATGATTTCGGACCCTCTTTTTCTCATCCTCCTACTGACGCTACCGATTCGCCTAAAGTGGCGCAGATGGTCAGTAAAAACAGCAGCCAGCAGCCAACCTTGGCAGCTGCAGTCGCTGACTTGCAGAAAAAACAGGCGATGCCACCGTTAGCCCCTTTGCCATCGGTTGACCTGCTCGACAGACCCAATAAGTCAGAAAATCCGATTAGCCAAGAGGAATTGGATCAAGTTTCCCGTTTGGTTGAAGCCAAGTTGTTAGACTTTAACGTGCAAGCAAAGGTGATGGAGGTTTTCCCTGGCCCAGTCATAACCCGCTTTGAATTAGATTTAGCGCCGGGCATCAAGGTCAGTAAAATCAGTGGTCTAGCTAAAGATTTGGCGCGCGCTTTATCGGCCATTAGTGTGCGCGTGGTTGAAGTTATTCCGGGCAAAACTTATATCGGTCTTGAGTTACCAAATAAATACCGCGAAACGGTTTATTTACGCGAAGTGATTGATTGTCCATTGTTCACCGAAAGCAGCTCGCCTTTAACCATGGTGTTGGGCAGTGATATTGCTGGTAAACCTGTGGTAGTCGACCTCGCGAAAATGCCGCACTTGCTGGTGGCGGGTACCACCGGCTCAGGTAAATCAGTTGGTGTTAACTGTATGATAGTCAGTCTATTGTACAAGTCATCACCGGAAGATGTGCGGATGATCATGATCGATCCTAAGATGCTAGAGTTGTCGGTATATGAAGGCATTCCGCATCTGCTGTCAGAAGTGGTAACCGACATGAAAGATGCGGCCAATGCGCTGCGTTGGTGTGTCGGTGAGATGGAGCGCCGCTATAAGCTAATGTCAGCGGTCGGTGTGCGTAACTTAAAAGGTTATAACGCTAAGGTGAAGGCCGCGATTGATTCGGGTAACCCTATGGTTGATCCCCTCTGGAAGCCGGGTGACAGCATGGATGAGCTGGCACCGGAATTGACTAAACTGCCGAGTATTGTTGTAGTGGTTGATGAATTTGCTGACATGATGATGATTGTCGGTAAGAAGGTAGAAGAGCTAATCGCGCGTATTGCGCAAAAAGCGCGTGCGGCGGGGATCCATTTAATTCTCGCGACCCAGCGTCCATCAGTAGATGTCATCACTGGCTTAATCAAGGCTAATATCCCAACCAGAATGGCGTTTCAAGTGTCTAGTAAAATTGATTCGCGCACTATTTTGGATCAACAAGGTGCGGAATCATTATTGGGAATGGGCGATATGATATATTTACCGCCAGGTACCTCTATTCCAACGCGCGTTCATGGCGCATTTGTTGATGATCATGAAGTACATAAAGTGGTTGCAGATTGGAAGTTACGTGGTGAGCCAAATTATATTGATGATATTTTATCGGGCGATACCACTGCCGAAAATATGTTGCCGGGTGAAATGTCTGAGTCTGACGAAGAAGTTGATGCTTTCTATGATGAAGCCGTTGCCTTTGTAACAGAAACACGCCGTGGCTCTGTATCAGGTGTACAACGTAAATTTAAAATAGGTTACAACCGCGCGGCACGTATTGTTGAGCAAATGGAGCAACAAGGCATAGTGAGCGCGCCGGGCCATAATGGCAATCGTGAAGTATTAGCTCCCCCTCCGCCAAGGAATTAAGATGAACAAATTATCGTTATTATTAACATCAGGCTTCACCTCATTGATGTTGTTTTCAAGCTCAGTGTGGGCCGATGCCGCGCAAGATCTACAGCAGAAGCTACATAAAGTATCGCAGTTCTCAGCTAACTTTTCGCAGCAAGTATTAGATTTAGATGGAAAAGTGATTCAAGAAGCATCAGGAGAGCTTAACGTTGCCCATCCGGATAAATTTCGCTGGCAAGTATTGATGCCTGATGAAGAGTTAGTGTTGTCAAATGGTAATACGGTGTGGGTTTACAGCCCATTTGTTGAGCAAGTCACTTTGCTCGATCAAGCCGACGCCGTTGCGGGAACACCTTTTCTATTATTGGCATCGACCGATAAGGCAGTTTGGCAGCAATACGAGGTTGTGGCTCAACAGCAAAAATTTGTTATTAAGCCAAAGGATGAACAAGCCAGTATTGCTGAATTCACTATGAAGTTTAATCAAAAAGATCAACTGATCGGTTTTAGTATTAAAGAGCGCCAAGGCCAAACCAGTCAGTTTGTGCTGTCAGAGTTTAATTCGAAAAGTACATTTAAAGACAGTGACTTCGAGTTTGTTATCCCTGAAGGCGTAGAGGTTGATGACCAGCGTTAATGGATAACTTAAGTCTTAATTTTGCGCCTGACTTTAGGCCGTTGGCGGCGCGGATGCGGCCAACGAGCTTAGAACACTATGTTGGCCAGCAACATATCATCGGCCCTGAGCAACCCTTAAGAAAAGCCCTTGAAGCGGGCTTTTGTCATTCTATGATCTTGTGGGGACCGCCGGGCACAGGTAAAACGACTTTAGCCGAGTTAGCTGCTCAATATTGTGACGCCAAGGTTGAGCGTTTGTCGGCGGTTACGTCAGGGGTAAAGGATATTCGTGCTGCTATTGAGCGCGCGCAGCAAAATGGTCAGCAGGGCCAACGTACCTTGTTATTTGTCGATGAGGTGCATCGCTTTAATAAAAGCCAGCAAGATGGTTTTTTACCTTACATCGAAGATGGCACCATTACTTTTATTGGTGCCACCACAGAAAATCCCTCGTTTGAACTCAATAACGCACTGCTATCGCGAGCCCGTGTTTATGTGTTAAAAAAGCTCGAAACAACCGACTTATTAGCCATGATAGAGCGTGCTGTTAAGCAAGGTTTTACCGATGTGTCGGTCACGCTAGCTGATGGTTTGGCAGAAAAGACTGTTCAATTAGCGGGGGGCGATGGCCGTAAAGTCCTTAATTTTATTGAATTGATGGTTGATATGGCCGACTTAGTCAATGGCGAGAAACGATTGACTGAGGATTTACTCAAAGCGGTGGCGGGTAGGCCATTGGCCAGCATTGATAAGCAAGGCGATATCTATTTTGATTTAATCTCTGCCTTGCACAAGTCCATTCGTGGCTCAGCGCCTGATGCCGCGCTTTATTGGTATGCTCGAATGTTAACAGCAGGTTGCGATCCTTTGTATATTGCGCGGCGCTGTTTAGCTATTGCATCAGAAGATGTGGGAAATGCCGATCCACGTGCCATGCAAGTCGCGGTGTCAGCCTGGGATTGTTTTAGTCGCGTTGGCCCTGCTGAAGGTGAGCGCGCGATTGCACAGGCCATTGTTTATCTGGCTTGTGCACCAAAAAGTAATGCTGTTTATAACGCGTTTAAAGCGGCCCTTCGTGATGCCAAGGAGCATGGCGATGCGCCTGTACCAGTACATTTACGTAATGCGCCAACCCAGCTACTCGCTGAGTTAGGGCATGGCGCAGAGTATCGCTATGCTCATAATGAACCTAATGCTTATGCCGCAGGTGAAAACTATTTCCCGGAATCACTCGCTCATCAACAATATTACTTTCCAACCGAGCGCGGCTTGGAAAAACAAATTTCAGATAAGCTTAATTGGCTGCGCGAGCAAGACCAATTAAGTGAGAATAAACGCTATGACTAATTACACAGCACTGGCATTTGTTGCGTGTGGTGGCGCGACAGGGGCGTGTTTGCGCTTTCTTATCAGTAATTGGGCCCTTGCTACTTTTGGAAAGGGCTTCCCTTTTGGTACACTGATAGTCAATGTGATTGGCTCACTGTTAATGGGCGTTATATTTGCTTTATTAGAGCAAAATATTCTCAATACCAATCCTTGGAAACAGTTAATTGGCGTTGGCCTACTCGGTGCGTTAACCACGTTTTCCACGTTTTCCATGGACAGTTTATTACTCATCCAACAAGGTGAGCTAATCAAAGCCGTATTAAATGTCGTTATCAATGTGGTGGTTTGTCTTATCGCTGCATGGATCGGCACCCAATTAATAATAAAAAGTTAAAGGTTAAGCATGTTAGATCCTAAATTTTTGCGTGGTGATTTAAACGAAGTTGCGGCCAAATTGGCCTCACGCGGTTATGAACTTGATGTGGAAAAGCTCCATACATTAGAAAATCAACGTAAAGAGCTACAAGTTCGCACTGAGAATCTACAAGCTGAGCGTAACAGTCGATCCAAATCTATTGGTGCTGCCGCCAAACGGGGTGAAGACATTGCACCGCTGCGCGCTGAAATGAATAAGTTCGGTGAAGAGCTTGATGCGGCTAAAGAGCAACTAACGGCATTGATGACTGAGCTTAATGAGCTGTCATTAAGTATTCCTAATTTACCTCATGAGTCGGTGCCTGTCGGTAAAGATGAGACTGAAAACCTTGAAATTCGCCGTTGGGGTGAGCCAAAGGCTTATGATTTTGAAGTTAAAGATCACGTTGATTTAGGCGAAGCCTTGGGTGGGTTAGATTTTCCTGCAGCCGTTAAAATTACCGGCTCACGTTTTATTGTGATGCAGGGACAAATTGCTCGTATGCACCGTGCGTTGGCGCAGTTTATGTTGGACTTGCATACCACTGAGCACGGTTACACCGAAATGTACGTGCCTTACCTAGTCAATGCTGACAGCTTATATGGCACCGGTCAGTTGCCTAAGTTTGGTGGCGATCTTTTCCATACCCAGCCAGCGACAGAAGAAGGCCAAGGTTTATCTTTGATCCCAACAGCTGAAGTGCCGCTAACAAACATGTCGCGCGATACGATTTACGCTGAATCTGACTTACCTATTAAGATGACGGCGCACACACCGTGTTTTCGTAGTGAAGCGGGCTCTTACGGCCGTGATACCCGTGGCTTAATTCGTCAACATCAGTTCGACAAAGTTGAAATGGTGCAATTAGTGCATCCTGAAAAGAGTTTTGCAGCGTTAGATGAGCTAACCGGTCATGCGGAAGCCGTATTGCAAAAGCTAGGCTTGCCGTATCGCGTAATGGCGCTATGTACTGGTGACATGGGCTTTGGCGCAACTAAAACGTTTGATTTAGAAGTATGGTTACCGGCGCAAAACACCTATCGTGAAATTTCATCTTGTTCGAATGTGGGTGATTTCCAAGCGCGTCGTTTACAAGCTCGTTTTCGCCCTGAAGGCGCGAAAAAGCCTGAACTTATCCATACCTTAAATGGCTCTGGTTTAGCGGTCGGTCGTACTTTGGTTGCGGTGCTAGAAAACTATCAATTGGCGGATGGTCGCATTGAGGTACCCGCTGCGCTAGTACCTTACATGGGTGGCTTAACGCACCTCGGCTGATAGTAAGCTATTTACGTCTAATAATAAAAACGCCGCTGATAACAGCGGCGTTTTTATTTGCTTTAGTTGGGCAAAGTACTGGTTAAAGGCATTTAGCCGGTTTAGGCAGGCCAGCTATCTTGGTGGCTTGCTTGGCCGGACCTTGTGGAAATAGTTTAAATAAGTAGCGGCTATTTCCTTTTTCTGGGCCAAATTTATTGCCCATGGCTTTTACTAATGCGCGCACGGCAGGCGAGGTATTAAACTCAAGGTAAAATTCACGGACAAACAACACCACTTCCCAATGGGCTTCGCTCATTTCGATCTTTTCTTGCTCTGCAATCAATTCAGCTAATGGTTTTGACCATAAGTTAAGATCAAGTAAATAGCCCTGTTTGTCGGTGGCAATGGTTTCGCCATTAATGGTGTACATAATCTTCTCTTTTACGCTCAATTAACGTTTCTGACCTACTTTACGTTGGTGATATTACAAGCAAGGGCTTGAATATCCGTAGCGGTATTAGCAATCAATTGCAGCTGCTGCACAATTGACAACTGCTCTGGGGTCAGTTCGGTGATTTTTAGTGGCGGTAATTGTGCCTCTATTTCAGTGTGACCACAATCGGGGGTTTCAATACTTTGAATCGCTTTATTCAATGCTTGTCTGGTTAATGCCAAAATTGGCGCGAGATCGGGCCGCGTTTCAAGCTCACTAAAGGGGGCTCGATGCGCAGCTAAGGCTGAAATATAGGCTAATAAGGCATTATTACGATTAGTAAGAGCGTAACTTTCTTTAACTAGTTTTCGCTTTGAACCTGGGTCTATCAGCATATTTTGCCAAGCACTGGCCAGATTAATGTCGGCAATATGTGCATCGCGGCGCGCGATACGATAGGGGAGAGACTCCTGCTTGCCATCATGATATTGCTCAACGACGTGTTCAAAGTAATTTAAATTGGCGTGCAATGATAATGACAGCAGGTTTGGAATGCGTTTGTACTGCCACTGCGGCAAAATAAAACTCACGGTTAATACGGCAAGCACACTACCCAATACGGTTTCCTGAATTCGCGGCCATACCACCTCTAAACCTGTGCCTGATAGTAAGTTAAACACCATCATCACAAATACGGTAATGAAAATTACAGCAATGCTGTAATTCGTTTTCAGGTAAGTAAAGAAGAAGAATGCTGATAGGGCTAAGACAAAAAATTGGCCGTACACACCGGGTAATAGGTAGAGCAATGGAAAACCAATCGCGACCCCGATAAAGGTGCCAATAACACGTTGAATCAATCGCTTACGTGTTTCACTGAAGCTTGGTTGGCAAACAAATAAGCAAGTTAACAGCACCCAATAGCCTTTCTCTAGATCCAAATACTGTAAGAGTAAATAGCCAGTGACAAAACACAGGCTCATGCGAATCGCGTGTCTAAATATGGCAGAGCGACTTTTAATGTGGTGTGTAATGCGATCCCATGTTGCAATTTTGGGCTCAGTTGATAATTTAGCATCGTCCAATAGGCGGCTGCCTGTATGGCTGATTTCACTGGCTTCTAATAAAAGTTTATGAATACCCGTTAAGTTTTTGAGTACAAAAGATAAAGGAGTAAATAACGAAGTATCAAAATGGTGTTTATTATTGAGGTGCTCCAGTTGATCCTGCAGGGCTTTTACCGTCCAGCTTAATGATGCTGGCACGGTATAACTCTTACGCATTAAAATACATTTTCCTAACTGGTGACTGGCTTCAGATAATTGCGAAATTAACTGGTGAAACCCTTGCGTCATTTGCGTTTCAGAGAAAGCACTTTCTAGCTGGCTGTATTGGTAATGAGTGGCCGTGACCCGCTCATGTATTTGCTGCGCGATCAGATAATACTGCAATAACAAATCAAGACGCTCTTTTTTGCCCGAGTCGTGCAAACGGTTATTGAGTGTATCTTTGCAAATATTGAGACTGTTCACCACGTTGATATTTTGCACAACGAGGTTTTGCCTTACCGCCAGCCAATCGGTTTGATTGCTACCAAAAAAGCGTGATTTCTCCAACTGATAACGACTTAGATTGAAGTACAGCTGAGCTAATTGTTCATGTAGTGAACGGTAAGGTGAGGCAAATGCCCACATAAGTGAAAATAGCCCGTACCATAAGGCACCAGCAGTGAGCATTAGAGGTTGAATATAAAAAGGGTGGTCACTTTGGTAGCCGATCATGGTGTATATCGCGATAATTAGCGCGCCAAAGGCGATTTGACCATACCGTTGGCCAAAAATGCCAAGCATAATAAAAATAAAAGTAGAGCTGGCTAAACCAATAACAAACAGAGTTGGTGTGGCATAAAGCAACTCAACAGAAAATGACGCAATTAAGAAGCAGACTAAGGTGATGCTTAGGCTTTTTAATCGGTTGACACTGGCATCGTCAGTTTCGGCAATACCACAAGCGACCACACCGAGAGCAAGAGTAAGAGACAATTCCGTTTGTTGCCATAACAGGGCTGGCAATAGTGTAAAGCTAATGGCACACAAGACTCGCGTTCCGGCATGAAAATAAGTGTGTGTCATTAATGTGCGAAGCTGGTCTTGGATCAGATTGAGTAAGGGTTGCATAGGAGGGGAAGGTTATCCAAACATCGATGAAATCAAACAGCTTTCAGTGTAAAACATCCATAAACAAAAAGCCCCTTTCAGTAGGGGCTTTTTTGAGTTTTCATGATTTAGATTAAGCCAAGGGCTAACCTAAAGCGACTTAGTCGTCACCGCCAATACCTAAGATGCTTAATAAGCTAACGAAGATATTGTAGATGGATACATATAAGGTAACGGTTGCTGAAATATAGTTGGTTTCGCCACCTCGGATAATGTTCTGTGTCGTTAGCATGATCACTGCAGATGAAAACAGAATGAATAAGCTACTAATAGCCAGAGATAATGCAGGCATAGCTAAAAAGATGTTAGCGATCATGGCAACAATTAGCACGACAAAACCGGTTACTATCATGCCATTTAAGAATGATAGGTCTCGTTTAGTGGTGAGTGCGTAAGCGGATGTGGCAAAGAACGCAAGCGCAGTACCACCCAATGCGGTCAGCACCGTTTCGCCGGCACCAGCAGACAGGAACATACCTATCATTGGCGCCAAGGTGTAACCCATAAAGCCGGTAAATAGGAAAACAAATACCAAGCCTAAACTTGAGTTACGATTTTTTTCCGTTAAAAACATAAGACCATAAGCACCGACTAGAAACACGACCCAATGCACTGGTGGTGCCATCAAAGCTACAGACACCGCTGTAACAATAGATGAAAAGGCTAAAGTTAGGCCGAGTAGGAAGTAGGTATTGCGGAGCACTTTGTTGGTTTCGCTGACGCGTTCAACCGTTTGAGTTTGGCTATATTGGTTCATTGCTGAATCCTCGTAAAAAATGTTGTACGAATCTGCTTTGCATCTTACACCGTTGCTCTGTGTTGTAGCATGATTACTAGTTAGTCACTCACGCTATAATATAAAAGAACGGTACTATTTAATTATTAGTTTGGGTTAGCCCCTATTATTTCAAGTACTGACATTATCACACTTTAGATCAAATTAACCTGTTGAACTGCCGATGATAAGATATCAGTGATATTAGTTTATCCTAGCTTAGGCTTTCTTGTCACAGAAAAATGAATTAATGGCGCCAAAACAAGCAGTTTAAGAAAAATCACTGAAAAGTGGATTTTTTATTTGCAATCACCGGTTTATATCCAGTATTATGCGCCCCGCTGCGGAGGGGTGGCAGAGTGGCCGAATGCACCGGTCTTGAAAACCGGCGTGGGTTAATAGCTCACCGAGAGTTCAAATCTCTCCTCCTCCGCCATTTCTTTCCTGCTATGCGATTCCAAAGAAAAACCAACCAATCCCACAAATAACAACAGAAACAATTGCTTATTATAATTTTAAATTCATTTCTTTGCGTTGTGTTGCAAATTTGCAAATATGTACCCGATATACTGCTTTTGTGTTTTTTAATTGGATTAGTTTGGTTATCATCAAGCAAAGACCGCTTTAATTCCGAAACGGTCTATCAGTATTGTGCGGAGTAATTCTCTTGATTAACGTATTTCTTGTTGATGACCATGAGTTGGTAAGAACAGGGATCCGACGTATTCTCGAAGACATTCGTGGCATCAAGGTAGTGGGTGAAGCTCAAAGTGGCGAAGCTGCAGTGCAGTGGTGCCGGGATAATAATCCTGATGTCATCCTAATGGATATGAACATGCCGGGTATTGGTGGGTTAGAAGCCACCCGTAAAATCTTAAGATACAATCCCGATATCAAAATAGTTGTACTAACGATCCACACTGAAAACCCTTTTCCAACCAAGGTAATGCAGGCCGGCGCTGCTGGTTACTTAACAAAAGGCGCGGCACCTGATGAAGTATTGAATGCAATTCGAGTGGTGAATGCAGGGCAACGCTATTTGTCTCCTGAAATTGCACAACAAATGGCTTTGGCTCATTTTTCCCCGGATGATGAGAATCCATTCAAAAACCTGTCGGAGCGCGAGCTTCAAATCATGTTAATGATTACCAAAGGGCAGAAAGTTACCGAAATTTCGGAACAATTAAGCTTAAGCCCGAAAACGGTTAACAGCTATCGTTATCGCTTATTTAATAAATTGGATATCAGTGGCGACGTAGAGTTAACACACTTAGCTATCCGTCATGGTATGTTAGATGCGGATACCCTATAAACGCAATCTGAAGAATAACGTTTGATTGTGAACTAGGTGCCTCAGGGCACCTTTTTTATTTTTGTCTTATGTAAGAAGTTATGACCCAAGTATTTGATTCAGCAGCTTTCCTCAAAACCGTGACGCAACAACCTGGGGTTTATCGTATGTACGATAGCTCGCGAACTGTGATTTATGTTGGTAAGGCTAAAAATTTAAAAAATCGCCTTAGTAGTTACTTTCGCTCTAACCTTGATAATGAAAAGACCCGCGTTCTCGTTAAAAATATTGCCGCGATTGATGTCACTGTCACTCATACCGAAACTGAAGCGTTAATCCTTGAGCACAACTACATTAAAAAATACATGCCGCGCTATAACGTATTGCTGCGTGATGATAAATCTTATCCTTATATTGTTATCACCGATCACAAGCATCCCCGTCTTGGTGTATACCGCGGTAGTAAAAAATCGAAAGGGCAATTTTTTGGTCCTTATCCTAGCGGCGGTGCAGTGCGAGAAAGTTTGCATTTAATGCAAAAGATCTTTCCTGTGCGTCAGTGTGAAGATAGTTACTACAAAAATCGTTCACGGCCCTGCTTGCAATACCAACTAAAGCGCTGTTTAGGGCCTTGTACCAATATGGTCTCGGATGATGAGTACCAGCAGCAAGTTGAGTTAGCGACTTTGTTTTTACAAGGTAAAAGCCAAGATGTGATCGGTCAGATGATTGAAAAAATGCAGCAAGCAAGTGATCAATTACAGTTTGAGCAAGCGGCGCGCTTTCGGGACCAAATTCAAGCACTGCGCAAAGTATCAGAGCAGCAAAGTGTCACTGGTGCAGGCGAGCAACTTGATGCGATTGGTTTTGCCTACCAAAATGGCATGGCATGTATTCATGTACTGTTTATACGCCAAGGGCAAGTACTTGGTAGCCGTAGTTATTTCCCCAAAGTACCTAATGCCAGTTCGGCAGACGAAGTATTTACCGCATTTATCAGTCAATTTTATTTATCTGGTGCTAATGGGCGGGTGATACCCAAGCAAATATTGATTAGCCAAGCATTAGAAGAACAGGCTGCGATCTCTGCTGCACTGTCGGAGTTTGCTAAATATAAAGTGGTGCTGACCGAGAAGGTGCGAGCGGATAGAGCGGGGTTTTTGCGGCTGGCGTGTACTAATGCTCAGTCGGCTCTGACCAGCCAACTGAGTCATAAAAGCACTATGCTGCAGCGGTTTTATTTATTGCAAGAAGCATTAGATTTAGAGCAACCTATTAAGCGGATTGAGTGCTACGATATCTCTCACACGATGGGAGAAAAAACCGTTGCCTCATCGGTGGTGTTTAATCGAGAAGGGCCACTGAAGTCTGATTATCGTCTATTCAATATTAGCGGCATTACTCCTGGCGATGATTATGCGGCTATGAAACAAGTGCTGACGCGACGTTTTCGCGATTTGCAGGCGGTGGAAAATATTCCTGACATCGTATTTATTGATGGCGGTTTGGGGCAGCTTGCCCAAGCGGAAGCCGTACTGGATGATTTTAGTGCAAACTTTGTTGAAAAAGAGCCCTTACTTATTGGCATAGCAAAAGGCGTAACCCGTAAGGCAGGCCTTGAAACTTTAATCATGGGGCAAACTCATGAAGAGCTTGAAATGGCTGCAGATTCGCCTGCGTTGCACCTAATCCAACATATTCGGGATGAATCGCACCGCTTTGCGATCACAGGGCACCGGCAACGACGTGATAAAGCAAGAAAACAAAGTACTCTTGAGTCTATTGCCGGGGTTGGGCCAAAGCGACGACAAGCTATATTGACCTATTTGGGTGGCTTACAGGAGGTTAAAAAAGCATCTGTAGATGATCTTGCTCGTGTCCCGGGTATAAGTCATGAGCTTGCACAAAAGATCTATGATACATTGCACCATTAACCGACTGACCATGCGCTAATTTAACGTTGTAACCATAATGATTAATATTCCCAATATTTTAACTGCTTTTCGCGTTTTTCTGATCCCCGTATTCGTCTTATGCTATTACCTTCCTATAGAGCATGCTGCATTCTGGGCTGCGTTCTTTTTCTGGTTAGCGGCGGTAACCGATTATTTTGATGGATACCTCGCGCGCAAACTTAAACAGCAAACCGCATTTGGCGCATTTTTAGACCCTGTTGCAGACAAGGTGATGGTTGCCGCGGCACTGGTTGTCATTGTTGAACATTACAGTTCTCTTTGGGTGACTATCCCTGCACTGACGATGATCAGTCGTGAAATTATTATTTCGGCACTGCGAGAGTGGATGGCTGAGTTAGGGAAGCGGGCTAATGTAGCCGTTTCATCGATAGGAAAATGGAAAACAGCCGCACAAATGGTGGCGCTTATTGCACTTATCTGGCAACAAGCTGACTGGATGGAATATTTTGGTCTCGGACTATTGTATATCGCGACAGCGCTTACTTTCTGGTCGATGTTTAGCTACCTTTCGGCTGCTTGGAAAGATCTCAGTGGCCAATAAGGGCCTTGTTTGACTAATAAATATTCGCTTTGCGTAATTTATAGGCGAGCAATCAAAAAGTTTAAAAAAGTGTGTTGACTGGTTCGTTTTAATCATTAGAATGCGCAGCACATCCGGCAACGAAGCAGCGAAAGCAACTTTAGTTGGCCCATGTAGCTTGGCAGTTACATAAAACAAGCAGTAAGTTCAGCTGTAGAGAAATGAGCGTAGATGTGATGCGGTACTAGCTCAGCTGGTAGAGCGCAACCTTGCCAAGGTTGAGGTCACGAGTTCGAGCCTCGTGTACCGCTCCAAAAATTTAAAGTTTAGTGTCGCCCGGGTGGTGAAATTGGTAGACACAAGGGATTTAAAATCCCTCGCTTGTAAGAGCGTGCCGGTTCAAGTCCGGCCCCGGGCACCATTAGTTCTAAAGTCTAACTCAGCTTTTAATTGAGTTGGTTATGATGCGGTATTAGTTCAGCTGCATCATAGAGAGACGCAACCTTTGTTGTGATTTATCATAAGTTATGAACTAAGTGTGATGCGGTATTAGCTCAGCTGCATCGTAGAGAGACGCAACCTTTGTAGTGACTCTCTTAAATTATGAGCTAATTGTGATGCGGTACTAGCTCAGCTGGTAGAGCGCAACCTTGCCAAGGTTGAGGTCACGAGTTCGAGCCTCGTGTACCGCTCCAAATCGATACAATATGGCGGAATGGCAGAGTGGCCATGCACCTGATTGCAAATCAGACGACCTCGGTTCGACTCCGGGTTCCGCCTCCATATTTAAAATTTAGTGTCGCCCGGGTGGTGAAATTGGTAGACACAAGGGATTTAAAATCCCTCGCTTGTAAGAGCGTGCCGGTTCAAGTCCGGCCCCGGGCACCATTAGTTCCAAAGCCTAACTCAGCTACAATAGAGTTAAATGTGATGCAGTATTAGTTCAGCTGCATCATAGAGAGACGCAACCTTTGCATTGACTCTCTTAGATTATGAGCTAAATGTGATGTGGTACTAGTTCAGCTGCATCATAGAGAGACGCAACCTTTGTTGTGATTTATCTAAGTTATGAACTAAATGTGATGCGGTACTAGCTCAGCTGGTAGAGCGCAACCTTGCCAAGGTTGAGGTCACGAGTTCGAGCCTCGTGTACCGCTCCAAATCGATACAATATGGCGGAATGGCAGAGTGGCCATGCACCTGAT
>NZ_JAIMJA010000012.1:0-38782 GCF_021295315.1 Motilimonas cestriensis | reverse complement strand
TGCAAATCAGACGACCTCGGTTCGACTCCGGGTTCCGCCTCCATATTTAAAGTTTTAGTGTCGCCCGGGTGGTGAAATTGGTAGACACAAGGGATTTAAAATCCCTCGCTTGTAAGAGCGTGCCGGTTCAAGTCCGGCCCCGGGCACCATTAGTTCTAAAGCCTAACTCAGCAACAATAGAGTTAAATGTGATGCGGTGCTAGCTCAGCTGCATCCAGAGAGACGCAACCTTTGTTTGTGAATCTCTTAAACTATGAGCTAAATGTGGTGCGGTACTAGCTCAGCTGCATTGTAGAGAGACGCAACCTTTGTTGTGACTTATCTAAATTATGAGCTAAATGTGATGCGGTACTAGCTCTGCTGCATCATAGAGAGACGCAACCTTTGTTTGTGAATCTCTTAAACTATGAGCTAATTGTGATGCGGTACTAGCTCAGCTGGTAGAGCGCAACCTTGCCAAGGTTGAGGTCACGAGTTCGAGCCTCGTGTACCGCTCCAAATCGATAAAAACCTGACCTTGAGTCAGGTTTTTTTTTATCTGTAAAAACTATAAAGTAGCCATTCTTGGAGTTGGATTCGTATTGCTACTGCCCAGACATCTAAACAAGCATAGCTTTGTGGTGCTCTTTTACTCACAGTAACGGCTAGCTGGCTGTGGCTATTAACCACATTTAACTTAACAATGAATATTTAAAGTGGAGCAACGCTGTATATGAGTTTTAGCCCGTTATTAGATGAATTAATCAAAAGCTTACAATGTTTACCCGGTGTTGGCCCGAAATCAGCTCAGCGGATGGCTTTTTATTTACTGGATAAAAACCGCAGTGGCGCGAGTAAGTTAAGCCACGTTCTTGCTTCGGCCATTGATAATATCGGGCACTGTCAAAGTTGCCGTACCTTTACCGAAGATGATATTTGTCGCTTATGTTTAAATCCAAAGCGTCAACAAAGCGGCCAATTATGTGTCGTCGAAAGTCCAGCTGATCTATTGGCTATTGAGCAAACCGCGCAGTTTTCAGGCACCTATTTTGTCTTAATGGGGCATCTCTCCCCTCTAGATGGTATTGGTCCCAATGATATAGGGCTCGATATCTTGGCAACGCGTTTAGCTAAAGGCAATATAAGTGAGCTTATTTTGGCTACCAATCCTACCGTGGAAGGTGAGGCGACGGCTTATTATATTGCGGAGTTAGCTCGAGAGCAGCAAATCAATGTTAGCCGAATTGCTCATGGCGTGCCTGTAGGTGGCGAGCTAGAGCTTGTTGATGGCACAACTTTGTCCCATTCTTTTGCGGGTCGCATCTCTATTAAGTAGCAAAACCAACAAAAAAGGGAAAATTTATCAATTTTCCCTTGAAACCCCTCCACTGTAACCCCACCTTAGTCCTAGTGTTAAACCCTGTAAAATAAGAGACGTAAGATGACAGACGCCGTACATACAGAAACTCATGGCTTTCAAGCCGAAGTAAAACAACTATTACAGCTAATGATCCATTCTTTGTATAGTAACAAAGAGATCTTCCTTCGTGAGTTAGTGTCTAATGCCGCAGATGCTTCAGACAAACTGCGTTTCAAAGCGTTATCAGATGACACCTTGTACGAAAATGATGGCGACCTCAAAGTTCGCTTAAGTTTCGACAAAGACGCTAAAACCATTACCATTTCAGATAATGGTATTGGTATGACTCGTGATCAAGTGATTGAGCACTTAGGAACGATTGCAAAATCAGGTACAAAAGAATTCTTTAACCAGCTATCGGGTGATCAAGCGCGTGACTCACAGCTTATTGGTCAATTTGGTGTTGGTTTTTACTCTGCTTTTATCGTGGCAGATAAAGTAACCGTTAACACACGTGCTGCTGGTGTGAGTCATGAGCAAGGTGTGCAATGGCAGTCTGCTGGCGAAGGTGATTATACCGTAGCCGATATTACTAAGGCAGATCGCGGTACTGAGATTATCTTACACCTACGCGAAGGTGAAGATGATTTACTTAACGAATGGCAATTACGCCAAATTGTCAGTAAGTATTCTGACCATATCAGTATTCCTGTCGAAATGTGGAAAGCGGAAGAGCCTGAGTCTGAAGGGCCAGATGGTGAAAAAATTCCAGCTAAGCCAGGTTATTGGGAGTCGGTAAACAAAGCAACCGCACTGTGGACTCGCAGTAAAGGTGAAATATCAGACGAAGAATACAAAGAGTTTTACAAACATATTTCGCACGACTTTGAAGATCCACTAAAGTGGTCTCATAACCGCGTTGAAGGTGAGCAAGAATACACCAGTTTATTGTATATCCCTGCGCGTGCACCATTTGATATGTGGAACCGCGAGAAACAACATGGCTTAAAACTCTATGTGCAGCGTGTATTCATCATGGATGATGCCGACCAGTTTATGCCGACTTACCTGCGTTTTGTTAAAGGGGTACTTGACTCAAACGATCTTCCGCTAAACGTGTCGCGTGAAATTCTTCAAGATACGAAAGTGACCACTAAGTTGCGTAATGCTTGCAGCAAACGCGTGCTGTCGATGCTGGAAAAACTGGCTAAAGATGAAGAGAAATACCAGCCGTTCTGGAATGAATTTGGTCAAGTGTTAAAAGAAGGCCCTGCTGAAGACTTCGCTAATAAAGATAAGGTGGCTAAGTTACTGCGTTTTGCTTCAACCTATAATGATGAAGCAGTACAGAATGTTTCTTTCGATGCGTATATTGAGCGCATGAAAGAAGGTCAAGAGAAGATTTATTACATTACGGCTGATAGCTTTAATGCGGCGAAAAACTCTGCTCATTTAGAGATTTTCCGCAAAAAAGGCATTGAAGTCTTCTTAATGTATGATCGTATCGACGAATGGTTATTGAGCCACTTAAACGAGTTTGCAGGTAAGCAGTTAGTATCGGTAACCAAAGGTGATTTAGATCTTGGCGATTTAGAAGATGCTGAAGCGAAAGAGCAAAAAGAGAAGCAAGAAACTGAATTTGCTAGCTTCTTAGAGCGGGCTAAAACTGCGTTAGGTGACAAAGTGGCAGAGGTGCGCCTTACTCACCGTTTAACGGATACGCCATCTTGTATTGTTGCTGGCGCTCATGACATGAGCACTCAAATGATTAAGCTGATGCAGTCAGTCGGCCAAACCGTACCAGAACAAAAACCGGTGTTTGAGTTAAACCCAGATCATGCCATGGTTAAGCATGTGGCAGATATACAAGATGAAGCGTCGTTTGAGGAGTGGGTAAATCTATTGCTTGAACAAGCCGTATTGTCCGAAAAAGGCAGCTTAGATGATCCATCTGAGTTTGTTAGTCGCATTAATGCGCTTCTGATGAAGTAAATTCATCCGTTAATGCTAATCAAAGGGAGCTAAATGCTCCCTTTTTTATTGTTAAATAAAGATAAGTGCAGTGGGTCACGCCAATTTTCACTGAATATTTTATACTTAGATAGGAAGGATTACTCAATAACTGTCCACATTCAACTATAAACAGTGAGCTAAGCCGAGTAAGTTAGCCAACTGTGTTAAACTCAAACCACACAACATAAAGCAAGGATGGCTTTGATGTATGTTACTCAAAATCAGCAGTGGAACTATTGCTTATGCAAATAAGGTTACCTGTATTTGCCGTCTTACTGATTTTAGCTGTTGCTATTGCGCCTGCGAGTTTTGTCGCTGTAATGCAATACAAACAGACCTATGCCGCAGTAGAAAAAGCGGCGCAAAACAATTTAGCTTTACATGCTCGTTTAGCTGGTGAAAAGTTGATTAATCACATATCGATGTTGAGTACGAGTCTTAGCTACTTAGCAAAAGATAAAGGCCAAAGTGATATACAAGATACTCAGCCGAGGGTCATCAATAATACATTTAGGCAATTTACCAATAGCTATCGCGGGGTCCATTCTCTGTACTATATGGATCCTCAAGGTCAGATCATTACCGGGATCGGGGCCAGCGTTGCAGATGTCCAACGTGCTAATTTCTTAGACCAATTTAAGCGCTTAAATGGTTCTTTGAATCACAGTGGCTTTATTCACTACAGCAACTCCAAACTCGTTCCAAATGCTGCTAATCCGTATGGCGTAGCGTTGATAACCCCTTTAAATGACTCTCACGATAAACAAACCGGATATTTGTTGGCGTTGGTTTCTATTGACAGTTTTAGCCAAGTGCTACGGTTTGTGATCCCTGAGTTTAGCGTGGCATTTTACTTGGGTGACAAGTGGATTGGTGGCGATTATTGGAATAGCCCTGATGAGTATAGTTTTTATGATTTTGTGGTATCAGAGCAGCCACAAGGCTATTTCAACCCCTTTGAGATAAAAGTGGTACTAGCCGAGCCCTCTGAACGTCTTGCTCAAGAGGTTGAAGAAGTGCTAGCTCCCTTACTCAGTGCACAAATAGCCGCTCTTAGTATTGCACTTTTTATAACTATCATATTTTCGCGTTTGATCTCAAAGACTCTTGGACGACTTTACACCCTCATCCGTGATTTTCAGTCTGACTCCAATGCACCACAACGGCATCGATTTATTATCCTTGAATTCAATCAAGTTTATCAGCTCATCACGGAAATGAAGCGCACGATAGGGCATCAAGTTATCCACCTAAAACAAAAAAATACAGAGCTTATTAATGCCGATGCCTTAAGAGAAAAATATCTAAACCGAGTTGAAGAATTAAATAAAGAGTTAGAGCATAAGGTTTCGCAGCGCACAGCAGAGTTAGAGCACACGTTACGCTTAGTGGAAGAAGGTAATACCGTACTCGAACGGGTGATTTTATATCGCCGTGCATTGCAAAATGCCATGAGCAATGAGGACGTTGCAATCCTGACATTAGAAAACTTACAGTTAACGATTGATAAAATGCAGTTTGCTTTGTACTTAGCGGATGGGCGTGGTAATGGCGAGGTGATGTTGCAATCAACATCCGCCAATTTTGATCTCGTGGCAATGCAAGAAGAAGTCAATCAGTTTGGTGATGAAGCGTGGCAACAGGGTATTTGTTCACTGGACAATGGGGTGCCAGTATTGCGACTTGGCAGTAGACAACAGCCGATCGGCTGGTTAGCTGCCAATAAAATGCCAGCGATAGAGTATTCGCAATGGCTATTATTGTTTGGCAAAGAGCTCAGTAGCTTTTTAGAAATACGAGCGTTAACTCAAGAGCTCGATTATTTGGCTAATACAGATAGCTTAACAGGCCTCTCAAACCGCAAAGCGTTTGATGATGATTTAGAGTCTTATGAGACACAGTTAGATGCTGAAGTCGGCTTATTTATCATCGATGTCAACGGCCTAAAACAAGTTAATGACAACAAAGGTCATCAAGTGGGTGACCAGTTACTGGTTAAAGTGGCCGAATTACTACGCTATTGTGCCGATGGTATCACTGATAAGTGCTACCGGTTAGGTGGCGACGAATACGCCATTATCCTAACGAATGAACAATTAGAGCAAAACCAACTACTTTATCAACGTTTATTAGAAGAACAACCTCGAGTTGATTTCGCTTTTGATGTGCTCGGTGGGTTTGACCAGTTTAGTTGTAGCATTGGTTATGCTTCAACTGAAAATACTGCATTTTCAATGTTATACAACGTGGCAGATCAGAATATGTACAGCGTGAAGCAAGCCCATTACCGCCATGTGCGACAACGTTAGACTAAGGTTTAACAGGCTTAACGTGGTCATAGACTTGAGTAATTTAGGGTAGCAGTGTAAATTGCTGCTTCTTAATTTTTAAACTATAAAGCACACAATATTATTAGGGGAGTTTTTATGCGCATTATTCTTTTAGGCGCGCCAGGGGCAGGCAAGGGTACACAAGCTCAATTCATTATGGAAAAGTACAACGTGCCACAAATCTCTACTGGTGACATGTTACGCGCAGCGATTAAAGCCGGTACCGAATTAGGCTTGAAGGCAAAAGAAGTAATGGATGCAGGCCAACTAGTGTCAGATGACTTAATCATTGGCTTAGTTAAAGAGCGTGTTGCACAAGAAGACTGTAAAGCGGGTTTTTTGCTTGATGGTTTCCCACGTACGATCCCACAAGCCAACGCGATGAAAGAAAATGGCATTGATGTTGATTACACTCTTGAATTTGATGTGCCAGACGAAGAGATTGTTAAACGCATGAGCGGTCGCCGTGTTCACCCTGGCTCAGGCCGTGTTTATCACCTTGTTTACAATCCACCGAAAGTTGAAGGTAAAGATGATGTAACCGGTGAAGACTTAGCTATTCGTCCAGATGACGTAGAAGAGACAGTACGTAAGCGTTTGGCTATCTACCACGAGCAAACTAAGCCATTGGTAGACTTTTACACTAAAGATGCCGAAGCTGGTCTAAGCAAGTACTATAAATTAGACGGTACGCAAAGTGTTGATGCCGTTAGCCAAGAGCTTGCTACTATTCTTGGATAATTATCTATAAAAGATAATAAAAAACCTCCACCAGGGAGGTTTTTTTATACCTAAAATAACGTGTCAAAGAGGGGGTGGCGCAACTAGTGCAATCTAGTTGTATGCTGCGCTTGAGCAATATCATTCCCATCGAGAAAAATAGCCGCTCCCATGCCAATTTGAGCCGCCGCTTTCAGCTTTGATAAGCTAGCACTTTGTAAGCCGTCAATGCTGCAAACCACTAAACGGGTGTGAGTTGATTGTAAGGCTAATTCTAAGCATCGCGCTTTACTCAGCTGTTGATGTGATTTAATACATAATATTTTTTGACTATTTACACCTAGGCTGGTTAACAAAGGTAAATTTAACTTTGCCGGAGGGTCAATAAATACTAACCAACCCGACTGCTGACCATAATGAATCAATTTATCGAGTAATGAATTATAGCGTTCGCTTTGATTAACAGGCTGCTTGGCTAGCGCTGTTGACTCATCCATTTTGTCCATCAAAGTGGATAAATCTAACGTCATAGACTCAAGATTAGGCTGAGATAATGAATGAGATATGAGCTGCATAGTTTGCCTCTTGTTTAAATATACACGCTGTATGTGTATACAGTATATCGAGGCAGGTTGTTGGTCAAGCAAACTGTGCAAAAAAAGCACAAAAATGTGACTTAATTGAATTTCTTGGATCTTTGCTGCTATTTAACGGGGTGCAATATGCTATTTTCTATTACTTGTAGTCATTTCAATTAGTCTTTGAGCTTTATGAATAAGTTGTTTGTTGAACTTATTAATATTGTTGGGGTGATAAGTAAGCGGTTAATTTATCATTGTGATGAGTGGCTGGTTCCCCTTGGTGCTATACACTTGCCACAAGGCTCGATGACTACCAGGTTTAACATATTGAATCTAAAAGATTTAAATTATTTCTGCTGAAGCTGTATATAATTGTTGTGTTTAGCGTTTTTCAAGTTAAAATGCCGAAAAATCAGCAGCGTGCCTACGTGTTGCTTGATGCCACACTGAGGCCAAATCTCAGGGCAAAATAACGTAAAAAAATAGCCAGTATTAGTGCAAGCTAGGCTGACATTTCAACGCTATCCCGTTTGAAATGTAAATAAAAATGACACAAATTATCATTCTTGGTGTGGGTGCATGCCAAGGTTATTTTGACAGCCCATGAGGGTGGTTCACCTTAAGGTGGACAACCGACATGGCTACCCATTTGGAATATAGACTGTGACTGAGTATCAACCTCTTTTGCAACTCTCTGGGGTCAGTAAAACGTTTGCCGACAACACGGTGCTCGACGCGTTAGATCTCACTATTTATGATGGTGAGTTCCTCACCTTATTAGGCCCTTCTGGCTGTGGTAAAACCACGGTACTGCGCATTATTGCAGGCTTTGAACAAGAAGATTGCGGCAGTGTGATGCTGGATCAGCAAAACCTTGCGGTACTCAAAGCTGAGCTGCGCCCAGTTAATACCGTGTTTCAAAGCTATGCTTTATTCCCTCATATGACGGTATACGAAAACATCGCGTTTGGCTTAAAAATGCACAAGGTCGCTAAAGCAGACATCAAAACCCGTGTTGATGAAGCACTGCGCATGGTGCGCCTTGACAGCTTTGCTCAGCGCAAGCCGCATCAATTATCAGGCGGACAACAGCAGCGCGTTGCCATTGCGCGAGCGGTGGTTAACCGTCCACGTTTGTTACTACTTGATGAATCTCTCAGCGCACTTGATTACAAACTGCGCCAAGAGATGCAAATTGAGCTAAAACGATTACAGCGTCAGTTGAACATCACCTTTGTCTATGTGACTCACGATCAAGAAGAAGCCTTGTCGATGTCGGATCGTATTGTGGTACTCAACAAAGGCAAGGTACAGCAAATTGGTACACCCCGTGAAATCTACGAAAATCCCGCCAATTTGTTTGTTGCCCGTTTCATCGGTGAAATTAACCAATTTGATGGCCATGTAGTACGCCGAATTGACGAGCAACATGTTGAAGTGGTTGCTGAAGGGGCTGATTGGGTGGTGAAAACCGATCATCCTTTTGTCGCTGACGATAAAGTACATGTATTACTGCGCCCTGAAGATATCAGGTTAACCAAGTCTGAATTAGTCTTAGACTCGGTTCACGTAGAAGGCCATATTTACGAATGCAGCTACAAAGGCAAAACCTTAGATTCTTACATTCGTTTAGCGTCAGGCACAAAAGTGATCGCCAGTGAATTTTTTGACGAAGATGACCCCGATTTTGACTATCGATTAGAACAAAAAGTAGCGTTGCAATGGACGACAGGCTGGGAAGTGGTGTTGCCTTATGAATATGCAAATTAATCAATTTCGGTTTTGGGCGATAGGCCTTGCCACTAGCTGGTTGGCATTGTTTGTACTGGTGCCGAGCTTAATGGTCTTGGTGACGAGCTTTTTAACCCGCGACCCAGATTTTTTAATTCGCTTTGAGTTCAGTCTTGATGGCTGGCGCAGCGTATTTGATCCTAGCTTTATCAGCTTACTGTGGGACTCATTGTCGATGGCGCTGATCACGGCGTGCATTTGTTTGGCCATTGCTTATCCGTTTGTGATGTGCCTGATGAGCTTGCCAAGTAAATGGCGCCCGATCATCTTATTCTTATTAATCGTACCCTTTTGGACTAACTCGTTAGTGCGTATCTATGCCATTCAATACCTGCTGGGTAAGAAGGGTTTGATTAACGATGCCATGTTAGGGATAGGGCTGATTGATAAGCCGTTAGACTTACTGTACACCCCGTTTGCGGTGATCTTTGGTCTGAGTTACATCTTATTGCCGTTTATGATCTTACCGATTTATTCGGCGATGGAAAAACTAGACTTACGATTATTGGATGCTGCCAAAGATTTAGGCGCCAATGCGGCGCAACGGCTATGGCGCATCACCTTGCCGCTCACCTTGCCGGGCATTGTTGCGGGCAGTCTGATGGTGATTTTACCGGCCATGGGCATGTTTTTTGTCGCCGATTTATTGGGTGGCTCGAAACACGCATTACTGGGTAACGTGATAAAAAATCAATTTATTCAAACCCGAGATTGGCCGTTTGGCGCAGCCCTGAGTGTACTGATGATAATATTGCTGTCATTTATGTTGTGGCTTTATTACCGCGCGACTAAGTTGTCTAACCGTCAAGGGGGCATCAATGACTCAGACTTTTAAATTCGGCTTTATTGGCCTCGTACTGTTTTACGTTTACAGCCCGATTTTTGTCTTAATGGTGAACTCGGTAAACGGCTCTAGATATGGCAATAAATGGCAAGGTTTTACCTTTAAATGGTATGAGAAGTTATTTGAAAACGATGCCTTGATGCAAGCCGCTTGGCACTCATTGGTTGTTGGTATCACCAGTGCCACTGCGGCCACCGTAATTGGTACATTAGCAGCGGTGGCATTGCAGCGGTATCGTTTTTACGGCAAAGGCGCAGTATCGTCTTTAGTGTTTGTCAGTATGTTAACGCCTGATATCGTGATGGCCATTGCGCTGCTGATCTTATTTGTCACCTTAGGGATAGAGCTTGGCTATATTTCCCTATTGATAGCGCACATTACTTTCTGCTTACCGTTTGTGATCATTAGTGTGTTCTCAAGACTTAAGGGCCTTGATATGTCGGTCACTGAAGCTGCGCGCGATTTAGGCGCGAACGAGTGGCAAGTATTTAGCAAAATTATCCTGCCTATGATTTTGCCAGCAGTGGCGTCAGGGTGGTTACTCAGTTTCACCTTATCAATTGATGATGTGATTGTTAGCGCCTTTGTCACCGGGCCGGGCTATGAAATATTACCGTTAAAAGTGTATTCCATGGTGCGTGTTGGTGTGTCGCCAGAGGTCAATGCCATTTCTACCTTGCTGTTTGTTGGCTCGGTAGTCTTAATCGTTATTTCACAGCTATTACTGCGCTACAAGCGTAAATAGTGATGCTTAAATATACTTTTGCAATCATTTGCGTATAAAGGAACAAACAAATGAATAAATGGTTAACACTTGCAGCGGCAACGCTGATGAGTTTTTCTGCAGTAGCAGCTGAAAAAGTAGTGTTATACAACTGGGCTGATTACATTCCCGATACCGTTTTAAAGCAATTTACTAAAGAAACGGGCATTGAAGTGGAAGTGGCGACATTTGATAGTAATGAGTCGATGTTTGCTAAGTTACAGTTATTAAAAGGCAAAGGTTACGACCTTACGATCCCGACCACGTTTTTCATCGAGCGTATGAAGCGTGCCGATCTGATCCAGCCGATTGATAAATCGAAATTAACCAATTTTGGCAACCTAGAGCCAAACTTACTTAATCAATCATACGATCCTAATAACGAGTACAGCGTGCCATATCTTTGGGGTAGCACGGCGATCACGGTGAATACCGACGAAATTGACCCAAAAACTATTACCAAGTGGGCTGATTTATGGAAGCCTGAATACAAAGGCCAAATTTTACTACTAGACGATGTGCGTGACATTTTCTTAATGGCATTAAAAGTAAAAGGCTTTGAGAACAATACGCGTAACGAAGATGAAATTCGTCAAGCTTATGAGCTATTGGTTGAGTTATTGCCAAACGTAAAACTGTTCCTGTCTGATTCGCCAAAAGGTCCACTGATCCAAGGTAATGTACCGATGGGCGTAATGTGGAACGGTGAAGCTTATATGGCACAAGTTGAAATGGATACCGTTGCATATATCTACCCAGAAGAAGGCGCAACGCTGTGGGTTGATAGCTTTGTTATTCCAAAAGGCGCAGCCAATGTCGAAGGTGCCCATAAGTTTATCGACTTTGTATTGCGCCCAGAAATAGGCAAAATCATTATTGAAGAAATTGGTTACTCAACACCAAACAAAGCAACGGTGCCGCTGTTAAGTGAAGAGCTACGTAATAATCCGATGGTGGTGCCACCGGCTGAAGTGCTTGAAAAAGGCAGCTTCCATAACGACCTTGGCGATGCTAACGCGATTTATGAGAAATACTGGCAAATGCTGAAACAAAAGCAATCCTAACTAATTAGTTACCAATGCAAACCGGCCAAATACGGCCGGTTTTTTTGTGTGGGCGAAAACTAATCTTTTTCTTGTCTTAGTGTCAGCTGGCCATCTAAATGGACATCACGCTGCGGGAAGGCAATGACAATATTATGTTCATTGAACAGCTCATAAATCCGAAAGCGGATATTACTGCGAATCATCCTTAAATCGGTTTCTGAATGGGCACAAATCCAAAACACGGCGTCAAAAATTAAAGCATTATCACCAAAGTCTTCAAAAATAACCGACGAGCTCGGTTGCTTGAGAATTTCTTTTTTTTCGTTCAATACTTGTTGTATCAGTTTAGCGACTAACACCACATCTTCGCCATAGGCGACGCCTACACGCACCGTGGAGCGCGCATTGTTATCAATCAGGGTCCAGTTTGTCACCGTATTTTCTAGTAGTTGGCTGTTTGGCACTAACATGTGTACGCCGTCATTCCGGCGGATCAGGGTCGAACGGGTATTAATACTCTCAACCACACCGCGCGCTTCACCCACTTCGAGAAAATCACCAATACGAATGGGGCGCTCCCACATTAAAATCCAGCCACTGATAAAGTTATTGATGATGTTTTGTGCACCAAAACCGACGCCAATAGCAATTGCACCGGAGACAAAAGCAAACGCAGTGAGGGGAATATTGAGCACTTCGAGACTGGTAATTACCAAAATACTGATGGTGATAACGAGATAAATTCGAGAGAACAAATGCACAGCATCAGGGCTAACATTGCGCGCTTTAAGTGTTTTGCGGATCAATCGTCCTAAGCGGCTAACTAAGTACCAAGTCAACACGAGTAAGCAAGGTACAAGCATTAACTGAGCGACGGTGATAGGGCTACCGCTATAATTGAACAGCACAAAAGACAGTGCGCTTTTGATAACTTCTAAGTCCATATTGATTCTCTCTCGATTATATCATCGGCTAAGGTCGTAATTTATTGTTGTGATTATGGGGCATTATTTATGCAATTGATGCTTTAGCTGCTTTTATTGCCAAATCAGTGAAAGAGCAAATAATCACCAACAACTCACTTTATTGTTTGATTTAATAGTATATGGTTATACCAGACCATTTATCTTATTTAAGTCAAGGAACAACATGGGTTCGAATCATATAGAAGTGCGTCATCTAAGCAAAGCCGACATGGAAGAACTGAGAAATGCTTGTGCGGATGTATATCCCGTTGAAGAGCTTAACGCATGGGATGAAAAAGCCCTGGATGCATTGCTTACTCGTTTCCCTAAAGGTCAAATTTGCATTTGTGTCGATGGCAAAGTGGTTGGCTGTGCTTTTTCACTGATCATTAACTACAGCAAATTTGGTGATGATCATACTTATGATGAAATCACCTCCAAAATGACATTTAGCCATCATGATCCCGATGGCGATGTGTTATATGGCATCGAAGTATTCATTCACCCAGAATATCGGGGCATGCGTTTAGCACGGCGATTGTATGGCGCCCGTAAAGAGTTATGTGAAAACCTCAACTTGCGCGCCATTATTGCGGGTGGTCGAATGCCAGGATACAGCAAAGTAGCGGAGAAGATGACGGCGAAAGAGTACATTGAAAAAGTTAAGAATAAAGAGATCCACGATCCCGTATTAAGCTTTCAATTGGCCAATGACTTCCACGTACGTAAACTATTACAAAATTATCTCGCGGGTGATATCGAATCACATGAATATGCCACGTTAATTGAATGGCCAAATATTTATTACACTCGCTCGGTTAAGCTAATTAACGCGCCTAAATCTGAGGTGCGCCTAGGCTTAGTGCAATGGCAAATGCGACAAATGTCAGGCTTGGAGGATTTATTTGAGCAATTAGAGTTTTTTGTTGATGCCGTCTCTGATTATGAAAGTGATTTTATCTTATTTCCTGAGTTGTTTAATGCGCCGTTAATGGCGCAATTTCATCACCTAAGTATTCCCGAAACCATTCGCAAGTTGGCCGGTTTTACAGAAGCTATCCGCGACAAATTTGTTGAGTTTGCGATTAAATACAACATTAATATTATCACTGGGAGCATGCCATTTTTAAATGGCGATGAGCTGTACAACTCGGGCTTTTTGTGTCGTCGAGATGGTACCTGGGAGCGCTACGACAAAATACACATCACGCCGTCAGAAGACCGAAACTGGATCATGACAGGTGGACAAAATATCCGAGTGTTTGATACCGATTGCGGCAAAATTGGCATCATGATTTGTTATGATGTTGAATTCCCAGAATATTCAAGATTGCTAGCAGATCAGGGTATGAATATACTCTTTGTCCCCTTTTTGACTGATACGCAAAATGGCTATACCCGGGTGCGACATTGCGCGATGGCAAGGGCCATTGAAAATGAATGCTATGTGGCTATCGCTGGGGCCGTGGGTAATCTGGCTAAGGTGAATAATATGGATATTCAATATGCGCAATCTGCTTTGTTTACGCCATCAGATTTTGCATTTCCAAACACCGGGATCAAAGCGGAAGCTACGCCAAATTCAGAAATGAGTGTGATAGTGGATGTTAATCTTGATTTACTCAAAGCTCTTCACAGTCATGGTAGTGTTACCACCATGAAAGACCGTCGTCACGATCTATACACGCTTACTTTAAACAATAAATAAGCTGATTTACTTAAGTAATATTACTTTCAAGCCAGCCTTTTTCGGCTGGCTTGTTTACTTAATGAGTCATGGCATGGTGCAATAGCGACTCAAGGTAACCATCTGAGTAGCATACCAATGACAACAATCACTATCGTAAATGTCCCGGGCTATACCAATGCAGGGCCGCAACACTGGCAAACCATCATCGAAAACAAATACCGCAATGTGGTGCGGGTTCAGCAAGACAATTGGGAAAATCCCGTCCGAGAGCAATGGATCACGGGAGTCAATAACACCGTCACTCAGATAGAGGGTAAAGTCATTCTAGTGGGGCACAGCTGTGGCGCGGTTGCCATAACACAGTGGGCTGTGCAATATGCGAGCACTAACACAAGTGCTCAAGTGATTGGCGCTTTACTCGTCGCGCCGGCGGATATCGACGCAGACACCGCCATTAAGCCGATACAAGTACAGCGACCTTTACCTAAACAATCCTTACCGTTTCCGACCATTTTAGCCTACAGCGATAATGACGATCATACTGCGCTTGAGCGAAGTATATGGATGATTGAGCAATGGGGTAGCCATGGCGTTTTATTCAAAGGCGCCGGTCATTTTCATACAGAAGCGGGTTTTGGTGAATGGCCAGCGGGCGAAGCCCTGATAAATGAACTGGCCGGATTTGATGTGTTACTCCCGCGATAACAGATGGACCTCATTAACGCTTAGGGGGCATTAATGAACTATCCTATGTTTCTAGGCGTAGCATTTACTTAATCTTAACGAAGTTGAAGACTGCATCTTTTGCATGTAGTGTGTTGTTATCGCAAAGTAAAAATGCGACTGACACCTAGACAGATTACTGAACAATCAACTTATCATGATAGGGAGACGGTAAATGACAGAACAAGGTAAATGTCCATTTAATCATGCCGCAGGCGGCGGTACGCAAAATAAAGACTGGTGGCCAAACCAACTCAATCTCAACATTCTTCATCAGCATTCTTCCTCTGCCAATCCTATGGCGCCCGATTTTGACTATGCTAAAGCATTTAACAGTTTAGATATCGAAGCAGTTCGAGCAGACCTCTATGCATTAATGACAGATTCTCAAGCATGGTGGCCTGCTGATTATGGCCATTACGGTCCGTTTTTTATTCGTATGGCTTGGCACAGTGCAGGCACTTATCGTACGGCAGATGGTCGTGGCGGGGCTGGCTCGGGCTCACAACGCTTTGCACCGTTAAACAGCTGGCCAGACAATGGTAATTTAGATAAAGCGCGACGCTTACTATGGCCCATTAAGCAAAAATACGGCAATAAAATTTCATGGGCTGACCTGATGATTTTGGCCGGTAACTGCGCCTTAGAATCCATGGGGTTTAAAACCTTTGGTTTTGCTGGTGGCCGAGTAGATGTTTGGGAGCCAGAGCAAGACATTTATTGGGGCACCGAAGGCACTTGGTTAGATGACAAACGTTACCAAGGGGATCGTGAGTTAGAAAACCCATTAGCGGCCGTGCAGATGGGCCTAATCTACGTTAATCCAGAGGGCCCTAATGGTGAGCCTGATCCCCTCGGTTCGGCGCGCGACATTCGTGAAACGTTTGCCCGGATGGCCATGAACGATGAAGAAACCGTTGCCTTAATTGCCGGTGGCCATACCTTTGGTAAAACCCATGGCGCGGGCGATGCTGCTCAAGTAGGGCCGGAGCCGGAAGCAGCTGGATTAGCCGAGCAAGGTCTGGGTTGGAAAAATAGTCAAGGCACAGGTAAAGGCGTTGATACGATCACTAGTGGCCTTGAAGGGGCTTGGACATCCACGCCAACGGTTTGGGACAACGGCTATTTTGATACATTGTTCGGTTACGAATGGGAAAAAGTAAAAAGCCCAGCAGGTGCGGTGCAATGGGCGCCAAAAGACGGCGCAGGCGCAGATACCGTACCCGATGCCCACGACCCTAAACGACGCCATGCCCCGATGATGGCGACATCAGACATAGCATTGCGTGAAGACCCTATTTATCTTGAAATATCAAAACGTTTTCACCAGCACCCTGAGCAACTTGCCGATGCATTTGCGCGCGCATGGTATAAACTGACCCATCGTGATATGGGGCCAAAATCTCGCGCCCTAGGCCCCTTAGTGCCAGATGAAACTATGCTTTGGCAAGACCCGATCCCTGAGCAAACTTATGCGTTGGTGAATGATCAAGATATTGTCCAGCTGCGTAACAAAATTCTTGAATCTGAGTTAACCATTTCAGAGCTAGTGAGCACGGCGTGGGCCTCGGCATCAACTTTTCGCGGCTCTGACATGCGCGGCGGTGCCAACGGTGGCCGCATTCGTCTTGCGCCGCAAAAAGATTGGCCCGTTAACCAACCACAGCAATTAGCTAAGGTGCTTTCTGCGTTAACAGCAATACAAATCGAGTTTAATCAAAAGCAAACCAGCGCTAAGCAAGTGTCATTAGCCGATTTAATCGTGCTCGGCGGCGCGGTTGCCATTGAACAAGCAGCTAAAAATGCGGGGGTAGATATTACCGTTCCTTTTACCCCGGGACGCACTGATGCCTCACTGCAGCAGACGGATGTTGAGTCGTTTGCGGTACTTGAGCCGATAGCGGATGGTTTTAGAAACTATTTAAAACAAGTCTATTCCGTACCCGCTGAAAAGCTATTACTGGACAAAGCGCAATTACTTACCTTAACCGCACCTGAAATGACAGTGCTAGTAGGGGGGCTACGTGTACTTAACATTAATACTGAGCAGTCACCTCTTGGCGTGTTCACCCATCAAAAAGACGTGTTAAGTAATGACTTTTTCTTAAACTTACTGGATATGAACATTGAGTGGAAACCTGTGGATGCGGCTGAAAACACCTTTACGGGATATGATCGTAATAGTGGTCAAGTAGTGTGGCAAGGTAGCCGAGTTGATCTGGTGTTTGGCTCAAACTCTCAACTACGCGCGATTGCCGAAGTCTATGCCTGCAGTGATTCACATCTTCGCTTTGTTGAAGACTTTGTCGCAGCCTGGACTAAAGTAATGGATCTCGATCGGTTTGACTTAGCCTAATCGTTTTAAATGTTAGTATTCAATAGCCCTGCTTTCATTACTGATTGCAGGGCTTTTTTCCTACAGACTGCTTGAGACAGGTTGAGTTTTTAGTGCTCAATTCTCTTAAAGCTTGACATTGTTGCTATCGATTTAAGGTGATATCTTGCGAGCTTATCGATTATACCCAAGCATCTCCAGGTTGATTGGGTATAAGTTACATCAGCACAGGAGTTGTTCATGAATGGAGTATTAGTAGATGGCGAAACAGTTTATCCGTCGAAAGTCGTTTGTATTGGCCGTAATTATGTCGCACATATCCAAGAGTTGGGCAATGAAACGCCAGATAACCCCGTGATCTTTGTTAAACCTAACTCCGCTATTGCTAGGGAGTTATGTACCAGTGCCGATGATGAGGTGCATTATGAAGCAGAAATAACGTTTGCTATACAGTCTGGACAATTACTTGCAGTGGGTGTTGGTTTAGACCTGACGAAAAGGGCGCTACAATCCTCTTTAAAGGCTAAAGGGCTTCCTTGGGAGCGAGCCAAAGCGTTTGATAAATCAGCGGTATTCAGCCAGTTTGTCCCGTTTAAAGGTGATGTGAGTGAGCTACGTATGGAGCTATATATTAACGAGCAACTGATTCAGTTAGCCACTTATGATTTAATGATCCACAAGCCTGCAGACATAGTCGCAGAAGTAAGCAGTTTTATGACCCTTAATGATAGCGATTTATTGATGACAGGCACACCAAAAGGGGTAGGTAAACTTAATGTAGGCGACCAGTTTGTGGGTAAAATTTTTCAGCAAAAAACCTTGCTTGTTGAACATTCTTGGCAGGTTACTTAATCGATACTGCCAAGCTTTATTCTAAATAACGGTTCCATGTAAACTTTTTAATAACGCTAATGCGCTGACGTTAGATAGAGTATAAGGGTCAAAGGTTGCTGAAGCCGAGAACTTAAACAGCAGCTCTCTTGTTAAATGAGATTCAGGCACATAGCCCATTGACCAAGCGCAAAACTCACGCTGTGTAACATTTTCATAGCTGACAATAGTTACTCGACAATGGCGTTCGTCGCTTAAAATACGCTGATATGTTTGATTAATGTTATCTCTCGATCCTTCTAAACATTGCAGAAAATAACGATGGCTAAATAAAAGCATACCCGACACATCCTGCTTTTTATTGTTGCGCCGAGAAGACGCTAAAATATGTTCAATATCTTGACTGCTAAACGATTCAGAGAGGGTGCTGGCGTACACGATACGATACAAATTCATAATTAATTCCTAACTATGTTAATGGATTGCAATTGTTGCGCGACAGCTAAATGCACAAAACGTAATACTATAAAGATAATAAAGAGCATAGCAGGAAAAAATAATTTCATTGACCAATAAGTGATAAATGAGGCGACCTAAGTTAGTTGCGTGATGATAGGAGAATATGATTCACCGCCTGAGCAGATTGCTACCTGCAGGCGGCGGATAATGAGTTAGCGATGACCTTTAATTATCCCTTTAAGGTAATTATTTTTGGTTATTTTTGTCATGGCAACTACGGCAAAAACATGGCCGCAAACAGCTAACATGGTCAGGTTGACAAGAAATTCATGAATTTCCTTCACCCAGTCTTCACCCCAAAGGGCGTCCGTTCCCATCGCCCAGCCAGATAACCCTATCAGCAGTAGATTGAGCCAAATAAACCAAACCATTAGCGCGCCAGCTGGATTATGTCCTCGATGGGTATCTTGCTTGGTTTGTTTAACCTCTTTTAAGTGCTCAATGGCAGTGCTAAAAGAAGGAAAAAAGCGCGATAAACGTGCATGAGAGTCTGTAATCAGTCCCCAGCACAAACGCACTACCACCAATGCAACTAAACTATAACCAACCCATTCATGGATATCGCTGCCTTCTTCGGTGAAGAAAAAGTTCGCAAAAAATAGCCCCGCTACCCCCCAGTGAGTGAGCCTGACGACTATATCCCAAATAGGCTGTGAAGGGCTGTTTTCCATTAGCCGCGCTCCTCTTTAATTACTTGCATGTTGGTCGGGTCGTAATAAATTTCAACTCGCTCACCTTGGGTGTCTTTACCGTAAAGCTCATAGCAGCCAGTGTCGGTTTTTTTGAATTTTTTGATCGTATAACCTTCGTCAACTAACTGTTGTTTGGCGGTTTCAAATGGGATCCATTCCGATTCAGGCGCTTGACTACATTGTGGATCGGCATAACTGGCGCTGGCGACGAACGCAAGGGCAATAAAGGGGATGTTTTTAAATCTCGTTAACATGGGTAACTCCTAATAAAAGTAACTAATAAATAAACATTAGCGGTTTGAGCCAGATTAGTATTCCCCTGTTTTCTTAACGATTTCTTAAGCCGAAAGGGAAATTCTCCTATCTTTTAAAAACGCCAAATAGTCTCAAGGGGGCATTGTCACTGACTTGCAGCATTGTTGACCCAGGTAGTGGGCTTCAGGCACACTGCCGCTTCAAAATACACAATGGGAATAAAAAGAAATGAATGGAACTAATCGGTCTGATATTAAAAAAGGTCTCTCGGTGTCAATAGTATTAAAACAAGATCAGCGCAGCGGCAAGCTGACCGATGGGGTCGTGAAAGATATTTTGACTAACTCGTCAAATCATCCCCATGGCATAAAGGTCAGGTTAGAGAGTGGCGATGTTGGGCGAGTTAAAGCTATCCACGATTAATGTTGAGGGCATAGTGTATCTTCGGGCGCAGCTGATGCCACGCCACCATCAATCGCCTGTTAAGCGGGATGGGTGCCCAAATGCCCAACCTTCACCAAAATAACGGTTTCTTGCTCAACATAGGGGTGATGTTCACTCATATGTGGACTACGCAGCCACGTGCCGCTTGGGTATCGCGCGTATTCATCACAAAACTCGCCGCTAAGCACCAATATCTCTTCGCCGCCAAAGTGACGATGAGGCACAAACTGCTCACCCGCAGGCCATTTTACTAACGCAGTGTGCTCCACATCGTGTTGATGTAATGGCATTACTTGCAAGCCACCTTGCCCAGCTAACCAAGGTGTTTCATTGGTATTCACCCGCACGCCGCTTAAATCATCGGCTAAAAATTGGTTTAGTTTTACAAAAATTACGCAACCCTCTTTACTAAAAGGCTGATGTGAGCTGCCGGGCGGGTTACGCAGATAGGTGCCGGCGGGATAGTCGCCGTTTTCATCGGAGAATACGCCTTCAAGTACAAAAATTTCTTCGCCCATGGGATGATGATGAGGCTTGAAATAGGAGTTAGCGGCGTATCTTACTATGCTGGTGGCGTGGCCACTTTCAGCGCCTTCGCGGGATAATATTTTGCGGGTAACGCCGGCTAGTGGGCTGTCGACCCAAGGCTGCTGCGCGGTATCAATAACCACTTTTTGCGTAAAATCTAAATTAATGTGCGCCATAGTTATTATTGCTTCAAACTTCGTCGGTAATGAAATGGATATTCTACCTTACGTTGCTTGATCGCAGGCGGTTTATGTTCCCGACTGCTTTATAGTATTTACTGCGCTGTATTGATTAACCCGGATCTTGGATAAGCGCAATAGTATGCTTTCCTGCAAAAACGCTGTAAATATTTCCCTATACACTTGGCGTTTTCATCCCTGAAAACGAAATTTTGCCGTAAAACATACTTTATCTTGCTGCGATAGGCTTAAACAGAACTGAGGTTGATGACCACTTTTTCGATGGTAATGGTTGCCACGGGCACGTCATCATAACCCGCCACGGTGGTGGTTTTAGCGCGGGCGATTTTTTTCACCACTTCCATTCCTGCTGTTACCTTGCCAAACACGGCGTAACCCCAGCCATCAGCAGTGCGGCCAGTGTGGTCTAAAAAGTCGTTATCGGCCACGTTAATAAAAAACTCGCTGGTGGCAGAATGTGGCTCGTCGGTGCGCGCCATAGCCAAGGTGCCTAAGGTGTTTTTTAACCCATTGTCGGCTTCATTGCGAATAGGGGCATGGGCTGGTTTTTCTTTCATTTTTGCCGTCATGCCACCGCCTTGGATCATAAAGCCCTTGATGGTGCGATGAAAAATGGTGTAATCGTAAAAACCTTCTTCACAGTAACGTAAAAAGTTTTTTGCACTGAGCGGCGCATTTTCAAAATCCAGTTCAATCTCAATGTCGCCCACGTTGGTGGTAAAAGTAATCATCATATCGCCTTATTAACGGTACTTGCCGCTGGTCCATGGGTTTTCACGCTCGCCGCTTTTCGCTGGTTGCGCGGGTTTGTCACTTGCTGGTCTGCCACTTTTGTCGTGGCGTGGTTTCACTGTGCCTGCGGATGCGCTGCGTTTTTTGTCTTGGCCAGTATTATCTTTACGCTGCTTAGGCTTAGCATCCGGATTAAATTTTGGCTTAAAGTTCAAAATAGATATCGGCACTTCTTTGATTGGCGCAAAGCCTTCAATTTCTTTGCGCACAATTAACTGGCCCAAACGACTTTCAATGGCGCACAGGTTTCTAAAGTCATCCTTAGAAACAAACGAAATCGCCTCACCACAGGCGCCAGCACGGCCAGTTCGACCAATGCGGTGAATGTAATCATCGGCTTCATCAGGCAAGTCGTAGTTCACTACGCGCTCAAGATCGTCAATGTCGATACCGCGCGAGGCAATGCCGGTGGCAACTAAAAAGCGAATTTTACCTGATTTAAAGTCAACCAATAGTTGTTCACGTATCGCTTGGCTGCGGCCGCTGTGAATGGCCTCAGCAGCAATGCCGCGTTTTTCTAGTTGGCTGACTAACTTAGCCGCGCCTTTTTTGGTTTGAATAAAAATCAGCGCTTGTTGCCAGTTTTGCTCGGTGATCAAATGACTAATCAAGGCCGACTTTTTGTCTTTATCAACCGTGGTTAGCCACTGCTCAATTTGCGGCGCACTGGCATTGTCTTTAACAATTTCAATCTCAACGGGATCTTCAATCGCCGTTTTTGCCAAAAAGCGCACTTGTTTTGACAAGGTGGCCGAGAACAATAAATTTTGGCGCTCGGTAGGCAAGCGTTCAATAATTTTATTAATGTCTTCGATAAAGCCCATGTCGAGCATGCGGTCGGCTTCATCGAGCACCAATACCGACAATTCATCAAAATGCAGCGCGCGCTGGCTGTGCATATCCAATAAACGCCCCGGCGTGGCGACCAGAATATCTATCCCTTCAATTAAACGCTGCTTTTGCGGCGCAATATCAACGCCGCCATACATGGCCATGGAGGTCAGCGGCAAATACTTACTGTATTTAGCAATGTTATCGGCCACTTGCACCGCTAGCTCACGGGTGGGCGTTAAGATCAGCGCGCGAATACGCTTAGGGCGAATTTTTGGTAAATCTTGAAACCGTTGCAGCAATGGCAATACAAAACTGGCGGTTTTACCGGTACCGGTTTGCGCGGCGGCAAGTAGATCATTGCCACGCAAAATTTCAGGAATCGCCTGTTTTTGGACCGGCGTAGGCGCGCTGTATTCAAGCTCGCTAATGGCTTTTAAGATTGGATCGCTTAATCCAAGTGTTGAAAATGGCATGGGGTGTCTCAGATAAATAATAAGGGGCAAACTGCGCAGCCGATATTTTGATGAACAGGGTGCAACAGAGCAGGGCGGCAGTATATCAGAAAAGTGAGCCATGCCACAGTTTATGCAAATCGGATAGAGAGATGGTGCTTGCGTTAGTTAAGTGGGTATTTAGTAACCTTGCCCGTTCGTTAAAATTACGGACTTCTTCGTGAAGGGTTGCCAATGCAATAGCTTATTTCTAGCTTAGTCTTGACGCAATTTTTCCTGAAAAAAGCAATTGTACTACAGACTATTAGCATCACTTTGGCTGTGAAGTTACTTTATTGAGGGGCGAGAGCGAGGTAATATTTTGGCTCATCGTTTTACATGGCATTGCAGTATCTCAGAGCAAAAATCAGTGAGTTAGAGACTTAGGGCGCTTGGCAGGAAAGAGAATGTAAACATGGCTAGACCAGTGAAAAAATTTGATACGCTTTATAAAGGGCTCAAACGCCATTTAGTCACCTCGGTTGATCCAAATTATGAAGAGAAAGGGATAGCAAGGCTTGATGGACACCGTTGTGATGCGAACCAATTGATAAAGAGCGATTGCTTAGATGATTGCTTATTTTTTTGGTTAGATTTAATGTATTTTGAAGGCCTTGAGGCTGTTGCATCAGGGCGGATTGAGCGTTCGGTCAAAATTTTAGCGTTAAATCAGGAAGTATTTAATCGAATCGACCTCCTTACTCCCTATGAAAAAGAAGGCTATAACGATGCAATGCTATCTGTGTTGCCTATTTATCGCAGTTTAATGCTCATGGCTAATGGCAAAGCCTATGACATCGAAAAAGACTTTGAGCAATTGCAAGACTTACTGCAGTACATTGATGAGTATTATGTCGAAGGACAGTTTAAAAAAGATTTGCAATTGATAGCCAAGTTGATTGATTTACAGAGGGATGTAATAACCACGGAAGATTTTCTAAACGCGTTTAGTTGGCAACCCGATAATTTAGGTGAGCAGCTAGATCTTTGGTATTTAGATAGAATTAATGACAAGTACGACTATATTGCTTCAAACACCTTGCCCATCACTCCGTTTGCGCTTTGGGCGATACGTGAGGTATTACATGCCAAGGGGCACGAGATACAAGGCCATAGCCAATTTTTACAGCCATTTATCCCCTTAGATGTGAACGAAATGGAGCACATTCACATCTCAGACAGCTTTGACTACTTTTACCAGACGATTTGTAGCATGAAAGTCGCCATAGTGAATGACGAATTGGCTATATCGTTTCAATAAATGTGATTCTTTAAGTTCAGCTCTGTTTAAGCCCAGCGCAGCCAGACAAAGTATACTTTACGACAAAATTTCGTTTGCAGGACAGCAACCTATTTCGCTTATCCAAGATTCGGGTTATTTATTGCTGTTGTCGCTTTAATGTGGCTGTAAACCTCGCTAACTGGGCATGCAGCCAAAGTAGCGAGGCTGGTTTTAAAATGATCTAATTTATTTTAAATCAATGATGTAAAGGGTGCTGGCATCAATCACTTTGTTATCTTTATCAAGGTATTTTTGCTCTAGCTTGCCGTTACTTGACCAAGTCGCAAAATCATCGTCGTTGAGCACGCCAAGGGTGGTGGGGTTGATTAGCCACATGCCCTCTAATTTATCGTGAGGATATTTCACTTTTTTTACTAAATCTGCCACTAGAGACTTACTGACCGGTGTTATCTGGTGTGATGCTAGCGCATCCCAACCTTGTGCCATGACCACTTGCTCAAGGGTTTTTCCTGCTATGGTTAACCCCAGTTTTTCATCTTGCACTAATGTATCGCCGCTTTTAATGGCTTCTAGGTTAGTGGCTTTAGCAAGGTTGATGCGATAGATATGCTTCATGGCGTTAGGGTCGTCACGTAAAAAAGCGCCGTCTCGCTCAATCACTAAAAATTCGTTAGCCGAGAGCGCAACAATACCTGAGTTGGCATTTTGCGCCTTCTCTTGTTGGTAAAGATACTGGCCAATCTCGCCTGTTTTCAAGTTGACCGTGACCAACCGAACTAAATTCAAGTCTTTTACTTTTTTGTCTGGGTTATGCATGGTTGATTGCATAATACCGACCAAGGTGGACTCATCGGGCGTAATGGCTAAGCCTTCCATACCGCGGTTAGGGCGGCGATTAGCAAACTCGGCAGGCAGGTTGAGAGTCGTGCGTTTGTCCTTGGCAAAGGGGTTGATACGGCTAAGCTCAACGCCATCACTGTCAAAATGTACCATATGTGGGCCGTATTCATCGCTAACCCAAAAAGTGCCGTCTTTTAAGGCAACGAGTCCTTCGCCGTCGAGACCAAAGTCATCCAACTTGAGTGGGTTGGTTTTCGCATCAAAAGGTTTGTCAGCATTTACCGTAATAGGCTGGCCCTTTGTGTCGTAGGGCGTTTCGCCGGTGCCGCCCAAGCCAGAGCGATTTGGTAGCCCCGTGATAGGTGTGCCATCGGGTTGCTTTAATAAAATGGTGCGAACCAGTGTCACTTTGCCAGTGGCATTGACTTCAAATAAGCCAATACGAGGGGTGTAGTCTGGGGTGGGAAATATTTTCCCTTTCCCCTGTTTACCTAGCTCATAAGATGCATTGGGGCCGCGATCGGTTAATGCGTAGAACTGATTTTTGTTGGTTGGATGGGCGGTCATATCTGAGCCAAAACCGCCGTTGCGTATCTCCAGCATATGTTCGGGTTTAGCATGATTAGTAATATCATTTCTTAATACTTGATAGGGCAACGGCGCGCCATTTTGTGAATCAACATGACTGACGTTGAGCGCTTCGGCGCAGGTTAAACCAGTATTAAACAATAGCGCCATGGCTAAGGTAGGGAGCCCTTTTTTTACGATCATTTTTATTGCCTTTATTTGTTATAAATTGATTCAAAATGGAAGTCTGAGAGCGGCAAAGGGTATAGCGGCAAGATGTTAATTTTGTTTCAGTTGTATGATGGTTTTATGCCAGTTTATGTGGGGAGACCGTTTGCCACCAAGATGCGATAACATGGCGCAGAAATGGAGGTTTTTTTATTGTCTTTGTGATGTTTTGTCACAAAAACATCAATCCGAGATGAATGATATAAAGTGCTGAGATAAACTATTTTATCAATAAATTATGTCACATATTTTTTAATGGAAAATTGGCAATAAGAGACGCCCTCTAAAGCTTTTTCACTTAAACAAGCCGTTGGTCGAAAACAGCCAAGAATAGCGACTGTTATAAGGGCGACTTGTTTCAGAGACCGATGACGAAGAACGTCATAAAGAGGGTTTTGATTGAAAGTTAAGTTAGTAACGTCGAATGATGTTGTCTTCATTTGCATCTCTATGCATATAAAAGGAATTCCTGATGCAAACACGCGTTGAGCTGAATAGTACCGCGAACAAAATCTATATGTTTGATGAGGTTTACCCTTATCGCGCAGCACAAGAGCAAGCTGAAAAAAAGAAACTGAGTGCATTTGGCATCATAGCTAAACTGAATCCTCTTAAACGGCCAAGACCAGAAACGGTACTATTAGCGAAAGAGGCATTACGCTTTGAGCCCATGTGGCACATTAATGCGCGTCGTGAAGTTGATTATACTTGTGAACTCACTTACCCCGTGCCGGTGAATAACCCTTATGCTCAGTCCATTGAAATTGACGGTAAACTGTTTGAAGTGAGTCGTCAGCAAAATAGGGCTAAAATTGAATTACAAGTCAGCGAAAAATGTCACCGTAAAATTGACTACACAGCGTTTATTGATGGCTTACAAAGAGATATAAAGCCAATAGTTTTAGAATCTTATATTAATCGTTATAAATTTACCGAAGTCGCAGAGGTTTGTAACGAAGACGCGCTGATACCACAAGTTCCATTGGTTTCCGTTTTGCAGCAAGCAACGGCAAATCTTCACAGCGAAGCAATTAATGCTCACACAATCCTTTTTGATACCTTAAGTATTGAGCGCGCGCACCTTTTCTTCAGGCCGGTGTTTGCTTTCGAATATATTTGGACAACCGCCGATAAGAAGGGGGTGATTGAAGTAGACGGCTTGACGGGTGAAGTTATTGAAAACGGTGAATGGTATAAAGATAAGATCAACCGTGTACTTACGCGAGAAATGCTGTTTGAAATTGGTGGTGAAGTGGCCAGTACATTGCTCCCAGGAGCAGGAATTGCAGTAAAAGCCATTGACCTGATGAGCGCCGACAAACAAACGTCTCGTTCACTATCGGATTAAGTGTATTTATGACTATTGGTGAAAGCGCGCTGGTTTGGAGCTCACCAATCCCTAGACACCCCCTTGCGCTTGGCATACTATGTATTGTATCTATATACAGTGCACAAGCGTAATGAAAACACTTCCAGAAAAGTATTATTTAGCCCATTTTTACGAGCTGGTGGCGTTTATTGATGCCACTAGCTTGCACTTACTTAACACAGAGCAGCTGCGCCAGTATGCGCTTGTGCAGCGCTTGAGTGAGGCTGCGTTATGCTTGTTGATCCGCATTATCAATCGCAAAAGTAACTTTGTTGCGCCGGCGCGCTTAAACTACGCTGAAATTTTGGATATCACTGCCGCATTAGCGGAGCTTGAGCAACATCAGTTGATCACGTCGGCGGCGCAATTACCCGCCAGTCAATTATTGCCTGAGCTGACCAAAGCGCAGCTGCAAGACGTATGCGCTCAAGCGGGCGTGGTAGATATGCCGGCGAACTCAGCCAAAAAACAGGCGTGGATTGACTGTGCGCTTAAGCAAAGTTGCGCCATTAAACCTACTAGCGATCCCACTTATCAAGCCTATGTGCAGTCTGTTTTTAAAGACACCTTTGACTATTTTTTATATCTGTACTTTGCCCACCTTGGCGGCACCTTAGCGCAATTTTCGATGCGCGATCTCGGCATATTAAAAACCAATGGCAACAGTAGCCGCGCAGCCGCTAGCCAATTAAATGCGCACTTTGATGAATTAGAAGAAGCGCAAAGTGCGTTTCACTACAGTCAGTGGCTGCACCAGTTAAAGGTGATGAGTGATGAGGAAAAAACCGCCCTCGCACAAGCGCTATTAACACCTGCAAAGGTCGAGCCGGTTGGGCGATACGGCCAAGAAAAATATAACTTATTAAGCTATAAGCTGGCGCATCACTGCTTGACCCATGCGCCCGATATAGCAATGACGTTGCTGGCACAAAGCGATCATCCTAAAGCGCAGGAAAAGCATATTCGCGCCTTGTACGCCGAGGGCGAATTGACCCTTTGCCAAGCCAAATTAAACGCCATTCTTGAGGCTTCGGCAGATGAATCTTTATTGCTGTTTGCGCAGGATTTTTCGCGTTTAAAGTTTGGCTCCCAGCGCACGTCATTACTGACCGAGATGCTACGTAACTCAGGGACTGCTATTCCACTGGATGAAGCGTTTGTTGGCGCGCCAGAGCAAGGTTTGATTGATTATTACCAGCGCCATGGTATCACGGCTATTCACAGTGAAAATGGCATTTGGCGCGCGCTGTTTTGCCTTAGCTTTTGGCCTGAGCTTTATCAAAGTGACAAAAACCAACTCAGTAACGAATTTGCGCTGCGCCCGAAATCCATTAAAGAAAATAATTTCTACGACACTTTTGCCGCTGAGGTAGAAACGCGGCTGCAACACTTTACTGATGCGCAGGCGATGCTAGCGTGGCTGTTGCAGCAAATAACCGCCCATTATGGCGAGCCAAATTGTTTTATGGCGTGGTATGACCATCTCTATGATCAGCTTTGTTTACTGGTTCGCCATAGCCCAATGGATGCGCTGCGCAAGCATCTGCGCGCCATGAGTAAAAATTATCGCGGCTTAAAAGATGGTTACCCTGACTTGATTGGCGTGCGCGATGGCAAGTTGTTTTGCGTTGAGGTTAAAGCGCCCGGTGACAGCTTGCGCCGCAATCAAATAGTGACCATGAATCAGTTGCTAAGCGCAGGATTTGATGTGTCTATTCAGCAAGTGGCGTGGCAGCTTGATCCCGCGCAGCCGTATGTAATTGTTGATGTAGAGACCACCGGCGGGCAAAAAGAATATGACAGGATCACCGAGATTGCCTTGGTTAAGGTTGTGGCAGGAGAGGTGGTAGATCAATGGTCGAGTTTAGTGAACCCGAATAAACATATTTCAAGGCAAATTACCGCGCTAACGGGCATTAATAATCAAATGGTGCGCGATGCGCCTGTTTTTGCGCAGCTAGCAGAAAAGATTGATGCTTTTAGCCAAGGCGCGATTTTTGTCGCCCATAATGTGAATTTTGATATGGGCATGATCAAGGCGGAATTTGCGCGTTGTGGCTTAAGTTATCGCCGCGCTAAGTTGTGTACCGTTGTGTTAGCCAGAAAGTGGCTGCCTGGTCACGACTCTTATTCATTAGGTAAACTTTGCGCAGATGTAGGCATCACCCTTAATGGCCATCACCGTGCATTAAATGATGCTAACGCCACGGCAGATCTGTTTATCATGATTAATGCTTTGCGTTTAGCGCACTCGGCGCAATAGCATAAGAAGTCAGTAGGGGGAATATTGCTCCACTTGATAAGCTTGGGAGCCAGTCACAGTATTGGAACCTGCATCGCGAACGTTGCGCCGCCGGTTAATGTTAGCTCCAGATCACGTATTTGCTCGACACTGTAGCCTGTCTGGTCGATTTGATGCTGATGGCGCTCTGCATAATCGAGCAATCCTTGCCAAGCGGCGATGTAGCCAATATCCGACACGAGGTAAACCTCAGTGCATAAATAATTACCTGCAGGCAGCAATAGGTTGGCTTCGCTATTTGTATTTTCAGTGCCGAGCCAAACTTCCATTTCATGCCATGGGCGCTCCAGTTGGTTGACTGGTGATAGTGCGAATAAGCCTTTGGTTTTATTACCTTTAGTAACAAACTCTCGATCCCAGCTGAAGTTATCTTGTTTAGTTACGCTAAGCCTGCGTTCAGGATACCAAATAAGTTGGCAAGGTAAATCTTGCGCTAGTTGTTGCTCTAGGGTGTGACTGTTGTGGTTATTTGCACAAATGGCTTGAGGTGCGGGGGAGATACTCGCTTTAGGCTTGGCATTGAGTACTGGACGTGTAGGATGCGCGATTTTTTCCAGTAGCTGTGCTGTTTGCTCCGGCGTGGCATTGTACGCCATCTCTCGCAGCGCCTTGGCGCTCATATTAAGCTCTCGTTTTAGGGCTTTAGCGAGTGCTTGAGAAGAGGAATAGCCACAACGATGGGCGATGTCAGTGATGTTGTATTGGTGTAACTCAAATAGTTCATACACGGCTATTTGTAGCCGAATGCGGTTGAGGTATTGTCCCGGTGTTTCATGCCAAACTTGGGTGAATTGGCGATGAAAATGTGAAGGGGAAATAGCGCAGCGTTTGGCCACTTGTTGCCAAGTTAGGCCTTCAAATAAGGTCTGATGCATTAGTTGTAACGCTTTTTCAAACCGAGCCTGTAAATGAGGCGGCAACTGCTCCAATAGCGCCATTTCAGGCACAAGAATAAAAGGCTTGCTAGGCACAGACTCTGGGCGTTCGGTATTCTTCAAGTTAGTTGTCATCAGGTTTAATTTTGTCGATTGCCATGGTTCAATCATAGCCGATGTGGTTTGCATTTTAACTACCTGCCTGTTCTAACGATACATTCATTGGTTCACTTGTTATTAGGTGCTGCTCTGTTGAGGTAAAAAGTCCAAGCAACACCGGAATAATGATTAGGGTGATACCAGTGGCGAACAATTCACCAAACACCAAGGAGACTGCTGCTGGTTTTAAATATTGCGCTTGCTCTGCGCTTTCAAACAACAGCGGTAATAAACCACATACCGTGGTCATGGTGGTCAAAAAGATTGCCCTAAGACGGCTAGTCCCTGCTTTTATTAAGGCTTCATTCAATGGCATCCCGGCGCGATAATATTGGTTAAATCGTGTCATTAATACCAGCGAGTCGTTGATCACGATACCTGTCATTGCCATCATGCCGAACAGAGATAAAATGCTGACGGGTAAGTCCATTACGCCATGACCAATAATAGCCCCAGCAAAACCAAAAGGGATCACTGCCATAATAATTAACGGCTGCCAGTAAGATTTGAGTGGCACAGCAAGCAAGGCGTAGATAAGCAATAAGGTTAAGATCATCGCTGTTTTAAACCCAGCTTGTATTTCGCCTAACTCTTCAAATTCACCCCCTGATTGAATCTGAACGCCGGGGTAGCGCGTTGCTAGATCTTCCATTAGAGGCTTGAGCTGTTGCAGCGTTTGCTCTGGTGATTGCACTGCGCGATCTTGTCGCCAGTATAAGTTCACCACTTGCTGGCGGTCGCGGCGATGAACCACTTCAGGTTGCCGCTCGAAGCTTAAATTAGCCACATCTCCTAGCATTACCGTCTTGCCGCTAGATAAGAAGATAGGGGTTTGCAGTAGTTGTTGTTGAGTGGCTTTCTGCTTGGCCTGATAGCGTAATATCACTTTGGTTTCTTGGCCCTGTTGCAATAAGCGATGAATTTCACGTTCACCATAAGCGCCGCCAATCATCAGTGCAATTTGCTGTTGTGTTAATCCCAGTTGATGACCAAATTCATTAAGGGTAATGCGTATTTGTTGTTGGCCGCCTTGGCCGTCATCATACACATCATGTACACCGGATAAAGTGCTTAAATGTTTGGTCAGTTGGTTGCTGGCTTGCATCGCAAGGGCATGATCTGCAGAAGAAATACTGATAAAAGTGCCGCCCGCAGGGGCGTCCGCTGCTGAAAATGAGACCGCATATGCACCTTCAAATTGGCCGCTGTATTGTTGCCATTGATTCAGTGCTAGGTTGTTGGGCAACACGGTTAAGGCTTCGTTAGTGAGTTCAACCGTGGCTTCTATTTCGCCATAACCGGTTGACCATACCAATAAGTTAGTGATGGGTGGAGCACTCAATGGGTAGTCATGTTGCAGCTGTTGATTGAGTCTATTGGCCCCTTGCTCTAATTGCATTTGGGCTTGTTGCTGCAGCGGCAATGGCGCGCCAGGCGTTAAGGTGATGGTTGCGCTGAGATAGCGGCCGGGGATCTCGGGAAACGCAGAGCTGCGAATAAAGCCGGTCGACCACAGACCATACGCTAGCAGCACGCAAGCAAAAAAGCTGATTAAACAAGCGGCTTTATGGCGGATAGCATAGCGCAGTAAGGGTGCATAACATTGATTGTTAAAGCGCTGCAGGGCAGATTGCGCCGATGCTTGTAGCTTAGCCACAATTGGCCATGGCTTACTTTGAGTGGGCATGGCGGCAAGGTGTGATGGTAAGATAAATTTACTTTCAATGAGTGAAAATAACAGTGCAATAATCACCACGGCTGAAAAACTAGCTAACAATTTGGCTAACTCGTTATTGATCCAAAGCATCGGAGAAAAGGCAGCCACGGTGGTGAGCACCCCGAACACAGTCGCGACCGCTACTGATTCCACTCCCTTAAATGCTGCCTGTTTTGGATCTGGGTTGGTTAAACGGGTTTCATGAATGCTTTCGCCAACTACCACGGCATCGTCGACCAAAATACCCAACACTAAAATAATGCCAAATAAAGTGATGTCGTTAATGCTGTAGTTAAGTACGTTCATCATTCCTAAGGTGCCACAAAGGGCAATTGGGATCCCTAAAGCCACCCACATGGCCAATCTAAGGCGTAAAAACAGGCCTAAAATCACCAATACTATTAATAGCCCCTGCCAAGCATTGTTCGTTAGTCGGTTGAGTTGGTCTTCAATATAAGGTGCCATATCCGCCATTACCGCTAGGGAAATATCAGCGGGTAACAAGGCTTGTTGCTCTTTGAGCACAGAACTGATGGCTTGACTAATGTGAAGTAAGTTATCGTTTTGACTGGTATTAATTTGCAGCGCAATGGCACTTTCGCCATTATTGCGTACGATGGCTCCGGTCGCTTCATAGTCGCGGTAGATAGTGGCGATATCATCTAGTTTGATGATGCCTGAGGGCTCCGCGATAATATCAAGTTGCTTTAATAGGGTGAGATTATCGGCGTAGCCATCGCCCCGTAAGGTGATCCGGCCTTGCGCACTTTTTAACTCACCACTGCGGGTTTCTATAGACATTTGTTCAATGCGCTGGGCTAAAGATTCAATGTTAAGGCCCACCATTTGAAGCTGCGTAATATTGGGCTCAATGACGATTAGCGGAGCACGCTCACCTAAATTAGTCACCTTGGTAATGTCGGGATGTTGTTTCAATGCCAGAGCCACTTGGCGTGCAATGGATTGCAAATTTTGAGCGGTTTGCTTGGATGAAATAATGACAAAGGCGGCTAAATTGGTGAAGTCTTCACGTGTTATCTGAGGTCGTTCGGCCTGAGTGGGCAATCCGACAATGCTATTAACTCGGTTACGTACATCCTCAAGTAACTTCCCTAAGTCAGCGTTGGATTTTTTTTGCACGCGAATTTGCGCCATACCCGCTGAAGATTGGCTAACTAATCGTTTGATCCCTGCTACATCGCCAAGGGCGTCTTCAATTCGCTGGGTTACACTGGCATCAATCTGTTGTGCGGTGCCGCCGGGGTAGGCAATGGTAATGGTTAAACTTGAGGGCGCGATTTGTGGAAAGGATTCCACCCGCAGTTGCGATAAGCTGAGCAATCCGCTGGCGATCATGGCTAGCATCAGTAAATTAGCCGCAACAGGGTTGTGAATAAACCAATGGGTTAACCATTTCATCGTTGTGCTCCCAGTGTTGTCAGAAAATGAACTTTAGCGGCGGTTGTTGTTGGATCTGCAAAAGGAATAGGCTTTACTTTTACCCCCTCTAGCATTGACGTAAGTGGGTATACGGCGATCGTTTTCGCATTTTGCTGTTGGTCATTTGACGGAAAAGTTACCCAAACATGATCAGGGGTTGTTTCCAAAATTCGCACGTCAGTTTGTTGTAAAGTATTGTTTTTATTAATCTGCCAGATCAATCCATCTGGTGTCAGCGCACTGATAGGTAGCTTGGTAGCCAGCGGGAAAGCAGGTAAGGTAACTTCAATGGTGACAGGTTGATTTGGCAGTAAACGCGATGATTGCTGAAAAGGTTTATTTATCGCTAATACCACTTGCCGCTGCTTGGTGGTTTGGTCAACTTGTGGCGCGATAAATCGTACTTTGGCCGGCCACTGTTGATTCTGACGGTCGAACACCTCAATTTTAGGTTGCTCTAAACTGGCATGAATTAGTTGCCAATGTTGCTCAGCCACGGGCAACACAACATCTAGACTATCACTGGCGGCGAGTTCAAATAACGGCTCCCCCATTTCTACAAACTGCTTTGGACTAATAAATCGATGCAGGATGATGGCATCAAAAGGGGCGCGAATTTGGCTGTCACGTATTTTTTTTTCAATTGTATTAAGAAGTTGTTTCGCCTGCGTTAATTGAGCTTTGGCCGCGGCGATTTGCGGTATTTTTCGGGCAAACTCAGAGCTGCGTTTACCGGCTAGCATTTTCAGCGCAACAGTTTGTTCATGTTGCTGTTGTTGCAGCAGTAACTCAGCTTGTTTGATTTCACTTAGGGCATTGGCGCGTTCAGACTCAAGTTGCAAGGTGTCAAGCTCAGCCAGAATTTGCCCTTTTTTGACTAATGTACCTGGCTCAAGAGCGGCATCTAAGCGTATTACTTGCGCACTGGTTTGCGTTTTTAATTGGGTTTGCCAGCGCGCCGAAGTATGACCAGTTAATGAGAGTTTGGGCTGGTGAGGTGTCGGCGTTACTTGGATCACCGAGACTGGTAAATCTGACTCAACACTGGCGCTGGGCTCAGCCGGAAGAGGCTCAAGTAATACGACGCCTGAGATAGCAGCACACAACAGCAGCACAGATCCAATCAAGGGCATTAGTTTGCTTTTTTTCATTGTATCTCTCCGTTTACTTTGATTGGGGCAGGGGTGTTAAGGCGTTGTATTATTTCGCTTAAGCGCGACCAAGTTTGTAAGGTAATGGGCAGCAAAATCGCGGCGTCTAGGAACTCCAGCGAGTAGCTCACAATGGTGAAAATACTGCCCGGCGTCAGGGTTAGGCTGTGAGTAGCGAGCCAAAGGTTGAACAAGACAAAGATAAAGAGCAGTAAGAAAATCAAACCAAATACGATGGCTTCAGTATCAGATAGTTTGATCTCTTTCAGATTTATCTTTTGCAAATAAGCGTGAATAGAGCGACTGACCCCTTGCTCTAGCACATCAACTTGTTGCTCTTTGCAATTATTGAGCGCCGCATTTGTGGTAACAAATTGGCTATGGGCGGCGCCGTAAGCTGCAATGATTAGTATGCCGGCAACGATGGCAGAGAGTCCTAAGCCAAGATGAGCACTCGTTAAAATAACTAATGCAGCTACCAGTTGGATAATTGCGGTCATTAGCGGTGGAATATCGTTTTCTAGAAAATCCACTAACTCTCGTGACATATCAAGTCGTGCATTGCGAGTACTAATGGGCAAGTGTGCTAATTTTTCGGCAACGGACAAGCCAAGATTAACGCGGATCGTGCCAAAGGCTCGGGTATCGTAAATACGCCTTGCTACCACCAACGCGACAATCAGTACCAAGATGGCGCTCAGAACATAAAAGTCATGAAAGTCGCCTTGTAATAAGCCATCGATGGCGTAGCCGATGAACAAGGGGATCAACACGATCAACGCATTTTCGAGTAACACCAAAGCCCAAGTGAAGCCTATTAAAAGCTTATTAGCGCCAAGTAATGCTTTAATCGTAAAAGGTTTAACTTCATGCATCAGGTTTGCTTATTAATAATTAGCGAATTCAGAGCATGGTGACAGGATTGCAACGAGAAAAAGTGTCCCAAATTGCTGTATGTTTAAGCCTAGCGGCATAATGGATAGGCAGTACCTGCACTTTTATACCTGCTGTTTATTTATGCAGGTGTAATGGAGTTTGGCTGATTTTGCCAAGTTTTGGCGCGGTAAATAAATTGTAAAAGTCTCGCTTTGTTCACACCTTATATCTAAAGCTTTGATATATAATCACAAAATGAATCAGCCAAATCCTTTACGGGGGCCAAATTTGGTCTCGGTAAATACAAGGCTCGCTTTGTTTACCCCTGTGTTGCTTGTTACGGTTAACAAAAGAGCATTTAACTGGCTGAATATTATTAATTTATTTTATGCGGAATGACGATTTTCGTGCGGTAGCGTGCGGGATCTATACGGCATTCCGTATAAAACGCTGTTAAGCGGCAAAAGGGAGTTTGAATCTACCCATGAATTTTAATCAAAGATTAGAATGTAATACTTGCAAAGAAAATATTGATTGCCGTATTGGGATGTCTAATAGGGATGTTCAACCAATTAGTTTTGCATGCCCAACCTGTGGGGAAGGTATATCCATTGAGTTAAATTTGGGAAAAGGCTTTAAATATAAAGGTGCTAAATCTATCCACTTTGAAGGCCCTTTTACAAATGAAAACCCATTCATTGATTTACATTTGGACTTCCCAGTTAAATTTGGCGAGTACAAAATGGGTCACACACCCTTTATGATGGCTCACGCAAGAATAGGTCATGAGAATTTTCATATTCATAATACAAGATTAAATGCTCTAAACTTGCTTTACCCAAAGTTAGATGACTTTAAACGTATTCTCCGTCTTTATTCTAAAAACACAAAACTATTCGGTCAGCTATGTGAAACAAAATTTGGTGAAAAACTGCGTTCTGAGAAACCGCAAGATTTAAACCTTGCACTTTATTGTGTTATCGCAAAAGTCTTTTTCCCTTTCTCAATGCCAGATGAAAATGCAGACTCTGTAAAATTGCATATGAAAGCTATTCACGATGCTTTAAGCAAAAACAAAGATAGCTTTAACACATACATGAGTGAGATTTTTGATACTGGCTTTTTACATAACATGCAGAAAGACTGCCTTGATATTTACCCTCAGATACTTGCTGGTGAACTTGCATTCCGTCCTGCACTATTTCTAGATTTTGATGATAACTATGAAGAAGAGTTAGTAGCATTTAGAGTGTCAGCACACGACTTTCAAACTTATAAAGATCTTTACAAAGATATATCTGAAGTAATGTCACGCCAATTGGTTCTAGTTGCAGGGCTAAATAATCTAATTCATCGCGGTGATTTTAATAAGTTTAAAGATATTGGGAAAACAACCCCGAAAACACTTCATGCATACGCTGATTTACCATATGGATTTAAAGTAAGCCATTTAGATGATTGTTGGTACAGTATCGCTGACGGCTCGGTGAATAATCAGTTGCGAAACTCAATTGCACATGTAAAAGTTGAGTACAACGAAATTATTCAATTAATTACATATTTCCCTAAAAAGGAAGGTATAAAGCAAGAAAAAGCAGAGGAAATCTACTTTCTTGATTTTATGAGAAATATATTGATTTCTTACAGGGAAATGCATCGCATGCATCAGTTAATCAAGTGCTTGTTTAATTATTACTATTTAATTCACCAAAAAGCCGCTTAACAAGCCAATTCAGTAGGACAAAAAATAGTTGGTTTTGCTCCTGCGTCGCTAATTTTAACCAACTATTTTTTGCCTCTGATTGGGGCGTTAGGTATTAATTATGTCTCCAGGCACTCATTTACTTTTTAGTTGGCTTAGTACTGCTGAAATTCTCAAGAATAGAAGGGAAAGAGCTATTGTATCTATATCTGGAATTGCTCCAGACATAGATGGTATTGGAATAGTTATTGATGAAATTTCAGGAACAACAGACTTATATTTTCAATACCACCATTATTTAGGGCATTCATTCTTTTCAGCTTTAATTATTTCGGTTTTAGCAATGCTTATTGCTAAAACGCAAAAATGTGCTGTTTTTGTTTTGTCGTTTATATTGGTTCATATACATATCCTATTTGATGTCATTGGTTCTAAAAGCGCTGATGGTTATCAGTGGCCAATTTATTATTTGTATCCATTAAATGCAGAGTTTTTTATCACATGGGATGGACAATGGGAATTAAATGCATGGCAAAATCAAGTTGTTATGTTGTGTTTATTAGCGGGTTGCGGTTATTATGCTGTAACTAAAAAAATTACATTTTTGGAAGTTTTTAGTAGCAGGGTAAACGATGAGTTTTTTAAAATGTATTTTAAATATATTCACAGAAATACCTAACAAGAGACTATGGCGTCAATCGTTATTTTTAAACTTTTGGCGCTTCCCACATAACACCGTCTCTTAACATCGAATTGAGCGTGACAACCATCTTCCTGATACAAGCGATGATGGCTACTTTCTTCGGTTTTCCGGCCGCCACAAGGCGTTGGTACGTTGCTTTAAAAACTGGGTTTGATTGAATAGCAGACATCATTGCCATGTATAAAACGGTTCGAACTTGATGTCTTCCTCCCTGGATTTTTCGTTGTCCTTTATCAGCGACCACTTTCCTTATTCATTGGTGCGACCCCGACTAATGAACTGGCTTCTTTGTTGCTGATATAGCCTAGCTCTGGCAGGTTGCTGATTATGGATGCCGCGGCAATTTTACCAATGCCTTTCATGCTTTGCAGGATGGTGTTTTTGGCCTGATATTCTGGGCAAGACTCAATGAGTTTTACTATGTTGGCCTCTATCTTTGCAATTTGACTTTTGAACACGGTTAAGATGGGTTTGATGGTCACAGCGAGCGCTTTGGGGAGAATTTGAAGACGGTTTTTCTCCATGGTCTGCATCACCAGTAGTTGATTTCTTCTTGCGACCAAATCGCTCATAGACTGCATAACGGCGGGCTTTAAGGTTGATAGTGCTGGTTGAATGGCCTCACCATAATGCGCAATGAGTTGAGCGTCTAGTTTGTCAGTTTTTGCTTTTTGGCCAATGGCGCCTGCAAAGCGTTTAATGTGAATGGGGTTGGCGATAACAAACGGTAAATGGGCTTCGGCGCAAGCCACAATAAATCCGACATTCCGCAGCCAATTTAGGAATAAAATAATTCGTACATCTCGCCAAGTCGTTGCAGTAGCCGTCGTTGGTAATCTTGCATCCCTGTAATAAATCGCTGCTCGCCAAACTCCAGCATGTCT
>NZ_JAIMJA010000011.1 GCF_021295315.1 Motilimonas cestriensis | reverse complement strand
ACAGCCAGCGGATGCATTCATACCTAAATTATCAAAGTCCTAATGAATTTGAACGTATGGATAAGTCGGTAAAAGAAGTAGCTTAACGAACTTAACTAGGGTGACCGAATTCAGTTGACCAGGTCAGTCAGTTACTTTACAGGACAAGATCATGAACGTATTTCAAACAATTTGTGATTACTTATTAGACGAATATTTGCGGCATGGATGCAGCAACTAAGCCATCAGGGATGATTTTACGGCGATTCGTATAATAATTAATCACTCATGCGTTCACCCTGAGTTACTTTACTGTTGAATATTGCTTGAGGTTATAGCGATTAAATATCACTTTTCTTAGCCGTGGAAAGGTTTTTTTTCGATCCATTAGGCGCTTTTAGGGTGGGATTGCGATTAGCGACTGTTTTTTCTTCGTTGCTGGGCTATAGTAATCGGCTTTATTCTCATCTGAAAATCGTTATGTTTACAATCCCTGAGTTAAATCAACAGCTTGATGCTGAAATTCAACATTGCCTCAATAATAAAACTAAGCCACTTGGCAGTTTAGGCAGGCTTGAATCCATTGCTTTGCAAATTTGTCGTATTCAGCAAACGTTAAAACCTTGTTTATCGCAGCCACAAATGTTGGTTTTCGCTGCCGATCATGGGGTAGTGGCGGAAGGGATCAGTTTATTCCCTCAGGCGGTAACGCAACAAATGGTGCTGAATTTTATTCAAGGTGGCGCAGCCATTAACTGTTTTTGTCGCCAACACGGCATTGAATTTCGCGTGGTTAATGCGGGTGTCAATGGTGAATTACCAGAAGATAGTATCTTAATTGACGCATCGATAGCCAAGGGAACACAAAATTTTGTGACTCAGCCAGCCATGACAATGGAGCAATGTGAACAAGCATTAACGAAGGGGGCTGAGTTAGTGGATGATCGTCATAAGCGCGGTGCTAATGTGATAGGTTTTGGAGAAATGGGCATAGGCAATACCACGTCTGCCGCGGCGTTAATGGCAGCGGCGTTAGGATTGAGCGCGGCTGAATGCGCCGGCCGTGGCACTGGGCTGGAAAAAACTGCGGTAGAGCACAAGGCTAAAGTAATTCAAAAAGCCCTCAAGCGAATCAAAGGTGAGAAGCTCTCACCACAACAAATGTTGGCTGAACTCGGCGGCTTTGAAATTGTAATGATGTGTGGTGCCATGCTAAAAGCGGCAGAGTTAAAGATGCTCGTGCTGGTGGATGGCTTTATTGCTACTAGTGCAGCCCTTATGGCAAGTAAAATGCATCCGAATTTTATTGATTACGCCGTTTTTTGTCATAAGTCTAAAGAGCAGGGCCATAAAAAAATGCTTAAAGCCATGGGCGTTGAGGCACTACTAGACCTTGATATGCGATTAGGTGAAGGCTCTGGCGTCGCCGTTGCTTACCCTTTATTGGTGTCAGCTGTTACCTTTGTTAACGAAATGGCTTCTTTTGATTCAGCGGGTGTTGATAATGCCTGATGTAGCCGCGCCTGAGCCTTCTATTTTCGCTCGGCAATGGCGCCGATTTATTCATGCGCTGACATTTTATACCCGAGTGCCTTGGCCTAAAGGCATGGCATTTGACGGACAAGACTTGGTTAAAGGGAATGTTTATTTTCCGTTAGTGGGTTGGCTGGTTGCCGCTGTTGCCTGTTTAACCTACTGGGCTGCATGTTTAGTGCTGAGTGAATCGATTGCGGTAATTATCTCAATGGTGGCAACTATCTGGCTAACCGGTGCATTTCATGAAGATGGCTTTGCTGATACTTGTGATGGCTTTGGTGGCGGTTACGGTAAGCAAGCCATTATGACCATCATGAAAGACTCTCGGGTTGGCACTTATGCCAGTGTTGGTTTATGTTTGCTGCTATTACTTAAGCATCAAGCACTGTTGAGTGTGCCTGATATCTTATTGAGTCTTTGGGTTGCCCACAGTGTCAGTCGCTTGGTGCCGCTGGTACTCATGGCATCGCTTCCTTACGTGCGCGAACAATCAGACAGTAAGATTGGTCAAACTCAGTTAGGGCTGCCTATTGTTGAACTAATGATTGCCGCTCTATTGGCAGCGATACCGCTATATTGGTTACCAGCAGCAGTGATTCTTGCCATCATCGTTTTGCTGCTGCTCACTTTCTTTATATTGCGCCATTGGTTTAAACGCGTTTTAGGTGGTATTACTGGCGATTGTTTAGGTGCTAGCCAGCAAATAACTGAAGTATTGGTGTATTTGGTCTTGGGGGCATCGCTATGGAATGTTATCTGATACGTCATACCCAGCCTGATGTGGCCGTTGGGACTTGCTATGGCCGTTTGGATTTGCCTCTTAGCGCTCACTTTACTGAGCATGCGAAACCCCTTGAAGCGTTAGTTAACGATATTTCACCTGATAAAGTGTATTCAAGCCCGGCGCAGCGTTGTCTTTTACTGGCGCAAAAGTTGACAGACAGACCGCTCATTGAGTCTCGCTGGCTGGAATTTGATTTTGGCGACTGGGAAGGGCGTTTATGGCGCGATATCGCGCAAGTTGAAATAGAGCAGTGGAATGATAATCTCGTTCATCACCGTTTACCCAATGGTGAAAGTTTAAAAGTGTTTCATCAACGAGTTGTACAAGCTTGGTGGGCGCTTTTTAATAGCAAACAAGATGCAAATGAAAAGATCGTGATTGTCACCCATGCTGGCGTGATCCGCTCTATCGTTGCTTCTTTACTGGCAATGCCCCTTGAGAATAGCGTGCAACTGGGTTTGGATTATGGATCGGTAACTAAAGTTATTTGCCAAGGTCAGTATCGCAGACTTGAATACCTCAATCGCTTGGCTTGATGAAAAGATGGATTGCACCTAGGTCAGGGCAATCCAATGTAATCAAGCTTTATGGGTTTCAATTGGTGGCTTCGCATTTTTTATCTTAATCAAAAAATACACCGCATAAAAAGTGCATAGGCCAACTGTGGTGCCAATAACAGCCATAGATGCAAGTCCGATAGGGTTGCCAAAAAGTAGGTCCATCCAAAGTTCCATCACCATCCCCTTATATTTAGTTAGTAACGAAAGTGTAAAAATATCTCGTCCTAGATGTGATGATCCCGATCAAGCAAGGATGTAAAAACTACTTTAACCAACGAAAGGTAAAAACGGTTCTTTGAATGGACTGGAATAATTTATTAATCCTTAATATCCAGTGATTCTGCGTCTAGCGGTAATCTTGTTACTTGATACCCAGCCTGCTCAAGTAATTGAATTAAATTGGATTGGCCCGTGAGATGCAGTGCGCCGACGACAACAAACGCGTTATTTTCTACTGGTAATGCTATTAGTTGCTCAAACCAGTCTTGATTTCGCTCTGACATCATGGCTTGAAAAGCGTTTAGACTCGTTTCTGGCTGGTCCTTCAAAACTAGTAAGGCAGATAATTTAGATAAGTCACCTTCAGACCAAGCTTGCAGCAAATGTGGTGCAAGTTGGTCGATTTGCGCTAACTCTTTCATGCTTTGCTCAACAAATTGTTCACTCTCTTGCGCTAACTGTGACATATACCAGATTTGTTTTTGCATGTTTTCAAGTTGGATAATAGGTTTGTTAGCTTTATTAGCGTTTTGAATGAAATGTTGATCAATGCCCATTGCGGCCAAATAACCCATTTGCTCTAACTTTAAATGCATTGCTGAAATAATCACAAACCAAGGTTGTAACGCTTTTACTTCGGGACGATTTAAGCCGAGCGGTTTTAGCATTGCCTTTAAAGCGCGATATTGTTCAATAGGCATAACGTCAGCTAGTTTTTGCGGATTGGGTAAGTGAGTTAAGCGTTGTACTTCCTGTAAATCTGATTTGGTTACTCGGCTCATATCGACTTCTACAATAAGTTGAGAGGCATCGTTGTATGCTTGTTCGATATGATCCGGAAGAGGATAAAGCTTCGCACTGCCTACATGAATAGAGCCTAAAATATGCAGCGTTGCATGGTCTTTTTTGGTCAGTTGCCAGAACGCAGGGCTGTTGCTAGCAAAACTGAATTGGGATACGAGGGTTGCAACAATAAATAATGCTATCCGTTTCACATTAGTTTCCTTAAAAGAGTGTGAGGTAATTAATCGCTTTTAATCAATAAATAATCGAGCCAACGTGTTGGCAATACTCGACGCAGCAATGCAAAAATATAGGTTGGCAAGGTAACATAATACCGCGCTTTGGGTTTAGGTGCTTGAATGGCATGTTTTAGTGCGCGAAATACTGCTATGGGTTCGAGAGTGAATGCACTGTTGCTTTCTGAGGCACTCAGTCGAGCTATCGTATTTTCATAAGCCTGCTGGTGATGGCTATTAGCGATATTAATATGCTTGTGAAATGCCTGTAGCGCATTATGTCTAAATTGGCTTCTGATGGGGCCGGGCTCTATTAAACAAACATGGATCCCTGAGCTCGCTAATTCTAACCGCAGGGTATCGGTTAACCCCTCTAAAGCAAATTTACTGGCGTTATAAGCACCGCGGTATTTCATCGCGACTAATCCTAACACCGAGCTATTTTGTATAATGCGACCTTGCCCTTGGCGGCGCATTACCGGGATAATAAGCCGGGTTAATTCATGCCAACCAAACAAATTAGTCTCAAACTGCTCCCTTAGCGCTTGTGTGGGCAAGTCTTCAACCGCGCCAGGTTGCCCAAAGGCAGCATTGTTAAACAGAATGTCAAGCTTGCCATTGGTAAGGTGAAGTATTTCTTCTACTGCAACCTTTATAGAGTGTGGGTCTGACATTTCCATATAAATAGCATGGCAGCCGATTGCACGTAGGTGAGCTAAGTGTGATTCTTTGCGAGCGGTAGCAAAAACCTGATAGCCAGCTTGCTGGAGTTGGCTGGCGCAATAAAGGCCGATTCCGCTAGAGCACCCGCTAATTAAAACAGTAGAACGCATTATTTTCTCTACTTATAGATATGAAAAGCAAAATTAATGAGGGTTAACTTATGCAAAAAGTCGAGCTAACTCAAATACTCAAACATAATTTGTGTTGAAAAGTTGAACACTTAGTTAAGGACGTTATAATCAACGCATCAAAAAAAGCGCCAAAAGTTTGAAAGGTGTTTAGTTAATTGCATGCTCCATAGTTAACTCCTTGTTATTTATGTCGAAAAAAGTTGTTCCCAATATTCACGAAAGCGAACTACAACAATGATTCGTGAGCCAAATATCAGCTAAAAATCCCTCTACTAACCATTAAATCTATCTAACCTGTTGTTTTTTATCGGCTTGATAAAAGTTCAATGTTTTTTTGTGATCAAACTCTGTTTTCTGTTCTTTGTTTAGTAAATTGTATTGATAATTTGTAATGCGAAGGTAGTATGAAATTCCATAAGGCATTGGACAAATGATTTGTAACAACGCCAACTAAGAATTTGTAACCAATTTGGTTACATTTAATGAAGAAATAAAGTTCCAAGTGTATAGGATTTATACACACAGGAACTGACTTAAAAACGCTGAGTCTATATTCAAGGAGCGACAAATGTTTAAGAAAACTCTAGTAGCAGCTGCTTTAGCAACTGCATCAATGGGCGCAAATGCTTACGAAATCGGCCAAAACAACGACTTTAGTGTTGAAGTTTACGGTGTTGCTGCAATTTCTATGGTTGATTACGGTAAACTAGCTGGCAAGCAAGGTCCTGTTCTAGAAAACGAATCTCGCATCGGTTTCCGTGCTGGTAAAGCAATGACTGATAACATCGAAGTTTTCATGCAAATCGAAGGCGGTTACGTTGATAACATCGACTGGGCTCACGGCGGCGTTGCTGGCGGTACTCTAGGTCAACGTGATACTTTCATCGGTCTTAAAGGCGACTGGGGTAAAGTACGTTTTGGTCGTGTTCTAACTCCTATGTATGAACTAATCGACTGGCCATACGCTAACCCAGGTCTAGGTGCTTCTTGGGACTGGGGTGGCGACGTTGCATACTACTACGATCGTCAATCAAACACTGTACGTTACGACTCTCCATCTCTAGGCGGTCTTACTTTCGCTCTAGCTGCTGGTCGTGATGACGATTCTTCAAATGCTAAATCAACTTCTGGTTCAGCTACTAAAGATTCTTACTACTTCGGTGGTAACGTAAACTACACTATCGCTGACATGGTAACTTTACACGGTGGTTTCGAAACTGCTGATAAATTTGCTGGTAACGACGTAGATACTTTTGGTTACCTACTAGGTTTTGAAGCTAGCCTACCTGCTGGTTTCGGTCTTGCTGGTGCATTCAAATCTGGTGAGTCAAAAGACAACGTAACTAAGATCAAGAGCACTCAAGATTCTTACTCAGTTATCGGTCAATACTGGGCTGGTTCACTAGGCTTCAAACTAGGTTACACAGCTAACCTAGAGCATGAAGTTGGTGGCGTTAAAGTTAAAGACATGGAAGACAACATCGTCTCTGGTCAAGTAATGTACGTAGTAAACGGTTTCGTACCTTACCTACGTGTTGCAGAGCGTGATCTAGATGGCGGCTCTAAAAAAGATACAGTTGTACGTGTTGGTCTAGAATACGGTTTCTAATATTACCTAATATTAAAAACTTTGAACGCCGGCTTATGCTGGCGTTTTTTTTGTCTGTCATCTCTATGATGACATGGTAGAATAAGTTACTTGTTTTTAGATGCTTTATTGGAAAATACAATGATAAAACCTTTGCTAATGGCTGTTGCTGTTATTGGGCTGTCTGCATGTGCAGCGAACCCAGAGAAGACCAGTGCTAATGAGTTTGCCAGTAATACAGAAGTTGAATTAGGGTATAACTCGGTAAAAATTGCAGGGTCAAAAATTAGCCTAAAGCCAACAGCTGAGCATGGCGTAAAGGCTTCAAATACAGTTCTATATCTGCTTTCTGAATTGCCAAGAGATAATCCGCAAGATTCTTATTCTTATGTTTTTTTAGATGTGAGCTACTTTCAGACCTCCAATGAATTTACTCATGCAAAAATTAACTCACAGTTAATTGATTTAGAAGAGCGCAAGGTTAGCAGCCAAATGTGTAATGACAACTGCGTTACGAACCAATGGTTAAAGTTTCCTGTGGCCACGGCTGATATAATCGATGCAAGAGAGCAAGGTTTACCTTTCGAACTGCTATTCGAAGGCTCTAGTAAAGGCCTAAAATATGTCATTCCTGCTGTTTATATCGACGGTATGATGTTGCGATACAAGCAAGCAAATATAGATTTAAATACCATTAATGGCCAAGCAGGTAACGCTGCGGTAGTGGCAACACCGGTTGCTGCAAAAGCCAAGTCTCAACAAAGCACTGCCGTAGAAATGACAGAGTATTGGTTTGGAAAAGTTTCTTCTGCAGAGCAAGAATCCTTCATTTCTTGGGCTCTTAAGAACCGTAAGAAAATAAGTTCACCATTAAAAGCTGATAGCAAAGAAATGGAAATGTTGGCTTACTGGTTTGCAGAAGCCACTGTTGCTGAACGTTCAGAACTACTAACTTGGGCGGTTGAGAACATCAACTAGGCTGGTCGACATTTGAAAAAAGTCGCTTAAAGCGACTTTTTTTATGCCTGTAAATCGTGGTTAAGTGGCTAATAGTAAGTGATCTTCTTCACTTTCTTCGGCATACTTTGCATTTCATTTATATAGTAGAGTTGCTCGGTATCTAATTCTAATTCAGTAGCATATACCTCACCCATTGGATAGCTTTGCACTACTCTGGCTCCTTTAATCAAGCCATCAACTCTTGCCTTTACTTTGTCTGAGCCAATCACGTAAGTGTTGAGACTGTTTTGGCTACTAATTTGCAACCCATAAACTTGCTCGGCTAACTCTCGATAGGCATCCAGTTTAGATGCGCGAATAGCATTGAGCATTTTTTGCTGTTTAGTGGCGCCGGGTTGTAAATCAATCGGGGCGTAACCCACTGCAATTAGAGTGGGGAATTTATCGGGTTTGACGGTTTCATACTCGATATGGGTATTCGCCACCTGCGAGCAGCCACTCAGGAGTAATGCTGCGGCAATGAGAGATGTTTTGAACATAGCAATGACTCCTACTTATTTGACAAACTCGACGGTGCGGCCATTCACTCCTGATGGCACGCTAAACCTTTGGATGTAGGCATCGTTATTGCCAGCATTTAGGCTGTTTTTGGCACCGATTAACAATCGATTGGGAATAAAGGCGCGTCCAGTAGACTCTACAAGTAGTGTTTGCATATTAATGGTTCTAACGTTAACCACTACTCCTTCATCATTGCGTGACATGGTGCCGGTAAAAATACGATATACAGGTATTTTACTGCGCAATTGATCCCACTCACGGCTAAATACAAAGTCACCCTCAGGGGTAACTCTTATCTTTCCCGTGGTTTTAAAGTCGATCACCGGTACCTCGCGAATATGTAATTCATGAATAAACGCTTCAGATATAGCTTGCCCGAGCCAGTTAGTATTTTGCAGATCATCAATATTCGATAATGAGGTCACTGCTACTGGCGTTTTGCTAGCGTTAGGGTCGCGATTTAAGGCCAGTTGATCAGCCAAGGTGCGTATGATGTAGTCAAGCTCGCGAGCTCGGTCGCCTGGTAACATATCGGGCCTTTTTGGCTCAACTTGGCGCCAACTTCGGTATCCAGGTGATACGTAGCTGCCATAGTATTGCGATTTAGCCTCATTATCAGCATGGGTAGTGGGTAATGTCGTCGAGCGAACATAAACCGGATTAAGCGTGGTTAGTGAATCGGCAGTATATTGCCGGTTGGTAGTGGAAATATTTTTAGGCACGTTAGGATCAATGATGACGATGTCATTTCTAGGTTGGGTAGCACAGCCAGAAAGCGTTATAGCTACACAACAAAAACACCAAGCTTGTTTGTTCATTTTATTCCCTCTATCGATCCGTCTATAAATAGCTATATCGACTCAGATGTTCAATTCTTTAGCCCAAAGAAAGCCTCAACACCTCAGCTGTTCTCAGCGATGAATATGATGATTTTTGACCAAATTATTTTATCTTGACTAAATATGGTTAGTCAGTCCAAGGTCTTACTAACCCTTAAGGTGGAAGTAATGCAATAAATGCACCAATCGCTAACAATTTGTGTTTTATTAATTTGCAATAGGTAACTATTTGGCCTAAATATTGCTTTGCTTTGTAGAGTGGTTTGTCGAGTTAGGTGTTGTTTTCGTTGTCGTGGCCTTTATTTATTCTGGGCAGCAGTCAATGGTATTTATAGCGGCTTGTTTTATTTTTGCATTAGTGGGGCTGTGTTATGGCTAGGTTTATCTGCATTTGTTGGTTAGTTATATTTACATGTTCAGCACAGGCGGCTTGGTTTGAAGCGCAAGGGCAAGCGCCTATTCTCAACGGCGATATAGACCAAGCTCGGGAAAGTGGCGTGAAAGACGCAGTCAGGCAAGCTTTGCTTTATGCGGGCGCTTCTATTAAAAGCTTGCAGCAACTTGATAATGGCGTTTTAGCTAAGCAGCAGTTACAGCTGGCAGGTGAGGGTGAAATTCGAGGCTTGAAAGTCACCAGTGAGCGAATTGAAAATGATTTTATTTATGTGTCGGTGCAGGTAGATGTGCTCGCAAGTGAGCAACCAAGTTGTGCACAGCAGCAGTACGCCAAATCTTTGGCACTGGTTCGCTTTAAACTTAGAAACAGAGAGCAAGCGATTAATGGTGGTATATTTCATCTTGATGGTGAGTTTACCGGCAAGCTAAATAATTTACTGAACCTTAATCAAAGCGCCTTTGATGTTCGCCAATTCATTAATCAAAATGTTAATTTTAATCCTAATTTGCTTGATTCTAGGCACCATGCCGTTCGTGAGCAAGTGATGGTTATAGCAAGTCGGGCTGACAGTCAGTTTGTGCTAATGGGTAGTATTGATGACGTCTCCGTTGAGCGTGATGAGAAACAGCCCTATGACTTTTTCTTTAAAGAGGCGCCAAGAAATTTTTATCTTAGCACTTATTTATTCGATGGTTTATCCGGTGAGTTACTCGACGTAAAACACTACCGCCAACGTGCGATGTGGACTTATAAAGAACAAGACATCGTTGATCTATCATCGAAAAAATTCTGGGATGCACCCTATGGCCAAAGTTTGTTATCCGTGATGGATGATGTGTTGATTAATACAACAGCTGCGCTTGAGTGTGTCGATACGATGGCAAAAATTATTGCCGTTCATGATGAAAAGGTGCAGATCAACCTGGGCAGTAAAAATGGCCTGAAAATTGGTCAAAATATTCAGTTGTCACACAATGGCAGTTATACGGATCAATTTGGCATTCCGCGCTTTCGTCAAGAAAGCAGTGCCATTAAAACAACGGTGATAGAGTTATATCGGGATTCTGCGGTTCTTCAGACATTCGACTCGCTTCCTGCGAGCAATATTCAATTAAACGATTTTGCTAATATTCAATAACGTTAAAGCGTATCGTGTTGCAATAAAAAGTATATTTAATAAAAGGGTTTAGTATAATTGCGCCATGCTTCCTTAGCTCAGTAGGATAGAGCGACCCCCTCCTAAGGGGTAGGTCACAGGTTCGACTCCTGTAGGAAGCGCCATTCTTGTACCGAAATTACGCTTTAATACCTTTACCTAGCAAACTGCCGCCTCGCGCTTGCCCTTTCGCATCGTATGTTAATGAGTTAGCCGCTTTCGCCTGATTGAGTACACTGGCCAGATGCTGGGTAGTACGTAAGCTCATTTCAATTAACTCACCGTTAACGGCGTTTTGTTGCTGGCAGGCAACAAACTGCTTTTTAATTTCACTTAATGTATGTTGCACTTCTTGATCGGCTTGCTCTGTTAATAAGCTCGATTCAGGGTGTTGCTGTATGTCGCTGTCCTGCTGTTCTATTTGTGCTAATAGCGTTTGCTTTTCTTGTACCAGTTGGTTGATCGAATCAGAGTCACGCTTTATTAGCGCCTGATACTCATCATCGATAACTTTGGCGAGTAAGATAGTGCTATCTAGTTGCTGTTTCAGCAGAGCTAAAATTGGTTCTAATATTGAATTAGGCATTATACACCAAAGGATTGGCCGAATTTAGCTTCAAATTCTGTCATATTTTTAGCTAACTTGTCTGCATCAATTTTGTATTCACCGTTAAGAATCGCTTTTTTGAGCGTTTCAACACGCTCTCGATTCACCGCTGGCTCGGACGATTGTTTTTTTAAGCTGTTTAATGCTTGCGCCTGTGGTGTTAAAGAAACTGAATCTTTACTTGCCGCAGGTTTGTTAGGTGCTTGTTCATTAGCACGAGTTAATTGCTCTTGCTTTTGTTGTTTTTGTTCTACATGAAGGTTGGACCTGTTACCAACGTTGTTCATATTAATAGCCATAATAACAACCTATCTAGATGTAATAAAACCGGTATTAGATGTATCGGCAGCGATAGCACTAACTTTAGCAGAAATTATAATTTTACTTCCATTTCGCTTATGCCCGTTACTTTTCCTACCACAACCTTGTCTGTCTGGGCATTTTTGACGCGAATGGTATCACCGAGTGAAGCACTATTTATAGCAATACCATTGGTTTTTATTTCAAGGCCGCTCACCCTCGCTTTAATTACCACATTGTCTCCTTTACAAATAAAGCAAACATCACGCATCTTTATGGTACGGCCTTTCGGGATCCTGCGTTTTGCTTTTACTCCATACAGCTGCAATGGGTCGGCGACCACATTTCCTCTTAGTGTATGTAGCTCCACAAATGAAATAGTAATGTTTTGCTCTGAAAGGATCGCCCCGGAGGCCAGTAGTCGCTTAGCAACGACAACGGGTGTGGTTATTTTGACGCGAACTTGAATATAAGTGTGCCAAGGGGTGGCATCATCGCAGGTGACTTTTACTACCGTATTCTTTCTAACTTGCTCATTCACGATGGCGACAGTTAGCTGCGTCTCGCATGGCGTTAATGATAATCGACTATCTAATGGGGTCGCTTTTATGTCAACTTTCCCATTGGCCGGGGACTGAATTTGTGCAGCAACTTCATCTTCTGCCATCTTTTCTATCAATATATGGTAATTAGGGCTAGCAAAAGCCTGATAAATACCTAAACTGCATAATAAAATAAAAATTCGATTCAGCATTTTGCTCCCAGCGTCGATACAAAGTTTGGTGTAAAAAAATCAGCGTATTAGGTTTAATTTCTCAACCTAGTACGAAAATAAGGTTTAAACTTAACTCATGAAATTTGCTTATTGCAACTAAACACATTTAAGCATGAGCGTTTGGATGCACATTTGCAAACTTGCAATAGCGATGCCATTGCAGCGAGGCAGATAGAATGCAGAAGCCGATTGAACTATAAACGGAGACAGTTATGGCAGGATTACTTGATTCGGTAAACCAGCGTACCCAGCTAGTAGGTCAAAACCGATTAGAACTATTACTATTTAAATTAGTGGGGCGCCAACGTTACGGTATCAACGTATTTAAGGTAAAAGAAGTGTTGCAATGTCCACCATTGACTTCTATGCCAAAACTACACCCAGTCGTTCGAGGCGTGGCCCACATTCGTGGTAAAACTATTTCAGTTATTGATCTTAGTTTGGCTACTGGTGGCCGACCAATTGAAGATTTGTCTAAGTGTTTTATTATCATCTCTGAATATAACCGCTCAGTACAAGGGTTTTTAGTGAATTCCGTTGAGCGTATTATTAACATGAATTGGGAGGCGATAATGCCACCACCGCAGGGGGCAGGGCGCTTTAGCTACCTGACTGCGGTCACTGAGGTGGATAACGAGTTAGTGGAAATCATTGATGTTGAGAAAATATTAGATCAAATTTCTCCCGTTAACACCGATGTCAGTGAGTCACTCAAAACGCCTGACACCAGTGAGAAAATCCATGGTAGAAAAATATTGGTGGCAGATGATTCCAGTGTGGCGCGCAATCAAGTGAAAAAGGCTGTGACATCGTTAGGTGTTGAATGCTTACTCGCTAAAGATGGAAGAGAAGCTTTAGTGATGCTAAAAGAGATGGCGAAAGAGGGGCCTATTACAGATCAAATTGCATTGGTCATCTCTGATATCGAAATGCCAGAAATGGATGGCTATACCCTCACTGCAGAAATTCGAGCGACACCCGCATTAAAAGGATTGCATATCATATTGCATACCTCGTTAAGCGGCGTGTTTAACCAAGCGATGGTTAATAAAGTTGGCGCTAATAATTTTATTGCTAAGTTTAACCCTGACGAGCTAGCGACTGCAGTGAAAGAAGCGGTGAACAGTTAAATATTAAAAGGGCATTAATTTGACTGCAAAAATGTTGTCTGATGAAGTATACAAACAATTTTCTGACTTTTTAGAAGTGCAGTGTGGAATTGTTTTAGGGGCAAATAAACAATATTTGGTTAAGAGTAGGCTATCGCCTTTACTTAGCCAGTATAAGGTCGATTCTTTACCTGAATTGATTCAGCGTTCAATGAGTTTTCGTGAACGAGACTTAAGAGCCTCGGTTATCGATGCGATGACGACGAATGAAACATTGTGGTTTCGTGATACTTATCCATTTCAGCTATTAGTTGATAAGCTTTACCCAGATTTAAGCGCTAACAAGCGGCCACTTAAAATTTGGTCTGCTGCGTCCTCGTCTGGGCAAGAGCCCTATTCCATTGCCATGTCGACAATTGAATACCAAATGAAAAAACCTGGCGCGATGCCACAAGGTGTTCAGATTTTGGGTACCGATATATCAAGTGCGATGCTTGAGCATTGCAAAAAAGGTGAGTATGACTCTTTGGCATTGGCTAGAGGTTTATCACCTGAACGTAAACGGCAGTTCTTTGAGGCAGTTAACGACGGCTCTGGACGCATGCGTATTTCCGAAAGAGTCAAAAAATTGGCTTCTTTTCGTTCGTTTAACTTACTTGATAGTTACACTCTGCTTGGTAAATTTGACATTATTTTTTGTCGTAACGTGTTGATTTACTTTTCACCTGAAGTTAAATCGAAAATTCTTAATCAATTTGCAGGGGCGCTTAATCCCGGCGGCTACTTAATGCTTGGGGCGTCTGAATCATTAACCGGTTTAACCGACAGGTTTGAAATGCAACGTTGTAATCCCGGTATTGTATATAAGCTGAAGGCTCCCGAGCCAAGGCGTTAATCCCACCATAAAAAAAGCGGCAATTTGCCGCTTTTTTTATGGCAAACAATTTCCTCTGCTGCACTTTATTACCTTTCTATACCGCTAATCACTAACACTTGCCCTCTAAAGGTTGAGAAATCTATCGCTATAAACTTGGCACACGAATTGCTTTGTATTTCTTTAGTAAGGCAGGAGGATATATGGCCATTAATTTTGAAAAAGCATTAGGCATCCATCAGTACACCTTAGGTATTAGATCTAAGCGCTCTGAGATGCTGGCAAGCAATATTGCCAATGCAGATACACCTAATTATAAGGCAAGAGATATTAGTTTCTCTGATGCCCTTGCTGCCGCTAAATCAGGGAATCAGTTTTCACTTGAGAAAACGAATACTAGGCACTTTACCATGCAATCAGATTTACAGCCGGGTATTAAATTCAGACAGCCGAATCAGCCTGACACTGGCGATGGCAACACCGTAGACGTTCAAGTAGAGCGCAATCAATTTATGCAAAACTCGATGGAGTACCAAGCGAGTCTTAGTTTTCTAAACAGTAAGATCGCCTCTCTCAGAAAAGCCATTAAGGGACAATAATTATGAGCTTATTTAGAGTGTTAGATGTTTCTGCTTCGGGGATGAGTGCACAATCTGTACGATTGAATACCACCGCGAGTAACTTGGCGAACGCCAATAGTGTGAGTAGTAGTGTGGATAAAACCTACCGAGCTCGCAACCCCGTTTTTGCGGCTGAGTTAAGTAAGGCTCAAGGCCAGCAAAGCGCTAATGTTAAAGTAAAGGTGCTTGGCATTGTTGAGAGTGACGCACCATTAACGCGTGAATACTTACCAAATCACCCGATGGCAGATGACAACGGCTTTATCTACCGCTCCAATGTTAATGTTGTTGAAGAGATGGCGAACATGATGAGCGCTTCTCGTTCATATCAAACCAATGTACAGATAGCGGATGCAGCAAAGCAAATGCTATCCAAAACCCTTCAACTTGGTAAGAGTCAGTAAAGGAGACATTAAATGAGTAGCGTAAATAATGTCTCGACCAGCAACTTATATTGGGAAGAGAAAAGCCTTACTGATAAGGCCGCAGAGGCGAATAAAAAAGAACTTGATCAAGAAGATTTCTTTTCGCTTTTATCACAGCAGCTTGCTTATCAAGATCCTTTCAAGCCTGTCGATAATGCACAAATGGTCGCGCAAATGGCGTCGTTTACCACTGCAGAAGGTATTGCAGATATGGGTAAGCAATTTGAGAATATGAACTCCATTATGAGTTCAACTCAAGCATTGCAGGCCTCCGGTTTAGTAGGGCGAAATGTGTTGGTACCCACCGATCAAGGTCATTTGGCTGCGAATAAGCCAATGGAAGGGGTGACCATCTCAGGTGAACCAATGCAAAACCTAACAGTACGTATTGAAGATGAAAAAGGTACTTTAGTTAAGGTTATTAAAATGGATGACCAACCAGCGGGAAATGTACGTTATAGCTGGGATGGTAAGAATGAAGCTGGCGAGTTAATGCCACCTGGCAATTATAAAGTAAAAGCCAATGCTCGTATTAATGGCAAAAGTACTGATTTACCAACAGCAAATTATGCTCATGTAGAAAGTGTTAGTTTAGCCGGCGGTGCTAACGGTGTGGTATTAAACTTGCAAGGTATTGGCAGTGTGATGTTGTCCGATGCTCTTGAGGTATCGCAAGTGGCGGGTAATTTACCCGTGGCCCCCCCTAAAGCACCCACGGATCCTGATGAAAATTCAGGGGAAAGTGTAGAGCAGGTAGCAGCAAGACTTAAAGAGCAATTGGGCGGCTAACAATGAAAACTCAATTGCCATCAAAGAATGATAAAGGAGAGTAGTTATGTCTTTTAATATTGCACTAAGCGGCATTAATGCAGCGCAAAAAGACCTTGATGTTACCGCTAATAACATAGCTAACGTCAATACATTTGGTTTTAAAGAGTCACGGGCAGAATTTGCCGATGTGTATGCCACATCGATCTTCTCTAACGGCAAAACAGCGACCGGTAACGGCGTTAAGACGGCACAAGTTGCCCAGCAGTTCCATCAAGGTAGTTTATTAACCACGCAGAACTCTTTAGATATGGCAATTGGTGGTGAAGGTTTTTTTGTAACCGCAGAAGATCCCACAACATTAACCCGAAACTTCACACGTGCAGGTGCGTTTAATTTAAACTCAGATAACTTTGTGGTGAATGCCAGTGGGCAGTATTTACAAGCTTATCCAGTTGATTCAAATGGCAGTCCATCTTCTGTGAGTATGGCGGCAACGCGTCCACTGCAAATTAGTACAAGTGTGGGCTCTCCAACTCCGACTGATCAAGTTGATATGACGTTCAATTTACCCTCTGGCGGCACAGAGCATGATATTGCTGACTTTAACCCAGGTAACCCTGATACTTATACTTCATCAACTTCTGTTACAACTTATGACTCGTTAGGCGAGCCACACGTTGCGCAAACCTACTTTATTAAAAGAACAGCCGATCCGGTTGGTCCTCCAGTAATAGCAGAAAACTCTTGGGATATATTGACGTATGTTGATAACAAGCCGGTAGATATTGCTGGTGGTTCAGCAAATACTCCTGCAGCGAGTAATCCAAATACAACGATTCCTCGATCTGCGCGAATGGTATTTGGCACTGATGGTCAGCTTGCGCCAGCGACGGCTCCAGCAACCAACCCGACGCCGCTGCCTATTACAACAGTTCAACTAGGCTCTACAAACGGGGCGGATCCAACCCAGACGGTAACCTTTAATTTTAATAATCCGACACAGTTCGGTGCTGCTTTTGAAGTCTCTGCACTGTCGCAAAATGGTGCTACCGTCGGTAAGTTGACAGGGATTGATATTGCAACCGATGGCTTAGTTAAGGCCACTTTTAGTAATGGCTCTACTGTATACATGGGCAAAGTCGCGATTGCGAAATTTAACAACACCCAAGGGTTAGCGCAAATTGGTGACACCTCATGGCAAGCGACGCAAAACTCAGGTGAGCCTATTGCGGGTGAAGGTAACTCGGGTACCTTTGGTAAAATCAATTCATCGAACGTAGAGCAATCTAATGTTAACTTATCGACCGAGTTGGTGGACCTGATAAGCGCACAGCGTAACTTCCAAGCTAACTCAAGGGCGCTGGAAGTAAATAGTACCTTACAGCAAACCATCCTACAGATCAGGTAACTAGAAAACCTCTCCTTTATTAGGCCACGTCAGTGGCCTTTTTTTATTCTATTTTGCTTACTGCTTACTTTTGGCATTGTGCTTGCATTAACCTAGATAAGGCATCAGTGCCAGAGAATTGACTAAGGTAAGCAGATGGACAATTTACTGTATATCGCCATGTCAGGCGCCAAAGAAAACATGAATGGGATTGCCGTGCGCGGTAATAACCTTGCCAATGTTAATACCACCGCGTTTAAATCGGATCTTGAGCAAGCTCGCTCGATGCAGGCTTTTGGCCCTGGTTTACCGAGCAGGGTATTCTCATTAACGGAAGTGACCTCACAAAATTTTGAGCCTGGGCCACTGCAAACCACTGGTAATAACTTGGACTTAGCAATCGATGGTCAAGGCTGGATTGCAGTGCAAAACCCAGCGGGTGAAGAAATGTACACCCGTAACGGTAAATTGACCATTGATGTCACTGGTGAACTAAAAGACATGAAAGGTAATTCGGTGCTCGGCATTAATGGTACACCGATAATATTTCCCCTTCCGTTAGAAAAAATTGAAATCAGTCGTGATGGCATGGTGGAAATTCGCCCTGAAGGTGCGCCGCCAAATGCGATGGAAGAATTAGGCACCATTAAAACGGTCAACCCAGACGTTAAAAATCTAATGCGCGGTGAGGATGGTTTTTTCCGTCGCGCAGATGGTCAACCTGAGCCAGCGGCATTGGGTGTCGAAGTGGTACAAGGTGCGCTAGAGGGCTCCAATGTTAACGCCGCCAGCGAAATGACCAGTTTAATGAACTTACAGCGTCAATTTGAAATGCAAATCAAAATGATGAAAACAGCAGAAGACATTGACCGCGCGTCAGACAGCTTACTGCGCATTATCTAATAATTTTTACTAGGAGGCTTTATGCATCCCGCGCTATGGATAAGTAAAACAGGGTTAGATTCGCAGCAAGTAAACGTTGCGACCATCTCTAATAACTTGGCAAACGCCAGCACCATCGGCTTCAAAAAAAGCCGCGCTGTGTTTGAAGATTTACTGTATCAAACCATTAATCAGCCTGGTGGTCGTTCGTCACAAGACACTAAGTTGCCTGCTGGTTTAATGGTGGGCTCTGGCTCAAAAGTAGTGGCAACACAAAAAAACTTTGACCAAGGCAATATTTTAACCACTGACAACTCTCTTGATATGATGATTGATGGTCGTGGCTTTTTTGAAATATTAATGCCTGATGGCACCACTTCTTATACCCGAAACGGTCAATTCATGCTCAATGATGAAGGCACGATTGTGACACCGGGGGCGGGTTATCCGCTGCAACCTGAAATTCAAGTGCCACAAGATGCACAATCCATTACCGTGTCACAAGATGGTGAAGTGTCGGTACAAGTACCGGGGCAAGCAGAGCCACAAGTCGTTGGCCAGCTTAACTTGTCTGATTTTGTCAACCCATCGGGGCTTGAGCCAATCGGGCAGAACTTGTACTTAGAAACGGGTTCAAGTGGTGCGCCATTGCAAGGTATTCCGGGTAATGATGGCATTGGCTCTGTTGTGCAAGGTGCACTGGAAACATCAAATGTCAATGTCACCGAAGAGCTGGTTAACCTAATTGAAAGTCAGCGAGTTTATGAAATGAACTCGAAGGTGATTAAATCCGTTGACGAAATGTTGTCATTTGTTAGTCAGCAGTTGTAAGGAGAGAGTCATGAATCTATCAACCATAAAGCAAATCACAGTATCTTTATTTGTCTTATCTTTGGCAGCTTGTACCTCTTTGCCTAATGATCCGGTTAAAAATGATCCTGAATTTGCGCCAGTTATCCCAGAAGATCCCGAAACACAAGTGGTGCAAACGGGCTCTTTGTTCCAAGACAAATACGCTAATAACCTTTATTCCGATATTAAAGCGCATCGTGTCGGCGATATTATTACGGTTAATTTAGAAGAGTCAACTTCAGCGAAAAAGAAAGCTAAATCTGGTTTAGATAAAAGCAATAGTTTTAACCTTGACCAGGTTACGATCCCAGGTGGTGTAGCTAAAATTGGCGGTAATCCGATTGAACTCGGACTTGGTCAAACCAGCGCCTTTAGCGCGCAAGGACAAGCTGACCAAAGTAACAGCTTGAACGGTAATATTTCCGTTAATGTGGTGAAAGTACTTAGTAACGGTAACTTGGTTGTTCGCGGTGAGAAGTGGATCATGCTTAATAACGGCGATGAGTTTGTTCGCTTAACCGGTATTGTTCGGGCAGAAGATGTCGCCAGTGACAACACGGTATCATCAATGCGCATTGCCAACGCACGTATTCAATATGGCGGCACCGGTGATTTTGCTAACACTCAGCGTCAAGGTTGGTTAACCAAATTCTTCAACGGCCCATTTTGGCCGCTATAAACGAGTGAAGGGATAGATTATGAAACGCTTACTTGCAATATTTACCTTCAGTGCACTACTACTTAGTTTTAATAGCCAAGCGGTACGGATAAAAGATGTTTCGTCTGTTGAGGGAGTTCGCTCGAATCAATTAGTAGGCTATGGTCTAGTGGTGGGTCTACCTGGTACAGGTGAAAAAAGCAGTGCGTTTTCAGAGCAGTCTTTTGCCACTATGCTGCGTAACTTTGGTATTAATGTGCCTCAAGGGGTGAAACTTAAAATCAAAAATGTCGCGCCAGTGGCGATCACAGCCGAGCTTCCGGCTTTCACTAAGCCCGGTCAAAAAATTGACGTAACCGTGTCAGCGATTGGTGAGGCTAAGAGCCTGCGCGGCGGTGAATTATTGCAAACCTTTCTAAAAGGGGTGGATGGTAACGTATATGCCCTTGCACAAGGTAGCTTAGTGGTCGGTGGTTTAGGCGCAGAAGGTGCAGATGGTTCAAAAGTGGTTATCAACACGCCAACCGTTGGCCGAATCTCTAATGGCGCGATTGTTGAACGTGAAATTGCGTCTCCTTTTGGTAATGGCGACTATCTTACTTTCAACTTAAATCGCCCTGACTTTAGCACCGCTAAACGCATGGCTGATACTATCAACCAATTAGTTGGCCCAAATACTGCAAAGCCAATGGATGCAACATCGATTCGAGTTTATGCGCCAAGAGATATTTCTCAACGAGTGTCTTATCTTGCGACGTTAGAGAACTTGGATTTTGAGCCTGCGTCAGAAAGTGCCAAAGTTATTGTTAACTCACGTACTGGCACCATTGTCATTGGTAAAGATGTTCGTTTATTGCCAACCGCCATTACTCACGGGGGGATCACGGTGACAATCGCAGAGGCGCAAACTGTGTCTCAGCCAAATGCATTAGCGGGTGGCGAAACAGTAGTAACAGATAACAGTACAATTAATGTCACCCAAGAAGACAGCCGTATGTTTAAGTTTGATACTGGCGTCAGTTTAGATCAGCTCGTTCGCGCAGTGAACCAAGTCGGTTTAGCGCCAGGTGACTTAATGGCGATTTTAGAAGCCTTAAAGCAAGCAGGTGCGCTGCAAGGTGAGTTAATTATTATCTAGGCGGTAACATGGATAAATTAGGCGCAAGCAATTTACAACCCAGCTCATATTATGATGTGCAAAGCTTAAACTCATTGCGTGAAGCCGCGCAAAAAGATGAGAAGGGTGCATTATCGGAAGTAGCTAAGCAGTTTGAAGCTATGTTCACTGGGATGTTAATCAAAAGCATGCGCCAAGCAAACGAAGCGTTTGAAACCGACAGTCCGTTTAATAATCGCCACACGAAGTTCTATCAACAAATGCAAGATCAGCAGCTATCCCTAGAATTAAGTCAGTCGGGGACCATGGGGTTAGCTGAAGTGCTGACACGACAACTTGACCCTACTTATGGCCATACTCAGCGTGAAGAGGGTGAGCCACTCAATATGCCCGGGCGTCAAACTTTTGCCACCGTGATGCCAGATAGTAACCCCGAAGCTTTTAGCGTGCCCGCGCGCCGCAGTGTTTCTAATCACGGACCACAGCAGCTGTCATCGCCTTCCGTTTTACCAGCCTCGCAACAAACTGATGCCCCAGCGGGCTCAAGTCGTGCATTAGAGCTGGCACTATCAGAAGCTGATCTGCTAAAAATCGAGGCCAGTAAGGCCGTTAAATTTGAAGATCCTGAGTCTTTTGTTCAGTCATTATTACCTTTTGCTAAAAAAGCGGCGCAAGCACTTGGTGTAAGCCCAACTATTTTGGTGGCACAGGCGGCCCTTGAAACGGGCTGGGGTAAAAAGGTTATTCAAACTATGAATAATGACTCAAGCTTTAACTTGTTTAATATTAAGGCGGATCGCCGTTGGGAAGGAAGCCACACTAATAAAGATACCTTAGAGTACTATGATGGGATTGCAGTAAAAGAGCGTGCTAAATTTCGCGTTTATCAAGATTTTGAACAAAGCTTTAGCGATTATGTGCAGTTTTTACAGCAAAACCCTCGTTACCAACATGCCCTCAAAACCACCGATGATCCCGAACGTTTTATGCGCCAGCTACAAAAAGCCGGCTATGCCACCGATCCGCGCTATGCCGATAAAGTGATGAGTGTACTAAAACGAGTCGAATCACATATCTAATGCCGATGCGGCAAGCGGTTGCCGCTCTTTTCCTCATCCACTTGATAACTCACCAAATATAATTGGCATATTTAATGCATTGCAATAACAAGTGATTGTTTTCCGTCGGTGTCCGTTTCGGGCCTGGGAAGAAACAGAGGTTGTTATGGCAGATCTATTACAAATTGGCACATCTGGTATTAATGCGTTTCAGCGCATGCTGGCGACCACAGGTAATAATATTTCAAATATTAATACTGAGGGTTATACGCGTCAGCGCAATATTGCCGTGTCAGACCAATTTAATGCCGGTGTATCAGGCATTGTTGATCGCCGCGTGTTAGATCAATTTGCTCAAGGTGAAATGCGCCGCGACACCAGTATTAATGCCTATGCCCAAGCGTTGAGCTTTGAGCTGCAGCGCACCGACGCCATGATGAGTGATAAGGCCAATAACTTAGGCACAGCCTTTGATTCGACTTACCAATCAGTTCATACCGCTAATGACGACCCCACTTCTCTCGATACGCGACAGCTCATGCTAGGCGAGCTGAAATCGCTGATCAGCACTTATAATATGCTGGCTAAAAATTACAGTGAGCAAGAAAAAATCGTCAATAAAGAGATTGGTACCGAAGTGTCTGAAACCAATGCTTTGATTAAGAACTTGGGCGAGCTAAACAAAGAAGTGATGCAAGCCAATAATTTACCGGGCGGCGCTTCGGGGGCTTTATTAGATCATCGTGACGAAGCGCTTCGCTTATTAGCTGAAAAGGTTGATATTTCGGTTATCGACGGTAAGAGTGGCGCAGTGCAGGTGATGCTTCGCAATGGCGAACCGTTAGTGATGGGTATTGAATATTCGCAATTTAAAGTTGTTCCGGGAGATCCAGATGGCCGTAAAAGTGATTTAGAGTATTCTATCGCCGGCGTCAGCGTTGGCATTAACGGTACCACCGCTGGTGGTAAGCTGGCCGCTTTGTTTGATTTTCGCGATCAAGAAATAGGCAAAGTTAGAAACAGTATGGGCCAGCTAGCCATTGCAATTACCGATGCGTTTAATACCCAAAACCGGTTAGGGATGGACCTAGATGGTAATATTGGTGGCGATATTTTTGAGTTGCCTACCACAACGTCTCACAATTACTCTGGCAATTCAGATTCTTCAAAAGGGATTACCAGTAGTTTTTTACCGGGCCTAGGCAGTGCTGTTACGGCTGCTGACTATGAAGTTAAGATGACAGGGGCTAATACCTTTGAGGTTTATGCATTAGAAAATGGCCAACGTAGCCTTATCCCTGCTGGCGATATAGTAGGGGCATTGCCCGGCAGTATTGAAATTCCAAGTCACGGGCTTAAATTTGATTTTGATCCGCCGCCGTATGTGGCAGGTGATCAATTTTTAGTTCAGCCAACCCGGGATGCCGCTGATTTAATTGATATCAGCATGGTGCGCCCTGAAGAGCTCGCGCTGGCGTCACCTATTCGAGTGGATACGACTTCTACCAATACCAGTAAAGCCCATATTGAGTTAGAAGGGGTAACGGCAACCGATACCTATGCTTTTAACGCAACGACGGGGCTAACTGCTGCTGCGCCACAGCAAGTATTGATAAATACCTCTGGCGGTAACATCGTTTATGAAATCTATGACGGCAATAGCCCCGCAAATTTACTGGGTAGTGTGACGAGTCCTCCTGGCAGTGGAGAGAACCTATTAGCGAACGCTGTGCCTGCTATCACAGATCCCGGTTATGAAATTAGCCTAACGGGCAATCCGCTCCATGGCGAGACATTCTCCATTGGATTTAACGACAACGGCTTTGCCGATAACAGCAACGGCCTAAAAATGGCAGATTTACAAAACCAAAGCTTAATGCGTAAAAATGTCGTCGCATCAGGCGACAATTTAATGACGTTGCACGAAGGCTTCTCTCGCATGCAATCGAGCATTGGTGAGCGCACTGGTAATGCCATTGTTGCGGCGCAAGCCTCGGTGGCCAAACTGGATCAAAGCACTAACTGGCATGAAAGCGTATCAGGCGTGAATCTTGATGAAGAAGCTTCTAATTTATTGAAATTCCAACAATCTTATAGTGCTGCAGCGCAAATAGTCAGTGCTGCTAGAGCCACCTTTGATACCTTATTGAATGCGGCGAGGTAATATTCATGCGTATCTCAACTAACCAAATTTTTTATGCTAGTACGGCCAACATGGCCAGTAGCACCAGCAATATAGTTAAGACTCAGCATCAACTTACTAGTGGTGAGCGCTTTCAATTGGCGTCTGAAGACCCAACCGGTTTTGCCAAAACCAATCGTTTATCAGAAGTGATTGAAGCGAATAAGCAATACATCAAAAATTCGACACTGGTAACAGGTGGCTTAAGTGTCGAAGAGTCGACACTAGATAAAATTCAGCGAGCGATTGATAGGGCGCGTGTATTAGCTATCGCTGTTAACAACGGCACCTTATCTGCACAAGAACGAGCATCAACAGCCACAGAAGTTGAAGGCTTGCAAAGTGAAATATATGACTTGATGAATGCACGTAATGCTAGCGGTGACTTTATTTTTTCCGGCAGTCAGTCAGGTACTCAAGCTTTTGCGAAAAACCCAGCAACTGGCCGCTATGAATTCCAAGGTGATGGTGTAACGAACCAAATTCAAATTTCGCCCAGTGTATTTGTACAGCAAGGCGATTCTGGATTGGACATTTTTGAAAAAGTGCCTGCACGTTATACCGCTAACGGCGTTCCTTCTGCAGGTAGCATCACCGTTGAGATTACAGCACAAGAGCAATTTGATAACTATCACAAGGGGAGTTATGACTTTGCTAACCCGAGTGCTAGTAGGTTGAACATAGTTACAACTGCTGGGACGCCAGATACTTTTATCATTCAGGATGCTGCAGGTGTGCCATTATCTCCAGCCGTTGGCGGCAACTATGTGCCAGGTGAGGCAATCAGTTTTGCCGGTATGAAAATAACCATGAATGGGGCTGCTGGTACAACGGCTCAAATTAACTTAGACCCTCCTAGAAATGAAAATGTGCTGAACCACTTGGAAGACTTTAAGAATGCTTTATTGAATCCCACCATAGTGCAGGCTGATTTACAGCCAATTCTAAAGGATGTCTCAGTTGGTTTTAAAAACACGGCTGACTCAGTACTGGGGGTCATAGGGCAAATTGGTTCTCGCATAAATACAATGAAACGGGTTGAAGCGTCAAACACTTCATTTGATATTTTAAATCAAGAAGCTAGGGCAGGGCTGTCTGAGACCGACTATGCAGAGGCATCGGCTAAGCTAGCCCAGCAAGAAATGGCGATGCAAGTCGCCTACTCAACCTTTAACAAAGTAACGAGTTTGTCTTTGTTTGATTATGTTTAGCTGATTTTTTAAATAAATGGCACATATGTTGCTTGTTTATTAGTGTTGGAAATTATGGAGATAAAAAAATGGCACTATATGTAAATACCAACGTTGCGTCTCTGAACTCGCAACGAAATTTAACTAAAGCGAGTAATGAATTAAGCACTTCTTTTACTCGTTTATCCTCTGGTCTTAGGATTAACAGTGCAAAAGATGACGCAGCAGGCTTACAGATAGGCACTCGTCTTCAAACACAGGTTAATGGCTTAAATCAAGGTGCACGAAATGCTAATGATGGCATTTCATTGGCTCAGACGGCTGAAGGGGCATTAGAAGAAACAACGAATATGCTACAGCGTATGCGGGTGTTGGCTTTACAATCGGCAAATGGTTCGAATACTTCTGCTGACCGTGCTGCGTTGAATAAAGAGTATACTCAGCTACAAAGTGAAATAGATCGAATTTCATGTACCACCACATTTGGTGGCGTAAAATTGCTAGATGGTACATATTGTGCGGCGTTCCAAGTAGGTCCAGATGCTAACCAGACTATTGATGTAAAAGTTACTTCAGCGATGCTAGTTGCGAATTTAGGCGTTGCAGCTGGAATTTCAACTGCCTCTAATGCCCAAACTGCAATATCCGCATTAGATGGCGCATTATCTGAAGTTAACGATGTACGGGCAGAGCTTGGTGCGAAACAGAACCGGTTTTCTTCCACCATTCGTAACTTAACGAACGTTGCGGAAAACGTTTCAGCATCAAAATCACGTATCATGGACGCTGATTTTGCTCATGAATCTGCAGCGATGGCAAGGAACACTGTTATGCAGCAGGCCGCGAGTACTATGCTTTCTCAAGCAAATCAGCAGCCGCAAATAGCACTATCTCTTCTAAATGGGTGAGGAGTGATCCTCAGCCCCATTTTTGGGGCTTTCCCTTTTTTCTTTTTATTAAATTCCGTTAACCCCTCCCCCTCAATAACTTTTATAGAGCTAATATTCTTTTATTTATCAATGGTATATATTTAATTTAAATAAAGTGATAAAAAATGTTCAAGGATTTTTCCGGCAAGCCGATACAGTTTATGAGCACGAAATAATGGTGCAAACAAACACAAAGGGCTGTGGCAACATCAAGTTTAAGCAGCAGACCCTAGATATCAAGGCTTAATAGGAGAAATACCATGGCTCTTTATGTAAATACCAACGTGCAGTCAATGAACTCACAACGTAACCTAACTAATTCAACTAATAACCTATCACAATCATTTCAACGTCTATCCTCTGGCTTACGTGTCAATAGTGCCAAAGATGATGCTGCTGGTATGCAAATTGGCTCTCGCTTACAAGCTCAGATCAACGGTTTGAACCAAGGTGCGCGTAACGCCAATGATGGTATTTCACTAGCACAAACTGCAGAAGGTGCGCTTGAAGAAACAACCAACATGTTACAGCGTATGCGGGTTTTGGCTCTTCAATCAGCAAACGGATCAAACACATCTGCTGACCGTGCTGCGTTGAATAAAGAATACACTCAACTGCAAAACGAGATTGATCGAATTTCAAGCACGACTACATTTGGTGGCGTAAAACTACTCGATGGTAGTTACACTGCGGCCTTCCAAGTCGGTGCCGATGCTAACCAAACTATTAGTGTGTCAGTTAGTTCTGCTATGACTGTTGCAACTCTTGGTGTTGATGCTGGTATTTCAACATCTGCTAACGCTCAAACCGCTGTTGCTGATTTAGACACGGCATTGGCTACAGTGAATGATGTACGTGCAGAATTAGGTGCGAAGCAAAACCGTTTCTCTTCTACTATACGTAACTTATCAAACATTGCTGAAAATGTTTCAGCGTCAAAATCTCGTATTATGGATGCAGATTTCGCGGCAGAGTCAGCTTCAATGGCAAGAAATACAGTAATGCAACAAGCAGCAAGTTCGATGTTGGCTCAAGCTAATCAACAGCCACAAATTGCGCTATCATTAATTGGTTAATAGTTATACCAATGAAAGTACCCGCGCTAGCGGGTACTTTACGATCTAGAGGATGAGTATTATGAAAACGACCAATCAGATTTACGTTGCAGATCCCTCTTTATTGACTGGTGCTTCTTCATTTAAAAATGATCCTCGAAAATCAGATAACTCAACAATTCTATCCAAAGACACAACTGGAATTGACAGTTCAGTAAGCGCAAGTGTTACCTCAACGAAGCGCGTAGAGGATACAGATAAATTAAAGGATCATAACAACGTTGAGAAAGTGGATAAAGTTGACGTTGAAGACGCAATTTCAACAGTACATAAGTTCATCGATAGTAATAAGCGTGGCGTCAGTTTTTCAATTGATGATTCAACTGAAAAGATGGTTATAAAGGTTATTGACAAAAACACTAACGAAACCGTAAAGCAAATGCCGAGTGAGGAGTTTCTCAAAATAGCTGAAAAAATTAAGGCCCTCGAAACAGATTTTTCCAGCAAAATAGGGATGTTGATTGACGGTATTGCATAATGTATTAGTATGATAATTTTATATAGAGTGAGGTCTAATCATGGCAACTATAGCAGGTATTGGTTCGGGCTTAGACCTTGAAAGTATTATTAACACTTTTGTTCAGGCTGAAAAGTCGCCAAAAGTGCAGAGGCTTAATCAAAAAGAGCTAGATCTTACCGCTCAATTATCAGGAGTCGGTACTCTTAAATCCGCATTATCAAATTTTCAGAAGACCTTATCAAAAATAAGCGATCCAGAATCGTTTTATCAAAACAGTGCTAGCTTTCGCTATCAAGGTAGTAGTTCAGATTCGAGTTCGCAATTAGGCGTAAAAACTGATGGTGTTGTATCGGGTGGTACCTTTAATGTTGAAGTTAATGCATTAGCACAAGGCTCACGCCTTGCTAGCAATTTAGGTGTAGGTACTAATGTTAAGACTGATACTTTAGGTGCAGGGTTTCTAAAATTTTCAGCTGGCTCTGAAGAGTTTGTTGTTGAGGTTGAAGCCGGAGATACTATTGAAAATATTCTGAACAAAGTAAACGATGCTGATAGTAATTTTGGCGTTAAAGCAAATATTATTAATTCTGATGCTGGACCTGTTTTAGTATATAACTCGGAGCTCACTGGCAGTGGGAATACTTTAAACGTTAGTGAAGTTGGCGCTTTAGACGGAACTGGTGTCGGCAGTGGCAACTTGGCATCATTAGCAGCCTCTCTAGATCCTGCTCTCGAGCCTGCAGATCCAGCTGCGGCTGCTGCAGCAGGTTATGCAACGAGTGCGAAAATTTCAGTGGATGGTCAAACCATCACTAGTAATACAAACACATTTGAAAACGCTATTTCTGGTATTACCCTTAACACAACAGAATTAACAAACGGTAGCGCCATAAGTTTGACAGTGGGTACTGACACTGAAGCTATAAAAGAAGTCATCAATGAATTTATAGCGGGTTATAATAAGCTACAAGATACGATGTCAGCTTTAAGTGAACCAAAGAAAGGGGTTATGGCGTTTGACTCTAGTTTGCGCCAGCTTGAATCGACCATGCGAAGCGTTGTTGGTGGCTCAGTAAAAAGCCTAGTAGAAGCTGCAACGGATACCAATGGTGATGGCATTAAAGACCCAACTATGAGTATGCTTTATGATATGGGCATAACCATGAATGAAAGTGGCAGATTGGAAATATCATCAATTGGTTTGGGTGGACAACCCAGCGGACAGCAACGTTTAGATGATGCGATAAAGAATAATCTTTCGAATCTTGGCAAAGTTTTTGCAGGTGGAGATGGTGTTGCGACTAAGCTTAGTAGCCTAACTGGGTCCTATTTGGCTTCAGATGGTGTTGTTAAGAAACGAGAGCAGGCACTAAATGATTCATTAAAAGATATTTCGGATGACCGTATTCAGTTAGATCGTTATATAGAAGACTATGAATCAACACTAAGGAAAAAATACACCGCATTAGACGCAACTGTTGCAAAATATAATGCCACAGGAGCATATCTAGAAAGTGTGCTAAATCCACCTAAAAAAGATAAATAGATCGGAGAGTAAAGATGCGAGCTAATGTTAGGGCTTATAGCCAGATAAGCAAAGAATCAGGAGTGATAGCTGCTGATCCCCACCGAGTTATCCTTATGTTAATGAAGGGATTATTAGACTCTGTAGCAACAGCAAAAGGCTGTATCCAGAGAAAGGATTTTGAGGGAAAGGCAATTGCAATAAATAAAGCCATTAATATAGTTGCAGGTCTTCAAGATGGCATCAATATGGATGTTTATCCAGAGATAGGTAACAATTTTTATCAACTTTACGATTATGTAATCCGCCGGCTAAGTGAGGCTGACTCATCGGGTACTCAACTTGATGAGGTCTATCAACTGATCTCTCCTTTGAAAGAAGCTTGGGCAAATATTTCAGAGTCAGATAAGCAAGAAGCCGAAGAGTTAAGAGCAAAAATGTCAACACCAGAAGCAAAGCATGGCGAATGATCCAAACAGCTTACTTGCTCAAATTGCTTTTTTTTCAGAGCAATCAGAGCAGGCTGTCGAAAAAGGAATGTTTGATGATGCCACTCGCTTACTGGAGTTGCGTCTAGTTGAAATAAAGTCATTTTTTCAAAGCCTCCCTGCTGATACATCTAATCAACACTACGATTTTTTTGTTGCTTTATTAAAAAGCGATCGTAAGAACTTAAAAAAATTAGAACTGCATAAACAAGCCTTAAAAGCACAAGAGCTTAATACTAATAAAACATATAAAGCCATTAATAAGTATATCAATATAAAAGGCTTGTAAGTTACAATTTTAAGGATAGATAATGGAACAGACAGTCCATGTGTCAATTGAAGAAAAAATAGCTCAGATTAAGTATCAAGCACCTGACTACCATGCTCGATTCCAAAAAAATATAGCTGCTTTTGCTGATTATATTCCTGATATCGCAAAATGCTTTGAGCATTACCAGCCGACCAACTTTGAAGTTGCTCTGACAAAAAGTAGCGTAGACCTTGTAAATATTCACAATGATGAGTTACTGTTTCAAGGCGATGCGTATAGAGCTGCATTGATGGATTTTGAGTATTTTCGGGAATTGCCAGAAATTAGTAATTTTACAATAGCTCAAAACGCTTGGAACCCAGCTAAATTTATTCATGTTGATCAACTTTTTAAGTTGACAGAGCTAGAAAAAGATCACTGGCAAAGAGTGGGTAAGCAGCGTAATCCATTACCTGAATCTTTTGGTTTATTGATATGCTTCGGGTTAGGAACGGGGTTTTTCCTAGAACCACTAATGGCAGATCACAAAGCTAAACGTATTTATATTTATGAACCTAATCAGGATTTTTTCTACTCTTCTCTATATCTAATTGATTGGGCATCTATTTTAAAACAACTTGATGAGCAGGGGAGCTCTATACACTTATGCTTGGGGGGTAATGAAAATGAATTTTTCTCAGACTTGGGCAATGAATTATTTGTGAAGGGACGTTATGATTTGTCCCTTAGCTTTTTATATAAGCATTATCAAAGTGTGGAAATTGATAAAGCGTTTAAACTCTTTCAGCAAAAATCTTACTCACTCGTTTATGGCTTTGGTTTTTTTGATGATGCCCTTATTGCGGTTTCTCACTTCTATCACCTGCTCGAACAAGGCGTATCTTGTATAGAAAAAAAATCTCCAATTGAGGACAATGTAAATATTCCTGTATTTATTTGTGCCAATGGGCCTTCACTTGATAAAAATATTGCTTTAATTAAAAAATTCAATTCTCAGATTATAGTTGTTAGCTGTGGTACTGCCCTAAGGGCTTTATTGAAAAATGATATCGTACCTGATTTTCACATTGAGCAAGAGCGAACCGCGACTACTTACGGTATTGTTAGCGCTTTACCGCATGATGTCTTAAAACAAATAAACTTCCTCGGCAGTAGTATTTTATCACCAGATGTCCCTAGCTTATTTAAGCGGAGCATGTTTTCACTTAAGGTTGATGAACCATCAACTATATTGGCTAATCAAGTTGGTGGTGAGGCTGCTAAAATACATCAGATGTTATTCAGCAACCCAACAGTAACGAACTGCGCTTTAAGTGTTCTTCATGCCGTTGGTTTCAGAACCTTCTATTTTGTTGGCACTGATCTAGGGTTTCCAAAAGGTCAGCATCACAGTAAAGACAGTATATATTACGACCAAGAGGGTAAAGAGAAAGGTTTGTTCAATATTAAGAATAAAACTTCTATAACCGTTCCTGGCAACTTTGGTGGGGAAGTGGAAACTAGTAATGTTTTTGGTTATTCGATGGAGTCTCTCAGTGGGTTTATTCGATTGGCTGGTGATGTTCGTTGCTATAACTTGAGTGATGGGGCATACATTCATGGTGCCAACCCTATGCGAGCTGAAAATGTGTACTTTGAACCTGTCGCATTAGACAAACAGCAGTTAATTGATAATATTTATGAATATTATTCTTTGGCACCTGAAGGAATTGCGCAGGCGATTAAAACGAAGTTAGATACTCTTGATTTTGAATCGTTTGTTGATGATGTTATTGCGTATACAGAGGTTGAGGTAAATGATCGTTTTGAAGCTATAACTAATATGTATAGCCAATTCTCATATGTCGTTGCAGGTGGCCGTGACAAGAATATTTACTTTAGAGATATGATGCGCGGTAGTTTATTATATACTCACACCCTTATTTCTCGAATGCTTATTTCAGCCGAAGACCAAGACGATGGTTTAGAGTCTTACAAAAAAGGCATGAAGATAGTTGCTGAATATATGCGAAAAGCTAAAGCTAAGTATAAAGAAGAGTTACTTTCAGTTGACCAAACTCCGGTCCATGAACTCTGGCGTAAATAATAGTAGGAATTATATTTTGCCTTTTTTAAATCATGAATTATTTGTGATTGCCGAGTTATCCGGCAATCACAATCAAGATTTTGATTTAGCCATCCAAATGGTCGAGGCGGCGGCGCAAGCTGGCGCTGATGCGATTAAGTTACAAACTTACACCGCAGAAACCATGACCCTAGATTTACGTCAAGGTGAATTTGTTATCCAAGAAAAGGATAGCCTCTGGTCTGGCCAATCTTTATATGATCTTTATGGTAAAGCTTCTACACCATGGCAATGGCATAAAGCCTTGTTTGATAGAGCACGTGAACTGGGCATGCTTGCCTTTAGTTCACCCTTTGATAGTAGTGCGGTAGATTTTCTCGAATCGCTAGATGTCCCTTGTTATAAAATAGCGTCATTTGAAAACACCGACATTCCGCTGTTAAAAAAGGTCGCCGCAACGGGCAAGCCTATTATTTTGTCAACTGGTATGGCTAGTTTAGCCGAAATAGATGAAGCAGTTAGCTGTTTACGCCAGCATGGTGCGGGCGAAATAGCCTTATTAAAATGCACCAGTACCTATCCTGCAGCGGCGACTGACACTAATTTGCTGACTATTCCACATATGCAGCAAGCCTTTGCTTGTCCTGTTGGTTTATCTGATCATACCCAAGGCATCGGCGCAGCAATAGCATCTGTTGCCTTAGGTGCAAGGATTATCGAAAAACACTTTGTGCTGGATCGTAGTCAAGGTGGTGTTGATGCAGAATTTTCCATAGAGCCTAATGAACTTAAGAGCTTAATTATAGAAAGCCGCCGCGCCATTGATGCCCTTGGCCAAGTTACTTATGGTGGTACGGCAAAAGAGGAAGCGGCAAAACGTTACCGTCGCTCTATTTATGTGGCAAAACCGATCAAGCAAGGTGAGCGTTTTAATGAGCAGAACTTGCGCATCGTTCGTCCTGGGTTAGGCCTTGCTCCCAAATATTGGGAGCAAGTGCAGGGTAGAGTAGCCGCCCAAGATCTTGAGGTGGGAATGCCACTTGATTGGACTTTGTTAGACTAAGGATATGGCAAACCTGCAGATATTAGTTCGTGTCGATGCTAGTCATGAGATAGGCTTTGGTCACTTAATTCGCTGTCTTGCATTAGCTCAGGTATTAGTACAACAAGGTGAAAAAGTCAGCTTTACTGGTCATTTTTGCCTGCAAGCCAAGGAGTTACTAGCAAAATACTCAATTCTTCCCTTCGCCGATGAAGCGACAGCTATCTTGCTAGCAAAGCAATTTGATGGCGTCGTCTTAGATAGTTATCAACTGACAGGCCAACAAATTGCCGCTTATGGCCAAGCAACTGTAAGCCTACTACTGGATGATGAGGATAATCGAGGGGGCCTTTCCGCAAGTATGTTGACTAACCCTATTGCTGGCAAGGCTTACGCTCATTTTACTGGGGATAAATTGATCGGCTCATCATTTGCCATATTAAGGCAGCAATTTTGTTTAACTCCATTTGTTGAAGTAACCAGCCGAGACCGGATATTAGTTATGATGGGCGCGAGTGACGTTGCCAAGTTGACGTTACCCGTTTGCAAATTATTGCAAGCTTGGAGCTATGCTGAGTTATTGGATGTCATCATAGGACCTGCGATATCTAATGCCGATGAAATAGTTAGTTGGTGTCAACGTCATCAGGTTAGCTATTTCAATAATGTGGAGAATATGGCGCAGCGTATGCAAAATTGTCGTTTTGCTGTGACCGCAGCTGGCGGCTCTTTATTTGAATTGGCCAAAGCGGGCATACCTTGTTTTGCGTATGCCGTTACGCCAAATCAATTGCCGGCAGTGGAGCAAGGCAAACAGCAAGGTTGGCTCGACTTTCAAATGGTTGAAAATGCAGAGCAATTAGATCATGTAAGGCTGAAATCCTTTTTAGAAGATACCTTAAATAGCCCAAGTGAGTTGCTACAACGTAGTCAAGCTGCGAGTGCTGCCGTGGATGGCCAAGGTGCGATGCGCATTGCAACCTTGCTTATCGAGCAAATTCTGGTGACAAAAAGGTAAAAACTTTAGTGCTAGCGCATATTGCTTGCTTGCTAACCTTCACAAAGCAGTGAAAACATCTCACAATAGCTAGCATAGATAAATCAATGGATTAGCTGGTCATGAAACAAGCAATCTCAGCATATAAAATGGTGCTTCGAGACATTGCCGCAGACGATATCGAAACGTTGCGGCAATGGCGTAACCAGCACGATATTCGCAGCCAAATGCTAGATCAGCAATTAATTACAGTGCAACAACAGCAGGTTTGGTTTAAAGGGTTAGCTCAGCAAAAGTCGCAGCAACATTTTGCGCTGGAATATAAAGGGCAATTGGTTGGTTATGCCAATATAAAATCACCAACTAAGATGCCTTTACAGCAAGCTGGGCAAATTCTGGAAACTGGCTTATACCTAGGCGCGGCTAAATACCGGGGCACATTTCTTGCTTTTTGTGTTGCCTTGGCCTTAACCGATTATTGTTTTGATGAACTCAAGGCGAAGCAGCTGATCGCCACTGTGTTGCCCAGTAATCAGGCGGCTTTAAATTTTAATCAGCAATTGGGCTATGTGATAGATAATCAAGATAATGAGCAGGTTTCAATGACGTTGGCATTAGCTGACTATGAGGCCAGCAAAGCGAAATTAACACGGTTTATTAGATAATGACAAATAACGAAAAATTAGTGCATTTATTCAGTGAAGCCTTAACCATAGCGCCAGAGCTGGTGGTTGATTCATTACAATACAACACTATCCCGCAGTGGGATTCAACGGCACACATGGTGCTGATAGCGCAGCTTGAGGCCGAGTTTGAAATCATGCTCGATACCGATGACATTATCGACATGAGCTCGGTAGCCAAGGCCCGCGAAATTTTAGCGCGTTACGATATCGAATTTTAATATGCAGCGCCTTGTTAATAAAACCGTTGTTATCATAGGGGCCAGTCAGGGTATAGGTTTAGCCATGGCTGAGCTGATGCTAAGCGAAGGCGCAAAAGTGATAGCTGTTGCGCGCAGCAAAGACAAACTTGAACAGCTAGCTCAGCGCTTAGAAAAGTTAGACATTTATCCTCTGGATATTACCCAAACCGACAACATCAAGCCGTTTTTTGTTTGGCTGCAAAAACAAGGAGGGCTTGATGTGTTAATTAACAATGCGGGTATCATGGAGCCCAAGGGGTTTGGCTTTATCAAGAGTGATAATCTGCAGCAAAGCTTTGCCACTAATCTGTTTGCTTTATTTCCCCTTAGCCAATTTGCCGCCAGATTGATGAGCAAAAAAGGCGGCAGCATTATTAATGTAAGCTCGGTGCTGGCACAAAAAGCCACCTTAGGCCAAGCCGTTTATAGCGCTAGCAAGGCAGGTGTTGAAGCTTTGACCAAAAATCTTGCCCTTGAGCTGGCCGGTCAAAAAGTACGCGTCAACGCCATTGCCCCTGGCAGCATAGACACATCGTTACTGGACAATTTAACTGAGCAGACTTTGGCGCAAACCTTAGCCGACATTCCCATGCAGCGTTTGGGTTTACCTCAAGAGGTCGCACAATTGGCACTATTTCTTGCCAGTAATGAAAGCCAATATATCACTGGGCAAGTGATCGCTATCGATGGTGGCTGGAGTTTATGAGGTATCTTGCCCCTCATTTTCAGCACCAAGGTATTGCATTGATTGACAATGAGCTGCAGCTGAAATTCAGTGAGCTGACTAATCATTTTGCGCACTGCCTTTTGCCACTTCAAGGCAAGCCTAGGCAGCTAATTGCCATTGAAATGGATAACTCGTTAGCTGCAACCTTGATGTATCTTGCCTGCCTTGATGCCGGCCATGTTGCGTTATTGCTCGATGCCAAACAAGCCCGCGAACAAAAAGCGGCGACGATTGCGCATTTTCAAGCCAATTACTGTTATTCAAGTGCTGCAGGGCTGGAATTACAAAGCGAACTCACTCATAGCTTGGCCAATGAACTAGCCCTGATGCTAGCCACCTCGGGCTCAACAGGGACGGTAAAATACGTCTGTTTATCGCTGCAAAATATTATCAGTAACGCCCAGTCCATCATTGAATATTTAGACATAACGCCAACAGAGCGCGCGATCACTAGCTTGCCCTTGCATTACTCATATGGTTTATCTGTGTTGCATTCCCATTTATTCGCTGGGGCGCAAACGGTATTAACCAGTGAGTCGGTCATGAGCAAAGGCTTTTGGGCGTTAATGAAAGAGCAGCAAATATCCCATTTGGCGGCGGTACCCGCGCAATACCAAATGCTCGCTCGGCTTAAATTAGAACAAATGGACTTACCCCATCTAACCACGCTCACCCAAGCAGGTGGTCGCTTAAGTGATTCATTAGCTAGCCATTTTGCGACTTGGGCCAAACGAAGCCAAAGACGCTTTTTTATTATGTATGGCCAAACCGAAGCCACGGCGCGTATAGCGTATTTAAATCCAGCTAAAGCAGGCACTAAACCGGGTTGTATTGGCCAAGCGATCCCAGGTGGTACTTTGAGTCTGCGAGGGGATAATGGGGAGTTAATAACAGTAGCCAAACAACAAGGCGAGCTGGTTTATCAAGGTGGTAATGTTATGCTGGGGTATGCAGGCAGCCTGTCTGACTTGAGTCATTTTCCCCCTCTGGAGCAACTGCATACGGGGGATCTTGCATATCTGGATGACGACGGTGATTTTGTTATTAGCGGCAGAATTAAACGCATCATTAAATTACAAGGCGTGCGCTTTAGTCTGGATGAGTTAGAGCAGAGGCTGCAACAAGACTGTTATTCAACTCTGGTCACCTTGGGTGAAGATGAAAACCTGCTGGTGGTGAGTGTGGGTGATGTAAGCCAACAAGAGATAAAACAGTTTTTGCGGTTAACCTTTGCCATCCACCCGAGCTTGGTTCGGATCAAACAAGTCAGCGAATTGCCGTTACTCAGCAATGGCAAAATAGATTATCAAACCCTGTTGCTAAATAGCAAAGTGGACACTTGAGCATGATTGAGATTGATTTTGATGCCATTTATAGCCAAAGCAAGGAGCAAAAAAATGCGACTTTGTTGGCGCAGTTCAATCAATTGACCGAATTTCATTATCAGCACTGCCAGCTATATAAAAATATTATTGATACCTTAGGATTAGCGCCCACCAATGGCTGCCTAGAGCTGGTGCCGTTCTTAAGTACTCAGTTGTTTAAAGAGTTAGAGCTGGTGTCTGTACCTAAATCGCAGATCATTAAAACCTTAACGTCATCGGGTACGACTTCTGCCAAGGTGGCTAAAATTTATCTCGATGCTGATACCGCGAAACTGCAAGCTAAGTCTTTGGTTAAGATCATGCAGTGCTTTAGCGGTAAACAGCGCTTGCCTATGCTGTTTATGGAGCCGAGTAACTTGATTGCTGATCGCCGTGGCTTTTCGGCGCGTGGCGCTGGTGTGCAAGGGTTTGCATTATTAGGGCGCGATCATCACTATGCGTTGAACCCTGATATGTCAATTAATTGGCAGCAACTTGAGCAATTCTTTACTAAGTATCAAGGCCAAAAAGTCCTTATTTTTGGCTTTACCTTTATGATCTGGCAATATTTTTACCAAGCTGTTAGCGCCAGCGGCAAAACCTTGCCGCCACTTGATGCTATTGTCTTTCATGGTGGTGGTTGGAAAAAACTTGCTCATTTAGCGGTTGGTAAAACGCAGTTCAATCAAGCCATGCAGCAGTTATTTGGCAAAGCCAAGGTACACAATTTTTATGGCATGGTGGAGCAAACCGGCTCCATCTTTGTGGAATGCGAACATGGCCACTTGCATGCCCCCAATTGTGCCGACATTATTTTGCGTAGCGAACAAGATCTCTCTGTGATTAATGATTTTGGCCAACAGGGCATCATCCAAGTGTTATCGGCATTACCCCACAGCTACCCAGGCCACAGTATTTTAACCGAAGACTTAGGGCGCATATTAGGTGAAGACACTTGCTCCTGTGGCAGAAAAGGGCGCTATTTTGAAGTGCTAGGCAGGATTAAAAAGTCGGAAAACCGAGGCTGTAGCGACACTTACCAAGAGGTGAGTCATGACTGACGCCGCTATATTACAGCAAGTAAGGGCCTGTAAAACTCAGCCGATCTTAGCCCCGTTTTCCCCTTTGATTATTGAGTTTTTGCAAACTCTAAGTCAGCGTTTATTACAACAGCGAGATAAGCCTGAGGTGATGAGCTTAGGCTTTTGGCTGCGCCGCGCACAAGTGATGCAAATGGCAAAAGATTTGCCGAACAATGCCAAAGCGCGCGGGTTAGCATTTCATATCACCCCTGCGAATGTAGATACGCAATTTGTCTATTCTTGGGCGCTTTCATTACTTTGCGGTAACCTAAATGTCGTCAGGCTAAGCCAGCGTCGCGGTGACGTGGCGTTTTTACTTGAACGTATTATTAAGGAAACGCTAGCGAAACCTGCTTATCAAGCTATTGAGTCGGGCAATATATTTGTTGAGTATCCCAATAACAGCCCACTGACCGCCGAGCTCAGTAGTTTTTGTGATTTAAGGATCATCTGGGGCGGTGATGAAACCATCAAGCGGATCCAAAGTTTCCCGATACCTGCCCATGCTCACGAAGTCAGCTTTGGCAACAAAATATCCGGCGCTTTATTGGATGCAAAAACTATCTTAGAGCTTGATGACATAAAGTCCTTAGTGCACAACTTCTATAATGATGTGTATTGGTTTAATCAACAAGGGTGCTCATCACCTAAATTGATATTTTGGTTGGGGGCCGACGATAATATTGCTAAAGCAAAGGTGAAATTTTGGAGTAGCTTAAATGCATTGTTTATAAGTAAACAAACGAGTTTCATTGCCTCTGTCACGGAGCGCTATGCATTAAAGCAACAATTTGCTGCGGCGCATATCCCTTGTCCAGACAACATAGATTCAATATTTTTGCGCTTTGCTTTAGTGAATGGCGTTCAATATCAGGATATACCACGTCATTTAGGTCAAGGCTTGTTCTATGAGCGAGATATCAACACCATCGATGAGTTAGAACAATACCTGCCAGCTTATTTCCAAACGTTAATAACCAATGTTCTAACTGATTCTGCGTTAACTTGTGTGCGGCAAGATAAAGCTATCTTGAGGTTAGCCGATATTGGCCAAGCCTTAGCATTTTCCCATCACTGGGATGGGATGAACTTGCTAGAAGAGTTTTGTGACAGGAATTGATATCAAAAGCCTTAGGCTAGTCTTGCCAGTTATGATGCCAACTGGGTAGCTTGACCTTTGCTTCATAAAGCGCCGCATCCGTTGGTGTATCCACCTCAACCCAGCCACCATCTATAGCAACGGCACCGACTTGAACACCGATGGTAATAAGCTTGGAAATGAGGGTTGTCATGTCTAGCAGATTAAGTTTGTTTTCACTTAAACTGAGCAAATAGCGTTTAATTCTTTGCCATGCAGGTGGCGTTATTAACATTAGCCCCATATATTGACCTTGAATGTCGTTAAGTTGGTCAGTTTTATTGCCTATTTCGGTTACTAACCCTTGCTGCTGTATAAAGGTTTCGGCATCGGAAAGAGGATCATCAAATCGCTCTGCCCATAAAGCGTGCCAAGCAACGTCATAGCTAATTGCAAACTCATGGTGGCAATTCATCAAGGCACTGACTATTTTTGACTGATAGGCTATATCACCATAGGAAATAATAGTAGGCGCTTGGCATAAAACTTCATCTCCACAAAGCAAACTTCGCACCATGTTACTGGTTTGCCAGTTAGGGTTTTCAATCATGTTATCGCCATAACCCAAAAGGTGGTGGGATTGATATCCGCCAATGAGAGTAATATGTTTAACGCTGGCAGTTTTTAGTGAACTGATCTGCCACTCAAGTAATGGCTTACCGGCTAACTCGGTAAGAGGCTTAGGTTTGTCCTTGGTCATTGAGCCAAGGCGTGAGCCTCGCCCTGCAGCTAAAATAATGGCTTGCACATTAACTCCTTAAGAAAATAGCCAGTTAAAAAGGTGGCGATCAAATTCACTTATTCTGTCATCGCGCTCTGGATGCCACATTATACCTACAATGGGAAGACCTTTGTGACGAATGCCTTCACATTCTTGCTGACAGTATGCAAAGCCGATGAGTTCCTTTGGGAGCGGCGCAGCGAGTGACAGACCATGATAAGAATTAACCTCGTGGAGGCTATTACACACCCATGGAAAAGCCGAGGTGATATTGATTGCATGGCGTTTCGCTATATGAATAGCGGGATCCGCCTGAATTAGCTTACCTGAAAAATAGTGGTGGATTAGCTGTGCGCCTCGGCAAATGCCAAGTACAGGTAACTTGTGCTTGATACAGTGTGCAAGCAGTGCGAGCTCTGTTTCATCACGCAGGGGATCATCACCGATGGAATCTCCTCCAGACAAAATAAGCCCAGCCAATTCCCATTGTTGAAAATATGCCACTGTTTCTTTGCCTAAGCTCGGGAGCAAAAGCCAATTATGGTTATCATTTAATTGGTTAAAAAACGTATACCAATCGCGTGCTAAACCATCGCGAGGCTCATGATATTGGCTGGCATTACATGTTCTTAGCGTGATCCCTATTCGTTTCATGGTTACAGTTTTACTCTAAAATTTGACTATGGTCTTGTCACGGCAATTAAGTGAAACTTTGCCACCCGTATTGAGACGTTGAAATAGTTGCTCGCCACAACCAATTGCCGCGGCGATGGAGAACTCGGCACAGCGGATCGCCATATGTGAGTTCGTACCTCCATATTGGGTGATTAAGCCTGCGATATTTTTAGTAAAAATCCAATCATAACCAGGATCAGCATTCTCGATACAAACTATTTTTCCAGTTAGTTCAACAGATACAGGTGTATGTTGGTTTAATCGAAACACTTCGGCCTCAACGACATTCGCAGTGATGAAGTTAGGTTGTGCACGATGTTGTGGTATCACATAGATATCATTAGGGTGGCTGATAATGTGCCCTAACTTTAGGTAAGCGGATTGCTGATACAGCTGTTGGTTTTGATTAACCAGATTAAGCCAAACCCTGTCTGCATCATCAAGAACAGGGGCATAGAGTGAATCGACTATGGTTCGTATGTCTAAAAATGACAAATTATCACGAGATAGGCCAACGCGGGCTCCCCAAAGTGTTAGGCTAGCTAATGCATCGGATAAATCGCGAGTGAAGACAAATTTGGCATATTCCCTAGCTTGGATGGCCTTTACTGCATACTCAATGAGTTGATTAGCATTGATCGGCCAGTTTTTTTCTGACAACAATTTTTGTAACTTTGATAATTCCTCTGGCTGCCAATGCTGACTTATTGCTTGCCTCGCAATAGTCTTTGCATCATGGTGCTCAAACAGATCACTACGTTCATCGTAACGAAGGGAGGTGATGTCATAGGTACCAGGGCGAAGGTGGCCAAATTTTTTCAAAAATGATACTTGAGAGCTAGAGCCTGTGGTGACTTGGCTATAAGCAGTGGTTAGTTCGGTAGAGATTGTATGTATAGAACGCTTCCATTGCTGCAGTTTGTCATACGAGATGACTGTTTTGCGACTTGCGGAGCGGAGTATGGACTCGGCAATGAAGGCATGACGAGCTAAAATAGCAAAAAAGTGCGCGCCCGTTTTAGCCATATCTAAGCGTGTTTTAATATCGCTAAGATCGACAGTGATTGCGGGGTCTTTTTTCAACTGTTGTTGTTTTATTTTGTTGATCTCATTTAGCGCGTGCTCAAGTGTTCCTAAGCCTCGCCCTTGAATGCATTTAAAGGTTAATGCACTTAATGTATTAAAGTATGTTTCTTTTTCATCGTTTGAGAGAATATTTTGGTAACGGGAGTCGAATTCTTCCAAGCTACAAAAATCGAGGCAAGTTTGAGCTATTTCAAATTCAACTTTATCGTGCCATTGTGGGTGTTGTTGCAATCGGGCCAGCCAAGCATTTACCAGTTTTTCACCGATTTTGCTCGGTAAATTGGCGGGTAAAAATGAATTAAAGCTTAACCTAACATCCACGTAAGGTTGATGTCCAAGCATTACCATCAGTGGTTCATTGCGTGGTTGATGGTAGCCCATGTTATGTCTAGCGACCCGCCATGTTTCATCAGTGATCAAGTAGCGATAAAGTGAGCTAGCTAAGGGGTTTGGACTCGTACCTATGATCTCCGCGGGGTTCCAATCAGGCATATTGGCTAACATGCCTTGCTCGCCATACACCCCCTGTTTAGGGCTTAGCCGCTGTTTGAGGTAATCTTTAATGTGTCCGAGTTGCCTTTCGACACAACGCTCAGACAATGGGTGCCATGTCTTATATAACGAGATTCGCCGAACTTGCAGTACATACACTTGCTCCTGACTGTCAACAGCAAACTCAATATCTAATGGCACATGATTGAACGCCGATTCAAGTTCTTTACAGGCTTCGATTACAGCGATAAGACGCGGTGACTTTAATTGAGATAACGGGGTATTACGATATATGTGTACGGTTTTTTGGATACCAATACCACCGGTGATGGTATCAGTAAGGCCACTTTCATCATCGTAGTTAACAATATAGTAGGGGGCGCCGTGTTGTAAATCATGGGTCATCACCACACCACTCATTTGGATATCAAGCAGCATGGGCTGAATCAAAACCTGATTTTGGCTATGAGGGTGATGACGGAATGAGTCAATTACTTGTTCAATTGCGTGACGCAAAGCTTGGCTATCTGAAGCACACACATTGAGTACGCTGACAAATGCACCAGCCATTGAATGTTCAGCACCATCTTCATTTTGCGCGCTGCTGCGCACGACCAACTCTTTAGAGGCTGGTAGGCGGGCAATCTTAGCTAAGCATTGCTGTGGCGATGCTAACCATTGTTGCTCGGTGAAATACACTAAAGGCAGCACCTTCGATTTATCGACTCGTTCAATGAGTCGCTCAAGGGTTTCTGACTTAGTGCCAAAGTGAAGTGGACTGTTTTGCATCTATGGCTCCTGCTCATCTATACGTTGCAAGGCTAAGTGTTTTAATAATGGATGAATAATGTAGTATGCCGGATAAGTTGTAGTTTGTTCTACAGGGACTATCTCATTGGGGCTAAGCTGCCAGTGTAGTAGTGTTTCAACTAAAAGATCTGCTCTGATAGCATTGTCATACAAGTAATCAACATCCATATTCGCAGGCGGTAACGGATACTTTTTTCTTGCAAGGATTGGACCTGTGTCTATTTCTTGACGCAAATAAATAGCGCTAGCGGCACAAGATTGGTGCTCTATTACCTCATGATACAAGGTGGTACTGCCGCGATATTGTGGCAGCCAGCCACTGTGTATGTGTAAAACTTGGGTTAAATTAAGTAGCTCATTTGGCACTATTTGGCCACCGTAACCTGAATAGACCCAAACTTCTGAATTTGAGTCTTGTATCTCTTTAATCAGTGAAGATGACTTTAAACTTGTTTCAGATACGCTCACAACGGGGCAGTTGAACTCCTTGGCAATATCAAATCCATTTAAGGTGAGATTAGGGCAGTACACAGAGCCTAGAGCTCGAAGCCCTAAATCACGATTTGAGCTGATTGGTTTTGTTATCTGGCCATAAAAAATGATCTTTTCGGGGATAAGGTTTGCCTTGAGCAGGGCTTGCAAATAGGCTGACGATCTCGCTGTATGGGCACATAGCAGGCTAAATTGTTTCATCTTTATTTCCTGTCATGAGTTGCAACACCATCGCTTGCTCTTTTTCGAGTAACCATGCGAAATGGCAGGATTGTGAAGAGTCCATTAGAGCTAACTGGCTTGTTAAGCTATCACATAACTTGAGTAAGCAACTTAATAAGTAGCTAGCTTGAGTTTGTTGCCACTGATGCACCAAGGCTTCACCCAATAATAAATAGCAAGTAAGTGAATGATAGCCCGCGCCTTGAGACGGGCGAAAAGGAAGTGAAGTTTCATACTCAGTAAATAAACGCTTACTCACCTCAAATTTTTTAATAAAAATGACGAGCCAATCTTCATTTTTTTGGCATATCTTCCCTTGTCTGAGTTCTAAACAGATATTTGTAAGTAGTAACTCACTTGCATAGTTTGCTTGATTAGTTAAGTTAACAGGCTTGACTAAAGATAATGGGCGTGGATTATCTAACTGCTGAAGAGTGCTTTGCCGAGCCCGTTGCCATTGTGCTAAGAGATCGGGTTGATAAGCTGAATATTGGTAGCTTTGCGGTTGGTCAAATAAATTTCCCTGATCATAGGGGTAAGTCATCGTTAAATCCTGCATACATTTCTTATTTTTTCTACATATTCGTCAAGTCGCTGCTCTTCAAATGTATTAGATATTATTAAATCTGGCATGTTGGGTGGGGTGTAGGGAATATCAATTCCAACGACATTACTTTCTTGCTTGTTTATGGCTTTTTCGTAAAGCCCTTTGTTATCACGTTCAATTAGTGTTTCTATGGGAACGTTGATAAATATTTCTTTATAATCAGTAAATAAGCTTCTGTTTAATTCATTAATGTCTTGGAACATGGATATAGCACAGCAAATAACATGCATGCCTTCTTTATCCAACCAATGGCAAAGCGCCTGTAGCCGCTGTGCACTTTTTCTTCTTCCAGCTAAGCTGTAGTCGCTGGCTTGATTGTCATGCTGAAAAACAGAGCGGATCTTATCGCCATCTAACATGATAGTATGTTTATGTTCGGGTTTTAGCGCATCGTAAAGAGCTTGTCCAATGGTGGATTTTCCTGAGCCAGAAAGCCCGACTAACCAGATAATCATAATTCTTACTCCAATCTATCTAGTACGTCAGATAAAGAAGACCAGTGCCAATAGTCATCTGAAAGTTCATGGACCAATGCAGAGTTCACATCAGGCATTTCATTCAGACAGGTGTGCAATGCGTTTTGGCTTTTAATAAATGTATCGGCTAAAGCTGGGGTTGTACAAAAACCCTCAAAATAAAACTGACCTTTATCATTAACCTTATGATTACCACGGATCCAGATATCTCTGCCCTGTTTTAAAATTTTCTGATAGCAATCGTCAAAATCTTCCTTACTTATATATCGCACACCCAAACCGGTACCAATTTGAGTATCTAACTCTTCATTCAAACTGATTGAGTAGTCAAAAAGGGTGATTTCACCTTTGGCCATGAATTCAAACAGTTGCTCAGCTGTTCTGATTGCATAGAGTAAAGTAATTCCCTTTGCGAATGCACAGCCGAGACTATCGGGGAGCTCGTTGGCCTTAGAGCTGGTTTGGATTTGGTAATCGCCATGCATCTTAGTCGCAAAGAAGTTGAAAAATTCAGATATATCAAAGCCATACCATGCTATTTCTTTGAGGTTGACATTTTTAGGAAAGTAAAAGCCAATATGGCGGCTTATTTGCTGACAAAGCACCATTGCATCGATACAACCGAATAACGTTTGTCCAAGTTCGTAATAGCTATTTTGAGTTAAAGATAGTGCTATCAATTTATTAAAATTAAAAACAATGTCATCTCTATGGTGTACCTGTTGATAGGTTTCGAGTGCTTTAAAGATATCATTTAGACTATAATGCTGGGACATTAGATGATAAGTATATATGTCATTAGAATAGCGACTGTGCATTAACCAATCATAAGCTTGTTGATGAGTACGAGAGTCATAAACCTTACGTGTTTTTGTTGCTTCATTATACGAACCAAATTCAAGGAAGCTGTGAGAGTTACTTTCATTCATATTTTATTCGCCGTTTAATATCTGACCGTATTTTAGAGTGAGGTTAACCAGTAACACAGAAATATCATCGGGAGCGATTGCATAAATATTTAGTGCAGAATCCCCTTTAAGCTGATGATATATTTCTTCAACGTAGGCATGAGAAGTGATAATGACATCTTGATTCATTTCTTTTTTTCTCAAAGATTCAAATGATGAAATTTTTATCCCTTCAATATTCTGCTCGAATTTACTAGGGTTGCTATCACTAATACCTAAAATGCTAGATTTAATTGCTTTAGGTGCATGCGTTAAGTATTGCTTACAGGTTACGCCTGAGCCATACATAATGATGGGTTTTTCTGGCTTTGAAAAAATTAACTTTTTTATATTGAATAATTTTTCTTTTGTGGGCTGATTTGTTGGCTTTTTAGGAGCTGGCGTGAAACTTGAAGATAACCAACGGATACTTTCAGGTAATTCCGTGGTTGTTTTAGCGCTTTCTTTTAGTACATAAGCTAATACTGACTTTCCTTTATCTTGCCACCAGATATCGATAGCAGCTTGGATGTCATAATCTAAATTATAGTCACTTGTTATCAGTTTATAAAAAATATCAAGACAGATTTTGTAATAATAATCGTGTAAAGAAACAGCTCGGCTGTAACTGTCTGCTGCGAGTAAATAGCCAAGAGGCCAGTTTGGAAACTTGGCGCAAAGCGCTTGAAAAGCCATATTGGCTGTACGAGCAGATAAAATATTTAAACAGAGAAAAGGGATTAAAGGTTCCTTTTCGGTGTTTAATGAATAACTAGTCCATTCTAGAGGGGGGCGATTTTGGATGATATGTTCAAGGTGGTTTACAAGGTATTTAATGCTTTCACCTGGATTATGGATGCCCTCACTTCGACAATTTTCGATTATCTTTTGTCGTGAAAAAGGCTGGTTTTTTCCAATAATTTTTTTAATTTCTGAAGTTAAGTTTTCTATAGAAGAATCAGAAAATTGTGCCGGGTTGATTGATAAGGTTTCTGTTAGGTCATCAGGTTTACAAATGATAGACATATTGCCTGTAGCATAGCCAAATAAATGCTGGCTATATGCTCGATGGCAAACCATTACTTCTCCCCTAGAATAATCCTCTATATATGAATCTGCGATACTATAGATAAAGTTAACATACTCCCTTGCTTCAGTGACGATGTCATTAAGCAATTTTGACTCTCTATCTAAGTGATGAGGGCGAAAAATAATGTCGTGTTCAGGAAAACTCTTCAATAAGGAGAATAGTGTTGGTTTTATGAGAGAAGCAACCCAATCTTGTTCTATTTCTAGATATGATAGGTGATAAATTATAGCCTTTTTTTTATCTTGGTTAGCTTCAACAGTATCTATAAACGCGTCTAGTTTAGGCTGACCAAAAGGAATTTCCACTATGCTATTGTGTTGATGACTTCTCAATTGAAGGGGAAAGTCATTGTAATAAGTTTTCGTTGGTTGTTTGATTTGCTCAACAGCACTTAAAATGTAGTCAAAATCAAACCCTCCACCATAGGTTTTTATTGTTTTTTCTAATGGGATGTCAAGACCATGTGGGAGGCCTATTTTTATTGATTCGGGTGGTATAAAGTTGAAGTTTATATAATTTGATTCCTGGATTAAGTATATATCACATTCTAGTTTAGGCTCGAAATCTAATGTGCTTATGGACTGCTGGTTTATGTATATTATATGTGGTTCTATATTTCTTTTATCTCTAATTGAGTTGAATATGGCAGTTATATGATTTTTCGATATTGTAGAAGAAGGTATTATTCCAAGTTTAATCATATTGCCGCCTTTATGATGTTTTTATCTATTAATATGGTTTTATATATATATGTTATATTTTTTCAATATATATAGAGTGGATAGTGCCTTCCTTAATACTGTTGGTTATTTCTTCTAAGTAGTTTGGATTCATAACTAGTACGGTATCGTTGTGTTTACAGTTTTGATAAAAATATTCAGGAGAATTAATCATTAATAATGTCGAAGGTGTATATTTGTTTTGTTTGCTTGGATTGCTATCAATGACTCCAACAATATTGCTAAAGGTTGAAGGTGATAATTCGGATAAATGTTTTAAAAAGAGTACTCCCTTTGTTGCAGCCCCCCAAATCCAGATTCTATCTTCATCTTTTATTTTTTTTATGCTCTCTTTAAATGATGAAGTAAACTGAGACATAAAATAAGGTTTCCATCTATCTTCTTTGTGGAAGTCACACCATTCTCTATCATTTATAGAATTAAGGTTAGCTAGACAATATTGATATTGTCCACCAAAAAAGCTCCCATGAGAGATAGTGTTAGTAAATAATGAAAGTAAAGATTTCTTCGAGAAATAATTAACATGCTCATAAGTAAAATCAAATAGTACTTTATTATCTTCTATCCAGTCAAAAAGTGGCACTTCAATGAATATTAGTGCTGATGAATTAAAAACATTCTTTAGTAATAACAAAAACGAATAAGGAGATTCTATGTGCTCAAGAGTGTGCCTCAGTACAATTATGTCAGCATAAAATCGATCTTTAGATGTGAGGTAACGCTTTTCAATATTTGGGTCGCTTCCTTCATATGAAGCATCAACACCATGATAAATAAAATAGTTATCCTGCTTAACTATTTCTAAAAAAGTCCCTTTCCCACAACCGACTTCAAAAAGTATACTGCCTTCTGGTCTAGCACTTTTAATTATGTTGTAAACTTCATGCATGTGTTGTTGGAAAAATATTGAGCTGCTCTGATCGTTTTGATAATTTTCTTCATAAGAAATGAGTGTTTTATCGAATAATGAATTTCTAACAAAACCAAATGAACCAAAAGATTTAAGCAAAAACTCTCCCTCCTGCCTTATCTGTTGATCTAACTCAGGAGAATTTGGGTTTAGAGGCAAATTTATCTTTTTCATATGAAAGAAACTCTTTTTCAAGGTTATTTTATTCTTCTTAAATATCCGTCATGAGCCACCGATACTTGAATTTTGTTAAAAATATTTTTGTCAATCTTAAAGTTATCATTTAGCTCAAGGTATTTCCTTACAGCTGTCTTTGGATTGTTTCCGATGCTCCAATCTCTGTCTGGATACATATCATTTGGAAGATCTTCAATTATTGTATCAAAAATGATGCAGTAGCTATCTTTTGTAACAAGTGGTGCATAAGTAAATAATTCATCTAATACATGCTGATGTGTGTGGTTACTGTCAAGTATTACGAGAATAGTATTATAATTTTGGGCTATATCTCTTACTTTAGATACGATAGATTTATCTGTGCTCGAGCCTTCTAACATTTCAATCCATGGACTTAATGGATGCTTTAAAATCATAGCCTTGTTATGTGCCCGAATGTCTATATCGATCCCTAAAACTTTTCGCTTTGTCACTTTGGTTCTTGAATTATTTTGTTCCTCCATAAAATCAAAAAGATCTAGTTGAGATAGCAAGGATGCGCTGAAAATTAGAGATCCCCCATGTGCAATACCCGTTTCAATAATTAGGTCTGGCTTTACTTCCCATATTATTTCCTGAAGAGCGACCATATCTTGAGGGTATTGGATGATCGGTCTACCAAACCACGAGAAATTGTACGAATACTTAGCTCTTATCGACTCTTGCATGAAAGATTGGCTAGATAGTATCAGTTTTTCATTGTTGGAATTGTCATTTATTCTGGCTGTAACTTCGTTATCAAAGCTCATTTTATTTCCTTTTCTTGCTTCCAATAATGGTCTTTGGTATTGATTTTGATGTTGATTTATTTAAAATCAAGAGGTCACTTTTATTATATTTTTTTGCTATTTTAATGGCTATATCAGCTATTTTAACTCCTTTTCCAGAGCAAATGTTTACAACGCCATTTTTTCTCCCTATAACATAGTTTACCCATTGCTTTGCTGCTTTATTAACATCTAGATAGTCCCTAACTAAATCTGAATTATTTATTTTTACTTTAATACCTTTCTTAATGTTATCATGTATGTAAGGTATTAGCCTTTGAGAAGCTTCTCCATCACCATACATATAGAATAGTCGACCCCATAAGAAATCTATATCATTCATCCTACACAAGCTAGAAGCTGTTAAGTATAAAGCTGACTTAGTAGATTCGTAAAGATTAACTGGATTTAGCTCTGTATTGGTATATAAGATTGAGTTGTCATTACTGTACTCTAAACATGTACCGACAGCGGCGATTCTTTTTACATTTGAATTTATGGCAGCATTGAACATGTTTAAAGAACCTGTTAAGCAACGAATATTCTCGGGTGAGTTTATATAGTCATCATGTTTTACATACCACGCGAGATGTATTATTGTGTTGACATCCTTACATGCATCTTTCCACCATGACTCATTTTGGGAAAAAATGTCGTCACAATATAATATTTTTTCTAAGTTAGTGGGTATTTGGATTTTTCTTTTCGATTCAGGTCTGATTACCAGTCGTAATTTACAATTTTTATTTTCGAGCTCTTTCAGTACAGCTTTACCAAAAAATCCGGTTGCCCCTGTAAGTAATATAACTTCATTCATATGATTTTAGACTCGGGATCGCAATAGTAAAATTACAATTTTTATATCTCTTGGTAATCGATTCAGCTATTTCACACACTATATTCCACGGTAAAATCAATATTGTTTCAGGAGAATATTGCTCAATATGATTTGGTGACAAAATAGGAATATGGCTCCCTGGTAAAAATTTCCCTTGTTTTGATTTGGCCGCGTCAAAAACTACAGGCAATAAATCGGGTTTTATACCCGCATAATTAAGCAATGTATTGCCCTTAGCCGCCGCGCCGTAAGCTACAACGGTTTTACCTTGTTCTTTTTTTTCTATCAAAAATCGTACCAGATCGTTTTTAATTTTATCGACTTTTGATTGAAAATTTTGATAGCCATCGCGTTGGAAAAGTCGATGAGCTGCTTCTTGATCAATCAGTTGCTGGACTCTTGCTGATGTCTGGTGAGCGCTATCAAGATGACAGGCGTATACTCTTAAGCTGCCGCCATGGGTGTTTAGGGTTTCGACGTCAAATATCCGAAGGTCTACTTTGGCCAAAATTTGTTTTACGGCAAAGAGGGAGAAGTAGGAGAAGTGCTCGTGGTAAATAGTGTCAAATTGAACTTGTTCAAGCAGTGAAAGAAGGTGTGGGAACTCCAACGTAATCACACCGTTAGCTTTTAGTAGCTTATGTAATCCAAGGCTAAAGTCATTAATATCAGGCACATGAGCAAAGACATTGTTTGCTACGATAAGGTCTGCTTGCTGTCCTTTGTTGGCCATTTCTTGCGCCATATTGGCGTTGAAGAAAGCTTGAACTATAGGGATGTTTTTGGCCCTAGCTGCAGAAGCTGTATCAGCAGTTGGTTCAATGCCTAAACAAGGAATATGTGCAGCCACAAAATTTTGTAATAAATAGCCATCGTTCGCAGCAATTTCCACCACGTATGAATCTTGATTGAGATTAAAGCGGCTTGTTATCATCTCGCAATATTGTTTAGCATGACTTAGCCAACTTGATGAGGTACTAGAAAAATAGGCGTAATCATCAACGAATAATTGTTCAGGCACCGTAAAGTCTTGAGTTTGAACTAGCCAACATTGTTCGCACACATTTATTCGCAAGGGAAGGGTAAGTTCGCTTTGATGTAGTTGTTCCTTTGTTAAGTACGCGTTGGATGGTGGAGCGAAGCCAAGATCCAATACAGGGAAAAGGTTGGTACTATGGCAATGGCGGCAATGACTCACAGGCTAACCCCATTAAATGATGGTGAAATGACAGGTAAATTTTGATCGCGTTCAGACAGTTGAGATATCTCAAGTGGCCACTGAATGGCTAATTTGGGGTCATCAATACGAAGCCCGCATTCATGCTTGGGTGAATAGGGCGCGGAGTGACAATAAATCATTTCAACTTCATTACTTAAGGTTTGAAAACCATGGGCAAAACCTTTAGGGATATATAGGCTTTGATGATTCTCCTCAGATAATTCAATACCGAACCATTGTAAATAGGTTGTTGAGGCCGGTCTTAAGTCGACTGCGACATCCCAAATTGCTCCTTTAATGCAAGTAACTAATTTATCTTCGGCATAGGGCGGGATTTGATAATGTAAACCACGAATAGTACCTCGATGCTTGCTGTAGCTGTGATTTATTTGAGCAACGGGTTTTGTCCATCCGATCTCGGTGAGCTCTGCAGCGCAAAAAAGTCGACTGAAGCTACCCCGGCTATCTCCATGATGTTTACGAGTGATGTATTTTAGGCCGTCAATCGAGGTGGAATGGATAGTGAATGCGTTCATACTATCTCCTGGAATGCACGTAAGTCATTGAGGCAAAGGTCTATTGCAGCTTCGCCTTGGCTTAACTTTTGATACCACTCCATTGTATGCTGAATTGCTTGTTCAATATCCCATCTTGGCGATATGCCTAAATGTTGCTTGATTAAATGGGTATCTAGCGTCAATAAATTGGCTTCATGTAACTTGTCTGTTGCATTGACGTATTGAATTCGGCCTTGGGGAAAATATTTTTGCGCCTTTGCTAAAACATGGCCAACGCTAGCTGATTCGCCATTGATCGGGCCTATGTTATAACTATTAGAAAGCTTATCGCCTTGCCAAGCTCGTTCAACGATGAGTAAATAAGCCGATAAAGGCTCAAGAACATGTTGCCACGGTCGCACTGCTTTAGGTGAGCGGATAGTGACGGTCTCTCCCTGCTGCCATGCTTTTATAATATCAGGTATCAGACGATCTTTTGCCCAATCTCCACCACCTATGACATTGCCTGCTCTGGCTGAGATTAGCTTAATATCTTGATTAATAAAAAATGCATCTCGGTAGCTATTGATGACTAGTTCGCTTGCTGCTTTACTGGCACTGTAGGGATCGTGACCGCCCAAGCGGTCTGATTCTCGGTAAGGCCAGCACCATTCTTGATTTGCATAGACCTTATCTGTGGTGATCATTAATGCAATTCGCGTAGTGTGGCAGCCTCTTAGGGCATCGAGCACATTGACTGTTCCCATGACATTGGTGGCATAAGTTGTTTTAGGAGCTTCATAGCTTTCTCTTACTAATGCTTGAGCCGCGAGGTGAATGACGATTTCGGGATCAGAGTGGCTTATCTCTTGTTGCAGCTTATCTGCATCGCGAATATCGCAGATGATTGATTCGCACAACTGTTCACCTTGAACTTGATTAAAGAGTCGAGTATCGCTGCTTGGGGCTAAGCTAATCCCAGTCACTTTTGCGCCTAATTGATTAAGCCATAGCGTTAACCATGTACCCTTAAATCCAGTATGACCTGTGATTAATACTCGCTTGTTATGCCAAAAAGTAGCGTCAGGGAGGTTCATGACCATTTTTTCCAAGGTGCAGTTTGTCGTTGCCATAGATCTTCTAATAGGTTTTTCTCTCTTAAAGTATCCATAGGCTGCCAAAATCCATCATGAGGGAAGGCCATCAACTGTTGGTCCTTGGCTATTTGGGTTAAAGATTCGCCCTCCCAACTAGTCCTATCATCGGATATGTAATCGAGCGCGCCCTTAGAGAGTACAAAAAAACCACCATTGATCATGCCGCCATCACCCCTTGGTTTTTCCGAAAAACCAATAACCTTATCACCATCGCGAGTCAGTGCGCCATAACGACCCGGGGGAGTTACTGCCGTGACTGTGGCCAGTTTGCCGTGTTGATGATGAAAGTCGATTAGTTTTTTGATATTAATATCACTTAACCCATCGCCATAAGTGAAGCAAAAAGATTGTTCGTCTTTAAGATAATCTTGAACGCGCTTAAGACGACCGCCAGTCATTGAATGTTCGCCTGTGTCCACTAAGGTAACCCGCCAAGGCTCTGCGTGATTATGATGTACTTCCATTTTGTTATTGACCATGTCAAACGTGACATCCGACATATGCAAAAAGTAGTTATTAAAATACTCTTTTATGACATAGCCTTTGTAGCCAAGGCAAATAACAAAGTCATTAATGCCATGGTGAGAATACATTTTCATTATATGCCATAAGATGGGCTTACCGCCGATCTCGATCATAGGTTTAGGTTTTAAATGAGATTCTTCGCTTATTCGAGTTCCTAAACCACCCGCTAAGATGACTGCTTTCATGATATCTTCTCTAAAGTAACACCTAATAACTCGCAGGAATGAAAGTTATATTGGTAAAAATATTCAAGAGCATCATCAGCACTGACATAATCGCCTTTTATGCTTTTCCGTGGTGGTGCAACTTTATCTAACCAGTGCAGTTCGGCAAGGGCTTTGGCGGAGATGCTTGGTTCAAAGTGATTCGTCTTTTCTCCGATTGCGTGATAAATTTCATTGCTACATGGTTTTAGTGCATTTTTTTTCATTTCTTCACTATCCGTGTCGATTTGAGTAAAGCTAGACAAAATCTTAATAAAATGATCTTTATTGTGGTTATTCCAATCAGTTACCTGATTCAAATCGAATTCAGCCCATATAGCGAGTTTATTTTTGTTTATTCCTAAATTTTTTATTGGCCCTTCGTTTTCAATGTTTTTTATTAGCATCATATCTCTTGCAATTGTTACATTGTGTCCAATCCAAAAGTTAGTTATAGGGAGTGAAGAGGCATACTCATCAAAATTATGATGGCATGTACTCAAATATTTCTTAATTTCTTCGGCAGATAACTTGGTTTTTTCACCATTGGATGCGCCTTCTAGGTTGATTGTGATCATTAAGCTTTGAGCTATATCAATACATTTTTTTGCATGATTGAGTAACAAAAACATGGATGTGAAATCAGGAGTGCTTGGATAGAATATCTTACCGTGTTTATCAATTATTTTCTTGATAATGCTGTTCTTTGCGCATCCTGAATATAATTTTCCATAACTGTTTTTATCTTTATCGCGTCGATTTATGAATGGTGTTTGTAATGAGAACCTTCGCTCTAACTCGAGAGTGGCATCATAATATTTAGGTTGAGAGGGTTTTACCAATGGATGGTATTCACCAAACAAATGTTCACCAGAAAAAAAAGCGTTTTCAAAATATTCATATTGCCATGTAATAAGGTCTGGGGATTCCTTATCAGCAATTTTATGGAGGGTTTTCAATGCATCTTTTCGAATAATAAATTTTTCACAAAATATGGTTAAATATTTACCATTCGCGCCCTCAATTGCATACTCCCAATGCGAGCACATATCTAAAGGTTTTGAAGGTCTTTTGTAATGAAATCTATCATCATTCTTATAAACCAGATACTCTTCATAGCAAAGCTTGTTAATTCCATTATCTGAAATAATAACCTCAAAATCGTCAAAGTCTTGTTGTTTTATCGATTTTAGGACGTGCTTCAATAATTCAGGTCTATCCCTTGTCGGGATTACTATACTTATGAATGGAGCTTTCATGAATTTACCTTTAGATGTTCAAATAATTCATCTATGTACAGCTCTTTAATGTTGCTGCTGTAGCCCAGTTTTGAAAGGGTTACTGAGATGGAATCAATAAAGCAGGATGCAATAATTATCTTACTTTCACTGTTTATATGGTTATTCAAGTTATCAATACTCACGACCTTTGTCTGTTGTATATAAGTATTGTTTTTATCTCGGTTGCTATCACAAAAAAAAATTTGTTTTTCGTTTTGCGTGCTAAGTAGTGAGAGAAGTCTTTGTCCCGATACGCCTGTGCCATATATGATGATTTTGTTATTGTTTTTTAACTTGCTCTTTAGGTAGTTTTGTACTTCTAAGTAACATTCTTTAACTTGAATGAAGTTGAGTGTTTTGATAAAAAATCTGGCCCTATGATTGTTAAAGTTAACAGAAACAGGTTTTATCAACTGAAGTATCTTACAAAAAAGGCGGCACCGTTCAATAAGGTTATTTTTGCTATATGACTTAGATCTTGTGAAATCTTGCTGAACATAGTTATAGTAACAAAGAGTTGAGCTCTTGATGTGGTTTGATTTACTTAATGCTTTAAGGAAGAAATATGAATCTTCAAAATTTGTGTTGGATGAAAAATCAATCTTTTTTTCTTTTAAGAAACTTGTTTTGTAAATGCTAGACATAGGTGTTAGTCCAATGTCTTTATTCAGCAGGTAATCTAAGCAAATAGCTCCGCTTTCATAATCCTTAGCGTCAAGAGCAGTATTGAAAAGAGTTTTTCCATCGTTATTAACTCGATTGTAGCCAAATGTTAAAATTTCAAGTTTGTCACATGTTTTAAATGGTGAAATTAAATCAGAAATTTTTTTGTCTATATAGTCGTCGGCATCAAGAAAAAGCATTAACTGGCCGCTTGCTTCTTGCATGCCATTGTTTCTTGATTTTGCTGGTCCTATATTTTCTTGGCTAATTAATTTTAAATTAGAATGTTTTTTTACTAGGCTATTAATGATTTTTTCTGTGTTGTCTGTAGATCCATCATTAATGCATATTATTTCAAGTACAACGTTTTTAGCATTTAGTAAAATAGAGTTGATCGCTCTATATATAGTCGATTCGTTATTGTAGCAAGGGATTATTACTGATATTTCAATTGCTTTTTTTTGCATTATATTGCTCATTCCATCGAATTCTTTATTGTATTTAGCAAGGAAATAACCTGCTTTAAGTTGGTCGATGAAATGCCTTCTGTTCTTGGAAGGTAGATCACGTTACAATATGGCTTTAGAAAGTCAAACTTTCCTTTCCAGTCATCACCGATGATGAAGGTATTGACGTTATATTCTTTTATGTTGTCTATTTTTTGTTCCCAACTCGTTTCAGGATATACCTCATCAACATATTGGCAGGCTTCAATTATTTCAGCTCTATGCTCATAAGGAAAGATACTTGATTTACCTTTTTCTGCATTAAACTCATCGGTTGAGACAAAGACTATTAATTTATCGCCATGTTGTTTTGCTCGCTTTAATAATCGTAAATGACCAATATGGAATAAATCAAATGTACCATATGTAATAACAGTTCTTGGTTTTAACATGTCGATTCCAAATGATTAATAGCATCTAATATATTAGTGGTTGCGGGCTTTGATTGGACTAGCTTAGCTTGATTGTGGTGCACTTCTCCTTCAGATAGAGCTTGCTCAAGTGTAGGTAGTAGCTGCTCCATGTTTAATACTATTTGTCCATTGATAAATAAATCATCTGATACGAGTGGTTTACCTCTTATTTTAAGATATTCATCTTTATCATATTGGAAATAGATGATAGGTTTCTTTGCTAACATGTAATCGAAAGATATAGAAGAATAATCTGTAATAAGTGCTTTCGATTCGGCAAGCCAAGGGTATATGTTTTTTCCATTTGGGAAAAAATATATATGCTTGTAGTCGGGTAGTTGCACTATATCATTACTTTCGGAAATCCCTGTTTTATCAGCCATTAATCTGTAGATAAATGGGTGGTATTTTAAAATAAAGCTATATTTGTTTTTGTTACACCAAGAGTTGATTTCTCTGAGATTTAGTGGGGATTCATTGTTGTGACTATCACGAAATGTTGGTGCATAGATGATCAGTTCACCTGTAATGGCTATTATGCTTTCTAATTTTGATAAAGGTTCAGAGTTTATCCAGTTTCGCTCATTCTTACTCTGAAAAAAAACATCATTGCGAGGGTAGCCAAGATCGAGGAATTTTCTGCTCTTAAATATATGACTAAATATATTTTCATTGAACCAAGCTGAGCTTGATATAAAACAAGCATCATCAACTTCTGGATAATGCTGATTTCCTGACAAACTTTTATAAGGTAAGCCATGCCAAAGTTGTATTACGGGAACTTCTTTTCTTAGACTAGTAAAAATGAGTGAATGATATTCGTGATCTATGATAAACGAGCGGGCAAAAAGCATATGAAAATAAGCTTTTATAGGGGAGTGTTCAAAGCTTATTCCTTTTACACTTTCAGGTAAGCTAGATTCTTTGTCTACAATCAATTTCTTTTTTGTAGATTGTTCATCGCTTAAGTAGCAAAGTAACACGTTAGTGTCGACAAAAGATTCAGAATAATAAACTCTTGATATTCTAAGAGGGATTCTTCTCAGAAGTTTAGTACATAAGTTGAAAGTGAATTTTGAAGCAGTTAACAGTCTTGATTTAATGTTTGGGCGATATGACTTTAATACTCCAGTGGCGTCTATTGTGAGGATGTTGCTCTTTTCTACCCCATTTTTATGAAGCTGTTCTGCAACAATGTTCTGAAAAGAGCCCCATGCAACGATGACCTTCCCATTATTAGGTAGTTGATGTGGTGATAAGATATCATGACCTGTTTTTAAGTTATCCACTATACCTAAGACGTTCAATCCATTTCTTTTAAGCTCACTATAAAGTTTTAGTCCCGCTGGATTTGCAGGCGCAACATATAATGTGGTTTCTGATCTTAAATCTATGGTCTTATTCATTTCTTTAGCTAACTTGACAGAATATTATCTAGTGTATTTTATCTAGCAAAATTTACACCAAATGTTCTGATTTGTGCCTAAATAAACCTTCCAGTCGGATCCAATCTTCTAATGTATCGACATCTTGCACCATATATTTAGGTAAATGTACGATTTGTGCTTGTTTATTAAACCCACTGCGTCCTTCCTTAAAACACTCTGGTGTGCCCCAGTAAAATTGTCCCGCATCATGATAGGCTTCTTCTAAATCTTGGCTTCGGCTACCAATATGTTCAGGGAACATCGGCTCTACGCCACCTTCGGGCAGTAAACGAATGGCTCGTTGTATAGGGAAGTCAAAGGTAGTCGCCGAGAAACAAAATTCACAGTTTGGCTCAGCAAGCTTATTGAAACCTTGTTTTAGGTATTCCACTTTGAGTAGTGGCGCGGTTGCATAAATGCAGCACACTTTATCAATCTGATACCCTTGGTCTTCCATAAAGCGAATCGCATGAGCAACCACAGGTGTGGTGCCGGTATAATCATCTGATAATTCAGCGGGGCGCATAAAAGGCACTTCTGCGCCGTATTGTTTGGCAACTTTTGCTATTTCGTTGTCGTCGGTTGAGACGATAATTTTATCGAACAGGCCTGATGCTTTAGCAATTTCGATGGAGTAGGCGATAATAGGTTTACCACAAAATGCTTTAATATTTTTCTGTGGGATCCGTATACTGCCCCCACGCGCTGGAATTACACAAAGATTAATCATCGGCTAACAACTCCAGCAATGTTGCCACTACAAAATCTTGTTGCGCCTCGGTGAGATCCACATACAAGGGCAAAGAAAAAGAGGTTTGACTCAATGTTTCGGTATTAGGGTAGTTGATTGGATCAAAACCAAGGCCCTGATAGTAGGGCTGACGGGCAATGTTGATGTAGTGCAATTGCACTATGATCCCCGCTTTACGCATACCATCAAATACGTGTTTACGTTTGTTGGCAGCAATTTGGATCGGAAACAAATGATGAGCACTTTCGCCAATTGGATCATTAGTTAATCGGCCAATACTTTTTGGTAAAACTTTTTGGTATCTATTTGCAATGGCTTTTCTACGGGCAATAAATTCAGGCAAGCGTTGCATTTGCGAGCAGCCAAGGGCTGCTTGTAAATCTGTCATGCGGTAATTAAAGCCAAGTAGTTGCTGCTCGTAGTACCAATCACCATGAATCTCGTTGACACAGTCTGTCTTGGTAATGCCATGGCTGGAGTACATGCGCAGTTTTTTGGCTATCTCTGGACATTGGGTTAATGCCATGCCGCCTTCACCACAGGTAATATTTTTCACCGGATGAAAGCTAAATATGGTGATGTCACTGTATTGGCCATGACCTATGGGTTTATCTTGATAACATGCCCCCAATGCATGGCTGGCATCTTCAATGATTTTAAAGCCATATTGTTGAGATAGCTGGTATAAACTTGCCAAATCACATGGTTGACCAGCGTAGTGGACCGGAATAATGATCTTGGGTAATTGATTAATTTGTTTCGCGCTGGCTAATTTTGTGGCGAGCGCTTTCATATCCATATTACCGCTGCTAAGTTCAACATCGACAAAGTCGACTTTGGCGCCGCAATACAGTGCGCAATTGGCCGAGGCAACAAAGCTAAAAGGGCTAGTCCAAACAATATCACCTTGGTTTAAGCCAAGACTTAAGCAGGCTATGTGTAGCGCAGATGTTCCCGAATTAACCGCGATGGCGTGGTTAGCTTGGCAGAAGCTCGCGACAGCCCGCTCAAACTCAGGCACCTTCGGCCCTTGCGTCAGGTTCGTTGATGTTAATACGGCAACGACGGCATCAATATCAGCTTGGGTGATTTGTTGCTTACCGTAAGGAATAGTTAACATGCGTTATTGAGCTCAAGTAGTTGTTCAACTGTTAAAAAGTCACTATTGTTCGATGAGTTGTACTCAAATCCAGGTGTGACTAATTGGCCTTGTTCATTTAAGTTGTTTTTATCAAATGTGTTAGAGCGGCTGTTAAAGGTAATTGAAGGTGCGATGACAAAATGATCTTCAAACTCATAGGTATGATAAGAGTCATCGGCTGGGCACATCACTTCATGTAATTTTTCGCCGGGACGGATCCCGATAATTTTTTGTTCAAGATGAGGTGCCATGGCTTTAGCTAAGTCAGTGATTTTAACCGATGGGATCTTGGGGACAAACAATTCACCGCCTTTCATGCGATAAAAACTCTTAATGACGAATGCAATTCCTTGATCTAAGGTTAGCCAAAATCTTGTCATTTCTGGGTGGGTGATAGGTAAATGATCACTCTGGTTATCAAGCAATTTATGAAAAAATGGCACCACAGAGCCCCGTGAGCCAACCACATTGCCATAGCGCACCACCGAAAAATAGCTATCGTGGCCACCGGCCATATTATTGGCGGCGACAAATAACTTGTCGGATGCTAACTTGGTAGCACCATAGAGGTTGACAGGGTTTGCCGCCTTATCGGTTGATAGCGCGATCACTTTTTTAACATTGTTATCTAGTGCAGCATTAATGACGTTTTCTGCGCCATTGATATTGGTCTTAATGCATTCCATCGGATTGTATTCGGCAGCGGGAACTTGTTTTAAAGCTGCAGCATGGATCACAAAATCAACCTTGTTCATGGCGCGATTTAGTCTTTCGCTGTCCCTGACGTCACCAATAAAATAACGCATACAAGGAGCGTTAAACTCTTGCTGCATTTCAAACTGTTTTAATTCATCGCGAGAAAAAATGATGATTTTCTTGGGAGTATATTGGGCAAGTAAAGTGCGAACAAAGTGTTTGCCAAAAGAGCCGGTGCCGCCAGTGATAAGTATGCTTTTATTATTAAACATGTATTACCCAAATATGTTGTCTCTTTAAGGAGCTAAATTATTCTGTCCGTTACCACCAATGGGCAGTAGACAGAGAATAGCAATAATGATGCCACTATTTTTCAAAAAATGGTGTCAGCTCGTATTCTATGATATCGGCCAAGTATAACCAGTCATTAGTTATTCTTGCTTGGTTCATTACTTGGATGATGTTGTTGAACAATGTTAATTGCTCTTCTGCTAAGGTTGGGGCGATCTGTTGCATCGCTATTAGCACCTTATTCAATTCAACGTTACTTTGGGCTACTTTCCCCTGCCGCATGGCTTTGGCTGCTTCGTATCGAATAGTCATATCTTCTCTGCAAAATCCTTGGCGAAGGGGGCTCCATCGATATGAGCACCCACTAAGCTGGTATTAAAAAAATGAACGCTAGGATGGGCTTCAATATAACGCTCAAGTTCACGTAAGTAGCCTCTGAAGTTGGCATGAGTAGGAATGGGTTCGTTATTACCATTTAGCACAAAGGTATTGGCACTGTTGATCCCCGCTGGCATTAAGGTATTGTTTTCCCAAAAGGCGTGAGTGCGCTCATTGACATAGCCAAAATCAGCACCGAGGAAATACAGCTCACTAACTCCCATTTTTACCGCTAGATCTGTTGCTGCATGTAACACACTGCCGCCACTAAACAAGCTTGCTCGAGGCAGTTGTTGCTTTATTTCGTCAAAGAGAGTTGAGTCTGAGTAGGCGCAATATCGCTTGCCAGGCCAATGTAATAAATCAGTCGTAGCCATGCGTGGAAAATAGACTAAACGGCTGTTTGAAAAGTGCGTTAAATCATATTGTTGAAAATGATGCTTGTAGTCAGGATCGATATACACCACGTAATCAGGAACGAGGTCCAATGAGTTAAATACGGGAATGGTCACATCTGCCGCTATCACTAGCGGCCTATTTTCACGTTTATAAATGGCTTTTAATGTTTCGTAGTGATGCTCTAAACTTGGTCCTGCGGCAATGATAAGCGCTTTGCTCCCATTGGCTTGATCAAACAGTGATGCAACATCATGATCTTTACTGATAACAGCACTATTCGCTAGCACCTGACAATTAATGGCGTCAAAATTACCTAGATGCTTTTGTTGTACAAATTCATGATCTAATTCTAACCAAAGTCGGTCACGCAATTTTATGGCTTCATTTGCAGCAAGTTGTAATTCAGCTGGTGCGACAACAAACGGGCTGTATACATCTTTTAGGCTGTTCATATCATGTAATATGACTCTAGGATCACTTAGCCATGGCTGATCAAAATAGCTTAATACCACAGAAAACACGGCATAATTAAGCACACAAACATGAAGTTGTAATAGCGTATCACGCTGTAATAGATGGGTTTGAATATCGCCTAATGCAGGACCATATAGAAAAACGTGTTTGGCATCATCAGGTAGTTCCTCACATTGAACTTGCGCTTCATGCTTTCTGTCATAAGCGCCAGTTAGCTGTATATTATTGATGATCAGTGTATCGGCTTTTGCTTTTAGCAGTGTCGCAGTAAGTGTTTGATATGGCTGAGCTTGCTCAATGTTACGAGCTATTTCTGGCCAACGCTGCTTTATAAAATGTAGGTTTCGGTTAAAAAACAAATCCACATGAAAGTCCGATAAATAAAAATGAGTTTGTAATAGATTGTTACCTAAATCAATTTATTAGGTATTTATTATTTTTATGGGCGTCAAATTTGTGACTAATGTTCGGTTCTTAACTTGTAGTCTGATTCAGATCCTCTAGAATGGAGGCGTCAATAAACCGCCTTTAGTCAATTTTCCAGCGGTTTGAGTTTATGAGGATATCCAATGGCCGCACCTTTATCTGTGTTGATTATCGACAGTAACGAAGAGAACCAACGGTTACTGCAAACGATTTTATCCTTTATTGGGGAGGAGTCTGAGCATTTAGCCGATTTGGATCAAGTTGAAATCATTACTCGATATAAAGGCGTCCTTTTGGGTGAGATACCGCCGTCAAAAGCTCTTGAAATTGTCCAGCAGCATCCACAGTTACCCTTTGTTGGGGTGTGCGAAAGCCTTGATTTAGATGCAGCAAATTATTTAGGTCGGTTAAGTCAGCCATTTAGTTACGATCAACTGACGCGCTTGCTGCATCAGTGCCAGTCTTATTTGAGTCAAATCGGTGAGCTTAAAGATCAAAGCCAAAACTCGTATTTATTAAAAATGCTGGTGGGCAAGGGCGATGCCATTCAAGAGGTGCGCCATTTAATTGAGCAGGTAGCGGGCACTGCGGCCAGTGTGTTGATTTTAGGTGAGTCAGGTACCGGTAAAGAGGTGGTTGCTCGCGCGGTCCATGAAATGTCAGATCGTAAAAATGGCCCTTTTGTACCGGTTAACTGTGGCGCTATCCCACCAGACCTGCTGGAAAGTGAGTTGTTTGGCCATGAAAAAGGCGCATTTACTGGCGCTTTTGCGGCGCGCAAGGGGCGCTTTGAATTAGCTGAAGGCGGCACCTTATTTCTGGATGAAATTGGTGACATGCCAATGCCGATGCAAGTGAAGCTGCTGCGAGTATTACAAGAGCGTACCTTTGAACGTGTTGGCGGCGCTAAATCGTTACATGCTAATGTGCGAGTCATCGCGGCGACGCATCAAGGCCTTGAAGACATGATTGCACAAGGGCGATTCCGTGAAGATTTATTCTATCGCCTTAATGTGTTCCCGATTGAAACACCTGCTTTACGTGAGCGTGAAGATGATGTGCCTTTATTGCTACAAGAGTTATTGGCCCGCCATGAAACCATGCACAACGCCACACTGCGTTTTACGCAACGCGCCATTGAATCTTTAATGCTACATTCTTGGCCGGGTAATGTACGTGAGTTATCAAATTTGGTTGAGCGCTTGTTGATACTGCACCCGAACAAGATTGTGGATGTGGCAGAGCTGCCCGCTAAATATCGCCACCTGGAAACCGAAGATGCAACCATGGAGTTGCCCAGTGCATTCGCTGAGCGTGAAGCTTTGCTAAGTATTTTTAACGATGACTACGGTAACGAAAAGCAGGCGAACACGAAAACAGCACAAGAGCCAACCGAAGATGAGTTTGATTTGCTGAGCGAAGGGTTTCAAAGTAGTGCTGCCTCGGCGTTGCCTGAAGAAGGTGTCAATTTGAAAGATATGTTGGCAGAGTTTGAAGTGGATATGATCCGCCAAGCGCTTGACCAGCAAGGAGGCGTGGTTGCTCGCGCCGCTGAGCAATTAGGTATGCGACGTACCACCTTAGTTGAAAAAATGAAGAAATACAGCCTTTCTTCAAAAGAGTAACAGTTGTTTTACGGCTTCATTTATTGTCTATCTGACTAAAATATAACAGTTTAAAATTCTGGCACGAAACTAGCATTATCAAGCTATAAGTTTATAAGCGCCAGGGTTTTGACTGTGATAGAAACGACATTAGCGAAAGAAGAATTTGCCGGTGAGCTTGCCATGTTAAGGGCACAACATTGCTCCTTGGCTAACGTATTCGATTTACTGCCCTCTGGCGTGATCTTGCTCGACAATAATGGTCTGGTGACTCAAGCTAATCCAGTTGCCATTGACTTGTTAGGTGACCCTCTGGTTGGTGAGTTTTGGTTTAATATCATTCGCCGTGCTTTTGCGCCTCAAGCTGATGATGGCCATGAAGTATCTTTGGTCAATGGACGTAAAATTCAACTGTCTATTTCTCCTCTCGAAGGTTTTTCTGGGCAGTTGATTTCCTTAACCGACCTTACTCAAACCCGTGAACTGCAAGATAAAATGGCGCAGATGAAGCGCTTATCAGCCCTTGGTAATATGGTGGCCTCGTTAGCGCACCAAATCCGCACCCCGTTATCAGCGGCCATGTTGTATGCCGCTAACTTAGGCAGTGCCAGCTTGCCTGAAACGTCTCGTGTCAATTTTCAGAAAAAGCTAATGAGCCGCCTGCAAGACTTAGAAACCCAAGTGACTGATATGTTGTTATTTGCCCGCAGCGGTGAAAAGCAAGTTGTCGCAGACATTTCAATTCAAAGTTTATTACAAGAAGTGAAGCAAGGCTGTGATGCGATGATGGAGCGAGCCAATGCTAGCTTAAGCATTGCGTTACCTGACCCAGATCTTTATCTACTCGCCAATAAAAATGCCTTGGCTAGCGCTATCGGAAACTTGATCCATAATGCGTTGCAAGCCTGTGGCAGCGGCGCAAAAATTCATTTGCGTGCCAGTTGTAATGCTGACTCACAAGTGGAAATCAGCGTGTTAGATAATGGTCCAGGTATCGCGCCAGAGCAACTCCCCGAAATTGTTCAGCCCTTCTATACCACTAAACCGCAGGGCACGGGGTTAGGGCTAGCCGTGGTGCAATCGGTAGCAAAAGCCCATGAAGGTGAAATGAAAGTGACGTCAGTGGTGGGGCAGGGCAGTTGCTTTACTTTATGTTTACCCTTACATGCAATCGCCAGTGTGCCAGCGCAAGTAGTAGGAGGATAACCTTATGTCTACAGCACAAATTTTAGTGGTTGAAGATGATGCAGGCTTACGTGAAGCGTTAGTCGATACCTTATTGTTAGCCAGTTACGAATGTACCGAAGCCGATAGTGGAGAGGCGGCATTAGTGCAGCTAAGCCGTCGTAAATTTGACTTGGTCATTAGTGATATACAAATGGGCGGCATGTCGGGTTTAACCTTGTTACAAAATATTAAAGCCAAGTATGCAGAAGTTCCGGTGTTGCTGATGACGGCCTATGCCACCATTGATGATGCCGTTAAAGCCATGCGCGAAGGCGCGATTGATTATTTGGCTAAGCCTTTTGCTCCTGAAGTACTACTAAATCAAGTTAGCCGTTATGCGCCAGCGCAAAAATGTGAAAAATGCACGCCCGTGTATGGCGATCCGAGTACCGAAGCGCTATTAAACCTTGCCGCTAAGGTTGCCAAAAGCGATGCATCGGTAATGGTGACTGGCCCAAGCGGCGCGGGTAAGGAAATCATGGCTCGCTATATTCATGATATGTCACCACGCGCTGAACAGCCTTTTGTGGCGATAAACTGCGCAGCAATCCCAGAAAATATGCTGGAAGCGACCCTGTTTGGTTACGAAAAAGGGGCATTTACTGGCGCAGTGCAAGCGTGCCCGGGTAAGTTTGAACAAGCGCAAGGTGGCACTATCTTACTCGATGAAATCACCGAGATGGCGCAAAGTCTACAATCTAAGTTGCTGCGCGTGCTGCAAGAAAAAGAGGTCGAGCGTTTAGGTGGTCGTAAAACAGTGAAACTAGACGTTCGGGTTTTAGCCACCAGTAACCGAGATTTAAAACAAGCGGTTAAAGATGGGTTATTCCGTGAAGATCTTTACTATCGATTGAACGTGTTCCCATTGCAATGGTTACCTCTATGTCAACGTCCAGGTGATATTATTCCTTTGACGGAGCATTTGTTACAGCGCCATGCCAACTCAGAGCGAACACCGAAAATTTTAGACGCAGCGGCGCACCGTCTTACCCATTATCCTTGGCCGGGTAATGTTCGCGAATTGGAAAACGTGGTGCAACGCGCCTTGATATTATCTGGTGGTACCGATATAGATATTGACCACTTGATATTAGAAGACGAATTGAGCGCAGCAGGTCAAGCCGGCGAGCAGCAAAGTCCATTTAGCTCAACAGCATTTATCGCACAAAATAATAGTGATACTGGCTCTACGGCCATCGTCGAGGAAAAACTGGGCGATGAACTAAAACAGCAAGAACATCTTATTATTCTTGATGCCTTAAAAGCCTGTGATGGGAAACGGAAAGATGTAGCTGAAAAGCTCGGGATTAGCCCGCGAACACTGCGTTACAAATTGGCTCGAATGAAAGAAATGGGAATGGCTATATAATTAATAACTAGCTGATTTAAAATAACAAAAAAGACGGCGAGGCCGTCTTTTTTATTTTGGCCTGAAAATTGCTTTTATTAATATAACGACAGGCCGAACAGGGCTTTAGTCAACAATTTGACAGGCATATTACAGAGGTCAGTATGAATATTTCAGATACATCATCCCTTTTCAATGAAATGCAAGCCTTATCCGTTCAAGCAAAAGGTTTAGAGTCGCAACTCCCCGCTACCCAGTCTGCACAAGGGGACTTCTCACAACTTCTGAAACAGGCTATCGACAATGTAAATGGCTTACAGCAGAATACAGGTGAGTTACGAAACCGCTTTGAGATGGGTGACCGCGATGTCAGCTTGGGCGATGTTATGATTGCTGCCAGTAAATCCAGCGTTGCTTTTGAAGCAACGGTACAAGTGCGTAATAAGATGGTTGAGGCATATAAAGACATCATGAGTATGCCAGTGTAGCCAAGCATTATTTAAGTGACTGAAGTAAAGTTAATACAAGTGCGTAACAAGATGGTTGAAGCGTATTATAAAAAATCATGAGTATGCCAGTGTAGTAAGGAATCATTTAAGTGGCTGAAGCAAATCAAAATACAGACTTAATGGTAGGCGGCGGTAGCACAGCCATGAGTCAAACTGATCAACTCGAGCAAGGCGAGCAAAAAAGCTCTCCTTTGGCGATGCTCGGTAATGTTGACGTATTGCGTCAAGTCACCATTATTATTGGTCTGGCTATTGTTTTAGCTATTGTGGTTATTTTATGGTTCTGGGGTAAAGCACCTGACTACCGTCCATTAGGTAATTTTCAAACAGAGCAACTGATCACTACCCTCGATTTTTTAGATCAAGAAAAAATCCCATATCAGCTAGAAGGCAACACTATTTTAGTGGTGGCTGAAGATTATCAACAAATTAAGTTACGCTTGACGCGAAACGGGGTCGGCCCGGTTGATGAAAAAGGCGATGAGATTTTAATGCAAGACATGGGCTTTGGCGTCAGCCAACGTCTTGAAAGTGAACGCTTGAAACTAAGTCGAGAGCGTCAGCTAGCCCTTGCTATTCAAGCCATGAGAAATGTGCAAAAAGCGCAAGTGTTACTTGCAGTTCCAAAAGAAAATGTATTTACGCGTCGTGAACAAAAAGCCAGTGCAACGGTAGTATTGACGGTTAGCCGCGCCGATAGCCTGACCCAAGAAGAAGTGGATTCCATTGTCGACATGGTATCGTCAGCAGTACAAAACCTTGAACCATCTCGTGTTACCGTTACCGACCAACGTGGTCGCTTGCTCAATTCAGGTAGCCAAGACCCGTTAGCGGCTAAAAGCCGTAAAGAATTTGAATTAGAGCGCAAACGGGAAGAGGAATACAAAAATAAAATCGACTCAATTTTAATTCCAGTGGTCGGTTTCGATAACTATACCGCAGAAGTTGATGTGACTATGGACTTCACTGCGGTAGAGCAAACCCAGAAACGCTATAACCCCGATATACCTGCATTGCGTAGTGAGATGACCGTTGAAAACTCAACCGTAGGCGGTGATGGTGCTGATGTTCCGGGGGCGTTAACCAACCAGCCGCCGATGGATGCAAATATTCCTCAAGACGCGACAGGGGGGAATGGCGGAGGCGCACCGGGCAGTAGCCATAAAGAAGCCACCCGAAACTATGAGTTAGACACGACCATTAGTCATTCTCGTCAACAAAGTGGCTTTGTGCGTCGTCTAACTGTGTCGGTTGCTGTTGATTATCAAACTGAAGCCGGCGCTGAAGGTGCAGTCACTCGCGTGCCAAGAACCCAAGAGCAGCTCGCCAGTATTCGTCGCCTATTACAAGGTGGTTTAGGGTTTGATGTGAATCGCGGTGACATTTTAGAAGTGGTGACCGTGCCGTTCAATCGTCCTGAATTGGACAATATCGAGCCACCTCCATTTTGGCAGTCTGATCAGTTTTATCAAATGTTGCGCTTCGGCGGCTCAATGCTGGTTATTTTAATAGTGGTATTTGCCATTATCAGACCTATGCTTAAGAAACTGCTTTACCCTGAGTCGATTGACAAGGAAGATTTTGAAATGGGCGGTGCAGTAGGGTCATTGTCAGGTGATGATGATCTACGGTTAGTCGCTGCAGACTCGGGTGATGAGTTGGATTTTGGTATCAAAGATGGCCATTTCAATTTACCTGATTTGCATAAAGACGAAGATTTAGTGAAAGCGGTTCGGGCGTTGGTGGCCAATGAACCCGATCTTTCAGCCCAAGTAATTAAAGATTGGTTGACCTCTGATGCCTGATGAAAAAAAAGAACCCCAGAAATTTGATATCGCGAGCCTAAGCGGCGTAGAGAAATCAGCTATTTTAATGCTGAGTTTGACCGAAGAAGACGCGGCGCAAATTTTCCGTCATTTAGAGCCTAAGCAAGTACAACGCTTGGGTATGGCCATGGCTTCAATGCAAGATTTCTCGCAAGAGAAAGTGACCGCTGTTCACCGTAGCTTTCTCGAAGATATTCAAAAGTTCACCAACATAGGTATTGGCAGTGAAGACTTTGTGCGTAATGCCCTGACCCAAGCTCTAGGTGAAGACAAAGCGGGTAACTTAGTTGACCAAATTGTTATGGGCAGTGGTGCGCGCGGTTTAGACTCCCTCAAGTGGATGGATGCTCGTCAAGTGGCCAGTATCATTCAAAACGAGCACCCGCAAATTCAAACCATCGTTTTATCTTACTTAGAGCCGGAGCAATCATCTGAGATCATGAGTCAGTTCCCAGAGCGCGTTCGACTCGACTTGATGATGCGGATTGCTAACCTTGAAGAAGTTCAGCCTGCAGCATTGCAAGAGCTAAATGAGATCATGGAGAAACAGTTTGCTGGTCAAGCGGGTGCACAAGCGGCGAAAATGGGCGGCTTGAAAGCAGCGGCCAATATTATGAACTACTTAGACACTAGTATTGAAGGGCCATTAATGGACTCTATTCGCGAGTCGGATGAAGAAATGAGCCAACAAATTCAAGACTTGATGTTTGTATTTGATAACTTAATTGATGTTGATGATCGCGGCATTCAAGCGCTATTGCGTGATGTGGCCCAAGACGTTCTGCAACGTGCCCTTAAAGGTGCCGATGATCAGCTGAAAGAGAAAATTATGCGCAATATGTCCAAACGTGCTGCCGAAATGTTGGCTGATGACTTAGAAGCCATGGGGCCGGTGCGCGTCAGTGAAGTGGAATCAGCGCAGAAAGAGATCCTTTCCATTGCAAGGCGCTTGGCTGACTCGGGTGAAATTATGCTCGGCGGTGGCGGTGGGGATGAATTCCTATAATGTCGCATTCTTCAGAGCACGATAGTAAGCCAGAACTTTGGCAAATTCCAGAGGTAGAAGAGCCCGTTAAGCGCAATACTAACGCCCTTAATATGCCCCCTGATTGGTATCATCAAGAGGTAGAAGAAGAGATTGAAGAGTTGCCTCCGGCGCCACCTTCCCTTGAAGAAATAGAAGCCATACGCCAAGATGCTTACCAAGAAGGATTTGATCAAGGCCGTCTAGCGGGATTTGAACAAGGTGAAGCGCAAGGCAAAGCGGAGGGATTAGTTAAAGGACACACTGAAGGCTTAGCGCAAGGTATTGCTGAAGGCTTAGCGCAAGGCGCGGATGAAATTGCTAAACAATCCGCTATTTGGGCTAAGTTGACGCAAGATTTATGTCAACCCGTTGCTCATTTAGATCAAGAAGTAGAGCAGCAATTGGTCAATTTAGTGCTGCAGCTAACGCAACAGATAGTTAAAACCGAAGTAACCACTAACCCTAAAGTGATCCTCGGCGCTTTAAAGCAAGCCATTGATGTACTTCCTTTTGCGACCCAAACGGCGAAGCTGCATTTTCATCCTGATGATATCGCTATGATTGAAACTGTGTATAGTGCACAAGAGTGTGAAAAACGTGGCTGGCATTTAATTGCTGAGCCAAGTTTACAGCGCGGCGATTGCCAGGTTAAAACGGAATTATCCAGTGTCGATTACCCGTTAGAGATGCGTATAAACCAAGTACTAAAACAGTTTTTGACGCAAAACAATGCACATATGCAGCAAGCTTTAGCGGATGCGCAGCAAGAAGTGCAAGAGATACTGCCTGAGCCACTACCAGAGCGCGATACAAGTCAGGTTAATGAGCAGGAAAATACGGATGAAGTAACCTCTGTTGCCAGTACCGAATCATCGCCCAAGCATGAAAACGTCGAAGAAAATGACGACCCGAATTCATTAACCGAGCCACCCCATGACCCCGCTGGCTAGTCGTTTATCACATTACCAAGCTGTCAATTTAGCGCCTAAGCCTGTTGCTGCCGGAAAATTGACGCGTGTCGTCGGGCTGACACTAGAAGCCATTGGTTGCACCGCGCCTTTGGGTAGCTTGTGTCAAGTAGAAACCATGGAAGGGCTGATTGAGGCCGAAGTTGTAGGCTTTTCCGGCGATAAGCTGTTTTTAATGCCGAGTGAACGTTTGTCTGGTGTTTTACCGGGCGCGCGGGTGATCCCAATGAATGAGACGCAGGGGATCCCCGTTGGTATGGAGTTGCTCGGCCGAGTCATTGACGGTGTGGGTAATCCACTCGATGGTTTGGGCGACATCATGAGCCACGAACGAGCCAAGTACGGCGCCGCTCGCATCAATCCGCTAGCGAGAGACCCAATCCGCCATCCCATGGATGTGGGCGTGCGTGCTATTAACTCTATGATTACCGTGGGTAAAGGCCAGCGTATGGGCCTGTTTGCTGGTTCTGGTGTAGGTAAGAGTGTGCTACTCGGCATGATGACACGCGGCAGCAGTGCCGATGTGGTGGTGGTGGGCTTGATTGGTGAGCGTGGTCGTGAGGTAAAAGAATTTATTGATGATATCTTAGGCGAAGAAGGGCGCGCTCGTGCAGTCGTTATCGCTGCGCCTGCCGATGCGTCACCGTTAATGCGCCTAAAAGGCTGTGAAACCGCGTTGACCGTAGCAGAATATTTTCGCGATCAAGGCTTAAGTGTGCTGCTATTAATGGACTCGTTGACCCGTTTTGCTCAAGCGCAACGTGAAATTGCATTAGCTATTGGCGAGCCGCCAGCCACCAAAGGCTATCCGCCCTCGGTATTTGCTAAGTTACCAGCATTGGTAGAAAGAGCCGGTAACGGCAGCGGCGGGCAAGGTTCGATCACGGCGTTTTTTACCGTATTAACGGAAGGGGATGATTTACAAGATCCCATTGCTGATGCTGCGCGGGCTATTTTAGATGGCCATATTGTACTTGCTCGTGAACTCGCTGATGCAGGGCATTTCCCGGCTATTGATGTTGCTAAATCGATTAGTCGGGTCATGCCTATGGTGACAAGTGATGAGCATCAAATGTTGGCCCGGGCGATTAAGCAAGCTTATTCGCTATATCAAGAAAACAAAGATTTAATCACCATTGGCGCCTACTCCAGGGGCAGTGACCCGCGTATTGATCAAGCCATTAATATTAAGCCAAGGTTGGACCACTTCTTGCAACAACCTATGAAAGAGTCGGTTAATTATGAAAACAGCTTGAGTCAATTGGCTGGATTAGCGCAAGAGTTTGTCAACAGTGGCCAGCAGCGATAATAGTTTGCAGCATTGTTAATCAGCAACGCGTTATTAAGTTGTAAAAGGTGAGATTGATATGTCAGATAAAGCATTGCACTTGGTACTTGAGCAACATATAAAGCATGAACAACAAGCCGCGCAAGAAATGGCACAAGCACAGCAGCAACTTATTGAGTTTCGCCAACAGTTTGCCAACCTGCAAAATTACCGTAATCAATACGTACAACAAATGCATGACAAAGGTGCGGCGGGCTTGTATGCCGATAGCTTTACTTACTATCAAAAATTCATTGTTAAATTAGAAAACGCGATGCAGCAACAGCAACAGGCTTTGCCGCAGGTAATGCATCAAGTGGATGTTAAAAAGCGCAACTGGGTGCAAGTACAAAGTAAGCGCAAGGCGGTTGAATCTCTGCTAGCTAAGCGTAAGCAAGCTGCACAGCACAAGGCGGATAAGCAAGAGCAAAAAATGCTCGATGAATTTTCAAACTTTCAATATTTTCAAAAACACTACTCGCGTTAGTTTTATTATTGGAACGATTATTGCTTTCTTAATGCTTACTGTCGCCTATATTGGCTTTTCGGCAAGTGTTTGCCGCTCGATAATACGGATGTAGCGTATGATGCAATCAGTTCAATCTCAGTTAAATAATGTTTCAGCATCGCAAACGAGTGATTCAGCTGCGTTTGTGGATCAACAAACTGATGCTCACATTGAATTTAAACAAACTTATGAGGCCGCTAAAGCGCGAAAAGCGGAACAAAATGCTGATATTGAAAATGAGCAAGCGGTTAAGCGTAGCAAGCAAGATAAAGAAATTAAGGCGGAAAAAGAGTTTGCGGATAAGCAGGAAATTCATCAGCGCCAAAAGGTTGCCAAGGAACAGGTAACGTCTGACGCTGAGGGTATTGAAAAGCAACCAGTAACAACTGATATTGGCCAAGATTTATTGGCCCAAATCAAGCAGGCAGAGCAACAAGTTCCTCAGGTTACTCATGCTTCCAGCAAAGAGAATACCAAGCCAATCACAGTACTTAATTCAATCAGTCAAGCTTTACAACAAGCTTTACAACCAGATACTAATGATGCAAACAAAGCGACCTTAACGCAGGCAACTAATGATCCCGTTGCTCGTTTGGCAAAAGAAGGGGCATTAGAGGTGTCGACGGGAAAAAATGAAATTGCTCATCCCGATAAACCGATTGCAACGCCTTCTTCTGTTAACCTTAAGGCTGAGCAATCTGATCCAGAACAAACTAAAACCAACTACAGCGAGTCTCTCCTTAATAAACTCAATCTTAAATGGGATGAGCAAGTGGGTGGGTCAGCTGAGAAGTCGCAGTTGACTGAACTAAAAATTAAAACCGAGCAACAAACAATACCAGATAAGAAAGCACTAGCCTCTCAAGAGGCCGCTCTTGAAACCGAAATAGATTCTTTGCTGCTCAGCGAAGAGCAAGTTGAAGCTGCTGAGCAAGAAACCAAAGCAACTGAGCAGAAGGTATCGCAACAGTTAGATGCATTGGTTACTAAAGAAGCTGTCGAACAAGAAACCAAAGTAAGTGAGCAGAAGGTATCGCAACAGTTAGATGCATTGGTTGCTAAAGAAGCTGTCGAACAAGAAACCAAAGCAAGTGAGCAGAAGGTATCGCAACAGTTAGATGCATTGGTTGCTAAAGAAGCTGTCGAACAAGAAACCAAAGCAAGTGAGCAGAAGGTATCGCAACAGTTAGATGCATTGGTAACTAAAGAAGCTGTCGAACAAGAAATCAAAGCAAGTGAGCAGAAGGTATCGCAACAGTTAGCCGCAGAAAACAAACCGACCCAAGAGGCTGAGGCATTAGGGAAGAAACAAGAAGCAGACGAGCTCAACAAACAAAAAAATGCTCATTTAGACGGAGCTGGGCAGCACAAGCAAGATGTAAAAGCGATTGATACCTCATTTTTATCAGGCCGTAATCAAATGAATCATACGAGTGATAATAAAGCACCAATATTGTCTAAAAGTGAGAGTGTTAACGCAGCTAATTCAACATCTAGACCGGTGACAGAAGCGGTTGCCGAAAGCAAAGTTGCGGATGTTGGCTTCGTTGAGTCAGATAAAGAAGCGGATAAGTCTGTCGCAGTTATAAATGCAGGCCTAGCGTCGACAACGGATAAAAGCACAAATGTTACAGTAGAAGGTAAAGGGAATGTTGTTGCAAACGCATCAGCAATGAATGGTGATCCTGATGTTAATACCAAGCGCTCTGATATTAAGCCAAATGAATTTGCCAATATACTTGATTCAACCGTGACCGATAGCAAAGAAAAGCCAGCGTCTTTAGGCGAAAAATTCGAGCCAAATGCAGCTAAGACTCAAGCAAAAGATCAGGCCAGTCAACTCGCTCAGCAAGAGTTAGCGCTGAAAGAAAGCCAGATAAAAGATACAGTCAAAAGCAATCCAAAAGACGTTAATACCGAGCGAGACAATGCCCCTCAGCCGATGAACTTTGTACAACCGACGAGTCAGTCAGCTGCGCCGGTGAGCCAAACTGCGCCAGGGTTGCAACATCACCTGCAACAATTAACCGCTGCGCAAAGCTTGAATGGACAAAGTGCAGCTAATGTAACCGCTCAGCAAGCACAAACCACCAGCCAATTTGAATTAGGACAAAAATTTGAGTTAGCTTCACGCGAAGCGCCAAGTATTATGCGTGAGCGGATCACCATGATGATGAACAAAGGCATAGGTCAGGCTGAAATACGCTTGGATCCTGCTGAACTAGGCAGTATGCATGTTAAACTTTCAATGCAAAATGATCAGTTATCGGTCAGCATTCAAACGGCGCAGCCACAAAGTAAAGAGCTACTTGATCAGCATATGCCTCGATTACGTGAAATGTTAACGCAGCAGGGCATTAACCTAGGCGAAAGCCATGTTAGCCAGCAGCAAAGTGGTTCACAGCAAGGGGGGGAATCTGCTCAAGGGAGTGGGTCAGGGCAACGTCATAGTGGTCAACAATCAAACATAGTTGAGGATTCTATTGCCCCTGGCGTACAAAATTATGTGCAGTCAAACTCAGCAATCGATTTTTATGCTTAGTGAAGCTATGGTCTAAAGCTATTGTTATGCAATAATTAAACTGATTTATTCTTAATGGACTAATGGTATGGCTGACGAAGAAAATGAAAATCTGGAACTGAATGAAAAGAAAGGTGGCAAAGGTAAGTTAATTATTATCATTGTTGCTGTTGTGGTGCTATTAGCGGGCGGTGGCGGTGCCTATTTCTTTTTAGCTGGCTCAGATGACGCCGCTGCCACTGAAGGTGGTAACTCGGAATCGGCGGCACCCAAGGTAGACACCTCAACACTGAAGGCCATTTATGTTGGCATGCCTCGCGCCTTTGTTTTTAACGTGGCGGGTGATGGCCGAGATCGCTTGGTTCAAATCAAAGTTCAATTAATGGTGCGAGGGGTTGATAATGAGAACTTGACCAAACTTCATATACCGTTGATAGAAGGAACCTTGCTAAGTGTGTTTAGTGCGGCGACTGAGGACGAATTACGCAGTGAGTCGGGTAAGAGTGAATTACGTAAAAAGTCACTGCAAGAGGTTCAAAAAGCCATGAATGAGGTGGCCTCTGCGCCAACAGTGGAAGCCGTGTTATTTACAGGTTTTGTATTGCAATAATCCTTAAAGGTGTAATGGATTAATAATGAGCGATCTTTTATCACAAGACGAAATTGATGCCCTGTTACATGGTGTTGACGATGTAGAGGAAGAAGACGAATCCCCCATTGATAATGCCAATGCGGTCAATTTCGACTTCTCGTCGCAAGATCGTATTGTCCGTGGTCGAATGCCAACGCTGGAATTGGTAAACGAACGTTTTGCCCGACATTTACGCATTAGTTTATTTAATATGATGCGCCGCACAGCTGAAGTGTCTATCAATGGCGTGCAAATGCTTAAATTTGGTGAGTATGTCCACACTTTGTTTGTTCCGACTAGTTTAAACATGGTGCGGTTTCGGCCCTTGAAAGGGACTGCATTGATCACCATGGAGGCGCGACTTGTCTTTATTTTGGTTGAAAACTTTTTTGGTGGCGATGGACGCTACCACGCCAAAATAGAAGGGCGGGAATTTACGCCGACCGAGCGCCGGATTATTCAAATGCTGCTGAAAATTGTCTTTGAAGATTATCATGATGCTTGGGCCCCGGTAATGGATGCTGAATTTGAGTATCTAGATTCTGAAGTAAACCCTGCGATGGCTAATATTGTTAGTCCAACTGAAGTGATCGTGGTGAATTCCTTTCATATAGAGCTGGACGGCGGCGGCGGTGACTTCCATATCGCGATGCCTTACTCAATGCTAGAGCCGATCCGTGAATTGCTTGATGCGGGTGTACAAAGTGATAAGGAAGATACCGACTTTAGGTGGAGCAAAGCCCTCAAGGACGAAATTATGGACGTACCTGTTGAGCTTAGCACTAAGCTATTGGAAACCACGTTAAGCCTGCGTGCCATAATGGATTTAAAAGCGGGTGATATTATCCCCATTGAAATGCCAGATACCATGACTGTTTTCATTGAGGATTTACCTACTTATCGCGGTAAGATGGGAAGAACCAAAGACAATTATGCCGTGCGGATCACCGAAAAACTAAAACGGCCTGATTCGGTGAAAACAGAGCTTGAGCTAGTGACCAGACAAGGCAAACGCATTAATAATGATGTTAGCCAATTAGAAGTTTTAGAGGATGAAATAGATGAGTGATGACCAGCAAATGGCCGATGAGTGGGCTGCGGCATTAGAAGAGGCTGAAGGGGGAGCCAAACCCGCTGAGCTTGAAGAATTTGATAGTGATGATAGCCCTTCTATTTCGGCAGAAGAAAAACGCCGACTAGATGCCATTATGGATATTCCCGTTACTATTTCGATGGAAGTGGGGCGCAGTCAAATCAGTATTCGTAATTTACTACAATTGAATCAAGGGTCAGTGGTTGAATTAGATCGCGTAGCGGGTGAGCCATTAGATGTGCTGGTTAATGGTACCTTAATTGCCCACGGTGAAGTGGTTGTGGTAAACGATAAATTTGGTATTCGTTTAACCGATGTTATTAGTCAAACCGAGCGGATCAAGAAACTCAAATAATGAAATTACTGCTACTGTTCTCTAGCTTATTTTTTTCCATGCCGAGTTGGGCGGCTCCAGAGCCGCCCAGTGTCGATGTTATGGCTGTTTTATCGGCTTTAATTTTCGTCATTTTGCTTATTCTTGCGTTAGCGTGGCTATTTAATCAAAGTAAGTTAGGCCGTCACTTTGGCCAGCAAGGGATTAAAGTGATTGCCTCAACTCCGTTAGGGCGAAGAGAGAAGCTACTGGTGGTGCAGCTTGGTGAGCAGCAATATTTGTTAGCGGCGACGGCGCAACAAATTAACCTCATTGATAAATTAGATCAGCCTTGGCAGCCTCAACCCGTTGAATCAGTTAATTTTGCGGAGCAACTCGCTAAAATGATGAAGAAGAAATGAGAAAGATACATCACTGGCTATGGCTAGCGGCTTTATTGTTAATCAGTGGCACCGCCGTCGCACAAACAGGCGCATTACCTGCCTTGACCGTAACCACCGGACCGGATGGTGCGCAAGAATATAGTCTGACATTGCAAGTGTTAGCCTTGATGACGGCAATGAGTTTTTTGCCAGCCATGGTGATCATGATGACGTCATTTACTCGCATTGTGATTGTGATGAGTATTTTGCGTCAAGCATTAGGGCTCCAGCAAACACCATCAAATCAAGTCATAATTGGTATTACTCTATTTATGACTTTTTTTATTATGGCACCCGTCTTTGAGCGGGTAAATAATGAAGCGATTCAGCCCTACCTTGCTGAAGAAATCCCTTTTGCCCAAGCCATAGAGCAAGGTCAAGGGCCATTGAAGGCCTTTATGTTGGCGCAAACGCGGGTGACTGATCTACAAACATTTGTTGAGATGGCCAACATCGATGTGGCAACACCACAAGAGGTACCTATTCATGTATTGATACCTGCTTTTGTCACCAGTGAGCTTAAAACCGCCTTTCAAATTGGCTTTATGGTGTTTATCCCTTTTTTGATTATCGACTTGGTGGTGGCGAGTATCCTAATGGCGATGGGTATGATGATGTTATCGCCTATGATCGTGTCACTACCATTTAAGTTAATGTTATTCGTGCTAGTGGACGGTTGGAACTTGATCATAGGTAGCTTGGCCAGCAGTTTTGGCTTGTAGCCAAAGCATAAGGAGCATTTATGTCACCTGAAGTCTTTGTTGATATTTTTAAGCACGCTTTATGGTTAGTGTTGATATTAGTCTGTGCTTGTATTATTCCTAGCTTGATCATTGGCTTAATTGTATCAGTCTTCCAAGCAGCAACTTCAATAAATGAACAAACCCTGAGTTTTTTACCGCGTTTGATTATCACTATCTTAGCGCTAATGTTTGGTGCTCATTGGGGGTTTAGAATGCTAATGGAGTTCTTTTATAGCATGATTGAACAAATCCCAAGCGTTGTCGGCTAATGAGTTACCCTGCCGATATCGTTATCACTTGGCTATCCAGCTATTTATGGGCGCTATGCCGTATTGCGGCATTGCTGATGGTGATGACAGGCATTGGCGCCAAAACAACACCTAAGCGTATCCGTTTACTGCTTTCTTTAGCCATCACGCTGATGGTTGTTCCCGTTCTACCCGATCCACCGCCTATCCCTTTGTTTTCAGGAGAGAGTGTACTGGTTGTACTACAGCAAATTCTGATTGGTACTGCGGTCGGAACCGTATCGGTTTTTGTTATGCAAACGTTCGTCATCGCCGGACAAGTTATTGCGATGCAAACCAGTTTAGGCTTTGCTTCCATGGCGGATCCGCTCAATGGCCAGACTTCTCCGGTTGTTGGTCAATTTTACTTAATGTTGGTTACGTTGCTGTTTTTTGCCGTGGATGGTCACTTAGTGATGATATACATGATAGTGGAAAGCTTCACGACCTTGCCGATCTCAATGGAAGGTTTATCAGCCTTGCAGTATCAAAAATTAGCGGGCTGGTTAGGCGTTATGTTCACCGCTGCGCTGGCCATGTCTATGTCTTCTATTGTGGCGATGCTGTTGGTGAACTTTTCATTTGGTATTATGACCCGGGCTGCACCGCAGTTAAATATTTTCTCCCTCGGCTTCTCTATCAGTATGCTATTTGGCTTGTTCATTCTCTGGTTAACGATTGGTAATGTTGTTGAGCATTTCGATGCTCAATGGCTGCGTGGCGCCAGTTTAATGTGTGAGTTATTAAATGGCGCTTGCCGACCCTAATACAGTCAATTAATGTCTAAGTTGTTAAATAATGTTTGCTGACCTTAACTCAATGATGGAGCTTTAATATGGCAGAAGCTGACGGCCAGGAAAAAACCGAAGACCCCACGGGGAAAAAGCTCAGTGATGCGCGAAATAAAGGTCAAGTTACTCGCTCGAAGGATCTGGGCACAGCGGCTATTCTGATTATGGCTTCTTTTATCCTGATCATGCTTGGCGACAGCCTTGGCCACGCTTTTATGGTGATGATGACGGACGCATTTACCTTTGAGCGTGAGGCGGTGTTTGATCCTTCACAAATGTTGGTGGTGTTTGCGACTGGGGTTGCAGAAATGGTACTGCCTACGCTAGCAATACTGGTCGCTTTGTTTATTGCGGGAGTGGTCGGCACTATTGCTCTGGGTGGTATGAATTTTAGTACCGAAGCCATGATGCCCAAGTTTAGCAAGATGAGTCCTATGGCTGGTTTAAAGCGTATGTTTGGGACTCAAGGAGTGGTGGAGCTGTTAAAGTCAATCTTGAAAGTCGCCGTTATTGGCTGTGGTGTATGGGGGATATTGCATTTTAGTTTTGCTGATATATTGGTGCTCAGTTCAACTCCATTTCCTTCCAGCGCCGAAGCGGCATTGGACATGCTGCTTTGGATGTTTCTTATTTTATGCATGAGTTTATTGGTTATTGTGGTGGTGGATGTGCCTTATCAAATTTGGCATCAAAAAGAGCAATTAAAAATGACCAAGCAGGAAGTGAAAGATGAGCATAAAGACCAAGATGGTAAGCCGGAAGTAAAAGGGCGAATTCGGCGCTTACAAATGGAAGCGGCGCAGCGACGTATGATGGGAGAAGTCCCTGATGCGGATGTTATTGTAACAAACCCAACTCATTACTCTGTAGCCATAAAATACGACCCAAGTAAAGGGGGGGCCCCCATGGTCGTCGCGAAAGGGGTTGATCAAATTGCCCTTAAAATTCGAGAAATTGCGCGAGAGTATGAAGTGCCAGTAATGAGTTCACCACAACTATGCCGGGCTATTTATCACACTACCGAGCTTGATCGCGAAATTCCCCATGAACTGTTTGTTGCAGTGGCACAAATCCTTGCTTATATCTTTCAACTTGAACAGTTTCGCAAAGGGCGCGGTAAGAGGCCAACACCTTTACCTAAAGAGTTTGATATGCCACAAGGGTTTAAATACTAGAAATTTGAACTAAAGCGAACTTTTATGCTTTAAATTGCCTAACTTCTGCCTCAGCTTATTGCATTAGGCGCACTTATTGCATAGTGTTAAAACGTCATTTTTTTGTCGAACTATGTGAATGAATTTAAAGTCAAATTTGGCTGGCTATTGGCAGCAAAGAGATAAACTGCTCAAAGGCGTGGGTGCGCCGGTGATGGTTCTTGCTACCTTAGGCATGGTTATCCTACCTATGCCTGCGTTTTTATTAGATATTTTATTTTCCTTTAACATTGCTTTAGCGCTTATTGTACTTTTGGTGTCGATTTACACTAAACGTCCTCTTGATTTTGCTTCTTTTCCTGCAGTGTTACTGATTGCAACTTTGTTGCGCTTGGCTTTGAATGTCGCCTCGACGCGGGTGGTGTTATTGGAGGGGCATCAAGGCGGGGATGCTGCGGGTAATGTGATCGCGGCGTTTGGCTCGGTGGTGATTGGTGGTAACTACGCCGTTGGTTTAATCGTCTTCTTAATTCTAATGATTATCAACTTTGTGGTGGTGACTAAAGGTGCAGGCCGTATTTCTGAAGTAAGTGCCCGCTTTACCCTTGATGCGATGCCGGGTAAACAGATGGCGATTGATGCTGATTTGAACGCTGGCATGATAGACCAAGAGCAAGCCAGAGTGCGTCGTGAAGAAGTAACGCGTGAAGCTGACTTTTATGGCTCAATGGACGGTGCCAGTAAATTTGTAAAAGGGGATGCAATTGCCGGTATCCTGATCTTATTTATCAACATCATTGGCGGCTTTATTATCGGTATGGCGCAACATGGTTTGAGTTTTGGCGATGCGGCCGAGATCTACACTTTGCTAACTATTGGTGATGGTCTTGTCGCACAAATTCCTTCATTATTGCTCTCAATTGCTGCTGCGATTACCGTGACCCGTGAAAACCGCTCTGAAGACATGGGTGAGCAGGTAATGGGGCAAATGTTCAGTAACCCTAAAGCCTTAATGATCACCGCGGGTATTTTAATTGTGATGGGGTTAGTGCCAGGCATGCCGCACTTTGCGTTTTTGTCTTTGGGGTTAGGTGCTGCGGGCGGTACATATTGGTTAATGAAAAAGCAAAAAGAGCAAGCCGCACAGGCCTTAGTCGCCAGTGAGAAAAACGTGGCTAGCAGTAATCCTGCCAATAAAACTAAAGAGCTAGGATGGGATGATGTGCAACCCGTGGACACTATTGGTTTAGAGGTTGGCTATCGGTTAATTCCATTAGTCGATAAAAGCCAAGGCGGCGAGCTATTAGAGCGAATCAAGGGGGTGCGTAAAAAGTTATCCCAAGAACTGGGCTTTTTGGTTCCGCCGGTTCATATTCGCGATAACTTAGATTTACCGCCCAGTTATTACAGCATCTCCTTGATGGGGGTGACCAGTGGTCAGGCTGAAGTGCTGCACGATAAAGAAATGGCGATAAACCCCGGTCAGGTATTTGGCACGGTGGAAGGCGTGCCAACCATCGAGCCAGCTTTTCAACTTGATGCACTTTGGATCTCACCGAGTCAGCGTGAGCATGCTCAAGCGATGGGGTATACTGTCGTTGATGCTGCAACCGTGGTGGCGACACATTTGAGTCAAATATTGACTAATCATGCGGCGCAATTGTTAGGCCATGAAGAAGTACAGAATTTATTAGACTTATTAGCAAAAAGTCATCCTAAACTTGTAGAAGGGTTAGTGCCTGAAATTTTACCGCTAGGGGTGATTGTTAAAGTGTTGCAAGGGCTATTGAATGAAGGGGTACCAATCCGTGATATTCGAACCATCGTACAAACATTGTCAGATTACGGCGTGAAAAGCCAAGATTCAGAAGTATTGACGGCTGCTTGTCGGATCGCGTTAAAACGTATGATCAGTCAAAATATTGTCGGTGCGGAGCCTGAAATTCCCGTGATTACCTTATCACCAGAGTTGGAGCAAATTTTGCATAACTCAATACAGGCAGGGGGCAGTGATGGTGCAGGCATTGAGCCCGGGCTGGCAGAACGGATCCAACGCGCATTATTTGAAGCATCACAACAGCAAGAGCTTGCAGGTCAGCCAGCTGTTTTGCTAACGTCGGGCGTATTACGTACCACCCTTGCGAAATTTGTTAAAAATACAATCCCTGGATTACAAGTTCTGTCATATCAAGAAGTTCCTGAAGATAAGCAGATTAGAATCGTTAACTCTGTCGGGCAGTAATCGACAGGAGACTGCAGTATGAAAATTAAACGTTTTTTTGCCAAAGATATGCGTGCAGCTCTGGCTGAAGTGAAGGACATTTTAGGGCCGGACGCTGTGATTATGTCCAACAAAAAGGTCACCGGCGGCATTGAAATTGTAGCGGCGGTAGATTACCAATCAGCCACAGAATCGAAAGCGCAACCACGTGATGTAAAAGAAAATCGTGATTTAAAGGAAGACAGTGTTGTTTTATCTAATCGTCCTCGTGCTAACTCAACCCAGGTGAGCAGTGCTGCGATGGAGCAAGCTAAGACGATTAATGCTCGCTCTGGTCAAAACCTAGCGGACTCACTGTCAGCGCTACTAAACAAACAAGGTAGGGCAACCGCAAAACCGGCTCGACCGAGCGCTAAGCCTGCCACTTTGATGGAGCAAAATGACTGGGAGCAGCCAAAGCCACGTCCTGCGCCAACCAGACCTTTGAAGTCCGCGCCAAGTAATAACAGCAAAGATGATAAAATCTTAGACTCCATGCGTGAAGAAATGGCTTCCCTAAGAAAGTTATTAGAGCACCAAGTTTCTGGTTTGATGTGGCAAGAGCTCGAGCGCAAAGAGCCAGTTCGAGCTATGCTGATCAAGTGGTTGAATAAATGTGGCTTTTCAGACGATATTTCGGATCAGTTAGCCAGTTGTATACCGGAAAGTTGTTCACCGGCTGAAGCTAAGCAATACTTATCCCAGCTACTTGAAGATCAAGTCTCTATTGGCGAGAACGAAATTCTTAAATTGGGCGGCGCAGTGGCCTTATTAGGACCAACGGGCGTAGGTAAAACCACAACTATCGCTAAATTAGCGGCGCGTTTTGCCATGGAACACGGTCCTGAGCAAGTGGGCTTGATTACCACGGATACATATCGTATTGGTGCTCATGAACAGCTGGCAACTTACGGCAAGATTTTAGGGTGTTCGGTTCGTGTCGCCAAAGATGCAGATGAGCTATCTGATATTTTGTATCAGATGCGAACCAAGCGATTAGTGTTAATTGATACAGCCGGAATGGGGCAACGAGATGTTCGGTTATCTGAGCAACTGGAAACTTTAATGAAAAACTCGCGCGTACGCATTCGCAGTTTTCTGGTTATCCCGGCTACTTCTCAGCGCCGAGTTGTACAAGAAGCCATCGAACACTTTCGTAGAATACCCTTATCTGGTTGTATTCTCACGAAACTAGATGAAAGTTTGAGTCTAGGTGAAATACTAAGTGTTACAATTAAGCATGCTTTACCCATTTCATATATTACTAATGGTCAAAGGGTGCCTGAAGATATCAAAATAGCCAGTGCCAAATATATGGTGTCCAGCGCGCTAAGTTTAATGGAGCAGGAAATGGCGAAAGACCAACATCAGTGGTATAGCGAAGCAGATGACTGCCACACTTCGGAGTATTATGAATAAATCGATGTTAAATGATCAGGCGAGTGGGCTGCGAATGATGAAAAATAACAAAGTTAAAGTGATTACCGTGACGGGTGGCAAAGGGGGCGTTGGTAAAACGAACGTCACCTTGAATTTAGCCGCCTCTCTCGCTGCTCAAGGCAAACGTGTGTTAGTGCTAGATGCCGACTTAGGGTTGGCCAATGTGGATGTATTACTCGGCCTGCGCGTAACTAAAAACCTTTCCCATGTGTTATCTGGCGAGTGCACCTTAGATGAAGTGATCATTGACGCTCCCCAAGGGATGAAAATTATACCTGCTACGTCAGGTACTAAATCCATGGTGGAATTAACGCCAGCAGAGCACGTTGGCCTAATTCGGGCGTTCAGTGAACTGCAAACGCCAATTGATGTGTTGTTAGTAGACACTGCCGCGGGTATTTCAGACATGGTGCTTAGCTTTGCTCGCGCGGCACAAGATATTGTTGTGGTGGTGTGTGACGAGCCCACGTCAATTACCGATGCTTATGCCTTAATCAAGTTGTTAAATACGCAATATGGCGTGTTTCACTTTAAGATTGTCGCTAATATGGTTCGCAGCTTACGCGAAGGGCAAGAGTTATTTTCTAAATTAACGCGTGTGACCGACCGCTTTTTAGATACGGCCTTAGAGTTAGTCGCCTGTATTCCATTTGATAATAATGTTCGTCAATCGGTACGCAAGCAAAAATTAGTCGTGGAATCATTTCCTAAATCTCCTTCATCACTGGCGTTTAGAGCCTTATCCAGTAAAGCGATAACTTGGCCTGTGCCGAATCAGCCAGGTGGGCATTTAGAGTTTTTCATCGAAAAACTGCTTGATAACACAGCGGCCAAGAGAGAGAAAATTAGTGAGTAAAGTCCATGCCTACACCAGTCAAGTTCAGCCGAATGAACTGGTTGAACGCTATGGAACCTTAGTGCAACGGATTGCACATCACTTGATGGCAAGGCTGCCAGCAAGTGTGCTGGTAGAAGATTTAACTCAAGCGGGCCTGATTGGCTTACTTGAAGCCAGTCGAAATTTTGACGCGAGCAAAGGAGCAAGCTTTGAAACGTTTGCAGGTATTCGTATTCGTGGCGCGATGCTCGATGAGATGCGCCGCGGTGATTGGGTGCCAAGAAGTGTACACAAAAATAGTCGTCTTATTGCCCAAGCCATCGATAGTGTTGAGAAAGAATTAGGCGCTGATGCTAAAGACAGCGATATTGCCAATAAACTACAAGTGAGTGTTGACGATTATCACGCCATGCTCAGAGATGTAAACAGTGGTAAACTAATCGGTATCGAAGACTTGGCCGTAGGCCAAGATTCCTTGCCATCGAGTGAGCTGGATGAAAATTCGCCATTTGAAGGGGTTTTTGAAGAAAAATTTCAGTATGACCTCGCATCTTGTATAAAATCCTTACCCGAACGCGAAGCCCTTGTATTATCTTTATATTATGATGAAGAGCTAAATTTACGTGAAATTGGTGAAGTGTTAAGTGTCAGTGAGTCAAGAGTAAGTCAAATACACAGCCAAGCTATTCACCGGTTAAAAGGGCGAATGCTTGATTGGCAAACTTAGTTCTGTCGATATGATATTAAGTAACTATACTGATTTGTAGTATGTTATAGAACACTTCAGCACAAAGAGTTGAGTACTAACCAACTGCCATTTGAGGAGAATAAGTTGGATAAAAATATGAAGATTCTGATTGTTGATGATTTTTCAACAATGCGAAGAATAATTAAAAACCTATTGCGTGATCTTGGATTCAACAATACCCATGAAGCGGATGATGGTAGCACAGCGTTACCGATGCTGAAGAATGGGGATTTTGAATTTCTTGTTACCGATTGGAATATGCCGGGTATGCAAGGGATTGACTTGCTAAAAGAAGTGCGTAAAGACGAAAGTCTACGTCACCTTCCTGTGCTGATGGTAACGGCTGAAGCCAAACGCGAACAAATTATTGAAGCTGCACAGGCAGGGGTCAATGGCTATATCGTTAAGCCATTTACTGCTGCTACATTGAAAGAAAAGCTCGATAAAATTTTCGAACGACTTCAGTAAGGGGGCGTGATGACAAGCACCAACGAAGCACTGCTTTCGCTTGAGCAAGCACAGCATTTGGTTGAACTACTTGAGCTTGGCGAGGTTGCACAGGCGAATTCTCTGATTTCTGGTGTACTGTCTGATCCTTCTAAGAATGAACTATTTGAACAAGTTGGTTTATTGACGCGTCAATTACATGACTCGCTAATTGATTTTCAAAACGACAATCGCTTATCTGAATTAGCAAATAGTGAAATACCAGATGCGAAAGATAGACTAACTTACGTGATAGAAATGACGGATAAAGCGGCGAACCGAACCATGGATGCTGTGGATGAAAGTTTGCCGTTAGCCGATCGGCTCAATGAGAATATTCAACAGGTCCTACCCGGTTGGAATAGCTTGATGAATCGAGAAATCGAACTGGTTCAGTTTAAGGAGCTTTGTCACAAGTTAGACAAGATCCTTAAGGATTCAGAGCAAGACGCCGATAAGTTAAGGCACTTATTGACTGAAATTTTAATGGCTCAAGATTTTCAAGATTTAACGGGTCAGATGATCCGGCGCGTTATCACTTTAGTTCAGGAAGTGGAAGTGAAATTGGTTGAAATGCTGACGATGTTTGGTGAGATTGAACAAAAGCCAAAACAAAGCGATACCGATTCACCTCGAACATCTGGGATTGAAGCTGAAGGCCCGATAATGAATGCCGAGTCGAGAGATGATGTCGTTTCGGGACAAGATGATGTTGATGACTTGTTATCAAGTTTAGGATTCTAGGAGTAGCGCATGGGCTTTGAGGTCGATGAAGACATTTTACAGGACTTTTTGGTAGAAGCTGCCGAGATACTCGAGCTGCTTTCTGAGCAATTGGTTGACTTGGAAAAGCAGCCTGATGACACCAATTTACTGAATGCCATATTCCGTGGCTTCCATACCGTTAAAGGGGGCGCTGGCTTTCTTTCTCTTACTGAATTGGTAGATTGTTGTCACGGTGCAGAAAACGTGTTTGACACGTTACGTAATGGCGGTCGCCCTGTTAACTCTGAACTAATGGATACTATCCTCGAAGCCTTGGACTGTATTAATGAAATGTTCGCTCAGGTGCAAGCGAGAGAGCCCTTAACGCCCGCTCCTCAGGCAATTCTTGATGCCATGCACAAATTGAGTCAGCCCGCTGGAGCAGAGCCTGTAGCAACCCCTGAGCCGCCTGTGGCCAAAGAACCCGTAGCCGCTCCTAAGCCAGAGCCTGTGGCAACACAGGCAAGCAATGCAGCGGGTGATGCCGGTATAGATGACATCACCGAAGACGAATTTGAACGATTACTCGATGAGTTACATGGCAATTCAAGCCCATCGAAAGCCGCAGCGGCACCCAGTGTCAGCTCGGGCGATATTACTGATGATGAGTTTGAATCCTTATTGGATGAGCTTCATGGTAAAGGGCAGCACAAAATCGCAGCAGCTCCCCCTCCTGCCGATGATAGTGTTATTGACGATGATGAATTCGAGCGTTTACTTGATGAATTACATGGCGCAGGGCAAAGCCCGACTGTAACCAGTACGCCTGAGCCAACTGCTCCTGCAGCGGTACCAGAGGCAGCGCCGGTTGCTGCTACTCCAACAGCTGCTCCAGCCGCGGTTCAGCCTCAAGCACCTGCTGCCGCTGAAAAACCAGCAGCAAGCCGAAATCCACCGCCTCAAGGCGAATCGACAGTACGTGTTGATACACGTACCTTAGACGAAATTATGAATATGGTGGGTGAGCTGGTATTGGTGCGCAATCGCTTAGTGAGTTTAGGTATTAACAGCAGTGATGAAGCGATGGCGAAAGCGGTCGCTAACCTTGATGTTGTTACTGCTGACTTACAAGGCGGGGTAATGAAAACCCGCATGCAGCCGATTAAAAAGGTATTCGGCCGTTTCCCTCGAGTGGTTCGGGATTTGGCGCGAACACTGAAAAAAGACATTAACCTTACCCTGGAAGGTGAGGAAACAGATTTAGATAAAAACCTAGTAGAAGCGCTTGCCGATCCGCTGGTTCACTTAGTGCGTAACGCGGTGGACCACGGTGTAGAAATGCCTGATGTGCGTGAGCAAAATGGCAAACCGAGAATGGGGCAAATCAAATTATCCGCTTCTCAAGAAGGCGATCATATCTTACTTGTTATTCAAGATGATGGCGCTGGGATGGATGCTGAAAAGCTCAAAAGTATCGCTATCAACAAAGGTATTCTAGACCCTGATACTGCGGCAAGAATGTCGAATACCGAGGCCTATAACCTGATTTTTGCACCGGGCTTTTCGACCAAGGTTGAGATTTCTGATATTTCAGGTCGCGGCGTGGGTATGGATGTGGTTAAAACCAGTATCACTCAGCTAAATGGTGCTATTCATATAGATTCAAATTTAGGCACTGGTACGCGTTTAGAAATTAAAGTTCCGCTAACGCTAGCGATTCTGCCAACACTAATGGTATTGGTCGGTAAGCAAACGTTTGCTTTGCCATTGACCAATGTAAATGAAATTTTCCATCTTGATTTACGCAAGACCAATATCGTGGATGGTCAGCTAACCGTTATTGTAAGAGAAAAAGCCATTCCGTTGTTTTACTTACAAGACTGGTTGATCAGAACTGGGGCCGCTCCTAGCCGTAAAAAGCGCGAAGGCTTAGGTCACGTGGTGATAGTGCAACTGGGCATGAAACAAGTTGGTTTCGTAGTCGACAGTTTAATCGGGCAAGAAGAAGTGGTGATTAAGGCCCTTGATGACTTATTACAAGGTACGCCAGGTATGGCGGGTGCCACCATAACCAGTGATGGTGGTATTGCATTAATTCTAGATATCCCAAGTTTATTAAAGCATTACGCATAATGCTTAGAAGTTGAGAAGGTAGATGTCAATAAAGGTATTAGTAGTAGACGATTCGAGCTTCTTTAGAAGACGTGTAAGTGAAATAATCAATCAAGATCCGATGTTAGAGGTAATTGATACCGCTAAAAATGGCCGTGAAGCTGTTGAAATGACTCAGCGGCTTAAACCTGATGTGATTACGATGGACATTGAAATGCCAGTGCTAGATGGTATTTCAGCCGTTCGTGAAATTATGGCGTCTACTCCCACGCCTATTTTGATGTTTTCTTCTTTAACTCATCAAGGAGCAACGGCGACATTAGAAGCCCTTGAGGCTGGCGCTTTAGATTTTTTACCGAAAAAATTTGAAGACATCGCACGTGATAAGGAAGAAGCCATACATACCTTGCAGCAGCGAGTAAAAGCGATTGCAAGGCGTCGTGTCTTTTCGCCTCGAGCAACAACAAACCTTCGCTCCTCGGCATCAGCTAGTTCAGCTGCTGCATCTGAGGCGCTAAGAAAACCAGAACTAAACACCCGAACGGTATCTCCTTCCGTACGCACTACCGCGACCAACGAGGTACGCAGTGCGCCGGTAAAATTCAAGCGTACCGGAAAAAGTTACGATATTTTAACTATAGGTACTTCCACCGGGGGGCCGGTCGCGTTGCAAACGGTGTTAACTGCTTTACCGGCTAACTTTCCGTTGCCTATATTATTGATTCAACATATGCCGGCTACTTTTACTGCTGCATTTGCTGCTAGGCTTAATTCTTTATGTAAAATTAAGGTTAAAGAGGCTCAAGACGGTGATCCCATCGTTAAAGGGCAAGCCTACCTTGCCCCTGGTGGTAAGCAAATGCTGGTTGAAGGCAGAGGGGCCAGCGCGCGTATTCGTATTATTGATGGTAATGATAAAGTTAACTATAAACCTTGTGTTGATATTACGTTTGCATCATTAGCGAAGCTATATCAAAGCAAGGTATTAGCTGTTGTATTAACCGGGATGGGCGCCGATGGCCGCGATGGTGGCAGAATGTTGAAAAACATGGGGGCTACTATTTGGGCACAAGATGAGAAAACGTGTGTGGTGTATGGTATGCCGCAAGCGGTTACAAAAGAAGGGATATCCTCTGAATCACTGCCACTTGATAAAGTGGCTCAGCGCATCATGACGGAATTTTCCTAATGGATATCTTGGGGCTATTTGGTTTATTTTTAGCATTTGCCTCATTGATAGTTGCAGAGTCATTCACGGGCGGTAATCTTTCATTTTTACTTAACCTTGCCGCTTTTGTGATAGTTGTGGGTGGTACGTTAGGAGCCGTTCTTTTCCAGTCTACTGCCGATCAGTTTCGTCATGCGGTAATGATGCTCCCTCAGTTAGTGAATCCCCCTGTTTATCCAATAAAACGTCAAATTCTTGATTTAAAGCAGTGGTCATCGACCGCGAGAGCGCAGGGTTTTTTAGCCTTGGAGTCGACCATTGAAGAAAAGAAAATGGATGACTTCACTAAGAAAGGCCTCACCATGATTATTGATGGGATCGATGCCGTCACGCTACGCAGTGTATTAGAGCAGGAAGTCGATCTTAAGCAAGAATACTATGAGCGTAGTGCCAAGGTATATGAGGCGATGGGCGGCTACAGTCCGACGGTGGGGATCATTGGCGCGGTCATGGGTCTAATTCAAGCCATGTCCCATATTGATGATCCAAGTGTGCTCGGCCGTGGCATTGCGGCTGCTTTTGTAGCAACTATCTACGGTGTCGGCTTTGCTAACTTTATTTTTCTTCCCATTTGCCACAAATTAAGAGCGCTCAACTACAAGCAGGCACTTTATCATGAAATGACCATTGAAGGACTTGTGTCCATTGTTAATGGTGAAAATGCGCTGGTGATAGAGCGTCGGTTAGAGTCTTTTTCTATTGAGAGTCACTAAACATGACTCGGCGAGCTAAAAAAAAACATATTCCAGAACATAACCACACTGAGCGTTGGTTGGTTTCTTACGCTGATTACATGACCTTGATGTTTGCATTATTTGTCGTTCTTTATGCCGCTGCCACGGTTAATGAAGATAAATACAAGGTTGTGATAGAAAACTTTTACTCGGCGACAAAAGAGTTTTCAAAGCATGTCGAGGTGTCAGATAGCGAAGGCATTTTAACCAATGAAGCTGATGAAACAATCGAAGAACAGGGCGCTGGATTATTAGAAGATGCCGGCTCAATTGTTGATGGTGGACAAGACCTCTCGAATTTAGATCGGAACAAATTAGGCGCACCGCTCACCTCCCTTGAAACTGAATTAAACGAAAGCCTGTTAAAAGAGCTAGAAAACGGTCAAGCCAGCGTTACCCTTGATGGAGATTGGCTAACCATTGATATTAGTAGCGGGATTATTTTCCCCAGTGGCAGCGCGCAAATCTCCAACGCATCGACGCAGTTACTCACTCGTATTGCCGACATTTTGTTACCAGTAAGCAACTTTCTAAGAGTGAGGGGTTACACCGATAATCAAAAAATTAATAACGAGGTATTTTCCTCTAATTGGGAGTTATCGGTCGCAAGGGCTACCAGTATATTACGCTTATTGGAGCAAAATGGTATCAATCCAGCCCGTTTAGCGGTTGAGGGTTACGGTGAATATTATCCTATTTTTAGTAATAATGATGCTGCCGGAAGGCGCAAAAATCGCCGAGTGGTGATTGCGTTATCTAAGTATGCTTATGAGCCTCTAAGCACGGAGCTTCCTTCGGCTAACACATCCAGTAATGTCACCACAGAGGCGACGATAGAGCCTATACTTTCAGAAGCAGCGGCCGATACAGATGATGACGGTGAAAGTAAAATCATTGAAGTAGAGCTGCCCAATGGCGGCTTAAGAATAACCACACGACAGGAATAAATATTTGATAGTCTGGACAGTTGCAAATCAAAAGGGTGGGGTTGGCAAAACGACCACAGTTATCTCCCTGGCAGGTTTACTTGCTGAGCGGGGTCACCGCGTTTTGTTAATTGATACGGATCCTCATGCTTCACTGACAAGTTATCTAGGTTACGATTCTGATTTAATTGATGGCACGCTTTATGAACTTTTTCAAACCCATTCACCTGATAAAGCCACGGTGTTGCGATATACCTTGAAAACTCCGTTTGAGGGCTTAGATATTATTCCTGCTAATATGGCTTTGGCAACACTCGATCGGGTGCTTGGCAATCGAGAAGGCATGGGGTTATTCCTAAAGCGAGCATTAGATCAAGTCAAAGATGAGTACGATTATGTATTGATAGATTGTCCGCCGGTATTGGGCGTGATGATGGTGAATGCTTTAGCGGCTTGTAGTCGGATACTGGTTCCTGTGCAAACTGAATTTCTCGCTTTAAAAGGGTTAGAGCGAATGATCCGCACTTTTGATATTATGCAACGTTCGCGGCCACAACCGTTTAAGTATTGTGTCATACCCACTATGTTTGATAAACGCACCAAAGCGTCCCTGAATACCTTACAAGCGATTAAAGATAAACACCCCAAAGATGCGTGGAATTCAGTGATCCCAATCGACACTAAATTTCGTGATGCGAGCTTAAAGCATATCCCGCCTTCTGCTTTTTCACGAAACTGTCGTGGGGTATTTGCGTATGAAACATTACTGAATCATTTACAGCAGTTAGAACATAAAGAACAATCAAAATAGCCCAATTATGAAATGTTTAAGCAGTAAAATCGATAATAGGAATCAGGCTAAATAATGAGTCGTTTACCCAATGAAGACGCGATGGAACGCTATTTTTCGGCGTTACTTGACGAGCCAAAACAGGACGCCAAACCTGCGCCTGTGGCTGAGCCGCGCGTTTCGTTTACTTCTCGCGCTGTAAGTGAAAAGCCAAACAGCGAATTGCCGCTACAAAGTTTACTTAATACTATTTCTCCTGAGCAACTTGAGAGTAAGTTGTTAACACAGCAGGTTATTCCTGAAGAGCAGGGGATTGGTGTTGATTCTTTACTAGAAGAAGTGGACTCACAGTTAACGAGTTTAGTTTCGTTTGGATCAGTGTTACCGAATGAGTTAGTTTTTGCAGAACCAGAACCAGAACCTGAAGCAACTATTGAGACTGAGGTTCAAGTCGAATTAAACGTTGCAGAGGAAGATGCACAATCAACCCAATGGCAGAACATTGAGCCAGAAGATGAATTTCAAGCCTTATTCTTTGAAGTCGCAGGCATATCTTTTGCCGTTATGTTGACTGAGTTAGGCGGGATCCACAAAATTGATAACGTGACCAGTATTTTCGGTAAGCCAGCTTGGTTTTCTGGCATGATGACGCAACGAGAAAAAAAGCTCAATGTAGTTGATACCGCCAAATGGGTGATGACTGATAATGCTCCCGAAGATGTAGATTATAAGTATCTTATTTTACTAGGCGATACGTCTTGGGGGTTAAGCTGCTGCAATTTAATCGGCACAGAAAAGTTAACTAAAGACCAAGTTAAGTGGCGCCACCAAGAAGGAAAGCGTCCTTGGTTAGCGGGTATGGTGAAGAAAAAGATGTGCGCTTTACTTCACGTTAGTGAATTAGTTAAGTTGTTGTCGCGTGGTGTGAATATAGAAGGGACCTAAAAAGCCTTTTTTCAAAGTTTTTGATACAACAAACGAGTTTTTAAACCATTATTATCAGTGTCGTGCTAATTTTATGTTAGAGAGCGATATTCTAGGTTAGAGGGAAAGCGGATGAGTGAACAACGAAATGTAGCCGAAAATGTGTCTGAAGATGAAGTGTTACAATGGGTAACCTTCCAATTAGAGCAAGAAACTTACGGCATTAACGTAATGCAAGTACAAGAAGTATTACGTTATACCGAAATAGCTCCCGTGCCTGGAGCACCTGATTATGTATTAGGTATTATTAATTTGCGTGGCAACGTTGTAACCGTTATCGATACCCGTTCTCGATTTGGCTTGTGCCCATCAGAAGTTAGCGATAATTCACGTATTGTTATCATTGAAGCTGAAAAACAAGTGATCGGTATTATGGTCGATAGTGTGGCGGAAGTGGTTTACTTACGCGCATCAGAAATCGATACTGCCCCTAATGTCGGTACCGAAGAAAGTGCCAAATTTATTCAGGGCGTCAGTAATCGAGACGGCCAATTGCTGATTCTTGTTGATTTAAACAAGTTACTCAGTGATGAAGAGTGGGATGAAATGAGCGCGTTATAAATCATGCTTGACCCATTAATTCAGACGAGCCTAATAGGGCTCGCATTACTGCTGGCGATTATTTCCCTTGTTTTTTCTGTGTTAGTACAAATAAAGCAGGCGAAAAAAATTCAAGCCTTACAGCAATTAACGAAAGAGCTATTAAAATCAAAAGAGTCTTTAAATAAGCAAATTAGAGAGTTGCACTCAGGCTCAATTGGCTTGGGAAAAAAATTTCATCAGTTAAATGAAGGTCTGAAAGAGGCGGTTGAAAAGCAGCAAGAGATTGTTGATACCGCGCCAGACAGTAAGCTTTATACTCGAGCCGTTAAAATGGTCGCCCTTGGCGCTGGTTTAGACGAGCTAATGAATGAATGCGAACTGCCTAAAGCAGAAGCTGAATTATTGATTAGTTTACACGGCAAGTCTCGTTAGTTTACACGCACCTATTAATAACTCTATGTAATAGCTAAATCTCTATATCTACTTGCTCTGAGGGATGGTTCCAATGCTCTGGGAACTTTCCTTGGAGCAAATACGAGAAACTAATTAACTCGGCAATAACCGTATAAAGGGCTTCTGGGATCTCGTCCCCTTGTTCTAAGCTATCTAGCAATGAAAGTAAGTGCTCATCTTGATGCACTATTAGGCCAGCTTCTAGTGCGGCTTGGTTTAACGCATCCGCCTCATCAGCCTGTTTTTTTTGGCTGACTACCGGCGACTTAGATTTATCAATGTATGAAATAGCAATGGATTTTTTCATGCTTACCTCTTATTTATGCAGTTATACGATGATGTTAATGGCTGTTTCATGGTGTGTTTCAGCAAAAAAATCCTCAGTTACCTTACCGAGAAAGCTTTGACAATGACTTTGTATACCGGCTTTGTTTAGTTGCTCGCTGAACAAGCCTTGGTAAGCTTTTATTCTCGCTAAATCCGTTTCGTTAGTCGTGTAAAGTTTTATATCAACTATCGATTCTTCTATTACAGCATGGGCTAACATGTCATGCTCTCCGATAGGTAGCTTAAGTTGAATCTGCCATTTTTTTTTGTTTTTTCCGCTTTTTTTGGGCTGCTTGATTTTTAGTTGCACTGTCTTTAATTGCTGTTGCATCAACCACGGCAGCTGCATTAACCAAACTTGATTGTTGGGGGTATCATGTTGTGATACTTGCATTCCATTTAATACATCTTTCATCGCTTTATCTAAGCTAGGATCTTGCAGCCCTTTTAGTTTAATGGTCAAAGCGAGCCAGCGCAGTGCGAGTTGATTGGCTTTATTTTTCTCAGGGGTGATAAGTTGTTGTAGTAGAGATGTTAATGCTGATGGAGTAGTGGGAAAAAGTTGACTTAGTAAAGCTTGCAATGTCTTTGGCTGACTGTTGACTGGCAGCTTTTTAAGCAAGGTAACCAATTGCGATAAATGCGAAGTCAGTGGCCGGGCTTTTGCCAAGTGAGATAGCTGAGCCATTTGTTTGCTTATTTCTTCTGCTGAACTAGCAGGCAAAGGAGTGGGTGAGCTATTTATTACCCCTTTGCTGTTAAGCTCTTTTTTCTCTACAGCCGGTGAGGGTTGAGAGGGGGGAAGCGTTGAGTCTATCTTTTGAACCATCATCTATCCTGAGGTGAAATGTCGGTAAAACCAAGCTAAAACTGCGAGAACACAGGTTAATACAAGGTATTATCTGTGCTATTATCCGCAGCCAATTATAATCATAGTGCGTAACCCATGCTGGAAGCAAAATCCCTCAGTTGCGTGAGAGAAGACAGGTTACTGTTTGAGGGTTTATCGCTCAAGGTTAAACCTGGTCAAATCATCCAAGTTGAAGGTCCAAATGGAGTGGGCAAAACCAGCTTATTCCGTTTATTAGTTGGACTTATGACACCCTATCATGGCCAAGTATTGTGGCAAGGGGTTCCTATATCTGATGATCGTGAAACCTATCAACAAAATTTGCTCTATTTAGGCCATCAGAGTGGAGTGAAGCCAGAGTTAAGTGCGTTAGAGAACCTTCGCTTCTATCAAAAAATGTTTGAACCAAGCTACCAAGGTGATCTATACAGCGTGTTGGCGCAAGTGGGCTTAGCAGGATTGGAAGACATGCCTGCCGCGCAATTATCTGCAGGGCAGCAAAGACGGGTGGCGTTAGCTAGATTGTGGATTTCAACGGCGCCGCTATGGATTTTGGATGAGCCTTTTACTGCTATAGATAAAAATGGTGTGAAAGTATTAGAGCAACTGTTTGTTAAGCATGCTCAAGATCAAGGGATGATTTTGCTTACTACTCACCAAGATCTCAATTTGCCCGTGGCTGATTTTTCTAAACTAGCGATGATTAAACCATCCCTAGAGGACATGTATGTAGGTGTAGGGGCGGATTAATGATAAATGCTTTTTATCAAGTCATGCGGCGTGAACTTTTAACGGCATTTCGACGTATTGCTGACGTGTTTAACCCGTTGTGGTTTTTTATCATCGTGATCACTTTGTTTCCTCTTGGTGTTGGCCCTGAGCCTCAGTTGCTGCTACGTATTGCTCCCGGCATTATTTGGGTGGCAGCGTTGTTGGCGTCACTACTTTCACTCGAGCGTTTGTTCAAAGATGACTTTAGCGACGGTGGTTTAGAGCAATTAATGCTTAGCCCTTATCCATTATCTTTGTTGGTCACGGCCAAGATCATTGCCCACTGGTTGCTCACGGGTCTGCCGATTATCTTAATATCGCCCCTAATTGCGGTTCTACTTTCACTTGACTTCAATACTTACTGGGCCGTGTTATTCACTTTGCTGATAGGCACTCCTATTTTGAGTTTTATCGGTGCAATAGGCGTTGCGCTGACGGTTGGTTTGAGAAAGGGGGGCGTTATTCTGAGCTTAATTATGCTGCCCTTGTGTATTCCTGTATTGATTTTTTCGACCATGGCGATTGATGCTGCTAACTTTGGCCAGTCATACATTGGTGCCTTAGCTATTATGGGAGCAATGCTCGTCACAGCTATTACCCTTGCACCATTTGCCGTAGCAGCATCGTTACGTGTTAGTGTTAGCTAAATTTTAGTGTTATCCCGTACCCGTTTTAGCTTTACATGGGCGTTGGTTGCAAACAAAGTGTATTTTTTACGACGTTGTATTTATAACATTGTTTTTATGATTAAGTGGGCATGGTTCGCCCGTTAATAAAATAGAGAGTCAATCTATGTGGAAGTGGTTACACCCTTATGCCAAAGCGCAAACTAGCTATGAACTGGCTGGAAAGCTTATACCTTGGTTTACTATCGTTTGCTGCATTTCTTTTGCTGTTGGCTTAGTCTGGGGCTTAGCGTTTGCGCCTGCGGACTATCAGCAAGGCGATAGCTTTCGCATCATTTATATACATGTTCCCGCTGCTATTTTGTCTATGGGTGCCTATACCAGTATGGCCGTGGCGGCATTTATCGGCTTGGTTTGGCAAATTCGCCTTTCAGATATGGCCGTCGCGGCGATGGCTCCCGTAGGCGCAGTGTTTACTTTTATTGCTTTATTTACTGGTGCGGCTTGGGGCAAGCCCATGTGGGGCGCTTGGTGGGTTTGGGATGCTAGATTGACCTCGGAATTGATTTTGTTATTTTTGTATCTGGGTGTGATTGCGTTATATAACGCGTTTTCAGACAAAGTGTTGGCGGGGCGAGCTGCCGGTATTCTGACCTTAGTTGGCGTGATTAATATTCCTATTATTCATTACTCGGTGGAATGGTGGAATACTTTGCATCAAGGTGCTTCCATTACCAAGTTTGATAAGCCATCCATCGCGCTTTCAATGCTTTGGCCGTTGTTAATTATGTTATTAGCATTTGCGACATTTTTTGGTGCCCTAATGTTAATGCGTTTTCGTAATGAAATTTTGCAAAGGGAAAGTCATCGTCCTTGGGTTAAGGCCTTAGTGATGGGAGGTAAGTAATGGAATTTGTAAGTTGGGCTGATTTTTTTGCGATGGGCGGCTATGGCTTCTATGTTTGGTTGTCTTTTGGTGCGACGTTTATCAGCATGCTAGGGATAGTCATTGACACGCGAATGAAGCGGGCACGATTATTTAAACAAGTACGTAATAACATTGAGCGCAACAAGCGTATGCAAGCCGCTCGCAGTATGGAGAATACGTTATGAACCCAAGACGCAAAAAGCGCCTTGCCGTTATTTTGGCGATTGTACTCGGTATAGGCTCAGCAATTGGTTTGGTGTTATATGCCTTATCGCAAAATATTGATCTGTTTTACACACCTTCAGAACTGGTTAAAGGTAAAGGCAAACAGCTTGTTAAACCAGAAGTTGGTCAGCGGTTAAGAATTGGTGGCATGGTTATGCCGGGTTCTGTAGTACGGGACCAAAGCAGTTTAAAGGTGAGCTTCAAACTCTATGATGCGGGTGGCGATTTAGTCACTGTTGAGTTTGATGGTATTTTACCCGATCTATTTCGTGAAGGGCAGGGCATTGTAGCAATGGGCGTTTTAAAAGATGCGACCACAGTCACGGCGTCGGAAGTGTTGGCTAAGCATGATGAGGAGTATATGCCCCCTGAAATTGCTGAATCACTTAAAGGGATGCAACATTTCAAGCCTGAATACACCGAAGAACAGTTAGAAGGCGCCCATAAATGATCCCTGAACTCGGTCAATTTACTTTAATCATTGCTTTCGGCTTAGCTGCTTTGTTGAGTTTTTATCCTCTTTGGGGCGCTTACAAAGGGCATGCAGGGTTAATGAATAGTGCTCGAACCTTAGCTGTATGCCAGTTCTTGTTTGTTGGGCTTTCTTATGCCTGCTTAACCTACGCTTTCATTGTTAATGATTTCTCGGTGGCTTATGTGGCGTCACACTCAAATTCTGAGTTGCCATTGCAGTACCGTATTTCAGCGGTTTGGGGTTCACATGAGGGCTCTTTGTTACTGTGGATGCTGATTTTATCAGGCTGGACCGCCGCTGTTGCATTGCTCAGTAGAAACTTGCCATTAGAGTCAGTGGCACGAGTGTTGGCTGTGATGGGCATGCTTGGCGTTGGTTTCTATCTTTTTGTGATTGTTACCTCCAATCCATTTGAGCGCACTCTACCTTATTTTCCCGTTGATGGACGGGATTTAAACCCGTTGCTACAAGATATCGGCTTAATTTTACATCCGCCGATGCTTTATATGGGGTATGTCGGATTTTCGGTGGCGTTTGCTTTTGCCATTGCATCGTTAATGCAAGGTCGCTTAGATTCAGCGTGGGCACGTTGGTCTCGTCCTTGGACGATGGCGGCATGGGTCTTTTTAACCGCTGGTATTGCCCTTGGCAGTTGGTGGGCTTATTACGAACTCGGCTGGGGCGGTTGGTGGTTTTGGGATCCCGTAGAGAACGCTTCTTTTATGCCTTGGTTAGTGGGGACGGCGCTTATTCATTCTCTGGCAGTATCAGAAAAACGCGGTGTATTTAAAGCGTGGACGGTGCTTCTGGCCATTTCGGCTTTCTCGTTAAGTTTATTGGGGACGTTTTTAGTGCGCTCTGGCGTATTAGTGTCGGTGCACGCATTTGCCAGCGATCCTGAGCGAGGCCTATTCATTCTCGGCTTTTTGATCATGGTGATTGGTGGCTCGCTGCTGTTGTATGCATTTAAAGCCAATGCAGTAAAAAGTCGCGGCAGTTATAGCTTGTTTTCACGTGAGTCATTCTTACTGGGTAACAATATTTTGCTTATCGCAGCATTAATCGTGGTGTTGCTGGGAACATTATTACCTTTGGTTCATAAAGAAATGGGCTTAGGTAGCATTTCTATCGGTGAACCCTTCTTTAACCGCATCTTCACCGTATTAATTGTGCCTTTTATGTTGTTGTTGGGTGTTGGACCTTTAGTTCGCTGGAAGAGGCAAAATCCGGGTGATTTAGCTGGAACGCTGTTGATTGCCATTGTGGCGTCAGTGGTATTAACCGCGTTATACATGATGGCGAGTACGCCTTACTTTACTTGGCTAGCGTTATTGGGGTGCTTCTTGGGAGTCTGGGTGGTGGTGACCTCTTGTCAAGAAACGTGGTTGCGAGCAACTCATCGCCATACTTTTATCACTGGTGTTAGAAAACTCAGTATTAGTCACTGGGCCATGATCACCGGCCATATTGGTTTTGCTGTCATGGTTATCGGTATCACCATGACACAAAATTACAGCATTGAAAAAGATGTGCGCATGGTCCCCGGGGATCAAATTGAATTTGAACATTATCGCTTTACTTTTGAAGGTGTGGATGCACTTAAAGGGCCGAATTTTGACGGTCACACTGGTGTATTGCGGGTGGATAGAGGTGATAAGTACGTTACTACGATGCGTGCAGAGAAGCGTTTTTATCGGGTACAGCGCAATGTAATGACCGAAGCGGCGATTGATGCTGGTTTCACTCGTGACCTATATGCGGCCCTTGGTGAGCAGCTGGATAATGGCGCTTGGGCATTACGTATTTACTACAAACCATTTATTCGTTGGATTTGGTTTGGTGCGCTTATTATGGCATGTGCTGGGGTGCTGATGATGTTAGATAAACGTTATCGATTTAGTGGAAAAGGAGCGAAAGATGGACAATAAACCTCGTCTTTGGCTATTTCTACTGCCCCTGGGGATATTTTTAGCGGCGGTGGTGTTCTTGTTCAAAGGGCTCTATTCTGACCCGTCTAAGTTAGAATCGGCGCTGATTGGTCAGCCTGTGCCAACGTTTACCTTACAAGATCTTTATCAACCAGAAACACGTCACGATGCCTCGATTTTTAAAGGTAAGCCGATGTTACTTAATGTTTGGGCGACTTGGTGCCCAACTTGTTATGCAGAGCATACTTACTTGAACAAGTTGGCTGCTGACGGTGTTTACATTGTAGGTTTGAATTATAAAGACGATAGAGAAAAAGCCATTCGCTGGTTGACGGATTTAGGTAATCCTTATCAAGTGAGCCTATACGATAAAGACGGCATGTTGGGCTTGGACTTAGGCGTATATGGCGCGCCAGAAACTTACTTAATAGACAGCCAAGGCGTGATCCAATATCGCCATGTCGGCGATGTTAACGATCATGTTTGGCAGCAAACCTTACTCCCTATTTTTAAGGATTTGAAGTAATGCGAATGATTACTTTATTGCTGGTTTCATTGCTCAGTGTTCCGGCTTTGGCGGCAATCCAAGTTTATGAGTTTGATAATCCACAACAGGAAGTGCTGTATCAACAATTAACTAAAGAGCTACGTTGTCCAAAATGTCAAAACCAAAATATAGCCGATTCAAATGCGCCATTGGCACAAGATTTACGCCAAAAAGCATATGAATTGGTCAAAGAAGGTAAAGACAGAGATCAAGTTGTTGATTACATGGCAGCCCGTTTTGGCAACTTCGTTACCTATGATCCTCCAATGACACCGGCTACCATTTTCTTGTGGTTAGGGCCGTTATTTTTTGTGTTGGGTGGATTAGCAGTATTGTTGGTAAGAACGCGAAAAAATACCGCCTTAACTGACAACCCTGTGATGGATCCAGCAGAGCAAGCAAAGCTGGAACGAATTTTAAATGGAGATAAAGACTAATGCTGCTTTTTTGGCTGTTGTGTATTTTGCTGTTAGTCATAGCGAGTTTAGCTTTAATTGTACCGGTGTTAAAAAACCGCCAAGTGATTGAGGCTGATAGAGATAGTCTGAACAAAACCCTCTACAAGGGGCGTGTGAAAGAAATAGAGCAAGACGTCGAGCAAGGACTCGTTGCTGAACAGGCAGCGGTACTGACTGAATTGCAGCAAAATTTACTGGAAGATGTCGTCGAGGTTAAATCGTCGGCTCAACGCATTAATTTGCCCTTGCTGCTGGTGCCTGGGATCTTACTGTTTTTTGCTATATCCATCGGCTTATACCTGCAATATGGTGCGGGTCAGCAAGTGAGTCATTGGCAAAGTGTTATGACAAATTACGAAAATTTGCAGCGTAAAATGACGATGACGGACGGGCAGCCTCCTTCTAAGCAAGAGGTCGATGACTTTATGTTAGCCTTGCGTAGTCACCTTGCTAATCAACCTAGTGATACTCAAGGTTGGTTAATGTTAGGACGCCTTGCTTTCGCTCTGCGTGATGGTCAGTTGGCACAAGATGCATTGCATAAAGCCTATAAGTTATCGCCAACAGACAGTGATGTACGTGTTGCTTATGCGCAAGCGTTATTGCAGTCTGAGGATGCATTAAAGATCAAGCAAGCGGAAAACTTGATCATTGCTACCGTAGGGCTTGAGCCGAAGAATATTCAAGCTTTATCGGTATATGCCTTTATGGCATTGCAACAAGAAGACTTTGCTAGTGCGATTGAACGTTGGCGTAACATGCTCCCGCTGCTAGCGCCATCGAGTGAGCGTTACAGTATGGTTGAAAGCAGTATCGCTTATGCCGAGCAGCAACTGGCGAAAGTAAATGAGGCGAAGCAGAACCCAGTAGCGGACTCAATGTCTTACCAAGTAAAAGTGACGTTGAGCGATCAAGTTGATCTGCCTGACACAGGTTATTTGTTTGTTTTTGCGCAAATGGTCAATGGCCCTAAAATGCCATTAGCAGCAAAGAAATTACCGCTATCTGAGTTTCCAGCCACCGTTACGCTGTCTGACGCTGACGCCATGATGCCTGAGCTGAAGTTAAGCCAACAAGCTGAGTTTATTATCAAGGCGAGAATATCGATCGATGAGAATGTGGCGGTCGCGGCAGGCGAGTGGGAAGGCGAAAGTAGCGTGATTAAATCAGGTCAACAAGATGTGATAGAAATAGCCATAGATCACAAGATTTAGTGTTATTATTACCCTAGTTAGCGTTAAGGCGTTAGCTAGGCTAAATGTTGTTCTCTGTGACACTTTTAAAGGTATATATGTGATTCTCCCTGTATTAAACCGAATTACCGTGCTTATGGTTGCGGTATTTTTATTTTATTCCGCCTCTGCTGCGGCCTTTAAGCCTGTTGATAACAGCCCCATTAAGGACCCTTTTGAAGGTGTTAACCGAGCTATTTGGGATTTCAATTACGCCATAGACCAATCTATCTATGTTCCTGCAACAAAAACCTACTTATATCTTCCTGAAGGCAGTCGAGAGGCGATCAATAACTTTATTTTGAATTTTGAAGAGCCTTCAAGTGCGGTGAATCATTTATTGATGCTCGATATTGAGGCGTCAATGGGCAGTGTTATGCGTTTTGTGGTTAACTCTACGTTTGGTATCGGTGGTTTGATTGATGTAGCGGGACGCAGTGGCTTAGAGCGAAATCGTGCTGAATTTCAAAGTGTATTAGGAATGGTTGGGGTTAATCATGGTCCTTATCTGATGGTACCATTTTATGGCCCTCGAACTACTCGAAAGTTAGTCGGGGGAATAGTTGATGGTTTATATTTTCCCTTCAGTGAATTTACCTACTTTGAAAATTTGATTCATTGGGGAACAGACGCGCTTTATAAACGTGCTAATTTACTCGATCAAGACCCTTTAATTGAACAATCATTGGATTCATACATTTTTATTCGCGACTCTTACATCCAATATCAACATTACCAAACACCAGGCTCTGATAGTGTTGCGCCAATAGGCCCTTCTCTTTCTGATGAAGAGTTAGAAGAATTTATGAATGAGTAAAAGCAGTTGTACACTGGCGGACTTTACCTTCCTGGTGATTGAAGATGAGGCTGTATTCCGCCAACAATTAAGTGCTTTTCTCAAGCAACGCGGTGCTATTGTCGCGAATGCGGAAAATGGCCTTCATGGCCTTACTTTGGTGGCAGATTTAAAGCCTGACCTCGTGCTTTGCGATTTATATATGCCTGAAATGGGTGGGCAGGAGGTAATTAAAACTATCCTGCGCCAGTATCCAAGCCTGCCTGTTATTGTCATTTCAGCAGCCAGTGAGATGGTTGAGATAGCGGAAGCATTGCGTCACGGTGCAAAAGACTACTTTATGAAGCCATTGCAAAATTGGCTTACATTAGAACAAAGTATTTTATCGATTTTAAAGCCAAACTTGTCGGGGTTTGAGGTGCTATCTCATAAACATATGGCCGATGCAGAGTTAATTAGCCATATGAGCTACTTTCGCCAAGATGATCCTGCGTCGACGCTTTTGATGCAAGAGCTGGCGAGCGAAAGAGAGTTTGATGTTAATGGTTTTTCCTTTCGGGTTGACGCGCAACCACTGGGCTTACTGCTCGTTCATTATCCTTTAAGTGATCATGAAGTAGGTGTATTTGTGCTGGATGTATCCTTGTTTGGCTCTGAAGCGGCCGTGATAGGCGCGTTACTTAAAAGCTTACTCAATGACTCATATCGGCAACATCAATCTAATAGTCATTATCGTTTACGTTCGCCAGCGCAAATGATGCGTTTTTTAAATGATCAAATACATGATTTAGCATTGTCCCACCCCGTTAATGCGATTCAGTTTAATCTGGATGCTAGCCGACTTTGTCTAACATATTCTAATGCTGGTTTTGCCCCGCCTAATGACTTGTTTCAACACTCGGGTATGGGGCTCGGCATGTTAGCAGAACAAAAGTATCAGCAGAGCAGGGTTGAACTACCACGACAGGTTGAGTTCACTTTTACTTCTCAGCTCGGTAATGTATTGAGATTAGCCATATCAAATAAGGCGTCGGCGCCACTTTAATTGAGTGGCACCTAAGTGGTGCTAATATCTATTTTACAGCCAACAGATCTTTATTATTATCTAAAATGCTTTGGCCAATACCAGCCACTTCGAGTAATTGGTCGACATTTTTAAACTGACCAATTTCCTTCCGGTAAGCGATAATCGCTTTAGATTTTTTTTCGCCAACACCTTTTATTTTGGTGAGCTCATCTTCGGTTGCTGTATTAATATTGATTACTTGCTGACTCACAGCGCTACTTTCTTGAGTGACAGCAGTATCTGTTGCTGTTTCGGCTGCAAGGGCAAGTTGACCCATTGATGATACTGCAAATAAAGATGCGGCAATAAGTGTACGTAGTTTCATAATTATCCTCTATTGATTTATTTGTTAATTACAAGGTTAAAGGTAGGAGATAAAACCGCTACGGCATGGTTTTTTATTCTTTATTGTGAAATGCATCAATAAAATGGGAGGCAAGCTTTTATTGGTAGGAAAAATGGTTTACAGGTATATGAGTCAGCACATGATGCGAATGCTCATGTGCTCGATTTATATTACTAGGGGAGGACTAGTTTGAAGGGTTTGACTTCAACATTGGCATAAACACCCGCTGCAACATAGGGATCTTGTTCTGCCCAAGTCTTCGCTTCTTCAATAGAGGCAAATTTAGCAATCACTACTGAGCCAGTAAAACCAGAATCACCAGGGTTTTCATTGTCAACTGCAGGTGATGGGCCTGCCACTAATAAGCGTTGTTCTTTGTTTAGTGCTTCTAAACGAGCGAGGTGAGCTGGCCGGGCTTGTTGGCGCAATGCCAAACTGTTTGCGACGTCTGAGGCGTAAATGGAGTACCACATAAGATTATTCCTTATCTTCTTGAGGGAGATATTTGTACAAATAAATACCAGTGAGCAAGGTGAAAATGAGCATCATGCCCATCAAACCAAATACTTTAAAGTTTACCCAAACATCTTGCGATAGGTAGAAGGCCACGTATACATTAAGGGCGCCGCAGAAAATAAAAAAAACAGCCCAAGCTATATTTAAATTCTTCCAAACAGCATCAGGTAGGGTGAGCTCTTTGCCGAGCATTTGCTTTATTAAGTTCTTTTTAAGCATATATTGGCTGATCAGTAAGCCCGCGGCAAATAGTCCGTAGATGACTGTAACTTTCCACTTTATAAACGCATCATCATGTAAAACAAGGGTTAAGCTACCAAAGCTTATGACCATCACAAAGGTGATCAGATGCATCTTTTCTAATTTTTTATATTTAAACCAGTTGTAAGCAAGCATGACGCCTGTCGCCAGCATCAGTGCTGCAGTGCCTACATAGATGTCGTAAAACTTGTAAGCAACGAAAAATATAATTAGCGGGATAAATTCAAAAAACTGTTTCATTGTCATCATCAAATCGTTAATTAATGTGAGACACAGTGTACTGTTTTCTCCGTTGATAAAAAAGTTACTTTATAAGCTTGTCTGGTGCCAGCTGAACTCACTGACACCATATTGTGAGCAGGTTTACGTTGGAATTAAGTTTAAGAATGGGCGTCACAGGCGAGTGCATCTACCAGTGCTTGTTTTAGTTCATTCTGTTGCTTTATGTCTAGTGCGTGGCCATCCTCGGTAGTGACGATGAAAAAGTCTTCTACTTGCTCACCTATGGTTGTTATTTTTGCCGTGTGTAGCATCACATCTAATTTTTGGAATACATCCCCGATGGTTGCTAATAGGCCGGGTGAATCATAAGCAATTAGCTCCATCATGGTGCGATGGTTTTTATTACTCAGAAAATTAACTTGCGTGGCCACAGAAAATTGCTTTTTCTGCCGCGACAGTCGCTGAGATCGTGCGACGACATTTTCAGGGTGGCTTAATGCTTGCTCTAAAGCCGGCTTTATTTCACGGGTTCGATCGATGGCCAACGGCTCGCCGTCGGGCTCTAACACGATAAACGTATCTAACGTGTAGCCATCACGGCTATTCATAATGGTTGCATCATGAATGTTAAGATTTTTATTATTAAGCTCGGTTGCCACGGTGGCAAATAAATCTAATGAATCTTTACAATAGATAAACACTTCATTACCGCCTCGAGAGGCGCGTTTACTGATCACCACCAGCGGTTTGTCTTGGTCATAGTGCTGTAGAATATACTCGCTGTGCCAAGCAATTTGCGACGGCGTGTGGCGTAAGAAATAGTCTGCTTTAAAGCGCTTCCAAAGGGTTTCAACGGTAGTCGAATTAAACGCCTTACCAAGCAGTTTATTCAGTGCTTGTTGCTTGTGGTCGCGGATACGGCTGCGCACGTCAATGGGTTTTTCTAGGCCTCGTCTGAGGGCTTTCTGGGTTTGATAATAGAGCTCTTTGAGCAACGCGCCTTTCCAGCTATTCCAAACATCATCATTGGTCGCACAAATATCGGCGACGGTAAGCAGCAACAGGTAATTAAGGTATTTTTCATCTTGTACCACACGCGCAAATTCGGTGATCACATCTGGGTCTTGAATATCGCGGCGCTGCGCTGTTACCGACATAACTAAATGATGTTTAACTAACCAAGCGACCAACCGACCATCATGAGCACTTAAACCGTGTAAATCACAAAATGCTTGGGCATCAATGGCGCCGAGTTCAGAGTGGTCACCTTTTCTACCCTTGGCAATATCATGAAAAATAGCGGCCAAAAAAAGTAATTCAGGCTTTTTAATAGTTGGAAAAAGATCGCCACAAATAGGGTGTTCTACTTTTGATTCCTTGGTCGGGAAATTGTAAATATACTTAATCAGTCGATGGGTATGCTCATCAACGGTGTAAGCGTGGAAAAGGTCAAATTGCATTTGTCCTAAAATTTTATTCCACTGCGGAATGTAAGCGGCTAAAACGCCATATTTGTGCATTAAGGTAAGGGGTAAGCCCATTCCTCTCGGATGTTTAAGCAATGCCATAAATTTTTCACGACAGGGGGGGATGTCTTGTAACCAATAAGTAAGCCGACGACGGCTTTCTCGAATTTCACGTAAGGTTGTGGAATAAATGCCTTTGATATTTGGGTTGTCAGCAATGTGCAGGAACAGTTGTAAAATGCTTTCTGGGCGATGAAAAAATTCTCCTGCCGTAACGAGTACGATCAGATCGCCTTTGAGCTGAAAGTGATCATCAATGGGCACTGATTCTATTTCTGCATTGCCTAGAATATCCTCATCGAAATGTTGCAATAACATCTCGTTCAGCTCAGCCACTCGTCGTATGGTGCGATAGAACTGTTTCATCATGGTTTCTATGCCGGCATTGCCTTGGCCTTGATAGCCTAACTTTGCAGCAACATCGGTTTGATAATCAAATAATAGACGATTATCGGCACGATTTGTGACGAGGTGTAAGGCAAAGCGGATTTTCCAAAGAAAGTTTTGACACTCAAGTAACTCGCGATATTCAGCTTGGGTGAGATAATTATCGATGGTCATTTCAAGTAAATTGGCGGCGCCAAAATGACGTCTTGCGACCCAATACAGGGTATGAAGATCACGTAAACCGCCCGGGTTACTCTTGATGTCAGGCTCAAGGCTATAGCCGTTATCGCGGTAATTAAGATGACGCTGGCGTTGCTCCTCGCGTTTAGCACTAAAGAAGGCGGTGGAAGGCCAAAATGTCGGCGCATGTAACTTACTTTTGAGCAAACTGAAACTAGCGTCATTGCCGATGATTAAGCGACTTTCAATGAGATTTGTCGCAATGGTGATATCTTCTAAACCTAGTTGTATACAGTCATCAACCGTCCTAACGCTATGGCCGATTTCGAGGCGTAAATCCCATAGAAAAGTAATAAACGCGCTGATCTGTTGCTCTACTTCGGGACACAGCGGATGGACACTTAGTATCAACAAGTCAATGTCTGATTTTGGATGAAGCTCGCCGCGACCGTAGCCGCCAACAGCGACTAAGCTAAGCTCCTTTGCCATGCCATTGGTAAACTTATCCCACAGCTGTATTAACAGCTGATCCATAAAGTCGGAGCGCTCTAGCACCAGCTCACTAATATCATCGAGTTGGCTAAAGGCAGTTGCCTGTTTGGCGTTAAATTGCGCCATTGCCCCTTTGACACTCTTAAGTGACAGGTCGTCTAAAGCTAATGTCTCAGTGGCCTGCATGAACAGCTCCTATTATGCTTAAAGTAGTGGGATTGGCTTAGGCGTGGTTAATTACCTGTTCAATCGTTTCCTCTTGACGCAGGGTTAATATTTCGCAACCTGTTTCCGTTACTAGCAAGGTGTGTTCCCACTGCGCAGAGCGGGAGCCATCTTTAGTGGTCACCGTCCAACCATCTTTTTTATCTAACTTGGTATGTCGCTTACCTAAGTTGATCATGGGCTCGATAGTGAAGCACATGCCAGGTTCTAAAATAAGCAACGCGTTGGGATCGGTTTTGCTTTTATAGTGCAGAACTTGGGGCTCTTCATGAAAGGTTGCGCCAATACCATGGCCACAATATTCACGTACGACAGAGAAACCTTGTTGTTCCGCATGGACTTGTATTGCTGTGCCAATATCACCAAGGCGAATGCCCGGTTTAACTAATTTAATGCCTTTATATAAACACTCTTGCGCGTTTTGCACTAATTTTTTCGTCAGCGGGTTAGCATCGCCTACCACGAACATTTTTGATGTGTCACCGTGATATCCGTCCTTGATCACCGTGATATCGATATTAATAATGTCACCATTCCGTAATTTTTTATGGTTCGGGATGCCGTGGCAAACCACTTCATTAACGGAGGTGCAAATAGACTTAGGAAAACCGTGGTAATTTAATGGCGCTGGAATTGCCTGTTGTACATCAACAATAAAATCATGACATTTTTGGTTCAGCTCGTCTGTTGTTACCCCTTTAACAACAAAGGGTTCGATCATTTCTAGCACATCCGCTGCCAGCTTTCCGGCAATGCGCATCTTTTCAATTTCTTCAGCTGTTTTGATTACTACACTCATGATTCTCTCTTTTGTTTGTGACTGGCGCGGGGATGTTTTTGTCGCCAATTCCGCATCTCAGATTGTGATTATGACTCGGGTATGGTATAAAGCGCGCCGGGAATTGGCAATGTGAAATTACATTGTTAACCAATAATCGGGGACCACAAGTCACCGAATAGCCCGAAATCAACTTAATTAAACAACACACACACATCGTCACATATTTCGGGGTGCCTGTTAAGGGTCGAGATTATGGGATGTGTGGAGGCCTAACCCCAAGAGGAATTTAACATGGCTAATGTATCAATGCGCGAAATGCTGAAGGCTGGTGTGCACTTCGGTCACCAAACTCGTTACTGGAACCCAAAGATGAAGCCTTTCATCTTCGGCGCACGTAACAAAGTACACATCATCAACCTTGAGCAAACAGTTCCAATGTTCAACGAAGCACTGGATTTTATTTCTGGCGTTTCTGCGAAAAAAGGAAAAGTTCTTTTTGTTGGTACTAAACGTGCAGCAAGCGTTGCGGTAAAAGAAGCAGCGGTAAGCTGTGACCAGTTCTACGTAAACCACCGCTGGTTAGGCGGTATGTTAACGAACTGGAAAACTGTTCGTCAGTCTATCAAACGTCTAAAAGAGCTAGAAGCTCAAACTGAAGATGGCACATTTGATAAGCTAACGAAGAAAGAAGCGCTAATGCGTTCTCGTGAACTTGAGAAGTTAGAGAAAAGCTTAGGTGGTATCAAAGACATGGGCGGTCTACCTGACGCACTATTTATCATTGATGCAGACCATGAGCATATCGCTATCAAAGAAGCGAACAACTTAGGCATTCCTGTAGTTTCTATCGTTGATACTAACTCAAACCCAGACGGCGTAGATTTCATTGTTCCAGGTAACGATGATGCTATCCGTGCGGTACAGTTATACCTAACTTCTGCTGCTGATGCAGTAAAAGCAGGTCGTCAACAAGATATCGTTGTACAGGCTGAAGAAGACGGCTTTGTAGAAGAAGCTGCAGAGTAATAACGGCTTTCGCCCTTATTAACCAAACCATTTTTTTTGGTTAACAGGGGCCCTCAGGCCCCTGTTTTTCATCTTTTTATTGTTGAGGAAACTCAAAATGGCAATTACTGCTGCTCAAGTTAAAGAACTGCGCGATCGTACCGGTGCGGGCATGATGGATTGTAAAAAAGCACTTCAAGAAACCAATGGTGATATCGAAGCTGCTATCGAATTTATGCGTAAAAACGGCCAAGCAAAAGCGGCTAAAAAAGCAGGTAACATTGCTGCTGAAGGTGCTATCTTAATCAAAACTGCAGGTAATGTTGCGGCTTTAGTTGAAGTTAACTGTCAAACAGACTTCGTAGCTAAAGATGCAAACTTCCTAGGTTTTGCTAACGAAGTGGCTGATGCTGCTGTTGCTTCTAAAGTAACAATCGAAGAGCTACAAGCGCAATTCGAAGAAAAACGCATTGCACTTGTGACTAAAATTGGTGAAAACATCAATGTACGTCGCGTGTCTTACATTGAAGGTGCTGCTCTTGCTTCTTACAGCCACGGTTCTACTATTGGTGTTGTTGTTGCAGGTGAAGGTGATGTTGATTCACTTAAGCACATTGCAATGCACGTTGCTGCGAGCAAGCCTGAGTACGTTAACCCTGAAGACGTACCAGCTGAAGTTGTTGAAAAAGAGCGCGCAATCCAAATCGACATCGCGATGAATGAGGGTAAACCTCAAGAAATCGCTGAGAAGATGGTTGCAGGCCGTATGAAGAAGTTCACAGGTGAAGTTGCCCTAACTGGTCAACCTTTTATCATGGAACCAAAGAAAACGGTAGGCGCTGTGCTTAAAGAAAAAGGTATCTCTGTTTCTAGCTTCGTACGTCTAGAAGTGGGTGAAGGTATCGAGAAGAAAGAAGAAGACTTTGCTGCTGAAGTTGAAGCACAAATTGCAGCTTCTAAAGCTAAGTAAGCTCTGCTTTTGTAAATCATAAGTATTAGCCGCGGCCATTGCTGCGGCTGTTTTGCAACTAGGAATCGCGTAAAATGAGTACCAATCCGAAACCAAGCTATAGACGAATTCTGTTAAAACTAAGTGGTGAAGCCTTGATGGGCGAAGAAGGCTTTGGCATTGATGCCAAAGTACTAGAACGCATGGCGCAAGAAATTAAAGAATTAATTGAACTAGGTGTTCAAGTTGGATTGGTCATCGGTGGCGGTAACTTATTCCGCGGCGAAGGCTTAGCTAAGGCGGGAATGAATCGTGTAGTGGGCGACCACATGGGTATGTTAGCAACGGTGATGAATGGCTTAGCCATGCGTGACGCTTTGCATCGTGCATATGTTAATGCTCGCTTGATGTCAGCTATCCCACTGAAAGGCGTGTGTGACGATTATAATTGGGCAGAAGCAATCAGCCTACTTAAGTCTGGTCGAGTGGTTATTTTTTCAGCCGGTACTGGTAATCCTTTCTTTACGACTGACTCCGCAGCATGTTTACGTGGGATTGAGATTGAAGCTGACGCAGTGCTAAAAGCGACTAAGGTTGACGGTGTATATGATGCTGATCCAATGAAAAACCCAGATGCGGTTTTATATGATGAGCTTGATTATTCAACTGTACTTGAAAAAGAGCTTAAAGTAATGGACCTAGCAGCCTTTACATTGGCACGTGACCACGGCTTGCCAATCCGCGTGTTTAATATGAACAAACCCGGTGCGTTACGTCGCGTAGTGATGGGTGAAAACGAAGGTACAGTGATCAAAGCGCCAAGTGTTTCAGAAGAAGAATAAGGCTACTTGGCTGATATAATCTAGCCTAAAAATGTTTAAAAGGAATATACCGTGATTAATGAAATTAAAAACGACGCTCAAACGCGCATGGGCAAAAGCATCGATGCACTGAAATCGCAACTGTCTAAAATTAGAACAGGCCGTGCGCATCCAAGCCTATTAAGCAACATTACCGTGTCATACTACGGCGCAGACACGCCACTGAATCAAGTGGGCAACGTAAGCACTGAAGATTCTCGTACACTCACCGTGACAGTATTTGATCGTGCGATGATCCAAGCGGTAGAAAAAGCGATAATGTCTTCAGACCTAGGTTTGAATCCAAACTCTGCAGGGGCGGTAATCCGTATACCTCTTCCAGCGCTAACAGAAGATCGTCGTAAAGATCTTATCAAGGTCGTTCGTGCAGAAGCTGAAGCGGGCCGTGTGGCTATCCGTAATATTCGTCGTGATGCGAATAGCGATTTAAAAGCATTGGAAAAAGAAAAAGAAATCAGCGAAGACGAGCTACGTAAGTCTGAAGATGATGTGCAAAAATTAACGGATGCAGCCATTAAGGAAGTGGATAGTGTATTAGCCATTAAAGAGAAAGAGTTAATGGAAATCTAAATCCGGCTGGATTTTAGTTGCTAACGCCGTGTGCTAACACGGCGTTTTTTTGTCCATCACGAGAGGTTATTTGTGCAGGAAATGAATGTCGTTCCTCAACACGTTGCAATTATTATGGACGGTAATGGACGCTGGGCAGAGCAAAAAGGCAAAATTCGCGTCTTTGGTCATCAAGCCGGTGTGAAATCTGTAAGGCGTTGTGTCTCGTTTGCCACGCAAAATAATATTAAAACCTTGACCTTGTTTGCGTTTAGTAGTGAAAACTGGAAACGTCCGCCTGCTGAAGTTTCTACATTAATGGAATTGTTTTTTACGGTACTTAATCGTGAAGTAAAAAAGTTACATAAAAACAATATCTGCCTGCGTATTATTGGCGATTTAAGTGCTTTTTCGCCACGCCTACAAGAAAAAATTAAGCAAGCCCAGCAGCTTACTCAGGACAATTCAGGTCTGATATTAAATATTGCTGCAAACTACGGCGGCCGTTGGCATATTGCACAAGCGGCGCAGACATTATCGCAACAAGTGTTAGCGGGTGAAATTAAACCAGAAGATGTGACCGAAGAGGCACTTGATAATGAAATTAAAAAGCTGCCATTGTCGAATGTTGATTTTATGATCCGCACCGGCGGTGAACAGCGCATAAGCAACTTTTTACTCTGGCAGCTAACATATGCAGAGCTGTACTTTACTGATACACTTTGGCCAGATTTTAACGAAGATAGCTTTGCTTTGGCATTGTCTAGTTTCGGTAACAGGGAACGACGCTTTGGCCATACCAGTGCTCAAGTGCAAGCATTAAAACAAGGGTAGCTTTTTGTTAAAACAACGAATTATTACGGCTGGTGTGTTGGCTCCTATGACCATCGCCGCCATTTTTTTACTTCCATTAAAACTATTTTCTTTGCTGGTAGCTGCCATTTTTTTGTTAGCCTCTCGTGAGTGGGGAAGCCTTGTCTCTCGTGAAAAGCGAGCCTATATTCTTTATCCTTTTGGTCTAGTGCTAGGCGCTTCATTGATTGCCATTCCGGTGGAAGGCATTTGGCTTAGCCAAATAAACCAATACGTTTTAGGCATGTTAAGTGCCGGTGGTTTATGGTGGTTATGCTGTTTAGGGTTGGTACTTACTTTCCCTAAGAGTGCTAAGTTATGGCAAGGTCAAGCTTGGTTAAAAGGTCTGTTTGGTTTGTTGACCTTAATGCCGTTTTTTTGGTCGTTAATTACTTTGCGTAGTGTTAATTTTTATCATGATCCACAGCAAGGCGCTTGGCTGGTTTTATTCGTCATGTTACTGGTTTGGGGCGCGGACACTGGCGCTTATTTTACCGGTAAATCCTTAGGTAAACATAAGTTGGCACCAAAGGTCAGCCCGGGTAAAACCATTGAAGGCTTTGCGGGCGGTTTGGTCTCTACTGTTATTATTGCCATTGTTGCTATGTATGGTCTCGCGATTGAAGCTGACAAACAATTATTGTTTATTGTTGCCGCTGTTATCACGAGCTTAGCGTCAAGCTTAGGTGACTTGAGTGAAAGTATGTTTAAACGCCAAGCGGGAATTAAAGACAGTGGTACATTACTGCCTGGTCATGGTGGTGTGCTTGACCGTATCGATAGTTTAACGGCAGCGCTACCTGTGTTCACTCTTTGTTATATCGCTTGGTTGTAATTTGTGATGAAAAAACTGGCTATTCTTGGCGCAACAGGCTCTATTGGCAGCAGCACCTTAGCTGTTTACGCTGAAAACATTGAAACCATGTCGCTGACTTTGTTGAGCGCATGGCGCAACGTCGACAAGATGGTTGATTTATGCCGCGAGCACCACGTCTCATACGCTTTTATGTCATGCCCTGACGCGAACGCAAAGTTGCAACAGTTGCTTGAGCAGGATGCCACGCAGGTATTGGTTGACCAAACCGAATTTGAAGCATGCATTGCGAGCGTCGAAGTGGATGCTGTGATGGCAGCCATTGTTGGCGCAGCCGGCCTCGCACCGACGCTAGCGGCGGTGAATGCGGGTAAGCAAGTGTTCCTTGCAAATAAAGAAGCCTTAGTAATGTCTGGCGCGCTATTTATGGATGCCGCACAACGTAGTGGCGCGCAAGTACTGCCCGTTGACAGTGAACATAATGCCATCTTTCAATGTTTACCTCCTGAATGCCAAGCGTCTATTGGTCACTGCGATCTTAAAAAAAGTGGCATTTCGCAACTGATATTGACCGGCTCCGGCGGGCCATTTTTAACCACCCCGATTAGTGAGTTCAAACACCTGACGCCCGCACAAGCGGTTAAGCATCCTAATTGGTCAATGGGGCCGAAAATCTCCGTAGATTCTGCCACTATGATGAATAAGGGCTTAGAATACATAGAAGCTAAGCGTCTATTTAATACTGAAAAGTCGGACATTCAAGTGTTGATACATCCGCAATCAGTGATCCACTCCATGGTGCAGTACATCGATGGTTCCGTATTAGCGCAGATGGGACTACCTGACATGCGTACCCCCATTGCTCATGTAATGCAGTTTCCTCAGCGTATTCAAAGCGGTGTGGCTCCTCTTGATTTTACACAAATTAGCCAATTAACCTTTGCCGCGCCAGATTTTGATCGTTACCCTTGTCTCAAACTTGCCATAGATGCTTGTTATGCTGGACAGGGTGCAACGACTTTACTTAATGCGGCTAATGAGGTGGCGGTTGAGGCATTTTTGCAGCAAAAAATTCGTTTTGATCAAATCGCATCAATTGCTGCCGAAGTGTTATCAAAGTGCGGTGATCAGCATGCCACATCGATTGAACAAGTGATGTTTCTAGACGGTTTAGCACGCCACACTGCATTGACTTTAGTTGCAACAAACGTGAGGCAAGCTTAACCATGGGTGATTTTTTTTGGAACACGGCCGCTTTCATTGTTGCATTAGGTACATTGGTGACTATCCACGAATTTGGTCATTTCTGGGTGGCCAGACGCTGTGGTGTTAAGGTGCAGCGCTTTTCTGTTGGCTTTGGCCCATCACTGTACACTCGAACAGCAAAAGATGGCACTGAGTACACTCTTGCTGCAATCCCTTTGGGTGGATATGTCAAAATGCTCGACAGCCGTTTAGAGAAAGTGCAAGAGCAAGATTTGCACTTAGCGTTCAATAATCAAACGGTTTGGAAGCGTATTGCGATTGTGGCAGCAGGTCCTATTGCTAATTTTATTTTGGCAATTATCGCTTTCTGGTTAGTATTTATGCTGGGTACGACTTCGGTTAAACCTATGGTGCCAGACGTTGCAGCTAACTCACCTTTAGCCGCTTTAAGCCTCGAAACCCCCTTTGAAGTGATAGCGATAGGTGATAGTCAAACACCTGATTGGCAAGAAGTGAATATGGCGTTGGCTGGCTACATCGGTGACGATGAGCTGACGCTTTCTTATATTGGTCCCGCAAGCAATCAGGTTAAACAAGTGGTGATTAACCTCAGCCAGTGGCAGTTTGACCCGAAAAAAATATCGCCGATAGAGAGTTTGGGCTTTAAACCTTATCGCCCTCAAGTACATCTAGAGGTGGCTGCTATCACACCGCTATCGGCCGCAGAGCAAGCCGGATTAAAAGTAGGTGATCAGTTTGTGGCTGCTAACGGTGAAACATTGCGCGATTGGCAACAATGGGTTGATGTGATCCGTGCCCACCCAGGGCAACAGATTGCAATCGACGTTTTACGAGATGACAAGGTGTTAGCGCTTAATATTACGCCTCAAATTAGGAAGGATGCGTCAGATAATGAAATCGGCCATATCGGCGTTTCTCCTCTTGTTGATACTTACCCGAGCGAATATATTATTACCACCCAATATGGTCCGGTTGATTCCTTGGTTAAAGGTGTTGAAAAGACTTGGAGCTTAACAGCATTAACCTTCGACACCTTAGGTAAGCTTATTACGGGCACCATTTCCATTAATAACCTCAGTGGACCGGTCTCTATTGCAAAAGGAGCAGGCGCAAGTGCAAGCTATGGATTGGTCTATTTCTTGGGTTTCGTCGCATTAATCAGTGTAAATTTAGGTTTAATCAACTTATTTCCGCTTCCGGTACTTGATGGCGGCCACTTGCTTTATTACTGTATAGAGCTTATTAGTGGCAAGCCCGTCCCTGAGCGGATCCAAGAAATCGGTTTTAGAATAGGTGGCGCTTTTATTGTACTCTTGATGAGCGTCGCGCTGCTCAACGACTTCAACCTGTTATAGGGCATAAAGGACAAATAATAACAAGATGGCTAAACGCAGATTCTTAACCCCAAGTGTATTAATGGGCGCATGTTTATTCTCACATTCAGTGATTGCAGAATCATTTATTGTAGAAGATATTAAAGTAGAAGGGTTACAACGTGTAACTCTTGGTGCCGCGCTGCTAAATCTACCAATACGAGTTGGTGATGATGTTGATTCTTTCGCTTTATCTCAGGCCGTTAAGTCACTTTACAGTTCAGGCAATTTTGAAGATGTAAAAGTATTTCGCGAAAACGGCCAGCTCATTATTCAGGTGACCGAACGCCCAACGATCAGTAATATTGAGCTTTCGGGTAACAAAGCAATCAAAGAAGAGCAGTTGCAAGAAACGCTGAAAGCGTCTGGCGTGCGCATTGGAGAGGCACTTGACCGCACGTCTCTTGCTAATATAGAAAAAAGTCTAGAAGACTTTTATCACAGCGTTGGTAAATATGGCGCTAAAGTAACCGCTATCGCAACGCCACTGCCACGAAATCGTGTTGATTTGAAGTTCAACTTTGTTGAAGGTCGCAGTGCGAAGATTCAGCAAATTAACATCGTGGGTAATACCGTTTTCGCTGAAGAAGATTTGCTAAAACAGCTCGAGCTAACGGACAGTGCGCCGTGGTGGAACTTTTTAGCGGATAATAAATACCAAAAGCCAAAATTAGCCGGTGATTTAGAAACATTGCGTAGCTACTATCTTGACCGTGGCTATATCCGGGTTAATTTGGACGCGACGCAAGTGGCGATGACACCTGATCGTAAAGGCATTTATATTACGGTAAACCTTGAAGAAGGCGAAAAGTACACCGTAAAAAATGTTGCCTTGACCGGTAATTTGCTGGGTAAAGATGATGAAATCGCTCAAATAGTTGCGCTAACGGCCGGTAATACTTACTCTGGCGCCGACGTTACCGCTGCTGAAGAATCAATCAGTAAGTATCTAGGGCGTCATGGATATGCTTATCCTAAGGTGACGACTTATCCAGAAGTTAATGATGACGACAAGAGCGTTTCTCTGACCATTGCAGTAGACCCCGGGCAACGTATTTATGTTCGTCGTATCAACATTTCTGGCAACCAAGAAACCAAAGATGTAGTGCTAAGACGCGAAATGCGCCAAATGGAAGGTACTTGGTTATCAAGTGAAAATATCGAATTATCACGTGGGCGACTTAACCGTTTAGGTTATTTTGAAACCGTTGATATCAATACAAACCGTGTTCCGGGTCGTGAAGATCTTGTCGACGTGGACGTTCAAGTAAAAGAGCAAGCTGCCGGCTCTATCAATGCCGGTATTGGTTACGGTACTGAGTCGGGTATCAGTCTATCTGCGGGTGTGCAGCAGAATAACTTTTTGGGTACAGGTAATGTCGTTGGTATTAACACATCGTTAAACGATTATTCAAAAAGTATCGATTTAAACTACACCGACCCATACTTTACCCGTGATGGAGTGAGTGCTGGTGGACGTATTTTCTATACCGAGTTTGAGGCCGGTGAAGCTAACATTGTTGATTATAACAATACCACTTACGGTATTAGAGGTAATTTAGGTTTCCCTGTTAATGAGTTCAACCGACTGAATTTCGGCGTCGGCTTAGAGCGAAATAAAATTTCGCAATTGAAATCTTATGCCCAAGTACAGCAATTTTGGGATATTTATAAGAGCCAACTAGAAGATGATGGCTCGGTTGCGTTTGATACACTCGATTTTACTGCGAGCTGGACGAGAAATACTCTTGATAGAGGGCAGTTTGCTACCTCTGGCTCTTACCAATCTTTGTTTGGTAAAGTGACGGTGCCAAGCTCTGACTTACAGTACTTTAAAATTAATTATGAGCTACGCAATTATTACCGAATTACTGATGATGGCAGCTGGTCTTTCCTCGCTCGAGGCACTGCAGGCTATGGTAATGGCTACGGCACTGTAGATAATAACGACCAAGTATTGCCATTTTTTGAAAATTTCTATTCTGGCGGTTTTAGTACCATTCGTGGTTTCACCAGTAATACAGTAGGCCCTAAGGCGTTACATATACTCAATCAGGGTGGTAATAATAGTGTGGTTGCCACCGAGGACTCGGTTGGTGGTAACGCAGTTTATACGCTAAGTACTGAGTTAATCATGCCTACGCCGTTTTTAGATGAAGCTTACACTCGCCAAGTTCGAACCAGCTTTTTTATTGATGCAGGTGAAACGTGGGATACCGAGTTTAACTCCAACTGGGCCAATACCAATTATTGTGAGCAAAACTGTGATTACTTAGGTGATTACTCAAAACCGGGACGTATTCGTGTTTCTGCCGGTGTTCAAGTTCAGTGGTTGTCCCCAATGGGACCACTTGTTTTTACCCTAGCTCAACCATTAAAAGAATATGCCGGTGACAAGACCGAAGTATTCTCATTTAATATCGGGCAAACATTCTAATTTTTGCGATAGGAGTTATCCATTGAAACAGTTAATTAAAGCCGTAAGTTTAAGTTTAGCCTTAGTGGCAGGGTCATTTTCTACCGCGGCATTAGCGGCTGAAAAAATCGCGGTGGTTTTTCCAGCTGAAGTGTTTCAGCAGTTACCACAAAAAGACCAAATTATTGAAAAACTTAAAAAAGAATTTCAACCACGCATTAACGAAATGAAATCGTTAGAGAACAAAATCAAAGCAAAGCAAGAGAAAGAAAAGCGCGATGCTGAATTGATGTCTTCTGAAGATAAAACCAAGTTATCTCGCGAGATCCAAAGCTTAGTTTCTGAATATCAGTTAAAGCTTAAAGCCTTTGAAGAAGACAACCGTCGTCGTCAAGGTGAAGAGCAAAACAAAATGCGTGAAAAAGTAGTGAAAGCAATTGATGCAGTTGCTAAACGTGAAGGTTACGATCTTGTGCTTAATGGTGAGGCGGCTATTTTTGCTAAACCTAGCCTAGATATTTCAAAGAAAGTGATTGCTGAAATTGGTAAGAGTAACTAAGCGTGCTGCAAATTACTTTAGCCGAGTTAGCTGGCAAAATTGGGGCAAAGTGCCATGGTGATGGCACTTTAATCATCAATAGCGTTGCCTCCCTTGGTCAAGCGGGCCCCAGTGAAATCGCTTTTTTTTCGGATGCTAAGTACCTTGATGTACTTAATGTAAGCCGGGCTGGCGCGGTTATTTTACCCGAGCAAGCCTTAGCCGCTTACTCTGGTAATGCCTTGGTTATGGCTAACCCTTATCTTGGTTTTGCGTTAGCGGCTCAAGTGCTTGATACCACGCCTGCACCGGCGTCTAGCATTGCACCCAGTGCGGTCATTGCTCCAACTGCTCAGCTTGGTGTTGGTGTCTGTGTAGGGGCTAATGCCGTGATAGAAGCAGGGGCGGTGATTGGAGATAATACCGAAATTGGTCCCGGTACTTTTATCGGAAAAGAGGCTAAAATTGGGCCTTATGGTCGAATTTGGGCTAATGTTTCTATTTACCATCGTGTTGAAATTGGCGCGCAGTGTGTTATTCAAAGTGGCGCTGTTATCGGCTCAGATGGTTTTGGTAATGCCCCAGATAAAGGCCGTTGGGTTAAAATACCGCAGCTTGGTACCGTTATTATCGGCGATCGGGTGCGGATTGGCGCTAACACTTGTGTTGATCGTGGTGCGCTTGATAACACCATTATTGCCGATGGCGTCGTGATCGATAATCTTTGTCAAATCGCACATAACTGTGAGATTGGTGAAAATACCGCGATTGCAGGTGCAGCTACTTTTGCGGGGAGCCTAAAAATTGGTAAAAACTGCATGGTTGGCGGGGCGTCTGTGGTGAATGGTCACATGGAAATTTGTGACAATGTGATCATTACCGGCATGGGCATGGTGATGCGACCCATTGATAAACCTGGCGTGTACTCTTCAGGCATACCACTGCAATCAAACAAAGAATGGCGTAAAACAGCAGCCAGAACACTGCGTATCGATGATATGCATAAACGAATTAATAAACTAGAAAAACAGCTGGCAGCAGCTGCAAGTAGCGCTAAGGAATAACTTTTGAGCAACGAATTAAACCAGCTTCAAATTAAAGAGATAATGGATTTTCTGCCACACAGATACCCATTTTTATTGGTTGATCGTGTCCTAGATTACAAAAAGGGTGAAACGTTACACGGCATTAAAAATGTATCGTTTAACGAACCTCAATTTACGGGTCACTTTCCCAATACGCCGGTTTTTCCTGGTGTGATGATCTTAGAAGCGATGGCTCAAGCAACGGGTATTCTTGCGTTTGCTACGCACGGTAAGCCGAAGGATAACGAGCTTTACTTTTTAGCATCAATTGATAATGCTCGCTTTAGAAAGCCAGTCGTACCGGGTGACCGTTTAGAGTTATTTGTTGATTACCTCAAGGAGCGTCGAGGTATGGGTAAATTTAGCTGCGTAGCCAAAGTGGATGGTGAAGTAGTTTGTAGCGCCGACATTATGTGTGCGAGACGAGAGATTTAAATGACGCAACAGACAGTAAAAATTCACCCTACCGCTATTGTTGATGAAACAGCGGTGCTCGCATCTGGCGTTGAAATTGGCCCTTATTCCATTATTGGCGCGAACGTTGAAATTGGTGAAAATACTTGGGTTGGCCCTCATGTTGTCATCAAAGGTCATACTAAGATTGGTAAAAATAATAAGTTTTTTCAATTTGGTAGCATTGGCGAAGATTGCCAGGACCTGAAGTATGCGGGCGAGGAAACTTACCTTGAGATCGGCGACAACAATACTTTTCGCGAAAGTTGTACTATCCACCGTGGTACCACCCAAGATCAAAGTCTAACCAAAATTGGTAGTCATTGCTTGTTTATGGTGAACGCCCACGTTGCTCACGATTGTATTATTGGCGATCATTGTATTTTAGCCAATAACGCTACCTTAGCCGGGCATGTTGAGCTCGGTAATAATGTCATTTTTGGCGGTATGTCGGCCATTCATCAGTTTAGCAAAATTGGTGAACACGCCATGATTGGCGGCTGCTCTGCTGTTAACAAAGACGTGCCTCCTTATGTCATGGCCAGTGGTAACTATGCCGAAGCCCATGGTATTAACTCAGTTGGCTTAAAGCGTCGTGGTTTTAGCAGCGCGCAAATCATGTCTATCAAACGTGCATTTAAAATTATTTGCCGCAATGGCAATACCCTTGAAGAAGCAAAAGCATTATTAGAGGACATGGTGAAAGAGTCACCTGAAGTGAAGCCGATGCTTGATTTTATCAGCTCTAATACCCGAGGCATCGTTCGCTAATATGAGCCAACCGTTACGTGTTGGCATTATCGCTGGAGAAGTCTCCGGCGATATACTTGCCGCAGGTTTGATCAAATCCCTTCGTCTTCGTCATCCTGATTTAATTGTTGAAGGCATTGCCGGTCCTGAAATGGTCGAGCAGGGCTGTCACGCTCTTTTTAATATGGAAGAGCTATCCGTGATGGGGTTTGTTGAAGTGCTGGGTAAACTCAAGCGCATTCTACATGTTCGTAAAGCCATCACTGAACATTTTATTGCCAATCCTCCTGATATATTTATCGGTGTGGATGCGCCTGATTTTAACTTAACCGTTGAGTTAAAGTTAAAGCAACAAGGCATAAAGACGATACATTACGTCAGCCCGTCGGTGTGGGCTTGGAAGCAATGGCGCATTCATAAAATCGCTAAAGCAACCAATCTAGTCTTAGCATTTTTACCGTTCGAAAAAGCCTTTTACGACAAATTCAATGTGCCATGTCAGTTTGTTGGCCATACCTTAGCTGAGCGTTTACCGTTAATCCCTGAGCAACAAAAAAATAAAGCCGAATTAGGGCTAGATCTCAATAAGCCTTATTTAGCCATGCTACCTGGCAGTCGTCACGCTGAAATTGAATTGCTCAGTCCATTTTTCCTGCAAGCGGCCGTTGCGTTAAAACAGCGGCATCCTGCATTGCAATTTGTTGTGCCTATGGTCAATGCCAAACGCCGTGCCCAGTTTGAGCAATTTCATCAACAAGTGGCGCCGGACTTACCGATTACGATTGTTGATGGTAAGGCGAGCAGCGTATTACAAGCGGCAGACTACGTGCTGTTGGCATCAGGTACCGCGTCCCTTGAAGCTATGCTGGCTAAGTGTCCTATGGTGGTGGCGTATCGCGTTAATTGGATCACTTATCGTATTGCCAAAGCATTGGTAAAAAGTAAATACGCATCTTTGCCAAATTTATTACATGACGGGCCATTAGTGGCTGAGCTATTGCAATACGATTGCACCGTTGAAAATATTGTCAGCGAATTAGATAAGTTGATTGGTAAAGATAACAGCGCACTAATTGAACGCTTCACCGAGTTGCACCAGCAAATCCGTTGCAATGCCGATGAAAAAGCGGCAGATGCGGTGATTGAGGTCTTAGCGAGCAAGTCTAACTAGCGTATAATCTCCGGCTCATCAATTGGCAGGGGAATCATTATGGATCCAGTAATCTATCCAGAAAATAAAATTATTGCGGGCGTTGACGAAGTAGGGCGTGGTCCATTAGTGGGCGATGTTGTTACGGCCGCAGTTATTTTAGATCCCAACCATCCCATTGTTGGATTAGCCGACTCAAAAAAGCTCACGGAAAAAAAACGTTTGGCGCTATTTGATGAAATCAAACAAAAGGCGCTTGCGGTTTCTATTGGTCGTGCGACACCCGCTGAAATCGACGACATCAACATTCTTCACGCCACTATGTTAGCAATGCAACGTGCGGTGGCGGGGTTAAGTATTACACCTGAATATGTGTTTATTGACGGTAACCGTTGTCCTCAGCTCGATATGCCTGCCGAAGCCGTTGTTAAAGGCGACGCGCGAGTGGCAGAAATCAGCGCCGCATCCATTATTGCCAAGGTGACTCGCGATGCGGAAATGGCCGAGCTGGATTTGCAATATCCTCAGTTTGGCTTTGCTAATCACAAAGGTTATCCTACTAAAGCGCATTTTGCCGCTTTAGCGGAGCATGGCATTACGCCGTTTCATCGAAAATCATTTAAGCCAGTCCAGAACATTATTAACCAGCAGGATTAAACCATGGTCGATCCCAAGTTTGTCCACCTCAGGGTGCACAGTGATTACTCGATGGTTGATGGCTTAGCCAAAGTTAAGCCCATTGTCAGTCGCGCACAAGAATACCAAATGCCGGCCATAGCCATTACCGATCAAACTAACATGTGTGGTTTGGTAAAATTCTATGGCGCCGCCCATGATGCAGGGATCAAGCCGATTATTGGTGCCGAGTTTTGGGTGCAAAGTGATGAGCTAGGCGATGAGCAGTTTCGCATGACAGCGCTGGCAATGAACAACGCCGGTTATAAAAATGTCACTCTGCTTATTTCAAAAGCTTATTTGCGCGGCCATGTGCAAGGTCGGCCGATCATCGACAAACAATGGCTGGTTGAGCACAATGAAGGTGTCATTATTTTATCTGGCGGCCGCATGGGTGACGTTGGCAAAGTGTTACTCAAAGGTAATAAAAGCTTGACCCAGCGTTGTGTTGATTTTTATAAAACTCATTTCCCTGATCGCTATTTTCTTGAATTATTGCGTACCGAACGCCCCGATGAAGAAGCATACCTGCACATGGCGGTGGAGTTGGCGCAGCAAGTCGATTTACCCGTAGTGGCCACCAATGAAGTCGTCATTTTAGATAAAGACAAATTTGACGCCCACGAAATTCGTGTGGCTATCCATGATGGTTATACCCTGATGGATAAAAACCGCCCGAAGCTTTACAGCCCTGAGCAATATCTGAAAACCGAAGACGAAATGTGTGCGCTGTTTGCTGATATTCCAGAGGCGCTGCAAAACTCGGTGGAAATCGCCAAACGCTGTAATGTGACTGTGCGACTAGGAGAGTACTTTCTACCTGATTTCCCCACCGGTGGTCTGCCGATTGAAGAATACTTTTGCAAAGTGTCATGGGAAGGCTTAGAAGAGCGTCTTGATTTTCTGTTTGATAAAAACAGCCCCGATTTTGCCGAAAAGCGTAAACCTTACGACGAGCGTCTGCAAATTGAGCTTGACGTGATTAACCAAATGGGTTTCCCCGGCTACTTTTTGATCGTAATGGAGTTTATCCAGTGGAGTAAGGATAACGACATTCCGGTCGGCCCTGGTCGTGGCTCGGGTGCCGGCTCACTGGTGGCTTACGCACAAAAGATCACCGATCTTGACCCACTAGAATTTGATTTACTGTTTGAGCGGTTTCTAAACCCTGAACGTGTCTCGATGCCGGATTTCGATATCGATTTTTGTATGGACCGGCGTGATGAGGTTATCGATCACGTTGCTGAACTGTATGGCCGTGATGCGGTATCGCAAATCATCACTTTTGGTACCATGGCCGCTAAGGCCGTTATTCGCGATGTAGGTCGTGTGCTTGGTCACCCTTATGGTTTTGTTGACCGGATTTCAAAATTAATTCCGCCCGATCCCGGCATGACCTTGGCCAAAGCATTCGATGCTGAGCCTAAGCTACAAGAAACTTACGATGCCGATGAAGAAGTGCGCGATCTTATCGACATGTGTCGGATCCTCGAAGGTTGTACCCGAAACGCCGGTAAGCACGCCGGTGGTGTCGTTATTTCACCGACCACCATTACCGACTTTGCGCCGCTCTATTGCGATGCTGAAGGTAAATTCCCCGTTACCCAGTTTGATAAAAACGACGTGGAATACGCCGGTCTGGTGAAGTTCGACTTCTTGGGTCTGCGCACCTTAACCATAGTGCAATGGGCGCTCGATATGGCCAATGCCCATAAAGCGCAGCGCGGTGAAGACCCGATTGATATCGCTCGTATTCCGGTGGATTGCCCAGCGTGTTTTAGATTGCTGCAAAACTCTGAAACCACCGCCGTGTTCCAGCTGGAATCGCGCGGTATGAAAGATTTGATTAAACGCTTACAGCCGGACTGTTTTGAAGACATGATCGCGCTAGTGGCACTGTTTCGCCCCGGCCCATTACAATCAGGCATGGTAGATAACTTTATCGAGCGTAAGCATGGCCGTGAAGAAGTGTCTTACCCTGATGCCACTTGGCAGCATGAGTCATTGCAGCCGATCCTTGAGCCAACTTATGGCATCATCTTATACCAAGAGCAGGTTATGCAAATTGCTCAGGTATTAGCGGGTTATACCCTTGGTGGCGCCGACATGCTACGCCGCGCCATGGGTAAAAAGAAACCAGAAGAAATGGCCAAGCAACGTGCCGGCTTTGAAGAAGGTGCGGTCAAAAACGGCATTGATGGCGAACTCGCCATGAAGATTTTTGACTTGGTAGAAAAGTTCGCAGGCTACGGTTTTAACAAATCGCACTCGGCCGCCTATGCGCTGGTTTCTTATCAAACTTTGTGGATGAAAACCCATTATCCGGCTTACTTTATGGCGGCGGTGATGTCAGCCGATATGGATAACACCGACAAAATCGTCACCTTGGTGGATGAATGTGAGCGCATGGGCATGCCCCTTGCGCCACCTGATGTTAACAAAGGCTTATACAAGTTTAACGTTGATGAAACCGGCACCACTATCATCTACGGCATTGGCGCGGTTAAAGGGGTAGGTGAAGGCCCGATTGAAGCCATTATTGCCGCGCGCGACAGCGGCGGCGCATTTCGCGACTTATTTGATTTTTGTGCTCGCGTTGACCTTAAAAAAGTGAACCGTCGCGTGTTAGAAAAACTGATTTTATCGGGTGCCATGGATCAACTCGGCCCACATCGCGCGGCGCTAATGGCGACATTACCTGATGCGATGCAAGCGGCTGCGCAACATGCTGCGGCTGAGGCCCATGGCCAAACAGACTTATTTGGCGTACTGACCACTGAGCAAGATGAAATTGAACATGCATTTGCTAATGTGCCGCTGTGGCCAGACAAAATTTGGCTTGAAGGTGAAAAAGATACCCTTGGCCTTTATTTAACCGGACACCCAATCAATCAATACTTAGGTGAGCTGCGTCATTACACCTCTGGTCGACTAAAAGATATGGTACCGACCGATCGCCATAAAAACACCACGGCAGCAGGCTTAGTGATCGCGACGCGAGTGATGATGACTAAAAAAGGCAAGAAAATGGGCTTGCTAACCCTTGACGATAAAAGTGCTCGCCTTGAAGTCATGCTGTTTTCGGACGCCTTTGATCAATACGAATCGCTGATCGCCAAAGACAAAATTTTGGTGGTGAGTGGCCAAGTCAGTAATGATGATTTCTCTGGTGGTTTAAAGCTCACCGCGCGCGAGGTTTTGGACTTATCAGAAGCGCGAGAGAAACATGCCAAAGGCTTACACTTGCAGCTTAAGCAGTCACAAATCAATAAAGACTTCTTCCCGAAATTTACTGATACCTTAGCTCCCTTTAGCGGCGGTATTTGTCCGGTGACCATCAGCTACGAAAGTGAGTCGGCCACTGCAGATTTGACCTTAGGCACCCAGTGGCGGGTAACACCGGCGGATGAGTTGATGGATCAGTTGGACTTATTATTGGGGCCAAAAAACACCAAGTTGGTGTTTCACTAATGGCTCAAGGCCTATCATTGTTAAGCCATTCGCTGTATCAGCAAGTGGCGCAGCAATTTACTGCTTTCCCTAACAGTCAGCGAGTATTAGGCTTAAGTGGTGGCTTAGACTCGGTTGCTTTATTGCGTTTATTACATCAGTTGCGTGAGGTTGAGCATTTTGAGCTTAAGGCGATTTATGTTCATCATGGCTTGAGCCAATACGCCGACGATTGGCTTATCTTTTGCCAGCAGCTTTGCCAACATCTACATATTGACTTTGTCTCAGAGCGCGTCAACCTCGGTGATGTGAAAGGCGAAAGCATTGAAGCACTGGCGCGTAACGCGCGCTATCAAGCCTTTGCAAAGCATTTGCCCGTTGGCGGTCAATTACTTACCGCGCAGCATCAAAACGACCAAGTCGAAAGCTTTTTACTGGCCGCCAAACGTGGCAGCGGCGTAAAGGGATTGAGTGGTATGCCGATGATAAAAGCGTTTCAACACGGCACCCATTTGCGCCCTTTGCTTAACGTGCCCCGTGACGCACTGGCGGCGCTGGCTGAGCAAATGAACTGGACTTGGATTGAAGATGACAGCAATAGCAATAGCCAATTTGATCGTAACTTTTTACGGCTAAACGTGGTGCCAGCGCTGGTTGAGCGTTGGCCGAGCGCTGTTAGCGCTATTAGCCGCAGTGCGCGTTTGTGTGGTGAGCAGCAAGCCTTACTGGAAGAGCTGTTGACGGATGACTTGAAGCAATGTCTGAGAGCGGATTTGGCCTTTAACATTGCAGGTGTGACCGCTTTTAGTGAACAGCGTCGTTTAGCCCTGCTACGGTTATGGATTGCCAAGCAACATCAATACGCACCGTCAGAAGTACGGCTCAAAGAAATATGGCACAACGTCGCCTTGGCCCGCGCCGATGCGCAGCCGATGCTCTGTTTTAAACACTACCAAATCCGCCGTTTCTTAGGCCATCTCTACCTCACGCCAGGGCAGGGCACAGAGTTCGACCAAACCAGCACCGCGCCGCTGCTGTTAGATCAGGTTAATACCTTACCTTGTGGCAAAACCTTAACCCTAAGCGCAGCGAATGAAGGTGCGCGGATAACAATGCCGAACACTGAGCTGACCGTTGGTTATCAACTCGCGGGTAGCACTAAGCTTACCCCCGCAGGTCGCCACGGCTCACGCAGCTATAAAAAACTGCTGCAAGAATACCAAGTGCCGCCATGGCTGCGCGATAGTATTCCTATAATCTTTGCTGGTAAGGAAGTAGTTGCCGTGGGCGATTTATTTATTTGCCAGCAGTGGTTAGCGCAAGAAGATGAAATGGGTTATTTGGTTGGGCTCTTCGCTTAAAGTTGGAAAATAACTAACCTGAATTTTGGATAAGCGAAATAGTATTTTCCTGCAAAAACGTTGTGAATATGTTCCTATACGTTTTACATTTCATGTAGGGACGAATAGACAATATGCAAAAGAAATTAGATCCGTTAAGTCAATTTGTTCACCTCCTCTCGCCGAGTAGTGAGATCTTCACCCATGTTACTTTGTCAGCGCCTTGGGGAATTGAAGCCGACCAGCTAAAATCGGCTTATGTTGCCTATCTACCTGCTGGTACTTGTGTCCTTGAATTAGAAGGCCGGGGGTCGGTGACGTTATCCGCTGGCCAAATGTTAATCTTGCCTTATGGTCATGCTCACTGCATCAAAAGTGATATTTATGCCAAGTGCGTCAAGGTAAATGAATTGTTTTATGACAAGAATGGCGCAAGCGAACAACAGCATAACGCCAGCAACGGTGATAGTTGTGAGTTGGTTTACGGCACCTTTTCATTTGCGCCAATGCAGCATTGGGGCAAAGATGCGTTGATTGGTAGCTTGCCAGAACTGATTGTTTTAAACGCACCAAGCGGCAGTCGTTTGGCGCAACTTTTGACTTGGTTATACCAAGAAAACAGTCAACCACAAGCTGGGCAATCTTTGGCCATTGAATATTTAATGCAGTTACTGCTAATTGAAATGCTGCGAAATTTGGACCATTTTACTCATCAGCCCAGCTGGATGTTCGCTCTACAAGATACGCGTTTGGCTCCCGTTATTTTGGCCATTCAGCAGCAATTTTGTCGTGATTGGACCGTTGATGAGCTAGCCAGCCTTGCCGCTATGTCTCGCTCGGTATTTGCCGAAAAATTCAAAACCACAACGGGGACTAGTCCATTATTATTTTTACGTCAGTGGCGCTGCTTTATTGCGGCGCAATGGTTGGTTAATGAACGTTTTACCGTTGCGCAAATTGCTCACAAAGTGGGTTTTCAATCGGTCGATGTGTTCATTCGAAATTTTCGGCAATTTCATGATTGCACGCCAAAACAATACGCAACACGTGTAGCGAAAACCGACCCTTAAATATCGACGTTTTGTCTTATTCTATCGCCTTTTACTCCCAAGCTGTCTTACATGTATTTAATTGAAAAGCTGCCTTCAGTAAGCTTAGGTTGTTAATTAAGTTGAAGGAGGCGAAGATGAAAAATTGGTTTGAGAGTGATAACGATAGAGCGCGCGATGGCTCGTATAATCAAGTTCAAGTTCAAGTTCAAGTTCGAGTTCAGTTTGGTGAGTGGTCAACGTTGGCAGAGGTGCAGCGATGAAGTTAAAGGCATTATTGTCCTGGCAATGGCAAGACTATGCCATCAACCATCAATCCAAAACAAATTTATGGATCCACATCATTGCCGTGCCTATTTTTATTTGCGCTTTATTCGCGCTTTTTATCAACCTGTTTAGTGGCGCTATGCTCGGCGCGTTAGTGTCTGTTGCAGTAGCCATGAGCTCTTTAGTGTTACAAAGCGTAGGCCACAAGCAAGAGACGAAACAACCTGCGCCATTTAGCAGTGCTGGCAACTTTATTGCGCGCTTGTTAATTGAGCAATGCTACACTTTTCCAAAGTTTGTGTTAAAGGGGCAGTGGTTCAAATCAGTAAGAAGAAACTGAGCGCTCTAACAATAATAATTGGGTGGGGTTATTTATCACGCTTTATTAGAGTGCCCGCCCAATTCTCCACTCGCTGTCCCTTTACCCTTAAAAAGTATCAGATCGTTACTTATTTTGTCGCCAGCCCTTTACTGTTTAAATAGGGCAACATATGAGGACGCGACTCGCCTGCCAGTTTTGACGAGGTTTGCTGCGACCAAGTGGCTTGTTTTTGATTTGATGCGCGATGACTGTAGTAATCCAGCATGTGTTGTTCGTATTGCGCAATACGCGCTAAGTCGACGCCTTGATAGGTGTTTTCATGCACCACCACATCCACCGGTAAGCGTGGCTTTAACTCAGGGTCTTGATTGGGGTGGCCTAGGCACATGCCAAATAACACTGCAGTGTAGGGCGGTAATTCAAGTAGCTTATCTGCCTCTGATGCTTGATTTCTTAACCCGCCAATATATACGCCGCCTAAGCCCATGGATTCAGCAGCCAACAAGCAGTTTTGCGCCATGATCCCTGCATCGACCGCGCCAATCAAGGTTAACTCAGTAAAGCCTGCTTGAATGTCAGGATTAATGGTGGCGTGACGCTGATAATCAATGCAGAACACTAAGAACTCGGCAGCCGATTCAACATATTGTTGTTGCCCCGCAAATTGTGCTAATTGTGCTCGCATCGATGGTTCGGTGACGCGAATGACTGAAACGACTTGTAACATACTGGAAGATGATGCGGCGAGGCCAGCGCGAATAATGGTGTCTAATTGCTCTTTGCTGATGGCTTGTTCGGTAAAGGAGCGAATAGAGCGGTGTGAGAGAATAGTGTCTATCACGGAATTCATAATGCAATCCTAAATAAAAAACTTGGCTCAATAATATTCGGTATTGGTATGATTGTCGAACAAGTGTCGTTACGCCTTTAAAAATAAGTAAGTGAGAACAATAATGAAAAAGCAATGTACGCCTTTATTACTGCTGAGTGTATTCATGTTATTTAGCCCTGTGAGTCAGGCTGAATCTTCAACCGATAAGTTAACCAAAGCAGTCGCCGCCATTGAAGCTAGGCTATCGGCTCGCGTTGGCATTGCTACCTTTCAGCCCGACACCGGACGTTTATGGCAATATCGTGGTGATGAGCGTTTTCCGATGATGAGCACTGCTAAAACCTTAATTTGCGCAAGAATGCTGGGCGACATTGATGGCGGGGGTTTAGATCCTAAGGCCAGCACCTTAATCAATGGGGAAATGTTAGTGCCTTGGTCACCGGTGACTGAAACTAAGATTGGCCGCCGTATTTCGGTATTTGATGCCTGTGAAGCAACCATGCTCACCAGTGATAATACTGCCGCCAACTTAGTGTTAGCCCATATTGGTGGACCAAAAGCAGTGACGCGTTTTATTCGCTTACTCGGCGACACCACCACCCAGTTAAATCGCATTGAACCAGACCTAAATGAAGCAACGCCAAACGATATTCGCGACACCACCACGCCAGTGGCAATGGTACATAGCTTAAACCAGATCTTTTTTAGTTCTGCGCTTAACCAAGGATCCCGCCAGCAACTTAAGCAGTGGATGATGGATAATACTGTTTCAGATCCGCTGATCCGCTCGGTACTACCACCAAATTGGCACATTGCCGATCGCTCTGGCGCCGGTGGCCATGGCTCGCGTGGTATTATCGCACTGCTTTGGCAAGGTGAGCAAACGCCAACTATCGTCAGTATTTATCTAACAGAGAGTAAGCTCGACTTAGCGCAGCGTAATCAGGCGATAGCAAAGCTAGCTAAACTGTTAATCGACACCCCAGAGGTATTGTTTGCTGGTGAACAGTGATCGACCCGGCTAGCCCTTACGTTTTACTCAGATAATTAACCAAGGTTAGATTAACTATGTCTTCATCTCATCACGTAAAACTGGGCTACTTAGGGTTGCTGCCTTTTCTGTTTTTAACCGGAGGCTACTTTTTAACTGAGGCCGACTGGTTGCTACAAAGTTTTATCATTTACAGCATTAGCATTTTATCTTTTGTCGCCGGCAGCTTATGGCAACCCGCTACTAAGCCCAGCGCAAAGGGTGAGGTTAAGGCTATTAGCCAATCTCATACTCAAGCTTGGCTGGTGGTACTGGTGACCTTGCCATTGCCGTTAAGTGTATTTGTGGCTGAATCAGTGGTATTGATTTGCTTAGCGTTAAGCTTTGTTTGGTTATTAGCCTTACAAAAGCGGTTAGCTAGCTGGCTTGAAATGACACCTGATTATCAGCAAATGCGCGGTAAAATTACCGCTGTGGTGTTTGTCTGTCACTTATTTATGTTAGCGCAGCTAAATCATACTCCCGTGGTTGTTTGAGGCTGATGTAACCTGCTTAAGCTGAATTCAGGGGTTACTTTTAGGGATTTTGTTGGCAAACACACTGTAATACAAAATAGGGATCACCACTAACGTTAGCAACGTCGAGATAAAAATCCCGAAGATTAAACTGATGGCTAAGCCATTAAAAATCGGATCGTCCAAAATAAACAGAGCGCCGATCATCGCGGCTAGCGCGGTAAGTAAAATCGGTTTTGCCCGCACCGCGCCGGAGTGGATCACTGCTTGCTCAAGGGGCACGCCTTGCGCAATTTCTTGATGAATAAAGTCCACCAGCAAAATAGAGTTACGCACGATGATCCCCGCTAGGGCTATCATGCCAATCATCGATGTGGCGGTAAATTGCGCGCCCAAAAGCGCATGGCCAGGCAATACGCCGATAATGGTCAGCGGAATAGGCGCCATGATCACTAGCGGTACTAAGTAAGACTTAAATTGACCTACTACCAGCAAGTAAATCAAAATCATACCCACCGCATACGCGATGCCCATGTCGCGAAAAGTTTCATAGGTAATTTTCCATTCTCCGTCCCATAAAATGCCAATGCCTGCAAGACCATCGGGCTGTTCAACGTAGTGCTGTGTGACATCTAGGCCTAATTCGTCCATGTTTAACGCCATTTCAAACATGCCGTATAAAGGGCTGTCTAATGGGCCGGCCATATCGGCGATAACCATGATCATCGGCTGCATATTTTTATGCATGATGGCGGTTTCAATATGGCCTTTTTCGATACTAACCAATTCCACCAGTGGCATTTTTTGTCCCTGAGGATTAGTTAAAGATAGGTTAAGTAATTCTCGTAATGCCAGCTTATCGGTTTCTTGTAGTTGCAGGCGAATGGGCAACGGACGCTTTTGTTGCGGATCATGAAATACCGCCACGTCTTTGCCAGCTAGTCCCGTATAAACGGCGTCGATGATAGCTGATTGGGTAATGCCAAGTTGCGTCGCTTTATTGGTGTCTATGTTTATTTGCCATTGCGGTTGCATGGCTGGCAGGTCAATGTCCATGTCAACAATGTCTAGCGTTTGTTTGAATATATCCAATAAGGTATTGGCAGCGGTTTCTCTGCTCACTTGGTTTGGGCCATACACTTCTGCCACTATCGGTGACCACACGGGCGGGCCGGGTGGTACTTCAACTACTTTAATATTAGCTTGATAGGCTTTGCCTATATTTTGCAGCTCCTCGCGCACCGATAAGGCGATGTCGTGACTGCTGCGATCGCGGTGTTTTTTATTCACTAAATTCACTTGAATGTCAGACAAGGCTGGGCTTTGACGCAAAAAGTAATGGCGTACTAAGCCGTTGAAGTTAATCGGTGCACTGGTGCCAGCGTAGAGTTGTACATGTTCAACCTCGGGCACTGTGGTTAAGTATTGCGCAAGGGCAAAGCCCAAGCGTTGACTGGTTTCTAAGGTGCTGCCTTCGGGTAAATCGATCATCACCTGAAATTCAGATTTATTGTCAAACGGCAGCATTTTTAAGACCACTTTCTCACTGATTGGCAAGGCGACTGAGCCTAAGATCAGCAGGGATACCACTAACCATAAGCCGGCTCGTGCGCGCTTACCGGTATTGGGGCGCAAAAAGGGCGTCATAAAGTAGGTGAAAATACGCAAAATTTTGCTGTTATCGTTGTGATTCTCTTCATTATTGGCTGTCGTTGCTGTTATGGGTGAAGTGCCATGGTTATGGCGGCGCAATAGATGGCGGCTCAGCCAAGGCGATAGAATAAAAGCGACCATTAATGAAATGAGCATGCCTAAGCTGGCATTGATGGGAATAGGGCTCATGTAAGGCCCCATTAAACCGGAAACAAATGCCATTGGCAGCAAAGCTGCGATCACGGTAAAGGTGGCTAAAATAGTCGGTCCGCCCACTTCATCTACCGCCACGGGGATAAGTTCACTCATGGACTTTTTGCCCATGGCCATATGGCGATGAATATTTTCGACCACCACGATAGCGTCATCAACTAAGATGCCGATGGAGAAAATCAAGGCAAATAAAGAGACGCGGTTAAGGGTAAAGCCCCACGCCCATGAGGCAAATAAGGTCATGGCCAAGGTAACGGTAATTGCAATACCGACGACAATAGCTTCACGCCAGCCCATGGTGATCACCACTAAAATAATCACCGCAGCAGTAGCAAAAATCAGCTTGGCGATTAAGGTATTAGACTTGTCACCAGCGGTGATGCCGTAGTTTCGCGTCACGCTGTAATGAATATCACTTGGCAACAGTACATTCTTCAACTGCTCAATGCGCTCGGTAACTTGTGCGGCCACTGCCACGGCATTTTTACCCGGTTGTTTGGCGATGGCTAATGTAATACCAGCAAAAGTGCCGCGCTCATTGGTGTGCCAAACACTTTGTGTTGGTAGTTCAGCACCTAAGCTGACGCTGGCCACGTCTTTTAAATACACCGGCGCGCCTTGGTGCATGGCGACAATTAACTGTTCAATTTCATCTAACCGGGTGAAAAACTGCCCTGTTTTCACTTGAATGATTTGGTCATCTTGTTGCAGCGGCGCAAGACCACTGCGAAGGTTACTTTGTGATAGTAACTGGCTTATTTGATTAAAAGACACGCTATAAGCGTTCATTTTTTGGCTGTCTAAGCGCACACTAAGCACATTAGCTTGCTGACCGAGTAGCTCAATGGTGCGGGTGCCGGGAATGCGTTTAAGCTCGGTTTCTAAGCTGGTGGCTACCTGACTGAGCTGAGCCATATCGGCATTGGTTTGCTCCGACCACAGGGTTAAACTGACAATGGGGACGTCATCAATGGCTTTGGGTTTTATTAACGGCTGACCAACGCCAGCTTGTTGTGGCAGTTTATCAAGATTGGCATAAAGCTGATTATACAACCCGACAATGGCTTCATTACGTGGCACGCCGACATCAAATACCACAATTAGCATGGCGCCTCCGGGCTGGGAGAAAGAATACAAGGTATCGATGCCGTGTAGCTCGGAAACAATTTGCTCAACAGGATAGGTCAGTAGATTTTCCACCTCTTGCACCGATGCTCCGGTAAACGGAATAAACACATCAACGAAGGTGACATCAATTTGCGGCTCTTCCTCTTTCGGTGTGACGATCACCGCAAACAAACCTAATAACAAACCGACTAGGGCCAGTAGTGGCGTAATAGCAGAGCCTTGAAATGCACTCGCGATGCGTCCTGAAATGCCCATGTTTTTTCCTTATTTGAATGCGCTGTGACGATTACTGACTGGATGCTAAATTTTGTTTTAGTTGCGCCGACATGACCGCTTGTGCATTTAGGGCGACCTCGTCTTGGTTGCGCAAACCCGAGATAATTTGCACTTGATCGCCTTGCGTTTGGCCGAGGCGTACCTGGGTTAACTGCCAACCTTGTGCTGTATTGAGGTAAACGGCGTTAAGTTGATAATGCTTGGTGACAGCGCTGCGCGGTAGCCAAATTTGCTCCGTCTCACCAATCGCAAAGCGTATTTTTACCCACATGCCGGGGCGCAATTGGGCGGCGGGTTTATCTAAGGTGCTGTTAAAAAGGTTGTTAAAGTTAATCCGTAATTTAAAGCCATGGCTGGCGCTGTCGGCATAACTAAACAGCACCGCATCGCGGCTTGAAATAACTTGCGCGTTATTAAGCAAAATATCGTATTGGGTATCGGGGGTGATGTAGCCTAAATAGGATTGTGGAATTGACGCCAATGCTCTTAATTTGTCGAGAGAGAAACCTGAGTAAAGCGGCGTGCCCATCATCACGGTTTCGCCAATCTCAACATGACGTTCTGTTACTACCCCGGTAAAAGGTGCATTAACTTGAGTGTAGCTATGGGCTTGTTGCGCTTGGCTTAAATGCGCTTTCGCAGCTTGTAAGCGGCTAAGGGCGGCTTGAGCATTGGCTTTGGCTTGATCGAGTTGACCTTTGGAAATAGCCCCTTGTGGATAGAGAGCTTTAAGGCGCTGTAAGTTTAAATTTGCATCGGTGTTATTCGCCTCACTGGCAGCCACATCGGCTTGCGCAGCAAGAATATCTGCCGCTTGATTGGTGTCGGTTATCTCTAATAGCGTGCTCCCCCCTGATACAAAATCACTGACATCATAATTAAGTTTAGTAATGCGACCAGAGGTTTGTGCGGATACGGTGCCTTGGTTGACAGCTTCGATGGTGGCATTAAGGGTTAAGGTTTCTGTGTGAAGGCTTGCTTGAACGAGGATTTTTTCAAACTCGTCAGCTTGGCTGGCTTGGCTCAAAAGTGTGATTAGCGAGAGTATCAGTGTGGTCAATAACCCCGTGATAAATTGCTGAGTTTGCTGTGGCTTAAAAGCTTGAATATTCTTCATATTATGACTCCATATTAAATGGGGGTCTGGCAAACCTAGTCACATGCAGAGTAGAAAATCGCGTGTTGGTTTACTCACTTACCTACTTAATTATTCTAGTCGTACAGAGCTAACCTCATGTTTTTTGTTGATCTGGCGCATCAAGGTGCGCCAAATCAACGGAGCGATTATCCCATTAAGCTTGTGCGAACTGGTAAGTGCGGAAACCGCCAAGCAAGTTACGCGCTTTGTATCCATTATTAACCAGTTGACGATAAGCGACATTACCGCGCAAACCTACTTGGCAATAGATGATGATCTCTTTGTCTTTTGGCAGCTCATTAATACGTTGGCGCAACTGATCAACGGGAATGTTGATTGCGCCGGCTAAGCTACCCATCGCTTCAAGCTCACCGGGATTACGCACATCTAACAGTAATTGCTCATCCGTTAGGTGACTTATTTCATGGTAATGTATGGCTTTCGCATCCCCTTTCATTAGGTTACTCGCAACAAATGCAGCCTGATTAATCACGTCTTTAGCACTGCCGTACGGAGGCGCATAAGTAAGTTCGAGATGCTGTAATTGTTCAACGGTCATTCCTGCCCGTTGTGCCACCGCCATTACGTCGATGCGCTTATCGATGCCGTCTTTACCGACAGCTTGAGCGCCTAAAATTTTGCCCGTGTTTGGGTCAAACAGCATTTTAAACGAGACAATTTCAGCGCCGGGGTAGTAGCTGGCATGGCTGGCAGTATGAACATATACTTTTTCATACTTGATACCATCACGCTTAAGTTGTTTCTCGTTTTTACCTGTAGAAGCGACCGCAATGTCAAAAATTTTACAAATAGCGGTGCCTTGCGTACCTTGGTAAGCCTCATTGCGACCAAACATATTGTCTGCCGCCATGCGACCTTGGCGGTTAGCTGGCCCTGCTAATGGCACTAAGCTCGGTGCGTTCGTAACAAAATCTTTGGCCTCAACCGCATCGCCGACAGCATATATAGCAGGGTCGCTCGTTTGCATCATTTCATTGGTGCAAATGCCACCTAGTTCACCGATCTGCAGACCTGCTTGTTGCGCTAACTTAATCTCAGGTCGTACGCCAATCGCCATAATTAGTATATCGGTAGTGAGTGTTTCTCCGCTGTTAAGAGACAGTTTTAGTTCGCCTTCAATATGTTGATGGGCAGCATCCTCTCCCGAGTTTACATCTGCAATATGTTCACTAGGCAAGTATTCAACTGACTCTAAAGCAACCCCTAGTTTAAGATCGACCCCTTTTTCACGAATTTCGGCATGAGCAAAACCTGCCATCTCGCGATCGACAGGGGTCATAACCTGATCGGCCATTTCGACTAGCGTTGTTTTAATGCCAAGTTGATGGAATGCTTCCATCATTTCTAATCCAATAAAGCCTCCACCAACAACCGTTGCATGCTCAGGCTTATTCATCTCGATGGTGTTTAGAATGCGCTCCATATCAGGAATATTACGCAGCGAGTGAGTAAGGGGATTGTCTAAACCTGGGATAGGCGGAACAATGGGGCCCGCACCAGGGCTAAGCAGTAAAAAGTCGTATGCTTCTCGATACTCGCTACCATCAAGTAAGTTTTTCACTGTTACTGTTTTATCTTGACGATTGATGTGAGTGACTTCGTTCATCACGCGTACGTCAACATTAAAACGAGCAAGAAAACTCTCAGGCGTTTGTAGCAGTAACTTGCTTTTATCTTTTATGTCACCGCCAATATGGTATGGCAAGCCGCAGTTAGCAAAAGAAACGTAGTGGCCTCTTTCGAACATGATAATTTCTGCATCTTCACTTAAACGGCGTGCTCTGGCAGCAGCAGAGGCGCCACCTGCAACGCCTCCGATAATTAAAATCTTTGTCATGTAACCTCGCTGATAAAAAAAATTTGCTTAATAATGATGGGCTAAGGCTGAAAGCCTAGCTTTTTAAGCACACTTGCTGCTGGGCAAATTCCAGTAAATGCGCTTTGAATTAAGTTAAAGCCAACAAAAGCCGTGAGCCATACAAAGTGAGGAGATACCCAATAGGTGAGCGCAATAGACAATAAAACCATGAACCCTGCAAACACGCGTACCGCATTTTCTAATTTCATTTGATGCTCCTTGGTGACCCTATAAGTGTTAGGGAAATACTATATTAGTATAATCTAATAAATCAAATTGTATTTTAGTTTTTACTAATTAAGTTTGATCTAAAATAGTTTTGACTAATCTTATATGCTTCACTTAGAATGCCCCGAACAGCTTAAAGAGGTAGCTATGATAGATATTGAAACAATGCAGCAGCAGTCGGCTGTCGTTGCTGACTTTTTAAAAACCGTGGCGCACCCAGATCGGTTAATGGTGCTGTGTTTATTAACCCAAGGTGAAATGAATGTGAGTGAGTTATCGCAACACTCTCGCCTTAGTCAGTCGGCGTTCTCACAGCACTTAAGTGTGCTGCGCAAGCAAAATATCGTGAAAGTGCGTAAAGAGTCGCAGCAAGTGTTTTACTCCCTTGCTGACCATCGTATTGAAGCACTATTAGGCGTGCTTAAAGAATCATTTTGTGATGAGCCGAAGGCTTAGAGCAACCATTGATAAAATAGGAAAATAAAGTGGAAAATTTTACTCCTTGGAGTGCGCTCGCAGGTGGTGCTTTATTAGGGCTGTCGGCGGTGATTTTATTATTGTTTCGAGGCCGAATTGCGGGTATCAGTGGCATATTGTCGGGCCTTTTTACCCCTCATAAAGGAGACACCAGTTGGCGCGTGTTATTTTTGGTTGGCATGATGTTGGGGGCGGCTATCTTATTGCCGATGGGGTTTAGTATTGCGAAGGTGCCGCAAGGCTCCACTTTATTGTATGTGCTGGCTGGGCTGTTAGTGGGGATCGGCACTAAGTTAGGCAATGGTTGCACCAGTGGTCACGGCATTTGCGGCATGGGGCGATTTTCTGTGCGCTCGGTGGTGGCGACAGTGGTGTTTATGGGCGTGGCGATTTTAGTGGTGTTATTACGTGAACAGCTGGGGTGGTTTTAATGAATCGTGTTATCGCTTTGTTGGCAGGCATTTTATTTGGTATGGGCATGGTGGTTTCGCAAATGGTTGATCCCGCCAAAGTCATGGGTTTTTTAAATATCAGCGGTAACTGGGATCCCAGTTTAGCCTTTGTCATGGGCGGTGCGTTGTTGATGTTTAGCCCTTGTTATCATTTGTTTATTAAGCCGCGTCAAACAGCCATTAGTGGCGAGGTACTGAAAGTGCCAACCACAACGGCTATCGACAAGCCCCTTATTATTGGCGCTAGTTTATTTGGTTTGGGTTGGGGACTGGCGGGCATTTGCCCAGGGCCGGCTTTAACGGCTTTAGTCACGGGACAACAAGAAATATTATTGTTTTTGGCGGCGATGGCTGGTGGACAGTTACTGGTCATTGGTTGGTCGAAACTGCGCGTGCGGGCGATGCAGCGAGCGTCATCATAGCGGTTAATTAATAGTGCCTATTTCAGCTACTATTAATGACTAATCAGAGCTTGGCGAGGTTGGTTGAGCCCGATTAATATCACCACATAGATGTTGGAAATTGATTTTTTGCTGGGCAATTTCTTGGCTAATTAATTGATAGTTTTGGTCCGATTCTGGCAAATATAAAGGACGGCTTGGCAAACAAAGCCAACAAAATAATCGGCCAATCAGAGATCCTTTCATATTCCCTGCAATATTTTGCAGTAGCGCTTCTATTTCATTGATGACTTTATCCAATGCTGAATACTTGATGGTGGTGTGTTGGTGACTTCGCAGTAGCGCGGTCATGACATAGATTAGTGAAAGTAGGCGTAATAGCCGGCCTTGTTGCTTATCTCTGCTTACGGGATGTGGACTTGAAAACAATAAATCTTCACCCAACACGGCCAATATATGGCTGTAGCGTTCAATTAACCGAAAATAGAATTGGTCACACGCTTTGTAGGAATAGCGCGCAAACAGCTTATGAGTAAACACGATCAGCAGTTGGTTAAGGGTAAAGCCGAGGTGGCTAATCACTTGTTGGTCAAAGTGTTCAAGCTGATCTGGTTCTTGGCAGCTTTGATATTCCGTTAATAAATAGGGGTGGCATGTGTAAAGGTATTCAAAATATTGGCTTGATAATGGCAGCACATAGCGTGACCGGGTATGGTCAATTTCATTGGTGAGTAAGTCAGCTATCAGAATCGGGTTTTCGCCATTGTCAGTGGCGGAGCAGGTCATGGCGATACAAGCATCAAAGGAGGAGACCCGCAGCAATAGCCCAACTAATCGATCGGATCTTGGCTGCTTTGTGGTGTCTGGTGTTGTAAGGGGCGCATCAGTCGTTGAATGAGTGCTAATTAATGCTTGTTTCATTTGCGCGGCTTGTAAGGCGCTTAAATTGAGTTTTAACCACGCTTGCGCCCGGCAATACCAAGGTTTTACGGTCTCAGGGCAGATCAAGTCAGATAAAGCGAAAGGGTAAGCGGCGATAGAAAAACTACCCAATTGATTTTGACAGGTAAAAGAAAGTTGTTTGCAGTGCTCGGTTTCAATTAATAGATAATGCTCTTCTCCCTTTGCTGTTAAACGCACAGGTAAAATTAATAGATCGGGCATAACAGGGCTAGGGATAGGGTGTTTATCAATGGTTAACTCACCCTGAAGTGGGGTCATCTGTTGCACGAGTGTGGCTGGTTCAACACTAAATAGCGCTTGTTTTCGGCCCTTGCAAATTGCTCGAAGCCAAATGCTTTGAGCTTCGCGCGGTGCACAATGTTGCAGAAATGACGCGCTACCTAAGCTGTTATGTAGCGCAACGGTTTCAGCTATCTCACTGTTTACGCTGGCGACTTTTTGGATGATTTTATTGATGCCATAGCAAGAAAAAGCATGCCCCCCTAAATGGTAAGGTTGGCTTAAAGCAAAAAAACCGCGTTGATTAAGATAGCGCCAGCAGGCTTCATTGATGCCACCTTGGCACGGTTCACTGTTAATCAATTGGCATAATTGATGAGTTGGTCCATCAAGGAAAGCTTGCTCTTGTGCGTTGATGCGCGGTGCTGGCTGGGCATGTAAATGGTGCCATTGGATTAACCCCGTTATTATTTTTCGCTCTAGCCAACCTTCACTATGGGGGAGTTGGGGGGGTAACCAGTTTTTTTTACGGCGGACAAATAAGGCCTGTAAAGGGCGAGAGAGATAACGTTGGCGTAGATAATGATTATTGAGTAACACCGCCAATACCAAATAGATGATAAATACGGAAACGGGCAGCCACTGCCAATACAGGGTAAAAAGAACAAATAAGCCTAAAATCAAGGTGGCACTGGCTAAAGATGCTTTGCCAATAATCAAGCACAATAGGGTAAAAATCGATGTTAAAACAATTGCAAAACTTAGCATCTATCACCTCTTTGTTAGTATAGATGAAGTGTTTTGGGTATATAGGAATAAAGTCATAGATATGGCACAATGCCGCTTTTATAGTATGTTGAGCGCAGGCCATGTATCAGCAAATAATCCAAGCAGAATTAACAGAAGCGGCGACTGTTTTAGATAACTTTATTAGTCAGCCTGAAAACCTTAGTAAGATTGAAGCGGCAGCCAAGATGATCGCAGCCAGTTTTAAGGCCGATGGCAAAGTTCTCTCTTGTGGTAATGGCGGCTCGCACTGTGACGCGATGCACTTCGCCGAAGAGTTAACCGGTCGCTTCCGTGATGACCGACCTTCCTTACCGGGCATCGCTATTGCTGATGCGAGTCATATGTCTTGTGTCAGTAACGATTATGGTTTTGACCATGTTTTTTCGCGCTATGTTCAAGGCGTAGGGCGTACTGGTGATGTTTTGTTAGGGTTAAGCACCAGTGGTAATTCGGTCAATATTTTAAACGCTATTGAAGTGGCGAAAAGCAAAGGCATGAAAACCATTGCCCTAACGGGTAAAGACGGTGGCAAGATGGCGGGACTAGCCGATATTGAAATTCGCGTACCACATTTTGGCTATGCCGATCGCATTCAAGAAATACACATCAAAATTATCCATATATTAATTTTACTTATTGAAAAAGAAATGGCGAGCTCGGCTGCTCAGTAAAGGATGAGTCATTATGTGTGAGTTGTTAGGGATGAGCGCGAATGTGCCAACCGACATATGTTTTAGCTTTACGGGATTAGTTAAGCGCGGCGGTGAAACTGGGCCACATCGTGATGGTTGGGGCATTACTTTTTATGAAGGTAAAGGTTGTCGCAGCTTTAAAGATCCGCGGCCCAGTTGCGAATCGGAAATAGCCGAGTTAGTCAAAGCGTATCCGATAAAGAGTGAAGCGGTGATCAGCCATATTCGTCAAGCTAACCGTGGTGGTGTAAGTTTAGAAAACACCCACCCTTTTACTCGCGAGTTGTGGGGGCGCCACTGGACTTATGCTCATAATGGTCAACTCAGTGATTATCACGATCTGCCCACTGGTGATTTGTTGCCAATAGGTGAAACGGACAGTGAAAAAGCATTTTGCTGGATCCTTGCTCAACTCAAGCAACACTTTCCAACTAAGCCAAGTGATCTCACGCCAGTATTTGAATTTCTTGCGCAATCTGGCGATACCCTAAGAGCAAAAGGCGTGTTTAACATGCTGCTAAGTGATGGCGAATATGTGTTGGCCTATTGCAGCAATAACCTACACTGGCTAACACGTCGAGCGCCGTTTGGTAAGGCGCGCCTAATTGATGAAGACATGGTGATAGATTTTCAGCAAGAAACCACACCCAATGATATTGTCACAGTGATCGCGACTCGCCCACTGACCGAAGGTGAACCTTGGGTCAAAATGGCCACGGGGGCATTTGTGGTGTTTAAATACGGTGAGATAGTGTTTGAGCGGGTGATAACTGACGATTTGGCTAAGGCAGACTAAGGCAGTTGATGCGCCTTTAGCTTAAACCAGCGCAATTTTTTACAATCTTTAACGTGACCTTCGCATTATTGTTATGAAAACATCTTTTGGAGATAAATAATGATAAGTGCGATTGTCGCGATGAGTCTATTTGCCCTAGTCGGCGCCATTTCCCCTGGTCCTGTGAACATCATTGCTACTAGCATTGGCGCGCAGCATGGTTTTAAGCAAGCGCTGCCCCATATTACCGGTGCAACGTTGGCATATACCTTGATTGTGTGGCTAGTAGGACTAGGCGTACAAGTGTATTTGGTGAGTTGGCCTTTTGTACTAGAAGGCATGGGCTACCTTGGTGGACTATTTTTATTATATTTGGCGTATCAAATTGCTGTTGCCACTCCTGTTGACACCACTGCTCATCACGAGCCTGCATCAATTCCGACGATGATGACAGGGGCGATGGCACAATTACTTAATCCTAAAGCGTGGCTTGTCTCAATCTCTGGCGTCTCTTTATTTATTTCGGGGCAAGCTGATAAAGCACTGTTGTTGGGTTATTTTGTGGTGATCTCATTACTTATGTGCTCAGTGGGTATTAGTAGCTGGGCGTTACTTGGCCAAGGCTTACAAAAACTTCTTGCTGATCCTATGCGTCAACGCTATTTTAATTGGTTAATGAGTGCGCTATTGGTATTGAGTGTGTTAACTATTTGGTCGTCAACTCACACCTTAGCATGAGCATTTAATTGTGGAGACGGTGATGGAACAAGCTCAACAGCGTTTTTACCAAAATCGCATAATGCCTATGCTTGAAATGCGCCAAGCCAATCAATCGTCGGCTTGTTATCAAGCCCATAGTCATGATGAGTTTTCATTTGGAGTGATTGATGTTGGCGCTGCGGATTATCAAAATCTATCGCGTAAGCACAGTATTCATGTCGGGGATACGGTGCTGATTAACCCCGGCGATGTCCACGCCTGTAACCCAAAACAAGGCTTATGGTCATATCGAATGCTGTTTCTGGATACGCCTTGGCTAGCAGAGTTACAACAAGAAAGTGAGTTAACCTCGAGTGCAGACTATCAATCGTTTGCAACATGTTTACGACGAGATAAGCAAGCTTACCAAGATTTTACTCGCTTGTTTTCAGCCCTTGGTGAATCGAGCTCTCCCTTAAGAATGGAAACATTGTTGATTGGTTATTTAATGCCATTGTTTACCATGCGCGCAGAGTCGCGTGTAAGTGCTCAGTTATATCGCGCTAAAGAGCGACTTCTTGATCAGCTAGACAATGCGCCATCCCTTACTGAGCTAGCGCAAGAAGTCGGGATCAGCCGTTATCACCTTATTCGTAGCTTTAAAGCTGCATTTGGCTTATCTCCTCATGCTTTCTTGTTGGATGCTAAAATTAAAATGGCGAAACGTAAACTTAAGCAAGGGCAAAGTATTGCTGACACTGCTTTTGCATTAGGCTTTAACGATCAAAGTCATTTTCAGCATCAATTTAAAAAACGTCTCGCGGTGACTCCTAGACAATATCAAGGCAGCTTCCTTTAAGTGTTACGGCAGCACATCACGGTTAATGGGGTTTTGTAGCGAAATCAAGGTTTCCGTTGACTGGATCGCATCAATGGTTTGGATTTTATTAATCAGGGTTGCTTGTAAATGATCAATCGAGCGGGTCATGACTTTGACAAAAATACTGTAGTTACCTGTGGTGTAATAGGCTTCAACCACTTCTTCTAGGGCTTCTAATCTTTTAATGGTGTCAGGGTAATCCTTGGCACTGGTCAAGTTTACGCCTATAAAACAACACACATCGTAACCGAGCTTTTTGGCATTTATCGCTACTCGCGTACCTTCAATAATGCCCGCTTGTTTCATTTTCTCAACTCGAACATGGATTGTTCCGGCACTTACTGAGCAGTTTTTAGCCAATTCTGCGTAAGGTATACGTGCGTTTGCTGTTAGCGCTTGAAGTATCTGTTTATCGAGATTATCGATCTCATAATTTTCTTGCATATATGTTACCTGAAATTATCGAATCACCAAATTATGGGGTTAAAAATAACGATTGTTGGATCATAAAGCTATTTTTATTGAGGTATATTGATCAAAAGTTGCGAATGAGTGAATATTCGTTCCAGATAATTAAGAACAATTTAAGCAAAGGGATATTTTCATGAGCAGTCAGTACATTCAAAGCCAACGTCAAATTAGCAAAGTTAAGCAAATTTTTTCGGCGCAATTAGAAGAGAAGTTAGGCTTAGTTGAAGTTCAAGCACCGATCTTAGCCAAAGTAGGTGATGGTATTCAGGATAACCTAAGTGGTCATGAAAAAGCGGTGTCAGTAAAAGTGAAATCACTGCCAGAGCAAGATCAAGATTACGAAGTGGTGCACTCTTTAGCAAAATGGAAACGTAAAACCTTAGGTGATTACCGCTTCCAAGTAGGCGAAGGCATATACACTCACATGAAGGCGCTGCGCCCTGACGAAGAAAAACTAAGCCCAATCCATTCTGTGTACGTTGATCAATGGGACTGGGAAAAAGTCATTTGTGCCAGCTCTGAGCGTTCATTAGATTATTTAAAGGCAACGGTTGAAACGTTATACAGTGCTATTAAAACAGCGGAAGCGCAGGTTGATGCACTTTATGGCCTAAAACCATTTTTACCTGAAACTATTACTTTTGTGCACGCACAGCAGCTGGTTGAGCAATACCCAGAGCTAACCTCAAAAGAGCGTGAGCGCGCAATCACTAAAGAGCATGGAGCGGTATTTCTTATCGGCATTGGCGGCGTCCTTTCTCACGGCGAAATTCACGATGTACGTGCGCCAGACTACGATGACTGGTCAACGGCAACGTGTGAAAAATACGCAGGCTTAAACGGCGATATTCTAGTATGGAACCCGGTATTAGAAGACTCGTTTGAGATTTCTTCAATGGGGATCCGCGTTAACCCAGAAGCATTAGCAAAACAACTTGAAATCACAGGCGATCAAGATCGTTTAGCATTTGATTGGCATAAAGATTTGCTAGACGCGAAATTGCCACAAACCATTGGTGGCGGTATTGGTCAGTCTCGTTTAGCCATGTTATTACTGCAAAAACAACATATCGGCCAAGTGCAAGTGGGCGTATGGGGTCAACAGTTGAAAAAAGAAGTAGCTGAGATCCTTTAGTCCCTCATCCTTTTCGTTTATTCGTAACAACACCCGCCATCTTGGCGGGTGTTGTTGTTTGTGCATTAGGGTTTCACTCATCTTTTTATTGCTAAATTAAGTCAGGGTAATTATTTATTCTTGCCCATCCCGCTTTCCTGTATCATCCTGTTTATTATTGCGGGAGATAATATAAAACGTCTCTTCGCCTCGTTTATTAGTGTAGTTAGGCGCAGTCATGATTGAAAAACAACAAAACAACCCCTTGCACGGCCTTAAAAATGAAGTATTGCTGGCTGAGCTGGTGGACTTTTATGGCTGGAATATCCTTTATGAAGCGCTGCGGTTAGATTGCTTTAAGCTCAACCCAAGTATTGAAAGTAGTCTGAAGTTTTTAAAAAAAACCGAATGGGCCAGAGATAAAGTAGAAAACTTTTACTTGTATCGTTTTAAACGCATGCCAAGACCCAGCGTACAACAATTTGAGTTAAAACCTCGTGAGCGTGGTTTTGCCGATGGTATTTTACCGCGCGCACCACAAGAGCTGACCGTTGAATTGATTGCCGAAATGAAGGAAAAGGCACAACGTGATTACGAGGCACAGCAAGCTTTGAAAAAACAAAAGTCTTTTAAATCAGGTGGTAAGCCATCGCCAAAAGGGCATGGTAACAAGGTTGCTAAGCCGCGTCCTCAAGATGACAGCGATAACAGCAATCCTTGGGCAAATTGGAAAAAACAGTAACTTGATGCCCTTTATTATAAATCAACGGCTTAATGTTGGAGCATTGTATATGGCGCAGGGAGAGGATCAGTGAGATTTATTAGCGTAGTTTTGTTCATATTATTTATCAGTGCCTGTAGTTCAACTCCCGAGCCTACGCCGAAAAAAGTCGTGGTATTGAAAATGGCACCGGTTGAGCCACCTTTTAAGCGACCAACTTCGGAACAGCTTGACTACCTTGATGTGCTAAGAGCACTCGAAGTTGATCTTGAAAATGAAGAAATTCGTCAACTATATGATTGGGTGAAAGCTGAGTACGATTACTTTTACCAAACTAATTTTGTCACTGGATCTTTGGTTCGGGGTAATCGCTATATTCCTTACTTACAATATCGTTTACGCCAAGCGGGGTTGCCGATTGAATACAGTTATTTGGCGATGATCGAGTCGGCATTTAAAACGGTTGCGCTTTCCAACAAAGGTGCCCATGGCGTGTGGCAGTTAATGCCGGCAACAGCGAAAGAGCTAGGTATTACGCCAGAGCAACGTAAAGACGTGGTGAAAGCCACCGATGCGGCAATTAAATATATTCAAGCGCGTGAAGCGGCATTTGGTAACGATGCGCTACTGATTGCGGCATCATACAACGCAGGTGAATATGGCGTGAGTAAGCGTTTTGTTCATGTTGATTCTGAGCGTTATAACTACGTTACTGTTTATTCCCATTTACCCAAAGAAACGCGTCATTATGTCCCCCGTTGGATAGCTGCCACCATGCTGGCTAATCAAATAAAGCGTCAAGGTAAAATGCCTGCGCCAGAGTCAGTTCTGATCACTGACAAGGACTATCAAATTGCGCCACTAGCCAGTGCCTTGGGCATGAATAAAAAAGAGTTTGAAACGCGTAACCCTGATTTTGTTGGCGAGGAGTTTCTCTCGAATCAGCATAACTTTATTGTTCACCCTAATGCTCACCCAGTGAATGCTGTAGATGGGCTGCATATCAGCGCGGCAACAGGATTTGAGCCACAGTTTATTGCTGGTGGTCAGTTGAATATTGCGACTCGTGCCAGTGCTGAACTGGAGAGAAAAGCGTTACTGGCTAAATCAAATCGCAAAAGTAAACCGACTATCAAGCGTTCGCCAAGCCCTACTAGTAGCAAAGTGGTAAGTCAAACTCAAAGTAATGCTAGTTACATTAAGGTAGCGATCCGGCCAGGCATGACATTTAGTCGCCTTAACCGCTGGTTTGATGTCACCGAAACTGAGCTTGTTGCTTTAAATCCAAGCTTAAAGAAAGGGTTACGTGCGGGCAGTGAAATAAAAGTACCTGCTACAAATGTGTCTGTTAAGCAATATAAAGTGCAAGCGGGCGATTCGTTAATGCGCATAGCCTCGAACCATCAAGTCGAACTCGACGACATACGCTTGGTTAATCAGATAAAGGGTAACCATATTCGTGTAGGGCAAGTACTGACCTTGTACTTGCCTGAGGGTTAATATGGGCCGCTTGTTTTATCTGTTAAGTATATATTTTCTGAGTCTGCCGGCAGTTGCTCAAAGTATTTGCTACGGCACTACCAGTAAAGGACGTTTAGAAAACGCGGTAGAGCTGCCCAGAAACGGTAAAAACTTTGTCACTTACAGCGACGTAGCTCGCCTCGCGGGGCGAAGCTATGTCCATGATAAGGTGCGAGATATTGTGCTTGCAGCGTATGCCGATTTGGCTAAGAGTCATTCTGATAAGGTGTACAAGTATGCCGAAACAGGACTTGCTACTGGCGGCAAATTTCGTCCCCACAAAACCCATCAAAATGGTCTGTCGGTTGATTTTATGACGCCAATGATTGACCAGACGGGTCACTCGGTCCATTTACCCACTTATCCGTGGAATAAGTTTGGCTACAACATCGAGCTAGATAAGAACAACCAATACGATGGCTTAAGCATTGATTATCCCGCGATGGCTGCTCATATTGTTGCACTACATAAACAAGCTCGCGCCCATGGCGTTGGTTTGTGGCGGGTTATTTTCGCCCCTGAGTTGCAAAAAGGTTTGTTTAAAACGCAATACGGCGGCTATCTTAAGCAACATATTAAGTTTTCTAAACGCCGCTCTTGGGTTCGTCATGATGAACATTATCATGTTGATTTTGCTGTGCCTTGTCGAGAATGATTGCAGTACTCGATCTTCTAGCCTTTTTCCGCGGCTTGCCCATCGAGCATCGTCATTTTCTAAATTCTTCTAAGGTAAAATAACCCTCAACAATTTTGTCGTAACTACCGTCACTTTTCATTTCCGCTAACACGCGATTGAACTCAGGGATAATGCCGACATACTGCGAATTTTTGCGAACCATAAGGCAAAAAGAGTTTCCTCTTAAATAATGCTTCGAATGTATCAAAGAGTTATTCATGTCTAGCTCATTTTTTCTTAAGGTATATCGGCTGACATTAACGGGCATGATGGCCAGATCGGCTCTGTTGAGCAGCAATATTTGCGGTAAGGTATTTTGACCAACCCACATAATATCCAGATCTAAGCCATCGCGTGTTAACTCTGTTTCTGCCCAGCCGTTACCTTTTAATTCAACTATTTTATAGCCATGAATGTCAGCAATGCTGTCGATGGCCATTATTTTTTCCACTCTGGGGTGATCACGGCGGGCCCAGATGGCAAAAGGTTCAATAAATAATGGGTCGCTGGCCACTAAGTATTCCAGCCTCGCCGGGGTTGGTATGGTGATCATGGCATCTGCTGCGCCTTCGGCAATCAGCTTTTGTGTGCGTCGCCAAGGGTAACCCTCATATAGTAAAGGTATATTAAGTCGGCGAAACACTTCTACATAGATTTTGGGGAAAATTCCCGCTAACTCTCCGTTTGCATTGTTATAACTGAAAGGGCCAAAGTCGCCATCATCAGCCAAAACAAAAGGAGATTTAGGTTGGGCTCCTTGTGCTGAAAGGGAAACACTCAAACCAATAAAAAATAATATTTTAACAAGTCGTTGCCTGGTTTTAATGGCTTGTTTAAGCAAGATAAAGAGACTCCAACAAGTAGATAGGTATGTCATACTACACCTCAAGTTTGGGGATAGTTTTGATAGGTACTCCTGCTCCGAAAGGGACATCATGGCTAAAGTATATGTCCAAGTTTGCTTAAGGGGCAAAGAAAATGCTAGCTTGGTGGCGTGGCTTCCCAACTTGGTTTGGCCGCATGCACACAACCTTTTTATTGCTAATAAATTAACCGTCGTATTATTTAGCCTACCGCCACTAACAGCGTAAGCTTTGCGTGACTAAAGTGCAACAATCGGGTCACGGCACATACCTGCGCCTTAATTTTCTTTCATTAACAATAACGCCAAATTTCCTATTTTAGGTTATTTTCATTAGGCTTTATTCGTCAGACTGGTAACATGGCTTTTTTTCATTAACTTCCTAGGTTTAGCATGAAAGCTACTGTTGAAATTAGCATGTATCCATTTAATCAAGACTTTATTCCCCCGATCAAAAGCGTGATTGCCGGCTTTAATGATTACCCTAATATTGATGTGATCACCACCGCTACTAGCACCCAGCTGTTTGGTGATTATGATGAAGTGATGGATTGCGTCAAAATTGAATTAAAAAAGTCTTTTGAACAGTATGGTTTTGCTGTGTTTGTGGCCAAAATATTAGGTCGTGATGTGCGTGAACCGTACACTGATTTACAGGAGTAATACGGGTGCCTGAATCTTTTAGCCAGAATATTCAAGCGGCTTGGGCCGCTATGTCAGGTTTTGAAATTGTCGCAGTGGTGCTTGCAATCGCTTATTTAGTACTGGCGATTAAAGAAAGTAGTTGGTGTTGGTATGCCGCTTTTGTCAGCACCGCGATTTATACTTGGCTGTTTTGGGACGTCAGTTTAATAATGGAGTCGTTATTGAATGCCTACTATATGGCCATGGCCATCTATGGTTGGTATCAGTGGCGCAACCCTGCCGGTGGCGAGCAAGTGTCGGGACGTCCCATTGTACGCTGGCAGTTACAGCAACACATGCAGGCTTTTGCCGTTGTGATAGTTTTAACGTTCGCTTCAGGCTATTTCTTAACGGCGAATACTGGTGCGCAATTGCCTTATTTAGACTCGTTTACCACTTGGGCCAGTGTGTTAACCACATATATGGTTGCCAAGAAGGTACTGGAAAACTGGCTTTACTGGTTAGTGATCAATGCGTGTGCCATTTATTTGTATGTGGATCGTGAGCTGTATTTAACCGCATTGTTGTTTATCAGTTATGAAGTGATGGCGGTCATTGGTTTTATTCGTTGGTATCGTCACTATCGTTTACAGTCAGGCGATGCAAGCTTGGCCGCGGCTTAATTTATTGTGAGTGAGGGAAGCCTTGCGCTAAACGCCTTACCCCTTGCTTGTGTTAAGCAAATCCATCGCTTGTCGCAAGTCGGTGGGCCGTTAGCGGATATTCAACTCAGTCAAGTCTTGCTGTTAACGCAAGGTGTTAGCCATCAAAGTGTGCGCTTAATCGGCATTAACTGCGCGGGTGACGGGATCGATTGGGTACTGCGCTTGCCCCCTAAAAGCCAGGTTACACCTTGGCTAAGCGATGATAACGAAGCAGCTCTACTGCGGCAACTGGCGCAGCGAGGACTTTATCCTGAGTTAATTTACAGTCACGGCGGGGTGTTGATCAGTGCATTTTTTGCTGGAATACACCTTAGCCCACAGGACTTTGCTTTGTCAGCAAATCGCGCTGGCTATCTGCAACATCTTGCCGATGCCTTGGCGCAATTAAATCTCATCAGCTTGCCTCCTGCGCTTTATGCTGCGCTGCCTAAATTAAACTTAGCTAAACGTTGTCAGCAGCTTTATCAATCTGTGTTGGTTTTTCCTGGAAATATTTGTAGCGCAAGCTTACATGCCATGGTGGGCAAGCTTGAATTATTACCCGCTTTTGCGCCGACTGAGTTAACCCTTTGTCATGGCGATTTACATCGGCATAATATTTTATTTTCTGAGCAGGGGTTAGCATTACTTGATTGGGAATATGCCAGTATAGGTAATCGTTTAATTGATATTGCGGCTCTGGCTGAAGATTTACAGCTATCGGATGCACAAGCTGCTGTACTCATTGCGCGCTGTGGCTGTCATATGTCGCAGCTGGCGTTGTATCGCTTAGGCTATCGTTTATTGGAGCTGTTGTGGTATCTGCAGCCTGAGAACGTAGCCAGTGCGAGTGATCAGTTATTGGCGCAGCAATGGCAGCGACTAATACAATTAGATCAGGTTTGTTAGGCGCGTATAAGCGCCATTTGTCAAAACACTCTAAGGCCGCTTATGTATATTTTTGATCCCCGCTTAGCGCAGCAAATTGTCGATCGCACCATGGACATCATTGGTTTTAACATCAATGTCATGAACGCCAAGGGGGTGATCCTTGCTAGCGGTGATACTCAGCGTATTAACACGGTACATGAAGGGGCTTTGTTGGCGATTGCTAACGGCCGCACTGTGGAAATAGATCTAGAAACGGCCAATAATTTGGTCGGCGTAAAACCTGGGATCAATCTGACTTTGTCATTTGCGGGTGATGTAATTGGGGTGGTTGGGATCACTGGCGAGCCAGATGCTATTCGCAATTACGGTAAGTTAGTAAAGATGACCGCCGAAATGATCGTAGAGCAAGCGGCCTTGCTGGAGAAATTACAATGGGATCGCCGTCATAAAGAAGAGTTCATTGTGCAGTGGGTGAAAGGCCAGCTAAGCCATGAGCAATGCATTGATTGGGCACAGCGTTTAGGTATCGATATCGCTATGCCACGAGTGGCTGCGGTGATAGAGCTGAGTGCAAGCCAAGGGCAAGGAGTTTCAACCCAAACTATTCGTCGCGTGATTGAGTTATTGGAGTACCCCGCGCGAGACAACTTAGTGGCAATGCTTTCTATGTCTGAGCTGGTGGTACTGAAACCCGCTTTTTTAGCGGAGCAACAATGGCAGCCTGAGTTAGAGCGCCAGCGTATTAGCGCTTTGCTACAGCGCATTGAACAAGAGCAAACGATCCAAATTAATGTCGGCTTAGGCCACTTCTTCGATACCCGTAATGGCGTTAGTCGAATTCCTTTGTCTTATCAAAGTGCTTTACAAACTTTAGCGGTTGGCAAGCAACTGCAACCCGATCAACAGCAATACTTATATCACGATTTATCACTGCCAGTGTTAGTTTCAGCGCTAGCGGAAGATTGGCGCGGTCAAGAACTGATCAAGCCCTATCAAATGTTGCGCCAGCAAGATAAATCAGGCCAGCTGGAAAAAACCCTTAAGGCGTATTTCACTCATTTTGGTGATTTAAATGCTTGCGCCACCAGCTTATTTGTTCATCGTAATACCTTGCGCTATCGATTGGATAAAATTATCCAAATTACTGGGCTTGATCTACAAAGCCTAGATGGTTTAGTGCAATTGTATCTTGCCAGCACAGTGGTACAGGTTTGTGATCTTAAACATAAATAATTGTGATCAATGTCTCCACATTAAATAATTCAATTTAAATACAACTAGTTACATTGTTTATGTGTTTTTGCACTTGTTACCAATTGTGCAAATGCACATAAATTAGCAATTTTGTAACATTCGATTGGTGCGCTTGGCTAAAGCAATTTGAGACCGACTTGGTGATAATTTGCTGTGCAAAAAGGAATGCCTTTTTGTGTTAACTTTGGTCTATGCCTGTGCTCAATGCCAGTGGCAAAGACTCCATCACGCCATTGCAGGAGGCAAACATGCTCATGATCTTTATCTTGGTTGCTGTCATAGGATTTATCGTCCTAGCAACCGCCAAATTTAAACTCCATCCGTTTTTAACCCTTATTTTAGCGGCCTTTTTGGCGGCTTTTGCTTATGGTTTACCCGCTGCTGATATCGCTAAAACCATCAGCTCTGGTTTTGGTGGCATACTGGGTTATATCGGCCTGGTGATCGTGTTAGGCACCATTATTGGTATTATCTTAGAGAAAAGCGGTGCGGCCATTACCATGGCCGATGTGATCATCAAGGTGCTAGGGAAGCGCTTCCCTACATTAACCATGTCGATTATTGGTTACTTGGTATCGGTGCCTGTGTTTTGTGATTCTGGTTTTGTCATTCTAAACTCGTTGAAAGAGTCGATGGCTAAGCGGATGGCGGTATCGAGTGTTGCCATGAGTGTGGCATTGGCAACGGGTTTATACGCTACGCATACGTTTGTGCCGCCAACTCCTGGTCCGATTGCGGCTGCGGGTAATTTAGGCTTAGAATCAAACTTAGGTTTAGTTATTTTTATCGGTGTGTTTGTGGCAGCCGCGGCGGCGATTGCAGGTATGCTATGGGCGAACCGTTTTGCCAAGGTGCAACCTGATGTGGTGGATGGATCTTCGGCGCAGCCAACCGAGCAAGATTTTGCTGCAATGAAAGCGGCTTACGGCACGCTACCTTCACCAATGAAGGCATTTGCACCGATTTTTGTGCCGATTATTTTAATCTGTTTTGGCTCTATTGCTAAATTTCCTTCCGCTCCTATGGGTGATGGTAGCTTGTTTGAGCTGTTCAACTTTTTAGGGCAGCCGCTTAATGCCTTATTGGTGGGGTTAGGTTTGTCTCTTGGCTTGTTAAAAGGTGAGAATAAAATTGCTGAATTCAGCGAACGTATTGGCCAAGGCTTAACCGCTGCCGCCCCTATTATTTTGATCACTGGTGCTGGCGGCGCGTTTGGTGCGGTACTTAAAGCAACGCCGATTGGTGATTATCTAGGCGCGACGTTATCGGCTTTAGGCGTAGGTATTTTTATGCCATTTATTGTCGCGGCAGCGCTGAAATCAGCACAAGGCTCGTCAACGGTTGCTTTGGTAACAACATCAGCACTGGTTGCACCATTGCTGCCTGAATTGGGTTTAGACACTGAAATGGGACGCGTGTTAACGGTAATGGCCATTGGTGCGGGCGCAATGACGGTATCTCATGCTAACGATAGTTTCTTCTGGGTGGTATCACAATTTAGCAAAATGAGTGTTTCCCTTGCTTATCGGGCTCATACCATGGCGACCTTGATCCAAGGTGTTACGGCTATGACGTTAGTTTACATCCTGAGCTTGATTTTACTGTAATTAACTTACCCTAGCTGACGGGCAAATTTGCCCGTCGTTTAGCTAAGGCGTAGGACTGGAGAGAAAGAATGAAAATTGTTATTGCCCCAGACTCTTTTAAAGAAAGCCTGACTGCTCTTGAGGTGGCAAATGCAATTGAGCAAGGCTTCAAGCAAGTGTTTCCCAATGCCAGTTACATTAAAGTGCCGGTAGCCGATGGTGGTGAGGGCACAGTACAAGCCATGGTGGATGCCACGCAAGGTGAGCTCGTCAGCTGCCAAGTGCACGCCCCATTAGGCAATATTGTTACCGCGCAATATGGTTTATTAGGCGGTGGTGAAGTGGCTGTGATTGAAATGGCGGCGGCTTCGGGCTTGCACTTAGTGCCGATTGAACAGCGCAATCCGATGCAGACGTGTAGCTTTGGCACTGGTGAATTGATCTTAGACGCCCTTGACCGTGGCGTTCAAAAAATCATTATCGGCCTTGGCGGCAGCGCCACCAATGATGGCGGCATGGGCATGCTGCAAGCTCTTGGCGTTGATTTTTTAAATGATGCTGGCGAGCCAGTAGCGCGCGGCGGACAGGGCCTTGGCGAAATACAACAGACAGATGTGAGCGCATTGGACGCGCGTCTCGCTAAAGTTGACATTGAAGTGGCTTGCGATGTTGATAACCCTTTATGCGGTCCATTAGGTGCTAGCGCTGTATTTGGCCCACAAAAAGGTGCGGATGCAGCCATGGTGACCGCGCTTGATGCTAATTTGGCGCATTATGCTGATAGTATCAAGCAAGCCTTAGGCAAAGATGTCGCTGACATTAAAGGCGCAGGCGCAGCGGGTGGCATGGGCGCGGGTGTGTTGGCGTTTTTTAATGCCAAGCTACGTCCTGGTATCGATATCGTAATGGAAACGGTTGGCCTAGCGGAGCAAGTTGAAGGCGCAGATCTGGTGATCACCGGGGAAGGTCGCATTGACAGTCAAACGATTCAGGGTAAAACGCCAATGGGAGTGACTCGTGTTGCCAATTTACATGGCTGTCCGGTGATTGGCATTGCAGGATGTGTCAGTGAGGATTATGGCGTGGTGCATCAGCATGGTTTAGTGGCGGTTTTTCCTGCTGTGCCAAGGGCCATGTCATTAGCCCAAGCCCTTGCTAGTGGTGCGCTTAACATCAGTAATACCAGTCGCAACATTGCGATGACGTTGAAATTAGGTCAACAACTAAAGCCAAGTTAACCTCTATCAATGGCAAGTTGGGCGCTGAGCAGCTTGCCTTGGCTGACTTATTTATGTTCGTCAGCTAATACATAATCAAAATACTTTTTATGTTCAACACCCGCTTGATGGGAATTAATCTTATTCGGGTGTTTGTATTCTTTCCAAGCCGCCACTTGGCGTCCTGCATTTAACTTGGGAAAATCAACATCCCCCGCTATTGGCATTCCTAGGAACTGCTTGATTTTTAACAAGCTCCCCGGCTCACTGACATCAATGGTTAGCAAGTCATCACGGCCTTTAAAATAGGCTTGTACGCCCTGTTCATGGCGGCGGTAGCAAACCATAAGCTCATCGCTGCTAAGCGGCAAGGTTGGCGAGAAGGTATGGTGAAAGCTGCGCTTTAAAACAGGGCTAAACTTGCCTGTTTTCGGCGCTAAATGGGGAGCCATTTTGTCTAATAGCATGGTAATTGACGGTAGCCAAAGCTCCATCTTGCGGGTTAAATAGATAAATTTTGAGCTTGGAAACAGCTGGTCTAACTGCCGGTAGTCACTGAAACAAGGCGCGTCTGATATAGCATCTGCTAGTTCAAAAGCCCTTTTGGTAAATGCTGTGTGAGCAACCGATAATCCCATGTCTAACAGCGCTACACTGATGCTGGTAGTGCCGGTGCGGGGCAGGCCGATAATAAAAATCTTAGACATTTGGGGCGACTCATTTTCAAAAAGGCATGAGTATAAAGGCAATGGCAGACAAGGGGGAAGAAAGATAAGCTTAAGGGCCTAAATTGTTGTGAGTACAGGCTTGCATATTGGTTTATATCTACTCGAACGGGCTAAATTATTTTTGCCCCAAAACGAGTTTGGTTGAGTGTCGCAAATGAGCGAAGAGCGGACGTTACTCCTTGACCTTTAAACGTCAGCTTTTCAAGTGCTAGCTGCCAGTATGCCACTAAATATATGAGAGGAAACCCGAGCAGCTAATTCTAATTTAACAATAATTGGATGCGTGCTTACTTGCATCTGAAAAATAAAATGGAAATAAACATTAAGTTATTGTATTTTATTGTTTTTTATATGTGGCTACATCGCATGTCAACCAATAGGATTGAAATAGCTAAAAATGGAAGATACACAATTTAAAAGTCCATTGTTTGATGCAACCGCGACGTGGAACGGTTTTTCTTATCAAGGAAAAGTCGGACTTTATGTATGTTTAAAGCTTATTAATGATGCATTGCTCTGAGGAATCCCCTGATGATTTCATTAAAAATCATAAATTTAAGTAGAATGGCATCTTTCCGTATGATCTAATGAATTCGCCAAAACACAAAAAACCAAACAGAAAGATGCGCGAACTTAAGATTTT
>NZ_JAIMJA010000010.1 GCF_021295315.1 Motilimonas cestriensis | reverse complement strand
CATCCTCTATGACTACATGGTCAAGTGTATGCAGGAGTTAGCGAAAGCGGAGCCAGATATCGATGCGCTCCTGCCTTGGAACTTCAAACATTAGCAACATCAGCCCGTGGGATCATGGGGCGTTTACGTTTTTTGGCTAGTGCAAATGGTCTATATTTTGGGTTTTGATTACAGTTACATATTTTTTTCAAGCCACCCATTCTTCTTTAGCATCTCCCCTAAATTAACATCAGGTGAAACAAGTACGACAGTTGTTGTTAACCTTTTAGCTGTCGTATTTTTTTATTTTAGTTTGAAGTTAAAATTAGTGAAAAATAAAAGAAATACAGGACCGGCACTTTTATTGCTAATAAATAGAGTGCGTTAGCGTCAGCTAGCTTGTGCCAAGAAAAAAACAGGACAGGCACTTATTTATTACCAATAAATAGAGTGTGTTAGGGAAATACAGGACAAGGGAAATACAGGACAGGCACTTTATTGCTTTATTTCTGGCTTAAAAGGTCTTGCTACTTCATCCGTGTATACCAAATCTGGAACTGGTAGCTTAAAATCACTTTAATTTTTATGATAAATAATTTTTTATAAGGGGGGGGGGAGTGTCAGAAAAAGTAAAGTTTAATATTGCATTGGTGGTGATTATATTTATATTTGTTAAGGTTTTTTATTCATTCTGGACTGCTGATGACTTCTTGGTTGAACTCGAACGCTTTAACGTAGAAACGCCATATAAATTAAGTCTAAGTAAGGACTGGAAGGGCGAGTTAGAGGATGGAAAGCTTGGTGATTTTTACGCCTGTCTATTGAACTATAGGGGAGTTAGTTCGATAAGGAGGAAGTCTGGAGACAGTAGATTTTTTTATGTGTATTTACCATCAGGTTTCCGTTTAAATTTAAATACATCAGGGGGTGAGGTTAATTCATTTAAAATGCTTAAACTGAACCCTGATGGCAGTAAAGAAGAGCAATCAGGGCATGTTGCTGTTAATTGCCCGCTGTCATTGCTTACTAAGGACGTAAATTAAAATATTGTATTTTGTTTTGATTGTTTCTTTTTTATCTGGAGTGTTTTCCGTTATTAACTACTTTTCTGGTGGTGCCTTATCCAGCTACAACTGGAGTACAATTAAATTTTGAACAACGTGAGAAGACTAAGCTTGGAAAAGTAACGCTCACCTGTATATAGTGGATTAATGTAATGAAAGCTATTTTGAAAAGTATACATTCACCGGATGTTGATTTTGATAAGTTTTGGCCTGATGAAGCTGATGATTTTGGCTTTCTATTGCAGGCAATGATAGGGCCTGAAGAGGACGATAGTTTTCAATCCTTCGATATGCAAATTTGTACCCCTAAATGGCTCATATCCAACTATAGCAGTGAGGGGTTAGTCTTTGGGCGTCATATGATTATTGTCTTTGATTATGATGTTGATTTAATTATTTCAAAGATTGAGGAATATTGTGGTAAGTGTGTGGGTAGAGAGTGGGCCGAGTTAGAGGAAAAAATTGGGCGAATAGGAAAATCTGAGTTTGAAGACTACATTAGCTACCAAGGACAGGGTAGTTAAATAGAGAAACGAGGAGAAAGACGGGACATGCACTTTATTATCGCTAATTAATAGAGTGCTTTAGCGTCTGCTAACTTGTGCGATGAGGCTAAACTATGTGCTTTAGCTCTTTTTCGCACAGAGCCTGCTTGTCCTGAATAGGTTTTAAAAACAATCGATAGGGTTAACAGATTGAATACATTAGAAAAACTGATGGCTTGGTATGCATCTAATTGCGATGAAGATTGGGAACACAGCTTACGGTGTTAAAATATATACCCTTGATAATCCAGGATGGTCCATTGAAGTAGATATTGCTGAAACAAAGCTATCGAGTAAGCGTTTTGATAAAACTGCAATTGATAGGAGTGAGTCTGATTGGATTTACTGCATTGTTTCCGATGGCGTTTTCAAAGGGGCTGGTGGAGTGAGTAATTTGGAGGAGTTGATTCAGGTTTTTTTAAATTGGGCCGAAATTTCTTAGATAAGGAACTATTTATGATGAAATCTGTTTGTTAGATTTACCCTATCCAAAGCTACTCAAGTTGATATAATTATCAGCTGTTTCTACCCCAACAAAAAAGCCGGCTAAGCCGGCTTTAGTCAGTTAAATAACTTGTTTAGCTTTAGAATTCCGCTGTTTTAGGGGCGCGCGGGAAGGGGATCACGTCACGTACGTTACCCATACCAGTGACGTAAGCCACTAAACGCTCAAAGCCTAAGCCAAAGCCTGCGTGAGGCACAGTGCCGTAACGACGTAGGTCACGGTAGAAACCGTAATCTTCTTTGTCTAAGCCCATTTCTTCCATACGCGCATCCAATACGGCAAGGTTTTCTTCACGTTGACTACCGCCAATGATTTCACCTATGCCTGGCGCTAGGACGTCCATGGCGGCAACGGTTTTACCGTCTGCATTTAGCTTCATGTAGAAGGCTTTAATGTCTTTCGGGTAGTTTTGCATGATCACTGGGCCGCCAACATGCTCTTCGGCTAAGTAGCGTTCGTGTTCAGATTGTAAGTCCACGCCCCATTCCACTGGGTAATCAAATTTCTTACCGCAGTTTTTCAAAATTTCGATGGCATCGGTGTAGTCCATGCGTACAAATTCAGAGTTAACCATTTGCTCTAAACGATTAACCGCATCTTTATCAACGCGCTCAGCAAAGAACTTCATGTCGTCAGCGCGCTCTGTTAGCACTGCTTTAAACACGTACTTTAGTAAGTCTTCAGATAGTTGCGCAGCATCAGCCAGATCGGCAAATGCAATTTCTGGCTCGATCATCCAAAATTCTGCCAAGTGACGGCTGGTGTTTGAATTTTCAGCGCGGAACGTTGGGCCAAAGGTGTAAATTTTGCTTAAGGCACAAGCATAAGTTTCGCCGTTTAGCTGACCAGAAACAGTTAAAAAGGTTTCTTTACCAAAGAAGTCTTCTTTGTAGTCAATGTTACCTTCGTCGTCTTTAGGCAGGTTCATCATGTCGAGTGTTGACACGCGAAACATTTCGCCAGCGCCTTCGGTATCGCTGCCGGTGATGATAGGCGTGCTTACCCAGTAGTAACCTTGCTCGTGGAAAAAGCGATGAATTGCTTGTGATAAGCAGTTACGGACACGGGCAACGGCGCCAATCATGTTGGTACGTGGGCGCAGGTGTGCGTGCTCGCGTAAAAATTCAATGCTATGGCGTTTTGCTGCCATTGGGTAAGTGTCCGGATCTTCAACCCAGCCAACCACCACTACTTTGGTCGCTTGAATTTCAAACTGTTGGCCTTTACCTTGGCTTTCAACCACTTCACCTGTTACCTCAACCGAACAGCCGGTGGTTAGGCGTTGCACTTCTTCTTCGTAATTGGCTAAATTGGCAGGAACAACGGCTTGGATGGGATCAAAACAAGAACCATCGTAAACGGCTAAAAATGAAATTCCGGCTTTTGAATCACGACGTGTGCGGATCCAACCTTTAACAGTTACCTGACTTCCAATCGGAAACTGACCTTTAAATACTTCAACTACGGACGCTTGCGTCATTTTAATTAGCACTCCAGCTTAACCTGATAGTGAGCCCTCAGCGCAGCCAAGGTGTCGTCACTATTAATCACAAAATAAGAAAAAGGTTAATCTTACCTTTGCTTAAGCAGGAAACAAGTAAAAAATCGTTTTTGTGCCTTGTGATGAGGACTGTGTGGGGAGGATAACGATAAATGGTGTAAATTTGAGTTACATTTGGATTTATTGGTTGGGCTATTGTTAGCTTTAGTTAAGGAGAAGCGATGCCGGATAAGTTACCTGAGCGGCGCAGTAAAGGGCTGCAATTAACGACGCTGCTGGGATGGAGCGCATTATTAGCTTGGGTGCTGTTTTTAATTGCCTTGGTGCTATTTCATTACGCTAGGCCCGAATTAGAAACCGGATTAATCCGGTATTTTCAGCTGCCTTTTCGCAGCGATTGGGTGATTGAGCTAAAAACCCTTTTTCTCTATTTTCTGTGGGCGTGTTGTGGGCTGACTGTGCTGAATGTCATCGTTAACCTATTACTGAAGCGCCGCCGCACCGATTATGTTTGGTTTAATAGTTTGCTGTTACTGGTTATTTGCGTCGTTAGCTTACTGTTCCTTTATTTGTAAACTAACGACGTATTAAGTTAACTGCTAACTTGATCTAAGGCGCTGGCAATGGCATTAGTGAGTTGGCTTAGCTGCGCGGGCGAAATCACAAACGGCGGCATGATGTAAATCAGTTTGCCAAATGGGCGGATCCACACGCCTAATTCGACAAAAATCGCCTGTAATGTTGCCACATCATAAGCTTGATGGGTTTCAACCACACCAATCGCGCCCAGTACTCTGACATCCTTAACCGCGTGAGTGTTGAGCAAAGGCATTAGCTCGCGTTGCAATTGTTGCTCAATCCGTTCAACGTTTCCTTGCCAATCATTTTCAACTAATAATTGTAAGCTGGCGTGTGCGACGGCGCAGGCCAATGGATTAGCCATAAAAGTGGGGCCATGCATAAACACGCCAGCTTTGCCGCTGCACACGGTATCTGCCACTTTATTGGTTGTTAGCGTGGCGGCTAAACTCATGTAGCCGCCCGTTAAGGCCTTGCCGACACATAAAATATCAGGCTCGATGTTGGCATGCTCACAAGCAAATAATTTTCCGGTGCGGCCAAAGCCAGTGGCAATTTCATCGGCAATTAATAACAAACCGTATTGATCGGCTAATTGGCGTAGCGTGGTTAAATAGTGAGGATGATAGATACGCATGCCGCCCGCGCCTTGCACTATCGGCTCAATAATAATTGCGGCCATTTCTTGGTGATGCTTTGCTAATAGGGCCTTGATCTCGTCCATTTCAGCTTCGTCCCAGGGCTCGCCAAATCGGGTCTGAGGCGCGGGGGCAAAATAATGCTCTGGCAGAAAATCTTGATACAGCTCGTGCATTGAATTTTTGGGGTCGGTAACGCCCATCGCGCCAAAGGTGTCACCATGGTAACCATTACGCACGGTTAAAAACTTTGCGCGCGGTTGATCTAGGCTGTGCCAATACTGCAATGCCATTTTTAACGCCACTTCAACGGCAACACTGCCAGAGTCACTGATAAATACTTTTTGCAGTGATGGTGGGGTGAGCTCGACTAAGGCTTGGCATAGATCAACGGCGGGCTGGTGGGTAATGCCACCAAACATCACGTGCGCCATTTTGTTGAGTTGAGTTTGCGCGGCTTCATTTAACTCGGGCACATTGTAGCCATGAATGCAGGCCCACCAAGATGACATGCCATCGATTAATTGCTGGCCTGATTCCAACTCTAAACGTACGCCATGGGCGCGGACCACGGGGTAACAAGGCAGTGGGTTGATACTTGATGTATAAGGGTGCCAAATATGTTGTAAATCAAACTCGGTATTAATGCTCATAAAGTAACCATTAGTTAACTTGGTGGTGCTGAAAAAGTTGACAGTCTAGCGTTCATCCATACACTAGCCAAATTATTTTAAAGAAACATAACATTGATAGCGGGGCATGAGCATGTCAGTAGAAGTAAGACACAATTGGACAATACAGGAAGTAAACGCACTTTTTGCATTGCCATTTATGGATCTCGTATTTAAAGCGCAAACGGTTCACCGTGCTCACTTTGATCCCAACCAAGTACAAGTTAGTACCTTATTATCAATTAAAACCGGCGCTTGCCCAGAAGATTGTAAATATTGTCCACAAAGTGCCCGCTATGATACCGGCCTAGAAAAAGAGCGCTTACTTGAAGTTGAGAAAGTAATAGAAGAAGCAAAAAAAGCCAAAGCGGCAGGCTCTACTCGTTTTTGTATGGGCGCGGCATGGAAAAACCCGAAAGAGCGCGATTTACCCTACATTGAAGAAATGGTGAAAGGTGTTAAAGCATTAGGACTTGAATCATGTATGACACTGGGTATGTTAGATCAAAGCCAAGCTAAGCGCTTAGCGGATGCGGGCCTAGATTATTACAATCATAACTTAGACACTTCACCTGAGTATTACGACAAAATTATCACCACGCGCACCTATCAAGACCGCCTTGATACCCTAGATCATGTGCGTAATTCTGGCATGAAAGTGTGTAGTGGCGGTATTGTTGGCCTAGGCGAGTCGGCGAATGACAGATCGGGATTATTAGCGCAACTGGCTAACATGCCGAAACACCCAGAAAGTGTGCCTATTAACAAGTTGGTTAAAGTAAAAGGTACGCCACTAGAAAATGTCGACGATTTGGATGAGTTTGAATTTATCCGCACTATCGCAGTGGCGCGTATTATGATGCCGCAATCCCATGTCCGGTTATCGGCGGGACGTGAAAAAATGAACGAGCAAACCCAAGCCTTGTGTTTTATGGCGGGCGCGAACTCTATTTTCTATGGCTGTAAGCTATTAACCACGCCTAACCCTGAAGAAAACAGTGATATGCAGCTGTTTAAAAAATTAGGTATTAACCGCGAAGAATATCACGTGGATCCAACCGTGTCGGAAGCGGAACTTCCCTTAGGGCCGATCACCGAAGACACGGATTTATTCTACGACGCGACCGCCCGAGTACGTTAATGGCGTTTGATTTTATCAAGCCCGCCTTGGCTCAGCGCCAAGCTGAGCATCTATATCGTCAATTAACGCCCGTTGCTGGCGCGCAAGGGCGCTACCTTGAGGTTGGCGGGCAACGCTATCTTAATTTTTCCAGTAACGATTATTTATCATTGGCAGCCGAGCCTACGCTTATCAATGCGTGGCAAAGCGGTCTAGCCCAATACGGCTGCGGCAGTGGCGCGAGCGCCTTGGTGACGGGGTATAGCCAAGCCCATGCTGATTTAGAAGCCAAGCTTAAAAGCTGGCTTGGGGTTGACGCGGTGGCCTTGTTTAACTCAGGTTACAGCGCTAACCAAGCTATTTTAAAGCTACTGCTAAGCAAAGATGATTTATTACTGCAAGACAAGCTAAACCATGCCTCGTTAATGGAAGCGGGTAGCTTTTTGCCTTGCCCTATGATGCGGTTTTGCCACAATGATATGGCACATTTAACCTCGCTGTTGACTAAGTCGGGGCAAAACAAACTAATTGTCTCAGAAGGTGTATTTAGCATGGATGGCGATAGTGCGCCTATTACTGAATTGCTGCAATTACGCAATCAGAGCCAAGCTTGGTTAATGTTGGATGATGCCCACGGCATTGGCGTGTGTGGCCCAGATGGCACGGGCTCTGCGGCGGCGGCAGGGTTAAAAAACAGCGAACTTGATATTTATATGGCCACCTTTGGCAAAGCGCTAGGTGTTGGCGGCGCGATGATCGCTGGCTCACAGTCTTTGATCGATTACATAGTCAATTTTTCTAAGGCCTATATTTACACCACGGCCATGCCGCCAGCGCAGGCGGTGGCAATTAGTAAAGCCGTTGATTTAGTACAAACTCAGTCTTGGCGTCAACAACAGCTGCAAGACAATATTCAATACTTTAAGCAGTTGGCTGGGCAATATCAGTTGCCATTAATGGCGTCGAATAGCGCGATTCAACCCGTTGTTATTGGCGACAGTCAACGGGCGCTTGAAGTAGCCAATGCGCTACGCCAACAAGGCTTTTATTGCAGTGCGATGCGTCCGCCCACGGTTGCTAAAGGCACCGCTAGGTTGCGCATAACCTTAACTACGGGCCATCAACAGCAAGATATTGCAGACTTATTAGCGAGCTTAAATTCGATTTTGGTGGCGCAGTATGGCTAAACACCATAAGCAGTTATTGGCGAACGCATTTTCAAAAGCGGCGCATTCTTATGATGATGTCGCCGAGTTACAGCGCAATACAGGGCATCAATTATTGGCGCAACTTGCGCCTGTTGTAACACCAAAAAGTTCGCAGTGCGGCGCAGCACCAATCTGGCTCGATCTCGGCTCAGGCACGGGTTATTTTACTCAGTTGCTCAGCGAATCGAGTGCGCAAGTTTATGGGGTGGATATTGCTTTTGGCATGCTCAAGCATGCCAAAGCGCATCGCAACCCAAATATCCATTGGCTCAATGGTGATGCCGAAGCCCTGCCAATAGCAAGTAACTCGGTTGATTTAGTATTTTCGACCCTTGCTTTGCAGTGGTGCGATGACTTAAGCCGCGCGATGAAAGAAATACACCGAGTATTAAAGCCCGGTGGCCGCCTAGGGTTTACTACTTTAGTGTCTGGCTCGTTAAATGAGTTAAAACAAGCTTGGCGAGCGGTGGATGAGCAGCAACATGTTAATGGTTTTTTGCCTCTTAATGCGATTGAAGCAAGCACCCAAGCTGCGCCGTTTTCGCAAGTCGACTTACAAGTGCGTCCTGAAGTGTTGCTCTATGACACGCCGCTAAGGTTACTTAAAGATCTTAAAGGCATCGGTGCTAATTATGTGCAAGCTCAGCGGGCAAGCTCGGGTTTAGGCGGCAAACAAAAATTATTAAAAATGAGCCAAGGCTACGAGGTATTTCGTACTCAAGATGGGTTATATCCTGCCACCTATTACGTTTGCTATGCTGAACTAATTAAGTAAGCAAATTTTTAACCCGTTTCTTACACTTAGCATGATCTTTGTTACGGAGAATTAGTTAGATGAGCCAAGCATTTTTTGTTACCGGTACTGACACTGAAGTTGGAAAAACCTTTATCACGTGCGCCTTGATGCAAAGCTTGCGAGACATGAAGAAAACGGTTATTGGTTACAAACCCATTGCAGCAGGGGCAGAGCTTAGCCATCACGGCTTACTTAACGAAGACGCGTTATTACTGCAACAACACGGGTCATTTGATTTGCCCTATGAAGCTATTAATCCGATTGTATTTGCGCCGCCGATTGCCCCGCATATTGCCGCGCAACAAGCAGGGCAAGTCATCAGCATGGCAAGGGTTGATGCTGGCTTTCAACAGTTAAAAACTCAAGGAGCAGATATTGTGCTGGTGGAAGGTGCGGGCGGTTGGCGTTTACCTCTTGGTGATGGTCAATATTTATCCGACTGGGTCGCGGATAAGCAATTGCCTGTTATCTTAGTGGTTGGGATGAAGTTAGGTTGCCTTAATCACGCCATATTAACGGCAGAAAGCATCATCGCTTGCGGGCTAAAAATTGCCGGTTGGGTCGCCAACAGTCCGGCGTCAGAGCAGGCTTACTTAACTGCAAATATTGATTATTTGCGCCAGCATATTGATGCACCCTATTTCGGGCATATGCCCTTTATGCCGCAAGCGGATGCTTTAGAAGCTGCGCAATGCCTCGATGTGGCGGCAATGTTGTAGGGGGATGATAGAGGCCATATTTGTTTTGTTGGTTTTTTGTTAATTGAGTATTTGCTTTGTAAAATAAATAGCGTAAAAAAACGTAAAGAGTACTTGATATTTTAACTATTAGACATATTATGTCGTTGTTTTCATCCCATCAATGATAGAGCCATTAGGCAGAGGACAGACATGAAACGAATTGCGCTTTTAATACTCACCAACTTAGCGGTCATGCTAGTACTGGGTATTGTGTTACAAATTATTTTTGCTGTGACAGGTATTAACAGTCGCGGTATTGGCGGAATACTCACGTTTGCTTTGGTATTTGGTTTTGGCGGCGCGTTTATTTCTTTAGCGATGTCAAAGATGATTGCCAAGCGCTCTGTCGGCGCAGAAGTGATCACTGAGCCGCGTAATGCTGATGAGCATTGGCTGATGGAACGCGTGGCAGAGCAAGCTAAAAAAGTCGGTATCACCATGCCTGAAGTTGCGGTTTACCAAAGCCCTGACATGAACGCATTTGCTACTGGTATGACGAAGAACTCATCGCTGGTTGCTGTTAGTACTGGTTTAATGCAAAACATGACTCGCGACGAAGTTGAAGCGGTGCTAGCACACGAAATTAGCCACATTGCTAATGGTGACATGGTGACCTTAACCTTAGTGCAAGGTGTGATGAATACCTTTGTTCACTTCTTTGTGTCTATCGTCTCTAACATTATTCAAAATGTGCTGGGTGGCGACGAAGAAGGTGAAGGTGGTTTAGGTTTTATTGCTTCTTTTGCCATCAGCATGGTGCTTTATGCGGTATTTGGCGCAGCGGCCTCTGTTGTTGTTGCTTGGTTTAGCCGTAAACGTGAATTTGCTGCCGATGCTGGCGCAGCAACTCTTGTTGATAAGCAAAAAATGATCAACGCGCTAGAGCGTCTACGCGGTGGCAATCAGCACGAGATGCAAGGCCAATTCGCTGCTTTTGGTATCAATGGCGGATTCAGCTCACTGTTTTCGACTCACCCACCGTTAGAAGACCGTATTCAAGCGTTGAAAAACCAGTAATATTCGCGTCTTTAGTAGGGCTGCTTAGGCAGCCCTTTTTATTTACCCCGTACAGCGCTGATTTAGGTGCAAAGAAAACTAAATCGACATGACTAAGGACGGTCAGCTAAAGACCGTCAGCTAATGAAACACGGTTCTTACTGAGCTACTTTCTCGAGCTGAATGGATGTTTTTGTCAGCCTAGCATCTTCGCAGCAGTTAAGTATAATCTTGAAATATTTCATAATAGGGCAATATTTTGGCCAACTCTGCTGTTTTGTTCGATCTCATCATTGTGCAAGCCCATAAAGAAACGCTGACGCAGGCTGTGCCTGTTCGTTTTGCTGCTCAGTTACGTTTAGCGCAGTAAGCCATGATAAAAAAACTCACCATTGTTGATATCGCTCGGCTTTCAGGTGTTGGGAAATCCACCGTATCGCGTGTATTAACTAATGACCCTAAAGTGAAACCTGAAACGCGGCAAAAAGTAGAACGTATTATTGCTGAGTCTGGTTATGTGCCCTCTAAATCGGCTCAATCCATGCGTGGCGGCAGCCAAAAAGTGATTGGGGTAATTATCTCGCGGCTAGATTCGCCATCAGAAAACCGTGCTGTAAGCAGTATGCTGCAGGTTTTATATGGCCATGGTTACGATGTGGTGATCATGGAAAGTCAGTTTGATCGCGCTAAAACATCTGAGCACCTTAAAGTACTCGCTAAGCGTCATGTTGATGGTGTCATCGTGTTTGGATTTACGGATATCGATTTAGCGGCAATTGAACAGTGGCACAATAAAGCGGTATTAGTTGCAATGGATGGTCAGTCGGTTTCATCAATCAATTACGATCATCAAAAGATTATCCATAAAGCCTTGAACTATTTACAGCAAAAAAAATTAACCAACATTGCTTTCATTGGCGTCGACCCGAGTGATAAAACCACCGGCTTACTGCGCTTACAAGCCTATCTAGATTGGTGTCAACAGCATGATATTACCGCGACTTTTCAGACCGGGGAGTTGCATCATGAAAGTGCTTACCAGTTAGTAGATAAAGTGTTAGATGAAAATACCCAAGGGATTGTTTGTGCCAGCGATACACTAGCCTTAGGTGTTATTAAACGATTACAAGAATGCCAGCGAGACGATATTGTGGTGACTGGTGTCGGCGGCAATGAGTTATTGTCATTTCTTTTTCCTAATGTTTACAGCGTCGATCCTGGTTACCGTCAGGTAGGTGAGCAGGCTGCTAAAATATTGATTCAGCAGTTATTGGGTGAGCTGGTTGATGGTACACATATCACCCAACCCCCTCTCTAGCTTCTTCCACTTTGTTTAGTCCATTTATAAATTTTTATCACAAGTCTAAGTGCTTAAAAAGTTAGAGCTTGATCGCGCATCCTGCTGCTGATAGTTCGATAGTTTGTGATCACTTTCAATTAATGGGAATGTTCCCATTTTTTGTTGTTACGCCTTGTGTCAGTATTTACTTGGTTTGGGACTGTTCCCACTTTGTTGTGCAACTATGCTGATAAGTAATAACCAAATAGGGTGGATAAAAGGTATGAGTAAGATCGCTAAAAAAGACGTTGAACGTCTGATTGAGCTGATTGGGGGTAATGAGAACATTGCCAGCGTCAGCCACTGCTTAACTCGCTTACGTTTTGTATTAAACGAAACCGAAAAAGCAGATATTAAGCAGATAGAAACCATCCGTATTGTTAAGGGTTGCTTTACCAATGCGGGACAGTTTCAAGTTGTTATCGGTACTGAGGTTGATGAAGTTTATAAACTATTACTGCAATTAACGGGTAAGTCAGAAGCATCAAAAGATGAGGCTAAACTGGCTGCGCGTAAAAACATGAATGCGTTAGAGCGTGGCATTTCTCATTTAGCAGAAATTTTCGTGCCATTATTGCCGGCGATTATCACAGGTGGCTTGATCTTAGGTTTCCGTAATGTGATTGGCGACATCAAAATGTTTGATGGGCAAACATTAACTGAAATCAGTCAGTTTTGGGCCAGTGTGCATGCTTTTCTTTGGTTGATTGGTGAGGCTATTTTCTTCTTCTTACCTGTTGGTGTGTGTTGGTCAACAGTTAAGAAGCTAGGCGGAACACCGATTCTGGGTATTACCCTTGGGGTGACGCTAGTTTCGCCGCAACTAATGAATGCTTACCTGATTGGTACTCAAGTACCAGAAGTGTGGGATTTTGGTTGGTTCGTGATTGAGAAAGTGGGCTATCAAGCTCAAGTCATTCCGGCGATCTTGGCTGGGGTTGCGTTGGCATTCATTGAAACAAACTTAAAACGTATTATCCCTGCCTATCTCTATTTGGTCGTGGTGCCGTTTATTTCGCTTATTGCAGCGGTTATTTTGGCCCATGCGTTGATTGGTCCATTCGGTCGAATGGTGGGTGATGGGGTGGCTTTTGCAGCCAAAGTCGCGATGACGGGAGATTTCGCGGTGCTTGGCTCGATGGTGTTTGGCTTCCTGTATGCACCGCTGGTGATCACCGGTATTCACCACACTACCAACGCGGTGGATTTACAGCTTATGCAGCAGCTGGGTGGCACACCAATTTGGCCTCTTATAGCATTATCGAATATTGCTCAGGCTTCTGCAGTGATGGGGATAATCATCATTAGTAAAAAACACGGCGAACGGGATATTTCAATACCTGCGGCTATCTCTGCGTATCTTGGGGTGACGGAGCCTGCAATGTACGGTATCAACCTTAAATACAAGTTTCCCATGCTTAGCGCGATGATCGGCAGCTCATTGGCGGCAGCCATCTGTGGCAGTGCCGGGGTGATGGCAAATGGTATTGGTGTTGGTGGGTTACCGGGCATTCTTTCTATTCAGCCACAATATTGGATGACGTTCTTAGGTGCCATGCTGGTGGCGATTGTGGTGCCTGCGGCATTAACACTGCTGATGTACAAACGCGCACAAAGCAAGGGCGATTTAGAAGCCAGTAACGCTTAGTCATCTCTGTTTTAGAGTGGTATTCACCACTCTTCTCTATTTCGTTAAGTGAGTAAGTAACGTATGAGTACACTTAATCAAGATCCTTTATGGTGGAAGACGGCGACCATCTATCAAATTTACCCAAAAAGCTTTTGCGATAGTGGCGGTAAAGGTACTGGTGACATTGCTGGTATTATTTCTAAATTAGATTATTTGCAGTTATTAGGGGTTGATGCCATTTGGTTAACACCCGTTTATCAATCGCCGATGATCGATAATGGTTACGATATTTCGGATTATTTCGCAATTAACCCAGATTTTGGCACGATGGAAGATTTCGATCGGCTGCTCGGTGAGGCGCATCAGCGGGGTATCCGAATTATTATGGATATTGTGGTTAACCATACCTCGACTGAACATGCTTGGTTTCAATCTGCACTGGGCGATAAGTCCAGTCCCTATCGTGATTATTACATCTGGCACTCTCCTGTCGCTGGCAAAGAGCCTAACAATTGGCAATCCAAATTTGGCGGCAACGCCTGGGCATTAGACGAAGCGACCAATCAATACTACTTACATCTTTTTGCCAAACAGCAAGCAGATTTAAATTGGGAAAACCCTAAGGTTCGCCAAGCCGTTAAACAGGTGATTGAGTTTTGGGCCGAAAAAGGCGTCGATGGTTTTCGTTTAGACGTGATTAACCTGATCTCTAAGCAACAAGATTTTCCTAATGATGACCAAGGAGATGGTCGCCGTTTTTATACCGATGGTCCGCGCGTACATGAGTATCTGCAAGAGATCAGTCGCGATGTCTTTCAACGTTATGGCAGCGTTACCGTGGGAGAAATGTCTTCTACGACACTCGCTCATTGCCAGCAGTACTCATCGTTGGAGGGCAAAGAGCTGTCGATGGTATTTAACTTTCATCATTTGAAAGTCGATTATTCAAACGGAGAAAAATGGAGCAAAGCGCCGTTTGATTTTTTACAACTTAAGGCAATCTTCAACCACTGGCAGACCGGGCTAAACGGCCAAGGATGGGGCGCTTTATTTTGGTGTAATCATGATCAGCCAAGGGTGGTTAGCCGCTTGGGTAATGACAGTGAGTACCGAGTTGAGTCTGCCAAAATGTTGGCGGCATCAATCCACATGATGCAAGGCACTCCCTATATTTATCAAGGGGAAGAGATTGGTATGACCAATCCGGGATACACCTCGATTGCGCAATACCGTGACGTAGAAAGCACCAATATGTACAACATTATGGTGAATGATAATGGCGTAAGTAATGATGATATGCTGGCTATTTTAGCGCAAAAATCACGAGATAACGCACGCACGCCGATGCAATGGGATAACAGTCAGTACGCAGGGTTCAGTCAAGGCAAACCTTGGTTAGATGTTGCGAATAACTATCCACAGATTAATGCTGAGCAAGCGCTGGCTGACCAACACTCGGTATTTTACTTTTATCAACGCTTAATTGAGCTGCGTAAAACCGTGCCGGTCATTACCAGTGGCGACTACCTTGATCTGCTGCCGTCACACCCCGCTATTTTTGCCTTTCAGCGGAAAGACCAACAGCAAATATTGCTGTGTTTGAATAACTACTACGGGCAAGCACAAGAGTGTGTATTACCGAGTGAGCTCGCGCTCGATGATGCGCGCTACTTATTAGGTAATTATGCAGCGATTGAGCAGCAGGCCGTGTTAGCCCATCAAGTGTTGCGGCCATACGAAACACGAGTGATCTTAATCGATATGTGATGCTGGTACAGGGGAGCACATATGTTAATAGTGTGCTCAATTTAAGGATTATGTAAGGAAGCTCGTGCAGAGATGCCACTGCTTCCTTGCAAGCTTATGGAGGTTATAACGGGCGCTACGTTCTCCTTTAATATGCGTCTTGGCTTGTGTACAAATTGTGAGTCTTCACCTAAAAACGTAAGCCGATCTCTGCTTCAGTATGACTTATCTGTTCATTGGCTTACCAGTCTGGCAATATATGTAAAAAAATTATAATCCGGCAAAGGATCGCTGTTTACATGAGCAAAGCCATGACTTTTTCATCTCGTTTATTATCGTTCGCTATCTTGACTGGGCTCATCAGTGCTTGTGTACCACAAAACGAATTATTACGGGTAGGCGCTGCTCCTTGGCCTGGCTTTGAGCCCATTTTTTTGGCTAGAGAAATGGAATATTTAGATACACAGTTGGTTTCGCTGTATGAATTAACCAGTGCCAGCCATGTTGCCCATAGTTTTGAGGCCGGAAAACTAGATGTCGCCTTTTTGTCTCTTGATGAAGTGCTAACCCTTATCACTCGAGGCAGTAAGCTTAAGGTGATCGCCATTGTTGATGAATCCGTTGGCGGCGATGCTATCATCGGCTTGCCCGGTGTCACGCAAATTAAGCATCTTAAAGGAAAACGTATTGGTTATGAAAACAACGCCGCTGGCTCATTATTACTTGCTGAAGCCTTAAGTCATGCTAATTTAGTTGCTCACGATGTTGAATTAATAGAAGTAAAGCTTGATGAGCAGCGTCAGGTTTTTCACCGTAATCAAGTCGATGCATTGATTACCAGTGAGCCAGTTAAACAAAAATTATTGGCGCTAGGAGGCGTACCGATATTTGATAGCGCGCGTTTACCTGGCAGAATTGTTAACTTAATCGTCGCTTCAGATAATGCCATTTTACATCAACAGCCAGCCTTAATTGAATTATTAAAAAGTTATTATAAAGCGAGAAAATTTCAAAAAGGCCGACCGCAAAAAGCGGTGCAGTTAATGGCGATGCGGTTGCAGCTGTATACCAGTGAAATGCACAGTAGTTTACAAGGGGTCAAATTTATTGAGCCGGTTGAATCTATTTTACGTTTATCGGGTCAAGCTAAATCGGCATTAAATACCCAAGCACAAGATCTTGGCGAGTTGATGGTTTATCGCGGTATGTTAGAGCAAGTTCCTGATTTAAGTCAGTTAGTCAATAGTCAGGTACTTGAGAAGGTGATTTATGAATAACCCTCGTTTATGGTCATTAGCGTCGGTTATTCCAGCGTTATTACTGTTGGTTTTTTTGGTCTTACAAACCGCTTTTATTTACCTCGATTATCAAACGAAAAGTGAGCGTTTATTACTGCAAAGTCGTGAAGAGGTGCTCGGTAAAGTTAATAAATTACAACAAAGTTTATCGGATGCCTTGATGCGTCATGATAACGCGGTGGCAGAGCGTGAGCTGACCTTGGCAGCCCTCAACGACAATGTATCACAGCTACTTGTATTAGATGAAAATGCTGAAGTGTTATTGTCTAATCAAATGAGCTTAAAGTTTATGTTCGCCAGTGCGGTGCTACCTGAATTTGAATGGGCTGATTTTTACCAAGCGCGTGATAAAAACCGCCTGCTTTACCAATATGTTGATGCTGACAAAACCATATATGTTTATGCGCCATTACAACTCGCGCGTAAAGACCACAGTTTAAAACGTAACAATACCGGCGCCATTTTCGTTTCTTATTCACTGGTTAAGCCCTATCAAACGTTATTAACTAATACCGTACAAGACTCGATGAAAAACGCGTTAGTGGTGGCGATTGCCTTATTTACCTTGACCTTGTTATTGGTAAAAATGATTATTTCGCCTCTTAATCGCTTAGTTCAAGCTGCGCAGCAACTTAATAGTGAGGATGCTTTTCCCCCGCTCAAAGAAGGGCAAGGTGAGATAGGCTTGTTACAGCGTGCATTTATGGCGATGGCTGACAAAATGAAATTAAACTTTGAGCAATTAAGTGCCAGTGAACAGCGCTGGCATTATGCTTTAAGTGGGGCGCGAGATGGTGTATGGGATTGGAATATAGAGTCTAATCAAGTGTTTTTTTCTACCCGCTGGAAGGAAATGCTGGGCTATGTTGAAGAGGAAATTGGTGATGATATTGAAGAGCTCGAGCAGCGCATTCATCCTGATGATCTGACGGATATGTTTGCTTGCTTACGGTTACATTTAGCAGGTAAAACGCCATTTTATGAACATATCCACCGTGTTCAATGTAAAGATGGCAGCAATTGCTGGGTACTGGATCGCGGCAAGATTATCGAATGGGCTGAAGACGGTAAGCCATCTCGTTTAATTTGTACGCATACGGATATCACCGAATACCGCAATGCACAAGATTTGGTCGCGTTTCAAGCCTACCATGACGAAGTCACCCAATTGCCTAATCGGCGTAAATTACTTGAGCACTTAGAGATTGAAATTAACCGTAGTAAACAAAGTCAGCAATGTGGCTGTTTGCTTTTCATTAATCTTGACAAGTTTAAGCAGGTAAATGACGTTCACGGTCATATGGCGGCGGATACCTTGCTACGGATGGTGGCCAAACGTTTATTGCAGATGATGGAAAGCGGTAACATTGTTGCGCGACTATTAGGCGATGAGTTTGCAATTGTATTGCCCCAGCTCGGCGATGAGCCTGATCGCGTGGCTGAACTAGCCTTAGGCTTTGCTCAAGCGGTTCGTAAACGCATTGCGTCTCCTTTTGTACTGCAAGGTCAGCGCATTAATTTATCTTGTACTATTGGCATCACCTTGTTTCCTGATGGTGAGTATTCGGCGACCGATATTTTGCGTCAGGCTGATATTGCGATGTTTCATGGCAAAGAAGATGGTCGCGATATGATCCATTTTTTCTCTGAAGAAATGGAAAACAGAGTGCAACGTAATCACAATTTACAACAGATGCTGCGTTTGGCGCTCGAGCAAGATGAAATTAAATTATTCTTACAGCCCAAAGCCGATCGTAAGGGCAATGTAGTAGGGTGTGAGGCGTTATTACGCTGGTATCAGCCACAGCGAGGCTGGATCTCACCCAGTGAGTTTGTGCCTGCAGCTGAAGATTCAGGGCTGATTATTGAGTTAGGTAATTGGGTGCTGACGCAATCCTGTTTAATGTTAAAGCATTGGCAAGATTCCGCTTTACCAGAGCAGTTTAAAACACTCTCTGTTAATGTCAGCCCTAAGCAATTTTTACAAGTCGACTTTGTTGAGCAGATCAGCCAAATCGTCAAACAAAGTCAAATCAACCCTAACTTGTTAGAGTTGGAGATCACTGAAACTATTTTGGTATCACAGCTTGATGACGCCGTTGAGAAAATTAAAGCGTTACGTGCATTTGGCATCCGTTTTGCGATTGATGACTTTGGTACCGGCTATTCTTCAATGTCATATTTAAGCACTTTACCTATTACTGCATTGAAAATAGATCGCTCATTTGTTGAGCATTTAGAAACTCAAGTAAGCCAACAAGCGATTGTGGCAGCCATTATTGCTATGGCTGAAAACCTCGGCTTGGAGGTCATCGCAGAAGGCGTTGAAAATGTCGCGCAACTTAACTTTTTAAAAGCCAAGGGATGCGCGTTATTTCAAGGCTATTTGTTTGGCAAGGCATTAGCTGCTGAAGAGTTTAGTCGAAATTTACTGCCTAAAACAGCTCCTGAGTTATCTGCAGCTGTCATCCGACGTGAGCAGGCGATAACGCAGTAGACTGCTTCAAGAGTGTTTTAAGGAATGAGATCCAAGGGGGTAAAGCTTGACTGATGCAAGCAAACCGCCGAGTTTTTCGGGGTGATTCAGACTGCAGTAAAAAAACACCTTACTTTTGAGTCCGATTAAAGCTAACCGCGTCGCGAGGTAAAGTACCGTTTTAATAGCGCTAAAATACGTGTTGGCTTATGCTTTTGTTTCCATGCGCCTGCCGCGTACTTATTGGCCTCAAGCATGGTTGGATAAGCATGAACGGTGCCGAGTACTTTATTAAGCCCTAGACCATGTTTCATCGCTAGTACAAACTCGCCAATAGTTTCTCCAGCATGCTGTCCAACAATCGTCACGCCTAAAATAGTATCTTTTTTCGGCACGGTTAATACTCTTACCACGCCTTGTTTGGCGCTATCAGCGATGGCGCGATCCAGTTCATCTAAAGCAAATTCAGTTACTTCATAGGGAATATTGTCTGCTTTAGCACGCGTTTCATTAATGCCCACTTGAGCGATGGGTGGATCGCAGTAGGTGACGCTTGGGATCACGCGGTAATCCGCCTTGAACTTTTTAAAGCGACCAAATAAAGCATTAACGCTGGCATACCAAGCTTGATGGGCGGCAAAGTGCGTAAATTGCATGGGCCCGGCAACGTCACCAACGGCAAAAATGTTTGGATACTCAGTGCGTAAATAGGGATCAAGTTTAATGGTGCCGTTTGCTTCAAGCTTGATACCCAAGTTTTCTAAGCCGAACCCTTCGGTATTGGCTTTACGTCCCACGGCGATTAACACCTTATCAAAGCTAATACGTTGCTCCCCTTGTGCTGTTTGATAATGGGCCCATTGGCCGTCAGTATCGTGACTAAAATAATCGAGGGTGACACCTAATAGACATTGGATTCCTTCTTGCTGGAATTGCTTGAGTAGTATGCTGGATACGCTAGGGTCTTCTCTGGGCAGTAATTGATTCGCGACATCTATCATGGTTACTCTTGAGCCAAGGCGAGCAAAGGCTTGGGCTAATTCACAGCCAATCGGGCCTGCGCCGACCACCAATAACCTTGGTGGTAACTGTTCGAGCTGCCAAAGGCTGTCTGAAGTTAAGTACTCCACCTGATCAAGCCCTTTAATCGGTGGCACAAAGGGTTTGGCGCCAGTGGCGATAATGATGTTTTCTGTCAGCAGTGTTTGCCCATTTAGCTCGACAGCATAAGGTGTTTTGATGGTTGCTTTGCCTTGCAGGCAATTGACGCCTAGCTTGCTGTAGCGCTCAATGGAGTCGTGCGGCTCAACTTGTTTGATCACATTATGAACCCGGTCCATTACCGCTTTAAAATCAACCTTGCTTGCTATGGGTGCAAAGCCAAGGGCGGTTGCCTTATTTAGCTCGGCGGCAAAGTGTGCACTGCGCAGCAAAGCCTTAGATGGCACGCAGCCGGTATTTAAACAATCACCGCCCATTTTATGTTGCTCGATAATCGTGACTTTCGCGTTGACGGTTGCCGCAATATAACTACTGACTAAACCGCCAGCGCCAGCACCGATCACCACTAAGTTGTAATCAAATTTGTTCGGTTTAGGGTAAGGTTTGTAACGCTTATATTGCTGGTAGCGAGCGGTAGCCCATTTAAGTAAATGGGGTAATAGGGCCAATAACGCAAAAGCAAACCAGAGAGAGGGAGAGGCGATATCCTGTAGCGAGCTAATCTTGCTCAGTTCAGTGCCGGCGTTAACGTAGACTAATGTACCGGGGATCATCCCTAATTGGCTAACCCAGTAAAATGTGCGCGTTTTGATCGACGTGAGTCCCATTAATAAGTTAATGAGAAAAAACGGCACCACCGGCAATAACCGTAAACTCAGTAAATATTGCGCACCTTGCTTATCTATACCTTGGTTAAATTGACGGAGCTTATGGCCCCACTTTGCTTGAAGCCGCTCTCTTAGTAGATAGCGTGCGACTAAGAAAGCCAAGGTTGCGCCTATTGAACTGGCAAAGGAAACGATAATAAAACCTTCAGCTAAGCCAAATAGCGCCCCTGCAAGTAAGGTGAGGATTGCAGCGCCCGGCAATGAACCGGCAGTAATGAGCACATAAGCAACAAAAAATCCCAAGGTATAAAGTAAGTGGCGTTGTTCAACCGCTTGTTGTAATTCAAAGTGTTGTTGCTGGATATAATCAAGGGTGAGGTATTGATTGATCTCTAAAGAGAAAAAAAGTACTGCCAACACTAATATAGCGACAACCAGTAACCACTTATTTAATTTCATCAGTTTGCTCCTGAGGGCGAATGTGACAAAAACCTTGCGCAGGCACATCAAGAGCAGCGTTGAATTTGGCAGACATATTTTGAAACGCAATCAGACCTGTCAGGTCAATCATGGCTTTTTCGTCAAACCAAGTTTTTAATCGCTCAACTTGTTGGTCGGTGACGCTTTTACCACTGTCCGACATCGCCTCGGTATAATCGAGCACTGCACGCTCTTGTTCACTGAATATGGTTTGGTTGCGCCAATCACTTAAGGCCATTACTTTATCTTCGGAGCCCGCTCGTTTGGCTAAGGTCATGCTATTAATATCAATACAAAACTGACAGTGATTGATTTGCGATACTCGAACCGTGACCAGTGAGCGTAGCACCGCATTGATAGGTGAGCGTTTGCGGTTTATTACGCCATATAAAGAAGCTACGGTGGCAAATAGTAAAGGTACTTTGCCCCAAAGTAAGCCGGGGGTAAGGACTTGGCCGTAATTTTTCTGCTGTAGCCAAAAGAAGGGCTTAATCCAAAATGGGTAGCTCTTTATTGGATCCGGTGACACGCGCATGATTCATCTCCATTTGTTGGCTCAGCTGACTGGTTATAAAGTCCTTAAGGCAAGCGCAAAAGTAAGCATATGTAAGTATATAAAGTGAGACCGCCTCGCGTTAGGAAATATTTCACTAACACTAAGTATTGCTTAAAGTTTAGTCAGGTATAACTGGAAGTTATCGATAAAACTGAAATACCATGATTATTATTAAGATTGGGTGTTAAGTTAATTAAGCTTTATCAGGGTTTGTAATACACTCTTATTTCATCTGATTGGTTTTCTAGAATATTTAGATAGGGAAAGTATGGTTTTGATATTGCGCTTTGCTATGTTTACGATGGCACTGTTGATCAGTGTTAGCGCTATGGCTAAAGTCGACCTGACGATAGAAGGCCTTGACGGAGAGTTAGAAGCAAATGTTGAAGCCTATCTGTTATCGGTTGCAGAGCCGACGGGGAAAAACTTAGGCTCCTATCGCGATAGCCTAGAAACGGAAGCAGCCAATGCATTGAAGGCGTTAGGTTATTATCATTCGGACGTAAAATTAGATGTGAGCTTAAAAGACGGGCAAGTGGGTAAGCTTAAAGTGGTCGCTAACATTAGCGCGGGAGAGCCAGTGATAATTAAGGCGCTCGACTTAAAGTTAATCGGTGAGGCCCGTCATGATGAGGTGTTTTTAACATTTGCTAAAAAGCTTCCCCTTCAGGTAGATAAGCCGCTTAATCATGGTGTTTATGCGTCTGCTAAATCCAGTATTACCAGTATGGCACTGCAGCGAGGCTATTTTAATGGCAAGTTTGTTAAATCGAAAGTCGAGGTAGAAGCAAAAGAAAATAAGGCTACTATAGTTCTGTGGTTTGATTCGGGTATTCGTTTTCGTTATGGCCCGTTAGTGTTTACTCAACCATCGCCAGCTGAAGCGCTGGTACGCAATATGGCAAACTTTGAACAGGGCGATTATTACCTTACCACACAGGTTGCGCAATATAGTCTACAAGTCAGCGATAGTGGCTATTTTAGAAATGTGTTGGTTCGACCAAATATTGAGAAGGCCATTGGTAATCAAGTGCCTATCGAAGTAACAGTGGGCTTGAAACCGACCAATAGTTTTGAAGTTGGTGCCGGTGTCACAACCGACAATGGGCCAAGAGTGAAATTCGGCTGGTCGCGCCCTTGGGTAAATGATTGGGGGCATAGCTTGGGAGCAGATTTAGAGTTGAGTAAGCAATCGCAAACTATCTCAACTTATTACAAAATCCCAATAGATAATCCGAATTGGAGTTATTTAAATGTACAAACGGGCTACCAGCGTCTTGACGAAAACGATACGGAAAGCACCAAATTCACCCTTGGCGTACAGCGGTTTTGGAAAACGCCAGGTAACTGGGATCGTACCGCATTTATTAAGTACGATATTGAAGATAGTATCCAAGGTAATCAAGAGCTTAAAACCAAGCTAATTATTCCGGGCATATCTTATAGTCGCACTCGGGTTCGTGGTGGGCTCAATGCTGTGTGGGGAGATAAACAGCTTATTTCAACGGAAGTTTCGAGTAAGTATTGGGCCTCCGATGAAGATATATTTAAGGTGTACGGACAAACAAAATGGCTACGCTCCCTTACTGAAAAACACCGTGTGTTAGCGCGTTTAGAGCTAGGCGCTATCGCCGTTGATTCCATTAATAGTGTGCCTTCATCAATGCGTTTTTTTGCCGGTGGGGACCAATCAATCCGCGGTTATGACTATAAGTCGATCGCGCCAAGAAGCGATGATAATAAACTAATCGGCGGCAAGTACCTGACGGTGGCGAGCTTAGAATATAGTTATCCGGTAAAGCCCAATTGGCGTATTGCCACCTTTATTGATGGCGGCACTGCTACTAATGACTTTTCAGAAGACCTGCAATATGGCACCGGGGCAGGTGTCGCTTGGGCATCGCCCATTGGTCCAATTAAGCTGTTTCTCGGTGTACCACTAAACAGCGAGGAAACCGCGGTAAGATTACATTTCTTGATGGGGCCAGAACTATGATGATTTGGTTGCGTCGAGGCTTACTTTGTATTTTATTGCTGTTGAGTTTGTTGATTGCCTTGCTTTTGTCCCATCATGGCAATGTGTTATTGATTAATCTAGCTAAACACTTTGTGCCGCAGTTAGAGCTGGAGCTAGATGAGGGAGCATTACTGTTTTCCCCGAAATTGTCTGGTATTGCCTGGCAAGATGAACAAGTCGATTTAATGATAGACCAATTGAGCTATCGATTTGATTGGGGCTGTTTAGCCAAAGCGATTTGTGTTGATGGGCTGACAGTAAAGGGTGTTGATGCGAACTTTCACCCACTGCAAACGGCAGAGCCAGCGCCACCTAGCAGCGGAGGGCTACCCGATTCAGTTGCTATTCCGATAGGATTGCGTATTGAAGGCGTTGATATCTCGGATGTTTCCTATCAACAACCTGGGTTAGCGGTGAATTTAAGCCAGTTTTTATTTTCAGCTCAGGTCAACCAACGCGGTGCGACGCTATCGCCAATAGTCAATGGCTTAACGGTTAGGCTAACGCCAACTGAGAATGCTGCTCAGGCCGAGCCTATCGTCGCTAGCACACCTGCTAATAATGAGGCGTTGGTGCTACCGACCTTGAAAGCGCCATTACCTATTCACATTCCGCAATTGAGTTTAACGCAATTCACTTTGGAACAAGGCGAAACACCATTCCATTTGACGCGTTTTTATACCTCAGTTAGCTGGGTAGAGCATGAGCTCACTGTTGAAGATCTTGAGTTAGTGTTACCTGAGCTAAGTGCGAAATTACAGGCACAAGTTAGCTTGCGTAATGATTGGCCATTAACAGCGGATCTCTCCGCCAAATTATTAGCCGACCCCGTTTTAGATGGGCAGTTAGTGGGGCAGAAACTTCGTCTTAGCGCTGCAGGAGACACCAAGAAGCTGAGTACAGATCTTACTTTAACTGGGCCCGTTAAGTTGAACCTTAAAGGGTGGTCAGCCCCCTTAAGTGCGCGCATTGATCATCAACAAGCGCTAACTTGGCAGAAGTTGCAATGGCCATTAACGGGAGCGCCGCAGTTAACCCTTAAGCAAGGCGAAGTTAATTCGAAAGGGAACCTAGATAATTTTAACGTTAATCTTGCCACGTTAGTTTTCGGTGAAGGCTTGCCGGATGTTGATCTTAGCGGTCAAGTTCAAGGTAATTTAGAAAAAATAAATGTTAAACAGCTGCTGGCAAAAACCTTATCTGGAGAGGTGAGCTTAGTGGGGAAGCTTGATCTAGCTGATCAGTTAGCTTGGCAAGGAGACCTAGATTTAAGCAATATAGATAGTACCAGCTATTTTCCTGACTACCCTGCGCAATTAAATGGTCAGCTAAGCCACAGTTTTGCCTTGCAAGATTCACATTGGCAGTTAGGAGTGGAGAAGTTAGACCTGCACGGTAAGTTTATGGACCAGCCGCTAAAAGTCGCAGGTAAAGTGTCGGGCAATGATCGCCTAGAATGGAAAATAGATAACCTAGTGGTCATCAATGGTAAAAATCAGGTCACTGCAACGGGTCATATTAAAGATAAAGTCGACTTACTATTAAATTTAAATGTCCCGGATATTTCTAGCTCCCTGCCGGATATTGCTGGTAATTTACAGGGTGATGTTAAGGTCGCGGGAGAGTTAACTGCGCCTAAGGTTAATATTGATCTAACCGGTAACAAGATCGTAATGGGCGAACTTTCCTTGGCCAGCTTAAGCCTAAAAGCCGATGTGTTGGCCAGTAAGCAGCCTTCTGGTAAAGCAGATCTTGAAATCAAACAATTAAAGCAGCCAGGAATCGACCTTGATACGCTGCGATTAACCGCGTCAGGGTCTGATCTATCGCATCAGGTTACCTTAAAGGTCGATGGCCAGCCTGTAGCGACGGAATTAGCGCTGTCTGGCCGCTGGCAAAATCAAGGCTGGCAGGGGCAATTACAGCAAGCGTGGTTTAGTACCATTGAAGGGCGCTGGCAGCTAGATCAACCCAGCCAAATCAGTTATCGCAATAAACAAGTGGTGTTAGCTAAGCAATGTTGGTCATCTGCGCCCAGTTTATTTTGTCTTCAGCCAACGAAAGCGGGCGAAAGTGGTGAAACAGGGCTGGTGGTTGAGCATTATGATCTTAACCGTTTACAGCAGTTTTTACCTGAGTTAATGAAGTTGCAAGGCGTGATACAAACGAACGTGACAGCCAAGTGGACCAAGGGCGCAAAGCCAACCGCACGTTTCGATGTTAATAGTCGCGATATCAATGTGACCTTTCTTGATGATAATAGCCAGGAGCATGCCATTCCCGTAAAAACCTTAACGTTGACGGGTGAGCTAGATAAAACATTGGCTAAGTTAGTGCTTAATCTAGATACCGATAAGCTAGGTAATGCAGATATTGACTTAACCTTACAGCCATATACGGCAGAAAACTTGTTACAAGGTAAGTTATTTTATCAGGGCTTAAATTTAAAAGCGCTACATTACCTAGCCCCTAATTTAGATGAGTTAGCGGGGGATGTGTCCTTTGATATTAATGTGAATGGTCCGCTCAAAGCGCCGATTGTAAAGGGAACCGCTTACCTAAAAGATGCGGCACTAGGTGGTGGCAGTGTACCTATGTACCTTTCTGATCTGAATACAGAAATTAAGCTAAATGGTACTAAAGGGACAGTTAATGGTGGTTTTAACACCGGTGATGGATCTGGGCAGATTGATGGCGCATTTGATTGGCAGAAAGGACTGGATGCCTGGATTACCTTGAAGGGTGAAAAGATAGAAGTAGACTATCAATCACAAGTTCAGTTATTTATCTCACCGGATCTAAAATTTACCTTAGATGATAAAAAAATGGATTTAACCGGCAATATATTGGTCCCAAAAGGGATGATTGCGGTGAAAACTTTGCCTGCTAGCGCGGTATCGATTTCGGATGATGTAGTGGTGGTTGACTCCGGTACTAGCAGCGACGAAACCGCTAATTTACCATTGAAGATGAAGTTGGGTGTGCAGTTAGGCGATGATGTGAAAATTGATGCATTTGGTCTAAAGTCGAACCTTAAGGGACAGCTCGCAGTTACGAAAAAAATTGATGGCCCGATACTGACCAACGGCAATATTCGTTTAGTGAATGGCTCTTATCGTGCTTTTGGTCAAAACTTGCTAATTAGAAAGGGGTTGCTCTTATTCTCTGGACCACCGGACCAACCCTATCTGTCAGTTAATGCTATTCGCGATCCGGCTTTAATTGCCGATAACGTGACCGCTGGGATCAAGTTAGAAGGGCCAGTATCGGCGCCTGAGATCACTATTTATTCTACGCCGGCGATGGATCAGCAAAATGCATTATCCTATTTGTTACGCGGTAAGGGGATCGACTCTCGATCGGGTGATGACTCGATGATGACGTCCATGTTGATCAATTTGGGTGTGGGGCAAAGTGCAGGTACGGTGAATCAAATCGGCGAAGCCCTAGGAGTTAAAGATTTAGCGCTCGACTCCAGTGGCAGTGGTGATAATTCACAATTGAACATTACTGGTTATATTTTGCCAGGTGTACAAATTCGTTACGGTATTGGTCTCTTTTCATCGATGACCGAAATCGCCTTACGCTATGAAGTGATGCCTAAACTCTATTTAGAAGCAGTGAGTGGCCTATACAGTGCATTTGACGTGTATTATCAGTTTGATTGGGACTGATTAGTTCGTTCATTATGACGTTCAAATCCCCCATCTGGACTAGCTGGGGGATTTGTATCTTGGTTGCGAGCGTTACTCGCCCAGAGCAAGCCCTTCACGACGAGGATCAACCCCAGATTCAATTCCTTGTTCGGTGATGATAAAGCCATGTAAGCCACTATTGAGGTCTTTCTCGATGGTGTTATAGCCGAGCTTGATGAGTTCAGTTTTGAGCTGTTTGCTTGATGTTCCTTGTTCTAATTCAAAGGTACCTGATTGGTTGACTAAGTGGGGTAACTCGATAGCTTGTTGCAATGGCATACCCCAAGTAAGGTGGGCGATCAAGGCTTGACTGACATAATTGATGATGCGGCTGCCGCCCGGCGAGCCAAGTGCGAGATAGGGTTTATTATGCTTGAACACTAAGGTGGGCGACATAGACGAACGCGGCCGTTTATTGGCTTGCACTCGGTTGGCGATTGGCTTGCCATTCGCCTCGGCTTGGAAAGAAAAATCGGTTAGTTGATTGTTTAGTAAAAAACCGCCCACCATGAGTCTTGCGCCGAAGGCATTTTCAATGCTCGATGTCATTGAAACAATATTACCGGTTTGGTCATGGATCACTAAGTGGGTGGTTGAAGGTAGAGATTGACTGGTTTGTATTCCCCAATTTTGTGCTTGCTTGGCTAATAATTCTGGTTGACCAGCGTTTACCTGAGGTAATGCGACTTTTGACTGTTTAATTAGCTGCGCGCGCTTTTCTAAATAGTCGGGGCTAAGTAATGCTTCACTGTTATTTTCTACAAAGTCTGGGTCGGCCATGTATTTGGCGCGATCAGCAAAGGCAAGGCGGCTGGCATCCCCAATAATACGCCATGCCGATGCGCTATTGGCAGTATATTGCGCAATGTTAGCACGCTCACTAAGGGCTAAAATTTGACCAACGGTTAGGCCACCTGATGACGGTAATCCCATGCCGCATACTTGGTAATCCTGTTGGTATTGCACGCACGTATTTGGCCGCGTTTTTATTTGGTATTGAGTTAAATCCGTTAAACTGAGTAACCCTGGGTTAGTGGAGTGGTTTTGCACTGCTTTGACGATTTGGTTGGCTAATATCCCTTGATAAAAGCCATTGCGGCCTTGCTCTGCGATGATTTTTAAGCTTTTTGCATAGCTGGGGTTTTTGAGGATGTATCCAGCAGTAATGGGTTGGTCAGCGGCATCAAAAAAGTAAGAGCGGGTACTTGGATGTTGTTTGAGACGCGCTTGATCCATTGCGACTAATTGAGCCAATCTAGGCGATACTTGGAAGCCTTGTTGGGCGAGTTGGATGGCTGGTGCAAATAACTTAGGCCAGGGTAATTTGCCGTATTGCTGATGAGTTTGCCACATCAGGTCAATGACTCCCGGCACCCCAACGGATCGACCTCCAACCACGGCATCGAAAAAGCCCATCGGCTTTTGGTTGGCGTCAATGAAAAGCTCACTTGTGGCTTTACTCGGCGCTGTTTCTCTGCCGTCAAAGCTAAGTAACTGCTTACTTTTTTGATCATAATACAATAAAAAAGCGCCGCCACCAATACCTGATGATTGTGGCTCAACTAAGCCGAGAACCAGCTGTGCGGCGATCATCGCATCAATGGCGCTGCCACTTTGTTTAAGTATGGCAAAAGCTGCTTCACTGGCATGAGGGTTTGCAGTGACTACCATGTGCTTTTTAGCTATTACCAAAGATTGAAATTGATTACCGGTGGCCGCTTCAGGTGCGATTTGATCGCTGACTTGTGAAGTCGCAAAAGCCGACATGGGCAATAGCAGGGAAAGCAGGAGGATAAAGCTTGCTGGTTTCATCTTCGTTTTTCCTAAACGTAAATTGGGTACAGCTAGCTGAATTTATACAGGTAATTCAGCATTGGCGAGTGTTGTTAGTTTAGGCGAGAAATTTGTAATAAGGAATATTGGCCTTGGGTTTATGCACCAAGGCCGATAATTAAATTAGTGTTGGTGTGCTGCAGGCTCCTTTTCAATGCCAACCCATGCGATATGGGCGGGTGAAAAGGCCAGTGCTAGCTGCTTAATAACCGCTTCGCTCGTTAAGTCAACGGTGAGCAGGTTATTGTTGACCGGATCGGAAATATAAACGTGGGCTTGACTGCCTGATGATGTGATGTTGAATTTTTGCCCAGAGTTTAAGTTTGGCACGCTATCTAATACTTTAATATAAGCGACGCGCTTAAAATCCTCTTCAATTTCATATACACCTAGATAACCTTTGCTATCAAACATTAGGAAGTGTGCTTGATGGTGATCAACACCATAAGCTAAAATAGTCGTTTCTGGCTGATCACGCCACAGAATTTCTGTCATCAGGTTATTTTCTGGGTCGACCAAAAATGCTTGTTGGGTTCTGGTTAAACCAAGAAACTTGTCATGTTTGTGGCTACCTTTCAACGTACCTATGCGAGTATCGACCATGGTGGCTATGTTGGGGATTTTGATTGCACTGAATTCTTCCCCAACTTGCTTGATGGCTAACACGCCATCTTCACAGCCAAATACTGTCCAATGGATACCCTGCATACTGCCATGCAGCCCTGGGCAAGATTCCGTAATGTTTTTTTCCTCATGGTAATGATCATTATGTTGATGCATTACTACGACTTGGTCTGGTAGTGATGTTGTCGCTACGTCGCTGCGAAAAGTCGTCAGTGCAAACTCTCCTCTCAATTGCGCCGTGCCGTGCATTGCCTGTGTAAAGTCATGACTTGCTAGTGCTTTAGCTTGCTTGATACTGCTATCTGTCAGTACTTGGAACCCAGCATTGATACCTGCTCCTTGGTCACCATCAAAAAACAGTGATGCGGCAGTGGATGATAAATCAAAGTGGGTCGGTTTCGCTTGCTCTATTGAAAATGAATGCAGACTGGGGGCCTCAGGTTGACTCCCTAATAGGCCTGAATCAATAAACTCTACTTTGTCTTGATTACGTTGGATGGCTACAACATAGCCAGATTGTGGGCTTAGATAAAGCGCACTCGCGGGGTTTTGCAAGCTTATATCGGCTGCAATATTACCTGAGTCTAAATCTAATAGTCTGACGTTTGTTTGGTCTGCCTCTGCAACAGCAAGGCGGCCATAGGATAAAACTGGCGCGCTAGTTGGTGCGGGATCCGGCTGACTTGGCGCGATAGTGGGAGTTGGATTTTGGCCACTATTGTCGCTGCCTGCGACATTACTGCCATTGCCACATGCAACCAGTAATAGGCTAATAGGCAGGGCAAGCAAAGGTTGCTTTATATATGCAGCTAAAGGGGTAATGGGTTTCATACAGAGTTCCTAATATTGTGAATATTAATTGTTATCATTAACTTGATTTAATGAAATGTTATACTATAACATTATGACTTCGCAAGCGGATCATTCGCAATTTTTTGAACTCGCCCCTTCCATTTGAGACGTTTTTTAAATGTAAGGTGCTGATATGGAATTAAAAAATGAAGGTTAAGTGGTTAATAAATGCAGTGGTTATGGGGTGTTCTGGTAGTGTTTTTGCTAATACTGGCCCTATTATTTCAGGCCCCGATGTGAGTGTTGTACTCGATGGTTTTTACCAAGATGGGCAGCGAGCTTTTTCTAACCGTGATGAAGGCTTTGGCTTAGGTCATACAGAATTAGGCCTAACGGGCAGCGTTGATGACAAATTTCGCGGTGTGCTAACTGGAATATTTGAGTCACATCATGGCAGCACAGAAATAGAGCTTGAAGAAGCGTTCATTGAGACCTTAGCTTTACCTGCAGGATTAAAAATAAAAGCGGGACGGTTTTTATCTGAATTTGGTTATTTAAATAGTAAACATACTCATGAGGATGCTTTCACTGAACGGCCAGGTGTTTACCGCGCTTTACTGGGAAGTCATTATTTTGATGATGGTATTCAAGTGAGCGCTTTATTACCAACTGAGTTTTACTTGGCGGTTTCTGCAGAAGCATTTTCAGGAAAAAAGATGGATGCTGGCTTTGACGATCCCGCTACAGTTGGTGTGGTTGCAGGCAAAATAGAAACGGGTAGCGATATTGGGGATTCAAATAGCTGGATGTTAGGCCTCAGTGTTTTGCGAAATGGTAATGGCCATATGCAGTTTGGTGAACATGCTCATGATCATAGTGAGCATGAGCATGAGCATGAGCATGGCGGTCATGATCATAGTAGTCATGATCACGGCGAGCATAATCATGGCCCTGCATATACAGGCCGTATGCTTTATGGCGCCGACTTGACGTGGAAATGGGCACCGCAAGGGAATTATAAATATCAAAATTTACGTTTCACCGCAGAATACCTATATCTAGATGATCTTTATGATGAACGCTTTAGCAGCTTAGACGGCGCACCGAGCTCACTGTCGGGGTTCTATGGTGCTTTCGTGTATCAATTTAATCCAAACTGGTCTGTCAGTTCGCGCTACAGCCAATTTGATCACATGAGTAATCATGATGTACATGGACATGGTGATCACGCCCATGGCCATTTTCTGGATGAGCAGCTGAAAGAGATTGATTTTGCTATCGCATGGCACTCATCGCATTTTGGTGTTGTGAGGGCACAAGTGAGCCAGCAAGATTATTTAGATAAACGGGATAATATTGTTTCTTTGCAATACATCATGACTTTCGGAGCGCACGGTGCCCATGCTTTTTAACTTAACTCGATTGACTGGCTGGTTATTGGCACTGTTTAGCTTACCAGCACATGCTTTAACTATATTTGCTTGTCAGCCTGATTGGGCGTCTTTGGCAAAAGTACATGCTCCTGAGGCGGAGGTGTTTAGCGCGACCACAGCGTTTCAAGATCCGCATTTTATTCAAGCTAGGCCATCCTTGATCAACAAAATGCGTCAAGCTGACTTAGTTATTTGTTCAGGCGCTGAACTTGAAGTGGGGTGGCTGCCTGAACTACAAAGGCAAAGCCGTAATGCCAAGGTGAGCCCTGGCGGTGAAGGGTTGTTTTTTACTACCGACTATGTCGCAGTGCTAGATAAACATGATCACGTTGATCGCTCGATGGGGGATGTGCATGCAGGCGGTAACCCGCATGTGCAGTTTGCGGTTGCGGATATGATAAATATATCTCAAGCGCTGTCTGATAAGTTGCAGCAACTTGACCCAAAACGAGCAGCGCAATATTTGCAAGCAGGGGAGGCGTTTCGCCAGCGCTGGGCGGCGAAAATGTTGATTTGGAAAAATAGGGCATTGTCACTAAAAGGGAAAAAAGTAGTCGGTTACCACGCCACCTATCGCTATTTATTTGCTTGGTTAGGGATGACACAAGTTGCCGATTTGGAGCCTAAGCCTGGGGTATCGCCAACAACCGCTCATTTAACTCAGTTGGCGAAGCTTGATCCGAGTAACATCTATGCCATCGTTTATGCTTCACACCAAAATTCTCAAGCCGCGAAGTGGCTAGCAGAGCGGACTCTGCTGCCTACCATAGTGTTACCGCAGAGTGTCGGAGGTAATGAGCAATCTCATGATTTGATAGCGTTAATTGATAATAGTATAAATTTATTGCTAGCCAGCAGTAGGTAATGACTATGACAGAGCATATATGGCTGCTTGCTCCTTTGTGTTGTGGTGCGCTAGCGCTAGTTAGCAATCTTATCCTAGGGCGTCAGGTACTTAAGCGCGGTATTATCTTTATTGATTTGGCTATGGCGCAAGTTTCGGCCTTAGGCATGCTCATTATTACTTTTTATTGGCCGGATTTGGCTAATCAGTATGAGCTGGTGCCTTTACTTGGTGCATGCGCTCTTGCTTTAGTCGTTGGTAGCGGCATTGCCTGGCTAGAAGCAAAGAAAGTTGACAACCTCGAGGCGCTGATTGGCATCTTTTATGTATTATCTGCATGTTTAGCTATCTTGTTAGTGAGTCAAGCGCCGCATGCTCATGAACATGCAACAAGCTTGCTGCATGGGCAATTACTTTGGTCAAGCTGTGGGGATGTTGCTGCTTTAGCTTTACTTGCTGGCGTGTTGGTGAGCGTTCGTTGGTTTCAGCCTCGATGGCTTGATGGGGTTGGATTTTATTGCTTGTTTGCTTTAAGCATTCCCCTCTTGGTACAAAGTCTAGGGGTCTATTTGGAGTTTGCAATGCTGGTGGTACCGGCTGTTGCTGCAACGTATTGTTTACCGCGTTGGCGGGATAGTATGGCACTAATGATAGGCTTGCTTGGCTTAATTGCGGGTTTTGCTCTTTCTATGTGGTTGGATTTGCCTTCCGGACCAGCCGTTGTGTTGATGATTTGTGTTTTAGCCCTTGTTCTAACGCTAGCCGTACGAACGAAAACGGGTGAGACTAAATAAACGATAAAACCACGTTTACTGGGTAAACGTGGCTTTTTTTAGTCTATTTATAATGGCGGTATTTAATTCCTAGATGATCGAGGTAATCAAAATGGAAATTAAGACGCGCTTGGAAGTCGTGCCAATCTTTACGCTTTGGTTGACTCCAGGCTATTTCAGCGCCGGCTAATAAACGTGGGAACACCATGTAATCAAATTGACTGTCGGTGCGCACAAATTCACTCCAAAGAGCATATTGCACCCCCATAATATTTTCTTTACCTGCTTCACTTAAGTGCTCATTTAACGGCTCATAGCCATAAGCTACTTCAAGCTCTAAGTCGGTTGCCCAAGTTGTCCCGGGCTCTGCTTCAGAGCGGTTGTAAGCCATGTCGAGGTAAGTAAGCTGTGCTGGGGTTGCAATCACCTTGTAACCGTCATTGGCCGCCGTAATGCCGCTTTGTACGCTGCGCCAAGCGTAAATGCCAGCGTCTTTTTCCAGTTTGTCACCGTGAATGGCTTCTTCCCAACCCAGTAAGGTTTTACCTTTTTGTCGTAACCTATCTTGTGCATAACGCAGTAAGTGACCTTGTAGCTCGCGCAAATCTTGGTAGTTATTATCTGCCAACATTTTTTTACACGCAGCAGAGTGTTCCCAAACGCCTTCTGGTACTTCATCTGCGCCAACGTGTAGGTAAGGGGCTGGGAAAATGTCACACAATTCATCAATCACTTGATCGATAAAGTGATATGTACCTTCGAGGGCAGGGTTGAGTACGTTATCTGTATAAAATTGCACCGAGCAATATTGTGAGCGATCATCAGGATCCACTAACAATTCAGGTAAGGCTTTAATGGCGGCTCGTGAATGGCCCGGAATATCGATTTCTGGGATCACCTGGATGTGCCGCTTAGCCGCATAGGCAACGATTTCTTTGGCCTGCTCTTGACTGTAAAAACCGCCATAAGGCTCTGAGCCACTGCCAAATTGAGATTCAATGGCTAAGCCGTGGCCGCGATAAGCTGTTTTGTCGGTTAGTTGTGGAAATGCTTTTATTTCAATGCGCCAAGCTTCATCATCAGTAAAGTGCCAATGCAGGGTATTGAACTTGTAGTAAGCCAATAAATCGATGACTTGCTTGATTTTATCCACACTGCGAAAGTGTCGTACGCAATCGAGCATAAAGCCACGGTAACCAAAGCGAGGTTGATCTTTGACGGTGCCTTGCGCCAATGGAATATTGGCGTTCAAACTCTGAGCCAAGCTTGTTAGGGCGTGGCTAAAGCCAACTTTATCACTTGCCGAAATGATAATTTCATTGTCTATCACCATCTCGTAGGCTTCATGCGCTAAGCCTTCAACCCATTGGCAGTCTATTGTGATGCTATTTTCTTCGCCTAAGCTGTGCTGACTTAGCTGAGAGAGGAAAACTTGTGTTTCATTGTCAAGATCGCGCTGGTTGATGAACCAAACATGAGGCTGTTTTTCAATTATACCGCCAGTCAATTCTACTTGCTCAGGTTGCGGTATAATTGATAGCCCTTTTGGCTCACCCTTATGTAATTCAGGACGCGCAGCCACTTCAACGTGGGGCAGAATAAATGGAGCAAACTCAACTTGTAATACTTGCTGGCTATCAGCTTGCGAAATATAGATCCCAGAAGGTAGATCGGTCATTTTATTTAACGCAAGCTTGTCTGCTTGAATCGTAAAATTAAACACTTCTCCCGGGTCTAGGGTAGTCATTGGGCTTGGCTTAAATGCCATAAAACTACCATCTTGTCGCACTAGTTCGACGTTTTTTAATTGTGTTGCATCTATTAACCCTACTAGGAATAGGTTTAGGGTCCAATCCTTTAAGCTGGTTTGGCTTAGGTTGGTTAAAGTGAAGTCAGCATTATAATTATGGTGACCATTACGTAATTCATTGATTTCAAGTACGATAGCCAAAAGAAAGCCTCAAGATTAAATTATAAAGGGTATCGTTTACGTCGGTTCAGATACCGATATAAAGTCAACCGTCCTCCGTAGAGGACGATGGAAATAATGGTTTATAAAAGGGTTATTGCTAACATATACCAAGCTGCATGAGGGATCCATTGTTCACCCCAACGCCAGTTTTGAAAGAAATCATCTTTTTGCGCTTCAGGCACCAGTGCAATGTCTTTCTCATTATCAAAACCTGAGGTAATGCCATTACAGATGCCACCTGGTGCACTGGGGTAACCCGCTACATACTCAGGATTATTATGGCCATGGCCATAAAGCATACAAGCATCAAATGGATTTAAACCAAGTACCCAGTTTAATTGTTGTTGAGCATAAGCTTGCACATTTTCTGCTAGCTTAGGGTCGCTATCTTTAAACAATTTGGCACTCATTTTTGCCGCGGCAGCCAGCGAGCTTAAACGGGCATTTTCACCTTGCCACCAATAGCCGGATTCATTTTGTTGCGCAACAAAAAATGACGTACGTCTACTGGCTTCATCTACCGCTTTAACGTATTGGCGGCCATAACCAAACGGATTAATGACTTCAGCCGTGATATCAAGTTCAAACTGCACTGCTTTTTTGACAGTTGCAATAACACTTGCAAGTAAGTCGGCATCAGTCTCAATGTTGCTATATTCAATCAGGCTGATCACCGGCAAGCCAGCTTCTGCGGCATGAAAATAGGGGCGTTCGCTGTTTTCTTCTACGGCCCACCAATTAGAAACTAGCTCGTCGCTTATTTGCCGGGCTTGTAAACGCTTGGCCCAACGGCGAGATTCAGTTAAGTAGGCTTCATTATCAGTTGCTTTGAATAATTCAACCGCTGCGAGTAGGGCACAGTATTCATCGATGATGTTTTCTTTGCCGTTATCACAATATGCTCGGTTATTCTCGCATAGGTGGGCATAAGCTTGCTCTGCCCCTGCTAGGTATTGCGCGGGGGTGAACTCACCCTCTGGCGCTAACTGCGAAGCCGCCGCTAGTGCTGCGATACTTATTCCACCACCTTGACGAAATGCAGCTTGCCACTTATCCGTTTTAATGCCTTGTTGGGTTTCATAGGCGCAGATATGGCGGTTATTAACGTTTTTGCTCCACTGATCAAAAATCGTCAGGTAAAAGTAGCCGTCTTGATCCAGTACGCGCATCAAGAAGTCGGCGCCGAACAAGGCTTCATCAAGAATGCGTTTATTAAGGTTTACCTTGATAATATTATCTGATGCGCTCAACTCTCGATGGCAGCGGATCAAGTTCCAAGCCACCATAGGAATTTGCTGTGGATTGAGGTAATTCGCGTAGGATAAATGGCTTAAGTATTTACTCATGTCGCCACTTGCATCAAACCAGCCGCCGCGAACATCGGCCGTTTTTTGCTCATCTCCCCAAAAGGGTAAGCTTTGGTCTGCTTTATCAAAGTGTCCAGAGCTGCGCTGGCCTTTGAAATAAAACAAATTATCAGACAAAGTGCGATTCAGCAGTAGTTCTTCAGCAATGCTAAAGGAGTGTGAGGTGAACGTTTGTCCGTCACTTTCGACGACAATTTCAAATTCCCCTTGCTGATCAAATTCAGAAAAATCAATTTGGTAGAAGTACCAGTCACTCCACTGGTCAACGCATCCGTGCGGTACTATTTCAGTTGTAAAACATACGCTTTTATCCTGGCATGAAATCAAAGAAGCCGGGCTCATAACAAGTCCGGCTTTTGCTTTGATAACTGCCACTTTATTTGCGCCAACTTGATAACCGATATGGTTAGTCAGTAGCTGCATGGCAGGATCCTTTATAATCTTATAACTTGCTTATTACTCGTGTAAGAAACAACGTACGAAATGGTTCGGCGCGATCTCTTTAGGCTCTGGTAATGCTTGGTTACATTTATCCATTACTTGTAGACAACGACCTGAGAATGGACAACCAACACTTTCTGGAGTCCATAGTGGAATTTCACCTTTACGACCACCTTCTAGGTTGTCATGGATACTCTTTTCAGGGTTTGGTACCGCAGACATCAATAGCTGAGTGTAAGGGTGCGCAGGCTTTTGCAGCACTTCGTCTACTTCACCCCATTCCACTAAGTGACCAACATACATTACACCAATATCTTCTGCTAGGTAACGTGCAGTAGCAATATCGTGAGTGATGTACATCATTGAGATGCCATCATTTTTCATGTCTTCCATTAGGTTTAAAACACCTAGACGGATTGACACGTCAAGCATTGATGTTGGCTCATCAGCTAGGATTATTTCAGCTTCAACTGCTAAGTTACGTGCAATGTTCACACGTTGGCGTTGACCGCCTGAAAGCTGATGCGGAAACTTTTCAGCCGTTTCTTTAGCAGGTGTTAAACCCACACGCTCAAGTAGTTCATAAATTCGACCAGGTAGGTCCGCTTTGTTAGTCACTTTTTTATGTAACAACAATGGGCGTGCTAAATGATGGAAAATAGTGTGCGTTGGGTTCAAAGAGCCAAATGGGTCTTGGAAAATCATTTGCACGCTTTCACGGTATTCCATCAACGATTGCTTGTGATTGAATTCATCAATGTCACGGCCGTGATACTTCACCATACCTGCAGTGCGGCTGTACATTTTCGCAATGATTTTAGCGCTGGTTGACTTACCTGAGCCAGATTCACCTACGATGGCTAATGCGCGACCTTTATAAAGGTTGAACGAAACATCGTTCAGTGCGCGCATGTGATTTTTCTTCAATGCATTAGCATTGATAGGAAAGTCTTTAACCAGATTTTTAACTTCAATTATTGGATTATTATTGCTCATAATGCTTCTCTCAATCCTACTAGCCCTGAACCGGTTGCTTTTCTAACGCGATGATATCAACGATGCCATCTTTATGTAGATGACAAGCTGAGAACTCACCCGGGGCAACTTCAGTTAACGTACAGTACTCTTTACGGCAGATGTCTTTAACGTACGGACAACGCGCTTGGAAACGACAGCCTACTGGCACTTCAAACAGGTTCAATGGTGTACCTGGAATACCAACAAGGCGTTTTTTCTCACCGTGTAGAGGAGGGAACGCATTACCTAAACCTTCAGTGTAAGGATGGTTAGGTTTAGTTAAAATGTTTTTCGCGGGTGCCACTTCTGCAAGCTCACCAGCGTACATGATACCAATGCGGTCACAGAACTCGACCATCAAGCTGATATCGTGCGTAATGAAGAGGATAGAGAAGCCAAACTCTTCTTTTAACTGATAGATTTTCTGTAAAATTTCACGCTGAACCACCACATCAAGTGCTGTTGTTGGTTCATCCATGATGATCAGTTTTGCGTTAAGTGCTAATGCAATCGCAATAACAAGACGTTGACGCATACCACCAGAGAACTGGTGTGGGTAGTCTGATAAACGGCTAGGATGAATGTCAACCACTTCAAGTAGCTGGCCTGCACGTTTAATACACTCTTGGCGCGTCATGTTAGTGTGAGCTAATAGCACATCACAGAACTGCTCTTCCAGTGTTAGAACAGGGTTTAAGCTATTCATTGCACTTTGGAATACCATGGCTGATTCTTTCCAGCGGTATTGACGAAGCTGTTCATCATCAAACTTAAGGATATCTTTGCCGTTAAAGATGATTTCACCAGCTGAAATAAACGCTGGTGGCTTATGTAAACGACATACCGAGAAGGCAACCGTCGATTTACCACAACCTGACTCACCCGCTAGGCCAAAAACTTCACCGCGACCGATATCAAATGAAACGTTACTTACTGCACGTACATCGCCATTACTGGTAATGTAATCAACACAAAGGTTACGGACAGAAAGTTGAATATCTGTTTTATCATGAACAGATGCGTTAGCTTGGTTTACGCTCATGATGCTGCTCCTTGTTGTGCTGTTGCTTCTTGTGCTGCTTCTGCTTCTTTTTGTGCTGTGATTTGCTTCCAACGTTTAAGACCAACGTGCGAACGTAGTTGTGGGTTAGCAATTTCATCAACCGCGAAGTTTAATAGGGCAAGACCAGCACCTACACAAGCGATTACAACAATTGGAGAAAACACTTCCCAGTATGCACCGATGTGAATAGCTGAGGTTTTTTGCATGTTAAATAACTGCGTACCCCAAGTCACAGACGTTGGGTCACCTAGGCCTAGGAACTCAAGTGTAGCTTGGGTCATGATGGCGTAGATTACCGAGCCAATGAAACTTGCACCGATGATTGAAACTAAGTTAGGTAGAATTTCAATCAAGATGATGCGCCATGAAGGCTCACCCAGTACTTGAGCGGCTACTACAAACTCTTTTTCACGTACCGCTAAGGTTTGAGAGCGAACAACGCGTGCCCCCCACGCCCAGGACGTGAGACCGATTATCATCGCGATAACCATCGGACTAACCTCCCCAATAAAGGCGGCCAGTACCATCAATAGCGGTAGCTGCGGGATAACCAGCATGATGTTCATTAGCGAGCTTAATACTTCGTCAATAATACCACCGAAATAACCCGCTGTAATACCAATGGCAACGGCCATTGCTACTACGATGATACCTGCGCCAAAACCAACAGCCAGTGACACGCGACCGCCGTATAAGGTTTGCGCAAATACGTCACGACCCATACGAGTAGAGCCTAAAACGTGTTCTTGGCTTGGGGCTACGTGTGAGCCTGTTACGCGTTTAGCCGCATTATATTCGGTAATGAACGGCGCAAAAATCGAAGTTAGAATAAAGAACCCGACAATACAAAGGCCAAACAGTGCCTTTTTGTTACGAGTTAAAAGATTGATAAAACCCATAATTATTTACCACCTTTACGAAGACGAGGATCTAAGAATACATACAACACATCGGCTAAGAAGTTAAACGCTAGCATGAACACTGTCATGATAAGTAACTGACCTTGGATGAGTTGATAGTCACGGTTGATAATGGCGTTGTAAAGCACCGAACCTAAACCTTGGTAGTTGAAGATAACCTCAACAACCAGTGCGCCACCGACAACAAAGCCTAATGCCATAGATAGGGCGGTTACACTTGGTAAGATAGCGTTACGTGCACCGTAGTTTAACATCACGCGGATATTTGATAGGCCTTTCGCCTTACCCATGGTGATGTAGTCTTCGTTAAGTAAGTTGATCATGTTATTACGCATAGGCACTAAGAAGCCACCTAGCTGTACAATGAAGATACAGAAGATAGGGCCTACCGCATGGTGAAGTACGTTCTTGATGAATTCCCATGAAGTGTAGTCAGGCGTTAGCTCTGGATCGTAAGCATAACTGATAGGAATTAAGTCCCAAGTTACACCTAAAGAAAATAATACTACGATACCAAAAACCAGCTGTGGGGTTGCTTGTAGTACTAAAGACAGCGGTGAAGCTAAGCTGTCAAATTTACCACCACGATACCATGCAGCAAGAATACCTAAGGTTGCACCGAACATAAACGCTAAAATAGTCGCTGTACCTGTTAAAAATAAGGTCCAACCAAACGCGTTAGCCAGTACTTCTGATACAGGCATGTTACTGAAGAACGTTGAGTTACCTAGCTGAAGGGTAAATACATCACCTAAGTAAGTAAAGAATTGTTCATAAAGGGGTTGGTCGACACCAAAAGTTAATCGCAAGTTTGCGATTTGCTCTGCTGTAAATCTTGCACCTTGTGCAAGCATCGCATCGACTGGATCACCGGGCATCATGCGCGGTAAGAAAAAGTTAATTACAACGGCTACCAAAAAGGCACCAAAGTAAAAGACGAGACGTCTTAATATAAATCCCATATCTCTACACCTATTTATTTGCTTCCATTCGGGCCACTCTAGCTGTTACCAGGTATGTATCCAAAAGGGGATACGCGAGTGTAAAAAAGGTCGAATTAGAAGGTTTACGTTAAAGTAAAGCCCCTCCCGGGGGAGAGGCTTGATGTCTTAGTCAGTTAATTATTTAACTGGCTTAAGATTTAGTACGTGAAGTAGACGCTCTGGCGTATCAGGCCATACTACTGGACGTGCTTGCGGGTTGCTTTCGTTGAACCAACCAGTGAAACGCTTAGTGTTGTACTGGTAATTGTAGTTCGTGCTCATAGCAGCCATAGTTGTTTGGTTAGACCCAATTTTCTCTTGGATTTGGTAAACAATTTTTAGCTTCTCATCTTGGTCGCCTGTTTTGTTGAAGCCATCGATAAGTTTATCTAGCTCTTTATCAACATTGTGGTGGCCACCGAAACGTGCTTTGTCCATTTGCTCTGAATGGAAAGCAGTGTTGTAGTACATGTATGGATCTGGACCTGCGAAGTAGTTAGAGAACTGAGCATCGAAGTCAGCAGCCATAACTTTTTCGTTTAGGATAGAGAACTCAGGAGTAGAAACACTTGCGTTGATACCTACTTCTTGTAGACCTTCAACACCGATTTGTACTGTGTTTACGAAGTCAGACCAGCCATTTGGTACTAGGATTTTAAATTCAATCTTAGAACCGTCTTTGTTTTCTACGAAACCGTCGCCATCAACATCTTTGTAGCCAGCTTCTTTAAGCAGTGCTTTAGCGCCTTCGATGTTGAACTTGCTGTACTTACCGTACTTAGCAGAAACATCTGGGTTAGCCCAAGCTTTGAATTGGTCACCTAGTGCATCTGGGTATTCGTTTACTGACCAGTAACCGTAACCAGCGATGTCTACGATAGCTTGACGGTCAAGAGCCATAGAGAATGCACGACGGAAGTTTACGTCGTTGAATGCTTTAGCATTGTCTTTGTTAGGCGTTTTGAAGTTAAGCATGAAAGATGCTGAACCCGCTGCTGGGAACCAGTAGTGGTAATGTTTGTTTTGGCTAACAAGTACACGGTCGATATCTGGAATGAACGCTGAAGTCCAATCTAGGTCGCCTTTGATTGCAGCTGCAAGTAGCTGATCGTTGTTAGCAAGCTGTGGCATTTTGATACAGTCAACAGCTAGTTTATCGTTCTCGTAGTAGTTAGGGTTACGACATTGAACGTAAAGCTGTGGAGTAAAAGTATCAACTTCAGTGAAAGGACCAGTACCTACTGGGTTTTCGTTAGCAAACGTAGCTAGGTCAGCTTGCTTAGAGAAGATGTGCTCAGCAACGATTGGTGCGCGAACGATTTCAGAAACAACACCTGTGTTTACTTCAGAAAGCTCAACAGCAACTTTAAAGTCGTCAACTTTTTTAACACCAGCGATTTTAGAACCGATACCTGCAACGTCAAATGCGCCGCCAGCTGCTGCTAGACCTAGAGAGTAAACTACGTCGTCTGCGTTGAATGCTTGACCGTCAGACCATTTAACGTCTTTTTTCAGTTCAAAGAAAACAGTTTTTAGGTCGTCAGAGAAGTAGTGTTTGTTTGCTAGACGGTACTCAACAGCACCACCTTTGATTTCGTTTACGATAAGTAGTGGCTCGTAAATGAACTGGTTAGTTGTAGCAAGACGTGAAGTTACAGTAAGTGGGTTGAAGTTACGAACCCAAGCAGGCTTCAATTCAGAAACTAGTGTTAGGGTTGCTTTATCAGCAGCCATTGCTGGAGCAGAGATAGCTCCTGCGATCATAGTAGCACCCATTGCTACTGCGGTAGAAATCTTAGTTAACTTAGCAAGCATAACAATTCCTTTTCCATTCCTTGTATATGAGAAGCGAACAAATTTTAGTCCTTTTGGACTTCCACTTGTCCAACCGCTGGTTTTTTGAGTTCCATTGTCTTATCAACAAATGACTCGATTAATGTTTGTCACCAACGAGCTATATAACACCAATTTCGGCGGCAACACGCAAATGTTTTCGTCGTCGATTTCGTTAAGCGTGAAGCAACTCACGTTAATCCCGTACTTTTTATAGGTAAATTCATAAAAAACAACTAGATAGGTTTTTTCTTGCTGCAAATAAAGAATTCTTTTTTGTTGGTTTTTTGCACGATAGTGAAACGTTTGTGAGAGTGATCACATAGAAATGTCGAATCGATGAAGACGCAGCGATATTGATAGGTAACAAAGTTGTGATCCTGATCTCACCTAGCTTGCGATGAGATCAGGAGCGAGGGGGTTTTAGCTTTCCGATTTATTGACTTGAGTGCGTAGCGCCACTTTAGCTTGCTCAAGTTTTTCGCGATCTGGGTCACTTAATTTACAGTGTGATAGTACATACTCCGCGGTGCTCAATACAGTACGCCAGCGCGGTGATTTGGGCAGAGTATCAATTTGTAAGTACTTATCTAGGGTGCGAGTTTGTAGTGAGCTGCGGTCTAAATAAACACGCCATAGCTTACTTTTTTCGGCCAGTTCTATTTTCCCTTCGCCAGTCGAGTCTTGCCATAGCTCAAGAGCGGTTTTCATGGTTTCAACTATTTGGTTACGGAGTCTATCGCCATCATTATCAACACTGAGCTTATCGGCTAATAAAGAAAAATCCGGCCCTAACGCACGCAGCTCGTTAATCAATTGCTGATCGGTCGTTAAAACATACTTAGATAAAGAAGTGATCGCACTGGTTAATGCTTGCACTTTTTCATTACTATGCCGCCCGGTTAAGCTTTGGCTGTTTTCTGGCATGCAATGAAAAATAAGGCTCCAACCGCGTTTTTGACCAAAGGTTGCCGGCGAAATAGTCACTTTTTCAGCAAATGGCCCATTAGCATTTTTACATGCCAATTCAAATTCTTGGGTTTCACTTTCAGGATCATGATTGGCTTCAAGTTGTGCCTTAAAGGGCGTCATCAACAGCCTGTCGATATGGGTATTGATTAACAGTTCTCGTTCTAGCTCAAACAAGCTTTCGGCCCCGGTACTGACAAAATCAATTATCCCCTCACTGGTAATACCGAGTAGGGCTTCGTCTGCCTGCTCCAGCATCGTTAATAGTTTGGTTTGGGTGTTTTGTAACCCTTGTTGCGTATCGATGTGTTGCGAAATTTCCTGCTTCAGCAGCGTGTTTTCAATGCGATGATCGTTAGCTAATTTTGCTTGAATGTGCGCATTAATACGCGCATATAGTTCATCTTTACAAAATGGTTTTACTAAATAATCGTTGGCACCTGCTTCAAAGCCCTCTAATAAGTCTTTAGGTTGATTCAGAGCGGTTAAAAAGATCACTGGTAGGGTTAAGCGGTCGTATTTTTCTCGCACCTTATGGCAAAGTTCAAATCCCGTCATGGTTGGCATCATCACGTCAACCAACAATAAATCAGGCTGTTCAACGTCGAGCACCGCGAGGGCTTCTTGGCCATCTTGGCAGCAATACACCTGATAACCCTGCAAGCTCAACAGATTTTGCATGATCTGTAAGTTAATCACTTCATCATCGACCACTAAAATAGTGTTCGCTTGATCAGATACTTCCAATGGTTTGACTGTTTTTTCAACAAAGTTATTTATTTTTAGATCAACAGGCTCGTCTAACAATAAATGATGCTGTGGGTTTTCAGACACCACTAAAGGTGAAATATCTTGGTTTTCGTGTATCGGCAGCGTAAAACTGAACACCGAACCTAAATCAGGTTTACTGGTGACGGTTAGCTCGCCTTGCATCAAGCTCACTAATTGTTTACTGACCGATAAACCTAAACCATAGCCTGCTTTAGCATGATTACGGCTGTTACGAATTTGTACCAGAGGCTCAAAAATATGCTTTAACTGAGCTTCATTCATGCCAATGCCGGTATCGGTGATAGTAATGCGTAGCTCGTGTTCATAGGCTTCGACACCGAGTACCACCTTGCCTTCAGGGGTGTACTTAATTGCGTTACCAATCAAATTATAGAGCACTTGCTCAAGACGTAGCTCATCCGCATACACTACCGGAAGATCATCTGGACATTGGTTGATCAAGCGCAGCGGTTTATTACCCGTTAAATGGTGACATAATTCAAATACCAGATTTATAACGGATTTCAAATCAATCGCTTGCATTTTTATCGGCAGTTGGCCGTAACGCATTTTATGGTAATCAAGTAAGTCATTAACTAAGCGCGCTAAGCCTTCACTGCTGCGAATAATTAATGATAACTGCTGCCTTTGTGACTCGCTGAGTTCACCTGCGCTACCAGCAATCATGGACTCTGCCATGCCGACGATACCGTGGATCGGCGTTCTCAGCTCATGAGAGGTGTTGGCGAGAAACTCATCTTTTAGTTTATCGGCCTGTTGCAACTCTTCGTTTTGTTTTTGGATCAATTCAACTTGGCTTTCTAACTCTTGTTTTTGCTGGTTAATCAGTTGCAGTTTTTCCCGCACTGAATATTGCATGTGGGCAAAGCTATGGGCTAATCGGCAAATTTCATCGCCTTCTGGGTTAGCTCCTCGGATCGGTTTTTCTAAGTCTCCGGCCGCCACCAGCTCTGCTGACCAAGTTAGGTTTAACAAGGGCGCGGTAATGGTGTTAGATAGCCAACGTGAAAACATCACAAATAGTAATACGGAGAAAAACGCAAATGACAGTACCAGTTTCTCTAGTTGACGAGTGAGGGCAAAGGCTTCATCGACGGATATTTCGGAGATCAGCGCCCATGACTGGCCGAAAATATTTATTTTTGTGTAGGCCGCTAGTACTTCTTCCTGGCGGTAACTGCCAAATCGACCGGCACCGCTTTTACCATTAAGTGCATCAGAGACAGGTGAAGAAGACAGTTGATATTGGCTGTTGGTAAAACTATTGAGCACCGAATATTCAGGTGTTAAAGACAGGTCAGATCGGAGTTTGTTATCGGACCCAACAATAAAGGTTTCACCTGTTTTACCTAACCCTTCGCGATCGCTCATCAAGGCATTTAGGCCTTTGTTGGATATCTCAAAAATAATCACGCCGCGGACATAAGAGTGCTGCATGATTGGCAAGCTGAGGTAAGCAACAACCTCATTAGTCAGGGGATTGAGGGAAAAATCAGAGAAGTGATACAGCTCGGAAGGGTTTTTCACCTGATCCATTTGTACTTTTAGCTTTTGAAAGGTGTCAGCTAGGGCGGTGGTTTTATACTGACCACTGATTAAATTGGTTCCCCAGTTGGCTTGCTTGGTAACGGAATAAACCACGTTACCTGTTTCATCGACGAGTAGAATATCCGAAAAGTCAGACTCTCGAACTAATTTGGCATATTCTTTGTGGTAGCGAAGGTGCACTCTTTTGTATAAGCCATCGCCTTGTTCAATGGATTTAAATTTTCTTTGTTCCTCGCTAGCTTGCTCAGGCACTTTATATTTGTCCCAACCACCCGGTTCGTATAACTGTTGCGCTGTCACCCGAGAGCTTTCTATGGTTGGGCCTAAGCGTTCAAAAGCGGCACTAAAGCCATAAAACCGGCCGATAGAGGCTTTGGCAAAGTCGGATTGGGAAAAAAGGCTCGCTTGCTGTTTTAGCTCCCTAAAATAGTCCCTGACTTGGCTTTTTTTGATTTCTCGAACTGACACTAAATGACTGGTGGTTTGTAAGGTGAGGTCTTTTGAGTAGGAATATAAGAACAATATTGAGATTGTCGAAAACGGCACAATACTTAGCATTAAAAATGCCAACATTAGCTTAGAGCGTAATCCAGTTAACTTTCTTTTTTCAACCATGAGGTGTTTATATTCTCCGAGGTGCCGATATAATTCGGTAAATCACGTCCTTAAATCCTTGGACATCTTATAGTCTCTCAGAAAGAAGGCCTAGTTTTCAATCTACACAACGAGACTTACAATCACAAAATTATAAAATTATCTCGGGGTTTAGCATGAATCACTATCGGACGCTTTTAACACTCACCTTAGTGATTGTTTTGTATTTAGCATGGAACACAATTTGGGTGTTGCCCCTTAAAATTTTGGTGGTCTATTTTCACGAGTTTAGTCATGCTCTAATGACTTGGCTCACCGGCGGGCGAGTGATTAGCTTTGTCGTTTCAGCGGATCAATCGGGACATGTTATTTCTGCAGGGGGAAGCCGATTTCTTATTTTATCGGCAGGCTATTTGGGATCGATTCTATGTGGAGCACTCTTATACCGCTTTAGCCATGTTAATAATTTGCTTTGGTTACTCGTGGCATGTTTTGTGTTAATTGGTGTGTTTTTCTTTGGTTCAATGTTTACCTTGTTATTTAGCCTAGGTGGAGCATTAGTACTTGGCCTGACGCGTTATTATCTCAGCTTGTTTTGGCAGCAAACCTTGCTGCAATTAATTGGCTTAGCCAGTCTTTGCTATGTACCATTCGATGTTTACCAAGACACTATTATTAACGCAAGTCAGCGCTCAGATGCGGCTATGTTAGCCGAAGAGTTTTTTGGTTTTACTTGGCTTTGGGGCGGGTTATGGTGCGCATTAAGTGTGGTGGTATTTTGTTGGGCGTTATTCAAAGGGAATAATAGGCCATTAGTAACCAAGTAATGAGTCGCCTGCTTTATTTTCAATGTGTTAGTCCCCATGAACGGGCCAATCGGATAAGAACAATAGCAAGCAAGTGATGGCGGGGCGCAATTAAGTCTATTCGACTTTTCATTGATCTAAATCCACTGCATATTTTGGGTTGTCTGCGCTGTTTCACAGTATTTTTTCCCTGAACTGCCAAAGTATTTATACCCAAACAAATTCTCGCTGAACAAGTATCTTGAGGTTGCTTGGGTATCTCTCTTACTTTTAAATCAACTTATTAGTTGCTTTGGCAGGATCAAGGAACGATGAAACAATATCTTAAGTATTTATTTCCTATTCTTATTCCCGGGATAATTTTATCTCTGCCGCTTAGTTGGTTTCCTATTGAGAATATAACCTTGGCTGAGCAGCGGATTATCGCGATATTTGTGCTGGCTGCCTTGTGTTGGGTATTGGAGCCTATTCCTATTTACGCGACATCAGTGCTGATTATTGTCCTTGAACTGCTGTTCGTGTCAGATAAAGGGCTGTGGTTTACTCAGCAAGCATCACCCGATCTAGGGATACTGCTCAGCCACAAAGACATCATGGCCACTTTTGCATCACCAATCATTATGTTGTTTCTAGGTGGTTTTTTTCTAGCGATGGCGGCGACTAAATACCGGCTTGATGTGAACTTGGCGCGGGTATTACTGAAACCCTTTGGCCAACAGCCTAAATACGTGATGTTAGGCCTCATGATGATTACCGCCGTATTTTCAATGTTTATGAGTAATACCGCGACCACGGCAATGATGCTAGCCATTTTAACACCGGTATTAGCTGTTTTTGCTAAGGATGACTTAGGCAAGGTCGGCTTTGCCTTGGCCATTCCTGTGGCCGCCAACGTGGGGGGCATCGGTACCCCCATTGGCACACCGCCCAATGCGATAGCCTTGAAATACCTAGTGGGCGATAAGCTGATCACCTTTGGTGAGTGGATGGCATTTGGTGTGCCATTTGTGATTGTTTTACTGGCTGTGTCGTGGTTTATTTTAAGCCGACTATTCCCTGCTGATACCGACAACATAGAGCTTACGATCAAGGGGCGATTTCTCAAAACGCCGCAAGCCATTATTGTTTATTGCACTTTCACTTTAACCATTTTGCTTTGGCTAATGGGTGGCATTCACGGTATGAATGCTTATGTGGTAGCGCTGATCCCAGTGGCGGTGTTTTCAGTGACTAAAATCATCACCAAGGAGGATTTAAAAAAGATTTCTTGGGATGTGCTTTGGTTAGTTTCTGGTGGTATCGCCCTTGGTTTAGGGCTGGAAAAAACCGGCTTAGCCGCCAATGCGGTGGCGGCCATTCCATTTGGTGATTTCTCGCCCTTGGTGATCATTGGCGGGGCGTCGGTGCTGTGTTTGTTAATGGCTAACTTTATGTCACATACCGCTACGGCTAACTTATTAATGCCGATTGTGGCAGCTTTAGGGTTATCTATGCATTCATTGTTACCCTATGGCGGCCAAGTCGCGCTGATTTTATGTGTTACCTTTGCTGCCTCCTTGGGTATGTCTTTACCTATTAGTACACCGCCTAATGCCTTGGCTCACGCTTCAGGGCATATCAATACTAAACAGATGGCAAAAGTGGGGGCCAGTATTGGTGTTATAGGGCTGCTGATGACATTTGCAATGGTTTATTTATTAACGGTTATTGGGTTTATTTAACATGTTCAGCGACCCTTCACCAGAGATTGCTGCGACCATATCACGCTTGCAGCGCTGTTATTTTAATCAGCCCGAGCGGCAACTTTGGCTTAAGCAAGGCGAGGTGTTGCTTGAACAAGGGCAGGTTAATGAAAAGCTGTTTTTATTACTCTCAGGGCAGCTGACTGCTTACTATCAAGTCGAGCCAAATGGCGAGTTTTTTGAATTAAATCACTTCAATCCCCCGTCTTTTACTGGCGTGCACAGTTATTTTTCGGGCTCATATTGTGCCCGATTTCGTGTGGTGGCGAGTGAAGATTGTGTACTTGCCTATATCGACACTCAAGTTGAGGTTAAACAAGAAGCTGAGTTTGGCCCTTTGGCGCAACAATTTATGCCGGTAATAGTGAATGAGCTGTCACAACGGCAAATTCTCGCGATGCATGCCCAAGTGGAGCACAATTTGGCGCAGCAACGTGCCATGCAAGCGGAAAAAATGTCGACCATCGGTCAGTTGGCGTCAGGGTTGTCCCACGAACTTAATAATGCATTGGGGGCCATCTCCGGTAAGAGTGCTTATTTTGAGCGCTTTATGGACCAGCACTTTGAGCAATATTTTCCTACTCAACATCATTATTTTCGCGCCGGACTTGATAGTAAACAAGGGCTTGATAGTAAGTTAGTGCGATCGCGCGGTAAAATTTTTGAACAAGCCTTAGGTGTTGAGCGCGATCAGGGGAAAGCGCTGGCGCGCATATTTGCGCATCCTGATGAGGTAACTGCGTTAGGTAAAGGTTTTTTAAAGCGTTTAGATGAATATGCGGATTATTGGCAACTTGGACGAGACTTTAAAGAGTTAAAGCAAGCTGTTAACCATGCAACGGGGATCATTAAATCGGTCCGCTTATTAGGGGCGGATGATACTGAACGTAAATATGGTGTTGATATTAATGACACCATTAACTGTGCCTTAGACTTAATGAGCAGTCATTGCCGCTCGGTCGATATTCGTATTCAAGCGGGTCAGTTGCCCTTATTGTGTGCCAGTCACGCGGAATGGGTGCAGGTGTGGGTTAATTTGATTAAAAATGCGTATGAAGCACTCTTAAGTCAGCCTAACCCTGCGCCACTGATCAGAATTAAAACGCAACTTTCAGGTGGCTTTGTTCAGGTGTCGATAGAAGACAATGGCCCAGGCATTGCGCCTAACTTAATGCAGTCTATCTTTCAGCCAGACATGACCACCAAAAAAGGTGGGTTATCTTTTGGTCTTGGCCTAGGGCTGTCGATTTCACAGCGAATTATTAGCAGTTATCAAGGAGAGTTAAAAGTTGTTAGTCAGCCCGGACTGACCTGCTTTAGTGTCTTCTTGCCAATAGAGGTGAATAATGGAAACAATTAACATTATTTGTGTTGATGACCAACGCGAAGTGCTTTCTGCGGTGGTGCGAGACTTAGCGCCACTGGCAGACTATTTTAATATTGAAGAATGTGAGTCTGCCGCTGAATGTGAAGAATTAATGGATGAGTTAGACGCGGACGGCGAGCACATTGCATTGGTGATATCCGATCATGTGATGCCCCTTAAAACTGGGGTGCAACTGCTGACAGAGATCGCGGATGACTCGCGCTTCAAAGAGGTGAAAAAAATACTCTTAACTGGGTTGGCCACTCATGCCGATACTATCAAAGCAGTGAATCAGGCGCACATTGATCATTATTTAGAAAAAGCATGGGATGGCCAAGAGCTATTACAAATTAGTAAACAGCTATTGACCGAATATATAGTCAGCCAAGGGTTAGATTATGAAAGCCGACTAGCGGTGTTAGATGCGCCAACCCTTTATAAATTGATCCAATAATGGCTCTGGAAGGGAGAGCAGTGATGACGCTAAGCAACTAGCGTCATCAGCAATCTATGGTTACTCGTAGGTGGGATAGTAATAGCGCATAGCAGCAAAGGCCGCATTTTTGTCTTTGGTTTCTACGCCAACATCAGCCAGTGCTTCATCATAATGCATGCCGCCATCACCACTGATTTCAACTGTTTTCCCTCTTAAGGCCCCTAGAATGTCGCCAGAGCCAGTGGCTTTAACATTTGCAAGTGGCGCATAAACAGAGGCGTACATGTCCGTAGCACCATCTAGTGAGACGCCATAATCATTGGCACGGCTGCTCTCATAGGATGAAAAAATTGAGAAAGGTGGTTTGCCTGAGTCAGTAATACTGCCATGGGCAACAACTTGCCCTGATGATCCGATATCAACTTTTCCCTCAATATAAAGGGTGAGTGAGCTGCCCGCGGCAATATCAATTCTAGGGCCGCCGCCACTGGTACTAAAATCGCCTTTTATCACCAGTACAACATCGCCCGTTACACTTATTTGACCATTTTTTAGGGATAAACTATCAAACACATGGACCGGAATGGGGGTTCCGTTACCTTCGACATCTAAGTTTTGTGCCGCTTTTTCTATTACCTCACCACTATTGCCCTGTTTTTGAAACATTTCGGCAGTGCTTTGGGTAAATTGATAGGGGCGATTTTCAGTTTGCCAAGCAGAAGTATCCATCACGCCATTACTAGTATAGTCTGAAAACCCCGTCATTTTGCTTGTAATATCAATAGGATCGCAAGCCGGTGCGTCAAAAGGGGGTAAGTTTGGATCGGCTTTGATAACCGATTGTGCGATGGATGAGAGATCGCCTTTGGTTAAATCATTACCGCCATAAGTTAGGCTGCCTTGAATATCAGTATCAGAATGATACTTAATATCACCTGCAATATTACCATTGCCACCAATAGTGAGTCCCTCGACATCTAAGTTGCCGCCGGCACTAAAATCGCCCGTTAAACGATTGTTACCGCCGCCAGAGACGGTAATATCACCGGTAGCGTTAACATTACCAATTAACTCTGAAGAGCCAGTGCTACTAAAGTCACCATTAACATTTATGTTGCCATGGATGGGAGCATCACCCTTAAGAGAGATATCCGCATTGCTATTAATGGTCATAACACTGGCATTGGTGTCGACATTAGTGCCACCATATTGGCCTTTACCGGAGTGATAACTATCAATTTTGCCGCTACCAGAGAGTGCAATGCCATCGCAGCCAACTACGCCATTTTCGAAAATATTTTGCATTGAAGAAACATTGATTTGCGCATTTAAATATGCCGTTGCACCGCGATAAGTCCCTTTGCTGATAAAGCTCAGCATGGCACCGTTTACCTTGACGTCAGCAGGGAGCAGTTCATAGCTTCCCTCAACCCCAGCGCTAACATCTTTTAGGGTTTTTATTCCTGTCGCAATGGTATCTAAATCAGTATTCAACTCATTTTGTTGCTCAATGTAAGAAAAAGTGGCAAATATGCCTTTCTCCGCCATCATGCGGGCATTGATTTCTTTTTGCTGGTTACCGCCGATTTGTTCTTGTAGGCGGTTTTCTGAAATGCCACCAAAGGCCACAAGGGTTGCGACAATGGTGACGATCAAAACGGTAACAAGCACATAGCCTTGTTCGGCTTTAGACGTATAGTTCATAGTTTACTCCAGCGTTTCTTACGGAGCGGTGATCCGCGCCAGTATTTTTTGCCGCAGTGCTACAGTAAAGGTCAGTCCGTTTGTGCCCATATTCGTGGGCATTCCTGTTACTTTTATCGAAACGTTAACTCCTTCCGTTCCGACAGCTTGCAGTTGAAATTTTTCGACATTTAAGGCAATTAATTGATTGCCAATGCCATCATCGCAGTAAAGGCCTTTGTTATAATAAAAGCGATCACTGGTGCCATTACTTCTTGTGTTTCCTAAACAACTTAATACTTGGTCGCCGGCATTAATGTCTTGATAAGTCACCAGTAGCTCGCCTTGGCTATTTAAGGTACTAATACCTATGCTGTCGCCTTGGCGTACGCTACGCGATATTAAGTTAAATGCGCCGCGCAGTGACTCTTGCGCTTCAGATAAGCTTTTAGTGGTATTTAACGTGTTCTTTAATGAGCCATAGACGCTGCTGCAGGCCAATACCAGCACTAAGCCGAGCAACATCGCAATGAGTAGCTCAATGAGTGTGAATCCTGCTATTGACGTCATTTTCTTCATCATATGGCCTTAATTGCAAACGTCAGGAAAGTTGGCCAGTAAAGTGAGCTTATTGTTATCAGCTTCTGCAATTTTACTGTCTTGCCACGTCAGCTCTATCGCCGTACTTAACGCAAAACTCGCGCCAGGTTTATCTTTTGTGACACTGTATCCTGCCGGCAAGGCTTGTTGCCAACCATTGACTATTTCGGTGTAGCGAGCAGGGTTGGTTTGCGCATTACATAAATCAAGCCAAATGCTATCGACTAAGTTATTGGCGCGGATGGTCGATACTGTGTATTGAAAACTGGATTGCGCTGATTGCAGCATTTTTATTTCTAACAAAGCCAGACCCAATAGCGCCGTTACAGCGACGACAGTCGCAATCAACACTTCAAACAAACTGAAACCCTGTTGCTGCGCGGTTAATTTCATTAGCTGCACGCTCCCGACTGCAGTTGGCTTTGCCCACTGGAAAGGACACAGATATAACGCGTTGACGTCTTATCTTTAATACTAAAGCTCGCTGCGCTATTGAGTGCGCCAGTACCGAGCACTTTCACTGCATTGCCTGTGACCTTGACACTTGAATGAGGTGCGCCGCTTTCATGCAGCACCTTATCGCTAGGGTCGAGCACCTGCCAGCCGTTGGCCCAATCGTTATTAATTGGTTTTAATCGAATAGGGGTGGCGGTTTTAATCGCTTCACTGCGGCTAAAGCGATATGCGTTATACAAATTGTTAGTTGCACTGGTAAACCGTTCGGTCGCGATGGTACTTTGATAGCTAGGCACTGCCACTAACGCAAGGATCATCACGATGGCAATAGTCACCATTAATTCGATCAGATTAAACCCTAAAGTAGCGTGCTGTTTCATCATATCATCCTTACCAAATTTAGCGCCAACAAGTGGCTTTCGCAGCGCTTAGCGCCCCGGCTTGATTGATGCTCAAGGTGCCACATTCATCAGCCGACTGATTCGTGTCTGGGGCTGCTTTTAGGGTAAAAGTGCTATTGGCCGCGGATGCTGTTAGGCTAAAAGTGTAACTGTCAGGCTTGTTAATACTGGGGACGGCGGTTGGGTAAACCCCTTGACGCGCATAGTTTCGCTCAAATATTTGCGCCATTTCGGTTAATGCCATTTGTGCATCGACGCGGTTCGATTTCAATACATGATTACGATATGAAGGCAAGGCAATCGCTGCCAAGATGCCGATAATGGCAACGACAATAAGCACTTCAATGAGGGTAAAGCCATTTCGTTTCATATCAGACCAATCTTTACTCTAAAGTTTACTGCTTACATATAAATAGTATAAGTATTCTGGCACTTTGTTCATCCAATATCACTAGGCTTTGTGAGTTATATTTAATACTTACTTAATATTGACTTTTGATTTATATTTATTTTTTTGAAAAAAAAGATGTGTCGAATGTCAGAAACAACTGGTCTGATGAGTTTGGTTTTTATACAATATCAGTGTCTTTTTTAATCATGGAGGTATTTGTCTATGTACCAAACTTATAGTGTTGCTAAGCTAATTGCTCGTCGCATTGCTGTGGTGCTTGGGTTTATCGCTTTAGTGCCGATATTACCTTTTATTAAACAACCCGCTAAATACAGCAGTGTGCTGTTTAAAATGTGGCTTAAAACCAGTGATAAACCGGTTTGGATTGCAGAATCTGAGCAGGTTGGGCGGCCGTTTATTTAAGCTTTTAGTTGGACCAATGACTGCGCTTTGCTTTGTTTACGTATAAAATACATAGCTTGTTATTTGATGACGTATTGAGGAGAAATAGCGTGGCTATTAGTTCAACTAAAATGGAAGGTGCACTTAATCAGTTGTTAGCACCGCACAAGATCAAAGACTACTGTCCTAATGGCTTACAAATTGAAGGAAAACCCCAGATCCAAAAAGTTATTACTGGGGTAACTGCTTGCCAAGCGCTGATTGATATTGCCATTGCCAAGCAAGCGGATGCCATTTTGGTTCACCATGGCTATTTTTGGAAAGGTGAGCCTGAAGTATTAAAGGGCATGAAGCGCGAGCGGATCGCGGCACTGCTCAAACATGATATTAATCTGTTTGCTTATCATCTTCCCCTTGATGTGCATCCCGAATTGGGTAATAACGCGCAGTTAGCGCAGCGCTTAGGCATTACCTTACGCCGAGGTTTAGAGCCTTGGGACCCACTGAGTGTGGCGCAAGTGGGTAAATTTGCCGAGCCGATCAGTCCTAAAGCACTCAGTCAGCGCCTTAATAGCGAACTTGATCGTGAGCCCTTATGGATTGATGGCAACAAGCCAGAGATCCGTTCAGTCGCCATTTGTACCGGGGGTGGGCAAAATTATATTGATCTTGCTGCCAGTCAAGGCATTGACGCCTTTATTAGTGGCGAAGTGTCGGAGCGAACTGTTTATACCGCGCGGGAAATGAACATTCATTATTACAGTGCGGGGCACCATGCTACCGAGCGTTATGGCGTGCAAGCGGTGGGCGAGTGGCTGGCAGAAAACTATGGCCTCGATGTGGAATACGTAGAGATCAATAATCCGGTCTAGCACTTATTGACAGATCTTGATGGGTTATTTCAGGCTGTCGTTGCGCAGAGTTTTATCAACAAGGCAGGACAACACCCGCTAATGTGATATCACTAGCAAAGTAATATTATCTCACTTGCCAGAACAATATTAAATTGCAATGTTACTAGAATGTTAATTTTTGTTTCTGGTAGGTGAGTGATGGATATGCAAGTATTTTTCGGCTTTACGTTAAGTAGTTTAATACTGGTGATGATGGCGGTGCATCAAGTTTGGCAATTTGAAGCCCCATTCCAATCACGACCTTCCTTGGTACGCTTTTGGTTACTTGCTTTGGTTAATTTTATTCGAGTGTTAACCTTACAAGAGCCCCTAAGCTTTAAAATCGCTTACCCCAGTTTAGTGAAATACGATTAAAAAAGGCTGACGAGGTTTTCAATGGCTTTACTGAGCTTATCGCGATCGTGTCGGTGAACAATCTCTGTTTCAGCTAAATCGGCATAAAACATGTGGTAATCTGTCAATGGCTCACTGCCATAGGGCAAGATAACATAATCGATAAATTGCATATCCATTTGCGCTTCACACCAATTAAGCTGTTGATTTAAGCCTAATTGATCCGCGGGACTTAACTCAGGCACCAAATTCGCAATAAAAATCACTTTTGCTTGGCTTTTTCGCAATGCCGCTTGTAGATCTGGTAGCAATAAAGGCGGCATGATACTGGTTAAAAATGATCCCGGTCCTAATAATATCAGCTCGGCTTGTTCAATGGCGGCAATGGCTTCGGGGGTGGCACAAACATTAGGGCTAATCGCTAGTTGACTGGGGAAACTTTGCATTTGGTCAACTAACACTTCACCATGATAGTTTTTACCTTGGCTACAAATAGCCATAAGATCTGCGGGTTGTTCAGCCATCGGTAAAATCTGGCTGCTTACCTTGAGCATATTAGAAATCAGCTTGATGGCATCAACGGGCCGAATGGATAATTGATCTAACGCTAACAGCATTAAATTACCTAAATTATGGCCTGAAAACTCCCCTTTGCCGGGAAAGCGATACTCAAATAACATGCTACCTATGCTGGGCTCTGGGACTAATTGGTTAATACAATTTCGCAAATCCCCCCATGCAATACAGTCTTCACTTTGCCTGATCCTACCGGTAGAGCCACCGTTGTCTGTGGTCGTCACAATCCCGGTTAACTTTGGTCCTAAATAGGATAAAGAAGACAATAATCGACCTAACCCATGGCCACCACCTATGGCGACGACTTGACTAAATTGTTGTAATGAATGTTCAGGCATAAGCACATTTAAACTCCAAATTGAGCAGAGAAATTATCTTATCAACTTCACATATGCAAACTTAATTGCTGCTATTTGTTTGTTACTCGTTTCTATCTGCTAACAAGGGTGAGATAAGCGTTTGAAATTACTATTTAATGCTGCATTTCTAAATACATGACAGCCGCTTCAACTCGCGATTTAGCCTCACATTTTTTCAATAAGCTTTTTACATGCACTTTTACTGTGCCTTCTGAAATATGTAATTGATCCGCGATTTCTTTGTTACTTTGTCCCTTCGCGATTTGCTGCAGGATTTGCAGTTCCCGTTTGGTTAAAGAATCTACCTTAGCTTGGTAGTGATTGTCTTCTTCCAAGCAGTCAAGGTACTCGATGACCCCCGCACTGAATACTTGCTCGCCGGTAGCTGCCAACTTTAACTGAACGAGTAAATCTTCCGGCTCAGTGTCTTTTAGTAAATAGCCATCAGCGCCTTGATTTACTAAGGCAATCACATCTTGTTTGGCATCGGATACAGTGAGAATAATAATGCGTGAATCAATATTTTCTTCGCGCAGTGCTTTCAACGTTTCCAGACCAGACATGCCTTTCATGTTGAGATCCAACAAGATTAAATCGGGCTCATGCAATTTCGCCATGGCAATAGCTTGAGAGCCATTACTGGCTTCGCCAATGACCACGAGTTCAGGATCTAATGTCAGCAGTTGGGTAATGCCTCTGCGCATTAAAGGATGATCGTCAACCACGATCACGGATAATTTATTTTCTGCCATTTTATACTCAGTATTTTCTTGGCGAGCTTAATTTGCTTCGCTCTCGGTGCTAGTTGTTGGAAAATGTAACAAAACGCAGGTTCCTTCCGTAGTGGCATTAATAATAAGCTGAGCTTGCAGTTTGGTTGCCCGCTCTTTCATTATGTTTAGCCCATAATGGTCTTGTTTCTCGGTTACTTCTGGTGATCCGTGTCCATTATCACAGACTTTTATTAAAATACGGTTAGTTTCATCATATTCACAGTTAATGGTTATTTTGGTCGCGTTAGCATGTTTGATGCTATTGAGCGTGGCTTCTCGAATAATTTGCAGGATATGAATGTATTGCCCTGCGTTGAAATGATAGTCATTGATTAGATAGCGCAGCACAATGTCTGCTTGGGTTTGCGGCCTAAGTTGTGCGAGCATTTCCGCTAATGCGGCGTGCAAATCAGCTTCCTCTACCTTAAGGCGAAAAGTACTGAGCAATTCTCGCAATTGTTTATAGGCGTTAGCAACACCTTGGTCTATTTCACTAGTGATGGTTAACGCCACATTTAGTTCCGGCTGGCTGTTAATTTGCCGTTTTAATAAGGTACATTGAATGCGTAAAAACGACAGTGATTGCGCAATTGAGTCATGTAATTCTCGGGCAATCACGCTTCTTTCTTCCATTAATGCCATGCGCTGGCTTTGTAGCATAATATCTTGTTGAGCCAGTGCTTGTCCGAGTAATAAGGCAAAACTTTGCAATACTCGCATATCCACACGCACGTTTTGTTGTACGTGCAATAGCACTTGTTTCCCAGGTTGGTTACTGACTTTTAGGGTGATTACTTCACTATTGTTGTCATCCCATTGGGAAGTACTGACAACAGTATGTGTAGGCGCTTGTTGATTAACAAAGCTGAGTTTAGCCGATTTTAGTAGTTGTTGATAAACCAATTGATCGAGTGCGCTGATTAAGTCTTGTTCGCTGAGTTTGGCGACATGAAGTTGCTGGGAAAGATTATATAAAAAGCTGACGGTTTGGTTTGCTTTTGCCAGCTCCTGGGTTCGTTGCTTTACCTTTTCTTCCATTGCTAGACAGTGCTGCCCAAGCTCAGTGGTTATTTCTTTAACTGCTTGCGGGAGAGAGAGTGGGGGTTGGTTACTTTTTGAATCTTTTGCGAGCTTGAGCAGGGCATTGAATTGTCGATCACTGATTAAATCCTTGGCTTGGTTTAAATGCTGCAATGGCCGAGTAATTTGCTGGCTAAACCAATACATCAAAAAGACGAAAACAGGAAATAAGCAAAGCAGATAAATAAACTGCACCATAAATAGCCACTGAGTTTGGTCATTAGCATGCACTTTTAATCCATCTACCAAGTTCTCAATCTGAATGGAGAAGCTGGCGAGGTGTTTATTATAAGATTGCCAATCCCCATTTTTTATCGATAACTGCATTTGTTGCCATTGCGAGACCATAAGCTGCTGGCTTGTGAGTACTTGATCAGAATAGTACCAGTGATTAAGGCCTGCCAGCGGCGCGCTGAGTAATGCATTTTCAAGCGTTGAAATTTTTATCTTATTCGTCAGGTCTGTTTTATGTGGCCTGTTACCAATTTGGTAACTTTGCATGGCAACCGTATTTACCTGTTCGAGCAGGTGGGCATTTTTTGCTTGGATCGCTGTGATGCTCAAGGTTAATCCCCCTTGTAACAGCGACCAGCTAACAATAAACACCAGCGCTCGGCGTAGAGTAGAAGTGGCGGAATGGTTAAACTGACGAATACTCATTATTACTTTATAGATAGACAAGCTGGAATAAGGTTCATTTTAACGAATTAAATCCCACCTTGCTGGGAACTTACGTCAATATCTGATATACCAAAATATAAATGAACACCGAGTCTTATTTGTCTAAGTCGAAGATACGACGATGGGACCGCTTCAGCCATATGCTGAGAAGGGTTAAATTAGAAATGGTTTAGCCTCCCGAATTTGGAAAGGCGTTTATGTCACAATTTATTGATCAATTTCAGCGTAAGTTTGAATACTTACGGCTGTCAGTTACAGATGTTTGTAACTTTAAATGTACCTATTGCTTGCCCGATGGCTACCATCGCGAGCATAAAAAACAGTTTCTTAGTTTGGCTGAAATTAGCAACCTAGTACAAAGCTTTGCCCAGCTAGGCACAAAGAAAGTGCGAATTACCGGTGGAGAGCCCTCACTGCGCCGGGATTTTACCGGCATCATTGAAACGGTTAAAAACACCCAAGGTATCGAAAAAGTCGCCACTACAACGAATGGCTTTCGCATGGCGAAATCGGTCGCAGATTGGAAGAAAGCAGGATTAGATGCCATTAATGTCAGTATTGATAGCCTAGATGCCAATATGTTCTATCAAATTACCGGTGAAAACTTACTCACTAAAGTGATGGCGGGTATCGATGCGGCATTTGCCGCAGGCTTTAGCCAAGTTAAAGTGAATACCGTACTGATGAAAGGGCTGAATGCTCATGAATTACAAACGTTTTTAGCTTGGATAAAACCGCGCAATATTCAATTGCGATTTATTGAATTAATGCAGACGGGCGATAATCATGCCTTATTTCAAGCGCACCATGTCCCAGGCTCGGTGATCATGAAGCAATTAATTGCACAAGGTTGGGTAGAAAAAGTGCGTCAAGCTACCGATGGCCCCGCGCGCGTTTTTTGCCACCCTGACTACAGTGGCGAAGTTGGTTTGATCATGCCTTATGAAGCGCATTTTTGTGATAACTGTAATCGCCTGAGGGTGTCGTCTACGGGGCGTTTACATTTATGCTTATTTGGCGAACAAGGGACGGATTTACGTGATTTGTTGCAAGGCCCTGAGCAAAATGAGGCATTGCAACAAAGATTAATTAGCCAGCTAAAAACCAAGCGGGCCAGCCACTTTTTGCAGCAAGGTGATCTGGGTGGAACAACGCATTTTGCGGCTATTGGTGGTTGAGCATGTTAGTCAATTTATTAAGTTGTTATTAACGTTAATAGAAGAACGCTAACAATCTAATAATTGAAACCTGACAGCTTTGATTAAGTACCAATATGCTTAATCGATTAAACATATATAAAGTCAGCGCTAGCACGCTGTGATTAAATTAAGGAATAACACATGAGCCATGCCGAAAACGCTTTTGAAGCGGCTAATATTGCCGTACTAACCGTGTCTGATACTCGCACCGAAGAAAATGACACTTCTGGTGGATATTTAGTCGATGCACTTAAAGCCGCGGGTCATAATTTAATGGCAAAAGAAATTGTCATTGATGATAAGTATAAAATTCGCGCCGTGGTGTCTGACTGGATTGCCGATGAAGCTATCAGCGTTATCTTAATTACTGGTGGTACGGGATTTACTGCGCGTGACACCACGCCTGAGGCGGTGTCTATTTTATTTGATAAGCAGATTGAAGGCTTTGGTGAGCTATTTCGTCATGTCTCGTATCAGGAAATCGGCACTTCTACCATACAAAGCCGTGCAATAGGCGGGTTTGCTAATCGCACCGTTATTTTCTGTATGCCAGGCTCGACTAATGCTTGTAAAACTGCGTGGACCAAGATTCTCGAAGCGCAGTTAGACTCGCGCTCGAAGCCGTGTAATTTTATGCCCCATATTGGCGTGTAGTTTGGTGACAGAATTAATGAACGATTTTACCCATATTAACCAGCAGGGCGATGCGCATATGGTCGATGTCACGGAGAAATCAGTGACCCAGCGCCAAGCCATCGCTGAAAGCTGTATTGAGATGTCTGCTAGCACGCTTGCACTTATTCTTTCTGGGCAGCATCACAAAGGTGATGTATTTGCTACCGCACGTATTGCTGGGATCATGGCGGCGAAGAAAACCGCGGATCTGATTCCGCTATGCCATCCTTTAGCGCTAACCAAAGTTGAAGTGGAGATTATGCCTGAGCCCGAGCTGAATCGGGTCAGGGTACAAGCCTTGTGCAAGTTATCAGGGAAGACCGGCGTTGAAATGGAAGCATTAACGGCAGCTTCCATTGCGGCGTTAACCATCTATGATATGTGTAAGGCAGTGCAAAAAGATATGGTGATCACGCAAACGCGCTTGCTTGAAAAGCAGGGCGGAAAGTCAGGTCACTTTAAGGGGAAATATGATTAATGTTGTGTTTTTTGCCAAATTACGCGAAAGCTTAGGCATTGAAAGTATCCAGCTCGATGTTAAAGGCATCAACACAGTAGAAGACATACTGCAGACCTTATATCGTCATCACCCGAGCTGGAAAGGAGAGTTAAGCCAAGGACCATTATTGGTGGCAATCAACCATGATATGGCGCGCTTAACCAGCCCTGTTAAAGCGGGTGATGAAGTTGCCTTTTTCCCACCTGTTACTGGCGGTTAAAGGGGTCGTTATGATACGAGTACAAAACCAAGACTTCGATATCAACCACGAATACCAGCTATTGGCCAGTAAGGCGGAGGCGGGGGCCATTGTGACGTTTGTTGGCCTGGTGCGAGAAATGAACTTGGCTAAAAAAGTGACCGCCTTGCATTTAGAGCACTACCCAAACATGACGGAAAAAAGCTTGCGCAACATAGTGCAGCAAGCCAAGCAGCGCTGGGAACTGATTGATGTTACCTTGATCCACCGCGTTGGCACCTTAGGCCTTAATCAACAAATTGTGTTTGTTGGTGTCAGTAGTCAACATCGCAGGGAGGCGTTTGCCGCATGTGAATTTATCATGGATTATTTAAAAACTCAGGCGCCTTTTTGGAAAAAAGAACACACCGAGTCAGGCGAGTTATGGCTTGATGCCAATGATAAAGACACGGCAGCCGCTAAGCGGTGGCAGCGCTAATCTAGATTTATATTGTTAGGGGCTCTAAAGCCCCTAATGGTTTAAGTTAGTTTAAATAATCGCGAAATATCTCAATATTAACGGTTTCGCCAGCTGCTACATTGCCGCGCGCTTGCTCTAATATGACAAAGCAATTTGCTTGGCTCATGCCACTGAACACACCAGAGCCTTGCTCTCCGGTGCTGCTCACTTCTAATTTCCCTGCGGCATTCACTTGATAAATACCGCGTTGAAAATCAGTGCGGCCGGGATCTTTTTTAAAGCCATGAGTAGTGATTGCCGGTAGGCGCAGGGCTGTTGTTGGCTTCGCCCCGGCCATTTTTTCCATGGTAGGCAGAGCCAGTTGCGTTAAGGTCACTAACGCGGAAACGGGGTTGCCGGGTAAACCAAAAAAGACGCTGTCACTGAGCTTACCAAACGCAAAAGGTTTACCGGGTTTGATCGCGAGTTTCCAAAAGCCAATTTCACCTAACTGCTCCAGTATGTCTTTGGTGTAATCCGCTTCACCGACTGAAACACCGCCGCTGGTGATCACGACATCCGCTTGTCGGTTAGCTTGGAGAAACGTGTCTTTAAGCTGCGCTGGATCATCAGCAATGATGCCAAAATCAATTACCTCGACATTCATTTTGCTCAAAATGGCATTAAGGCAATAACGATTGCTGTCGTAGATTTGTCCCGTTTTAAGCGGCTTTTCTACCGTTGTTAATTCGTCACCAGTAGAGAAAATAGCCACTTTAAGGGGTTGGTAAACATTCACTTTTGCAATACCAAGGGAAGCGAGTAAGGGAATATCGCGGCTGCGTAAGGTATGCCCTGCCTCAAACATGATCTGCCCGTTAGTGATGTCTTCGCCGCGCAAGCGTACATTTTGTCCTTGGCGAACCTTGCCTTGAAATTGAATGAATGAGCCATTTACTTGTGTATTTTCTTGCATTTCAACGCTATCGGCATCATCAGGCAAAGGTGCCCCAGTCATGATCCGAATACAGCCACCTTTAGGGATCTCGCCTTCAAACGGTGCGCCAGCAAATGACTTTCCTACTAGAGTGAGCTCCGTATTATCATTAAGGTCTGCAGCCCGAAACGCATAGCCATCCATTGCTGAATTATTAAATGGCGGCACAAACATCGGAGAAATAACCGCTTGTGCAAGGGTAAAGCCAATGGCTGATTGGATAGGTTGCGTGATTTGCTCACAGCAAGGTTCAACCGCCGCTAGCATTTGCGTTAATGCATCAGCTATGGGTTTTAGACCGGGGGAATCACAATATCCCATCTGGAGCTCCTTGTGTTTTATGTTGATAGATACTCATTATGCTATTGAACGCCTTCAAGAATAAGCCTAAGCAGAATAAAAAATGAAATGTCTCGCTATACTTAAGTAAATACTTACCTTAGAGGTAGTGTGTATGACCGTTAAAGTAGCGCCGCGATTGCCTGATTCGGTAGAAAAATCCCATGTTATTGGATCTTTTGAAGACGAAAAAGTCGAGAGCAATCAATCTAAACGTGATTTACAAGCGTACTTAGAAAACCTACTCGAAGATGTTTTTAGCCAATTACCGGGCAGTTGATGTTGCAATTGCGGCAAAAAACCTCTATTTATGCCGATATATTTGCTAAAGGATAAAATGGATGTCTGTCACAAACCAAGCGGCGTTAGTGGTTCGCGATGCGTTAATTAGCCGAGGTTTAGAAACCCCAGTGGTTGAAAATGGGTTAAGTAATAGTGATAAAAAACAGAAAATAGAGCAACATTTTGGCGAAATTATGCAGCTAATGGGCTTGGATTTGAGCGATGACAGCTTAGCCGAAACGCCGCGACGCATTGCAAAAATGTATATCGATGAGATATTTTCTGGCCTAGATTACGACAATTTCCCAAAAATCACCGTTATCGAAAACAAAATGAAGGTTGATGAAATGGTGCAAGTGTCTGACATTTCATTAACCAGTACATGCGAACATCATTTTGTCACGATTGATGGCCGCGCCACTGTGGCGTATATACCGAAAACGAAAGTGATTGGCCTGTCTAAAATTAACCGTATCGTGCGCTTTTTTGCCCGTCGCCCGCAAGTGCAAGAGCGCTTAACCCAGCAAATTTTATGTGCCCTGCAAGCCTTGCTAGAAACAGACAATGTTGCCGTTTCTATCGATGCAGTGCACTACTGTGTTAAAGCGCGTGGCGTGCAAGATGAGTCAAGCCATACACGCACCACGTCCTTGGGTGGCAACTTTAAGTCTAAACCTGAAACCCGTCAGGAATTTTTGCAAGGTATTCGTTAAATGAATGATGTCACCGTGAAGCCAAGAGTGGTGATCCGCTATTGCACTTTATGTCGCTGGTTACTCAGAGCTAGCTGGATGTCGCAAGAGTTATTATCTACCTTTGCTGATGATTTAGGTGAAGTGGCATTAGCGCCAGCCGAAAAAGGCGAGTTTAAAATCTACGTTAATGAACAACTTATTTGGTGTCGAGTGCGGGATGAAGGTTTCCCAGAAGCCAAGATTTTGAAGCAGCGGGTGCGTGATGTGCTATTCCCGGAGCGAGATTTAGGCCACAGCGATAGATAGTGTTTCCCCGAACAGCGGTAAATGCCATTCGGGGAATAGATTATCAATTCAGTTCTGTTGACACCGGCTTAGGTAAGTGTGCGTTGATATAACGCTGGCGTTTGTTGGCTTTCAGCTGCGCTAAATCCACTAACACTAAGCCATCAATGCAGTTATTGAAATCTGGGTCGACGCCAAAGTCTAAAAATTTCACGCCGCCGGGATCGCATACTTCACTGTATTGCTTATACAAGGTTGGAATGGCGGTGCCCATATTGTCTAGCACGGCTTTGAGGGTAATAAAATCTTGTTTGTAATCATTACCGACAAACTCAACGCTTAAGCTGGTCAATAAATTTTCAGGCACTTGGTAGGGTACTTTGGCGGTCGCCATGCCTTGCTCTGCCGAGAAATATAATTGATAAAAATAGATTAATAAATCTTTCGCATTTTTTGGCAAGCTGTCGCTAATACTGACCGGGCCGAATAAATAGCGGTATTGTGGGTGCTTGGCAATAAACGCGCCGATGCCCAGCCAAAGGTAATCTAAGCTACGGCGACCCCAATATTTAGGTTGCACAAAGCTACGTCCTAACTCAAGGCCTTGGGCAAGGCAGGGTTTCATCACGTCACCATAATGAAACAATGATTGACTGTACAAGCCATCGTCGCCCTGTGCTTTAATAATTTCTGCCGCTTTGGCAAAGCGATAGGCGCCCGCAATTTCTAACTCATCAGCGTCCCATAAAATTAAATGTAGGTAATGACTGTCATAATGGTCGATATCGCGTTTGGTGCCGGTGCCTTCGCCTACCGCGCGAAATGAAACTTCACGTAAACGGCCTAACTCGCGTAATACTGGTGAACTATCGCTGTGTTTGTATAAATAAATATGCTTGTTGTCAGGGGTTGTACCTAGCTTTTCACAGCGTTCAACCGCTTGTTTTAAGGCTATTCGTGGCTCGGGGTGAGCTATCGGGGTTTCGGTTCTAAAATAGCCATTTTTGCCTTTAGCGAGTCGATAGGTTTGCTTTTGCAGTAACTTCACTTTAGCGCTAGTGGATATTTGATCCCCTTGATAGCTGTCGTAAGGCACCATCTTGCCAACGGTCATTTTCACTGTATTGGCATTTTGCTTAAACATTTCTTTTACCAGCAGCAAGGTTGCTAGTGGCTTGTAGAGCATTGACGTGCCGTAAAACAGTGCTGAGTTACGCGCTTGAATATGAATTGGCAGAATAGGTGCTTGGGCGCGACTGGCCATGCGTAAAAAACCGCTATTCCATTTAATGTCTTTAATTCCAGTTGGGCGCAGGCGTGACACTTCTCCTGCCGGAAAGATAATTAACGCGCCGTCTTGTTGTAAATGATTATGGATGTTTTGCAAGTTCTCCTTCACGGTTAAGCCGTTCATGTTGTTCACCGGCAGCAGCGTGGGTTGCAGTGGCTTAATCGACATCAATAGCTCATTGGCAACGACTTTAACATCGGGGCGAATGCGGTGGATAAATTGCAATAATGCTAAGCCATCAAGTGAGCCGATGGGGTGGTTAGCAACAATCACGACTCTGCCAGCAACGGGGATCCGTTCAATTTCTCGTTCGGTAGTGCGATAGCTAAAGTCGAAGTAGTCTAATACCTTTTCGATAAAATCAAAGCCAGAGAGGTGCGGGTACAGTTGACCAAATTCAATAAATTCCTTCTCGTGTAATAAACGGCGCAAAAAATAAGTAACTGGCTTACGTAGCCAAGGTTTATTGCTAATTTGAGGAAAATGTTGACTTACCACTTGGTCGACTGAAAACATAGAGCATCCTTAACAGTTAGGCTAGCTTGAGCCCTGTAAAGGTGTTGTCATGTAAGAGCTCAGTAGCTCAAAAATAGGCTGGATATGTGACACCAGCTTGGCAAAAATATGTCAAACAAGTGACAGTGTTTATGTTTGATCTCGTCTTACTGGTGGCGTTTAAGCTTTTGTGATTATTTTTCAGTGAGTTGACAGGTAATGTTCAATCGAGAAAAAACATTGTGGCGGCTATATTCTTATTTTAACCGTAAAATAAATTTGCCTTAGCTCAGATAAAAAATACCCAGCTAGGCTGGGTATATATTCGATGGTATCGCGTTTGATTAAGCGAAGTTTGCTGCAGCAAATTCCCAGTTAACCAGTGCCCAGAAACCTTTTAGGTAATCAGGACGAACGTTACGGTAATCGATGTAGTAAGCGTGCTCCCAAAGATCCACAGTTAGGATTGGAGTAACGCTTGCGTCTGTTAGCGGCGTTGCTGCATTAGACGTGTTTACGATAGCTAGGCTACCGTCAGCATTTTTAACTAACCAAGTCCATGAAGAGCCAAAGTTGTTTACCGCTTTGTCGTTTAGCTCAGCTTGGAATTTTTCGAAAGAACCAAAGCTTGCATCAATCGCTGCTGCTAGTGCGCCAGTAGGTTGACCGCCGCCGTTAGGGCTTAAACAGTTCCAGTAGAACGTGTGGTTCCAAACTTGAGCAGCATTGTTAAAAACACCACCTTCAGAAGTCTTAACGATCTCTTCTAGAGATTTGTTAGCCAGCTCTGTACCTTCAACTAGGCCATTTAGCTTAGTTACGTAAGTTTGGTGATGCTTACCGTAGTGGTAAGACAAAGTTTCAGCTGAGATATGTGGTTCTAGTGCATCTTGTGCATAAGGAAGTGCTGGAAGTTCAAAAGCCATTTTTATTCTCCATTGCTCGTTATCCCTCTGTTTTGTATCAGAGGTTATTGAATTTTACGCAAACACTTTAGCCTTTTTTGCGACATTGATCTAGATCAACGTGACGCCTAGTTGGCTTTTCTTTAGAATACGTATTATCAGGTGGGTTGAAACAAAGACCCTATTTAATTTACGATTTTTTGTGTCGCGCCTTTAGGGTAGACTATATAAAAATTATGCAGTGTGAGGATAGTATGGAAACCTTAGAAAAGATCAAAAGCCAAATCAGTGAAAACACCATTTTGTTGTACATGAAAGGCTCACCGAAGTTCCCAAGCTGTGGCTTTTCCGCGCAAGCCTCTCAAGCACTGATGCAGTGTGGTGAGCAGTTTGCTTACGTTGATATTTTACAAAACCCAGACATTCGTGCTGAGTTACCAAAATACGCAAACTGGCCTACTTTCCCACAACTTTGGGTTGAAGGTGAGCTAGTGGGCGGTTGTGACATTATTCTAGAAATGTTTCAACAAGGTGAGCTAGCGCCGCTTATTAAAGAAGCCGCAGAAAAGGCAGCACCTGAAGGCGAAGCCGCTGACTCATAATGGTTTAAACAACCAGCGCAAACAAAAAAGGTATCCAATTGGATACCTTTTTTTATGCCCTGATTTAATGGAGCATTACAGGACCATGGCAGCAATCCAACCAAAGATCAGTAGTGGAATATTATAGTGAATAAAGGTGGGTACCACGGTATCCCAAATATGATCGTGTTGGCCGTCGGCATTTAAACCTGAGGTTGGGCCTAAGGTTGAGTCAGATGCGGGTGAGCCTGCATCACCGAGTGCAGCGGCGGTACCCACTAATGCCATGGTGGCCATAGGTGAAAAGCCAAACTGAATGCACAAAGGCACATAAATGGTCGCGATAATGGGAATAGTTGAGAATGACGAGCCAATGCCCATGGTGATCAATAAGCCAACAATTAACATCAGCATTGCCGCTAAGCCTTTATTTTCGCCAATCATTGAACCAATAGAGCTCACTAAGGTTTCCACGCCGCTGGTGGCCTTAATTACTGCTGCAAAGCCTGCAGCTGCAATCATAATAAAGCCGATCATCGCCATCATGCGCACACCTTGAGTAAAGGCATCTTGGGTTTCTTTAAAGCGGATCACGCCGCCTAAGGTAAAAATAGTAAAGCCAGCGAGCGCACCGAGGATGATCGAATCGGCATAAAGCTGCAGGGTAAGTGCTGTTACAATGGCAACCAGCGCGACCCCAATATGGCCCGGTTTAAAAGTTTTGTTTTCTGGCTCTGCGGCTAGAATTTTTTCTAGCGAATATTCACGAGGTTTACGATAAGACACGAACAAGGCTACTAATAAGCCTAATACCATGCCTGCTACCGGTAATGCCATTGCCAGCGGTAAGTCTGACGCTTCTGCGGTTAAGCCGTTACTGGTAAGATTAGCAAGCAAAATATTGTTTAAGAAAATGCCACCAAATCCCACCGGTAATAACATGTAAGTAGCGGTTAAACCTAAGGTAATAACACAAGCTACCGCGCGGCGGTCAATATTAAACTGCGCCATCACATGGAGCAAAGGCGGGATCAAAATAGGAATGAACGCAATATGCACCGGCACTAAGTTTTGCGAGCTGATAGACACCAACAAAATAGCGGAGAACAATACGGTTTTAAACCAAAATGTATTATTGCTGGTGGTGGTGCCACCGAAGGTGTTAATAACTTTTTGCGCCAGTAGGTCGGTAATGCCTGAGCGTGAAATGGCTACCGCAAACGCGCCAAGCATGGCATAGCTCAGGGCAATAGTTGCGCCGCCGCCTAAACCACCATTAAAAGCGCTAATGGTTTCCTCGATAGAAAGCCCGCCCACCAAGCCGCCAACAATGGCGCTTAAAGTAAGGGATATCACCACGTTGATCCTAAGTAAACTGAGTATCAGCATTAAGCTGACAGCGATAACAACCGCATTCATTAGTAAATGTCCTTGTGTTTGTTGTGTTTGATGTTTGAAAGAAGTTAGCGCTGTCGCTCTACGGCTACTTTGCTAGCGGCGGGCATATTAACAGATAAAAACACAGGGATTTTGATTTATTATGCAATAGTTGACTATTCTCAAGTGTTTTTGTGGTGGGTGTGGGTGGTTGCTGTCGCTAAAGGCTAGGGTTAGTCAGGATTTACTTGGGCTAGGGCAGTCATGAGTTAACAATTGTTGCATAACATTATTCGTTGCCGTTTTGTCGGAATATAACAGCGAAGGCTCTACGAAGCCGATAATTGATTGTTTACTATAGATAAAAATGATGTAAATATTGTGGATATGTTATAGACGCCGGTTTGGGGCGTTTTATCAACCTATAATGGGATCTAATAAGCTGTTATGTTTGGAAATTCATGAATCCAGCCATCAAAAAGTTGAAACAGTATCTAGAAGAACTAGAAGCTACAGATTTATTTGCGACAGTCGAAGAAAAAGCGGAGCACTTTGGGCTGATTATCCAAGTTCGCGCATCGATAGGTCAGCTTGAGTTATGTGAGAAGTTTGAGATACACGCAGGATCATTGGTGAGTGTTTTACCTGAAACGGGCGATATACATACGGGCTACCTCGCTATATGTGACAATGAATCTTCGAACTCTGAATATTGGGAAGAAGTTCTTTTTGATGGACGGCAAGTTCAGTTTAGTAGCGGTGATTTGATCATTCGGAAGTAGATCCACTCATCAGAAAAAGACGGGACAGGCACTTTTTATAACTTTTAATACAGTGGCACGTGGCTCAGTCCAATAGGGCTTTTATAAATGATGCGACAGCTAAAAGGCGGGATAGGCACTTTTTTTAGGCGCTGCTACGGAAAAATTACTTGCTGACGTTCCTATTTTTCCGCAGAGCGCGGCGTTGAGGCTGTAGAATTACTTGATTTTAACAAAAACAAGCGTGATTTAAGGGTTGTAAATGTATTAGCAAGGTCGTTTTAATGGCTTAGAATTCGATAAAGAGACTCAAAAAATCACAAAATTTTATTCAAAGAGAAATTCTACAGGCTCGTTAGGCCACCGAGGAGAGTTTAGTGAACGAAGATGAAAAATACATTCTAGATTCAATCAAAGGGTGGGTATGGTCAGGCTTTTATAGCAAAGGCGATATTCGTGAAATGATATACGATATTCTCGAGGAAGGATGCGATGAAGAAATGTTGCTTGCTTCAATTGAGCCAGAGATTGAGAAAAAGCGTTTAGCTGAAAAGGAATGGCCAGAGGTTACAGACTTCGATCGTCTTCACGGTGTGTTTTATAAGCTACATGAAGAAGGTATTTGTGCTCTTCATAACGCCGGATACACAATGTCTGACGGATTCGAAGATGTTAGTCATGTCGTTCATGATGCGCCTAAAGGGCATTATCACAGCTTTTGCTTCTATCATGGGCAAGATGTAGAAGGCGCAGTAAATGGTAGAGGTCTTATGATCGCATTTGGTGCTCTTGAAAATGATGATGAGAAAAGCATTCAAACTGGTAAAAGCGTTGCAGAGAGCTTAAGCAAAGCGGGCTTTAAGGTCGACTGGGACGGTACAATTAAAACGAGAATCTTCTTGCCAGAGATAGAATGGCAGAAGCGAGCAGCCTAACACATGAGCCTCCCTCCCGTTTGTCAAGAGGTACGCTGATCCCTTCGACTGTTTTTCAATCGAATTTAAAGCCAGTCAGCAAAGGCGTTTACTTCGCTTGGTCATGCTGTTGTTAGGATGTCGCCTACAACAAACATATATTGAGGCTCTCTTAGCAGTAAAGAAAAAGACGGCAAAAGACGGGACAGGCACTTTTTATAACTTTAAATACAGTGGCACGCGGCTCAGTCCAATAGGGCTTTTATAAATTATGCTGCAACATTATATAAAAAATGAATTGATATTAATCAATTCATTAGGAGGCTGGTTGATAGAAATCGAGTTCAGTATCTGGATGGCAACCCAAGAAAAGTGGGTTCGTTTGATAAAAAATATTCATCTACCTGCAGTACCCAGAGTTGGAGAGTTTGTGAAGTTTCATTCTGACTCATTGGGTGACTATTTTGCTTGGAAGGTGAGCGAGGTAACGTATCGAGAATTGGGCAAGGTGGAAGTAGCGACGGAACTCCTAGATAACATTGATGACCGTATGTATTCCTTTGAAGATGACGATGAGTTTGAAGAGTACTTAGCTGCTTACCTGTCAGAGGGGTGGCAAGCTCCTCGCGGTGTGATATCGAATACGAACTACACAGCTAAAATGCATAACAAGGCCAAACATAACTGACAGCTTGCGGTATCGGTAATCCTCCCATTTTTAACCGCATTAAAAATGCCAAAGTTATCCCTTGTTCAGGGCGTTTTAAAAGGCAAGGGGTTGAATTGGCGTTTATTTATTGATTACAGTATCTCTTGCTGGGGTAAAACGATACCTTACCATTTATTCCTTTGTGCGTAATTAAGCTGCTGAATTCGAGGGAGATAAAGGCGCGGCTTAACCCGTTGTGCCAATCAAAACAAAACAACAGCACTTAGTGCTCTGTTGTACACAATCGTGGAGGATGTATGGATATAGAAGCAAGGATTATTGAGTTAGGACTAAAGCTACCACAAGCAAGTGACCCACAGGGGAGTTACTGTAATTGCGTGAGAACCGGTAACTTGCTGTACGTATCAGGCAAAGGACCGGTGGCTGGTTTAGAGGTGGTGCCTAAAGGCAAGCTTGGCCGAGAGTACACGACTCAACAAGGATATGAGTTTGCCAAAGTGACCGGACTCGATATTCTGGCTGCGGTTAAGCTTGAACTGGGCTCATTAAATAAAGTGAGTCGAGTGGTTAAGTTGCAAGGCTTTGTTAACGCTACTGAGGAGTTTGAGCAACACCCCAAAGTACTTGATGGCTGCTCAGATTTAATGGCTGAGGTGTTTGGTAGTCGGGGCGTTCATGCTCGATCTGTTTTTGGTGCAACTTCAGTTCGAGGTAACTTGCCGATCATTATTGATTCTATATTTGAAGTTATCGAGTGAGCTAGCCAGCACTTTGTTTCCATCAATTTGGGCCTAGCAGAGTAGGCCCGCTTTTCAATTACTCTTGTTCTATTAGTGGCCAGCCACCCAGTGCTTTCCAGCGGTTAACCATGTAACAAAATAGTTCTGCTGCGAAAGATGGGACAGGCATATTTTATTGTAGTGATGGGAATGAAACAATGGAGAAAATAATGCTCACAACAGCCGCCTTTCACATATTGGAATACACAGATAATGGCCCTAATAGTATACAGTGTACAATTCAAGGATTTAAGAATTTGTTTAAGTCTGAAAGTGACTGTTGTAAAAGATTATTAGATGTAATTATTGAACTGAAAACTAGGGGTTTTATAAAGATAAAAACGTCTGCGGTTGATGAAGTGAGTCTGAGTGAGTTTGTCGCTAAATGGCAAATGATATTTGATGTTTCTTCACCCGTTTATGTTGCGGATTCACAGTATGATTATTATTTAGAAATAACTGAAGATGGAGAGAAGGAACTCGGTTGTGAAGAGTATTCTCTTTATGATCCAATACTAGCTAATTGGTATAACTGGAAATTTTAAAGTAGTAACTGCAAAGTAGCAAGGTAACTGTACACCCACTTAAATTTAGCCCAGAAGAAAGAGATGAAAAGTACCGAAAGAGTCCACTCAAACACACCTGAAAGCGCCTTTGATGGGCACGTTTTATGGAGCCCTGTAAAATCTATCTGGTTTCTGGTAAACCTATTTGCGGCATTGTTTATTGCTCCTTTAGCGTTTTCATTTTCATCTTTTACTGTTTTTGTACTGCTCACTATTATTACTCTTTGTTTTGGCCATTCTCTGGGCATGCATAGGCTACTTATTCACCGGTCTTATGAGTGCCCAAAGTGGATGGAATACCTATTTGTTTATCTTGGTGTTTTAGTTGGTATGGCGGGGCCAATTGGCATGCTGATGCAGCACGATCTAAGAGATTGGGCGCAAAGGCAGAAAAGGTGTCACGATTTTCTATTACATGGATCTAAAATACTAAAAGACGGCTGGTGGCAACTTAATTGTGATCTTGTGTTGCAGCATCCTCCCGAATTTACGATCGAAGAGGAAGTGTCAAAAAATAAGTTCTACCTATTTATTGAAAAATATTGGTTGCTTCAACAACTCGTTATCGCAATCCCATTATATCTATTGGGTGGCATACCGTGGTTGGTCTGGGGCGTTTCTGTCAGAATTGTTATCTCGGTTGGTGGTCATTGGTTAATTGGATACTTCGCCCATAATCATGGGCAACGAACTTGGACTGTTGAAGGTGCTGCGGTTCAGGGCCACAACATTCGTATTGCAGGTTTTTTGTCAATGGGCGAGGCCTGGCACAATAATCATCATGCATATCCAGGCTCAGCCATGCTTGGGCTATACAAAGGCGAGTCCGATCCTGGTTGGTGGGTACTCAATGCGTTACATAATATAGGCCTAGTGAAAAATATTAAACTTCCTAAAGATTTACCTCGCCGCTCCGAGTTGGTTGTTGAGGATGAGGAGCTGGCAGGTAGGGTCGAGCGGGAGCTTGAAGAGTGTAGTATCGCGCGTTTTATTAGGCGAGAGCATTAATAAAATCGTTGTATTTATGCTCAATCAACCTAGAGATGCTTGAAACATACATCTTCAAGTTGATTGGGTATAGCTAAGTAGGCCCGCTTTTCAATTACTCTTGTTCCATTAACGGCCAGCCACCCAGTGCTTTCCAGCGGTTAACCATATAACAAAACAGTTCAGCAGTGCGCTCAGTATCATACAGGGCGCTGTGCGCTTCTTTGTTGTCAAAGGGGATATTGGCGGTTTTACAGGCCTTGGCAAGTACGGTTTGGCCTAAGGTTAATCCTGCTAGGGTGGCGGTATCAAAGCTAGCAAAAGGGTGGAATGGTGTGCGTTTTAAATTGGCGCGTTCAATCGCTGCGTTAACAAAGCCCATATCAAACGCGGCATTGTGCGCCACCATGATGGAACGATTACAGCCGTGGGCTTTTTGCTCTTTTCTAATCACTTTGAATATTTCATGCAGGGCATCGTATTCGGTGACCGCGCCGCGCAGCGGATTGTGCGGGTCAATGCCGTTAAAGTCTAATGCTGCCTGCTCTAAATTAGCCCCTTCAAACGGCTCTACGTGAAAATGCAGGGTTTTACTTGGGATCAACCAGCCGTCTTCATCCATGGTGGTTAATACGGCGGCAATTTCTAACAACGCATCGGTGCGCGGATTAAAACCAGCGGTTTCCACATCGATAACGACAGGAAAATAGCCACGGAATCTTTTTGCTAACGGGGAGTCGCCGTTTTTGATTTCATCAGTCATAGTTAAAGCTAGCTAGTTTAAAAACGGCCAATTATGCCAGAGTTTTTGTGATAAGGCTGGAAAATATATTAAAGGTTATTTATTCAGCGCCGATACAAAGCTAGTATGGGAAATCTATTCTCAAATTTTCATCAAGTTCAGCTTTGATGATATTAATATCATAGCGACAATGGAATTTAGATATGGCGAATTGGAAATGGTTGATTATGCTGATGTTGTCACCGTCAGCATTAGCATCAAATAAAATTTACAGCGCAGATCTAACCAATTCAGTTTGGGAGGTGACGAAAGCTAATCCCATTGAATGCACCCTAGATCATAATATTCCTCGCTTTGGTAATGCTCGATTCACCGTACGCGCCAGTAAATCCGTTAATATTGATTTTGATTTGGACGGTAAGCGTGAGACTCCTGCTACCCGGCAAGTGACTTTACGCTCGGTGCCCCCCTCTTGGCGGCCGGGTGTTGCGGCTAACGACATTACCCTGGTTAAATTTCATGAAGGCTTTGACGGTTACTTAAACGGCAAAAATGCTTGGGCGATGCTGAGCGAGCTAGAAGAGGGACAGTTTCCCACTTTTATTTTTAGTGATTGGTACAATCAAGATGAAGTCACTCAGGTTGCACTATCTGCGGTGAACTTCAGACAGAAGTATTTAGATTTTAACGATTGCGTGTCAGGACTATTACCTTACAGCTTTGAAGATATTTCATTTAGCATTTTAAATTATGTGAAAAATGGCAGTGATTTAACGCGCCACTCTAAGCAAAGATTAAAAATGATAGGTGAGTATTTACGTTATGACGAAGCAGTGAACATCATTCTTATTGATGGTTATTCTGATAGTTATGGCGGTCGTTGGAGTAACCAGCAATTATCAGAAAAACGCGCGGAAAGTGTGAAAGCTTATTTGACTGAGCTGGGCGTGGATCCGAGTAAGTTCACCGTTGAGGGCCACGGTGAGAAACGCCACATTGCCGATAACCGTTCAGAAGTGCAACGACCTAAAAACCGCCGAGTGGTGATATCCATCGGGCGTGAAGAAGAAATATAAACGTCTAACGAATCAATTTTTAACCGTTTTGACCCGCCACAGTGCGGGTCTTTTTTTGTCTAGGGTCTGTTGATCTTTGCTGGTTGATTTTTGTTCGAGCGGGGGACACCCTGTCTAAAAGCGTTTTGAGCAAGGCGAGCAGTGTGTAGCTTAGCATTCTAAGTAAATACTGCTCAACGATGGGCAAAACGCTTTTAGCCGAATCCGTAGGACAGCGTTTGTTGGTCATTTCTACTGCGTTAGCGCCTTTGTGGCGTAGTTCACTATGCCACAAAGGTGCTGGCCACAACGAACGTTTTGTATAAATACCCAACAATTCGCTGCAAAAACAATCACGAAAGATCAACAGACCCTAGCGATTACTGGCCGTAACGACGTAACCAAGCTTGCTCAATGGCCGCAACCCAGCTTGGGTGAGGCTCAAGTAAAATAGGGCCCAAATCAGCTTCACTTAAGCTGGCAGGGGGGCGCTTGATTTGATTAAATATGGCCTGCTGCTGAGGTGTAAGGGTGTGCATGCTTAACACGGTTGGATCGCCCCATACTTGTGGGTCTGCCTTACGTGCTTGCGCTTGAGGTGACATTAACCAGTTAGCAAAAACCTGAGCCGCAGCGGTGTTTGACGAATTGTATGGAATGGCCACAAAGTGAGTATTACCTAAACTACCGCCTTGATGCACATAAGACTTCACGCTCGCTGGTAGCTCGTTGTTACTGATACTGTTTGCGGCATCATTGGGATTAAAGCTGAGTGCGATGCTGATTTCGCCATCGTTTAATTTGGCTTTTAGCTGGGCTTGGCTAGACACAAATGCATTACCTTTGCGCCACATTAGAGGGTGCAATTGATCAAGGAATTGCCACAGTGGCGCGGTTACTTTAGAAAAGTCAGCTTTGCTCACGTCATCATAAAGCGCTGGGTTGCTGTTGGTGGTTTCGATTAAGGCTTGCTTAACAAATGTCATGCCATGAAAATCAGGCAGTTTTGGGTAGCTAAACTGACCGGGGTTTTGCTGCAAAAATTGAAACAGCTCATTCATCGAGCGAGGAAAGTTTTTGACTCGCGCGCTATCAGCCATAAATACCAATTGTGCCATGCCCCAAGGCGCTTCTAAACCATCAACTGGCACAGTAAAGTCGGCCGCGATAGAGGGTTTTTCAGTGGCATCTGTGTATTTCATATTGGGTAAGTTGGCAGTGAAAGGGCCAAATAGCAGTTGTTGCTCTTTCATGGCGGCGAAGTTTTCACCGTTGATCCAGATGAGGTCTACTTTCCCTTTACTATGGTTGGCCGCTGTTTTTTCCGCTAACACTTGATTAACCACGGTGCCGGTGTCGGATACTTTTACATGAATGACCTTAATACCATATTGTTGTTTGGCTTGATCGCCGGCCCACTGAATATAATCATTGATGGTTTGTGAGCCACCCCAAGCATAAAAATAAATGGTTTGTCCTTGGGCTTGTTGCTTTATTTCGTTCCATGTTGGCGCCGCTAGGCTGAATGTTGAAAGTAGCAGTAAGCTAACAAAATAGAGTATGCGCATGTCAGTTCCTTTTATCGCAATGATGGAATGGTTTAAGTCGTTACTGCCGTGAGTTTAGCTAATTTATTGAATAGGTTAGTGGTTTTTTTGTTATTTATTGTTCGGATCGCAAGGTAACGCTGGCCATTTTTAGGCATGCTACGGTGCGAAGTTGTCTGTGCCGCGAGGCGTTGCTCGGCGAGATGCGCTTGCCATAATTGCTGCTGTAAGGCGCGTTCTAATATCAGTTCTATGGCTAATATTTGTTGGTAGTTTTGCGGCGTACGCTGCGTTTTTAGCTGTTGTCGAGCCAAGCGGTAAGGGCGAAGAATACAGCGTTCATAACGCTCTGCTTGTTCGCTTAACCGTTGCCAGCGCTCTGCGCTGAGCTGTAGCCCTTTTTTATCTAGGAATAAAGCCAATAACAGCAAATTGACATTGAGTGCAAATTCATTTTGAAGCTGCAATAGTGTAGGTTGAGTGTTGGCGTTATAAAGAGCCTCACACTGGCGCCACAAGTCATTCATGGTTATCTTGTTGCTCAGTTTTTGGTTGTTCTTGTTTACACTCTTGATTGGCTATGTCGCTGCAACAGCTACTATTATGTACTTGCTCTATCCACAGGGCGAGCTCTTCTGCACTGACTTTTTTCTGGCTCATGTTAATCCTATTTAGTGATGGCTATGACGGCTTATATTAATATAGCGTTGGCCATGAGCGTAAAATATATTTGAGTCAACGCGGCGCGATTGATAAAGTCGGCGTCAAATTTAGTTAGCTAAGAGCATTTAAGATGATCGAAAAGAATACCGTAGTGCAGTTCTCTTATGAATTAACCGACCAAGATGGCACGCTACTGGAAACCAGCAAAGGTGAAGCAATTGCTTACCTTCATGGTCAAAACAACATGTTAGCGGGTGTTGAAGCCGCTCTTGAAGGCAAGGCTGAGGGCGATCAGGTTAAGGTAACGTTAACGCCTGAAGAGTCATACGGTGAACGTCAAGAAGGCGCAGTACAACGTGTGCCAGTAAAGCATTTACAAGGCGCTAAAAAATGGCTGCCGGGTATGATTGCACAAATCAATACCGACAATGGTGCGCGCCAAGTGACGGTAGTGAAAGTAGGTAAGTTTATGATCACCGTTGACACTAACCATCCATTTGCAGGTAAAACCCTTACCTTCGACATGAAGGTTGTTGGCGTACGCCCTGCTACTGAAGAAGAAATTGCTCATAAGCATGCTCATGGTGAAGGCGGTCATCAGCACTAATCGATTTTTTTACTAAGGAGCGAAAGCTCCTTTTTTTTAATCTTAAACTTAGCGCCTGAGCAGGTTGAACTTGAGCGTTTGCTAAAGACGTTAAGTCAATGACTCGCAGCATATTTTATTTTAAACTGCACCCATTATCAGCATTTGGAGAATATCAATGTCGACTACTTCTTTAACCATTACACGCCCCGACGATTGGCATGTGCATTTACGTGACGGCGATGTGTTAGCTGATACCACGCGCGATATTAGTCGCTATATGGGTCGTGCCATTATTATGCCTAATCTAGTGCCACCCGTAACCGATACCCAAGGTGCGCTAGACTACCGCGCGCGCATTATGGCGAACAATAAAGCAGCGCATTTTGAGCCTTTAATGGTGCTGTATTTAACCGATAACACCACTGCCGATGAAATTCGTAAAGCTAAAGCCAGTGGTGTGGTGTATGCCGCTAAGCTTTATCCAGCCGGCGCGACGACCAATTCTGACTCTGGTGTGACGTCGGTAGACAACATTGCGCCAGCGATTGCGGCAATGGAAGAAGTGGGTATGTTATTGTTGGTTCACGGTGAAGTGACCCATCATGACATTGATATTTTTGACCGTGAAGCGGTGTTTATTGAGCGAGTGATGAAGCCATTAGTGGCAAGATTCCCTAACTTGAAAATAGTGATGGAGCACATTACCACCAAACATGCTGTTGAGTTTGTATCCCAAGCACCGAGCAATGTTGGCGCCACCATTACTGCGCATCACTTACTCTATAACCGTAACCATATGCTTGTTGGTGGAATCAAACCGCACTTTTACTGTTTGCCCATTCTTAAGCGTAATACGCACCAACAAGCTTTGTTAGAAGCGGCAACCAGTGGCAATAAAAAGTTCTTTTTAGGCACAGACTCTGCGCCTCATGCAAAAGGTGCCAAAGAGTCGGCTTGTGGCTGTGCCGGCTCTTACACTGCTCATGCTGCTATTGAGTTGTACGCAGAAGCGTTTGAAATGATGAATGCATTAGGCAACCTAGAAGCCTTTGCTAGTTTCAATGGCCCTGATTTTTATGGTTTGCCGCGTAATAGTGATACCATCACTTTAGAAAAATGTGAGTGGGCCGTGCCTGAGCTGATGTCTTTTGGTAGCGATAAAGTGGTGCCGATTAAAGCGGGTGAAATGATGACTTGGCAAGTTAAATAATTGAAGCAATGGCCAATACTGAAGCTTCAGTATTGGCTATGGTTCATTAGATAATCAAAATAAAGCCAATAAACGCGACCGCTAATCCTATCCCAGACCAACTGAGCCAGCGATAAATAGCATGGCTACGGTAACCACCAACAGCATAAAGGGTTAGTAGTAAAGTAAATAACCCACTGAGTAAATATCCTTTACCGTTTGTTCTATCCTTTAAGAGTGTTAGAAAATTGCTATCATTGAGTTGAGACACTTGATTTAAGTGCGAACTAATGTCGAAACAGCCATAACTAAAAACGGCAGTGGATAGAACGAACATAATCAATACTGCTAACGGGTGGGCTTTTAATCCCGTAAATGTTAAATCGCGCATAGTTTTTTAATACCAAGTAATGACAGATAAAAAATGGCTGAGATTAAGGGTAAACTTATTTGCCTATACTAAAATGCAGATAAGCTTGTCGGGCGTATCATAACTAATAATGAACATCAGAGGTAGGCATGGCGACCATTCTAGATGCTGTTGATCAGCGAACTCAGCTAGTGGGCGAGAACCGCTTAGAGTTGTTAATGTTCCGTTTACAAAGTTCGCAGTTGTTTGCGATTAACGTATTTAAAGTAAAAGAAGTGGTGAAGTTGCCCGCTCTAAACGCTTTGCCAAACTCACACCCCAAAGTATGTGGCGTGGCGACGTTGCGGGGGCAGAGTATTCCGGTGATAAATCTTCGTGAAGCCATTGGGATGCGTCCCTTGCCAGTGGATGAAACCTGTAATTTGATTATTACGGAATATAATCGTTCGGTGCAGGGGTTTTTGGTCGGCAAAGTTGAAAATATCGTCAATTTAACCTGGCAGAATATCATGCCGCCGCCGAACACTGTCGGTAAGGCGCATTATCTTACTGCTATCACTAAGGTTGAACACGAAGAACAGCAACGGCTGGTTGAAATTATTGATGTTGAAAAAGTACTTGCTGAAATCGTTACTTATAATATTAAGATCTCAGATGGCACTTTAGACGCAGACATTGTCAATGAATTTGTCGGCAGAAAAGTATTGCATGCTGATGACTCTGCAACCGCCAGAAGACAAGTATCCGATACCCTTGAGCAGCTTGGATTAGAAGTTATCGGGGTTGAAAATGGCATGGAAGCGTTGAAGAAACTAAAACAATGGTGTGACGAAGGAAAGACGGTAACAGACGAGATTTTACTGTTGATCACGGATGCAGAAATGCCAGTGATGGACGGTTACAAACTTACCTATGAAGTACGTAATGACCCAAGGATGAGTGACCTTTTTATTGCTTTAAATACCTCTCTTAGTGGTAGCTTTAACAATGCTATGGTAGAGAAAGTGGGTTGTGATGCATTTATTTCTAAGTTTCAGCCGGATCTATTAGTAGATGTGGCGCAAACGAGATTAAAGCAAATTCTCGGTAAAGATTAAACAACTCCCTAATATCGCAATTAAATGGCTTTTTACCCCAAATAAGCCATTTATTGCGACCATCTTCACTAATTGCTGCATTTGTATTCTCGACTCAATGGCAAAGCATCGCTATAATGCTGCGTCAAATTCTAGGTTCGCACCTATAAACCATACCATTTTCAAGGACAGGCATAGCCTGTCTTGACTTTTTAGCAATAAAAGGTAGTTTGCTACCTTTTGAAAGACATATTTCGGCCAAACGATGCCGAACAGATTTGAGGTAATATAATGCAAGCTTCTGTAGAGACGACTCAAGGACTAGAACGCCGTCTGACTATCACTGTTTCTGGTGATAAATTTGATCAAGAACTAAACCGTCGTTTAGGTCAACTAGCAAAGACACAACGCATTGACGGTTTCCGTCCTGGTAAAGTACCGGCTAAAGTTATCCAAAAACGTTTTGGTGCGGCTGTTTCTAACGAAGTTGCTGGCGAACTGATGCAACGCAACTTCTTTGAAGCTATCATGGCTGAAAAGCTTAACCCAGCTGGCGCGCCTGCACTGGAGCCAACTGAGCGTAAAGCGGGTGAAGATTTCACTTTTGTTGCGACATTTGAAGTTTACCCTGAAGTAGCATTAGGTGATTTCGCTGCGCTAGAAGTTGAAAAGAAAACTGCAACTGTGACCGATGCAGACTTAGACAACATGCTAGTTACACTGCAAAAGCAGCACGCAACTTGGGTTGAAGTAGATGCACCTGCAGCAGACGAAAACCAAGCGACGATTGATTTCGTAGGTACAATCGATGGTGAAGAGTTTGACGGCGGTAAAGCTGAAGGCTTCAAACTAGCAATTGGTGCTGGCCGTATGATCCCAGGCTTTGAAGATGGCGTTAAAGGTAAGAAAGCAGGTGAGTCTTTTGACATCGACGTGACTTTCCCTGAAGAGTACCACGCTGAAAACCTAAAAGGTAAAGCAGCTAAGTTTGCGATTACTTTGTCTAAAGTTGAAGCTCTTGAATTACCAGAAATCAACGAAGAATTTGTTAAAAAATTCGGCGTAGAAAGCGGTGATATTGAAGCGCTTAAAACTGAAGTTAAAAAGAACATGACTCGTGAACTTGAGCAAACACTTAAAAACAGTGTTAAAGAACAAGTACTTGATGCAGTAGTTAACGCTAATGAAATCGACGTGCCTAAATCACTTGTTGCAAGTGAAGTTGATGTACTTCGTCAACAAGCAATGCAACGTTTCGGTGGCCAAATGGACCCGAAAAACATGCCTGAGCTTCCAGCTGAATTGTTTGAAGAGCAAGCAGTACGTCGCGTAAAAGTTGGCCTATTATTAGGTGAAGTGATTCGTAGCAATGAGCTAAAAGTTGACGAAGCACGTGTAGACGCTATTATCGAAAATGCCGCTTCTGCTTACGAAGACCCAGCTGAAGTTGTTGCTTATTACAAAGGTAACAAAGAAGCGCTACAAAACATTCAAAATGTTGCACTAGAAGAGCAAGCTGTTGAGTTCATACTAGAAAAAGCGAAAGTGGTGGAAAAAGAAACAACTTTCGACGAAGTGATGAATAAAGCGGCAGCTAATGCATAATAGGTTTGACATCTAGTCGAATCTAACGATTATAATGGCTCGAGTGATATTCACCGAGCCATTTTTGTTTAAGGATAATCATCTATGTCGAGAAACTACGATAATACGTTTGATGCGCCAAGTAATGCACTGGTCCCGATGGTAATAGAGCAAACTGCCAAAGGTGAGCGCTCTTATGATATTTACTCTCGCTTATTGAAAGAGCGTGTTATCTTTTTAACAGGTCCTGTTGAAGATCATATGGCTAATTTAGTCGCCGCGCAGTTATTGTTTTTAGAGTCAGAAAACCCAGACAAAGATATTTTTCTTTATATCAACTCGCCTGGTGGCTCAATCAGTGCTGGCATGTCAATTTACGATACCATGCAGTTTATCAAGCCTGACGTGAGTACGGTTTGTATGGGTATGGCGGCCAGTATGGGCGCGTTCTTATTAGCGGGCGGTGCAGCAGGTAAGCGTCATGTGCTGCCTAATGCTAAGGTAATGATTCACCAACCGCTTGGTGGTTTCCAAGGTCAGGCTTCTGATATTGAAATTCATGCCCAAGAGATCATCCGTATTAAGCGTAAAATGAATGAGTTATTAGCCGAGCACACCGGTCAAGAGTATGATGTTATTGCACGTGACACCGATCGTGATAACTTCATGACCGCTGAGCAAGCAGTTGAATACGGCCTAGTAGATTCAATTCTCAAACGCAGAGACTAAGCATTTACGCGTAAATGCATTAAACTGAAGTATAGAAACAAATACAGTAATAGCGTTCAAAGCAGGCTTTGAACAGAAATATGGCAAACGCCAAAGATGAGGTTAACGAATGACAGATAAGCGTAAAGGTGAGGGAGATAGCGGTAAGCTGCTGTACTGTTCTTTCTGTGGCAAAAGCCAGCACGAAGTAAGAAAGCTCATTGCCGGCCCTTCCGTTTATATCTGTGATGAGTGTGTAGAGCTTTGTAACGATATTATTCGTGAAGAAATCAAAGAAATCGCGCCAAGACAGGAAGGGGACAGTTTACCCACTCCTCATGAGATCCGCGCTCATTTAGATGATTATGTTATTGGCCAAGAGCACGCTAAAAAAGTACTAGCGGTTGCGGTTTATAACCATTATAAACGGCTGCGCAATGCCGACAAAATTGCTGACGGTGTTGAGTTAGGTAAAAGTAACATTCTTCTAATTGGCCCAACGGGTAGTGGTAAAACGCTATTAGCGGAGACCTTAGCTCGATTACTTGATGTACCATTTACCATGGCGGATGCAACTACGTTAACCGAAGCCGGTTACGTGGGTGAAGATGTTGAAAACATTATTCAAAAGCTGCTACAAAAATGTGATTACGACGTTGAAAAAGCGCAACGCGGTATCGTTTACATTGATGAAATTGATAAGATTTCTCGTAAGTCTGACAACCCATCCATCACTCGTGATGTATCGGGTGAAGGTGTACAGCAAGCGTTACTGAAACTTATCGAAGGCACGGTTGCTTCCGTTCCTCCGCAAGGTGGTCGTAAGCACCCACAGCAAGAGTTTTTGCAAGTTGATACCAGTAAGATACTGTTCATTTGTGGTGGTGCGTTTGCGGGCTTAGATAAAGTTATCGAACAACGCGTTCATACCGGTACTGGTATTGGCTTTGGTGCTAAGGTTAAATCAAAAGATAACAAGGCAAGTTTGTCGGAAATATTTACTAAGACAGAGCCGGAAGATTTAGTTAAATATGGCTTAATTCCTGAGTTTATTGGCCGCTTACCTGTTGTCGCGACGTTAACTGAGCTAGATACTGACGCACTTATCCAAATCTTAAAAGAGCCAAAGAATGCATTGACCAAGCAATACGCTGCGCTATTTGAGCTTGAAGACGTTGAACTTGAGTTTCGCGATGATGCACTGCGTGCGATTGCTGCTAAGGCAATGGAGCGTAAAACCGGTGCGCGTGGGTTGAGATCAATCGTTGAGCAAGTGCTTCTAAATACTATGTATGATTTACCGTCGGTGAACGACGTTAGCAAAGTGGTGATTGATGAAACGGTTATCAAAGGAGAATCTGATCCGATTTTGATTTACCAGAGTAATGATAACAAGGCTGCATCAGCTGATTGATGGTTAAATAAGCAATTATTAAGGGGCCTTAGGCCCCTTTTTTGTTTTTTTCCATTTTTGCTTTATATGCCATTGAATATCTTGTAGTTGCCCCAATATACTCAAAGAAGATGGCCCAGAATTCAAAAAAGAGAGGACATAATGAGTTTAGAGCGTAATACACGCATAGAGATCCCTGTCTTACCCCTTAGGGACGTAGTGGTTTATCCACATATGGTTATTCCATTGTTTGTTGGCCGTGAAAAGTCCATCTCTTGCCTTGAAGCTGCAATGGATAAAGACAAGCAAGTGTTATTGGTTGCGCAGCGTGACGCCTCAAAAGATGATCCTGACACGGCGGATATGTTTGAAGTGGGCACCATTGCCAATATTTTACAGTTATTAAAATTACCTGACGGCACCGTAAAAGTCCTTGTTGAAGGCAGCCGCCGCGCTAAGTTGGAATGTTTTCTTGATAAAGAAGACTTTTTTGTTGGTGAAGTGACAGAGCTAAGCACTGACACCATTGAAGAGCGTGAAGAAGAAGTACTGATCCGCAGTGCCATCAGCCAATTTGAAGGTTACGTTAAGCTCAACAAAAAAATCCCACCTGAGGTCATGACCTCGGTAAGTGCAATTGATGATGCCGATCGCTTAGCCGATACCATGGCCGCTCATATGCCATTAAAGCTTGATGATAAGCAGGCGGTATTAGAGATTGCTCAAGTACCAGAGCGCCTGGAATACTTGATGGCGATGATGGAATCTGAAATTGACTTATTACAAGTTGAGAAAAAGATCCGTAGTCGCGTTAAAAAGCAGATGGAAAAGAGTCAGCGCGAATATTACCTTAATGAGCAAATGAAGGCGATCCAGAAAGAGTTAGGAGAGCTGGATGATGCGCCAGATGAGTTTGAAGCATTAGCGAAAAAAATTGAAGAAGCGGGCATGACCGCTGAAGGTAAGGAAAAAACCTTAGCCGAGCTACAAAAGCTGAAAATGATGTCGCCAATGTCTGCTGAAGCGACTGTAGTGCGCGGCTACATTGAGTGGATGATTGGCGTGCCTTGGGCGAAACGCTCTAAGGTGAAAAAAGATTTAGCCAAGGCGCAAGAAATCTTAGATGCCGACCACTTTGGCCTAGAGAAGGTGAAAGAGCGGATCCTTGAATATCTGGCCGTGCAAACGCGAATTAATAAATTGAAGGGGCCTATTCTTTGTTTAGTCGGTCCGCCGGGGGTTGGTAAAACGTCGTTAGGTCAATCGATTGCAAAAGCGACAGGTCGTAAATATGTGCGTATGGCATTAGGTGGGGTGCGTGATGAAGCCGAAATTCGTGGCCATCGCCGTACTTACATCGGCTCAATGCCGGGCAAATTGATCCAGAAAATGTCTAAAGTGGGCGTTAAGAATCCATTATTCTTACTGGATGAAATCGACAAAATGGCATCAGACATGCGCGGCGACCCTGCGTCAGCATTGTTAGAAGTATTGGATCCAGAGCAAAATAATAGCTTTAACGACCATTATCTCGAGGTTGATTACGATCTATCAGATGTAATGTTTGTCGCAACGTCAAATTCGATGAATATTCCTGGACCGTTACTTGACCGGATGGAAGTGATTCGTTTATCGGGTTATACCGAAGATGAAAAACTTAACATTGCTAAGCAGCATTTGCTTGATAAGCAAATTAAACGCAACGGGTTAAAGCCACAAGAAATAGTGGTTGAGGACTCGGCGATTGTTGGCATTATCCGTTACTACACTCGTGAGGCTGGCGTGCGTAGTTTAGAGCGAGAAATTTCTAAACTATGTCGTAAAGCGGTTAAGAAAATTCTGCTTAATAAAGACATTAAAACTGTCACCATTAATATGGATAACCTAAAAGAATTTTTAGGTGTACAACGTTGTGATTTTGGTAAAGCGGAAGAAAATAACCAAATTGGCCAAGTCACCGGTTTAGCATGGACTGAAGTCGGGGGCGATTTACTGACTATCGAAACGTCAGCAGTACCAGGTAAAGGCAAATTGACTCATACCGGCTCACTGGGTGATGTGATGCAAGAGTCGATTCAAGCGGCGATGACGGTAGTACGTTCACGTGCGGAAAAATTACGTATTAATAGTGATTTTTACGAGAAGCGCGATATTCACGTACACGTGCCTGAAGGGGCCACGCCCAAAGATGGTCCAAGTGCGGGTATTGCCATGTGTACCGCATTAGTTTCTTGCTTAACGGGCAATCCTGTTCGCGCTAATGTCGCCATGACCGGTGAGATCACATTACGCGGTGAAGTATTGCCTATCGGTGGTTTAAAAGAGAAATTATTAGCCGCATTGCGCGGCGGGATTAAAACCGTTTTAATTCCTCACGAGAATGTACGTGACTTAGAAGAAATACCTGAAAACGTCACCCGCGAGCTGGAAATTATTCCAGTGCGCTGGATTGATGAAGTGCTAGCGGTGGCTTTACAAGAACCGCCTGAGAAGTTTCAGGTACTCACTAAGTCAGATTTAAATACCGTATCAAAATAAAAACTTGATGATCCGCAAAGTTAAAGGGTCTCAAGGGCAAATTTGCTTGCCAGTCCAGTGGGCTGGCAGTAGATTTAACGGGATTGATATTTTGCTTTACAGAATTCGATAATGGGCCGAGTGTCAAATACCAGCATTATTTGGGTGAAGATGCGCTAGTTTTTAGTTTAACCATCCACTCAAACTAAATATAAGAACTATAGGGGACAAAACAGTGAATAAAGCTCAACTAATCGACAAAGTAGCTGATGGTGCAGATCTTTCTAAAGCAGCTGCTGGCCGTGCATTAGATGCGTTTGTTGACGCAGTAACAGAAAGTCTAAAAGAAGGTGACGCAGTGGCACTGGTTGGTTTCGGTACATTTTCAGTAAAAGAGCGCAGTGCGCGCACCGGTCGTAACCCTCAAACGGGCGCGGCGATTGAAATAGCGGCCGCTAATGTACCGGGCTTCAAAGCCGGTAAAGCATTAAAAGATTCATGTAACAACTAATCAAGGTGTTTGCAGACCTGCAGACGGAAACTTGGTACACTTGGGCATCAGTGCTCAAGCAGCAGATATACGAGCGCATCTCACACTGATGCGCTTTTTTTATTTAGGCTCTGTCCAGGGAATTAAGAGAGAAGTACAGCATGTTGGATAAATTTCGCGAAGGTGCGCAAGGCCCCGCAGCAAAAATCATTTTAGGCGTGGTCATTTTATCATTTGCTTTGGCTGGTGTAGGTGGTTATCTCGGTTCAACTACAGCTGAACCGGCAGCCGTGGTTAACGGTGAAGACATTACACGACAAGAATTAGAATCCGCTTATCAACAAGAGCGTAATAAAGTTGAGCAACAATATGGCGACTCATTTGCTGCCATCGCAGCGGATCCTAGCTTTGCACAGCAATTGCGTAGTAACGTGTTACAGCGTCTTGTTAGTGAGCGCTTAACCGATCAAGCTATTGAAGAATTAGGTTTACGTATCAGCGATGAGCAAATCAAAGAGTCGATTCGTTCAATGCCTGAATTTCAGCGTGATGGTCAATTTGATAACGACACTTACCTAGCGGTACTGCGTCAGTCAGGCTACCAACCTGATCAATTTAGAGATATTTTGCGCCAAGACATGACGCGTCGTCAGCTACTGCAATCTTACCTTAGTAGTGAAATTAGCTTACCGGGCGAAGCATTACAGCTTTACCGTTTACAAGCTCAGCAGCGTGAACTTCGTCAATTGGAAGTGAATGTTAGCCAATTTAACGATCAAGTTAGCGTAACAGATGAAGAAATTGATGCTTATTATCAAGCCAATCAAAACAGCTTCCAGCATCCTGAGCAAGTTAACTTAGACTATGTGTTACTTGATGCTGCTGACTTGAGTGCCGACGTTGATCTTTCTGAGGAGGCGGTTAAAGCTTATTACCAAGATCACCAATCATCTTATAAAGCGCCAGAGAAGCGTCGTGTTGCTCATATCTTAGTTGATCTTAATAAAGACAATGCAGAACAAGAAGCACAAGATTTATTAGCTAAAGTACAGCAAGGTGAAGACTTTGCAGAATTAGCCAAGACTTTCTCAAGCGATACCTTCAGTGGTGAAAATGGGGGTGAGTTAGACTGGTTTGAAAAAGGCGTAATGGATCCTGACTTTGAAGCCGCTGCCTTCGCATTAGAGCAAGTCGGCGATACATCTGGTGTGGTGAAAAGTGAGTTTGGTTACCATATTATTAAACTACTTGAAGTACAAGAAGATGCCGCAGCACCTTTTGAAGAAGTAAAAGACAAAATTGCCGATACGTTAAAACGTGATAAAGCAATGGAAGTATTTTACGACAAGCTACAAAAGCTAAGTGAGATGGCATTTGAAGTACCAGATACTTTAAATGAAGCAGCGGATGCATCGGGCCTAACAGTGCAACAAACGGGCTTGTTTAGTCGCGACAACGCAACGGGTGACTTCAGTAATGCTCAAGTTTTAGTGCAAGCGTTTAATACCGACTTACGTCAAGATCAAATGAACTCTGAAGTGATTGAGCTAAGCCCTGAGAAAGTGATGGTTATCCGGGTTAATGACTACCAGCCACAAAGCACTAAGGCGTTAGCAGAAGTGAAAGACGACATTGTTGTTCGTTTAACTCGTGAAAAAGCCACTGCAGCCGCCAATGAATACGTTGATGGCTTGATAGCAGCGCTTGCCAGTGGTGCAGACATTAATGACCAGCTATCGACTTATGGTTTTAGCTTTAGTGAGCCTGTGACAGTAAGCCGTATGGATCCCGGTGCTAGCCCTGAAATAGCACGTGAAGTGTTCACCATGGCTAAACCTGCAGCTGATTCAGTGCAACGCACTAAAGTGGATTTACTTAATGGTAATATTGCTCTGGTTGAGCTACTAAGTGTTTCGGAAGTTGAAGCCGATGTATTGCCTTCAGCTGCTGAAACACAACAGTTAAGCCAATTTGTGCAAAACACTCAAGCTGATACTTCTTATCAAGCACTGATCCAATTGTTACAAGCCCGTGCTGATATCGTTTATCCAGTAGTGGAATAATGGAATAACATTGAAATAACTGGCTCTGTCGTTAAAATTAAGGGTAGCTGAGCTACCCTTTTTTATTGAGGTTATATTGTGATTAAAACCCTATTGATCATCATCGTGTCGTTAGCAGTCATTTTATTGGGCTCTGCCGGATTTGTTGCCTATTATGATTTTTCTAACCAACCAAAAGAGATGGATGCGCCGATTTACGGCAAATGGAAGAGCGAAGACAAGCCCTATGGTGACTACGAATACTTTGAATTTACCCCTGAAGGTTACACCTTTGAAAGCCGTTTTTATCCGGCGACCTATAGCCAAGAAGGTAAAATTGTCACTATTTCAAAACGAGGAGAGACCCTCACTTTTAAGGTTATTAATTCGAGTATGATTGAGCGAGAAGTGCCTAGGTTAAAGCAAATTCGATATTTAAGAGTCGAGTAACCGTCACCTGAACAAACGGTTACTTCCTAAACTGCACCTGTTGGTTCATTAACAAACGTTGGGTAATGGTATGCTGTGGGTTATCTAACACCTCGGCGGTAGGACCAGACTCCACAATATGGCCTTCATGCATCACAATGATTTCGTCGCTAATATGACGCACTATGCCCAAGTTATAGGCAACCATAATAAAGCTAATATTCTGCTCTCGTTGTACATCTAAAATTAAATTAATGAGTTGCGACCGGACTGAAACATCTAGGGTTGCCAGTACTTCGTCAGCAACAATGATTTTAGGCTTTAGAATGAGCGCCCTAGCCAGTGCAACCCGTTGCTTTTGACCACTTGATAGCATTCTCGGGTAAAACTGTGCGTGCTCGGTTAATAGACCAACCTGGCGCAGTGCATCGCTCACCCGAATGTCCATTTCTTGCTCTGATAACTCGGTGTTTAACAGCAGCGGTGACTTTAATATTCTACCAATTTGCGAGCGAGGATTTAGGGAAGTGGTTGGATCTTGAAATATCATCCTGATCTGACAACAGCGCTGCTTATGATCTTTGTCAGCCATGTTGATGCCATCAATGCAAATACTGCCAGAGCTGGGGGTGATCACGCCGGTGAGGGCCTTTGCTAGGCTGCTCTTGCCTGAGCCACTTTCACCAACAATTGCTAAGGTTTTACCCTGCTCGAGCTCAAAGCTAACAGGCGCAAAAGCCGTGATGCTTTTCTTAGAAAATAAGCCATGGTGCTGGACGTAACTTTTACTCAGTTTATTGACACTAAGAACGGGGATCATGAGCTAGCTTCATCCTCGATAGAAAGTGGGAAGTGACAGTTGAACATATGCCCCTTAAGTCGTGTTGAATGGGGTTTCTGGACACAGGTTTTTTGTGCATTGGGACAGCGTGGCCCAAGTCGGCAGCCGATAGGCAAATGCTGCAAAGGCGGTATGCTGCCAGGCAGAGCGTATAAATGGCTTTTGTGTTTTAGATTGCTTTCAAAATCCGGCACTGCTTGAAGCAATGCATTGGTGTAGGGGTGTCTTGGATGATTAATCACCTGATCGCGCGTGCCCGATTCGACAGTTTGACCACAATACATGACGGTTAAGGTGTCGGATAGATTGGAGACACTTTCGATATCGTGGCTAATAAATAAGATACTGGTGTTATTAACTTTATTAAGCTTATGCAGCAGCTTTAGAATTTGTATCTGGGTCGTTGATTCCATCGCCGTGGTGGGCTCATCAGCAATCAACAGTCGGGGTTTTTTCGCAATCGCCATTGCAATCATGATTTTTTGGCACACGCCCTCTGATAATTCATGAGGGTAACTGCGCAGCACACTGATAGGATCCTTGATACCGACTTTATGGAGTAAGGTTATTGCTCTTTTTTTTCGCCACTGAAAACGTTGCCAAAAGCCACCTTCAAATGTATTTGATGGAATGGCCTCTTCAATTTGCTCGGCTATTTCTTGAGTGGGGTCTAAATGGCTGCTGGGCTCTTGAAATATCATCGCAATATCGTTTGCCATTAGACGTCGGCGCTCACTCGGGGTGAGGGTCAGTAAATCAATATCCCCTAATCGCATACGATCGGCACGTACCACCCAACCATCTTTTTTTATACCCAAAATAGCTTTAGCCACTAGGCTTTTACCTGAGCCTGATTCACCCACTAGCCCTTGGATTTCACCTTCGGTTAAGGTGAGGTTGACCCGCTCTACGGCTTTAACGCGTCCTTGAGAAGTATTGATCTCAATGGTTAAATTTCTAATATCTAAGATAGCCATTAGTCCATTCCTTTTAAGATCGCTTGGCGTAAGCCTTCACCGACGATATTGATAATGAGTATGGTAACTAAAATGGCCATACCCGGTAAGGTAACGGTCCAAGGCGCGAGGAAGACTAACTCCATGGTGTCTGAGAGCATGGTTCCCCATTCCGGTAAAGGGCGCTGTGCGCCTAAGCCTAAAAAGCCTAAGGCGGTGATATCTAAAATAGCAGAAGTCAGGGCTCGCGTAGTTTGACTAACAAAGGTTTCGACGATGTTGGGTAGAATACCGTAACGCAATATGCGCAGTGGCGTCGCACCGTCTAATCGTAAAGCAATGATATATTCTTTATTAAGTTCATCATGCACTGCTCGATAGACTGCGCGGGTAAACAAGGGCAGTAAGGCTAAAAATACTGCGAGCAGCGTATTAAAATACCCCGGCCCTAATACTGAAATAATAATAATCGCTAGTAACAACGAAGGAATAGACAGTAAGGTATCAAGAAAATGGTGCAAGATACTGGCTTGCATACCACTGCTCATGCCTCCAATAATGCCAATGGCTGAGCCGAGCAGAAGCGAGAGAGCCACGGTTAAAAATGCGCCGCCAAAAGTCAGCTGAGCACCGTAAATAATTTGAGATAACAAATCACGACCTAAGTCATCGGTGCCTAAGAAAAAGTGTACCTCACCGTGTTCAACCCAAGAAGGTGCTTTAAGGAGTGCGCTGACATCTTTGTGATCCATTGGGTAGGGGGCAATCCAAGGGCCGATCACCGTTAATATTAAAACGAAGATCAGTGCCCACAAAGCCACCATACCAATGGTGTTTTGCTGATATAAAAACCAACTGTGCGCGAGGGGAGAGCGAATATGCTCCTCGCGAAACACATTATGATTTGCCATATAGCTCATTCCTTTTTAACGGATCGATCATTAGGTGCAACAAATCCGTCGCCATATTTGCCAACAAAACAAAGGCTGCAATAAACAGCATGCCACCTTGAATCGCGCTGTGATCCTCTAAATAGATGCTATTGACCATCCAAGGGCCAATACCGGGCCAAGAAAAAACCGTTTCAGTGATCATTGCCGTGGTTAATACTCGACCAAATTGCAAGCCTAAGCTGGGGATCACCGGTGGCAGGGCATTGCGTAAGCCATGGCGTTTGATAATTTGAAAGGTGTTGAGCCCTTTTGCTTGCGCGGCTTTAATATAATTTTTATCCATCTCTTCGCTGATGGATGCTCGAACCTGACGGATCACTTCAGTGGTTGGAATCGTCGCTAACACTAACGTTGGTAAAGCAAGGTGTAACAGACTATCGAAAAAGGCTTCGTACTTATAGGGTTTAGTCGAGAGCAAGGTATCAATTAAATTAAATCCAGTGATGACAGGAATATCGTAAAGTAAACCTATTCTCCCAGAAACCGGAAACCAACCTAAATGTAACGAAAAAAACATCATTAATAGCATGGCGAACCAAAAGGCGGGTACAGATACCCCCATCAGTGTAACGGTCATGATGCCGTAGTCGACAGTGCCGCCACGGCTAAGACCGGCAAATACACCACAGGGGATCCCAACCAAAATAGACACAATAAAGGCCATTACACAAAGCTCTAAGGTTGCCGGGAAAATGGCTAATATATCGCTGAGAACAGGATTACCTGACGCTAATGAAGTGCCAAAGTTACCCGACAACATCGCCAAAATATAGCGTTGGTAGTCACTGAATATATTGCCAGTGTTAACAAAGTCGGTGATGACTTGGCGCTGTAATAGAAATGCCACCACGCTAAGTAGAAACAAGGTGATGACAAAAACATTTAAACGGCGAAGAATATATATAAGCATCAATTAGTCCCGATAAGCGCCTGCAAAATTAACGCCACCAAAAGGAGAAGAATTCAAGCCGTGGACATCGCGGCGATATGCTTGTAGCTGCAACGAATGTGCAAGGGGTAGTAAAGGAAGCTCGTCGCGTAAATGCGCTTGTATTTCACGATAAATACGAATTCTTGGCACCATGCGATTGAGCTTGACGGCGCGGTTAATTAATCCGTCCAGTTCCGTTGAGCACCAACGGCTTGTGTTGGTGTGGTTTTCAATGGCATTACAGCTAAATTGTGGGCGAAAGAAGTTGTCTGGATCACTGGTTACCGCGCTCCAGCCACTGACTAAGGTGTCATATTCACCCATGGCAATACTGCGTTCTAAATGATGAGGTTCCATCACCACAATCTCTGCATTTACGCCTATTTTGCGTAAATCACGCTGAATAAACTCCGCCGTTTTAAATGAATTCGGATTGTATAGATCTGATCCGGATGGCGTATATATGGTTAAGGATAAAGGTAATTTAGCCCCGCTTTCTTGTAACAATTGTCTTGCTTGCTTGGGTGAATAAGGATAATCACTTAAATAGGGATTATATGCCCAAGACGTAGGCGGCAATAGTCCGTGTGCGGCCACACCTGTATTAAAGTAGACCGCCTTAAGGATAGTGTCACGGTCAATCGCAGTAGCCAGTGCTTTTCTGACTTTGGGGTTATCAAATGGGGCTTTGTCATTATTAAATGACCAAAAAGACACTTTATAGCCAGTTTGAACATTCATCAGTAAGTCGGGGTGGTTGCTGATGACATTGGCTTGACTGGCCGCAGGGTAAGCCATCACATCACATTCGCCGGTGATCAACTTAGCGAGCCGTTTGGTTGGGCTGGGCGTAATATCGAAAACCAACTGTTGCATTGGCGTGCCGCCTTCCCAATAGCCCCAATGACGCTCAAAGCGGATGAGATTATCTGGTAGAAACTGCTTAAACTTATAAGGACCCGTGCCAATAGGCAGGTGATCTATTTGGGTGAATTTACCTGATTGTTGCAACTGTTTGCCATACTCTGCCGACAAAATCACGGCAAACTCCGTTGCTAAATTAGCAAGCAATGATGTATCAGGTCGATGTAATTTAAACTCAACGGTATAAGGGCCAATCTTTTTAACACTTTTAATTAAACGATCAAATTGCGTGTTATTAAAAAAAGGATATAAGCCACCGGACACGCTATGAAAAGGGTGGGTTGGAAATAATACACGCTGGAAACTAAACACCACATCATCCGCATTCATGGCACGCGTTGGTGTGAAATAAGGCGTGGAATGAAATTGAATATCTTGACGTAACTCAAATTGATAGCTTAACCCATCGCGGCTTACTTGCCATTCGCTTGCTAAACCAGCAGCAATGGTTTGTGTGCTTGGGTCTAACCGCACCAAGGTGTTATAGAGTTGGCTAGAAATATCTAAACTGTCACCTGTTTGTGCCAGCTGGGGATTAAAACTCGTTGGGCTACCATTTGAACAGTAAACCAAGCCAGTGTTTTGTATTTGGGTTTGCTGCTTACAGCTGGTTATTATCGGCAGCGTCAACAGTAAGGCAATCAATCGAATCATAGACTTCATGTCAAAGAAAAGGTTTAACATTGGCTAATGTACCATGGCTGGTGTTGGTAACCAAACTGATACAAACGAATAGTAAGTTTTGTGGGGCATATTAAGATTAGCTTATCTTTGGTGTCACTCATTACATTCCTAAGGCTTTACCTTATATTCATCCCCAACAGCTCGACAGATAAATAATAAAGAAGATTACAGGCTTACCATTTCCTTCACGATTAGGGCGTTGACTCACTGGGTCAGAGCATATTTTTTTAGTAAGCCTCGTAGCTGATGGTAGCTGATACCAAGCACAATTGCAGCTTGGCGTTGATTGTATTGTGCGTGTTTCATCGCCTGTGAAATTAGATCTATCTCAAACTTTTCGCTCAACGCTTTAAAATCAATAGGAAATACTAAGTTTTCTGCGGTGGCGCTTTGAGCTTCGGTCGCCGTTGGCTGCCAAGGAGAGGCAAAGGGATCAAAAATAAGTTGTTTGATCGGCTTGTCTATCTCTGCTTGTCGATAAATGCTGCGTTCAACCACATTTTTAAGCTCGCGCACATTACCCGGCCAAGCGTAAGCTTGCATTGAGCGAGTCGCTTGCTGTGTAAATCCGGCAAAAAAGTCACGTTTGAGCTCTTGGCAAATTTTCACCGCGAAATGCTCGGCTAATAAAATAATATCTTCCTGACGATGGCGCAGTGGTGGCAGCGTGATGACGTCAAAAGCCAACCTATCGAGTAAATCAAAGCGAAATTTACCTTGGCGCGCCAAAGTAGGAAGATCTTCGTTAGTGGCGCAGACCAAACGCACATCAGCATTGAGGGGCTGGGTACCACCAACGCGTTCGTAAGCACCATATTCAATCACTCGTAGCAACTTCTCTTGCACTAACATAGGCGCCGTGGCCAGCTCATCTAAGAACAAGGTGCCACTGTCGGCGCGTTCAAAGCGGCCCTGATGGCGTTTAGCCGCCCCAGTAAAAGCGCCCGTTTCATGACCAAATAGCTCTGAATCTAGTAAGTTTTCATTTAACGCCGCGCAGTTTAGAGAAAGGTAAGGCTTGTCCCAACGTTTCGAGAGATAGTGGATACGGGCCGCAATGAGCTCTTTTCCTGTGCCGCGCTCGCCTACAATCAGCACGGGTTTGTTTAGGGGCGCCACATGAGAAACTTGTTCTAAAATACTGACAAACGCTTCTGATTCACCGATCAGGTTATCTGACTTCATAGTTTGTGGTCTATTTTACTAATAGTTGGCTAAATCTATCATGATGGTGTGCCTGTTTACTAGGTCTAATATTTACATTTCTTTAAAATCAATGTGTTAGTTATATTTTTCGAGTTGGTACACCACTTGCAATGAAGTTGATATGTAACGATAAATATTCGCATGTTGCGATGTTACATTTACATACTCAATTATATATTTGGAGGATTTATGGGTGTATTTTCAAGAATAGCTGACATTATCAATGCTAACGTTACGTCAATCCTAGATAAGGCGGAAGATCCAGCGAAAATGATCCGTTTGATCATTCAAGAAATGGAAGATACCTTAGTTGAAGTGCGCTCTACTTCGGCACGGGTACTGGCTGAAAAGAAAGACCTAACCCGTAAAATTGCACGTCTTGAAGCCACGCAGCAAGATTGGCAAGATAAGGCTGAGCTTGCTTTACGCAAAGAGCGTGAAGATTTAGCCAAAGCTGCCTTGCTTGAAAAACAAAAGCTTAATGAGTTGAAAGAGGCGTTAGATCAAGAGCTAGTCGCGAATGACGAAGCATTAACTCGTCTGTCGTCTGAAATCACGCAACTTGAGCAGAAGTTACAAGAAACGCGTGCGAAGCAAAAAAGTATTGAACTGCGTCATCGTGCAGCCAATGGTCGCCTCGATGTTAAAAAGCAACTTGATGGCCAAAAAGTCGCCCGTACGATGGAGCGCTTTGATCAATTTGAACGCCGCATCGACGAATTAAACAGTAAGGCTGATTCTTATGAAATCGGTGGTAAGCCTGAGCTTAAGGATGAGTTTGCTGAGCTGCAAGCTGATGATGAAATAAGCCAGCAACTTGCTGAACTTAAAAAGAAAATAAATAATGCTTAATATCGCATAAAGGGGAATAATATGTCTGGTTTTATGGTGGTTCCTATCATTGTCTTTTTAGTCATAGTGGCACCTTTATGGCTTATATTGCACTATCGTAGTCGCAAGCAACTCAGTGAAGGGCTGTCGACACAAGAAACGACGCAGCTTAATCAATTGATTGAACGTGCTGAAAAACTACAACAACGGGTGCATACATTAGAGTCCATATTAGATGTTGAGGCACCGAACTGGAGAAATCAATAATGAACCAGTCATCAAAACACCTTTATCGTGATGCGAAAGCAGGGAAGGTTGCCGGCGTTTGTATTGGTCTGGCTGATTACTTCAATATGGAAGTGTGGTTAGTACGTATTATTGTCATCAGTATTTTTTTGTTTAACTTTCCACTGGCTGCACTGGGTTATGGCGCGGCTTGGTTGATGCTAGACAAAAAACCGGATGGACCGATGGGGCAATCAGAGCAGGACTCATCGAGTTACCACAAGACGCATATTCATGTTAAATCTAAGGTTTGGCAAAGTGGGGAGTTACCTAAGCAAGCCCTTGCTGAAATGAGCCAAGTGTTTGATAAGTTAGAGAGCAAAATTGGCCAAATGGAGAAAGTGGTGACCTCTGACTCGTTTAAGGTCGATCGCGAAATTAACCGCCTTTAATCTTCCTGTTGTTACAGCCTAGGCCTCTGGTCTAGGCTGATTTTCTTATTTTGCAAGAGAGTAATACATGTCCATGGTATCCAAAGCTTCCCTGATGAATTTAAAGCGCGGCGCGAAAGATTTAGTTAATCGTAGTCTCGATCGCCATGTGAAACTGGCAGTTACCGGGTTAAGTCGAGCCGGTAAAACAGCATTCATCACAGCGTTGGTTGATCATCTATTACAAGGCCCCGTGCATCATCAGTTACCCCTTTGGCAAGTGGCACGTGAAGGGCGCTTTTTAGGCGCTCAGAAGGTTCCGCAAGCGCACTTTCATATTCCCAGTTTCAAGTATGAACAGAGTATAAAAGCATTGCGTGGCGACGCGCCGCACTGGCCAGAGCCCACAGAGGGGGTCAGTGAAATTCGCTTAAAAATCAAATACCGCCCAGACTCACTGTTGTGGAGAAATATCAACCAAACAGCTGAGTTAACCTTGGACATAGTGGACTATCCAGGGGAATGGTTACTTGATTTACCGCTGCTACAAATGACATTTGAGCAGTGGAGCGAGCATATGATGCAAACCCTTGAAGAGCCAGCAAGAGCTGAACTGGCGAAAGATTGGCTTAATATTGGCGGTCAGCTTGACCCCCTTGCTGAAGCTGATGAGCAGCAAATTGCCCGTATCAGTCAGGCTTATACGGACTTTTTATTGCGCAGTAAGTCAGAGCTAGGCTTACACCATATTCAGCCAGGACGTTTTGTATTACCTGGCGAGCTGCAAGGTGCCCCTTTGTTGTCTTTCTTTCCTTTCGTTTGGCGTCAGGGTCTGGAAGTTAACCCTGAGCAAGGACCGAAAAATTGTGCTTATAAGATGCTTAAATCCCGTTATGAACACTACCAAGAGCATGTCGTTAAGCAATTTTATGATCAGCATTTTGTCCATTTTGACCGACAAATCGTGTTATTAGATTGTTTGACTCCGCTTAACGTGGGGCGACAAAGTTTCCAAGATATGCAAATCGCGATTGAGCAAATTTTACAGAGCTTTAACTATGGCCAAACAGGGTTATTAAGGCGGTTATTTGCGCCCAAAATTGACAAGTTAGTGTTTGCTGCCAGTAAGGCCGATCACGTGACGCCGGATCAGCATGAAAATTTATTAAGTTTATTATCTCAGTTAGTGGTTAATGGCCAGCGTGAGGTGGCTTTTTCTGGTATCGAAAGTCACAGTATTGCTATTGCGTCAGTTAAAGCCACTCAAGCGGGCAGTGTCGATTATCAAGGTGCACCGCATCCTGCTCTGACTGGCAATGTATTAGGGCAGGATGAGTTAATTACCTTGTATCCCGGTGAAGTGCCGGCCGATCTCCCGCAACAATCTTTCTGGCAAGGCCAAGGTTTTGACTTTGTAAACTTTGCTCCGCAAAAAATTGAGCCAAACAAACCCATGCCGCATATTCGGATGGACTTAGCTATAGAGCATTTATTAGGAGATAAATTCCTATGACAGAAAAGAGTAAAGTGAATGGCAAAATTATTTTCTCATCACCTGAAGCTGATCCCGTTGCTGCTGATATTTTGCCCCAACAAGTATTTGATAAAGAAGAGTTTGTACCCGAAGCGCCGGTGGTTGAAGGTGAAACCCTGATCGATGCTGCTTTACAGCCGAAAAAAGCCAATTGGTGGCTGCGGTTTGGTTTGTTTGGTGCGATGGCAGCGGCGACATGGGAAAGTGTCTCTTGGCTAAAATCAACCGTCGTTGACTCACCTATAGTTGGCATCTTTTATATCGCTATTGTGGTTTGCTTGTTTGTCGCATTATTGAAAGTAGTGGTGAGCGAGCTTAGTAAGTTAAATCGCCTAAGGCAAACCCAAAAGTTACAAGGTCAGGCCAATACCCTTGATTTACAAGCCAGTGACGGCGCTTTTGTGTATTGCCAGCAGTTGGCTAAGTTGGGTAAGCAACTCGACTCGCCAGGTTATAAAGCTTGGCAAAATCAACTCAGTGACAGCCACAATAATCAGGAAGTATTGGATTTATATCGCCATCATGTTTTATCGGTCCAAGATGCTAAAGCCAAACAAGCGGTGACGAAATGGTCGGGTGAAGCGGCCTTATTGGTGGCTATTAGTCCTTTAGCGCTGGTGGATATGCTGATCATTTTATGGCGCAATAGCAAAATGATAGAAGCGGTGGCACATATTTATGGTATCGAACTCGGTTATTTAAGTCGCCTGAGATTATTTAAAATGGTTCTGACGAATATGGTATTTGCAGCGGGAGTGGAAGTGGCTACCGACCTTGGCTCTGATATGCTAGGAGCTGAGGTGGCAGGCTTAGTTTCAGCTCGGGTCGCACAAGGTGTCGGTGCCGGTCTTATCACTGCTCGCTTAGGTTTTAAAGCCATGCAGTTGTGTCGTCCCGTGCCTTGGTTAAAGCAAGAGCGACCGCGGGCGAAAGATGTCAGAATGAGCTTAATTCAAAAGCTTAAATCGTCACTTTAATCGTTAATTAAGAGGCAATTAATGATGACCCCTTTACATCAGCAACTCTGCCAAGCTTGTACGCCTGATTCTGAACCTGTGCTAGGTGAGCAGCGAGAGAAATTAATGAAGCTGCTACCTGGTTGGCAATGTTTAAAACAAGACAACGTTTGGCAGTTGAAAAAGAGCTATCGATTTAAAAACTATCGCCAATCAATGGCATTTGCTAATCAGGTTGCCGAGCTTGCCGAGCAAATACAGCATCATCCGGCGTTATTGATTGAATGGGGTCAAGTAGACGTTAGCTGGTGGACCCATAGTATTGCTAACTTACACTACAATGACTTTATCATGGCTGCGAAAACCGACCAGCTAAATGTGAACATCGGGTGAGCCCGTTAAGTCCCTAGTATCTATTGATAACCAATCAATTTGGCGATGCTTGATTTCAGCGAGGATTTACAGGCGTTTAGGCAAGGTATTGGTTGCAGGTAATGCTTGTGAAACAAGATTGCATTATGTGCAATGCGTAACATGCTAAAGTTTGAAGCTAAAGTGAATTGAGCTTGATAGAGTTGAGATGAAGTTAGTGTATTAATTAGCATCGCAAGTCACATTTTCCGTCTAGTATTAAACAATGTATTGATAGTGCTAGGGGCTATGGTATGAAACTAGCTAGCTTGAATGATGGATCTCGCTATGGCCGTTTAGTGGTCGTGAGTCAAGATTTACGGCGGGCTAAATTTGTCGGTATTCTGGCGCCAAACCTGCCTGCCGCTATGGACGATTGGGACACCGTCGCACCTTTACTGCATATGATTTATCATGAACTTAACCAAGGGCCGATCTCTGGTTCATTTGAATTAATGCTGTCTCAGTGTATTGCTCCGCTTACTCAGCCCTTTGAACACTTTCACGCTTTTAATTATCGGCCATACCTTCAGTTATTGAATCAATTTAGCGCAACAGCATTACAAGATCAGCTGCCTATTATCTCGATGCCGAGTCAAATATTAGCAGGGGCTCATGAAGATGTTCAGGTTGCCGCTACCGACGCATTAGATTTTTCAGCCCAAATTGGGGTCATCACAGGGCCAATAGCAACAGGCGAATCTGCCGATGACTGCCTTGATTTAGTTCGTTTGATTAGTTTACAAAACCAATATTACTCCCCTGAGCTACTGAAAAAAGAGTTACAGTTAGGTTGGGGGATCCGTCAAAGCATGAGGAAAATGGTGTCAGCGCCTATATTAGTGACGCCCGATGAATTAGGTGAATATTGGCATCAGGGTCTAATGAGTTTACCTATTATTACTAAACTCAATGGTAAGCCTTTCGCGGCATTAAACCCCAAACAGGATGCTATTTGTCCTTTTGGCGAGTTACTTGCTAAGGTTGTTGAGTTTTCGCCGTTATCAGCAGGTGCGATGATCAGCGTAGGCCCTGTTATGAATCAGTCACAACTCACTGGACCGGCAAATTTATGGTCACGCGCGATGGCTGGCAAGGCGTCTGATCCAGCTACAGCCTACTTAAAAGGGGATGATAAAATTGAAATGTATGTGCAAGACAGCGCAGGTAGAAACCTTTTTGGCGGCATAAAGCAATATATTCGTTTTTCTGAATAAGGTACTTCGCTCTTGTTTGACTTTGCCTCCGCTAGCGTCGGTCTCAGGTTGAAATCAGTTTATAATGGCTAAACAAACGGTTATGATTTGTTTTTTGACTCTAGGGCGGTGTCATTGGCTAAACGAATTCGCCAATTTTTTATTATCTTGTTGGTCCTCACTGTTACGGCAATAGTGACGTTGGCTGGCTTAGACCGCTATGTCTCTTACGTCGCAAAAGATAGAGTTTATACCAATATTGCCGACATTCCTCATCGGCCAGTCGCTTTGGTGTTAGGCACCAGTAAGTACATTGGTAAAAAAATTAATCATTTCTATCCTCCTCGGCTTGATGCTGCGCAATCGCTTTTCAAGCACAATAAAGTTCAAGCTGTGATTGTTAGCGGTGATAATGCAACACGTTACTACAATGAGCCGCAAACCATGGAAAATGATTTAGTAAGAGCTGGCGTACCAAGACGTTACGTGGTGAAAGATTATGCTGGGTTTCGTACCTTAGACTCAGTGGTAAGAGCCAAACTTATTTTTGGCCAAGATGCGTTAACCATTGTTAGCCAGCGATTTCACTGTGAACGCGCGATTTATATTGCCCGCGCTATCGACATCGATGCCTTATGTTTAAGTGCCGATGATGCCCAAGGGCTTGGCGCGATGAAGATCCGTTTACGGGAAGTATTAGCGAGAGCGAAGGCGGTGCTGGATATTTATATTTTAAACAAACAACCAAAATTTTTAGGGGAACTCGAGACGGTGATTTTAAAAGCGCCACCGCCGCGTAGTCAGTATGAAAACCCATAGTTAATCATTTAATGGATTAACCCGGTTGATAGGGCATTCCCAATGAATGCGCACTAAAAAGGCTGCTGTGTAAACGCACGGCATGTCCATCAGTCATTCCTGAAATGTAATCCGCTATCACGCGATAGCCAGAATGGCCAAGGGAGCGGGCTAACTGCCAGCGCGCTTTGGTGTCATTAGGCAGCAGTCGCTCGGGGTCGCCAGCAAACGCTTCAAATAACTCCATCACAATCTGTTGCCCCTTATATTCCATTATTTGTAACTCCGTTTTTTGGATTACAAAGTGCAACACAAATTGTTTTAAAATCTCTAGCACTTGCTCCATATCGGGGTTTAACCAAGCATTGTATGCGAGCAGTGGTTCATTAAAATGTGGCGCGATGGGCTTAATTTCAACTGAAGTGATCAAGGCATTAACCAGTGCGCCAATGGCATCTTTACGTAGATAATGATGGGATGAAAACAACTGCTCCGTTAACTGGTTTATGTCTTTTGCTAACCAAAAACCATCTATATCTGCCAATTTGCAGGCGACCTGTTCTTGCCATAAGCGTTTGTTGACTATGCCCATTGCAATGGCGTCTTCAAGATCATGGATGCCATAAGCAAAGTCATCTGCTAGCTCCATAATGGAGCAATCAATCGACTTGTATCGCGTTTTTAAGTGTCGTTCGCCCGGCTTTTGCACGCGAGTGGTGGCGAAAAGCGCTCGGTCAGCATGATTCAGAGGCGCTAAAATCCAGTCTAATATTTGCTGGTCATCATCATAAATACCTTTGGCGGGTGACCATTCACTGGCCTTTAATTGGCGAAAATTTGTTGGGTTTTCAGGCTGCGTATTACTGCGGACCTGGCTAATTAAAGCGGGATATTTTAATAGACCAAGTAAGCTACGGCGCGCCAGATTCATGCCATTTTCTGGGGTGTAAGGCTCCAGTTTGGTGACAATTCGCAACGTTTGCCCGTTACCTTCAAAGCCGCCGTGCTCGCGCATCATATAATTGAGGGCAACCTCACCGCCATGGCCATAAGGGGGGTGGCCTATGTCGTGGCTCAAACAAATGGCTTCAATTAAGCTGGTTGAAGGCAACAGAGAGGAAAACTCGGGCTGCTTTTGCTTTAGTTGGGCGACAATACCGGTACCAATTTGCGAGACTTCTAAGGAGTGAGTCAGGCGCGTGCGATAAAAGTCATTGGTGCCCGTACCTAATACTTGGGTTTTAGATTGTAATCGTCTAAAAGCAGCACTGTGAAGAATTCGCGCGCGATCGCGTTGGAAAGGGCTGCGATGATCCAAACGCCTTTTTTTATTCGCTTCATTGCCTAAGCGCTCATTCCATTGTGGTGAAATCTCAAAATGTGTCATATTGGCTTTCCCAATCTAAATGAGTCATGAATAATGGCTAGAGCTGAGTATCTTCGCTAATTTCATCTAATGTCAGCTCAAAGCTAGGTAAGAAACGCTCGACAAAATAGGCCATTTCAGGTGTTTGTCGTTGTGAAATGATCGCCTCTAAGCGGCGCTTAGCCAGTTCAAATTCATGATTTCCTGCTGATAGCTCTTCCAAGCATTTAATATAGGCGCACAGGGTGTCAGCGTCTTTAACTAAGGTTTTATATTCGGCATCAACGGCATGACTATCAAGTAAAGGTTCAAAAGCGGGCTTTAGCTCTTCTGGCAGCATATTAAGTAGTTTTTGCTCGGCGAAGGCTTCAATTTTTTTATATTCTTTGGCGATGTCGGGATTAAAGTATTTAACCGGTGTCGGTAAATCACCGGTGATCACTTCCGTTGCGTCATGGTATAGGGCAAGTACGGCAGCTTGGGCTGGATCTAGCTGGCCGCCAAAAAGGGTGTTTTTTATTAAAGCTAATAAATGCACCACCATTGCCACTTGTTGGCTATGCTCTGCTACATTTTCTGATTCTATATTGCGCATCAGTGGCCAGCGGTGGATTAATTTCATGCGTGCCATGTGAGCAAAAAAATGACTCATTATCTCTCCTTAAAGAGCAGAAATGTGCATCACATTTCTGCTACAAAGTGTTACATGATAAGTAGCTGTGAGGCTATTGCTTGTAGCTATCCAGAAAGCGCGCCATACGAGAAATAGCGGTCTCTAGATCAACAACATTAGGAAGAAAGACTAGGCGGAAGTGGTCGGGTTTATGCCAGTTAAAGCCCGTTCCTTGAACTAACAGTATTTTTTCTTTCAGCAATAGATCGAGTACAAACTGTTGGTCATCTTTGATGTTAAATTTTTTCTGGTCCAGTTTCGGAAACAAATACATGGCGCCATCGGGTTTAGTACAAGACAGGCCCGGAATATCGTTAATTAAGCGCCAAGCCACTTCTCGCTGCTCGTATAAGCGACCACCGGGAACGATAAGCTCGTTAATACTCTGATAGCCACCTAATGCGGTTTGCACTGCGTGTTGCATCGGGACATTGGAGCACAAGCGCATCGAGGCGAGCATATCTAGCCCACTAATGTAATCTTTAGCTTGGGTTTTAGCGCCACTGATCATCATCCAGCCAACGCGGAATCCACACACACGGTAAGCTTTCGATAAACCGTTAAAAGTTACAATGAGCAAGTCGTCAGCCAGTGTACAAAGTGGGATATGCTCCGCGTCGTCATAGATGATTTTAGAGTAAATTTCATCTGCGAATACCACTAGGTTATGCTCTCGTGCTATTTGTAACACTTGCTCTAGCAATTCACGGCTATATACCGCACCGGTTGGGTTGTTAGGGTTTATTAGTACAATGGCTTTCGTTCGCGGTGATATTTTACTTTTTATATCATCTAAATCCGGGAACCAATTTGCCTCTTCATCACAAATATAATGAACCGGATGTCCGCCGGCTAAGGTAACCGCTGCCGTCCACAATGGATAATCTGGTGACGGCACCAGCAGTTCATCACCGTTATTGAGCAACGCTTGCATTGCCATCACGATTAACTCGCTGACGCCATTGCCCATGTAGATATCATCGACATCGACATTTTTCATGCCTTGTTGCTGATAAAACTGGACCACGGCTTTACGCGCCGAGAATAAGCCTTTTGAATCACAATAACCCTGGCTTTGTGGCAAGTTTTGCAGCACGTCCATAACAATTTCATCAGGCGCTTCAAAGCCAAATGGGGCTGGGTTTCCAATATTGAGTTTTAAAACTTTGTGGCCTTCGTCTTCTAGCCTTTTTGCATGTTTTAAAACGGGCCCTCGAATGTCGTAACAAACGTTATCGAGTTTTTGCGATTTGTTGATAGAAAACATTTAATGGATAGCTCTACTTAGTGATGAATCCGATGTTTATTCAAATTACCTGATTCTGGCGTCAGAATAAACTGTTTAGGGTGCGAAAAACGTTTAGTTAAATCAGTTCATTGTCGTTTTGATTGAGCCAGACGCGCATATTATATCGTAAAATTTTCTATTGGCAGATTTGGCTGTGGGTCGATCCCTTTGTTTGACCTAGTTATTTGCCAATAAATACAATAAAATGAAACAAATTCATGTTTTTTGTACTTTATCTAAGGTTTTCTTCAAGTGATAGAAATTAAGCATCTTAATACCTTAGTTGCGCTGCGCAGAAGTGGCTCTTTGGTTGAGGCCGCAGAGCGATTGTTTTTAACCCAATCTGCTTTATCTCATCAACTTAAAGATTTGGAAGATAAGCTTAATACGCGGTTGTTTATACGCAAAACACGTCCTATTCGGTTTACTGTTGCGGGGCAGCGATTACTTACTTTAGCGGATGAAATTTTACCCAGTCTCGCCAGTGCTGAACGAGATATCAGTCGTCTGAATGCCGGAGAAGCTGGCCGTTTACATATGGCAATTGAATGCCATTCTTGTTTTCAGTGGTTGATGCCAGCCATCGATAAATTCAGAGACAGTTGGCCTGAGGTTGAGTTAGATTTGAGCAGTGGTTTTAGCTTTGCGCCATTGCCTGCGTTAGCGCGAGGAGACTTAGATCTGGTTGTCACCTCCGATCCGAAAGAAATCACCGGATTACGCTATATACCTTTGTTTAGTTATCAACCTATGTTGGCAATTAGTCGCCACCATGCGCTGGCGAGTAAGGCGTTTGTTGAGCCTGAAGATATTGCCAATGAAATATTGATTACGTATCCCGTTGAGACAGAGCGTTTAGATATATTTAGTTTATTTCTTGACCCTGCAGGGGTTGAGCCGACTGGGATCAGGCAAGCGGACATGACGATTATGATGCTGCAATTAGTGGCGAGCGGCAGGGGCGTTGCGGCACTGCCTAATTGGGCGTTAACTGAATATCTCGAGCGTGATTATGTGCTAGCTAAGCCGTTAGGTAAGGATGGCTTATGGAATACCTTGTATGCCGCCATTCGTGAAGAGCAAGCAGATTTACCCTTTATGAGCGATTTTTTAACTACGGCGGTAACGTCCAGTTTTGATAATTTAAAAGGCATTAAGCGGGTTTAAAATATATTGCTATGCGGGTGGCGTTTGATTCATTTTGGAAAATGCCAGCAGCTTAAAGTAATTGATTTTCCACCAAGGTAACGCCAAATAGCTGGCGTGCTGTTTACGAATAAAACGGCATAATAGCCGATACGTTTTCATATTGGCAATATAGGCATTCTGTGATTGTGAATGTTGTTGGTGGTATTGCCAAAGCTGAAAAATATCGGCTAATGGCAGAAAAGTATAATCTACTTGCGTTAGGCTGGGGGCAATTAAACCAGGGTGAGTGTTCGCGGTAATGTAATGGTGGCCATGCTGAAACAGTTGCACAAAAAATATTTTTTGCTTAGTTGGAAATTGACATACTATCAGGTAACAAGATTCAGCTTCGTTAATCCAGCAAGCACAATCAACTTGGTGTTTGGCACGATGAAATAGAAACTGGCTATCCTCAAAAAAATAATGATTCTGAGCCCAGCAATTAATCTGATCAAACCCGGTTAAACGTGGCGGTTGGTTATTTTTATAAAGGGAAAAATAGCGCTCTGGCTGAGTAAAGAGGGGGCTTGATAATAGCGACTTTATTGTCATTGCTATTACGAACAGTAGTAACGCAAAAAGTATAATGATGCTAATCCATAACATACATAACCCAATCCTTTGAGTTCAGCTTAAACATCAATATTTTAGCTGACAAAGCTAATTTGTACAAAATTTAGCTAGTTTAAGAGGTTTTAAGTGGTTTCAGATTGTTCTACCGGGGCCGTTAATAGTGGCATATAAAGTTCAGAAGTGACGCCCCCTGACATATTTTCACGAATCACTAGTTTGCCTTTAACGCCGAATAAACTACTTACCCGGTTACGAATATTATTTAGTGCAATGCCATTCCCTTTGGTGTGACTAATAGAAAAACCCACGCCATTATCTTTTATCGCAATACAGAGTTGATCATTAATTTTGGCAAAACTGACTTTTATTTCGCCTCCTTGTGGTCTTGGGCCTATACCATGTTTAACGGCATTTTCAACCAGAGGTTGTACTAATAATGGCGGTACGTGGGTATCTTCAGGCAAATGCTCACTGACTTCTATTTGAAAGTCAAGACGATCACCTAAACGTATTTTTTGAATAGATAAATATGACTTTATAAAGGTGATTTCATCATTAATATGTATTTTATCCTGGCGAGTTTTGGTTAAACTTTGTCTCAGTAAATCCGTTAAGTTAGTTAATAATTGGCTTGCTACTTCCGGCTGATGAAATATCATGGCTTGTATATTTGCCAATGTATTGAATAAAAAATGCGGCTCAATTTGGCTCTGCAGCATCTTCAGTTGGCTTTCAATCAGTGCTTTTTCTTGATTGGCCTTTTGTAGTTGGGCTTCACTTAATTTATGTTGAATTAAAACGGTTTTATCGCGGCTGTGGAAGAAAAAAGTCACAACAGCGCCAATTGAAAGGGAAATGACAGCTGCTTTAAAAATACGGTCACTAAGAAAGTTTGTCGAGTGGCCATAGAAATTAATCAATAAAATGTAAGTAAAGATGGCGCCGAACGCCATCCCTACAGCGACAATGATACTCGTTTTAAACATGCGAGCAGCAAAGGGGTAGTAAGCGTCAACTAACACTGCAACGAAAATACATGACATGCTAAAGCTGTGCGCGATAAGAGCACTTAAGGTAAAGCTGGTAGTGATTTCCGTAAGTTTTAATATTAGAGCAATGGTAAACGCGACTAAGCTAGAGATAACGCAATCTGTTATTACCCCTTTTACGCGTAACTTACCTGTCTCATTGTCGAGTCTAAATGACATATTTAAAAAACCAGTTATAAAAAACGAGAGAAGATGAAGTTGAACTTCGCAACGGAAGCCCGAATATGGTTAGTATTCATACAGCCTGATGTCTATTAAATATAATGTTTATGTTATCAACTATCCTGAATGAGTGACAGTTAAAACTGAACGAAAGTAATGTTTTCCCTAACATCAGGTGGTTAACCTAAAAAAATAGTGCAAACAGTGGCTTGCCTTTGTGTTTTGAATCACAAAGTGAGTAAAAAAATTATAGGTAACAGGCGAGGTCTGGCAATATTAGCCTGAGCCCGTGTCGATATGGAAGCGACAATTACATAATGAAATATTTACGTCTTTATTTATTAACATTGTTAATGCTGTTAACCACGCCAGCTATGGCGTCGTTTTATCAGTGTGATTTTGGTGATAAAGTCGTTTTTTCTAGCCAACCCTGTGATTTAGACGTTGCTGAACCCTCTTACGAACAAGAGCGCAAGAAAACCCAAAAACGCAGAGACGCCAGTCGTGAGTTTTTAACGGTGGGGGTTTTTCCTGGTTGGGGAAGCTGGCAGAAAATAAAAGATGAACGTTTGGGCAGTTTTCGCGAGATTGAACATATCCCTGAAGGTCAAAGCCAGTTTAACTACAGCGATTTACTTAACGAGCAATGGTTGACCGCTTTGCCAAAAAGTATGCCCGCCGAGCGTTTCGCGACGTCGCTGAAAGATATTGTCAACAGTGTCTGTGACGGTTCAGTCAATGAGCCTATTTATGCTGATACTGAGTATGACATTGGTGTGGCGTACGGTAAGTATTATTGTGGTCGTCGTCGTGGCACCGAGCAAGGTGTTATTGCCTATTTTAAAGCCATTAGAGGAAAAGAAGCGATTTACTTAATCACGCGCGAGTGGCGTGTTGCACCTTTTGACGTTACTGCGATTTCGATTGAGCGGCTTAAGCAGGATATTTTCACAGACCAACAGTCCTTGCGCGCATTTGAAAGTGCCGCGAGGCAAACAGAGCTATACCTTAAGCAGCAAACGTTTGTCTGTCCGGTTGGAGACTTCAGCAAACGTTGCCGCGGTTAACCGAGGATGTAATCTCGTTTAGTCCTCATGATCACTCAAATGTAAATTGGCTGCCGCAAAAGCAGCTTTGTTTCTTACCGCTTCAGGTAATGACTCATCTTGTACTATCTCATCCAGAGTCTTAATTGCACAGGTTACGGCTTTACTGATATAGCCAATATCGCCGCTGGCAATTTGACTGATGGTTTCACGTGTTTTGTTTGATAATTCCATTTGACTTCCTATGGTTCAGCACAGAAACATTATACATCTGTGTTGTTCTACTTAAACTGGCAGCTATTATGCTGTCAGTTTAAGATTTTTGCATTGTTATAAAGCAAACTAAGGCTTAATGACCATTACATCTATCGATTGATGCGCGTTCAACAATTTTCGCTGTCAGTTTAAGATTTTTGCATTGTTATAAAGCAAGCTAAGGTTTAATGACCATTACGTCTATTGGTGCGCGTTCAACAACTTTCGCCGCCACAGAGCCAAGTACCGCTTTATTGAGCTTAGAGCGCTTATGACTCGGCATAATGATCAAGTCAATTTTTTGCTCGTGGGCATACGTTAATATTTGCTTGTAGGGCTTACCTTGGCCAACGTGAACGACGACATCTAGATCATCGGGAATTTTTTCTTCGGCAAATGCTTTTAATTGATCTCTGGTATCATTTGCCATGGCTTTGATCGCTGATTCAGGAAAGTATGATGCCACCATTGGCATGTTCATTCCTGGCAATATCGTTAATAAAAACAATTTTGCATGGCTTTGTTTAGCCTGCCAGATGGCGGCGGTTAAGGCTTTATCTGAAAAACCTTTCGCGTTTAAATCGACGGGTACCAGTATATTTTTATACATCTCTATCCCTTATGCGGTTTGTGCTGTTTCACGGCGGCGCTTGAGTTGCCCCATTGCCATTAACCCTAATAACAGCAAGGCTGGAATATACATCCACTCTTTTGCTGGGCGATCTAGCGGTCTTTCAATATTTTCAATGACCCAGTCAAAATCAATACCTTCTTGTTGTGCCGGACTATCAAACTCAACAAAGTCGACGATGGTCTGACCATCTTCCTGTCGTAAGTTCAACCCCGTGCTGAGAATGCGTTGCGCTGGCGTTTCTGCTGTTTCGGCAAACGGTAAGCGAACGATTTTGCTGACTTGATCGCCGTCGAGCGATTCACCCGAAACACGAAGTTGCAGTGGCTGATTAATCGCCAGCTCGCCAATGACCTGATTCAGTTGTGTTGCTGCAACTTGCTCACTTGGCGGATAAACCTCATCCCACCAAAAGCCCGGGCGGAATAAGGTAAAAGCAACTAATAGTAAGCCTACTACTTCCCACCATTTAGTTTTAACTAGCCAGTAGCCTTGAGTAGCGGCAGCAAAGGCGAGCATGGCAACGGTGGCACTAAAAATAGTGCCGGCTAAATGCCACCAACTATCTATGCCAATTAATAATAGCTGGGTATTAAAAATGAACATAAAGGGCAAAATCGCGGTGCGGATGTCGTAAGTAAAACCTTGGATACCGGTCTTAATCGGATCCGATTTGGCGATAGCCGCTGCCGCAAAAGCCGCGAGACCTACAGGGGGTGTATCGTCTGCCAAGATGCCGAAGTAGAACACAAATAAGTGTACGGCAATCAAGGGGACAATTAAGCCAGCGTTGGCGCCTAATGTCACAATCACCGGTGCCATTAAGGTTGACACCACAATGTAGTTCGCTGTGGTGGGTAAGCCCATGCCTAATATTAAGCTGATAATGGCGGTAAACAGCAAAATCAAGAATAAATTGCCGCCGGAGATAAACTCAACAAACTCCGTCATCACCAAGCCAATACCGGTGAGCGTCACCGTGCCGACAACGATGCCCGCTGCCGCTGTGGCGACGCCGATACCGATCATGTTGCGCGAGCCACTGACTAAACTTTCAAATAGATCCATCAAACCTAGCTTAACCGTTTTAGGTAAAGCAGATTGCTGTCTAAAAAAAGCTTTTAGAGGGCGATGAGTGACGACGATAAACATCATAAATACCGTGGCCCAAAACGCCGATAAGCCCGGTGAGAAGCGTTCAATCACTAAACACCAAATTAACGCAACAATGGGCAATAAGTAATAGAGCCCGGAAACAACAGTGCTGCCTAATGGTGGGATCAGCACTTCTTTCTCATTGGGATCATCAATCTCAAGATCTTCATTTTTCGCTGAGACATAAACTAAACCAGCGTAGGTAGCGATGGTAACACTGGCAATCATTAATGTTGCAAAATCACCCAATAACGCTTTGCTCCAAGAAATGAAGTAAAACACCAGCGCGCCAAAACCTGCCGCCATCAGCAGGCCTGTCAGTAACACAAACAAAAATTGTGCAGTAGTGAGTTTATTGGGGCCTTCTAGGCCTTTCATATCCGCTTTTAGCGCTTCTAAATGCACGATGTATATCAGTGCAATGTAAGAAATTAAAGCCGGCAAAATGGCGTGTTTGATCACGTCAACATAAGGAATACCGACATACTCCACCATCAAAAAAGCGGCCGCTCCCATAATGGGAGGCGTTAATTGACCATTGGTTGACGCGGCAACTTCTACCGCTCCCGCTTTTTCAGCAGGGAAGCCCACTCGTTTCATCAATGGGATGGTAAAGGTACCTGTGGTGACCACGTTAGCAATGGATGAGCCAGACACTAAGCCACTCAACCCAGAAGCGACCACGGCTGCTTTTGCTGGACCGCCGCGCATGTGGCCTAGTAAAGAAAAAGCCACTTTAATGAAATAGTTACCTGCACCCGCTTTATCCAGCAGGGCGCCAAATAATACAAACATAAAGACAAAAGAGGTAGAAACGCCAAGCGCAACACCAAATACCCCTTCAGTGGTGAGCCATTGGTGTGAAATAAGCTTGTTTAAGCTGGCGCCTTTATGGGCAATGATATCGGGCATGTAAGGCCCGGCAAGGGCGTAAGTTAAAAATACTGCTGCCACTATCATTAACGGTGGCCCAAGGGCGCGGCGCGTGGCTTCTAGTAGCAGTATCATACCTGTCACACCTGCAACTACGTCAAAGGAGGTTGGTGCGCCAGAGCGATTAGCGATTTCCTCATAAAAAATTAACAAGTAAGAGGCACAAAATGCGCCAACAAGGGCAAATAGCCAATCTTGCCAAGGAATATGACTACGAGGTGAACTCTTTAACGCTGGGTAAGCCGTGAAGGCAAGAAACACCGCAAATGCTAAGTGAATTGAACGTGCTTGGGTGTCATTGAGTACCAAAAAATTGAGCATAAATGGCAGCGGTGAGGCATACCAAAGTTGAAATAGCGCCCATAAAAAAGGCACTGCAAGCAAAATTTTGCCTGCGCTACCCATTGGTTGACGCGCCCCCGTATCAGATTGAGCTAGCATTTCCTGCAGCTCGAGCTCGGTATCGGTTTTTAACGATGTGGCCATTGAGCCCCCTATGGCGATGAAATTAATATGGCGTGATAAAAACAAAGAGAGGAGCATTGCGCTCCCCTAGGGTTTGTTGATCTTTCGTGATTGTTTTTGCAGCGAATTGTAGGGTATTTATACAAGGCAGCGCTATTGTGGTGTAGCTAGAGCTACACGAAAAGGCGATAACGCAGTAGAAATACCCAACAAACGCTGTCCTACGGATTCGGCTAAAAGCGTTTTGCCCATCGTTGAGCAGTATTTACTTAGAATGCTAAGCTACACACTGCTCGCCTTGCTCAAAACGCTTTTATCTCGAACAAAAATTAACCAGCAAAGATCAACAGACCCTAGGTTGGTTATAGGTTCGGGTTTACTTAATTAAACCCGCTTCCATGTAGTATTTTTTCGCACCTTCGTGAAGGGGTGCAGATAATGAATCCTTCACCATTTGAGATTTTTCAAGATGTGAGAAGGCAGGGTGTAAGCGTTTGAACTGATTAAAGTTCTCAAACACCGCTTTAACCACTTCATAAACTACTTTATCGGATGTTTTGGTTGAGCTTACAAACGTTGCGCCAACACCAAAAGTTTGCGTGTCTTGCTCGCTACCTTGGTACATGCCACCTGGAATGGACACTTGGCGGTAGTAAGGTTTGCCTTCGACTAGTTTGTCGATTTCAGGGCCTGCTACGTTAACCAACACTGTTTCACATGATGTAGTTGCTTCTTTAATTGAGCCATTTGGATGGCCAACCACGTAAACGATGGCATCCACTTTATTGTCACATAAAGCTTGAGATTGCTCAGCAGGCTTAAGCTCGGAAGCCAGAGTAAAGTCAGCATTAGTCCAACCATAAGCGCCCATCACTAATTCCATGGTGCTACGTTGGCCAGAGCCGGGGTTACCTACGTTAACGCGCTTGCCTTTTAAGTCAGCAAAGTTTTTGATGTTAGCGTCTTTACGCGCCACAATTGTGAAAGGTTCGGCGTGGACAGAAAATACTGAACGTAGCTCTTTAAATGCGCCTGCTTCTTTGAAGGGACCTTCACCGTTATAGGCATAGTGTTGAGAGTCTGACTGAGCCACGCCCATGTCTAGCTCACCTGCACGAATGGTGTTTAAGTTGTAGATTGAACCGCCGGTACTTTCAACCGAGCAGCGAATATTGTGATCAGCTTTGCCTTTATTGACTAAGCGACAAATAGCACCGCCAGTAGGGTAGTAAACACCTGTTACACCACCGGTACCTATGCTAATAAATTCTTGTGCGCTGGCCGAAGGAATGGCCATACCTAGGCTTAAGCTTGTTGCAGCAAGGGCTAGGGTTAGTTTCTTTTTCAGCGACATGTACTGATCCTTTTTGTTGTGAATACAGGGTAAAAGCCAAGCGGCTTTAGACTCTATTGTAGTGTGTTTTCTGTTTTTTATTATTACCGTTAAATATTTAATAGGAATCAACGATATATCCTTAATCTAGAGTCCTAGCGAGTTGAATGCAATTAAGTCAGGCGAATTCGTGATGCAGGTTATAAAATTGAAAAAATACGGTTTTTATGTAGGTGATTTTGTTATTGGCTTTTTTAGTGGAGCTTTGTACTAAAATTGAACTTAAATTTAGTTGTCCTGATTATTTTATCTCTGGCTACTCTTACAAAGGGCTTATTGATGAGAAAACCTGTACTTCTTGCTGTTAGTCGTTAGTATTGCGCGCGGGTTTAACTGAAGGAGAAAAAAAGTGGCAGTTCATTGGTATCCAGGTCATATGCATAAAGCGCAACGTGAAATTCGCGAAGCTATGCCAAATGTCGATTTGATCATTGAAGTATTGGACGCGCGTATTCCGTACAGCAGTGAAAACCCTGTTATCACCGAAGTAAGAGGTGATAAACCCTGTATAAAAATTCTTAACAAATCAGACTTAGCGGATCCCGCTATCACTCAGCTGTGGTTAGATTATTATAATCAGCAGCCTAATATGAGAGCAGTGGCACTAACCACTCAAGAGCCAGAGCAAGTGCGCGCTATCCTAGATTTATGTCGTGCGATGTTTCCCGCAAGAGATCAAGGCTTAGAAAATATTCGCGCCATGATAATGGGGATCCCTAACGTAGGTAAATCGACCACGATTAACATATTAGCCGGTCGCATTATTGCTAAAACGGGTAATGAGCCGGCAGTGACCAAAGCGCAGCAGCGGATTAACCTTAAAAACGGCATCGTTTTATCGGATACTCCCGGTATTTTATGGCCGAAAGTGATGAACGAAAATTCCAGTTATCGTTTAGCCACCACGGGCGCAATTAAAGATACGGCGATGGAATATGAAGAAGTGGCATTTTTTGCTGCCGATTATTTGCTCAAAGCCTATCCTGAGTTATTAAAGGCGCGCTACCAACTCGATGAACTACCGCAATCTGATTTAGCACTACTTGAAGCGATTGCGGCTAAACGCGGTGCGAAAAGAGCGGGTGGGCGAGCTGATCTGCATAAAGTGTCAGAAATCCTCCTTCATGAAATTCGCTCTGCTGCCATTGGTCGAATCAGCTTAGAAACCCCAGAGATGGTAGAAAAAGAAAAAGTGCTGGTTGAGCAACTCACACTTGAACGTGAAGAAAAACTAAAAGATAAACCGAAAAAGAAAAGACGCCGCCGTAATTAATGCGCAAAACTATGTTTCTGCTACAGCGTGTTTTTACTATAAGTTGATGCCAAAAAACCGATAAAACTGGCGCAGCTTGGCTTGTTCTGTTGCTAAATCGGCTAAAGTAAATTGTACATGACAGCCCGGCGGTAGTTGGGCTAATTTCCAACAAGCTTGGTGGGTTAGATTGGCTATTTTGGCATAGCCACCTAAGGTTTGCCGGTCGTTTAACAATGCCATGGGTAAGCCATTCGGCGGGACTTGAATGGCACCTAGATTGATCCCTTGCGAGACAATTCCTTTGATATTACTGCTAAGTGGCGCACCGTTAAATTTAGCCGCCATGCGATTACTTTGCTGATCTAACACAAAATGTTGCTGTAAAAAGGCTTGTTGATCCTTGGCGCTAAATAAATGCCATTGTGGGCCTTTAAACACATTTAAGTTAACCCAGCTATGATGGGTGCTTTGATAACCATGTTGATAATATGTCGCTGGCACACACAGCTGAGTAAATGCATGTTGTTTATTGATGTTAACGGGAGAAAAAGGCAGCACATCGCCAGTTTGCAGCTTGGCTCCCGCGTTAAGGCCGCCGAGCTGGTCGCGGCTGACAGTAGCAACACTGCCCAGTTGTAACGGTAGTTTAAAGCCTCCCGATACACTTAAGTAGCAACGCATGCCTTGCCGACAGTGGCCAAAACTTAGGGTTTCTCCGGCCTTGATAACAGCGCTACGCCAAGGCTGAAGTGGGCGTTCATTTATGCGCATTTGCATATTGGCGCCGCATACAGCAAAAACCGTGCTCTGCTGCGCTTGTAGGCTTAATTGACCTAAGGTGATTTCGATCACTGCACAGTCCATCGAATTACCAAGGAGATAATTCGCCCAGCAAGCGGCTTTTAAATCTAAGCTACCACCTTGGCTAAACCCTGTGTGGCTATGGCCCAAGCGACCTAAGTCTTGAAGCGTGCTCAGCAAGCCTCCATTAATCACTTTAAAGCTCATTAAAACCTACCGTAATCTTACCGCCTAAGGCCACAAACTCTCTTTCATTAATGGTTACAAATTGCACCGTATCCCCCACATTTAATCGACAACTGAGCTGGCTATCAAGTAAAGGCTCAGGGCAATTACCAATAATGTTCCAGCCGCCGGGTGAGGCTTTCGGGTAAATGCCTGTTTGCGTATCGGCAATGCCGACACTGCCTGCGGGCACATTTTTTCGCGGCGCAGTTAAACGTGGCTGAGCGATGAGTGAATCGACACTCGCTAAATAGGGATACCCCGGACTAAAACCGATGGCGTAAACTCGATATTGAGTCTGAGTATGCCGGTTAATGATGTCTTGTACAGACAAGCCTGTTTGCTGACTAATACGCGCCAAATCAGGGCCCGTGGTTTCACTGTAAAACACGGGTAATTCGACAACACGTGGGCGGATGAGTTGCTTGCTTTGTCTTTGCGCTTGTTGGTAGCACTGCTGGAGTTCGCGATGCAAGCTGTCATAGTCCGTTTGCGTTAAGCGGTAAACCAGCATCACCGTGTTGTAGGAGGGCACTAACTCGACAATGGCCGCTCGTGCTGAGCTGCGCATCAGTTGCTGACAAAATAAACGGATCAAGTCTAATACCGGCTCGCTGATCTCGTCTGAGAAACTGACTAATAGACTGCTCTCATTAAGCGGCTCGATCTTCATTATTACAACGGTGGCCTTAACAGCGCAGCCAGTTTCGCAATACCATTAATTGCCGCCGGATTATCGCCATGCACACATAAGGTTTCGGCCTTAACGGCCAAGATTTGTTGTGAATGAGTAATCACTTGCTGCTTGTTCATTAGACGATGAGCTTGTTCGAGCATCTGCTGCTCATCAAGCTGAGCGCCATTTTGGTCACGTCCAAGTAACGAGCCATTGTCTTGGTAGCAACGATCGGCAAAGGCTTCAAATATCAGCGGCAGTTGGCGCGCGTCGGCTTGGGCTTGATGGGCCTGGTACTGACTATCAGCTTGGATCATCAAGGCTAGATTTAACTCCATTTCCTTTACCGCATCCATGATAGTTGCCATGGTCTCGGGTTGTTGCATCATTGCGTGATAGAGCGCGCCGTGAGGTTTTACGTAGGATAATTCGACTTGATTTGCACGGCAAATAGCGGCGAGAGCGCCCACTTGATATTGGATAATACTGCGCAGTTCGTTGTTTTCGATAGCCATGGCGCGGCGACCAAACCCGACTAAGTCGGGGTAGCCCGGATGGGCACCGACAGTCACTTGGTATTGTTTCGCCAATTTAACCGTGCGATCCATCGTTAGGGGATCGCTGGCATGGAAGCCACAAGCTATATTGGCCATGTCGACATAAGGCATGACGGCCTCATCACTGCCCAAATTCCAGTTGCCATAGTTTTCGCCCATGTCACAATTTAGTTTCACGCTATTGGCTCCTTGTTGCTGTCATAAAATGCGTCAGACTCGAGATTATGCTCTGCCAAAAGGCAGTTAACAAAGGTGGATGCGCCCGGGCCGATGCGGGTTTCATCGGGCACCACTAAGTGAGTCATACTGGTTCTTGATTTACCCTGTTTTAGCGGCAGCATTTGTAATTGTTTCTGTTTGAGTTGTGAGGCAACAAAGTGCTTCGGAAACCACGCAAAGCCGATGCCTTGACTGACCAAGCTCACTGCTTCGTGAAAATTACTCACGGTTAAGCGCTGCTCGGATTTAAGCCAGCCTAAACTTTCATTAGGTGTGATAGCTGTGTCTTTAATCACGACTTGTAATTCTTGCATCAGCTCTTTTACATCAACAGTGGATTGCTGGCTCAAAGGATGGAGGGGGCTAATACAAGGAACTAAATGAACGTTAATAAGAGGCTGGCCAAGGTAGCCCTTAGGCAACTGGCCTGTGATCACAATATCAGCCTGTTTTTTGATTATCGCATCACTGGTGCCAGTAATCACCGAGTCCAGCAATTTAATACGGCTGCCGCGGCTTTGCGGTAAAAAAGCCTGCAGAGCACGATATAAACGTTCTCTGGGATAAATAATCTCAGCATACAAGGTGATTTCTGGCTCCCAACCTTGGCACAAATTATCCGCCAGTTGTTCAAGCTCAAATGCGCTTTGGGTTAATAACCGAGAGCGGCGCAGCATGACTTCGCCGGCATTCGTTAAATAGGCTTTACGGCCCTTTACTTCAAGTAGCGCTACGCCCATTTGGTGCTGTAATTTGGTTACCGCATGGTTGAGTGAAGACTGGCTCTTATTTAATGCCTCAGCGGCTTTGCTATAGCCACCATGATCCACCACGGCTTGTAAAATACGCCATTGTTCGAGGGTGGCTTTTAAGCGCTTACTGGTTGGATCTTGCATTAACGCTCCTGAATAAATTACTGCGCGTTCAAACTTTGGCCATTGACCGCTAAGCTATCCGCTCCCATTAAGTATAGATAGGTTGGCATGATATCCGCCGGGCGCTTAAGCAAATCTGCGTCTTCTGCGGGGTAGGCTTTAGAGCGCATTGGGGTATGAGTGGCGCCTGGGTTAATGCAGTTGGCACGCACATGGCTGCCATCAAGCTCACTGGCTAAGGTTTGCATCATGCCTTCGGTGGCAAATTTTGAAATAGCGTACACGCCCCAGTACGCTCGCCCCTGTCTGCCAACACTTGAGCTAGTGAAAATAATCGAAGCGGCTGTTGCTTCTTTTAGCACAGGTAATAAATGTTTAGTCATCAAAAACTGTGATTTCACATTTACTTGCATTACCTCATCCCACATATCTTGGCCGATTTGATGAAATGGGCCAAGTACGCCAAGTGCGCCAGCATTATGAACTAAGCCGTCGAGGTGGCCAAATTGTCCCGCAATGGTTTCTGCCATATCTTGATAATGTTGTTCGGTGGCACCTTTTAAATCCATTGGAATGATTGCCGGCTGCGGTGCGCCAAGGGCTTCAATTTCGTCATATACCGCTTCTAATTTTGCTACGGTGCGACCCAGTAAGATCACGCGAGCCCCGTGTTTGGCGTAAGTGAGCGCAATTTCTTTACCAATGCCAGAGCCTGCTCCGGTGACAAGTATGGTTTTGTTTGCTAATAAGTCTTGTGGGGCTTGATATTCCAAGGTGCTTTCTCCTGCAAAATTTTGTGCAAATTCTAACGTCTTCCCTTGGTTTTTGCTATGCTGGCGCGTTATATGTTCGCATAATGCGCACTGCGTTTAACCTGTGCTTGTAAATAGGAGTGATAGATTGGAATTTTTATACGAATACGGACTTTTCTTCGCGAAAACCCTGACCTTTGTGGCAGCCATTTTGGCTATTATTGTCACCGCTGTGGTGTTGGCGGCGAAACAAAAAGCGCAAAAAGGTGAGTTGTTGATCACCGATTTATCCGAGCAGTTAAACAACAATCAACAGCATTTTGAAGAGCAACTGTTATCAGAAGACGAGCTGAAAGCAAAACAAAAGGCCGAAAAGAAAGCCGCCAAAGCCGCGAAAAAAGCGGCCAAAAAATCGCCAACTGAGCCAGAAGCAGAAATTAAGAATAAGTTATATGTAGTGGACTTCAAAGGCAGCATTGATGCCAAAGAAGTGTCGTCGTTGCGTGAAGAGGTGACCGCTATTTTGGGGGTAGTTCAACCCAATGATGAAGTGTTAGTGCGCCTTGAAAGTGGTGGCGGCATGGTTCACGGTTATGGCTTGGCATCATCGCAATTACAACGTTTACGCGCGCAAGGGGTTAACTTAACCGTATCAGTGGACAAAGTAGCAGCCAGTGGCGGTTATATGATGGCTTGTGTGGCCCCCAAAATTATTGCCGCGCCATTTGCGATTATTGGCTCCATTGGTGTTATCGCACAAATTCCTAACTTTAACCGCCTGCTAAAAAAACACGATGTCGACTTTGAGCAAATGACCGCGGGTGAATTTAAGCGTACCGTGACCATGTTTGGCGAAAACACCGAAAAGGGTAAAGAAAAATTCCAACAAGAGTTAGAAGAAACCCATGTGTTGTTTAAAGAATTTGTCAGTGAAAACCGCCCGCAACTGGATATCAACAAGGTTGCCACCGGCGAGCATTGGTATGGTAGCCAAGCCTTTTCGCTAAACTTGATTGATAAAGTGCAAACCAGTGATGATTATTTACTGCAACAGAATGAGACAAAAACAGTCATCGCAGTGCGTTATGCAGTGAAGAAAAAATTAGCGGACAAAATTGCTCATGCTGCGTCATTAGCATTTGAACGCTGTCTAATGAAACTATGGCAGCAAGGCAAAGGACCGTTTATCAATAGCTAAACAGCGATTACAGCTTGAGTGTGGACAATTTATTGATAGTTGATTGAATGGAAGGGCTGTACTTAAACGTGCAGCCCTTTTTGTTTCGAGGCATTGCTTGCGGCCTTTGTCGGGGCGCCAGTAATGGCGCAATCTCTTTTCTGATTTGAGTTAGATTTGGCCATAATGATAGAAAGGGACTTCACTCAACATCTTGATAACTGTCAAGTTGATTGGGTATAAGCTTACAAGACTAACTTCTGTTTGGCATAGTTAACAAATTGCTCGATCGATTGAGTGACTCGAGCAGGATCCCACACCAAATAAATCCCCCAACTGGTGTCTTGTTCAAAGGAAATAACCGCTATTTCGTCAGAATATTGCAAAATCGATTTTTTCGGCAAGATAGACACGCCAACATCTGAAATGACCAATGTCAGGATGGTCTCTATATCGGTCGCGATATGGTTGGTACGAAAATCACGCCCTGCCAATATCGCCTTGGTCTGATTAATCATTTCTGATTTATCAGTTTGCTCAAGCATTAATAAATCGTATTTGTCAAGATAATCTTGGATTTTTTCGCCTTGGTAAAGGTGCTTAGAAACCACTAATACAAACTCATCGGAGGAGACTTTAACACGCTTAAGATTCAGGTTTTTTGGCGCGCGCATAAAAGCGAGATCAAGTAAGCCCATCACCAGCTGTTCTTCTTGTATATGGGAGGCTAAATCGAGCAAAGATAAATGAATGCTAGTGTGTTGCGCCTTGAATTCTCTAATAATGCTGGGTAAAAAATCATTACTGGATTTGCCAAAGCCGATTTGCAGTGCCCCCACGTTACTTACAACTACTTGCTGGATATAGCGTTCCACCTTATCAATATGCTTATTCAGATTAGTGATTTCACTGATGATTAGCTCCCCTTGATACGACAGCATCGCGCCATTAGGTGTTCGAATAAACATTTCAACGCCGTACAGATCCTCGAAGTTTTTAATTTGTTTTGACAGAGCTGGTTGTGAAATACATAACTGTTGGGCTGCAGCTCTAAAGCTTTTCGCTTTAGCTAGTGCTTCGATCGCTTGCAAATGTTTAAGGCTAACCTTCATAACAATAAGTTATCACTGCTAATTTTATTTCAATATACGTTATCACTGGGTTAGTTAAAATGCTAAGTATACTTAATCAACCAGAGTGATAATCGTTATGGAGTTTTGCATCTTAGCTAAAGGTGATGTGCTAGTTGTTGAAGACATCGCTAAGACTGAAACGGCAGAAATTATACTGGCTTTGTTTAAACAGGGGTTTGTATTAGCCCCCATTTTGATTGAAGCCAACAATGCTGAAAATGCACGTCTAGTTTTTATTAATCGTTTTCAATGGCGAGAGTTAGGCGAGGCGATGGCCAATAGACAGTTTCTAAAGGAATAATGCGATTATGATGTTTAAAGAAGAATTTTTTCTGTTTGATCTTGATGGTACGTTAGTCAATACCACCAAAGTTGTTGAAACCGCATGGAGCGAATGGTGCAATCGGGTAAACCTAAATCCTGCAGAGGTGATCGCTTGCTGCCATGGGGTGAGGGGACAAGACATTATCCCAAGGTTTCTGCCAAACGCTGATTTAGAGGCTGAGCTAAGTTGGTTAGATGCCAGAGAGCTTGAATTATCAACCCTCTGTACAGAAATTACGGGTGCTAAAGCATTATTGCTAGCATTACCGAGGCAAAACTGGGCCATAGTGACATCCTCGAGCAAAAAGCTCGCCCTCAAAAAGCTTCAGGTTTGTGGTCTGCCTATTCCTGAATTAATGGTGACCGCTGAACAATGTCAAAATGGTAAGCCTGATCCAGAGCCCTATCTCTGCGCCATTGAGCAGTTAAACACGCAGGCGACGCAATGTATCGTGTTTGAAGATGCGCCCGCCGGGATTACCAGCGCAGTGCAAGCCGGTTGCCAAGTTATTCGGGTTGGCTCTCCACGGGTTAAAGATGAACACACAGTAAGCCAAATCGAAAACTATAGCGGCGTTTCTTTTAATGGTTCATTAAACATAGAAGATGGCCAATAAGCGTTAGCCTCAGTCATCGAGTGAGTATGGCCGATTTGAGTAAATAGAATGCGCTCCTGTCGGAGCGCATTTAAAAACATGTTGATGGCGAAATAGGCTGAGTGATAGGTAATATCTGCACATTTCAGCCAAGTTGCAGTTACTTATAAAGCTTAACTCTTGTCCCTATTTTTCTCGCTTCCTCTAGCGCCTCATAATAACCATCACCGTTAACGAGCGAGTTCTCAGGTAAGGTAAAGGTGTTGCCAAGATCGCTCAGGGTTAAATACCCGCCTGTCGACTCCAGTAGGTAGACATGTCCGGCCAAAAGATCAGCAGAAAACGTGCCGCGATACACTCTTGTGCTAGTTGCGGTGTAACCGCTTGATGACCAACTTGTGCTGTCACCCTTAGACTCGACTGTCATCGTATTTTTACCTTGCTTTGCGTACACCCTATCACCAAGGTTTAGCACTCCGAGGGTAATGCCAATATCATTTATTCTTTTGACGTCGAGCATGGGGGTAGGGGACCAAATGGTGACCCTTTCATCGGCAGATAGCTCTGGCCCTTGGTAAAAATGTTTAGGAGATGAGCAGCCTACGAGCGTCAGTATCATGAATAACACGGTATATAATTTACAATTTTTCATCATTTCCCTGTTGATGTTATTGTACGTGAATGTATCTAAGAGGCTATGTTACATACCTTTTTTAATTGAATCTAGTATATTGATTAGTATGGAATAAAGGGAATGGTTAGTGAATTCATAAAGTTAATCGTCTGTTTGCAATAGGGGCGAATAACGTCTAACGCTAAGTGATTCATTCCTGTTTGAATGGTTGTCATGGTTGTCATGGTTGGCTTTGAAACTTGAAACTTGAAATTTGAAATTTGAAATTTACTGGCGTCACCATCCGCCCGCTTCTTCGTAAAACTTTTAAATAGGTAACTTGCACTAGCCGATGTGACAAGCTTCAAATTTAGGAGGCTTCCCTGTTAATTCTCGTTAGTTCTCGAAATCATGACTCTAGTTAGAGTACAAACTTGTGTCATTATTAAATTTGCTGATGTGAAGCGAGTTGTGTAGTACAGGGACACTGAGAAAAAATGGATATATTTACGTTAGATATCAGAACGCTCAACTTTATCGTTATTTTGTTCTCAGTGATCTACTGCATTGGCCTGCTTTTATTTCAGGTAGCTCAAAAGCCCATCAAGGGGTTATCACTTTTCTCACTTTCGATATTTATTATTGGTACCGGCCCATTGCTATTGAGTTTAAGAGGTGTGATCCCTGATTATCTCAGTATTATTGGGGCCAATCTATTTATTGCTGCGGGGTTTCATCTAACCCTATATAGCTTGTCTCTGTTTCGAGGGTACTCAGTTAAGCTAACGAAGTTTAGTAGCTTAATGTTGCTAGTGGTATTTGTTGGTTTTGTTTTCTTTACCTATTTTGAGCCTTCGATAAAAAATCGAGTCGTTGTGATAAGTTTGTATATGGCTTTTGTTACAATAAGTACCGCTGTTGTAGTGATAAAAGGCCGTAATGAAGACCTTCCTTTAGCAACCCGAATGATGGCGTTGTCATTTATGGCTTATGGTCTGTTTATGCTACTCAGAGTTGTGCTGTCGCTATCAGGCGCAGAGATAAAAAATTTTATGGCGGCTAATTTGATTCATCAGCTGACCTTTTTATTTAGCATCATTCTCATTGTCTCAATGAGCTTTTCGATGATTTGGATGATTAACGCTAGACTATTGCGCTCTATCCATTGTCTTTCTTATCAAGACCCACTTACAGAACTGCAGAATCGCCGCGCACTAGATGACGCTATTCCACTGTTTCAGCAGCAAGCACAAAGCGCTCCTGTATGTATGATTTTGTCAGATATTGACAATTTTAAATCGATTAACGATCAGTGCGGGCATTTAGTGGGTGATGATGTTATTAAAGTGGTAGCGAAAGTCACTTTGCAGTCACTCTATGATTCAGCTGTTGCATTTCGATTAGGCGGAGATGAAATCTTAATTTTGCTACCCAATTGCAACCTAGAACAAGCTAAACAATTTACTGATGAATTACGACAATCGATAGTCAAGCTAACCATTGATGAGCAACCGTCACTGCATGTGACATCCAGTTTTGGTATTGCCCAATTGTCGCCAACAGAAAATTGGAAAGCGTGCGTCGAAAGGGCTGATAAAGCACTATATAGAGTTAAGCATAATGGTCGTAATACTTTAGCTATAGAGCGCTAATCAACAGCCTCTAGTAACGAGTTACGAATTAGAAAAAGCAAATATGGCACTCTTTTAATAAGCGGACCTACACACTTGTTCAGCTTTGCTATTTACCAAACGTTGAGCAACTAATTGAGCCTTACTCCTCTGATCCAAGCCATGACGAAAGCGAGCTAGCCGCAAAACGGCTAGCCCATTTCTGGCATCCCCAACTAATACAACAAACTATACAGCTTGCGGCGATAGCTACTGACAGCGGGATCGCTTGAATGCGTGGCTAAGATATCCATAAAGGTTTGTTTTACTTTGCCGTCTTGTGCATTCATGTCGGTTGATAAAAGCGGGAACAGCAGTGCCAGCGCTTCTTCAATCCGGTTTACTTGGCTGTATTGCACCGCCAAGTTGTAATGTAGTTCAGGCGAAGGCTGCTCGGCTATTTGCGCTTCTAACGCGCGAATTTCTGGTGTGTCAGCAGCTTGTTTGGCTAATTCTATCTGCGCCACCACGGCGTGATACAGCGCATCTTGATCAACCAGTTTGATTTTTTCAATTAGCGCTTGCGCCTCGGTGATATGGCCTAATTCAATATGGGCTTTGGCTAAGGTAATTTGCGCAACAGCCAGCTCAGGTTTGAGAGTGAGTACTTGTTTTAACGCCGTTAACGCGCCGCTGAAATCCTGCTGTTCAATTAATGCTTGGCCTTGTTGCAGCAATAAATCGGCCTCGTCTGGCAAATGTTTACTCAAAATATCTCTGATCGCGGCTTCGTCTTGATTACCGGCAAAGCCATCTGCGGGTTGACCATTAACAAACATCGCAGTGGTTGGCAGTGCCTGCACGCCAAATTGCATTGCGATGGCTTGGTCTTGCTCGCAGTTTATTTTGGCCAGCACAAATTGACCTGAAAACTCATTGGCGAGTTTTTCCAAGGTGGTTAATAAATCCATCGATTCTTGATGGCTAGGCGCCCAAAACGTCACCATTACCGGTTGGCTTTGTGAGCCCTCTAAAATAACCGCCTGAAAATTGTCGAGTGAGACATCGATAATATTTGATTGCATGTGCAACTCCCCAAAAATAATTATTTACATAGTGGGTACGAAAGCAAAGAAAAACAAGCATGTGATAGATCACAAAAGAACTTCTGTGATGCGGATAAAGTGAAAAACAAATTGCTAATGATATTGATTCGCAATAGCATTGGTTTTTTAGGTGTCAGTTGGCACGGCTTTATTTGTATTTATCGAGTGTATACAGGAGTGGAGAATGAATGAGTTATCTTCAACGCGGCCTTTGTTGCAAGTAAGAGACTTGGAAGTCGATTACTTGACCTCAGACGGGGCGTTTCAGGCGGTAAAAAAAGTCAGTTTTGATATTGCAGCAGGAGAAGTGTTTGGCTTAGCGGGTGAGTCGGGGTGTGGTAAAAGCACCATTGCTTTTGCGGTGACACGTTTGCATAAGCCACCGGCGTTAATCAGTGGCGGCGAAATTATTTTTGACGGCACCGATGTGGTTAAATTAACTGAGCATCAACTGCGAGACTTTCGCTGGACGCAAATTGCCATGGTGTTTCAAAGTGCCATGAACTCATTAAATCCTGTTTTACGCCTTGAAGAGCAGTTTTGCGATGTGATCATGACCCACACTAAGATGACGCGTGTTGAGGCCATTGAGCGCGCCGAGCAGCTGCTTGATATTGTTAAAATTCCGCGTGAGCGTTTGCGTGATTACCCGCATCAATTCAGTGGCGGTATGCGTCAGCGCTTAGTAATCGCTATTTGTTTGGCCTTAAATGCCAAGTTGATTGTGATGGATGAGCCAACCACGGCATTAGATGTGGTGGTGCAGCGCGAAATTTTACAGCAAATATATCATTTAAAAGAAGAGTTTGGCTTTTCTATCCTTTTTATTACCCATGATTTGAGCTTAATGACGCAGTTTTGTGACCGCATTGGCGTGATGTATCAAGGTGAGTTGGTGGAAGTAAACGAGTCACAACAAATTCGTCATCATCCGCAGCATCCTTATACCCAAAAGCTGTGGTCTGCTTTTCCTTCTATTCATGAAGGGCGCAAGCATTATCAGCCAGCGGGTGAATTTACGCCTGAACTGATCCAACTATAAGGAAAATAATTATGGATAATACCCCAATTCTAGAGCTGCGCAATGTGGTGAAAGATTTCACTACGGGTGGCGGTTTTGCAAAATCAGACCTATTTCGCGCCCTCAATGACGTGTCATTTTCTATTCACAAAGGTAAGGCGCTCGCGCTGGTGGGCGAATCAGGCTGCGGTAAAAGTACCTGCGCGCGTTTGATCACTAAAATATATGAGCCAACTCAAGGACAAATTTTATTTCGTGGTAAAGACATCACTGAAATTAAAGGCCGCCAAGAAGTATTAAATTACCGTAAAAGCGTGCAAATGATTTTCCAAGACCCATTTGGCTCACTCAATCCTACTCACACTATTTATCATCATTTAGCGCGCCCATTACTGCTGCATCGCATGTGTGAAAACGACAAAACTAAACTGCGCGATCGCGTGCACGAATTACTCGAAATGGTGGAGCTGCCGGCACTGACAGCCGAGAAGTTTCCTCATGAGCTCAGCGGCGGCCAACGTCAGCGCGTAAATATGGCTAAGACTTTAGCGGTTGGGGCTGACTTGGTATTGGCCGATGAGCCAACGTCGATGTTAGACGTGTCAATCCGTATTGGCGTACTAGACTTAATGCAGCGAATGAAAAAAGAGTTTAATTTGGGCTTTTTATACATCACGCATGATTTGGCGACGGCTCATTACATCGCTGAAGAAACCGCAGTGATGTACAAAGGGCAAATTGTAGAGTGGGGTGACACCACGGAAGTGATCAATAATCCGCAGCATCCTTATACGCGGTTATTAATCTCCGCCGTACCAGACCCCGATGTGCGTTTTGCTGATGTAGTGAAAGGCGAGGAAGATTACTCCTCGCACGCGCAGCATATTCGCGATATTAGCAGCGCCAAAGTAAACCAAATAAAACGAGTGAATCAAAATCACTACGTAAGGTTATTGGCTGGGTGAGGTAGATATGGCAGCATTTTCATTAGACTTATGGCAAACCTTGTCTGCACAGGGTCAGCATTTTTTACGCCAAGGTGACACGCGTCAAGCAGAAACCTTCTACAAGCTAGCGCTATCAGAAGCGCAAAAGCTCATTGATGATTTGTCTCTTAGCGCTGAGTATGAGCACAGTGCCCGTTTATACATGACGGCTTGCCATAACTTAGTTAACACCAGCAAAGGCCAAGGTGATGTTGACGCTGAGCATTACTATCTGCAACTGGCTCATGCGCAGCTGCAGCAATTTGCTGACAATGATGCGTTAACCGAGTTGACCCGAGTGACTAGCTTAAAAATGTTGGATGTGACGTTAGTGGGACTGCTTGAATTTCACCAGCAACACCAAGGCCAACATTGGCAAGTGTTGTCGGATGCCTTGGTTGATGAGCATGTTGCTTACATGGCTAAGCATCAAAATAAAAACCTATCGCCAAGCTGTGAACAATGTGAAGGCTGCCAGCATTATCCCAAGGATGTAACCCTACATTAATACCACCTCTTATCGCGCTCTTTTTTGCATGTTAAAGAGCGTGATCATGGCTCACTATTTGCCTTGTATTGAGGATCACTCATTGAGCAAGGGCTAACTAAGTACGGCTAGTGCATTTTAATGCCTGATTCCAACAGGGTTGAGCGATACTCATCACCCAGCCATCTTAAAATCCGCTAATTGTTGTGCCGTCCATTCAGCCCGAATATACGCTTTGCGTTATCATCCCTGAAAACGAAATTTTGCCGTAAAACATACTTTATCTGGCTGCGATAGGCTTAAACAGAACTGAGCTTGAATAGTATCCTTGCTGCTTGTTGATCTCATTCAACAGTGGTAAGTCTTTCCAAGCGTTCTTTTGGCGCGGGGTGCGATGACAGATAATCCCTCAGGCTTTCTTTTTTGTCGATTTCATGTGCTTGGTAAATCTTGTTTAAGGCGCCCATTAGTGCCGTTCTGGGGATGTTATGTTGCTTTAAAAAATCCATCGCATAATCATCTGCCTCGCGTTCAAAGTCACGCGAGTAGCCTTGCTCGAGCAACAGCGTTGGCAGCGCGGCAATACTGGATGAGGCCCCTGCAGCATCACCTGTGATCAAGGTATAAACAAACAGTAATAATGAGCTGCGGATCAGGGCTTGTAAGCCATGCTTGTGCTCAACGTGCCCGAGCTCGTGACCTAACACGGCCAGCAGCTCTTGCTCAGTCGTTATGTTTATCAATTCATCGGTAAAAATTAATATACCATTGGGTAGGGCGATAGCGTTCGCGCCTAACGCTTCGCTACTGCGAATTAACACACGCTGGTCTGGGCTTAAATACGGTTTAAATAAGGTTTGTAAGGTTTGTTGTTTCTCATCGCTTAATTCAGAGGGTTCGAAAAGCGTGCGGTCGACGATTTCTAAGCTTTGACTGCCTAATAACTTACTGGTGTTGTCAGGCAATGTTTGAGCAATTAACTGGGTAGTGGCTGGCACGCCCCAAATAAAAAAGCAGACACAAAAAATTAAGGTAAAAATCAGGCTAGATATAATATAACGCAGCTTACTTTCCAGCAGATGTAAGCTTAAACCATGGTTGCGTTGGCGCTTACTCAGGGTATCCAAAGCATCATTATCTTGGCTTTCAAAGCTACTGCCATCCGGAAAATAAACCCAACGATTGCCATTGCCAATTCGCGGTGCGATATCGAGTTCATCAAGGCTTAAGTAAATGTCAGTTTGGTTGATGCTTACTCTGTTCTCAGCGTGCAAAATAAGTGCGCTGCTTAGGGCTGCGCTGCTTTTGCCTGAATAGTAAATTCCGGTTATTTTCATTAAATGGCTAATTCCACATCAAATATGCCAGCGGCTTCGTCACCTAATGCGCCGACTTTTTTGATTTCTCCAGCGATGATGTTATCGAGATTATCACTTACGATCACTTGAATGCAGCATGCCTGATAACGTGTCATGCGTATGGCTGCCCAAGGATAAGCCAAGCCTAAACTGAAAATAATGGCTAAGGTATTAGTAAATTGAATGATCGCCATTTGAGAAAAATTAAGATCCGCGTAAAAGCGGTGCTCATCTAACGTCAAATTGTTGAAAATGAGGTTGGTGGTTTTGGTTTTGATAAATGCCCACATCAGCAAGTATAAGGCCAAATATAATACGATAACGATGGATGCACCGCTTGAAGCCAGCCAGATCATCAATGCTGATGATTCGTCAGCAGCAGATGCCAAGCCAGCAAACAAAGCGAAAACCATGCCTATTATCATCATGGCGGTCGATATACCAGCCGCAATCGCCATGGCGATAAGGTAAATAATAAACATTTCAGAGATTTTACCGTTATAGCGAAACGACGTTGTGCCCATGCTGCTGTGGTTGATAACAAATTCGTAGTACTTATGCTTGATCAGTGGAATGATTAAGCCAAATGTCACAATAATCAATAATGGCCACAGCAACACGATTTGGAATGCTTCACCATAGCTGGCTTCAAAGTTAAAGCGAATGCCGCGAAATGATGTCATACGTGCGTTAAAAGCGAGCGCTCGGATCACGATCCAAGGTAATGCGATAACAAAAATCAACATTACCGGGAGTGCGATAATTGGCACGCTGTTGACGGCAAAAGAGTATAAAACAAACAATACAACAGCAATAATGCGGCCTTTTAAAATATTTAAAGGTTGGCCATGGTATTGAAAACCAGTGCCATTGATTAGGGTATTGGTGTGAAAATATTGCTGTGTACGTACTTTCGCCCAAGCTGAGTAAATACCCAGAGTGACAATCGATAACGCAATGTTAACTATCCATATTTTGAAATATTCGCCAGCTTGCCCGGTAAAGTTGACGCGATAATAAGCGGTACTTTTGCTAGGCAAGTCGGTGCCGTTCACTTGGGGTTGTTGGTTTGACAAGGCGGACTCCGCAATTTGCATGTTTAAGATTGATTAAGGGGTTAACAAATAGCTGTCAACAAATAAAGCTGAAGATAATATCAACTAGTGGTGGGTTGGGCTAGATTTTCTCGCCCTCGGTGAAACGTCAGACAAAAAAATGAGCCATGCGGCTCATTTTTAGTAGATGAGGTGGTTACCCCTTATGCAATGCGGGTTTCACTTCCGACAGTAGATGAAGTGATTAAGCAGCTTGTGCAACGCTGGGTCCACTTTCAACTACAGTTGCTGGCTTTTTATTGCCTAGTGGTAATACTTCACGGCCCAGTTCACCGTTAATAACAGTCGCCATGGCGGTATAAATCGCACTCGCGCCACAAATCATACCCTCAAAGCCTGCTAAGGTGCCGATAAATGCAGAGCCGGTAAAATCGCGTGCAGCCAGTAAGAAGAATAAAAGAGTTAAGCTAGCAAAGATAAATTGCGTCGCTTTATTGTGGCTTAAGGTGCCGACAAACATGAAAGCGGTAAAAATACCCCACATCAATAAGTAGAAGCCCATAAAAGCATGGGGTGTCGCTTCAGCTAAGCCTAGCTCAGGCAAGATAAGTAATACGACTAAACTGATCCAGAAAAAGCCGTAAGAAGTGAAAGCGGTTAAACCAAATGTGTTGCCTTTTTTAAATTCTAACACGCCTGCTATAACTTGAGCTAAACCGCCGTAACACAGCCCCATTGCTAAAATCATTGCACTAATAGGAAAGAATCCCGCATTGTGAATATTTAGTAATACTGTAGTCATGCCAAAGCCCATTAAGCCTAGTGGGCCTGGATTTGCGTAGTTTGTAGACACGTTAGTTTGTCCCTTTAAGTTAGCAGAGAGTGAAAGTGCGCGAAATGTAGCAGGATGCAGATCACATTCCTAGCATATTTTTTAATATTTTAACTATTTAATCTGACTGTAAACTACTGGTTTCAAAACAGTCTAAATTCACTAACAATTCAATAACACCGTTTAACGGTGCTTGGCGTTTTGCTGCGGATATTTGTCTGTTTTAGGTGTGTTTTTAGCGAGTTTTACAGGTTTCTTGCTAGCGTTTGATGTTGTGTTTTAATGGATTTTTAATGCTATGTTTTTTGTTTTTAAGTGAAAGTGGGTAATGCAGCTAATTTGACTCATTTTTCAAATTTATTATTTGGTTATAGGGTTAGTTTGATATAACTTTTACGCTATATTTTTGCGTTTTTCTCTGTTTTCTCGCCATATTAGTGAATGTTGGGCTTAAAGGTCGTCGATTTCGATCTAGTTATCAAAAAAATCGTATTTTGACTAAATATGCTTTATTGGTGAATTGTTAGATGTTAGATTCGTCGCCTTTAATGGCGGTTTCTATGGTTTTGCAAATCATTGACCATAGGATATGTTGTTATAATACTGTTCAATAATGGTTTGGCCTTTTTGATTGTTACGCTTCATTAACAAGGTTCATACTTCATACCAACGTCAAGGATTGCGAAATTATAATGAATGCTATACCCACATTAGAAGTTAAGGCACTGCATAAAAAATTCGGTAATAACGAAGTCCTTAAAGGTATAGATTTGATCGCGAACCAAGGTGATGTCATTTCTATCTTGGGATCATCAGGCTCTGGTAAAAGTACATTTTTGCGTTGTATTAATTTATTAGAAATGCCCAATGCCGGTGACGTTTATGTAAAAGGTGAGCTGATCCAAATGAAACCTTTGAAGAATGGCGAACGTATTCCAGCAAATCAAAAGCAGGTTGAAGCCATTCGCGCGCGCTTAGCCATGGTGTTTCAAGGTTTTAACTTATGGTCTCACATGACCGTATTAGAAAATATTATTGAAGCGCCTGTGCATGTGCTGGGCATGCCCAAAAAACAAGCCATTGAAGCGGCGCATGAATACCTAAACAAAGTTGGGTTATATGATCGCCGCGAATATTATCCTGGTCATTTGTCCGGCGGCCAGCAGCAGCGTGCAGCGATTGCCAGAGCATTAGCAGTAGACCCCGAAGTCATGTTATTTGACGAGCCTACCTCAGCGTTAGATCCTGAATTGGTTGGGGAAGTGCTTACGGTAATGAGAAATCTAGCCGAGGAGGGACGCACTATGTTAGTAGTCACACATGAAATGGCGTTTGCTCGCGACGTATCAAATAAAGTGATGTTTTTACATCAAGGCTTAGTGGAAGAACAAGGTGCTCCTGAACAGATTTTCACGCAACCTAAATCTGAGCGCTTTAAACAATTTATCTCATCTGTGTATTAAAAGCAGCATAACTATAATAAAAGCGCGATTGCGTTTTATACACGGCTGATAAACAAAATTATAAGTAGTACAAACACAACAACAAACTTGTTTAACTTGTTAGCAAACCAAAAGGGAAAGAAGATGAAAAAATTGATCATCGCTGCAGCCATGATACTTACCGTCGCAGGCAGTGCGCATGCTAAAGAATGGAAAAATGTACGCATTGGTATTGAAGGCGCTTACCCCCCATTTAGTTGGACCGAGCCAAACGGTGAAGTAAAGGGCTTTGACATTGATATGGCTAATGCCCTTTGTGAAGAAATGAAGGTGAAATGTACCTTAGTTAAGCAAGACTGGGACGGCATCATTCCAGCACTATTAGCACGTAAATTCGATGCCATTATCGCGACCATGGATATTACCGAAGAGCGTAAAAAGAAAGTCGCGTTCTCTGAAAAATATCAGCATATTCCTGCGCGCTTTGCTGCGAAAAAAGGCACGCCGATTGAACTAACCACTGAGTTTATGTTTGATAAGCGCATCGGTGTACAACGTGCAACATCGATGGATACCTACGTGACCGATAATTTCCCTAAAGCACAAGTTAAGCGTTACGGCACGGCAGATGAGGCTTATTTAGACCTTAAATCGGGCCGTATTGATTACGTGATGATCGACTCTGCTGCTATTTCTGATGGTCTATTGAACAAGCCTGGTGGTGATGCATTTGAATTTGTTGGCCCTAAATTAAACGATCCTCGTTGGTTTGGTGAAGGCGCGGGCATTGCGATGCGTAAAAACGACACTGAACTAAAAGCCAAGTTTGACGCTGCTATCAAAGCGATTCGCGCCAATGGCAAGTATAAAGAGCTACAAGATAAGTATTTTGACTTTGATGTTTACGGCGACTAATTGCCAAATTTGATAGGGAGCTAAGGCTCCCTTTTCTTTCAAGCACATGTAAGTACTTATTATGTTGTTAGACCTACAAGGCTATGAAAGCACTATTTTGTCTGGTGCTTGGGTCACATTACAAGTGGCATTATTGTCATTATTCGTTGCCGTTGTACTAGGCATGCTTGGCGCGCTGGCAAAGTTGTCTTCTATTACTTTTTTGCGCTGGTGGGCAACCCTCTATACCACAGTGATCCGTGGTATCCCTGACTTGATTTTAATGATGCTGATCTTTTTTGGTGGTCAAATCTTCATTAATGAATTTAACGTTACGATTAATGATTGGCTCAATGAGTATTTTCAAGGGCAAGACGCTGCTCATGAATGGGTCAGTTATTTACCGGATTATGTTGACGTCAGTCCGTTCTTTGCAGGCGTGGCGACCATTGGTTTTATTTTTGGCGCTTATATGGCCGAAACCTTTCGTGGTGCCATTATTGCAGTCGATAAAGGCCAACTAGAAGCTGCAAGAGCTTATGGCATGAGTAGCTGGATGGTATTTCGCCGAGTGATGTTTCCGCAAATGATGCGCCATGCCTTACCGGGCTTTGGTAATAATTGGTTGGTTTTGCTCAAAACAACGGCCCTTGTTTCTATCATAGGTTTAGAAGACATGGTGAAAGCGGCCGGCGATGCGGGTGGCTCGACACAAATGCCATTTACTTTTTACTTTGTGGTGGCGTTAGTTTTCTTAGTCTTTACCGCTATTTCGACCAGCTTGTTAAGTCATGCTGAGAAAAAATACGCAATAGTGTCGAGGTAGCCAATGTCATTAGAAGCTTTTTTTCTTTGGTTTAGCCAGTTTGAGTATGTTCAGTTATTGATAAACGAGTGGCCACTGTATTTATCCGGTCTTTGGACCACGCTTTGGTTAGTTGCCTTATCCTTATTCCTTGGTTTATTTATTGCTGTGCCTGCGGGCATTATGAATAACAGCAACAATTGGGCGATTAAATTTCCTGCGTGGGCGTTTATCTACTTTTTCCGTGGCACACCATTATTGATTCAACTGTTCCTTATTTATTACGGAGCGGGTCAGTTTTTGGCAAATAATGAACACCCTATTGCGTTAGCCATTTGGCCTTGGTTTCAAGAAGCCTGGTTTTGTGCCTTATTGGCCTTTACCTTAAACACCGGAGCATACACCGCAGAGATAGTGCGGGGCAGTATCAATACCATGCCTTCAGGTGAAATTGAAGCTGCTAAGGCCTATGGTTTAAGTCGGTTTAAGATCATGTCGCGCATTGTGCTGCCTAGCTCGTTTCGACGCGCCTTACCTGCTTACAGCAATGAGGTTATCTTCATGCTACATGGCAGCGCCTTAGCGGGGGTGGTTACCATCGTAGATTTAACGGGGGCGGCGCGGATTGTAAACTCACGCTACTACGCGCCTTTTGAAGCTTTTATCACGGCTGGGATGCTTTATATGATGACAACCTTTGTGATCGTATTCCTATTTAAAAAGTGGGAAGCGCGTTGGCATAAACATCTTAAGCCGCTCAAGGTATAATAACGTTGAAAAGGGCCAGCAGGCCCTTTTTTATTATTTGAAGGGCGAGTATTCGATGTTTGAGTTAGTGGCAGATGAAGTGGATTTTGTGGTGATTAATAAAGCCGCAGATTGTAATTTTCATAGTGAAGACGGTGACGCTGGGTTAGTGGTTGAGGTTGAACGTGCCTTATCTTTGAAGTTATACAGCGTGCATCGACTCGATAAGATGACGTCAGGGATTTTAATACTGGCCAAGTCACCCACTGCTGCGGCCGCTTTTACGCAATTATTTGCTCAGCGAAAAATGAGTAAGTTTTACCTCGCCTTAAGCATGCAAAAGCCCAATAAAAAACAAGGGTTGATAAAAGGTGATATGGAAAAAAGCCGCCGTGGCAGTTGGAAGCTAACTAAAAGCCAACATAATCCAGCTGTTACCCAATTTTTTAGTCAAAGCTTAGTGCCCGGCATTCGCCTTTATCTACTTAAGCCCGCCACGGGTAAAACCCACCAGTTGCGTGTGGCACTGAAAAGCATTGCTGCTCCTATCTTAGGTGACATGCGCTATGGCCAAGATGAGAGCGATCGCGGATATCTGCATGCTTACCAATTAAGCTTTCGTTATGGTGAGAAAGATTACTTCTATCAAGTTGCTCCTAGCCGTGGCGATTGGTTTATGCGCCCTGAATGTCAGCAGCAATTACAGGCATTAGGCGATCTTAGTCATTTGAATTGGCCAGAAATAAATACGACTTATTCATAGCCTTTTGAGGTAGTGGTAATTGTGTAATGTTCTCATAGCGTTAAAATTTCTGAAACAAATACACCTTTTGTAGCTTTGTGTTACTTGTTGATTGTAATGGTTTTTTTATATTTATGTTATCTTGATTTAAAGGCTGTTTTTACGGTGTAAAATTCGTTGACTTAACGTACAGGGGGTTTATAATCTTTTTAGCTTGAAAGTACGGTTTATATTTATGCGCACCATCCGGATTAAAGATTTACCTCTTAAATCCTGTTTTCATAAGTAATAGCAACACTTCCAGCAAAACAACGAGCTCGATGAGCTTATTACTCTTGATTTACAGGATATAGATTATGTCTAATACAACTACTGGTACAGTAAAATGGTTTAACGAAGCTAAAGGTTTCGGTTTCATTCAACAAGAGAATGGCCCTGACGTTTTTGCTCACTTCCGTGCAATTACTGGTACTGGTTTCAAAACTTTAGCTGAAGGTCAAAAAGTTCAGTTTGAAGTTACTCAAGGCCAAAAAGGTCCTCAAGCTGAGAACATCGTACCGCTATAATGGTGAATTTCTGATGGCCCACTATTAGTAGTGTAGAATCAGAAAATGATGTAAACAGTTGATAAAACGAGACGTTCAGTCTCGTTTTTTTTGCCTGTAATTTAGCTACAGCACTCAGTTTCAATATAGTAACGTGAGTCTGCTTATATAAAATGAGCTAGAATTGTCACCGCAATGGCAAATACTCACCAATCATTTTCATCCTTGAAAACGACATTTACCAGAAAAATATACTTTCTCTTACCCTAGTGGTATAGGTTATAAAGCCCACATCATGGTGAAGCTTGAAGGTCGGTTAGTTGCTTTTTTTGCTGACTCGTTCTCAGCATTACACCCAAAAGGACGATTAAAGCCAGTATGCTGGCCACTAATGAGCCGAGAAAGACAGTGTGATAATCAAAATATTGTGCAATTAGGCCAACGCATAAACTACCCACTAACATGCTAAGTTGCTGCGCACTGCTAAACAGTGTAGTGCCTAGACCCATTTGATTACGCATTAAATCTTGCATCACAATCATGCCAAGGCTTGCCGTGATCGCGATAAAAATGCCGTTAAACAATTGCAGTGCCAGTAGCTGCCAAATGTTTGTCAAAACAAGCAGCCCACTGTAGTAGAGAATGCCGGCTGCAACACCTATGACCAGTAAACGCATGGTCCCGATTCTATTTGCCAAGCTGCCCGCTAGTACCATAAATGGAATTTCGATAAAAGCAGCCATCCCCATTAGGTAGCCAGCCCATTGTGCGCTGTATGTTAGCTCTTTGGTAAGGTAGATAGGTAGTGCAGTAATATACATATTGTTAGCAGAAAACATGGCGAGCGTGCTAAGTAAAAACAAAGCAACACCTGGGATCAGCAGCCAATGCTGGGCATTCTGTACCGGCTCATCATTGCTGCTAGGTTGGTCTGCTACAAATTTTGAGTGATCAGGTAGATAGCTGATTAACAACAACATCGATAATGCCAACAGGCCAGAGCAAACAAACGTGGCGGTAAAGCCTAATTGCTCTTTGAGTAAAAAGGCGATGGGCGGGCCGACTACCCAAGCTAAGGCTATTCCCGCACGCATCACTGATAAAAATTGCGCGCTGTTATTGTTCAGCTCTTTATCGGCGTAAAGACGGCCTAATGTGAAAATTTGTGGTAAGGCTGCACCGCCCACACTTAAGAAGACAATAGCGGCGACAAGTGCGATGTAATAATCACGGGTAAAAGCAAGAATAACCACGCCAATAAAAAAGCTAATTTGTGCTGCGCTTAGTATGGCGCTTCTGCTCCAGTGCGTGTCAGATTTTTTACCTAAATACATCGAAGCGATAACACTGCTTAGCACCATCACCACTAAGAAAACCCCCATCTCTAATGGTGAGCAGCCAATCGCATCTACCAAATATAAGCTAGTAAGTGGAAAAACAAGGGCCGTGCTGAGACCGGAAATAAAGGTCGTGACTATAAATATTATAGAGACGGGATTTTTTATCATGTTACTGCCTTAATTAGGGATTATTTTGGTCAATCTGATGGCGTTAATGTAGGTGTTTGACAGGGGAAAAGTGATTCATTTGTTTCAGCTTCTGATACTATAAGGTCGTTCGGTTGGGCATAAATGAATAAATAGAATAAAGAAGTAGGCATGAAACCTTATATTGAAAAAATGTGTGGCGATCACACGCGACCTTGGCGGGTGATGCATTACCAATGTACAGAGAGTCATTTCGATTGGCACTACCATCTAGAATACGAAATAGTGCTTAAGCGTGATTGTGCTGGCAAGTTATTTGTTGGCGATGCTATTTTGCCGTTTAGTCACAATACGCTGGCGCTATTTGGCCCTCACTTACCCCACACTAATACTATCGACTCGTTGCTCAATGAGGCCTCACACAATGATACCTATGTGCTGTGGTTTAGTGGCCAATGGATTAACAGCTTAATAAAGTTACTGCCTGAATATCAAGGCATTCAGCGCATGCTACAGCGCAGTAATCAAGGGCTATTATTTTGTCAAGAAGCCGCGCAGCAGGTCTATCAGCATCTCCAATCTCATAGGCAGTTAAGCCCGTTGCAGCAAGTTAATAATGTCCTTGCTATCTTAGCCATCATGGCGGAAGCACCTGAACAAAAATCCATTACATCAAGCTCTCAGCCCTATGTTGAAGAAACCGAAAAGCAGCATACCAAGCTCAATAAGGCCACTGCATTTATTGAGCAACATTATCATACTCAGATCCTAGTTGATGATTTATGCCAACATTTACATATGAGTAAAAGCAGCGTGTATCGTATGTTTGAAAAACATTTTAATAATAGCTTTTCGGTACATCTTGCGCAGTATCGTATCGGTAAAGCTTGTGAGCAATTGATTAATAAAAATCTGGCTATCGCAGCTATTGCCAACCGTGTCGGCTTTAATAATTTGGCCAACTTTAACCGCCAATTTAAGCTCTATAAAGGCATGAAACCAAGCGAATTTCGTCGGCAATTTTCGCAGCGAAAAGCATGAGACGTAGTCAGCGAAATACAAAATAGGTAAAATAGCCGTTTTTTAACTTTTGAGTTTTTAATGTCCAGCCAAGCCAGTTCTACTTTTGCTAAAGAAATCTATGATTTAGCCTGCATCGCGCTTAATGAGTTAGAGCAAGCTCATTTAGATGGCAGTGTTTCTCGCACTCCAGTTAATCAAGCTCATTATCTGAATGCTTGGGTGACAAAAGCCATTAAAACCCAGCGTTTTGCACATTGTGTTGCGGCTACTTTACTGGTGTGGCAACAGCAAGGACGTAGTATGGGCAAACATGCTCAGCTGAAGCAAACGTTTGAAGATATCACTCGTGTTTACGGCGCTTTATTGTCTGAGCAAGGTACCCTGGCTAAGGTTTATGAAACACAAATTGATGCTTTATTCGATCAATTAGCAGAGTCGGATTGGTCGTTGATCACTGATTCAGTCATTGAACGCAAGGTGAAACGAAATAGCGCAGGGATGGACTCGCTAGTGGTCTGTCGACAGCAGTACGAGCGTGCTATCCATGCTGAAGAAAAACGGCTTATTCGTCCGCTATCTTGCTACGTGCGCGGCAACGTTCAACAGCTAATTTCATTAGCCGGAGCGCAGAATTTATTATTGTTTAAAGTGACAGATTATAAGTCTAAGGTGAAGTATCACGGTGAATACGTGATTTATCCTAGTAATAATGGCCCTTATTTAGCCGAGTTTTTGGCCAAATAAATGCCCAGCATAGGACAAAATATTAGCTTAGTTGTTTAATGACTGAATAATTTGAGCTTGGATTTGCTGTACATCAAACACATTCTGTTGGCAGATATCGCTGGCGTAACATTTAGGCTCTCGTGGGCATTGAATGCCGCGAGAACAAATTAGCCGAGCTTCATTATTAATACCGCGTTCAATCCAAGCAATGTTTAGGATCTGCGCCACACTTAGCAAGATTTTTTTTATCTTGTTGGGGATCGCCGTTTCGCCACCGTTTTTCATACATGCGAATTTGAGCTCAGTGGCGATAGCGACACTATCATGGCCCTGCGCATCCAGCGCTGGATTGAGATCGATTCCTGTGCAAAGGACATGATGATTACCCGCCAGATCTTCCACTTTGATTGATTCGCAGCAATAAATTTTTGGTATATCACCTTGATTTAAAATAGATATCTGCGCTTCAGTGCCGGTAGATGATGCATTGATCATACGAAATACCGACCAGTGCTGACAAGGGTCGTTGACTAAGCGCATATTGCCCCAAGGCAGTGGAATACCATTACCTCGATATACCGCTTTGAGTTTACCGGGGGCGTAGGCATCAAAATAATGCCAGTGCGGGTAGGGTGAAACGGCCGTCATTCGCCGCATCACCACTGACTCTGACACAGCCAAATATTCACTGACATTGATCTCATAACCGCGACGATCAAGTAATTGACGAAAGGGCACTTTGGGGCAAAGCAAGGCACCGGCAAAAAAGCTACATTCAAAGTCGCGCCAAGCATGAAGAATATCTTGGGAATCTAATGTGGCAGCAGAGTGTTGTTGTGAATGATCTTCATGTAAGCCATAGCTTTGGTTGCGCCCAGCTACCATCACGCTTTTCATGCCATCGTTATTGTGTAATACGCAATGGCCGATGTGCACTGCTAAATCATATTTTAAGCGGGTTTGTTGTTTTTTTAGTTGTTCATTAAGGTAAACCGTTTTTGGTGGCTCGAAGAAGGAGCTGATCACTCTTTTTGATTGCTCACCCTGATCGTCAACGATATCTTCACTGGCACGGTCAAACCACTTGACTATTAAGCCCACATTCTCGGCAATTTCAACTAAGTCATCGACATGTAACGGCATGCGTTTATGGCCAACTGATTCTGCCGCGCGTTCAAGATCGGGAAAATGATTTTGATGGTGCTCTTGATGCGCACGGATCAGCAAGTGTGCAAATTGCCGACCGGTGGTGCCCGTTTGTGACAGCATCTCGGGAATGGCAATTTGTAGTACTTCACTAGAAAACAAAAAGCTAGGCTCAAGGGCCATGCCACTGATGCCACCATGATTACCTTTGGCTGGGGTAATGTCTTGCGGCTCTGGCTCATCATCTAAAAACCAATGCGCATCTTTTTGAAATACCGTGGCGATCACTGTGAGCATTTCTTCACTGGGAACGCGCTTACCGCGCTCGATCATTGATAAGTATGAGACTGACGGCGCCTCTTCGGCGCTGACTTTAATACAGCGAGCAGACAAATCTTCCAGTGTAAGGTTGTTTCGTTTTCGTAAGTTGCGGATTTTTGTGCCAAGAAAATGCGACTGACGTAATAAACTTTTACTATTTTTCATTTTGTAAAATTTACACTGTGAAATTTCTATTGTGAAATTTTAGCCAGCCTTCCTCTACACTTCCAATCAGTGAACAAATAAACACCAAACCTTGCTCACACTTTAACCATTAATTGCCTGTATGTATTAAGAGGAAGAGGCCATGAACCAAGCGCTTAAGAAAGAATGTGAAATCAATCAGGGCTTCTATCGCTTTATTAACGAAGAAGTTCTCCCCCTTACGGGTTTAAATTCAGCAACGTTTTGGCATGACTTAACGGCGTTAGTCGAGGATCTTGCCCCTGAAAACCGTGCCTTGCTAAGAACGCGTCAACAGTTACAAGACCAAATTGATCAATGGCACCTTGCGAATCCTCAATTTGACATGGAAAGTTATCAAGCCTTTCTTCGTGAAATTAATTACTTAGTGGATGAGCCTGCGCCTTTTACTATCACAACGGAAAACGTTGACCAAGAGATTGCTGAGTTAGCGGGCCCGCAGTTAGTGGTTCCCGTAATGAATGCGCGTTTTGCACTCAATGCCGCGAATGCACGTTGGGGTAGTTTATATGATGCACTTTATGGCAGCGATGCTATCCCATCTGATTCAGGGCTCGCACCTTGTCGTAAATATAATCCCGCTCGCGGTAAGCATGTAATTGATTTTGCCAAAGACTTTCTCGATCAAGTGTGTCCTCTAGAAAAAGGCTCACACCATGATGTGGCCAGTTATACGGTGTATTTCCAGCATCTGTTAGCTTACTTTCCTGATGGCTCAGAGTCTGGATTAGTTTCGCCTTGTCAGTTTGTTGCTTTCGCTAATTCAAAAGCCGATCCCAGCTCTATTGTGCTGAAAAATAATGGTTTGCACATAGAGGTTGTGATTGATAGACAAGGTTTTATTGGTCAACACGATTTATCAGGCATTGATGATATTAAAGTGGAAGCGGCCCTTAGTACCATAATGGACCTCGAAGACTCGATTGCCGCAGTAGATGCCAGCGATAAGATTGCTGCTTATCGCAATTGGATGGGGTTGATCCAAGGGAATCTAACCGCCGAATTCGACAAAAATGGTCATACCATGGAGCGGCATTTAAATCCCGACAAGATTTTTAATTGTAAAAATGGTGATGAATACCGTTTACATGGTCGCTCATTGCTGTTGGTTCGCAATGTCGGCCATTTAATGGATACCGAGCTGATGCAAGATGCCCAAGGTAACTTTGCCCCTGAAGGTATCATTGATGCCGTGGTAACCAGCATGATTGGCATGCTTGATTTACAACACACTCACGATATGGATATGAGCAAACGCGATATTCATAATAGCCGCACAGGCAGTATCTACATTGTTAAACCGAAAATGCATGGCCCTGAAGAAGTGGCATTCACTTGCCGTTTGTTTGGCCGCGTTGAAGACATGTTAGGTCTGGCGCGCAATACCATCAAATTAGGCATCATGGATGAAGAGCGCCGCACGACGGTTAATCTTAAAGCGTGTATCTATGAAGCAAAAGAGCGGGTGTTTTTTATCAATACGGGATTTTTAGATCGCACCGGTGATGAAATTCATACCAGTATGGAGGCAGGCCCTTTCCTACCGAAAAATGAGATTAAACAACAGGTTTGGATCCAAGCATATGAAAACGCCAATGTTGATGCGGGCTTAACCTGTGGCTTTCCAGGCAGAGCACAAATCGGCAAAGGCATGTGGGCTATGCCAGATGAAATGGCCTCCATGCTAACAGCAAAAATCGAGCATCCACGCTCAGGTGCCAGTACGGCTTGGGTTCCTTCACCTACTGCGGCGGTATTACATGCATTGCACTATCACCAAGTGAATGTGAATGACGTGCAGCAACAACTTAAAGGCAGAGCTGCCACCCCATTATCTAAAGTGTTAACTGTGCCACTGATGGCCGCGCCGGAAAAACTGACCAATGAGCAGATTGAAAATGAGTTGGCTAACAATATCCAAGGCATTTTAGGTTACGTAGTGCGCTGGGTTGAGATGGGGGTTGGTTGCTCAAAAGTACCAGACATTAACAACATAGGCTTAATGGAAGACAGGGCAACCTTACGTATTTCTAGTCAGCACATTGCGAATTGGTTAAAGCACGGGGTTTGCACTCCACAACAAGTGGAAGCTGTAATGGATCGTATGGCGCAGCAGGTAGACCAGCAAAACGCGGGGTTAGCGGGTTACCGTAACATGAGCCCAAACTCTGAGCAAAGCTTGGCTTTTAAAGCCGCTAGAGCACTGATATTTGAAGGGGAGCAACAACCAAGTGGCTATACCGAGCCACTGTTACATCAATATCGACAACTCGCGAAACAAGCTGGATAGCGGCATAGGGTGATGTTGTTTAAAGGTAATGCGCTCGCTGAGTAGAGCTCAGTGAGCGAGCTAAAAAGATCTACACCGAAAGTTGGCGCACAGTCACAAAATAAGTGAGATACAACCCGCTTGCACATGGCTTATTAATTTCGCCATGGCCAGCGTACAAACCATAGGATAAAAGAGGCAAAATATGATGACTTATACAACGGAAATGACTCATGCCAGCAATTTTTTAGCGCAACAAGGTGATACATGGCGCGCAATTAACCCTGAGTTTGTCGTGAGAATGCGATTACAAAATCGCTTTAAAACCGGGTTGGATATCGCGCAATACACCGCAGATATCATGCGCCGTGATATGCAAGGCTATGACGATGATGCGAGCCAATACACACAATCATTGGGTTGTTGGCACGGCTTTATTGGCCAACAAAAAATGATCTCGGTTAAGAAACATTTTGGTACCACTAAAGGCCGATATTTGTATCTATCAGGCTGGATGGTCGCAGCGATGCGTTCTGAGTTTGGTCCATTGCCGGACCAATCGATGCACGAAAAAACCTCGGTGCCAGCGTTAATAGAAGAGTTATATACTTTTCTAAAGCAGGCTGATGCTCGCGAGTTGAATCATTTATTCAAAGAGTTAGATGGCGCTAGACAAGAAGGCGACCATGTCAAAGAGCGGGCTGTGCAAAAACGCATTGATGAATTTGAAACACATGTTGTGCCGATTATTGCTGACATTGATGCTGGTTTTGGCAACGAAGAAGCCACTTATCTATTGGCGAAGAAAATGATCGAGGCAGGGGCTTGTTGTATTCAAATAGAGAACCAAGTGTCAGATGCTAAGCAGTGTGGTCATCAAGACGGTAAGGTGACCGTGCCCCATGAAGACTTTTTAGCCAAAATTAATGCGGTGCGTTACGCCTTTATGGAGCTAGGTATTGAAAATGGCATCATCGTGGCGCGCACAGATTCATTAGGCGCGGGTTTAACACAAAAAATTCCGGTATCCCAATTCGCTGGCGACTTGGCCGATCAATACAATGCGTTTATTGACGGCGAAGAGGTGACCGATGTCGCTAGTTTAGCCACCGGTGATATGGTTATCCGTCAGGGGGATAAGCTAATAAAGCCAACTCGCTTACCCAATGGCCTCGTGAAATTCAAAGTCAATACGGGTGAAGATCGGGTGGTGCTAGATTGCATTACCTCGTTACAAAATGGCGCTGATTTACTGTGGATTGAAACAGAGAAGCCTCATGTTGAGCAAATCGCCGGTATGGTTAACCGCATTAGAGAGGTCGTGCCTAATGCTAAGCTGGTATACAACAACAGTCCTTCATTCAACTGGACACTTAACTTTAGACAGCAAGTGTTTGATGCTTGGCAAGAGCAAGGTCGAGATCTCAGCAGCTATCACCGTGAAAACTTAATGAGTCAGCAGTATGACGATAGTGAGTTAGCGCAAGTTGCTGATGAGAAAATTCGTTGCTTCCAGCAAGATGCATCTAAACAAGCGGGTATTTTCCACCACTTGATTACCTTGCCTACGTATCATACGGCCGCGTTATCCACTGATAACCTTGCAAAAGACTACTTTGGCACGCAAGGCATGTTGGCATATGTGGAAGGGGTGCAACGCCAAGAAATCAGACAAAGTTTAGCCTCGGTTAAACACCAAGATATGTCTGGCTCTAATATTGGCGATGACCATAAAGAGTATTTTTCTGGCAATCAGGCGCTGAAAGCATCGGGACACAATAATACGATGAATCAGTTCTCATAAGGTTTTATTTGCTCAGCAAAGCGGTTGGTGTGTTGGCATCAGCCGTTTTTTTATGACTAAAGATGAAATAGAGCCACATCATCCCTGTTTAAAGCTGTCGTCTCTTTTACGGTGGTGAGCGAGCCAGTCTAGGTTACTTAAATAAAGCACTACAGTTAGTAAGGAGGATTTAAGAATGGTAGGGATAGGGAGTGATAAAGGTTGTTGAAAAAGTACAAAAACAAAAAAAGCTGACCTAAGTCAGCTTTTTTACTAAGTAAATGCTCTTAAATTAAAGAGTAGTTACGTTAGCAGCTTGAGGACCTTTTTGGCCTTGCTCTAGGTCAAAAGAAACTTTTTGACCTTCAGCTAGCGTTTTGAAGCCTTCAGAAGCGATTGCACGGAAATGTACGAATACGTCAGCGCCGCCGTTATCTTGAGTGATAAAACCGAAACCTTTATCTTCGTTGAACCATTTAACGATACCAGTTGATTTAGACATGTTTGTCTCCTAACTTTTCAAAAATAATTCGCATAAAATGCGTTGTAGTAGCCAGAAAAGAATTATTTATGTGTTGCAAAAACTATGTAAGGAAAGTCTTCATGAATCTAACTGATTAACAGATGGAACGAAGGTTTCTAAAGCATAACATTGTAGTATTACATATAAACAAAGGTCTGTCTGACAGGCCGTGGACGATATTAACACAGCTAAAGACAAAGTAAACAGGTTAATTGCAATTATCAAAAAATTAATTTTGAGACTATTTTGTGATGCCAGTTGTCATACAGCGGCGGGGCTAGTGTTAATGAAAATATAAGTTTTTGATTTGGTTTTGCTTAATGATTTTCATTCCTAGTTGGTGACTATTCAGCTTCGGTTAATAAACTCATCTATAATCACAAAGGATCTAGAATTTGCTTTTTATTGTTGAGGTTAGCTATGAAAGAGACTCTTTTCATCGTCATCTTTTTTACGCTGGTATTCCTGCCGGAGGAAATAAGAGCAAGCCCTGATATGCCTAACTCTCCAACTGTAACGCCTTCTTCGGCTATTATTGTAGCGACAGATGAATGGCCTCCGTTTCGTATCAGTACCGATAATAAGGCCGCCTTTATAGGGTTTGACATCGATTTATTGCAAGCTTTAAGCGCGAAAACGGGGCTCCAATTCAATATTAAACGTTATCCTTGGGCCAGAGCCTTAAGTCATATGGAGATCGGTCAAGTAGATATGATGGTAGGGTTGGCTAAAACGCCTGAACGTGAACAATTTATCCAATATCTTTCTCCTAGTTACTATCATTGTCGGCCCGCTTTTTACACGCAAAAAGACATTCCTAAGCCCATTAATAGCTACCAAGATTTGTATTTTTACCGCATTGGTTATGTATTAGATTCTGCCTACTTTGAGCCCTTTGATTCTGATGATGCAATGGTAAAACATGGTGTTCCAACCGAAATTCAACTGCTTAGAATGGCTAAAAAAGGACATTTAGAAGCGTTTATTGGCACTGACTGCCAAGTGGAATACGAGATAAATAAAAGAGGCCTTTGGCAGCAGTTATCGAGAGCGGCTTATCAACCCAAGCAAGATGTGGCGCTCTATATTGGCTTCTCGAAATTATCTAACCATCGCTACCTGTCATCGAAGATAGAGCAAGCATTGACCGAGCTAATGACAGAACCCGAATTTACTGAAATTAAAGATCGATATTTTGGTAGTGATGACTTGCATTAAGCGGTCGCACTTTGGCGTATAAAATGTAGCACCTTTAGCATAGAATTTTGTAGTTGCAAGTTTTGCTGATTAATCTTGAAACTGGCATAGGCATTTTGCTAACCGTGTTTTATTTTAGCCTATTGATTTGTAAATGATGTGATTATTAATATCTAACTCTGTATTCTAGTTAAGTTGGAGCGGTGTATGCTCAAGACCTAAGAAGTAAGAGGTGTATAATTGCATGAATGATAAGCTAGATAGTCAACCACCTAGTATTAGCCGCCAATATTTGATTGTTTCATTCTCTCTCACGGTTTTAGTTGATATCTTAGTGTTTTATTTTTTCCCTAATGAAATCAGTCTATTGAATTTGGTTGTTTATTCTATTTTCCTCAATTTGCTGTTAGTCGTTTATTTCAACCTGAAAACCCTAAACCACACCATTACTGAATTACATAAAAATAAGGTGCAATTAGAGCGAGCGAATCGTCGTTTGCATATTGATGTGGCGGCTTTGTCTGATCGGACACAAAAATACCAAACATTGCTGAATAGTTTGCCCGATTTAGCTTGGGTAAAAGACACTAAAGGGCGCTTTCTAACAGTGAATGCACAGTTTGAAAAAGCATTTGGTGTCAATTATGAAACCCTGATTGGTAAAACAGATTTTGACCTCTCTCATCCTGCCGATGCGGAACAATACCGACAAGACGACTTACAAGTAATGGAGACGGGGCAACAACTTAGACAAGAGTTTTTTGCCACTGCAGTTGATGGCTCGCAATCTTGGATTGAACTCATCAAAGTGCCGGTCGTTAAGGCCAGCAAAGTTGTTGGTACCGCCGGTACAGCAAGAGATATTAGTGAGCGTAAAAAAGCCCAAGAAAAGCTAGCGCACTTGGCTCATTTTGATTCGTTAACAGGGCTGGCTAATCGCTATTCATTAGAACAAGACCTGACAAAGTTACTGGCCTGTGCGCCGGCTAATTTATTGGTTGCCTTTTTGGATATGGATAACTTTAAGTTAATCAATGATTCGATGGGACATGCGGCAGGTGACAAAGCACTTATCGCTACCGCAAAGCGATTACAGCAATGCGCACCAGCTAATACCCAAATATACCGCTTAAGTGGCGATGAGTTTGTGCTTATTGCCCAAGGTTTAGCCAACAGCGAGCAAATCCAGCTTTGGTCTAAGGCCATAATGAAAAGTGTTTGCCAGCGCTGTGAAATTGAATCATTTGAGTTTGATTTAGCTGTGACGATGGGGATCAGCCTTTATCCACAACATGGTTCGGAGTGCTGGGAGCTGGTTAAAAATGCTGACATCGCGATGTACCAAGCGAAGTTAGCAGGGCGCAAACGCTATCAGTTGTTTTCCGAGCAATTTGCCGGCCTTGCACTACAGCAAATTTCGATGGATAAACGATTACGTCAAGCGATTGAAGAGAAGCAACTATTTCTACGTTATCAACCCATGGTCAATGGCATAAATGGCACCATGTTAGGAATGGAAGCTTTAATCCGCTGGCAAGACCCTGAGCGTGGAGAGATAAGCCCCGCTGATTTTATTCCTTTTGCCGAGCAATCGGGCCTAATTTCTGATATTGGTAAATTTGTACTTGAGGCCGCTTTAGCTCAGCAGGCCAAATGGCTAGCATTAGGTTTACCCTGTGTGCCCGTTTCTATCAATGTCTCCGGTTTACAGTTTCATCAACACGATCTCGTTAAAGATATTGCGATGCGGCTTAGTCATTCCAATGTGCCAGGGGAATTAATTGAGCTTGAGCTAACGGAAAGCATCTTGATGAAAGATGAGGTTAAATTATATGAAACATTAAAGCAGTTACGTCAACTTGGCTTAAGTTTGAGTGTTGACGATTTTGGAACCGGTTATTCCAACCTGGCTTATCTGTCGCGCTTTCCCATTAGTAAGCTAAAAATAGACCGCTCATTTGTTGACCAGATTGATCAAAAACCTGATCAACAGATTATTACGCGTGCCATTATCGAATTAGCAAAAAACTTGGGCCTTAATGTGGTGGCCGAAGGGGTAGAGCGTAAATTGGAATTAGATCAAGTGGTTCATTTAGGCTGTACTACCATTCAAGGTTACTATTTTGCTAAACCTTTACTTGCTGAAGAGGTTGCTGAATTACTCGGTCAACAAGCGCCCTTTCTCAACGAATGCTAATACTGTCTGGTAGCAGAAATTTAATCAATTCTGCTACCTACCTCTCGCAATATCTTGTTTGTTAGTCTTTATTAATATATTGACTTAATCTGTTATAATTTTTAGCATCATCTCCCGTTGATTTAGGTTAAACTTAGGGCTAATAACTTGCTGGTTTAACTTTAACAGCGAATATCTCTGCTTTTGTACTTAGTCTGTACTCGGGACATTATCAACACTATGATCCAACTGGAAAATCTAAATAAGATATTTGGCAAAGGAGAACAACAAGTTGTTGCTCTCAATCATGTCAATCTTAACATCGAAGCGGGCCAAATTTTTGGTGTGATAGGGGCATCAGGTGCGGGTAAAAGTACCTTGATCCGATGTGTGAACCTACTAGAGCGCCCTGATTCAGGCAAAGTTATTTTGGACGGCACGGAATTAACCGCGCTAAACAAACAAGAATTGGGTCAAGCGCGAAGAAAAATCGGCATGATTTTTCAGCACTTTAACTTATTGTCGTCACGAACAGTTGCCGAGAATATTGCCTTACCGTTAGAGTTTGAGCGTTATGATGGCGCGGCTATCAAGCAGCGCGTGGCTGAATTGTTAACGTTAGTTGGTTTGGATGACAAAGCGAATGTGTACCCAGCTCAACTAAGTGGTGGACAAAAACAACGTGTAGCGATAGCACGCGCTTTGGCGACATCGCCTAAGGTGCTATTGTGTGATGAAGCGACATCGGCACTCGATCCCGAAACCACAAAGTCTATCTTAAATTTACTGAAAGACATTAACCACAAATTACAAATCACCATATTGATGATCACCCATGAAATGGAAGTGATTAAGAGCATTTGTGATCAAGTGGCTATTATCGATCGCGGCGAGCTCATTGAAAAAAACAGCGTGGCGGACTTTTTCTCACACCCGAAAACAGAGTTGGCAAAACGCTTCATCGCGGCAACGATACATATCGAGATCCCCCATGAATATCAAATGCGCCTTTCAAGCGAACCTAAACCGAGCACGTTTCCTTTAGTTCGGCTTGGTTTTTCGGGAGCCAGTGTTGACGCGCCTTTAATCTCTGAGTTAAGTCGTAAATACCATGTCGACGTGAGCATCCTCAGTGCCAACATGGACTACGCGGGTGGGGTTAAATTTGGCTACATGCTTGCAGAGTTGTTTGGCGAATCAGAGCAAACTGATTTAGCCATTCAGTTTTTGATCGAGCATCATCTTAGCGTAGAGGTGTTGGGCTATGTCTAAGCGAGCGAGTCTTTCAATGCCATGTTGCGGCAAAATAACAACACTAAACGTTCACTGTAATTATTATCTCGAGGTGCTGGGTAATGTCTGAAGCCATGATTTCGTTATTAACACAGGCCTTTGGCGAAACCCTGATGATGGTTGGTCTATCGGGCCTAATTAGCTGTTTATTTGGCATCCCTCTTGGCGTGTTATTACATAACACCAAGGCGGGTGAGCTTTGGGCTAATCCAACCCTTAACCACATATTGGGCATTTCCGTTAATATTGGTCGCTCGGTGCCTTTTATTATTCTATTAGTGGCTATTATTCCACTTACTCGCATTATTGTTGGCAGCTCAATTGGTACCTTGGCCGCAACCGTGCCACTGACCATTGCCGCTATTCCTTTTGTTGCACGCTTAATTGAAGGCGCACTCATGGAGGTGCCGTCAGGCTTAGTTGAAGCAGCCAATGCGATGGGCGCCACGCCGTTACAAATTATTTGCAAAGTCTGTTTGCCTGAGGCACTGCCGGGCATTATTAACAGTATCACCATCACTTTGGTTACCTTAGTGAACTACTCTGCCATGGCTGGCGCAGTGGGGGGTGGTGGTTTAGGTGATGTCGGGATCCGTTACGGCTTTCACCGTTTTGAGCCGCAAATACTCATTATTACCGTCATTGTGCTGATTGCATTAGTGCAGGTGATACAAATGCTAGGTGATTACCTAGTGAATAAAGTCGACCATAGATAATGGAAATCAAAATGAAGCTAACGTTAAAACACTGGTTTGGCTCGTCTGCTGTGGCAGCCGCGTTATTATTAACAGGTTGTGGTGATAAAACCGCAACTGAGCAAGCGCCTGCTGAGGCGCCAGTGGCGCAAGTACAAACCCTAAAAGTCGGTGCGATTGCTGGCTCTGAAGCGCAATTAGTCGAAGAAGCAAAAAGAATTGCACTAGAGAAATTTAACCTCAATGTTGAAGTGGTGACTTTTACTGATTACGTAACGCCAAATATTGCCTTGTCTGACGGCAGTATTGACGCCAATGCATTTCAGCATCAACCATATCTTGACACTATGGTTAAAGACCGTGGCTTAAAGATAGTGAATGTGGCGAACACTTTTGTTTACCCAATCGCAGGCTTTTCTAAAACTATTAAAAACGTCAATGAATTAGAAGAAGGCGCTAAAATTGCAGTGCCTAATGATCCGACTAACCAAGGCCGTTCGTTGATTTTGTTAGAAAAACAAGGTTTATTTACCTTAAAAGCAGATGCAGGTCTAAATGCCAGTATTATGGATATTGTTGACAACCCGAAAAACTTCGAACTCATTGAACTAGAAGCGGCGCAACTTCCTCGTTCATTAGATGATGTGTCGCTAGCGGTCATTAATACCACTTATGCTTCATCAATTGACTTGCTACCGACACGTGATGGTTTGTTTGTTGAGGAGAAAGATTCTCCTTATGTGAACATTATTGCAACGCGTGAAGACAATAAGAACGATGAAAGAGTGGCACAATTTATTCAGGCATTCCAGTCTGAAGCCGTTTACAACAAGGCTCAAGAATTGTTTCAAGGCAGTGTCGTAAAAGGTTGGTAATTACCTAACCGATACCCTTTAATTTGAAAAAAGCTGCACTCGTCGGTGCAGCTTTTTTTATGGTAACCGTGTAAGAAATATTTAACCTTTAGGTTTTAAATGGATAATCCAGTAGGTCATTCCTACCAATAAGCCGCCTAATATATTGCCAATAGTGACCGGAATGAGGTTATGTAACACAAACTGCTTTAATGTTAGGTCAGCATATAGCGCTGGCTCTAGCCCCACACTTTGCCAAAAGGCTGCATCGGCAAAGGTGTGAACCATAATGCCCATTGGCACCATAAACATATTAGCAATACTGTGCTCAAACCCAGTCGCAACAAACATGGCTACGGGTAACAACATTACTACTACTTTGTCGGTGGCACTGCGACAAGAAAACGTCATCCAAGTGGCTAAGCAGACCAGCAAGTTACACAGTAACCCCAGCGCAATCGCTTGGGAAAAATCATGATGGAGTTTGTGTTGGGCAATATTCATTGCATTCACACCCCAAGCACCATTTGCCACTAAGTGAAGTTTGGCAAACCAAACCAACAGTACAAAAAAAGCCGCGCCAATTAAGTTGCCAACATAAACAGTGGCCCAGTTTTTTAATAACTGTGAGCTGCTAATGCGACCACTGGCTCTGGCGATGGTAGTGAGTACTGACGAAGTAAATAAATCTCCGCCACAAATTACCACTAAAATAAGCCCTAAACTAAACGCTAAGCCACCCACTAAATGAGAAATACCGTAGGCCATGTCAGCTGTGCCGATGGTCACCGTGGTGTAAAAAACAAAGGCGATGGAAATAAATACACCGGCAGAAATCGCCAGCACTAAAGATTGAAAGGGGTTTTTCGTTGCTTTATAGATCCCAACTTCTTCGGCTTTTTTCGCCATTTCAGTCGGCATTAAAGAATCAAACGGGTTTTTTTGTGTTTCCAAGTTGCGACTCAGCTACAAGTGAATGAAAAAGGCCGACAGATTAACAAAAAAAGTGTGATCTAGATTGATAAATATCAGGAATATGAAAAATATCAGTAACAGTGAGGGAAAACCTGCTGCTTTCGTTCTTCACTCAGGGCGAACGCATGAGTGTACAAAATACAATCAACTAAGCGAACAAAGTGGAATCTTCTTATACGAAACGCCGTGAAATCATCCATGATGGCTTAACTACCGCATCCTTGCGGCAGATATTCGTCTAAGAAAACACCACTAAACGCTCGAAAAACATTCATGCGTTTGCCCTGGTTCTTCACTATAGCGCGGCACAATTAAGTCCTAACGCCCCAACTGGTTAAAATTTAAGTAGTAAAAACTATCCTGCCAGAGGGGGGGGTATGTGCGCGTTACTCGATTGAGTTGTAAAACTTTGGTTCTGCACTTTCGTAAAAGTTAATCAACTTTGCAGGAAGCATACCGCCAGGATCAGGCGCACCAAGTAAATCTATTAAAGCTTTGATGTGTTCGTCTAAGTGCGCCTGACTTTCCCATTGTTCGAATAGAGTAAACTCTAATGGGTTACCAACACTTTGATTGAAAACATACGACACACAACCAGCTCTATTTCGAGACTCTTTAGTAAGTAATGATGCAACTTCTAAATATTCATTAAGAAAATCACATTTAACTTTTGCGTTTACGATTACAGTTATCAAATTCCATTTCCTAACGGTTCAGGTGAATAAATTCATGTTACTTAGCCACATAAAGCCTCATTCAGAGGCAATAAAATAGTTAGTTAAAATCAGCGACGCAGGAGCAAAAACCAGCTGTTTTCTGTCCTTTGGAATGACTTGTGTACGCCCAACATGGGCATTAACTAATGAGGTGAGAGTCCTCTGTAGGAAGATGAACCGCCCATTGCTCACCTTCTTAATCAAGAATGCATGATGGGGGGTGTGGGGGCTGGAGGCTAGATACCTCCGGCTACCCGATTATGCATTTTTTATGAGGAACGATTTAATAGCGAAATCCTCAAGTTTTTCACCTAATTTATCTTCATCTTTGTAAAACTCGGTATCGAGAACATCTAAATCAGGTTCATCTGTATTCTTTCTGATTATTGACCAACGTTGCGCTTGATCTGTGGGTACGATTGCCGAACCAAATAGAGCCGTTTTTGCTTGGCGCAATAGCATCAAGGATTGCGTTGCAGATAAACTCTCAAGACCAAGTTCGGCATACTTAAAATGCTCTCCTGCCGTATTATCAAAATACTGAATAAAGCCACCATTGTAGACTTCGCCACTAAGGGTATTTACAGCATAATAAGTTTTTTCAGCTTCTGACAAAGCAGTAAATCCACCTTCATGATTGTAAACTTTATCAACTAGATTCCGCCAAAGAGCCCTAAATGGACAGGTCTTTTCTAGCTCACGTTCTTTCTTATAATACTCTTTAGCTCGTTCAATATTTTTTCGATTGCCATTTTTGCATGGCATACAAACTCCACCAGTTCTCTTTGCTGTGGAGGGTAATACGAGCGCACCGCACTCAATACATGGAACCTTGTCACTCATATTTACACCTTAATGCATAACGCCACAATAATCGGACAAAAATTGTGGGTTATACTGTGTAGCGAAGCGAAACGTAACCCACTGTTTTAGTTCCGTTTAAACGCCTTGTGTACGCCCGGCATGGGCATGAACTAATGAGGTGAAAGTCCTCTATAGGAAAATCACCGTCTAACTATCTTATTGATTATTAGACGTTAACTATTAGCGAATGGCAAGGGCTTTTCCGCGAGGAAAGGTCTGGAGGAAGCCGCTAGCAAAACTGCGAGCTGATGAATAAGAACATCATACGAGGCGTAGCTCCGAGGCGAGTTGGCACAAGACGACAAAGCCATGTGATTTAAGGAGCACCGTAAATGATGCAGTTGTGCAGTGAAACCGGAGGGCCGGCCCGTTTTTGTCCTTATCCGGGGAGATCTGCTTAACATGCGATCGTCTCTTTAGCAGCTTGGCCGCTGCTTTAAACTGGCCTGGCATATTGGACTCATCAACCAATATGAGCGAATAGATGAACAACGATAGCGCTGGTTGGAGTAATCCCACGAACGATTAAGCAGAAGTCAGCAGACGGCACCATTTATAAAAGCGCCAAATGTCTCTCTCTTGCCGTAATGGAGGGGACACGGTGAAGGCCTGAACACGATGAAATAAAGGAGGAGCCTTGTCATATTTGGAAACACGAATGCCGCCCGGCAGCGACGTGAGCCAGCATACTGATACGAAGCCAGCCTTTGGCAACAATTTGTTCGAACAGATACTGCAACGCGAGAACCTTCGTCTTGCATGGCAACATGTTCGAGTCAATAAAGGGGCAGCTGGTGTTGATGGCATGACCATCGAACAGTTCCCCGGCTGGGTTAAATCTGGCCAGTGGGATGACGTTGCTGAAGCCATTAACGCGCAGCAATATCAACCTTCACCTGTCAGGCGCGTAGAGATTGACAAACCCGATGGCGGCAAACGCCTGCTGGGGATCCCGACCGTCACCGACAGAGTGATACAGCAGGCTATAGCCCAGGTGCTTACCCCCATATTCGATCCTGAATTCTCAAACAACAGTTTCGGATTCAGACCAAACCGAAATGGGCAGCAAGCCGTAAAGCAAATGCAAGGCATCATTAAACAAGGCCGTAAATTTGCGGTAGATGTTGATCTGTCTAAATTCTTTGACCGTGTGAACCATGACCTTCTGATGACGCATCTTAGCTATAAAGTGAAGGACAAACGTCTGATGAAATTGCTTGGTCGCTACCTTAGAGCTGGCGTCATTTGTAAAGCAAAAGACGATAACCAGTTTTATAGCGAAACCCGGGAAGGTGTACCACAGGGCGGACCCTTATCCCCTCTGCTGGCAAACATTATGCTCGACCCACTGGACAAAGAGCTGGAGAAACGTGGCCATCAGTTCGCCCGCTATGCAGATGATTTTACCATTCTGGTCAGGTCGAAACGAGCGGGTGAACGCGTGCTGCACAGCATCAGCAACTTCCTGCAAAACAAGCTGAAATTAATGGTGAACAGCACGAAAAGCAAGGTAGTCAAAACCTCTGAAAGTCAGTTCCTCGGGTTTACATTCAAGCGGGGTAACATTCAGTGGCATGACAAAACGCTGGCAACATTTAAACAGCGGGTCAGGCAACTGACAAACCGAAACTGGGGAGTCTCGATGAAATATCAGCTCTTCAAACTGAGCCAATACCTTCAGGGCTGGATCAACTACTTCGGTATCGCCAACTGCTACCAGCGCTGTGTTGACCTTGATCACTGGATCAGACGCAGAGTGCGAATGGCTTACTGGCGACAATGGCGTAAGCCGAGAACCAAAGTCAGAAACCTGTTATCCCGTGGCGTGCATATCCAGTCTGCGGTTGCTTGCGGCATCACCAGTAAAGGCCCATGGCGAAGTTCGACCCCCCCGGAATTCAACAAGCATTATCCAATGCTTACCCGAAGAATCAGGGACTTTATGAGCTGAGAGATGGATGGATTAAGCTTCACTACCCATAGTGAAACGCCCTGTGCGGACCCGCATGCAGGGTGTTGTGGGGGCTGGAGGCTAGATACCTCCGGCTACTCGATTAGCTATCAAATATCAAAGACCTAAATGAGTTAATTCAGAATCAATTATCGCTTCAGCTTTAGTAAGATTACTATAAATAAAATCATAATAAATTGTATGATCTTCATCTGTAACTTGTGTGGATTTATTATCAACAAAGTCGATACATTGTTCCAATGCTCTTTTAACTTCTATGTAAGAAAGTACGGATTGCTTAGCATCTTCCCCTTGTGATGTTCTAATAGCTTCAGCAACTTCTTCTAATTTACTTAGAGTCGCTTTAGCTGCACTAGAGGATAAAGCTACCTCCGACTTTCCTTCTATGATTTTAGTGATTAAATGATTGATAAATGGTGATTTCACAAAACTCTCCTTGATAGCTAACGCCGCAACAAGCGGACTAAAATTGTTGGTTATAATGTGGAGCGAAGCGGAACCTAACCAACTGTTTTAGTTCCGTTTAATTGCCTTGTTGAACGAAGCCGCTGCGCGGCGGAGTGTGGTTGATATTTCATACTCAAGTAACCCCCCGTCACTTTGATGGGGCTTACTGGAGTAAAAACCATGAATACCACCGACCAACAACGCTTTGAATTGCTTTACCAACAACATCTTACCAACTTAACTTTACAAGGCAAACGCCCGGCAACCATTGATGCGTATTCTCGTGCGGTGCGTCGCCTTTCTGCGTTTTTTGACCGCGCACCTGATGCCATGACGGCCGATGATTTAAAGACCTACTTTGCCAGTCTGGTTGCGACCCATTCTTGGAGCACGGTGAAAATTGACCGTAATGGTTTGCAGTTTTTCTATCGCTACACCCTTGATAGGCAGTGGGAGTGGCTTAACATTGTTAAACCGCCGCAGGTGAAGCGCTTGCCGGATGTGTTGACCTCGGCGCAAGTCGGTTTGCTGATTTCCATGACGGTTAAGTGTCGTTATCAAGTGTTCTTTTTGGTGCTCTATACCTTGGGTTTGCGGTTAAGCGAAGGGCTTAATTTGACCATATCCGATATCGACAGCGCATCAATGCAGGTGCATGTGCGTGATGGCGAAGGCGGCAAAGACCGATTGGTGCCACTGCCTGAGCGCACCTTGGTGGCGCTACGTGGTTACTGGGCCACGCATCGCCATACTCGCTTGTTGTTTCCAAAAATGGGGCCCGACAGCGATGTGCCAATGGATAAAGGCAGCGTGCAAAAAGCCCTCAAGCGGGTACTGGCTGATTGCAATATCCATCAACACATTAGTCCCCATTCGCTGCGCCATTGTTATGCCACCCATTTACTGGAGCAAGGGTTGGATTTGCGCTCGCTGCAAGCCTTGCTCGGTCACGCCAGTCTCAATACCACCGCGCGCTACACCCACCTGACCCGCGTGAAACAAGCCGACAGTGTGTTAGCGGTGAACCAACTCGCTGATAAATTGGTGTTGATGTGGGCTAACTCATGAGCGCCTTTATTGAAATATTGCGTGAGCATCAGGATGCGCTGCGCCAGCAATACAATCTCAACAACGACGTACGCCGTGCCATTCATGCTTTATTACGATGCCAAACTGAGCAACAAGGCAGCTCAAAATGGCAATGTCGTCACTGCCCGCATCAGGAAGTGACGCCATTATCGTGTGGGCATCGGTTTTGCCCGCAGTGCCAGCAGCGCACCGCGTCCCAATGGTTATGGCGACAACAAAGTAAGCTGCTACTCACCACCTATTTTATGGTGACCTTCACCTTGCCTTATGAGCTCAGGTCACTCGCGGCCCATCATCCGCGCCATTTATATCCCATTATGTTTAAGGTGACCGCCAGCATCCTTAAAGACTTCGCCGCCAAGCAGAACAAAGGCGAGCTCGGCTTTACCTCGGTGCTGCACACCCACAGCCGACAGCGTAACTTACATCCGCATTTGCACATTTTAGTGGCTGGCGGCCGCTATGACGCCAGCAAAAAACACTGGTACAAAGGCAAAAAAGACTACTTGTTTAACGCCTTTGCACTGGCGAAAGTGTGGCGCGCCAGAATGCTCGACGCCATCAATCAACACCCAAGCTTGAGCTTGCCCAATCACGTCCCACCGAAATGGGTAGTGGATTGTCGCGCCGTGGGCGAAGGCTTACCGACGCTGAAGTATCTCTCGCGCTACTTGTATCGCGGTGTATTGCCCGACAAAGACATCATTGACATCACCAAGGATAACGTCACGTTTCGTTATCGCGACGGGCAAACCAACCACTGGAAGCAGCGCACACTGCCAACATTGACGTTCTTGATGTTGATGTTGCAACACGTGTTACCAAAGGGGTTACAACGCGCCCGTGATTACGGCTTTTTACGCGGTAACGCCAAAGCCATTTTGCACCAAATACAATGTTTGCTACTGCCGTTGTTGCAACAGCTACTGGGAATAGCGCCACCGAGCAAACCCGAGCGCACTTGCCCGTGTTGCCAGCACAGCATGCGCTGCATTGGTATCCTGCGACCGAGATAATCAACCCCGCAAGGACGCAATAAGGATGATGGCCTTCACCACGCCTAGGGCGACAACAAGAGGAATACGAATAAAGAAATAACACACAGGCAAGCCGTAACAAACTGATAAGGCAAGCGTTTACATTATGATCGCCCCTTACATCCCTCTCGCTCGTCTTGAGAAAGGTACTCAGGCTAAGCGCGGTTAACACTCAATGCAGCAATTTACTTAATAAGGAAGGAATCGAGCTCATCGAGGCTCCGGGCTTGTCCAACACTTGAATATAGGTGTCGGCTTCGCGACACCTATTCTTATCTGTTAACTGCCGATTAGTGCAGGTGGATTTAGTAACCATACAATAACAAATACAGCTATTGCTCCTGTTGCTTTTATTGAGAATTTTTGGAATCGAGACTCAACATTTAGCAAGCCTGGGATAATTGCAGCTATTGCGGCTAGTGAAATTGCAAACACGCCCCTGAAAATAAAAAACTGTGTTGATGTAGGATTAGGAATAAAAATTACGGCAACGAGAATTAAGAAAGCGAATACTACCCCCACAATTAGCCCCGTTATTAGCTGCCATTTAGGTGTTTCTTTCAAATCATTTGCCCCTGCGAATTTGAACCCTGTTGTTGGCAGAGAGCTCTCAATAAAAGAATTCTCTAATTGTTGCCACTGTTCTTTAGAAAGATATTCTTTAGTCATTCTTTGCATGTTTGCGTATGCATTAGCATTCGGTTGTTCTAACGCAACTTTAAGTGTAGCTGAATGACTTCGTAGAAAATTAACATGTACAATATAAGCGCTTAAAATGCTATGACAGGTTTCAGCAAACCCTGAAATCCATTTTCCATTGGCATGTGCACCAAGCAAGCCACTATTACCGACAAAATTCTCGACAAAATTAAAATATTGAGCCCCAAGTTGCTGACAAGTAAGTAATTCTTGAAGAGTTGGCTCCCCACCATCTTTATGAAGGCGAAGAACTACTGGACTAAGATGAGCCATATACTTCTGTTTTAACTCTTCAATTTCGCTTTCAGCGAGAAGAACAGATTGTTCATTAGTCATCACTTGAAGCCGTTTTGGTTGCAAGTAAAAGTAACGTTGTTAAGTCTGAATTATCAACGCCTTCCAAAGCCATTGCTTCATATGAACCAACCACTTCCAAAACAACATTAGCGATATTAGCTTTGCTAGGCTCTCCTTTAAATGCTTTGAGGCGTCTTGCAATTTCTTTTAATTCAGCTGTTGAGGGTGACCAGTCCGTGATCAATAATGCAGCTTCAAGCTCCTTTTTTAAAATATCTAAACTCATAAAACACTCCTAATTTTTGGTTGCCAATTGTAATAATGTAATCAAATCTGATGTGTCAGCGCCACTGTAACCGTAACTACCAGCACTTGGACAATGCCTTTTTACAATCTCAGCCCAATCGTTTTCTGTTGGTGTTATACCCTTAGCAACCAAAGCCTTAATATCACGCTTTATTAGCTCTAGCTGATTAGCACTTGGATCATTTGGTGCAGTACCATATTTAAGTTTTAATTTGTGCCCAAGGTCTTGATCATTCATGTTCATAAATACTCCTTTAGAAATGCCAGATTTGAAAGGCAGTTAACGAGCCTGTAGAATTACTCGTTTTAAAATATATTTTTATGATGCACCAAACCATAGCTGAGTTCTTGTTTTGACTCAATTGTTTAGTCTTTTTCTGCTGGAATGAAGATTATCTTGAGTTGGCGTTTTTTATGAGGCGTTTGAGGCTGGTTTGGGGGGGATTTCAGGCAATAGGGGGCTTGCCCTGCTTAATGCATCGTCTTTTGCAGCTTTTCAATATTATGAACAAGGCAATACAGCTGCCACTGGGCATTCACTTTGGCTTGTCCCCGTAGCGTCAACTTATTCATGCCTTTATTCACCGTTATATTGCCGA